>NZ_BAAGIA010000006.1:0-39358 GCF_054658675.1 Denitratisoma sp. agr-D3 | reverse complement strand
TGTAAGCCGGCGCGATTTTTGGCACTGTTTTGCGCTGCTTTTGGCACTGCCAAGATCAAAAAAAGCGCCCGGCGGGCGCTTGTCGTTACCGGGAGGCTGCGGCTGCTAAGGTGGCCTTTAGCTTCTCCTGGGCGCCGGACCATCTGCACGGCTCCGTTTTTCCTTGCTGATACTCCTCGGTCCACCGCTTAAGAATCTCGGCATCGGACCACCCTTTAGCGGCCAGGTAGCTGTAGTCGTCGGCATCAAATTTGGGGTGCATTTGCGGGGTCATGGCTGGCTCTTTCTCTCAAAAATATGACGTTGCCAGTAACGCTCCTCTAGCCGGAAGAGTCAAGTCTATCCGGCTAGGAAGCACGATATTTTTACTTCCCCGCCAGGCGATCAAGCGCCACCTGGAAGTAGTGCCCGCTGACCTCAATTCCCGTGAATTCCTTGCCCTGGGATAAAGCCGCCACCCCAGTGGTCGCCGACCCCATGAAGGGGTCCAGAATACGGGGGCCGAGGTTGGCCAGAAGCTGCTCCATCAGGGGCAACGGCTTTCCGACCTGGTGCAACTTGCCACCAGCTCGGGGAGGCACCCGGAACAGGCCGGGGGCGTAGCCTTCGCCCTTGAGTGACCCCTTGGAGCCCCAGACGAAATACTCGCACTGCGCCCTGAAACCGCCCTTGTAGGGTCGAACGCCCTCGGTTTTGTCCCAGACCCCCACCCCGCGCCAGGTAAAACCTGCCGCCTGGATGGCATCTGACGTTACCGGGAGCTGGCGCCAGTCGGTAAAGGCGATCATCAAGCCGCCATCGACCACCTGGTCATAGCAAAGCCCCATCCACAGGGCCGACCAATGCAGGTAGGCCCGCTGGTCCTTCGTATCCCCCAGGAAGTCGGGAAACTGAGTCGAGCCGTTATTGAGGTACTTATCTCCGGTGGACCGTGCCCGATCCCCCTTGGACTGGCCTCCTGAACTGTAGGGTGGGTCCGTTACCACGGCGTCAAAGCCCCCAGTCAGGCCGGGGATGATCGCCAGGCAGTCGCCACGGTACAGCTCGGCGCCAGGAAGCGTTATATGGTCTTGATTTTCAAAGAGCGGGGTCTTGCGGTTGGTGCTTTTTTTGGTGGCCACGGTGGGTCTCCTTGGATAGGGACGCTCCGTGGCGTTCTGGTTTGGGGCTCTCGGCCTTCACCTGGTGATTCAGCACCCCGCAACGGGGGCATTTGATGCTGAGGCGGGTGTAATCAGCCTCGGCGAGTTTTCTATTGCAGCTACCGCATCGTATCGTTTCCAAGTCACATGCCTATTACGTGGTAGCCTTGGCCCGCCGTCGCGACGGTACGGTGCCTTGGCCGAACGCAGGCCCTGTCTGCGGGAGGTGGCCGTTACGGGTGTTCCCGCACCCGTAACGGTCGCACCGTCTTTTTCAGCCAATTCCCTGGGCCATGCCTTCCATCTCCCAGCCAAACTCCCAATTCTTGGCCTTGGCTTGCCAGTCCTGGATGGACTCACCAGTCGCCGCCGGCATCGCCTCGGATTTGTAGTAGGGGTTGTCCAGGAGGCTTGCGCCCATTGCTCGGGCATTGGCCCCTGCTTTCTGAATCTCTTCGATGATCATGCCATCCGCTCCCCGCAGAACGCCCGGAAGCCATCCACCACCGTCTGCACCTGCTCGAAGGTGCAGGCCGGGATGAAGGAATACACCAGGCGCACGTATTCGGCCTCGATCTCCCGGGCCTTGGTCGCGGCGGCGGCGTTCTCGGCCAGCACGTAGTCGGCAAAGGCCGCGACCGATAGGCCCATGCCCATCGCCATGTGGCCCAGGTAGGCTTCCGCCGTCGAACCGTCGCGCATGATCACCGTGCCGCCGTTGCCCGCCAGGTGCGCCTGGGCGGCCTTCAGGTTCTCGGCATAGACCTCACCCACCCCGCTGGACTTGGGGAAGGTATCCAGCGCCGCCTGGCGCTGTTGTTTCACCTGGGCAATGGCCACCTGGCGCAGGCCGGCCAAGTCCTTGGGCGCGGCGTCCCAGGTGCCGTCGGGCAGCAGGCCGTGCACCCAGTAGTAACGGTCGTCCGGGTAGGCCGGGTCGGCTTCCTCGGTAATGCCCAGTTCGGCGCGGCCATCTTCGGTGAAGAGCGGGCCGGTGCCGGCGGGGTAGTGGATGCCCTCCACCCCTTCCGGCAGGCCGGCGGGGTAGATCGTGCGGGCTTCGTCGTCGGCGATGCCGTATCCCAGGGTGGGCAGGGCGAAGGGTTGGCCGTGGCGTTTGATCATGATGGGTTCTCCTTTTGATCTATCGGGCGTTGGCGTAGCGGAAGGGTTGGCCGATGGCCAGACCGACAAAGGTACTGCCTGCGTTGTTGGTGTATGTGTGAGCACCCCGCATCTTTGCGCCGGTCGAGTCGAGGTCGATCAGATTTACAGTCTCAGTGACCTCGGCGGCTGAATCATCGAAATAGATGACCTTGTCGCAGACATTGCCCTTGTTACGCACGCCATCAAAAACATGCCAAGAGGCCGTTGGCCCAATAGAGAGCTTGCGAACGTACAAGAGAGGGAGCATCGATAAATTGTCCATCGGACCATCCGTTGACCCGTTTCCCGTGTCCTTGAAGAGTTTGATGAGTTCGCCTTCGGCCAGGGCAATCCACCGATACATTCCGCTCGGCAGCGCCGCAGCCGCCGTGAAGCTATTGCTCAACATCGCGCTGATGCTGGCGTCGGCGGTCTCTCCGGCAGTGCTGTTCAGATACAGCAGCTTCCCGGCGGTCAGATCGGGGTGGTAGAAAAACCAGTTGCCCGACGTTTCACTCACCAAGATGACCACCTTGCGGGCATTGCCCAGCCCGTCCACCACCGTATCGGCGGTGCCGCTCACATGGGCCAGCCGTCCTGTCGCCACACCGTTGGCGGCGGACACCTTGAGCGAGTAGCCGACATAGCTTGTGCCCGCCAGGGCCGGGTAGGCAAAGCGCCCCGCCGTGCCGCTGGCACTGTCCAGGGCATAGCCGGGGTCGTCCGAGAAGGACCAGCGCCAGCCCTCTGCCGTCGGGTCGCGGCGCTTGACGATGTCGATATAGGCCGGCCATCCGGTGCGCGCCGCTGCCAGGGTGGCCAGGATATTGGCGCCGGAATCGGTAACGGCGGCAAAGCAGGAGGCGACGTTGGGAATTGTGGGCTTTGGGAGGTTCTTGGCGGAAAGCCCCTTATAGTCGGAGAACCCCGGAAGATAAGGCCAAGGCTGCTGTCCGAAATTGACTGAAACACTGCACCCGCCGCCACTCGTGGAGTCGGACAAAGTAAAGACGGCATTTTGGATAGAGACTGTTACAGCAGTCCCGACTTGAACACCGTCAATTAGAAATCTTACCTGATTGGTGTTTTTGTCAATCAGTGTGGATACGTTCTGATTGACTGATGGTGCCGCCAAACCAGTTTGTATTACCGATCCGTTGACCCAAATCTGACCACCGCCGAAGCCAACATAATTTGCAAAAGCTGAAACACCGTTGTTCATTACGCAGAATATTGGATCTGCGTTGATGGCATTAACGGTTGTATCAACCCGCCATTTCCCGCTCTCAGGAAAATTAATTGTTGCAGTAACTGGACCTTGTGACACTGCACCGGTATCAACTCTTAGATTCGCATTTAAATATGTATTTGCTGATCTCGAATCCAACGGATTAAATGTTGCGAAGTTATCCGTCCCGTCTGTCAGCAGGTCATAAGTCGGCCCCGGCGTGGTGACGTTGATGTTGTTCAGCGTCCAGTTGTTGCCGGTGGTGTCGGTGTCGGACTGGCTGCGGTCATAGACGATGCCGGCGGCGAAGTCGGCGGGCTCGAAGGGCAGGAAGCAGCCATTCACGCCCCAGCCGTTACGGGCACCGCCACCCGCCGCCACGGCGGCGCGGATGGCGGCTTTGGTTTTCGGGCGCCATTGCTTTGTGAGCGGATGGAACTGACCAAATACCGTAGGCGGGAGCGCCTGACCAGCGACATAGGCAAATTGCCCGATAGGGCCGTCCAGATAATTCCCGGTGTTTTCTCGCCCGATCTGAGGCGGGAAAATCGCAGCGCCCCATTGAAGATCGGTGTTTTGAGCAGGGTAGTTCGCGGTGACAAATGAAGTCTCTGGGACGCCATTAATCGAAAGAATCACGCGGCTAGATGCCGTCGCCTGTGTCGTGTCAATCTTGACGTGAATATCGATCAGTGCAGCGGGGCCGCGGAACACTCGACTCGTCGTCAAGTTCAAGACATCAACGCCGCCATTTCTTCCAATGATTCGTAAAGTGTTATCCGCCAAGAACGCAACGGTAAACACATCGGCACCGCCGTTGTAATTGGCTGCACATATTTGCTCGAGCGCGTCTAACGACCCGCGCTTATGAAGCACCCGCAGCGTCAATGTCTTTCGGTTATCGTCAGCAGCCCAAGTCAATGACAAGAATGCGGTTGCCGACCTTCGGAAGCGAAGCATGTGGGCGATGGACCCCAGCTCGTCGATGGGGTCGCCGCCGCCGGCCATCAGGAGGGGGTGAGGGGCGCCGGGGATCATGCAACGTTACTCCGCACGGAGAAGCTGATCGTGCCATCGGTCAGCACCTGGCCGACGATCTCATCCCAGGCCCCCAGGGTTTGGGTCTGGCCAGGAATGGCGCCGCTGCCGCCGACGTACTTCCAGTTGCTGGCAAAGGCCCAGTTGTACAGGGCAGCGCCGTTCTGCTGTACGCGGATGATGAAGGAGCCCCCCTTGCCTGCGCCGGGGCCGGTATAGCCATTGCCGAACGTGATGTTGCCCGTGGCCTGGCCGGTGAAGAGATTGGCCGCAGTGAAGTCCATCAGCACCGTGCCCGTGGTCGCCGGCAGCGGTGCCCATGCGCCGGACTGGCCTTTGGTCCAGATGTTGGCCTGCGCCGTGCTGACACCCACCGCGTCGACATCGACGAACATCTCGGTGGCCGATTTGGCGACACCGATATACACCCCGTTGGCCGGCGCGGTGGTCGTCATCGCGCCCGCAGTCGTCGCATCCAGGTAGTAACGGGCACCCGGGGTCAGCCCGGCAAACAACACGGCGGCGCCAATCGCATACACGTTGCCGCTGGGCACGTCGGCCACGCCGACCGCGTTCTGCTTGGCCGTGCCATCGGCAAGGGCCAGATCAAAGCGGCTGTTGGCCGAGTCCCAATACACCACCTTGCCCGTGCCCGTTACCGCAGGCGCAAAGGTGGCGTTATTGATCACCACCGCCCGCTGGCCAGATTGGACCATCTTGATGATGGCCTGGCGAAGCTGGGTGTAGTCCGCGCCATTCAGCGTGATACCAGCCCCCTCGATAACGTTGGCGATCTCTTCCTGCAAGGAATTGCAGAATGATTCATCAAGCTCCGTTGCCGGAATGCCCTCGGCTTTATTCCCATTCTTGAAACCGTCTTTCCCGGCACCGAACAGGTTGAGTACTCGATTCAATGTGCTGATCCGCTTCATGGCGTCTCCCTATACGTAGGCGAACAGGACATCCAGTTCGCAGTGATTCAACTGCTTCACGCGGCATTCCAAGGCCGCATCCCCCCAAGCAGCCAGCGGTACGTCACACGGTCCGTCGCACGTTGCAGGGAAAGTTCCGCCTGTCGCCGGCAGATTGAGCTGCCAAGCAAAGCGGTCACCCTCAGTCCAAAGAGCGGCATCGCATGGACCATCGCACAGCGCCGGCCCGTACTCTTCGATGGTCACGTCGCTGTAACCGAATTGCGCAGCCAAGGCGATGAAGTCTTGACGACTGACAACCGCAGGGCTTGCCAACTTGGCGTACACCCCCGCCTGGCGCTGGGCGATGGTCTGCTCCTCGCCAGATGCAATAACGCACGGATCAGGCAACCCCAGGGCGGCCTCCCAATCCGACAGCGTTACCACGGCATGCCTGGGATCACGCTCGGCCAGAATCAGGGCGGCAATATCATCCACGCGAGCATAGCCGTCCCCCAAGGCTAGAAGCAGCAGGGCAAGAACCGTATCCTCATCGGTAGGCCACGCCTTTCCCGGCGGCAGCAAGGCCAGTAACTGGCGCTGATAGTCCTGGGCGTTCATACCCACACCACCCCACCAAACACCGGCATATGCCCCGTCGCGGACACGATGTTGGCCGCCGGATAAACCAGCTCGCTATCCTCCTCGCCCGCTGCCAGGCTGATGGCGGCGCGCATATGACTCAGCAGCAGCACACCGCCGGTCTTGAAAACATGTGCGTCCGGGTCGTAGTAGTTGCCACCCGGCGTAGCTTCGCGGGCATGCAAGTCGATCAGCTCGGCCTCAACCGCCGACCGGACAGCGGGGGTATCGGGAGAGAGGTGGATCTGATACACCACCGCGTCAGGGATCGGGGCCAAGGCATAGAACTCCCCGCCGGGAGGACGACGAGCGTCGATATATGCCTGGACAGCCGCCACCTCCGACACGGTCGGAATGGGGCTGTCATCGTTGTCCCTCACGAAGCGCAACGTCACAGTGCCCCGCCCCAGCTCCTTTGGATACACCCAGGCCCGAGTCACCCCCGCCACTTCCTTGGCCCAACCCACGTAGTCCGGGCCGCAGCCACCCTGGGGAGGATTGCGAAGCCTGGCCAGCAAACGGGTGCGCTCCGCCGGAAACGACTCAATATCTGCGCCGCCGGTCAAGCCATCGCCAGTTGCCACTCCTGACGACGACAAACCCGATACAGGAGAGACGAAGTACAACACCGTACCGGCGTCAGCGTTACCAGCCTCACCGGGATCAACGGCCGTCACCGACAGGGACACAATGCCCCCCGCCACGGTGGCAGCATTGTCGACTAAGTACTGCGTACCATCCGAGCGCTGGAGAGCCGTATCCGCATCAACCACGGCGCCATTGGTACCAGACACCTCGACCGATCCGCTCGCGTAAGAGGCTGCAATGCGCGGTTCAGTGAGCCAGATGGCGGCATGCTCGGGCACATCCTCATCGGCGCACGTCGATGGCAGCAATCTCTTCCAGAGCTGTTCAAGGGCACCGTAAATGCCATGCTCACCCCCTGCCACCACGGTGCCCAATACATTGAGATTCTTGCGCCGTGCTTGGGCACTGGCGCCAGGAAGCCTAGCCTCGATGTCGGCCAGTTTCTGAGCAATCAACTCGGCAAGAGATGGACGGTTAAAGCTCATGCCACGGCACTCCAGAGGGAATCGATTTGATAATTCAACGTGTCTCCGCTGGGCTTGACGATCTGGACCGACAACGCCAGCAGGCCATCGCGGGGATTACTCCCCGACACGGCGACCGATGCGGCGATGCCATCCGTTACCAACCAGGCCAGCGCTTCCTCGGCAAAAAGCTCGGCATTCCGCAGATTCTCGGCGGTCTGCTTTCCCGGCCAAGTCAGCCACAAACGGCTACCAATCTTGTCGCCGATCGGCGTGGAAAAAGCATCTGCCCACCAGCCACGGCGATCCGTTGCCCCCAGGGGGAGCGTGTCGCTCTTTTCGGCGCGGCGGTCGGTAAACAGGCTCAGAATGATGGCCGTATCGAGGCCGTCGTCTTCGGCAAGGAGCCCATCCACTAGGGCCATGTCGACACCATGTCCCATGTCGATGAAGATGGATTTGATATCGGCCATCACATCTCCCTGTCAGTCTTTTCGGTTTTACCGCCCGGCACATTGTTTTCAATGTGGCGGTGATCGTTAAATTCGGTGCGCATGTCAGCCATGCTGCTTCCGCCCTCATCACAACGGTCAACCACGTCGCCAGTACATTCAAAGCGTGGCGTATCGGCGCGCACCCTCTCGGCCGCAATGAGTTCCACCACCTTGCTATTCACCCGCACCTTGTTCTCGGCCAGGATGTCGATGGTTCGGTCTGCCTTGATATGGATCAGATCGCCCTTGTGGTTGTACTGGACGGATTCACCCCCCTCCAGGGAGGCCGGGCGGTAACGCCGATCCTCAACAGAAATAAGCACCCCCTGGTCGCGGCTTCCATTGAGGGACAGGAAAACCCCCTCCGCCCCAGGCAGGGGGACCGACGAAAACCCATATTGTTGGAACCGCTCGACGGCTTCGCGCACCTCACCGGCCAGCAAGGCCATCTGAGCGCGTTGCATCTTGCCTGCGTCGTCCACGCGGGTCAGCGTTCCACGACTGGCCATCAGGCGAAGGCGACGGGACATGGGTCCGAGTAGCTTGTGGATTTCCCGGGTCACAAAATGCTCCAGTCCGCGCCCTGTTGCTTGCGGCGCTTTTCTTCCTTCTCGAACATCTTTTTGCCCAGCCGGCCACCGGCGGTGACGCCGGACAGCAAGGCAAACGCCGACGGACTGGCAATCGCCAACTGCGTTACCGTCCCACGCTCACCACCACGCTTCCAGGTGCAGCCGGCGATGAGCATATCCGCGTCAACAGCCAGGCTTTCCGATTTGACCGGGACCAGGGTATTGGGCGTCCATAGCAGGCCATTAGGTCTCGCCCACCCAGGAACCGTAACGGTCGCGCGGTTAGAGCGGCCTCTCCGAACGTTGCGTTCCCACTCGGCGCGGTCACGCATCGTTCCGCCGGAGCCATGATCCTCGGGCAGGATCACCAAGGGACGATAACGATCCACCACGTCATCCTTGGCGGTGGCAAGCACTTGAGAGGCCGCCTCACCGAAGAAGTCATCGGTAGCCTTGGCTTGCCCCTTGATGATGTACTGGCTGAACCGATCACGCCAAGAGAACCGCCCCTCGCCGGCCTCGATGTTCTCGCCCTCGATCAAGGCCGCATCCTCAATGCGATTGGTGCTGGCCCTGGTAACGACCAGGTTCCCCTCGGTGTCCGATATCAGCAATACACCCCGCAGCCGCGCAGCACGGGAAAGATTCTCGAAAACACTCTCTCCCTCCTCGATGTTCCAGCTCGGAAACGCCGAGCCAACATCAACATCCACCTTGAGACCAATGCCAAAAGGCTTGAGTAGATCGCGGGCGATCACATCCAGCTTCACGTTGTGCCACTGCCCGCTCTTGTGGATGGCCGAGCAATCCACCAAGTCGCCCGTCTTGTCGCGGCCCTGGATACGCAGCGTGTGGCTGCTGGCATCGAAAAGCGGCTCAACGTCATCGACGTAGCCGGTGATCACCGCCTGGTCCGCCAGTAGCACCTGGCAGGCATCCCCGTCCCGGATGGGGCGGCGAGTAATACTTCCCGGCCAGCGCTCCGTGACTTCCAGCGTGAAGGTGCCGGCAACCTGTTCGATGGACCGGGTCACGGAAATGTCTGTCCATCCGCCGTAATACACGCCACCAACAAGCAACTCAGCCGGGATATTGTCCGCGTCGCTCATATCAGGCTTTCAGGACATCCAAGGCCACGCCGCCGGGGACAAAGCCGGGATGGCGTACCAAGGCAGCATTGCGCGTCACGATCTCGGCGTCACGGGTCGCATCGCCATAAATCCGGTACGCCACCACCAGGGCCGGCAGGGTGCGGGCCATCGTCACCTCGGCCACGGTGCCCAGGTCCCCGCCACGGGCCGCCACGTCGCGCACCAGGGCCAGGCGCAAATTGGTCATGGTCCGATAGACCGGGTCAGGTGCATCGGCCACAACCGCGTCGATTTGCTCGACCAGCTCATCGCGCACGGCGACCGCTTGGGTATAGCTGTCAAACTCCATCGTCGATGCAGCCACCACCGACTCGATAACCGCCGCCCGCTGCACCAGGTTGTTGATGGCGATGGCGTTATTGGACTGAACGATACGTGACGACGTCCGGCGCGGAATGGCCAGGACCACCTTATCCTTCTTGCCGTACCCGAATAGCTTGCGCAGCCCGTCCAAGGCCAATGCCGGGGCAATCGCCAGGCCACGAATTCCCGCGATCAAGCCCATGATGCGCCCAGCCAGATCGGTGGGGATGCGCATGATCCCGGCAATGCCGCCGGTCAGCATCTTGGCGGCCACCAGGTAATCCGTCACCACGGAAAAATCCGGCAGCATCCCTTGTCGAATGCCGTGCAAGGAGTCCACCAGGGACCGCACCCGTTCGACGGCGGATGCTGAAACAAAGTCAGCCTCGCCGTCGACGGAGAAATTGTCCGCGAAGTCATCTGCTGCCGCTGCATTGGCCTCATCGGCGGCCGCATTGATCTGCTCGCGGGTATCGATGCGGGCGCTCGGCTCGACACTTTCCACGAATGGGATGAATTCCATCGGGAACCGTGCAACACCGCCTTCCTCCGTCGAGGATTCGGAAACCAGTACAGGCCCCGCGAGGCTGACCATGCGGCGGCCATAGTAGGGATGCACCAGCTCACCCGGACCCTCCGTATCCAGCGCCTCGATCAGGTCATTGCGCGCCAGGTCGTAGTCGTCGCCGACAACGAACCCCTCAATGCTGAAGCGCCGGGTGGCACGCCCCATATCCTCAGGCCAAGGATCATCCTTGAAGGGATACTCATGCAAAGCCACCCGACGACCTACCTGGGTCGTGGCCCGTTTTACCTGGAACGGCACACCACGAAAGGATGCCGGAAGCAGTCGGTCGCGCCAGCTCATTTACAGCACCAAAGGACCAGCATCGACATTGAGATTGACGCCCTGGGTACGGCTAGTCGCGCGGACAGATGCCACCTCGCCGGTGGGGCCGACCTTGATGTCAATCTGCCCCTTCACTTCAGCCGTCGTGTCCAGACCTTCTCGGTTACGAGCAGTCTGGCTATCGAATCTCCCCTTGAAGTCCAACCCCAGCCAGGACAGCAGCCGTTCGGCGGGGGAGCCCACGGAGTCACGAATCCCCTGGACCCGAGACTGGTCCTGGCTGGTGTCCTCGGCCCACGACTTGACACCCCACATAGCGGCGAGAGGCGCGGTCGCAAAAGCCATCGAACTGATGGCACCAGGCGCCAACCACTTGCCCCGGCGTACCGCCTCTTCCGCCGCACCACCCGCCGCGCCGCCGGCACCCGGCAGACCAGGAAAGCCGCCGCCAGGCCAATTGACGACAAATACCGGCGTCACGCCTGCCGCCGCCTCCAGCGCCTTGCCTTCAGCCAACCCAGCCGCCGTACCGCCGAACCGCTTGAGCAGCCCCTCGACGGCCTTGCCGCCATAACGGGCCGCTCCAAGAGTGCCCAGGGCCAAGGCGCCGCCGCCGAGGATCATGCCCTTGCCATCCAGGCCCAGGCCGCCGTTTTCTTTTTTGTCCAATCCCCACTTGATGAGCTGCTGGATCGTGTTGTTGATGGGCTGAGTAAAATCGTCAGCGGCCTTGCGCAGCTCAGACTTCAGACGGCCAGTCTGGTCGACGGCGTTACTCAGGGCATCAGGCAAGTCGCGCTTCAAGGTGCCGCCGGCATCACCAATCTCTTTTGAGAATTCACCGACCTTGGTGAGCATGTCGCCATTGAACAAGGTACGCAGGCCTTTGATCGTGTCCAGATCGGCCTTGCCGAAGGACTGCTGCATCCAGACGGCGCGGGCCTTGTCGGAACCCAATTTGTCGTATTGGGCCTTCATGTCCTTCAATACGGCCAGCGGATCGCGACGACTACCATCCGTCTCGAAGAAGCGCACATGGGTTCCCTGCGCGGCTTCCTTCATGTAGTTGAGATTGGTGAACAGGCGCAAGGTCGAATCGGCCAGGGTCGCCAGTCGTTCCGGCTGGCGTTCCACCATCGATAGACCTTCGATAAACCCCAGCGTCTGATTGAACCCCAGCCCCGCCGAGGCGGCATTGACCCCGACCCGGGCAAAGATGTCCGACAGGTTTTCCAGCTCCGCGTTACCCAGGCGCCCGGCCACGGTCATTTTGTCCAGCAGCTCCAGGGCAAGGCCGGGCTTTGATAGGTCGAAATGGAAAGCCGTCCCCGCTACGGTAAGACTAGCCGTCAGACGGTCTGCGGCTGCTCCAGTAACGGCAATCGCCACATTGGTGGCCTTGATCACGGGCAGGGATTCACCAAAATTCAGGCCGGACTGCACGGCGTTATTGAAGCCCTGCTGGAGGGCTTCCACCGACTGCCCGGTCTCGGCCGCCATCGAGAACAACTCCTTGCGCAGATTGACCACCTCACTGCCAGCCACACCGGCTGTCTGGCCAATTTGGTTCAGACTCTTGTCCATGCGGGCCGATTGCGCCAGCAGCGCCACGCCACCAACCCCGACACCAAGACCGGCCAACTGGCCCTTTATGCCGCCAAGGGTGTTGCGCACGGCATCGAATTCTCGCCGAGCCGTGGCGGAGAAACCCTTGACGGCCCGCTCACCCGTAGCCACGCCGCGCACGAAGTTAGACGCATCGGCGTAAAGGCGCATCCACAGGGATAAGTCACGAGGTCCGGCCATATCAGGAGGGTTTCTTTGTCAAAAGGTCCAGGTAGTACTTAAACTCGTCGGGCGGAAGGGACATAATTTCCGCCCGCGACCAACCAAAGCGCAGGGCGATCAGGGCGATTCCATCGACGAATCGTTGCCGTCGCCCAAACCGGGCTCCCCCGAGGCTTCAAGCTCCTGCTGGGCCGCCCGTAACGTGGCCCAATCTGCCGCCTTGAGCTTTCGCAACTGGCCCACCGTGAACGGTCCGTCAAAGCTCCCCACCCGGGTAAGCTGGCGAGTTAGCAAAGCAGCGGCAAAGCTGAACACATCAGCGGCCCGCGCCTCGCCCTCGGCATCGATCAAATCGCCGACGTCGTATTCACGCATCTCGAAGTCACGATGCACGGTTTCACCGACCTTGAGGCCAATGGGCAAGGTGCCGCGGGCAATCCCATTCTCGATGACGTAACGTTTTTTGGGATTTTTCATGTCAGGATTCCTCGCAGGTGGGGGCCTGGAACTTGGTTTTCACCTTGCTATCGGAAAGCTCCAGCTCTCCGCAGCACCAGGCATTGGTCAAAACGAAACTCCGACCGCTGTCGGTATCGAAGATGATGGTTTCGTCAGTGATGGCGAGAATGTCGGTCAAGCTCACGTCGTCGCCGTGGATGATCGAACACTCGATTTCCGGGATCACGGTCTCCTCGGTAAAGCCGGCCACGCCCGTATCACCAGCAATCCCGGTGCGCTTGATGCCGCCAAAGTTGCGCAGCACTGCTCCCTTTTCGCTACGAACCCGCTGGCCCTTGACGGTGATAAACACCCGGCCGGTCAGTTGCGTCATGTCGTTTCTCCTTAAAGGACGTATTGAATCGACGCGGCAAACACGTCGAACTGATTGACCACATTGGGGGAAAGGATCGCGTTCACCCGATTGACGTCGGCGAGGGAGCGCACCACCTTCAAGTCGGCCTTGAACTGGTCGTAGTCCTCCAGCAGGCCCGCCGTGAGCAGTTTTCGTCCCTCGCCGAGAAGAACGTTGGTGATCAGCTTTGGTGTGGCGATACGCTGGCCCGGCTGAATCTTCAGCAACACGTCATCCCCGGCCAGCTTGTGCTTCGGGAAGTTGCGCGCAATGCCGGTGCGGAAGGTGTAGCGCATGTAATCCACCGTCCACTTGGTGTTGAGCTTCAGCAAGCTCACGTCATCCAACCCGAAACTATCGGATTGATAGGTTGTGATCACCTGCTCCACATACACCCCACCGTCGTCACCCACATAGCAGGTGCTGATGCCGTTGTGCAGGAGCAGGTTGCGCTCTGTGGCCTGGAAACGGTCGACTTCTGCCGGAGGCAGTACATCAGGCAGAAAGATTCCTCGGAAAGGCTCGGCGGGATCATTCGCACCGGAAAACTCGATACCAGCGGCGGCCTGGGAGGCTGCCACCCAGGGCAAGGTCGGTACGCGCTGGCCGACGCCATTGATGAGTGTGCTGTGCGGACTGTTGCGGGAATCGCCCAGGGCGGCTTGTGCCGACAGATTGCCGCTCGGCCAGGCAAAGGCGTGGCCGGTGCGCATGTCCATGCCGCCGAAGCGGCTCTTCAACTCGTTTTCCAGGGCCATCAAATTGGCCGCATCGGTCCAGCCCATCACGATGGTGTAGTACTGGCCGCTGGACATGGCAGCGATGGCGTCCAATACATCGGGGTTTCCGCTGCCGCCGTGCATGGCGGTAACGGCCAGGGTGGTCCCGGCAATGGCCACGGGGTCGCTGCCGTAGTAGCCGATGCGCACGTCGATGGTGTTGCCTTCGGCGCCCTTGTGCTTGGCCGTCAGGGTGACAACCCCATTATTGGCGGCGGCCGACACCGCGAGGTCGGCGGCGTTGTTCACCACGGTCACGATGGCGTTACCAATAGCGGTGGCGCTATCGCCGACGCCAACACCAACCGGCAAGCGGATGCCGCCGATGTAAACGTAGAGGGTGGTGGCGGTAGTGGACGTCCCCGTGATGTTGATGGTGCCGGTGGCCTGCACACCCGCCGTAAGATCGTCCAGGGCGAGGGCGTAGGACTCGGTGTAGGGATTGACCTTAAGACCGGCGGTCACCATTTGGGCCAACATCGACCCCCGGCCGAAGTAATCCACGCCATCCGTGCTGCGCGTTACCCGAGTCAGCACACCGGCGGCTTTGCTACCGGAGGCGAGACGCTGCCCCAAGTACAAAATCTTGTGGGGCATGGTGGGCAAGCCGCGCACCGCCCGAGAGGGGTCGATCTCCAGGTATTGCCCAGGCACGCGCCAGTCGGTGGGGATCGTGAGATAGGTGATGTTGTCGGGCATTACGGCCTCCGTTTACTTCTTGGTGGATTTGGCAGGGGTGGCGGCGTCCTGTTCAACAACCGCTTCCTTGGGAATGTCGGACAGAGTGACCTCGCCGTGATTTGCTCGGCGAATCCACCAGACAGAACGCTCCAACACCTCGCCCTCGGGCGCCAGTTTCTTGCCGTCCTCCTTGAGCACGGCTTGATCACTGGTGGGTTTGATGAATACCTTGGTCATGGTTACTCCTCTTGCAAATGCTGTTGATCGGTCAGCGCCGGGGCGCTGGTGGTATGGTCGGAAGGATCGCCAGCCCATTTATCGTGTTCGGCGGCATCGAAGCGCGGCCCCACGTCGTAGTCGGTGCGGATGCGCAGGAAGTCGGGCAAGGCACCCATATCAACGCCGGCCAGGGGGACAGGAGCGGTGGTCTCGATGTTGACCACCGCCGCGTACAAACCGGCCTTCTCCAATTTGGCGTCCGCCATTTCGGTGGCGCTGACCGGCGACCAGATGGCACCGCCGGCCTGGGCGCAGTCCATCAGGTTGATAACCTGGTCAAGCATTTCCAGCAGACCAATTCGTCCGGCCTCGCCGTGACGGGCGGACAACGGACTGCGGCTGTTCTTGGCGATACAGGCAATCCCTGCCGATAGCACGATGCCGGCGTCCGTGATCTTGAAGCTCTTGCTCAGGGATACGTAGATGGCCGGGGCATCGACACCCATGCGCGTCACCAGGGTGTCCGACTCCAGGTCCGGCAGTACCGCAATGGCGCGCACGAATGATTTGATCGGCGCGTCCTTGAGGCAGTCGACCAGGCCATTTTCGATTTCAGGCAACATTGGAACCTCCGGCGTTATCGGCGGTTGCATTGATGCGTCGGGTCGTGGCGTCGAGCATGTCTCCGACGTCTTCTTCATTCACCCCGAGGATGGGACGAGCCGGCAGCACCACTTGGGCCTTGCTGACGAAGGCACCATTGGCAAGACGGAACCGCAGCATTCCGCCGGATCGCGCCTTGATGGTGGCACCAAAGTGCAGCGCGGCGGCATAGGGCCGATTGACGCCCCACTCTGCGTAGTCCGGCCCGACATCGCTACTGACTGATCCAGAGAGGTGGCCGTCCTTGGTCAAGGTCCGGCCGCCGGACATCTGCACCCGCAGGCTGGGTTTCCACTTCACACCATCCGGCCCGGTCTCGGTACGAAAGCGCATGCGGGTGGATGCTTCGCCGATGGTGGCGATGTCCCGCAAGGCAGGCGCCGGATTTCCGCCCAGCTTGACCAGGGCGGCCAGGGCGCCGCGCACGCGCAGATCGTCGAGGGTGATCCAGGCATCCATCAGCGCGGCCCCCGATGCGACCACACCTGGGGCGAGCTGGTGATTTCCACCGTGGCCCCCGATTGCGCAGGCACTACGGACCCGCCCGCTTCACCGACCGGCCCCAGGCTGAGACGGCCGGAAGAAATGTCACGCAGGGCGGACACTGCTTCATCGCGGCGGTTTTGGATAGTCTCGGTGACTTGGTCGTCGTAGAGGTAGTAACGGGCCAGGTCGCAAGCGATCTGCTTGACCATCTCGGGCACCACGACCAAGGGAACGGCATAGCGCGGGTATACGTAGCCATCGATACTGCTCCCCGCCCGGACCAGGGCCTGGGTCACACGCACCAGCGCCACCCCTGCCGCCGCCTGTTCCTCGGGCGTCCAGGCAGACAGGTCGCCACCTTGGGCGGCGGCCTGCAACAACTCAGGGCTCACCAAGGGCGGCAGGCTCCGGTCGGCCCGGCCGGCAATCTCGGCGGGGTCGAAGGCGGCCAGCAGCTCGGCGGGGGTGGCGTAGGTCATGGCTTATTTCTTTTTGCCAGCGGCCGTGGCAGCAGCTTCGACGGCGATGCCGTCATCGACCTCGATCTCGATATCAACCACAACGAGGCCGGGGTCAGCCTTGAGCTGTTCGACCTGTCCCTTCGTGAAGTCGGACAGCGGCACATCGGTTACCTGCTCAGACCAGGCGCGGCCGGCGCGACGGAAATTCTTGGTCTTGGCCGCGACACGCAAGCCAGGTACTTTCTTGGTTTCAGCCATCTCTATCTCCTGAAATTGATTTGCTTACCTCGCCCTGGCTGGCCACTACCAGCCAGGGATCACCGGGTCACAGGGGTTATGGGTTAAGTCGTGCCGTCAGAGCCGTAGGCCAGTTGCCACAGGCCATAGCCGCCAGCGGCCCGCGCCTCGGCGCCGAACTTGAACTTCTTCAGGTTGAAGACGTTGTCGGACTCGGGGTCGGTCTGCTTCACGAAGTCCGGGGCTTTGCGCTGCTGGTAGATGAAGGGCTTCACGGCCTTGGTGGTATCCAGCAGGAACCAGGCGGTATCGGAAGTCAGCCAATCACCCACCACCACCTCAACGGTGCCCTTGTAGGGATTCTGCTTGCCGTCTTCCAGGCGCTCGTTATTGGCCAGCACATTGGCCGTGTCTTCCAGGGCGGGCGGCACCAGCAGGATGTTGGGGCGCACACCCAGGGGACGACCTTCGTCATCCTTGAACTTGCGCATGGCGGTGCGCGCAGCACCCAGGCTGGCTTGAGCAGCGGCCAGCGTGGCGCAAGACAACGCCTTGGTGCCCTTGTTGCTGATGCTCAATACGTTGCCGGCACCATCGCCCACGGGGTGGTCGGTATCGAAGAAATACTGGCCGTCGTAGCACTTGTTGGCGAAACCGCCATTGGCCAGGGCAAAGACGATTTCGTCGGGGAGCTGCTTGGCCGACTCACCGGCAGACTGTGCCTGGGGACCATAGATGCCCAGGTTGTCATCATCGATGTCGTTCCGATCAACCTCGACGGTGGCTTCCCAGTCATCATTGGTGATGGTGTAGTTGAAAGCCTCCAGTGCCTTGACGACCTTCTCCCCCACCCACTTGCGCATACGGGGGAACTTGCCCAGCCACTTGTAATCGTTGCTGGCCGTGGTGCTGGGCACCAACATAGCAATCTTCTGCCAGGCCGAAGGGGCCGCGCTGAAAGCGTTATTGAAGGTGGTCTTGAGGCTGATGAACAGGGAATTGAGGTTTTCCTTGTTGACGATCAGACCGCCAAAGCCGACCAGCAGCAGGTGGTCAGCATCCAGCCCCAGGCCGACATGAGTAACGGTATCGGCGGCAAATGCGCCGAAGGAAGCCAGGGTGGCGGCAAATGCAGCCAACCCAAGCACGAGAATCTTGCGCAAAGACGACTTCATGAGTTTCTCCTGTGAAGTGATGGATGGGCGTTACTGCACCCAGACGCCATCGGATTCGACGCCGATGACCTTGCCGGAAGCGGAACGGGTATTGGTGCCATTGCTGGCGGCGACGGTTTCGTCATCGACGATGTAGCAAACCTTGCCCAGGCTGGCCTGGGTGACCGGGTCGGCGCCGTGGTTCTTGAACTTGAACGCCTTACCGCGACGGATTCGCACGCTCTTGGCGCCATCGGCCCCGCCCGTGTTGTCCACCGCCTCTTCGGCGCAGCCAAGGTAGGTCAGCGTGGTTGACACGGAACCGGGAGCCGCATACCCGGTAGCATTAGCCGCCACCTGGGCGCCGGCATGAATAACGGCATTGGCGGCCACAGGAACGTCGATCAGCTCACCATCCTTATGGGGCGTATTGCGATCTTGAGTCAAAGCCATGTCGGCCTCCTTATTTGGATTGGGATTCGCTGGCCAGGGTCTTGGCGTATTCCTCGGCGGACACGCCCAGCATCCCAGCCACCTTGAGTGCATCAGCCGACAGTGCCGCCGTGGCAGCGCCCGCCGGAGAATTGCCATCGGTCTGGATGGCACCAGGCACAATCACCGGGGTCGCCTTTTCCACAAAGGCTTGCAGGGCCGCGAGATTGGTCTTGCCCAGGTCACGCGCCCAGGGCTCGGTTGCCGGGGTCAGCTTGCCGGCGGAGAGCGCGGCCACGACGACCTTGTCCACTTCGGCGGCAGCAGAGGCCGCTTGCAGGGCCGCAAGCTGGGCATTGGCAGTGGCCAGCTCGGCCTGAGCGGCGGACAGGGTGGCGACGGCGACGTACTTCGCAGGGTCGGGCACGGCAGTGGCCTGGGCGGTCAAGGCGGCAACCTGTCCCTGGTGAGCGTTGTGGAGGGCCGAGAGGGCGGTCAAAGCCTCGGCCTCCGTAGCAGTCTCGGGCAAGCCGAGGGCCTTGAGCAGTTCCTTCATGGAGGGCTCCTTAGGTTGTGATGGGTCGAAAAGCAGCGAGGACAGCGTGGCCTCGGACAAGTCGGTCAAGCCGTCCAGCCCGGGGTCGTTGGTAATGGCGGCCATGCGTAACGCCAGGACTTCGCCAGAGTCCTGGTCGTAGAGAAACACGGGGGAGATGTAGCGGTAACGCTCTGACACCAGATCAGCAGCAGCCTCGGCGGTCCAGCGGACATTGACGGCCCACAGACCGTCTTCGCGCCATTCAAGGTCTTTGAACCAGCCCGCAGCAGGAGCAGGCTGGCCGTTCTTTTCTTTATGCAGGGTCTGGTGGTCGTAGTCGATCACCATGTCAGATTGGCGGGCATGAGCAGCAGCAATGATGAGATCCGCCCGCCATTGAGTAAGACTCCACTTCTTGCCATTACCAGGACGACCATCCACCGCCTGAAACTCCCCGGCGGGGATCAGGCGAAACTCGGTCGCCGGGGCATCGCCCTGGATGACCAGGGAAGATGCCAGGGCAGCAATTGCGACAGCAGTGGGTTTGCGTGTTTTCGACATGGCGCCATGTTGCCGATGGCGCACAAATAAAAACCGCTGGCAGATGCCAGCGGTTTAATGTGGAGCGAAGACCGAGGAACTACTCAGCGCGCGGGAATGAATTTGTAACCATTGGGCAGATTCAATTGCTCAACCTCGCCCTGGCAAATGGCAATGCAAGGTCTTTTCGAGATCGTCACCCCCGCATTTTTTCCAGCAGGAGAGACATCGAAGTAGCAATGATGCCCACTCGCCTTGTACTCCAAGGGTATCCGCTGGGGGCGATCAACCACCACCAGTTGAATTTCGACGGCCGACTCCCAACCCAAATCACGCTGTTCCGCCATGCGGGCCTCCCGAGGCTTTGCGCCAGTGGACTTCAAGTCATCACCATAACGCGCCAGCGCGGGGCAGGATTTCAACAAGACATCAATCCCCGCCTGGGCGGTTATTTTGTCCTTGCCCTGCACCCCGTCTGCGGGAGCCAGTACCAGCGGCGCCGCAACAGCGGCACAACAACCCGCCATCAGAATCATGGACACCCACGCCTTGCTCATCTTTACCGCTCCCCAATGGAATACAGGACCGCTATGCTACCCCAGCCCCTCAGCACCAACAAACCCCGGAAGAACCACCACTTTCCCATCACCATAGACAACCGACCATCCCGCAACCCTCCGTAAGGCACCTGTGGCGCGTTACTGGCGCGTTACTGGCCGCCGACAGCACCCGTCTGATACATCGAGGCGGCGCAGGGATGATTTAAAGGCGCCTGGGGCCGATTTTCAAAATCGATGGATAGCGAGGATCGGGCGGCGTATACTTACCAGACGGGCGCGACACGGTGACATTCTCCCGGCCGTAGCCTGGCAGCAATGCCGGTGCGCCTTGTGGGGTTGCCGCGTCAGCGGATGGGAGGCCCCACCGCCCGTCTTTGTTCTATTCCCCCTCCTTCCCCTTCTTGAGCAGCCGCCGGACCTCCCGGTCCCGCTTGGCCTTGTCCGACGACAAGCGGCGGAAGCTGGTCAAAAACGCCGCCCGGCCACTTTGGGTGGCCTTGACCACCGTCACGTACCCTTCTTCCTCCAACAGGAACAGCATGGCCTGGTCGGACTCGCGTACCGACTGGCCACGCTCCAGGGTGTCTTGCACGTAGGCATACTCGGCATCGGCCAGCTCTGGATGACGTCGCGCCTGCTTTTCCATCGTGGCCGATGACAGCCGAACCACGTCGGTCTGTAACGCCATCGCGGCGACATGGCCAGGCGGCAGCACGCCGATGGGCCAGTCACCGGCCGGCGCCGCCTTCCAGGCAGCAAAGGCGTCGCCGGCCAGGTTGCGGGCAGCACGGGAACGCAGATCGGATGGCAGGGCTTCCAGCTTGGCCGCCAGATTGTCCACCAGGGCGGCCCGGCGACCGCCTGGCGGGTAATTGAAGGCCGGGTCCACGCCTACGGGCACTTGCTGGGTTTCGCCGGTGCGTTTGTTGGTGTAGTCGGCGTAGCGTTCGGCGGGCGCCGTGCCCACCTTGAGCCCCTGGCGGTCGATCTGGCGCTGACCGACCTGGACAACCCGACACTTGCACCCCCAGGCCCGGACCGGGTAGTGGGACTGCCACCAGGTATCGTCCACCGGCAGGACCAGCCCATCCCAGGCCGCGTGTTCCTTGCGCTCATGAGCGCTGGGCGTATGGTCGTACATCAAGTAAGGCAGGGTTTCCTTACCCGCCTGGATGCGCTGCCATTGCCCTTCGCTATGGGCGGTACGCAGATTGGCGTCGTAGATGACTTTGAGACGGCGAGGGCTGCCGAGCTGGACATCCTTGGTCTCGCCCGTTACCGGGTCGGTCATTTCCTTGCGGCCCCACCAGCCCTTGTTGACCAATAGGGGCTTTAGGTTGGCGCGGAAGTCCTCCAGGGTGGTGCCGTTGGTGATGGCGTCGTCCACCGCTGCCCGGATGTCCCGCAGCAGATCCATTTGCATGGCCTTGGCCACGGTGAAGGCGGCCTGGTGTTCCTGTTGCCATACGTCGCGGTGGTCGAAACCGATCTTGTAACCCTTCTGCTGAAAGAAGGCCACGGCCTCCTTGGGAATGAGGGGCTTTAGTTCGATGCGCGGGGCGGACATGGTCAGCCTTTTGCTGACATTTCGGCACCGATTTCAACCAAGATCGCATCTTGTGCTTGGCTCCGTGTTTTGCCAAAGTTGAACCACACATGCTCCCCTGGCTCTTTGACCGGGCAATCGGTTTGAATCTTCCCTTTCTTTGCCCAGGCAGTAAATCCAAATTTCCCGCGAGCCGTTGCCACCTCAAAATCTCCGTGCCCCGTCACCTCAACGTCTTGCATTTCGCATCCCCTTACTCACGGTTAATTCTTCCCCATACTGCGGCCGCGAAGTCGCCCTGGGCGACCAGGGCCGCCAGCTCGGCGACGTCCATCTGCTCGATGGCGGCTGGCAGTCGGGCGCGGAACTCTTCCAGGGTCTTGCACTCGGCCGCTAGGCGTTCGATGGGCGTTACCAGCGGGGCAACGACTTGTTCCCAATCGTTTCCCATCAAGCTGGCCAGATCGTCCAGTTCGTCGGGTTGCGGCGCCTTGCCGCTCATGGCCGCCAAGGCGGCCATGACAGCCTTGGTGGCCGCCTTGGCGCCGCCTGGTGCCGCCTGAGATTGCACGGCGCCCAGGGTTGGCTCTTTCCCATCCGGTAACGGGATGCGGCCTTTTTCATGGACCCAGGAGATTGGAATACTGGTCATGCCGGCGGCGACCAGTTTGCTCACCCCTTCGGCGAGTTGCACCAGGTCGTCGGCCTCGCCGGTGTCGAACACCAGGCGTGGGCAACGGGACAGCCCGGCCACGCCCAGGTTAAGGGCCATCAACGGGTAGATGATGTCGCGGTTGATGGTGGTGGCGATCTGCCGGGCATCGGAATTACGGATGTCCTCGCGCACTTCGTTGTGCACCTTGCCCAGGCCATAACTGCCGCCGCCTTGCTTGCCGGTGTCGCTGGTCAATGTCTGCCCCAGGATGGCCTTGGACATGGACCTTTCCGCCCACTCGACCATTGCCAGGTGTGGCGTGCTATCGCCGCCGCCCGTGATTTTTTGAATCTCCAGCTCCATTTCCTTGGGCATGATGGCGCGGGCGTCATGGCCGAGGGCGGTAACGGCACGGCGAAGACTGGCCTTTTCCTCGGGCGTGGCGGTGCTGAAGTATTTGCCGACGATGATCGGTAGCCCGTAGATTTCCAGGAACTCGGCGAAGTCGCCGATACCGTAGGCGGCGTAGATGAATGGCCAGGATAGGACACGGTACAGGCCCAGGCGCCCCAGATAGCCGGTCTTGGCCTTGCCGTGGGTATGCAAGGCCCAGCCGAAGGGCTTGAGGGGGGCGCCATCGGCGCTGCTGTCCAGAAGACGCAGCTCGTCGCGCCGGGTAGAGAGACGGAACCATTCCTGCGGGCGGGGATACCAGCGGGGCAGGAGCTTCCCGTCTTCAAGGGTCCATTCTTGCTCAACCGGTGCAAAGCCGTGGCCCACGCCATCCATCAGTGCCAAGATCAGGTCTTCGATGGGGTCCGTCGCATCGATGAGCACTTCCTTAACCCATTCGGCTGCCGATTTTTCAGCGGCACTGGCGTTGCGCGGCGGAACAATGTCCCAGTCCAGCCCCATGACGGCCAACTTGCGCTTACCCATCTCCGAACAGAGATGGGCGTTGCGTTCTTCCATATCCGAAAACAGCCGGGCCTGGGAGGTCAAGTCTCCCATGTCCGCCGCCTCCAAAGCGGCGGCCAGGCGGGCCGGCGTGAGTCCGTTGAGGGCCGGCGTGAGGTAGGTGTTTTGGAGCTGGGCAATCGCAGCGGTCTGAGGTTCGCCCAGGGCACCGCGGTCGATGGGGTTTCCGTTGAGGTCGAGAATTTGTGGCATCAGAACATCCTCCGGGAGTCGTCGCTCCAGTCATCATCACGGCCACCCGCAGCGGGGATCCGGGGTATGGATTCAAATCCGGTATGTGCCCCCAGCATGGAAGTGGCGCCCATCCACAACATTTGCAGGGCGTCAGGGCCGTCGTCATGGTCGGCCTTGGGAAAGTGGCGGAGCTGGTCGATCAGGGTGGTTTGGCTTGGGTGCAAGCGGATCAGGCCATTGGCGCAATGGGGCTGAAGGCTTTCGATACGCAGCACCTTGTCGGCAATAGGCGTTACTGCACGAGCTGGTACTGGCACCCCGGCAACGGCGGAACGCTTGACCAACTCGGAATATAGGAACGCCTGGAACTGTACGGTCTCGATCAGCCACAGCAGGCATCGGTATTGCCGCTGTAACGCGATCACGTCTTCGATGATGCGGTCGGGAAGACGTTTCTTGATGAGGGCTTCCACCACGTCCAGGATGCCGGTCTGGCGATTGAACCCACCAACCAATAACGCAGAGGGGTCGCGGCTGGCGCCGGCCTTCCCCAAGGAAGGGTCGCAAGCCCCGACAAAAATCCAGTCGGCCAAGCGACTGACCCAGAACTGGATGCACTTTGCGAAAGGCGCATCGTCATCGGACAGGGGATCGTTTTGCAGCTCGGAGTCGAACGAGGCATGGCCGTCCCGGGCGCGAATCTTCATCAGGGCTACCAGAGGCCGCCCGGCTGGCCAACTCACTTCTGCCCCGGCATCCATTGCCAGCTTGTGCTGGTCGTAGAAGGCATCGGCCATGCCCTCCCCCTGGGAAAGCAGCAGATTCTCCCAGGTGTCCCACAGGGACATATCGTCCGGCCAGCGCATGATGGCCTTGAACTTGGCCGACTTCCACAGGGGGTTTTTCAGCAGACGAGCCAGCACCGAGTCGTAGTGCAGGATGGTGCCGATGATGATCACGTCGAACTTTTCCCCGGCGCCGCCCAGCTTGAGTACGGCCTTGGTGATCCAGCCCTGGAGCTTGTCCCGCTGCTCGGGGGTTTTTACGTTCTCGTCGTTTTCCAAGTCGTCGCCAATAAACAGGTCGGGCCGGTGGGGGCCGTGGCGACGGCCCCGGATACGCTTGCCGCTGCCGACGGCTTCCACCTTGCGGTCGTTACGGGTAACGATCACCCCGGCCTGCCACACCCGGCCACCGCCGCCGCAGGACTCGGGAAAGTCCATCGCCAGGCGGGGGTTTCCTTCCAGCTCGGCCTTGATGGCTTCCAGCATGATGGCCGCCTGGTCGAAGGCATCCATGCCGATCATGGCGTACCACTTGCGCTCGGTGATCACGCACCAGAGGACAAAAAGCTGGGACGTGATGGTGGACTTGGCCTCGCCCCGGGGGGCCGCAATGGCGTCGGTCTCGGCCCGGTCACTGTTGGCGATCTCGGGCAGGCGCTTGTAAAGAGCATCGTGGAGCCGGCTGTTGGCCTTCTTCACGTAATGGGGGAAGTAGGTCCGGCAGAAATACTCGAAATCATCCCAAGCCCGCTCCCGGCGTTGGCGGGATGCCTCAGGGTCCGGGTCGAAGCCATCCACCTCCGCTTCGATAATCTGCCGGAACTCGGCAGCGAAGCGGGTGATGTCCTCCAGGAAGGAGCGGCGGGATGTTTTTTGGCTAGTCATTTAACATAGCCCCACCAATCAAAGGAGGCCCTATGAGCATTTTTCTCAAAACCACAATCGACAACACCCTGGAAGAGTTGCAACGGCACTATCAAGAGCTTGAAAAGGCGCTGAAGGGCCGAATTCTGAATAATCAAGACATGATGTACCTCGGCTACGATCCCACTGAAAAAGGCAAGCCGGAAATGGTGGCAGTCAATGTGGAGGACGTACTGGACAAGGTTGCCCACTTCAAGACTGCGGTGGACAATCTTCGGCGCATCAATCAACGCGCCCACCGTAAGACCTAAACTAGCCATACACCCTCGCCAGCTCGTCCGCGAAGGGCTCCAGAATTTCCGCGAAGGCGTTACTGTGCCGGGGGTGTTTGGTGCGCACGAACTCACCCAGGCGTTTGACCACATCCACCGCCGTGGCCAGCTTGTCGGTCTCCGGCATCAGGCGCTTGCTGGCGGCCATGAGCTTGTTGTAGGCATCGGCCAGGCTGGCCAGCGCCTGCACTTTGTCTGCCGGGGCCATGTCGCCCGCCTGGATGGCCTCGACCGTGGCCTGTACTTGCTGCACCACCACGGCCAGGGTCTGGCGCACCACGTCCTCGATACCACCACCGGCAATCATCTGGGCGGCACGGGCCTTGTCCCAGTCGTCCCCCTCAACCCGGGCTTCACGCTTCCAGCGTTTGGCCGTGCCGTCAGGCACGCCGTGCTTGGCAGCGGCGACCTCCAGGCCGAGCTGGTTGAAAACATAATCGCCGCGCACGGCGCGGCGCTTGTCGGGGTCGTGGGCCATTGCGTTATTCCGGTATTTCGTCGGGACGCGGGCGAAGAACACCTGGCGTCTCAACACGGGCTAGACAGACATCCACGCCACGGTCGGATAGCCGATGGGCGCCGTGTTTGGTTGTCACCACAAGGCCCTGCTCCTTTAGCCAAGCGAGGTCGGTGGCGATCTGGTCCAGGCTAGATGCGTAGCCGGTACGCTCGACCTGGTTACGGACAAAATCAAGCGCGGCGGTATAGCCAGGCGCAAAGTAGAGTTGCAGAAGGATGGCCAGGCGGCGGGCTTTTTGCACTTCTTCGGCGTAGACCATGTTCAACCTCCTTGCATCAGATGACGATGAATGGTGTCAAGCAGATTTCGGATGCCTTTCACTTCACCCCGTAATTCCTTGAACTGGCCGTCGACTTCGTTCACTTTTTCATGGAGCTTGCCGAGGTCATGATGCGTTGGGCCATGTTCATCACTTTCCTCCAGGGCGGTGATTCGATTACCGTAGTCGTCCAACCGACCATCGACATCCTCGTCCAGTTTTTGGACCCTGGCTCCCAGGTCGGTTTCCAGCTTGGTAATGCGCTCGTTGGTGACCTTGTTCTTGTTGGCAAGGTACATGTACAGAGCCACCCCCCAGGTGAGCAGAAAATTGGCGGCGCTGATGTACAGCCCGATCAGCGCCAGTAGTTTGGTATCAATATCCATTGGGGCCTCGTGGGTCTCTAAGGTTTCGGTTCTTGATGCGTTCCAGAAATTCCTGGCAGCTCACGCAATGCTGGGTTCCTGGATAGGCCCGACGGCGTTTAAGCGGAATCGGATCGTCACACCGGACGCAACAGGTGGCGCTGTCGTCAACGGTCTTGTCCTCCAGACCCGCCCGGCGGCGTTGTTCCGCCAGGGCGTCATCCCGGAAGTTCTGCTCGGACTCACTGGCCCGGTCGAATATCCGGCTCATGGGCGTACCACGAGGAAGGGCTCGTAGCCGATGGCCGCCACCAGGTCACTCGGCGCGGGAAGGCTGGGAAGCTCGTACCCAGGCATCCACCTGGCGTTACGGTAGATGCGGGCCGATAGGGCCGAGCAGACCAGGCCGCCACGGTCACGACGTGGCAGCGCCCATCCCCACAGCTTGCGCGCACCGATGCGCAACAGATCCAGGTAGTCGTAGCTGATGGGGTGACGCAGGGCGGCCAGCAACTCGGCGCAGGCGGCGCCGCGATCCACCGGGCAGTCGAATACGTCGAAGTCGACGTCGGCGCGTTGGCTCAAGGGAGTCAGCACTGCCTTGATGCCGTCCATCTCGGCGATGTAAAGGCCATGCTCTCCTGTTTGCCAGCAGTCCAGCCAGATGGCCACGCCGGTGTGGGTGTAGGGGCTTTTCGTCACCGCGCGGATCAGGGCGGCCAGACCGCCGTGGTTGGAGCGGACGGCGATCAAGTCGCCATCGCGGATGCGGCCACGGGCTTCAGCGTAGTTCACGGGTTTTCTCCAGCCATTCCACCAGCCCCTTCAACTGCTCCCGCAGCTCGTGGTACATCCCCGCCACCCGCAGATGGTTGATGTACAAATCCTCCAGGCCCGCCGTCTCCGGTTGCGGTAGCTCCTCCGGCGGCAGCGTCGTCAGACTGGCTGGCGGTAGCAGCAGGGGCGCCTCGGTTGGCTTGACGCCAGCGGTACAGGCGGTAAGGGTCAAGGCTGCAATCAGCAGCCATAGACGTAGGTGCATGGCGGGATTCCTCCAGCAGTCGTTGGGTAAAAGTGGCCTGGGCGGACTTGGCGGCGACGGATTTCTTCTCGGCGGCGTTACCAGCAACAGCAGCGGTGTTGTGGTTCTCGATGGCGACGACCTGGGCCTCGGCCGTTTTTGCTTGGCATCCATTCTTGCCATCGCTTCGGCCCAGCCAGTAGCCACCCAGACCCACACACAGAAGCAGCAGCAGGCCGACGATGACGGAGGTCAGGGCTTCTTGTCTGAGGCTCATTTGAGGCTGACCCCCTGGGTGGTGATGGTGCGCAGGACGGTATTGCCCACGGTCAGCAGGAGCAGCCCCCAGCCGTAAACGTTACCGGGGACGTAGGGCTGGATGAGGTTGGCGCTGGCCTCCAGGGTGGCCAGGGCGCCGATGAGGACGTTGAACCAGATGACGCGGGATTTCCACCAGCACTTGCGGCAGGTCACATAGGAGGATTGCATCAGCCATCCCCTTCGATGATGTGGCCAGCCAGGGGCTCTTTGCCGCCGGCTAGCCAGTCGGCCACGTTGAAGCCGGGGCAGGTCTTGATCCACTCGCGGGGCTCGACGATGCCGTCTCCGTTGAGGTCGGGCGACAGATCGCGGTGGCCGCAAACGCGCGCCTTGGGGTACTGCTTGAGCAGTATGTTGACCAAGTCCTTGAGTTCGTCCCACTGATGCCGGGTAAAGGCATCGGTGCCGATCATGCAGATACCGATGGAGTGGGCGTTATGGCCGGCGACGTGGGCGCCGACTTCGTCCAGGGCACGACCCGTGGCGGAGTAGCCGTTGGTGTAAAGGACGAAGTGGTAGCCGATGTGCAGCAGGCCGGGGTTCCAGCGGACTACCCAGGCGGGGTCGCGGCGGAACGGGGGCTTGCGCTCCCCGTGCATCCGGTCGATGACCAGGACAGGCGTGGTCTGAAACTTTTCACCCGGCACACCCCGAAACAGGCTGACGCCGTTGGGGGTAGCCGAGCAGTGGATGACGATGGTATCGATAGCTCTCATGCCCGCAGTGTCGCGCGCATGGGGATATCGAAAACCGCTGGCGAGTGCCAGCGGGTAACTTAAACGGGAAAGAGGTCGGGCTGTTGCGGGTTGCTCATAACGTCGCCAGGGCAACGTTTGAGAATGCGCCAGATAGTCCGCTCGACGAGACAGAATTCACCCGTCAATTGGGCGACAGCCTTGCGGGCGGACAGTCCGCCCGCAGTGAGTACGTCGAAGCGCTGCTGCACCTTGCCGTCACGGCAAGCCCTTAATGCCGCCGCACATTTTGGCACGACCAGGGGCGAAGCGCCGTAACGCTGGGATAGCTTTTCCGCCGCCTCGGTCCCGATCTTGTCGGCCAGTTCGGCCAGAAATTCACGCCCACGGCGGCGGTCGCCGGTAGGAATGTCCAACACCCGCCCAGGGTAACACTCGACCAAGACCAGCGTTGCGGCCAACCCGATGAGGTCGACCAGCTCCAGGGCCTGTGGCGGCAGATGGGCGGTGGATAGCTTCACAGCTTTTCACCCGGCTTGAAGTCCGGCCCCTTCGGCATCCAGACCATGTCGTGCGCATCCAACCAGGCGCCGACGATGCAGCCATTGACCTGGTGCAACACTTCCGGGGTGATGGTGATGGCGATGGGCCGGGGGGCGTAACGGATAAAACGCTCCCAGGCGAGATACCCACCGAGGAAGACACCTATGATGACGCCGGACAGAAATTCAAGCACGATCCACCCCCTGACGCTTCACCTGGTACTCCAGCGCGGCCACGATCAGCCATAGCTCGGAGGGGTCGCACATGACCAGGGGCTTGGTGACGTTCTGCGCGACCTTGCCCTTGCACATGCCGGACATCTGGCAGGCAATGCCTTGGACGTAGGCCACCTGGCCGCCCTTGCGGATGCCTAGCAGGCGGCACTGGACGATGATCTTGCGCAGCAGTTTGCGACGGGGTTCTGGCGATTGATCCACCCAGCGCCATTCGTTGGTGTCGCCATTGAGGGCGCCCACCAGGCGGGCCAGGACGGGGCTGGGGATGTCCTTGGCGCTCCGGTAGCCTCTACCCCCCAGCTCCAGGGTGCGGGCCTCCAGGATGTCCCGGTAGGTGGCGTCGTCCCAGCCCTGGTCACGCTTGATGCAATGCAGGCTGGCCAAGAGAGATTTACGGGAGGCGGCGGTGGCAACCATGTCAATCCTCCATAGTCCATGCGATCAGCAGAAAAATGCCGACCAATGGGTGGTGGTTTATGAAGGCCCAAAGCATCACGGCAAGGACGATCATCACGTCACTCCAAGGAAAGAGGCGAGGAAGCAGAGCCGACACCGTGATTAAGCTGTGCATTCCTACCGCTGATATGCCCAGCGTTCAGATCACCGAATTCATAGTCGCGCAGGCCGCGTCCCCGGTTCCGATCAGTCGACTGAAGATCACGAAGATTCGGGTAGTGCTTTTCCATGTAGGCGGCAATTGCCAGGCGGTTCTGCTCTGTTCCCGAAAATGCAGAGATCAAAGCACCGACACCACGCACCCAGCCTTCGCTAAAGAGGTCTGCCCGCCTCACTTGAGCATTCCGCTTGCACCGCTTCAGGCGGTTATCGATATGCTCTTTGCGGGCCTTTCTGGCTTGACGGGCCAATACCTCGAAAGCGTACTGCGCAATGGTTGGGGCAGTACCACAGCCGATAAAACTCCACAGACCAGGTTTCCGATTGCCTAGAAGTACATGGCCATGCGCCGAGGTAAACAGCACCTCGCAACCGAAGGCTTCACCGATCTTGCCGGCAAGCATGGTTTCCCATTTGGCGGGTTTTGAGTCGGCACCGGATTTGGCGCAGCATTCTTCAGCCCCTGCGGACAGCATGTCCGCATCACTGATGCCGTGAAGTTCCATCAGCTTTTGTGCCTGACGAAGAGCGGCAGCGGCTTCATGCTCATTGCTGGACTTCCCCAGGGCGAGGCACTTCTTGATCTTCTCAATGATGGAGGATTTATCTTCCATGTCAGCCGCCCCGGACGTGTTCAATGGCCTGTCCTTCCGGCACGGTGCGCCAGTCAGGCCAGGTGCGGCTTTCGTTCTTGATCTGCTTCTCGGCGATGGCCAGGGCGATGTCTTCGGGCTCATGGCCAGACCGCCAGGCGCCGTCCAGGGCCAACAGGATCAGGTCGGCCCATTCCTCGGCATCCTCAGGAGCGGCCATGACTTCCTCCAGCTCCTTGCGGATGTGGGCCACCACCCCCTTCAGGCGATCACCCGGGCCAAAGGTGGCCCGGCTGAATTCCCGTTGCCGATGTAGGTGGGCGATCAGGTCAAAGCTGGTGATGCGGACCGGGGCATCGGGAAGGTGTCTGGCTTCGTCTTCCATACGGATGGCGATGCGCTCCAAGTCTTCGGCGATGGCCACGTCGCCCGGATTGAGGGAACCGCGCAGGCGGCGTGCCTGGTCGCGGAGCAGGCCCACGGTGTTGAGCAGGTCGAGTTTGTGCTGGTAGCTCATGCCGACACCTCTTCCGTTGCCGATTTCAGTAACGCATCCACCATCTTGTCCACGGCGCTGTCGGCAGGCTTGATGAAGACGGCCTCGTCGCCTTCGCTGACGCTGATACCCAACTTCTTCAGCTCGGCGGCGGTGAGGTTGTTGAGGGCGTCCTTGGCGGGCTTCTCGGTGGTGACGACTAGCACGTCGGCCTGGTCGGGGAAATGCTTCTTGATGAGGCGCACCACCTGGTCGGCGTCTTCCCATTCGATCTTGCCCTTTCCCTTGACGAAACCCAGGCGGATGCCGTGGAAGGTTTGCGTCTTTGGCTTGGCGAAAAGCTCGGGGGCTTGTTCGATGAGGGACTTGAGCTGGTCGTGATGCTCGGCGGCGGCGGCGATGGCCTTGCGCAGCTTGGGTATTTCGGTGCGCTTGAGGGCATCCATCGCCGTGTTGAGGGCGGTGACGATGGCGGTCACCTTGTCGCGGGCTTCGCTGTAACGCTTGGCCTGCTGTTCGATTTTGTCCATGTGGGTCATGCGTAGGCTCCCGAGAAAAGGTCAGGGTTCTGGTAGTTGATGAAGGCGTGGAGCAGTTGCTCGGCCTTGCGGGTGCTGTGCTCGGCCCGCTGGGTGAGGAAGGAATGGGTCGCTTCGACTTCCGCCTGGGTGGTGGCGATGAAGTAGCCGGTAGAGGGATGGGCGCAGACGGGGACACCCTTCTCGATCAGCTCATCCACCAACTGCCGGATGGCGCGGTCGGTGGTGTGCAGGTCGGCGGCCAGGGCCTTGGCACTGCGGCCATTGGCCTGGCCACGGCGGAGGACGGAATGAAGAGCATCAGGCGTTACAGCTTTTTCGAGGGGCATGGTGAGTCTCCTTTCAGGGGGCGTAGGGACTGAGGGACTTCGACTTGCAGTTGGAACACAGGCGGTTGTGGCTGCCTTCGGACCAGAATTGGTTGCCGCAGCACATGCAGGGGCGCTGTTTCTTCCCCCCTACACGGGGCCGGTGGGGCGCTTGGTACCGTGCATCCTGCTGGCGACCTCGAAGCACCTTGAGGCGGCTTTCGATGGAGCTGTAGGGGCGATTGAGGGTGGTTGCGGCCAGGGTCTTTCCGTCCCCTCCTTCGATCATGGCCAGGAGACGGATATCTTCTTCCGGCGTCCAGGGGCGACCTTTCACAAATCCGGCCATGTCACACCTCCACGCCCCGCATGCGGAGCTGGGAAAAAATGCGAGCTGATAGAAGACCAATAGCGATGGCATGGCGCTCTTCGCAGCCGTTACTCACGGCGCCACCAAGGTGGTGCTGTGAGGCATGGGCGACCTCGTGAGGAACAAGCTCCAACAATTCGCTATTGATCGCCAGGACGATGGTTCCCGTATGCGATGCGCTGTCTGGTGCCGGTAAAAAAAAGGCATGCGCCTGATTTTTCTCACGGCGACGACGTCCGCCTCGATATTCGGCATCGACCTCCTGCACCGTCGCCATGACGCGGACGATCAGCGCCATGCGACCGTGGGAAACGGTGAAGACGTGGCGGGCGCGGGTCATGACAGTTCTCCCGCCCGCCGCCAGGCGCTGCGCAGGGTGTGGTGAAGGACGGGATCGGCGACCAGGCGCCAGGTGAGGATTAGGCGGCGCATGTCAGTGCCCCTTCCTTTCTACCCACACGACCTGGACGATGGTGCCGTCGTTTGCCTCGGCCCGGAATTCGCCGTGCTGCTCGGTGTTGGTTTGGTAGTAGTAGCCGGCCTGCCCCGTCTCCAGCATTTGCTTGATCCGGGGGTGATAGGCCACCTGCACGGTGGTGCGGCCATCGGCGCCTGCCAAGACGCTGATGATGTCGAAGCCGTTGAGGCGCAGTTTGAGGACTACGCTTTTGGCGGCGGTGAGGCTATCCAGCACCCGATCCGCCGACACGGCGGCCAGGGCCTGCCGCTTCAGGCAATTGGGCATTTGCAGTAAAGCGTCCATCGCGTTACTCCTTTTCCTTGGTTGGGCGGTGCGGGCACCGCTGGCACTCTTTCCAGATGCGCATCGACTGCGGGTTATGGGTGGGGGCCGGGCCGTTGCCGATGCGGTCGCATTCGGCACGGGGTTGGGATTGAAAAGTGGCCGGGCATTCGCGGATGACGTACAGGCGATCCAGCACCCGGTCGATGAAGGTCTGCGGTACGCCACCGGGAAAGCCGCTGGGGCGGCCTTCGATGGTGGCGACGGCGCGGGACACGTAGGCACGCTTGAACCCCAGCAGACGGGCCACGGCGGCCTTTCCGCCATTTCCGCGCTTTTCGGCCTGGCTGACTTCATCCACCAACAGGCGCTGCCAGAGGGGAGCGTCGGCGGGCAGGAACAGGGGCAAGGCAATGGCGGTAGGGGCCGGCTCCGCGTTCGGCGACATCCCGATGCCGGCACTTTGGTCAGTGTCCATAGATGGCGGTCTCCTCGGTGATGGGCCGAATCCAGACCACCTTGTCCAGGTTCGGGTCGTAGATGGCATCGGTGCGCTGAACCATCGGGGTGCGTGGCCCGGTGTCGCTGACCAACTGGTAACGGGCAAGTTTGGGGACATGCCGGTTGGCGTTGGGTTGCGCCTGGGCGGTGCATCGGAGATAGTTGGCCAGGTGCAGGTTGCGCAGGTAGTCGCCTGCGGCGACTTCGTTGACGGGGATATCCTGGGTGCTGGCATAGGCGGCCAGTTCCCGCGCATTGATGTCGCCCTTGTGCATGCGCAGGGTTCGCCACATTTGCTCCTGGGCCAGGCCCTGCGTTACCGGGGTGCCATCGCGGCGGACCCGAGGGGCATCAACGCCCGCATCGATTGCGAGGCGATAGACGGCTTTGACGTAGCGATCCTTGTGTGGCGCGACCAGGGACAGGAAGCCGGCGGCGACGAGGCCCCGCCGGTAGTCGCGCACCAGGCCGGTATCGATGTCGGTCTCCCGCCCTTCGGTGGCGGACCAGATGTCATCCTCGGTGAAGGTGGCACCCTTGCCGCCGATCTTGCGGATGGCGTCCCAAATGCGCTGCCGGGGGCCTTTGCCGCCGACGTAGGTGAGGTGGACTGGCTTACGCGGCATGATCGCCCTCCGCGTCGTATTTTTTCAGCAGGGCCTTGGCGACTGTCTCAAGGTAGTCGTCAAGATCATCGCGGGCCGTTTGCAACTGCTCGATGAGCTGGTCAAGATCATCGACATTGAGCCCGAGCGTTGACCAGATACGGTTTTCGCCGTCGATCATGCGGAGAAGCACCTCCGGGCTATTCTCGCCACGGAATACGACTGGCTTGGCCTCGCTGAAGAAAACAGTCTCAGCTTCGTTTTCGTCGAAATGGTCACGCACCCACCGGAATTTGACTAATCTGAGCAGTGCCATCACACACCCCTCCTCGGGGCTTCGCCCGTGTAGATGGGACGGTCGCCCCAGCGGTGCTGGTCGACGTCTTTCCAGCCTTCCAGGTGGGCGGTTTCGTGGATGCCGCTGAGGTTGACGCAGACGCGGCGGACGCTGCCGCCGGCCTGGCTGACCAGGTGGGCGATCAGGTCGTCGGCGATGGCGATACCGGGGCTGTAGATGGGGACCAGTGCCTTGGCATCTTCGATGCTGACGGGCTGGGCGGGTATCCACGACAAAACCCGGCTGTGAAAGCGTTCCCATTTCTTGAGCTTGGTGGGGAGCATTTCTTCGCCGGCCAGGATGATGGTGGCCTGGGAGCCTTCGTAGATGTCGCGGACCAGTTCGACCATGCTGTCGGTGCGCAGGGCGAAGTCGAACTCGTCGATCATGAGGGGGCGACCGCTGGCGGCGAGTTGGGTACAAATCTGGTCGAGCAGCGCAGGCACGGTGCCGGCGGCCTTGATGCCCATTTCAAAGAGGATTTTTTCCAGGAAGGCCTTGCGGCTCCAGGCGCTACGCATTTGCACGTAATAGGCATTGGTCTCATTGGCGACGGCCAACAGCGCCGTGCTTTTCCCCCACCCTGCCGGGCCATAGAGGCCGGCAAAGCCGGGTAGGCTTTGCTGCCGGGTGACCAATCGCTCGACGGCGATGCGGACGAGGTTGAGGTTGTGAATCTGTGCGACTTGTGACATGCTTGTTTCTCCTATGTAGGTACTGCTTCAAACGGGCCGCCGCGTGACTGCCATCACGCTGCGGCCTTTCTCTTTGCCAGGACGCGGTATTGCGTCGTCTGCTGGTAGCTGCCGTGCCAGTTGGCTTCATCCTCGGTAACGGGCTCACCGGCCAAGATTCGCTGGTCGATGTCCTGCCACTCGATGTAGTTCTCTTCCGGTCGGCGTTGGCTGCGGGATACGGCGGGCTGGGCCAGGGGCTTGGCGATTCCGCCCATTGCCTTGGCTGTTTCGTCCATTGGTTCGGTGATTTCGTCCATCGGCTTGGCCTGGATGGCGGAGATGGCAGCGGGGTCGATGACGCGACCACCGATGACGAGGTGGTCGGCGCTGGGCACGGCCAGGGCTGGGGCGCCGTGGAGTTCTTCCAGGATTTCTTCGCGCTTGGCGTCAACCCGGGCGAGGCGGCCTTTGGCCCGGCGTTCCCGGGCTTGCTGGACGACGGGGACGGGCATGTAGTGGCGGCGGTTGCCGTTGGCTTCTGCCTGGCAGATGAAGCGCCCCTCGGGGGTGTATATCCAGATGCGGCTGGGGTCGTGGATGTCGTAGGCGACCTGGGCGCTGTGGCCGTGGAATTCGGCCAGGGCCTGGGAGAAGTAGAGGTTGGTGAAAAGTTCGACTTCGCCCCGGCGGATGGTGCGGATGACGCGGGGCCGGAACAGGGTTTCGACGTGGTCGTTACCGAGCACATGGGCCTGCCATCCCCGGGCCTCGAAGGAGCGGCGGCAGAGGTCGGGGGAGACGCCTTTGAGGGAGCGGTGGGGCTGGGCGTTGTACTCGGCGACCTTGGCTTCGACGAATTGGACGAAGACTTCCCAGGGGATGAGGGGCATGGCGCCGCCCTTCTTGAGGGCTTGACGGGTGAGCTTGAACTGTTGGAGCCGGGCTTCGCGGTCCATTTCGGCGCCGACGTAGCTGGGGAGCTGCTTGGCGGCCTGGACCCATATGGTCTGGTGGCTGCGTTCAATGACGCCCCGGGCTTGGGAGTTGTAGGGCAGGCTGTGCCGCATTTCGCAGCCGAGGCGGCCCATGAGGCCGGTGGCTTCGTCTTTCATGAGGGCGTTGGCGTAGCCGGAGCCGTTATCGACGTAGAGAATGGCGGGGATGCCGTAACGCTCTACTCCGCTACGCAGGGCGTCGACGACGGCCATTCCGCTTTCGGCCAGGTCCACGCTCCAGCCGACAGCCTGGCGGGTGGCGATGTCGATGAAGGTGGTGATTTCGGGCCGGAAGGGGCGGCCATGCAAGGGGTGCTGGACTTCGGCGTCGAAGGTGTGGCCGTCGGCGGTCCAGATGTCGTTGGGTTCCAGGTGGCTGAAGTCGCGCCGGATGAAGGGCTTGATGTTCTTGAGTTCGCGGTCGCCCATGCGGCCCCGCTCCCGGGTGACGGTGCCGAGCTTGGCCAGCCAGCGCCGTACCTGGTGGACGCTGGCGGGGATGGTGTCGCCTGGGATGAAGTCTTGACGGACCCACTCACGGTAGGCGGCTTCTACGCTGGGCTTTTGCGGGGTTTGAAAGTGGGCAAGGAAACCATTGGCCCAGGCTGGGATGTCATGGTCGGCCTGGACGATCTTGGGGGTGAGGTCCGGGGCGGCTAACCAGCGTTTGAGGGTACGTTCGGAGGGGAAGCCGTCCCCTGCACGCCCCCGTGGGTCGCGGGCGAGGCGCAGCATGGCGCCCAAGGTGGCCGGCGTTTGCCCGGCTTTGGCGGAGGTAAGCAAGGTGGTGATGGCGGCGGCCTGGCTGGCGCCGGCTTCTTCCTGGATGCGTTTGATGGCGGCCAGGACACCGTTGCGGGCATCGCGCTCTTGCCGTTGCTGGTCGGTGAGGTCGATGCAGGGAATAGGAAAGCCTGCTGCCTGTGCGGCGGCAGGCAAAGGTGCGGCAGTAACCGCACCGGAGGAGACGATGGCTTCTGCCCGCTTTTTGACGACGATCTGGCGCACGGGTGCGGGCAGGTCGGAAAGCTCATAGCGGTGCTGCAAGCCGCCCCGGGCGGGGATGGCTTCAAATACCCATTCTTCCCGCTTGGCACGCTGGGCGACGGCGACCTTTGAGACGCCCAGGTAGCCGGATAGGTCGGCAAGGGTGAGACGGTCAGGCATTGTCGTCTCCGAAAAGGTCCAGCTCGGGTGTGGCTTGCCGGGATACGTTCTCCCGGTGCCAGGCGAGACCTTCCAGGGCGACGGTGAGCTGGGCGATGGTGTCGTCGATGCTGGCGTTGCTGCTGTAGAAGCGGATCAGGGTGGTGGTGGCCTCTGAAATTGACTCTTGGAGCTGGGCGACGTCCATTTCGGTGGCCTTGCGCCCCAAGGGAATGTCGATCAGCAGCTTGTGGGCGCCGTGGGCCAACCACCAGGTGACGTAGTTGCAGCAGCAGGCGTTTTCAAAGGGGCGGATCAGGTTTGCAGGCATGCGCCCGGTGCCCAGCCACTTGTAGAGGGTGTGTGACTGGACCCCCATGAGGTCGGCGATACGCTCAATCGAGCGGTTGTGCCGCTCCCTGGCGAAGTCCACGCAGAGCTGCATGGCGTTCAGCAGGGAGTGAGGGCGGACACGCTTCCAATTACGCATTTTCATTTGACATATCCCATTGGTGATAGGTCGAAACAAATAGCCGCTCTAGCCCTAGTGCCGCTTGTCGGGGCTCCCTAGACTGGGAACCGTTACGAACACGGAGGCAAAACATGAGCAATCCAAGACTGGAACTACTGGAAGAGCAGCTTGACGAGCAGCAGGACGAGGTGATGGCGCTACGGTTCGCGTTCATGACCTTGTCCCGCGCTTTGCATGACCAAGGGGTGCTTCCCCTTGGGGTGACAGCCGGGCACCTTGGCCGGGCTGCTGATTCGGTTCGGCAGGAGTCCCTGCCTGGGCCGGGCGACTTGTCGCCAGTTGCCGCAAAAATCGACGAGCTGCGCGGCGTGCTGATTCAGTGGCAATGAGCCAGGACGGGAAGTACGTCATGCCGCCGCCCTCAGATCAGTTACCAGTGAGTTACCAGCTCCTTCGTTGGTGGTACCCTTGTAACGCGTCGGCCAAATGGTTTGAGGTGCTACCTCAATGGCCTCGGCGATCAGCTTTTGTCCCTTTGGCCACGGCACCTGTAACGCCCTTTTCAGGGTGCTCGGGTCTTTGTAGCCGTGGTGGATGGAGAGCTTGCGCAGGGACCAGCCTGCTTTACGCAAGGCGGCCACGATGTCGGCGCTGTGCCAGTCCTCTTGGGCTGCTTTTTTTAGGCGGTTTGTTTTCCTCATGGGGAAAGATGCTAAACCAGAAATTTCTGGCTTGCAACAGAAATTTCGTGCATCGGTTCGCCTTTACGCTTTGCAGCGGTGAGGAAATCAGGGGAATTGAATTTTTAATCAATAAAAACAGGGGGATAAGGGAAAGCGTAAAGCGACTCGCACGTTTACACTTCCTCTTAACACTTAGCCTATGGAAAGCGTAAAGCCAGAGCTTGATGCCCTGAAACACGAAATTTCTGGCAGGTTCAGGGTCGCCAGGGAGGCGCTGAGGCTCACCCCGCCCCAGATGGCCGCTGAAATGGCGAAAACGGGCCTGGTGAAGGGATCAGCCCAGACGGTGCGTGATTACGAGGGGGAAAAGAGCATCCCGGGAGGCGCAACCCTAGTAGCCATGCGGAAACTCGGGGTGAACGTGGATTTCGTTCTGTTCGGGGAAGGGCCGGCTCTACTGGATAGCGGCGGTCAGCCAGGGACCGTGCAAGAGCCCGGGGTGGCTTACGCAGCCTCCCCGGCGTTACTGGATGCCGTGCTTCTCCAGCAAGTGATTGACTTCTTTCATCGCTGGCTGGCCGATAACGGTAACCGCGTCCGCATTCCGGCAGCAAAACACGCGGCGATTATCACGGTTCTGTACAAATCGGCTTTGCTAAGAGGAAAGGCCGAAGACGCAGACCTGGCGCAGGTTCTAAGCATTGCCGCGTGACGGGCGCATACATATACTGGATGCGTGCATCATGGAGACCCGGAGAGTGACTTGCGGGAAATCCTCGCAGGCGTGGTCTCGATCCGAATAGGCGACACCTGGATCAAGGCTTCTGATGGGGTTTTCCCGACCACGGCGGCCAATGAGCCTCCGAAGGCCCCTGTTCACCAATTGCCGCTTTTCATCCACCTTGTGCCAAATAAACCGCAAAAATGATCGTTCCGGCATCACTTTTGCGCATTTTCGCGGCGGCCACCCATAACCCCTGAATCCGCCGCCATCCCGCACCGTTGCGGGCTATTCACCTACCAGCCCGCTCTCTTCCCCCGTGCCAAAACGATCACCTCCCCACA
>NZ_BAAGIA010000005.1:0-185156 GCF_054658675.1 Denitratisoma sp. agr-D3 | reverse complement strand
GGGGCTAGGGGCTAGGGGCTAGGGGCTAGGGGCTAGGGGCTAGGGGCTAGGGGCTAGGGGCGGCATGACATTTGGGAATGTTTGGGGGGATACCTTTTTGCATTTTTTGCCCGGTCTCGCCCCCGGGTTTTCCCTAGTCCCTAGCCCCTTCCTACTTCTCTTCCCGCAGTTCCGGTGGGGTGTCGTCGTGATCGCCGTGGGGGTGTTTTTCCCAGGCCTTGGAGTACACCTCGTGGGACTGCTTGATCAGCCGCTCCGGCTGCTGCATGTTGCGCAACTGGGTCTCTTCGCAGAAGTAGATGACGGCGCGGGAGAGTTGGTGCACCACGGAGTTGTCCAGGTGGAAGCCCTGGCGGATCAGGGCGGTTTCCAGGCCCTGGAGGCTGTAATCCTCGATGTGGTAGCGGACGCTGAGACCGTTGTCGTGGTGTCCGCCCTCCACTTCCAGCCGTTCCAGGCCGGACAGCATCAGCCGGGCCTGTTCCAGTTGTTCCGGGCGGGCGTGGTCGAAGCGGATTTCCCGCTGCTTGAGATTGCCTGGGTGGGGGTCGAACATGGGCGGGGGCGCCGTCTTGCCTCGTTCCTGGTCCCGCAGTTGGCGGGCTTTCTCAAGGGTCATCTTGGGCATTGCCGCCGCCTCCCGGTTTATTTTTTCTGCACGATCTGCAAGGCCCGCAACAGATTCATGGCCTGGCTCAACTGGTAGTCGTCCTTGGAGGCGAATTCCACGGGCTTGGCCGGCTCGGCGTTGTCATCGTCCTTGCCCTTGGCTTTGCCCTTGGCCGCCTTGCTGTCGGCTTCCTTGGCCGCCGCCTTGTCCTTGTCGTTTTCCAGGTGGTGCTCCAGGTCGGCTTCCTTCAAGCGGTCGCGGCTGCCACCATTGGCGCTTTCCTCCACCACCACGTCGGGCGTGATGCCCTTGGCCTGGATGGAACGACCACTGGGAGTGTAGTAGCGGGCGGTGGTGAGTTTGATGGCGGTGTTGGCCGAGAGGGGCAGCACGGTCTGCACGGAACCCTTGCCGAAGGTCTGGGTGCCCATGATCACGGCCCGCTTGTGGTCTTGCAGGGCGCCGGCCACGATCTCGGAAGCGGAGGCGGAGCCGCCGTTCACCAGCACCACCAGGGGCACGTCGCGGGTGCCGGCGGGCAGGTCCTTGAGGGCGTCGCCCCGGCCGCGTTGGTAGTCGTCGGCCACGGCCAAGTACTTGCGCTTGGCGTCGTCCACCCGACCGTCGGTGGAAACCACCAGGGACTTGGCCGGCAGGAAGGCGGCGGAAACCCCCACGGCGCTGTTGAGCAGGCCGCCCGGGTCGTTGCGCAGGTCCAGCACCAGTCCCTTGAGAGCGCCCTTGTTGTCCTTGGTCAGCTTGTCCAGGGCCTTGGCCAGCTCGCTGGTGGTTTCTTCCTGGAACTGGGTGACGCGGACGTAGCCGTAGCCTTCGTCCACCAGCTTGGACTTGACGCTCTGCACCTTGATCTTGTCACGCACGATGGTGACTTCAAAGGGTTTGGCTTCGCCCTTGCGCATCACGGTGAGACGGATGGCGGTCTTGGGCTTGCCGCGCATCTTCTTCACGGCGTCGGCCAGGGTCATGCCCCGCACGGGGGTGTCGTCCAGCTTGATGATCAGGTCGCCGGCCTTGATGCCGGCCTTGAAGGCGGGGGTGTCCTCGATGGGGGACACCACTTTGACGAAGCCGTCCTCCATGCCCACCTCGATGCCCAGGCCGCCAAACTCGCCCTGGGTGCTGACTTGCAGGTCCTTGAAGGCATCCACGTCCAGATAGGTGGAATGGGGGTCCAGGTTGGAGAGCATGCCGCTGATGGCGTAGGTCAGCAGCTTCTTGTCGTCCACCGGCTCGACGTAACCTTGCTTGATGGCATTGAACACGTCGGCAAAGCTGCGCAACTCCTCGATGGGCAGGCCGGCCACGGTCTTGGGCTCGTCCTTGCCGATGGCGGCGATGTTGAGGCTGGCCAGCACGCCGACGATGACGCCGATGCCGACCAGGCCGATGTTGCGCAGCTTGTTGCTCATGGAAGGTTCCTTGGGGTTGCCCGCGCCGGGACGCGGGGAGGAAATCAGCGCAGGGACGCCCATTTGAGCGGGTCGAAGGGCTGCCCCTGGTGCCTGAGTTCAAAGTATAAACCCGATTCTCCCTGGCCCCCGCTGTTGCCGGCTGCCCCGATTGTTTCACCGGATTTCACGGTTTGGCCGGTCTCCTTGAACAGGGACTGGTTGTTGCCGTAGATGGACAGGTAGCCGTCGCCGTGGTCCACGATCAGCAGGTTGCCGAAGCCCCGCAGCCAGTCGGAGAACACCACCTTGCCCGGGGCCACGGCCTTGACCTCGCTGCCTTCGGCGGCGCGGATGAAAATGCCCTTCCAAGTGGTGCCGCCCTCGGCCCGGGGGGCGCCGAAGCGGCCGGTCACGTCGCCCCGCAGGGGCAGCCGCAGCTTGCCCTTGAGGCTGGCGAAGACGCCGGAGAAGGCGCTGTCGGGCGTCGATTCGTTGCGCAGTGCCGGTCCCGGCCGGGCAACCGCTTCGCGGCCGCCTTCCCGCGACGGCCGTTCCGTCGGCGCGGCCTTGGCCTGGCTGCGCGCCTGGGCGGCGATCCGGGCCAGGTTCTCGATCAGTTTGCCCAGGCGCTGCTCGTTGGCCTTGAGGGTGTCGATCTCTTTGCGCTGACTCTTGATCTTGTCGGCGATCCGGGCCAGCACGGCCTGGCGTTCCTTCTGTTTGGCCAACAGGGCGGCACGGCCCTCCTGCTGCTGCTTTTCGATGGCGGCGAGTTGTTCCGCCTTGTCGCGACGGGCCTCGGCCAGGCGCTTCTTTTCCGTCAGGGCGTCCCGTAGCTTGCCCAGCATCTGGGCCTTGGCCTTGGACAACTGGGTGAGGAAGTATTGGTCCTGGGCGATGCGGTTGGGGTCCTCGCCGGACAGCACCAGTTGCAGGCTGTCGCTGTCGCCGTGGAGGAAGTGGCGGTAGAGCAGGCCCGACAGATGTTTCTGCTGGGCGTCGATCTGCTGGCCGAGGGTGGCGGATTGTTGCTCCAACTGGCCAATCTCGGCCTGCAGGCTGCTGCGGCTTTCGCCTAACTGCCGCAGCTTGCGGTTGGCGTTGGAAATGGCGGTTTCCGCATCCTTGAGCTGGTCCGCCACGTTGGCCTTGGACTCCTCGTTCTTGGCCAAGTCCTTGCGCAGGGATTCAAGCCGACCCTGGATGTCCTTGAGTTCGGCCTTCTTGCTATCGGCCGGGGCGGCGAGGGCGCTGGCGCAGATCAGGCCGACGTACAAGCCCATAGCCAGCTGCCGCGCTGACGGGGCGTTACGGATCATGGCAGTGGGCAAGGGCGCGCGGCGAACCACGGTCACCCCCTTCCGCGGGAAGGGGGATGGGGGACGGGCATTACTTGGCCTTGCCCTGGGCGGCCACGGCGGCCTGGGCGGCGGCGATGGCGGCGGGATCGGCCAGGTAGTAGTTGCGGATCGGCTTGCAGTTCTCGTCCAGCTCGTACACCAGGGGCTGGGCGGTGGGAATGTTGAGGCCGACGATGTCGTCGTCGGAGACATTGTCCAGATACTTGATCAGGGCGCGGATGCTGTTGCCGTGGGCGGCGATCAGGATCTGCTTGCCGGCCAGGATCTGGGGCACGATCACGGTTTCCCAATAGGGCACGGCCCGGGCCACGGTGTCCTTGAGGCATTCGGTGCGGGGGAACTTGCCCTTGGGCAGGCCGGCGTAGCGGGGATCGTCCAGGGTCAGGCGCTCGTCGCCTTCCTCCAGGGCAGGGGGGGCGATGGCGTAGGCCCGGCGCCAGATCAGCACCTGCTCGTCGCCGAACTTGGCGGCGGTCTCAGACTTGTTGAGGCCTTGCAGGGCGCCGTAGTGGCGTTCGTTGAGGCGCCAGGAGTGCTCCACGGGGAGCCACAGTTGTCCCAGTTGTTCCAGCACCACGTTGAGGGTCTTGTTGGCCCGCTTGAGCACCGAGGTGAAGGCCAGGTCGAAACGGAAGCCCTTTTCCTTGAGCAATTGGCCGGCGGCGATGGCTTCTTCCACGCCCAGGGGGGTGAGGTCCACGTCGGTCCAGCCGGTGAAGCGGTTTTCCTTGTTCCAGGTGGATTCGCCGTGGCGCAGAAGAACGATCTTGTACATGGATGAATTCCCGTAGTGCGGATGAAAAGATGCCGGAAAACCCGCAGCGGACGGCGCTGGACGCGGAATCGGCCTGAAAACCCGGTATTCTATAATATTCGCCGACCCGACTTGATCCGGACCGACCCTGCCATGCCCATGAAGCACCCCATCGAAGATCTGAAAGACAAACAAGAACAGATCGAAACCGCCGCCCGTTCCCTGAAAGCCATCGCCCATCCCCTGCGCCTGAAGATCATGTGCGTGATCGGCGACGAGGAAGTCTGCGTCCAGGATATCGTCGAGGCGGTGGGCACTTCCCAGAGCAATATTTCCCAGCACCTGGCCATCCTGCGGGAAAAGGGCGTGCTGCAAACCCGTAAGGATGCCAATCGGGTCTACTACCGCGTGGCGGACCAGCGCACCCTGCAACTGATCAGCATGATGCGGGAAGTGTTCTGCGACACCCCGGGCAATCAATAACCCTCAATTCCTCCGGCCCGTAGCGGCCCCTTCCCTCCAACAGTCAGCAAGGTAAGCAAGATGATGGCGTTCGTGCAGCAAAACATTTTCCTGGTGATCCTGGTGCTCAGCAGCGGCGGCCTGTTGCTGTGGGAGCTGGTCAAGGGCGGCGCCGGCAACGGCTTATCCGCCGCCCAGGCCACCCTCAAGATCAACCGCGAGGACGCCCTGGTGGTGGACGTGCGGGAATCCAACGAATGGGCCACGGGACATATTCCCCAGGCCCGCCACATCGCCCTCGGCCAGTTGGAAAAACGCATGCACGAAATCGAGAAATACAAGGAGCGGCCCGTCATCGTCTGCTGCGCCAGCGGCAACCGCTCCGCCAACGCCTGCAAGCAACTGCGCAAGGCGGGATTCAGCCAGGTGTTCAATCTCAACGGCGGCATCAGCGCCTGGAGCGACGCCGGCCTGCCTGTCACCACCAAGTGAGGCGACCATGGCCAAGGTATTGATGTACTCCACCGGCGTCTGTCCCTACTGCGTGCGGGCCGAGCAATTGCTGCGGGCCAAGGGCGTGACCGAGATCGAAAAGGTGCGGGTGGACCTGGACCCCGACCGGCGCGATGAAATGATGGAAAGAACCGGTCGCCGCACCGTGCCCCAGATCTATATTGGTGACACCCACGTCGGCGGCTGCGACGACCTTTACGCCCTGGACCGCGCCGGCGGCCTGGATCCCCTGCTGGCGGCCTGACCTTTATTCAACCGAACCTAACCGAACTGACCTTCATCATGAGCGAACAACAGCAACCCGTCTTCAGCATCGAAAAACTCTACGTCAAGGACCTGTCCCTGGAAGTGCCCAACGCACCCTTCATCTTCATGGAACAGGAAGCTCCCGCCATCGAGGTGCAAATCCAGAACAACGGCAACGCCGTGGGTGAAGGCATGTACGAGGTGGTGCTGACCGTCACCGTCACCGCCAAGAACGGCGACAAGGGCTACTTCCTGGTGGAAGCCGCCCAGGCCGGCATCTTCCGCATCGAGGGCGTGCCCGAGGAGAGCATTGAGCCGATCATGGCCATCGCCTGCCCCAACGTGCTGTTCCCCTACGCCCGGGAAACCGTGTCCGACGCGGTGAACCGTGCCGGCTTCCCGCCGGTGATCCTGGCCCCGGTGAACTTCGAGGCCATCTACCAACAGCGCCAGGCCGAACAGGCCGCCGCCGGCGAAATCCCGATCCAGTAAGCCGCCGCGCCATGGTTCGGCCGTCCCTCTTCGCTCCCCTGCTCGCCTTGTCCCTGCTGCTGGCCACGCCGGCGGCCTGGGCTCTCGACTACCGCTCCGCCGCCGAGGTGGCGGTGCTGTGGGACGCGCCGTCGGCCAAGGCGCGCAAGCTCTACGTGCTCGCCAAGGGCAGCCCGGTGGAGTTGGTGCTGGCCCAGGACGCCTGGAGCAAGGTGCGGGACGACAAGGGCAACATGGCCTGGATCGAAACCAAGTCCCTTTCCCCGACCCGTACCCTGCTGGTGCGGGCCGACCGGGCCCAGATCCGGGCTCGGGGCGAGGACCGGGCACCCCTGGTGTTCGAGGCCGACAAGGACGTGATCCTGGAATGGCAGGAAGCCGGCCCGCCGGGCTGGGTCAAGGTCAGGCACCGGGACGGCCAATCGGGCTACGTCCGCATCGGTCAAGTCTGGGGGCTGTGAGTTGAAGCTGCTCGTGCTCGGTGCCGGCGCCTGGGGCACCGCCCTCGCCATCACCTTTGCCGGCCGTCACCAGGTCATCCTGGCGGCGCGGGATGCCGATCAGGCCGCCGCCCTGGCGGCTGACCGCGAGAACAAACGCTATCTGCCCGGCGCAGCCTTCCCGGAAGCCCTGGCCGTCACCGCGACGCCTGATTTTGCCGCCGCCGACTTGGCCATCGTCGCCACGCCCATGGCCGGGTTGCGCGCCAGCGTCGCGGCGCTCAAGGCCGGCGCGCCGACACTGCCTTTCCTTTGGGCCTGCAAGGGCCTGGAGGCCGGCAGTGGTCTGTTGCCCCATCAGGTGGTGGCCCAGGTGGGCGTCACTTGCGCCTACGGCGCCATCACCGGCCCCAGTTTCGCCGAGGAAGTGGCCAAGGGACTGCCCGCCGCAGTGACCCTGGCCTCCGCCGACGCCGCCTTCGCCACGACGACGGTGCAGGCCCTCAACGACAGCCGTTTGCGGCTCTACGCCAACGACGACCTGGTGGGGGCCGAGGTGGGGGGCGCGGTCAAGAACGTGCTCGCCATTGCCTGCGGCGTCTGCGACGGCCTCGGCTTGGGCTACAACGCCCGCGCCGCCCTGATGACCCGGGGCCTGGCGGAAATCACCCGGTTTGGCGTGGCCCTGGGCGCTAGACGCGAAACCTTCATGGGGCTGGCCGGCATGGGCGACCTGATCCTCACCTGTACCGGCGACCTGTCGCGCAACCGTCGCGTCGGCCTGGCCCTGGCCAAGGGCCGCGCCCTGGCCGACATCACCCGCGACCTGGGCCACGTGGCCGAGGGGGTTTCCACCGCGCGGGAAGTGGCCCGCCGCGCCCGCGAACTGGGCGTGGACATGCCCATCACCGCCGCCGTCTGCGCCGTGCTCGACGGCGCCGCCACGCCGCAACAGGTGGTGGCCCAATTGATGGGGCGCGACCCCAAGGCCGAGGCCTGAGCGCCCCGGCCGCGGTGGCGCCCTAGGCGCCGCCGGGAAAGTCCAACTGGCGCCAAGCCTCGAACACCGTCACCGCCACCGCGTTGGAAAGATTGATGCTGCGGTTGCCCGGCACCATGGGCAGGCGGATGCGACGTTCGGCCTCAAAGGCTTCCAGGATTTCGGCCGGCAGGCCGCGGGTTTCCGGGCCGAAGACGAACACATCCTCGTCGGCGTAAGTCACCGTGTCGTGGCGGCGGCTAGCCTTGGTGCTCAAGGCGAACCAGCGCCGCCCGGCCAGGGCCGCGCGGCAGGCGTCCCAGTCCGGGTGCACCTGTACCTGGGCGAATTCGGCGTAGTCCATGCCGGCCCGGCGCACGGCCTTTTCCGAGACATCGAACCCCAGGGGCTCCACCAGATGCAGGCGGCTGCCGGTGTTGGCGGCCAGGCGCACGATGTTGCCGGTATTGGGGGGGATTTCAGGTTGAAATAGGACAATGTGGAACATGGCGGGACTGGTAGGCTGCTGCCGGTTCAATGCGGGAATTCATGCGGGCGCGGGGCCCCTCGGAAAGCAATATTATGGGGCCGCCACCGCGACAGGTTGAGTGCACATGGCGCGTCCAGAAAAAATTCGTCTCGGTGATCTGCTGATCCAGGAGGGCCTGCTCACGGCGGAACAGCTCAAGCTGTCCCTGGATGAGCAGCAGCGCAGCGGCCGCAAGCTGGGCCGGATCTTCGTGGACAGCGGCTACACCAGCGAGGAGGGAATCTCCCGCGCCCTGGCCCGACAGTTGCGCGCCCCCTTCATCGACCTGCGTACCCAGCGCCTGGACAATGAGTTGATGCTGCGCCTGCCCGAGGCCCAGGCCCGGCGTTTCCGCGCCGTGGTGCTGGAAGACCGGGGCGACACCCTGCTGGTGGGCCTGGCCGATCCCACCGACCTGGCCGCCTACGACGAGCTGGTGCGCATCCTGCGCCGGGACATCGACCTGGCCGTGGTGACCGAATCCCAGGTGCTGGCCGCCATCGACCGCACCTACCGCAAGACCGATGAAATCGCCGGCCTGGCGAAGGAACTGACCACCGAGCTAGGGGACGTGCCGGGAGAGTTCGGCGCCTTGCTGGGCCTCTCTTCGGGCCAGGACGAGGCGCCCGTGGTCAAGCTGTTGCAGACTGTGTTCGAGGAGGCCATGCGCCTGCGCGCCTCCGACGTGCACGTGGAACCCCAGCAGCACAACCTGCGCATCCGTTTCCGCATCGACGGCGTGCTCCACGTCCAGATGGAGGCCGACCAGAAGATCGCCGGGGCCGTCTCCCTGCGGCTCAAGCTGATGGCCGGTCTCGATATTTCGGAAAAGCGCCTGCCCCAGGACGGCCGTTTCGTCATCCAGTTGCGCAACACCCCGGTGGACGTGCGGATTTCCACCATGCCCACCCAGTACGGCGAATCCATCGTGATGCGCCTGCTCAACCAGAACACCGGCCTGCTGCGCCTGGACGGCATGCACATCCCGCCCCGCATCCTGGCCAAACTGCGGGAAGCCATCCATCGTCCCAGCGGCATGGTGCTGGTGACCGGCCCCACCGGCTCGGGCAAGACCACCACCCTTTACGCCGCCCTCAACGAGATCAACGGCAGCGACAAGAAGATCATCACCGTCGAGGATCCGGTGGAGTACCGCTTGCCCGGCCTCAACCAGGTGCAGGTGCACGAGAAGATCGACCTCACCTTCGGCCGGGTGCTGCGCACCGCCCTGCGCCAGGATCCGGATATCGTCCTGGTGGGGGAAATGCGCGACCAGGAAACCGCCGAAATCGGCATGCGCGCCGCCATGACCGGCCACATGGTGCTGTCCACCCTGCACACCAACGACGCCCTGACCACGCCGATCCGCCTGTTGGACATGGGGGTGCCCCATTACATGGTGGCCCTGTCCCTGCAACTGGTGCTGGCCCAGCGTCTGGTGCGGGTCGTCTGCGAGAGCTGTGCCCGGCCCCATACGCCGAGTCCCGCCGAGTGGGCCTGGTTGCGCCTGGAACTCCACGACCGGGCCGACGCCCATACCTATCTCAAGGGCGGAGGCTGCTCCCATTGCAACGGCACCGGCTACCAGGGCCGCACCGGCGTCTACGAAATGTTGGAAATGACCAACGAGGTGGTCCAGGCCGCCAACCAGGACGATCCCAATGCCTTCGTCCAGGCGGCCCGCCGCCAGATGGCCGGCAACACCCTGCGCCGCGACGCGGTGCGGCTGGTCATCGCCGGTCGCACCTCGGTGGAAGAAGCCATGCGCATCAGCAGCCAGTACGACGAGTGAAGCGAATGATGACGGTCCATCGCCATGCCTAACTTCGCCTACCGGGGCCGCGACGCCAGCGGCAGGGCCGTGGAGGGCGTCCTCGAAGGGGGCGACGCCTCGGCCGTGGCGGGCGCCCTGCTCGGCCAGGGCATCACGCCCTTGCGCATCCAGCCCGCCGCCGCCCGGGCCGGGGAGGGGCTGGGCAGCCGCCTGGGGCGCCTGCTGGAGGAAAAAATCTCCCATGCCGACATCACCCTGTTCACCCGCCAGCTTTACGCCTTGATGAAGGCGGGGGTGCCCATCATGCGCGCCCTGATGGGGCTTCAGGAATCTTCCAGCAAGCGCACCCTGAAGGCCCTGATCCAGGATGTGCGGGAGAGCCTGGATTCGGGCCGGGAGCTGTCGGTGTCCTTTGCCCGGCATCCCCGGGTGTTTTCCTCCTTCTACGTTTCCATGGTGCGGGTGGGTGAGCTTTCCGGCCGATTGGAGGAGATCTTCATCCGCCTCTACCATCACCTGGAGTTCGAGAATTTCATGGGCCAGCAGATCCGTTCTGCCCTGCGCTATCCGGCCTTCGTGGTGGCGGCCATGACGGCGGCCATCGTCATTGTGAATATTTTCGTCATTCCCGCCTTCGCCAAGGTGTTCCAGGGTTTCGGCGCCGAATTGCCGCTAATGACGCGGGTCCTGCTCGGCTTTTCCAATTTCATGGTGGCCTGGTGGTGGCTGTTGGCCGGGGGCAGCGGTGGCGCCGCGTTCGCCTTCAAGTCCTGGACCGCCACCGTCGCCGGTCGCCTGACCTGGGACGAGATCAAGCTGAAGTTGCCCATCGCCGGCAAGATCGTGCAAAAAGCCACCCTGTCCCGCTTTGCTGGCAGCCTGGCGCTGGCCCTGCGTAGCGGCGTGCCGGTGGTCCAGGCCATGACCGTGGTGGCCCAGACCGTGGACAACGCCTTCATCGCGCGCAAGGTGGAGGCCATGCGCGACAACATCGAACGGGGCGAGAGCGTGTTGCGCGCCGCCATTGGCGCCGGCGTGTTCACGCCGATGGTGCTGCAAATGGTGGCCGTGGGCGAGGAGTCCGGCGCTCTGGACGACATGATGCAAGAAGTCTCCGACATGTATCAGCGGGAGGTGGAGTACGAACTCAAGACCCTGTCCGCCCAGATCGAGCCGGTGTTGATCGCCTTCCTCGGCGTGCTGGTCCTGGTCCTGGCCCTGGGCATCTTCCTGCCCATCTGGGATCTGGGCAAGGTGGCGACGGCCAAGCGCTAGGAATGTGGAGAGATGGTGCGGCGAAAGGGATTTTCCCTGCTGGAACTGACGGTGGTGCTGGTTGTCGTGCTGGTCTTGAGCGGCACCTTGTTTTCCCTGCTGGCCCGCTACCAGAGTCGGGCCGAGCAGGACATGGTGGACATCAACATCCGCACCCTGCGCACCGCACTGCGCTTTCACGTGGCCACCTTGCTGTTGGCGGGGCGGCAGCAAGAACTGTCGGGCCTAGTCGGCAGCGACCCGGTCGCGGCGCTGGACGGGGCGTTGCCCGGTTATCTGGGGGCGATGGACTCACCGCCGGATCCCGGGCAGCGGGGCTGCTGGTATTTCGACCGGGGCAAGCGGACGTTGGTCTATCGCACCCGCAGTGGCCCGTTCCGTATCGGGGGGGGCGTGCGGCAGTGGCGGGTTGTGCCCGCCGGCGGTCGGGATTCGGGCGTCGTCTTGGTCGAACAAACGGCCGACCCATGAATGCCGGCCTGTTCGTTGTGACATAAAAGTAAAGTTGTGCTTCAATTCTCCTTATCGGAGTAAGGTTGAAAACTTGCAGAGGAAGGGAAAATGAAAAAACTTCAAAACGGTTTCACCTTGATCGAATTGATCATCGTCATCACCATCATCGCCATCCTGGCGGCGGTCGCGCTGCCCCGTTTCATTGACGCCCAGAAGGATGCCCGCACCGCCAAGGCCAATGCCATCTTCGGTTCCATGCGTTCCGCCGCCGCCCTGGCCAAGTCCCGTTGCGAACTGGACGCGGCGGCCCCGGCCGGGACCATCACCTCGCCCTGCGCGCCCAAGAACGCCACCAGCGCCGTGCTGATGGACGGCCAGTCGGTGACCACGGTGTACGGCTATCCCGATGAAGCGGCCGGCGGCATCGACGTGGCCGCCCAGATCAACGCCGCCGCCGACGGCCTCGCCGCCACCTACGGCACCGCTTCCGGCACCCGTTTCGACGTGACCGGCGGCACCGCCAGCACCTGCTCGATTTTCTACGCCAAGGCCACCAGCCTGTCCGGCGTCATCACCGCCCCCGTCACTTCCGTCGTGACCTCGGGTTGTTAAGACTCAGTTTTTGGAGATTGCTATGAAAAAGACCCAAGGTTTCACCCTGATCGAATTGGTGGTGGTGATCGTCATCCTCGGCATCCTGGCGGCCACTGCCCTGCCCAAGTTCGTGGACTTCAAGAGCGACGCCGCCAATGCTTCCGCCCAGGCGGTAGCGGGCAGCATCGCCTCCGCGTCGGCCATGAACTACGCCAAGTATCAGATCAGTTCTGCCTCCGCGTCGGCGGTAAACGCTTCTTTCAGCTGTGACAACTTCAAGAACATGATCGCCGGCGGCGCCTGGCCCACCAATGTCACCGTCACCGGTACCGCCAGTTCCTGCTCCACCGCGGGTGCGGTGGACAGTACCCACTGCGTGGTGTCCCACAGTCAGGGCACCCAGTCCGCTACGGCGGTGGTGACCTGCACGGGTTGATGCCTGCCCCAGGGCGCGGAAAAGGGCGGCACGGCCGCCCTTTTCCATTTCTGTCCCGGCATTGACGCCGAGGCTGATGGGGAGATGCCTTCGTCATCATCCGGGTGGAGCGGAATTGCCGCTTTTGAATCACAGGCAAAAGGGCGGATTTCCCCTGCCTGACCTGGGGATTCCCGATGATGGAGGCCGTTATCCTGCGGGTGGGCCAGTGTGTCCGGTACAGGGAGTGAACGAACTTTGTCTTTAGCCAAGCAGCAAGCGCGCGGATGGACCGCCATCTGTTTTTACCCGGGGCGGGTGGATGTCGCCCGGGTGCGCTTTGGCGAACGCAAACCCGTCGTGGAATTGTTCCATTCCTATTCCCGGGGAGAGAGTGACGTCCAGGCCCTGCAACGGCTGACGCCCGCCCTCGGTCTGGATCGCCAAGCCTGCACGACCCTGCTGCCCTGGGGCGGCTACCACCTGCTGCCGGTGGAGGCGCCGGCGGTGCCCCGGGCCGAACTGCGGGAAGCCCTGCGCTGGCAGATCAAGGACATGGTGGACTTTCCCGTGGACCAGGCCGGCCTGGACCTGGTGGACATCCCGGCGCCTCCCGGCGGTACCCAGCGCCACATGGTCTATGTGGCCGCCTGCCGGCGCGAATTGCTGGTCAGCCTGATCGAGGACTTCGAGCGGGGGGGCGCCCAGTTGGCGGCCATCGATATTCCCGAAATGGCCCAACGTAATCTGGCGGCCCTCTGCGAACATGGCGAACGGGGGCTGGCCCTGCTGTCCTTCGACGAGAGCGGCGGCTTGCTCACCTTCACCGCCCGCGGCGAGTTGTACATGGTGCGCCGGGTGGACGTGAGCCTCGGCCAATTGCGGGAAGCCGACGACGGGCGCTGGCCCCAGCTCTGTGAGCGGGTCGGCTTGGAGGTGCAACGTTCCCTGGACAACTTCGACCGCCAATTCAGCTTCGTTCCGGTACAGCGGCTGCTGCTGGCCCCGAGCCCGGTGGCCGCTTCCCTGGGGGAATTCATGGCGGACTACCTGGGTATGACGGTGGACGTGCTGGATCTGGAGGACGTGCTGGACATCTCCGCCACGTCGGAATTGGACGATCCCTTGCGCCAGGCCCAGTGCCTGGCCACCTTGGGGGCGGCCCTGCGCCAGGAGACGGCATGAGCCAGCAGATCAATCTCTACGATCCCGCCCTGCGCCCCCGCCGCGACCTGCTGTCGGGGCGCAACCTGGTGCTGGCGGCGACCGTGATCGTGGCGTTGACCATCGTGGCCGCCGCCCTGGCGGATGTCTGGCGCAATGCGCGGCAAGCGGAAGCGCGCCAGGCCGCGGAACAGTTGCAAGCGGCCCAGGCTCGGGTCGAGCAATTGGCCCAGCGCGCCGCCAATCTGAAACCGGACCCGGCCTTGCAGGCGGAAATCGACCGCGTCGGCGCCCAGGTGGCCGCCCGCGCCGAGGTGCTGGCCCTGCTGGAAAAGGGCATGACCGCCCCGGAAAACGGCTATGCCGAAATCCTGCGCGGATTGGCGCGGCGGACCTTGAACGGCCTCTGGCTGACCGGTGTCGAGGTCGCTCCCGGCGCTGGTGCCATGGAACTGAGCGGGCGTACCCTGGACCGTAGCCTGGTGGCCGAGTATTTGCGCCGGCTCAATGACGAAAAGATTTTCGCCGGCCGCAGTTTTTCCGGTCTCAAGTTGGCCCAGCCCCAAGCGGAGGAAGGCGGCCCGGCCCGGGCGCCGGCCTACTTGGAGTTCTCCCTGACGGCGGGCGTGGACAATGGCACGGGGGAACGGGGCAAGGGCCAGGAGGGCCCGCGTGGTGCCAAGGAGAAGTCGTCGTGATCGCCCTTTGGCAGCGCTACTGCGACTGGTTCGATGCCCGCCAGCCACGGGAAAAGTGGATCCTCGTCCTCGGCGTCTTGGCCGCCCTGGCCCTGCTCGGCTTTCAGCAGTGGGTGGACCCGGCCCTGAGCGAAGCCGGGCGCCTGGCCGGGCAGACCCAGCGCGATCGGGACAACGCCCAAGCGTTGCTGACCCAGCAAGCCGCCCTGGAGCAACAGATCGGTTCGGCCAATGCCGCCCAGATGGCGAACCTGGCCCGCTTGCGGCGTAGTTTCGACGAACAGGAGCCACAGATCCAGGCGGTGCAAAAAGCCCTGGTGCCGGCCAAGGACATGGCGGTTTTTTTGCAAAGCCTGCTCAAGGGCAACAAGGGCCTGCAATGGCTGAGTCTGGAAACCCTGCCGCCGGAAGCCCTGGCCGGTGGCGACGACGACGGCAAGAAGAAGTCAGCCGCGGATGTCCATCTCTACAAGCACGGCGTGCGCCTGCGTCTGAGCGGCAGTTACCGCGAACTGACCGCCTATCTGGAAGAACTGGAACGGGCACCGCAACGGGTGTTGTGGGGAGACATGAAATTGAGCGTCAAGGAACACCCCAGAGTGGAACTGAGCTTGACCGTCTACACCCTGAGCCTGGACAAGGCATGGATGACCCTGTGATGGCAGCCCGCGCCCGCCACCTTGTGCTTTCTTCCTGGCTTCTGGCCGGCAGCCTCCTCGGTGCCACCGCGGTTGCCGGCGAACTGCCCGACCCCACCCGCCCAGCGCTGGCGGAAGCGACCGCCGCGGCTGGCGAGGCGCCGGGCGGGGCCGTGCTGCAATCGGTTTTCCGCCCCCGGGGCGGCCGTCCCAGCGCCGTGATCAGCGGACAAACAGTGGAACTGGGGGGGGAATTCGGGGGTGCCCGGCTGACTCGGGTCGCGGAGAGTGAAGTAACGTTGCAAAGCGAAGCTGGGAAAGAAGTCCTCAAATTGACGCCGGCCGTGGAGAAGACGGTCCGCAAGGAAAAACAAACATCGCCCATGGTCCAGACACGGAAAGCGAAAACGCGAAAGGCCGCGCCATGAGTTGGCGTCGCCCACGTTTGCTGGCCGGTCCGGTGGCCGTGGCGTCCTGCGTCTTGTTCCTGGCCGCCTGCGGCGGGCCGGCCGCGATCCGTCCCGGCCAGGTGAAGGAATCCATTCAGGGCGAGCTGAAGCAGGCCCTCGATGCCCGTCCCGCACCCCGTCCCGCGCCGGCGGACCTGGACCTTTCCCTGCTGCCGCCGTTGCAAACCGATGCGCCGCGCCCGGCTGCCGACGGCCGTTTCGATCTGTCGGTGCAGAACGCGCCGGCGGCCCAGGTCTTCCAGGGCATCGTCAGCGGCACGCCCTACAGCATGTTGGTGGGGCCCGAGGTGAGCGGCAATCTGACCCTCACCCTGCGCAATGTCACGGTGCGGGAAGCCCTGGACGCCATCCGCGAGCTTTACGGTTACGACTACCGGGTGCAGGGCAAGCGCATCACCATCCAGCCCAATACCCTGCAAACCCGGGTGTTCCAGGTGAACTACCTGGCCGGCCGGCGCCAGGGCACCACCGATACCCGGCTCACCGCCACCAGCATCACCGCCAGCAATCCCACCGGCACCACCTCGGGCAGCGGCACCGCGACGACCACCGCCACGGGCAATACGGGCGTGGCCGGCAACACTGGCAGCAACGTGACCAGCCAAGCGGGCGGCGCCCGCGTCGCCACCACCATCGACGCCGATTTCTGGCGCGAGCTGAATACCGCCCTGACCACCCTGGTGGGGAGTGAGAATGGTCGCCAGGTCGTGCTCAACCCCGCTTCCGGGGTGATCGTGGTGCGCGGCCTGCCCGCCGACATGCGCAACGTGGAGGCCTACCTGCGCGCCACCCAACTGGCCATCGAGCGCCAGGTGATGCTGGAAGCCAAGATCCTCGAGGTGGAACTGAGCGAGAACTACCAGTCCGGCGTGAATTGGGCGGCCTTCCGCAGCGGCAGCGATGCGCGCATCGGCTTCGGCAGCGTCAATAGCGGCGTCACCCTGTCGCCGAACGGTAGCAGCGCCGGTTTGTCCGACGCCAACATCACCGCCAAGCTCGGCGCGGCGGGCTCCCTGGTGGCTGCCTCGACCGGCAGCGGGCTGATGGGCCTGGCCTTCCAGACCTCTAGTTTCGCCGCCATCCTCAATTTCCTGGAGACCCAGGGCAACCTGAACGTGCTCTCCAGTCCCCGCATCGCCACCCTCAACAACCAGAAGGCGGTGCTCAAGGTGGGCAGCGACGAGTTCTTCGTCACCAACGTCAGCACCACCACCACCACCGGCACCGGAGCCACCACCACCTCGCCCACGGTGACCCTGCAACCCTTCTTCTCCGGTATTTCCCTAGACGTGATGCCCCAGATCGACGAGAACGACAACGTCATTCTCCACGTCCATCCCACGGTGAGTTCCGTCACCGAAAAGACCAAGACCATCAATATGGGGACCACCGGTGGCAGCCTGGTGCTGCCCCTGGCGACCAGCACGGTGAACGAGAGCGACAGCATCGTCCGTGTTCAGGATGGTTACATCGCCGCCATCGGCGGCCTCATGCGCCAGGAACAGACCACCAGCAACAGCGGTCTGCCGGGCACGGTGGGCTCGGCCGTGGGCGGTATCGCCGGACAGAAGACGGCGGTGTTGAAAAAACGTGAACTGGTGATCCTGCTCAAGCCCACCATCATCCACAACCGCAGCGACTGGCAGGCGGACCTGTCCGCCACCCAGTCCCGCCTCGACGCCCTGGGCAAGTGACATGTACCAGGCGTTCTTCGGCCTGACGGAACTGCCCTTCGGCATCACGCCGGACACGGGTTATCTGTTCAACAATACCAGCCACCAGGAGGCCCTCAACACCCTGATGCTGGCGGTGGACAGCGGCGAGGGTTTCGTCAAGGTCACCGGCGAGGTGGGCACCGGCAAGACCCTGCTCTGCCGCCGCTTCCTGGCGGCGCTGGACGAGCGGGTGGTGACGGCCTATCTGCCCAATCCCCTGCTCGAACCGCGGACCCTGCTCCTGGCCATTGCCGAGGAACTGGCGATCCCCCTGGAAAAGTACGACTACCAGTTTCACCTGTTGAAGTATTTCAACGACGCCCTAATGCGCTGGAATGCCGAGGGCAAACGGGTGCTGGTCTGCATCGACGAAGCCCAGGCCATGCCCCTGGAAACCTTGGAAAGTCTGCGTCTGCTGTCGAACCTGGAAACGGAAAAACAGAAGCTGATGCAGGTGGTGATGTTCGGTCAACCCGAGCTCGATGAAAAACTATTGGACCCCTCGGTGCGGCAACTTCGCCAGCGCATCGCCTTCGATTACCGCCTGCGCGGACTGGATCGCAACGAGATGGAACACTACCTGGCCCATCGCCTGCGGGTCGCCGGACATCGCGGTACCGCGCCGGTCTTCAGCCGCAGCGCGGTGCGGGCGCTGCACGCCGCCAGTCAGGGCACGCCGCGCATCGTCAACATCCTGGCCCACAAGTCGTTGCTGGCTGCCTTCGGCGAAGGCAAGGAGCAAGTCAGTTTCCGCCACGCCTTGCAGGCGGCGCGGGACAGCACCGGCATCGTCCGCCGTTTCCGTTGGTGGGGATGAAGTCGTGAGTCTGCTCAACCAGATGCTGCGGGACCTGGACCAGCGCCGGGCTGCCGAAAGCGACCGCCACAACCTGCCCGGCAGCGTGCGTCCCCTGCCGCCGCTGCCCAAGCCCAGTCCGCTGCCCTACGTGGGCATCATCGTCGGACTGACCGCCCTGGCGCTGGGCCTGGCTTGGTGGGCGCCCTGGCAGCCCCATCTGGCGCCGCCCATGGTGCCGACGATCCCGGTGACACCCCTGCCGTCCGTCGCACCCAGTCCTGCCGCCAACGTGCCGTCCCCTGCCGCGAACAAGGCCACCAACGGCAGCGGCAGCGGGCCCACGCCCCCGGACAAAACACCGGGGAGCAAGCCTTCCGCCGGCGCGGTGGCCAAGGAAGCCGGCGCTGACAAGGCCATGGAGAAGCCAGCCGCCGCCCCTGCGGCGGCGAAGCCGGCAACCATCGCGCCGGCTGCCGGCCGCGTCGAAAAATCACCGGTTCAGGGCTCACCCCAGGCCCAGGCCGAGGGGGAATATCGCCGTGCCATGGGCTTGCTGGCCCAGGGCAATCGGGGCGAGGCGGAAGCCGCCCTGCAACAGGCCCTGCGGTTGGCACCGGAGCACGCCAGCGCCCGTCAGAGCCTGTTCGTCCTACTGGTGGAGCAGCAGCGCAAGGACGAGGCCCGACAACTGTTGGCGACGGGTCTGGACATCCTGCCCGGCCATAGCGCCTGGGCCATGAACATCGCCCGCCTACAGATGGAAAAAGGCGACGCCGCCGCTGCCTGGGAAACCTTGCAGCGATCCCTGGCCGGGGCCCAGAATAACGGCGAATACCGGGCTTTCTGTGGCACCGTGCTGCAACGCCTGGGCCGGGGCCGGGAAGCCATCGAACACTTCCACGCCGCCCTGCGCCTCAATCCCGGCGAGGGCCGCTGGTGGCTGGGCCTAGCCCTGGTGCTGGAGGCGGAGTCCCATCCCGCCGAGGCCCGCGAAGCCTACGCCCGGGCCAAGGCGGCTGGCAACCTGCCCGCCGACTTGGCGGCCTTCGCCGAGCAGAAAAGCCGGCCCTGACGCGCGACTCCGCGCAACAACCATGGGCGGCGGTTCACCGCAGCTTGGCTTTTGCCTTGCCATTTGGAACGACACGGTTTTGTCCTCGCGGCCACCCCTTGCTTGGCGGCGACACCGCTGGCTCTCTACAGGCGCGCGGACGACAAGCGCGTTGTCCGGCAAAGTTCCCGGAACGCCCCGCCAGTGCATAACTCCGTCCCGACTCTTCCCGCGACTAGGGCGCGTTCGTGCTTGCCAACAGCGCCGCCAGTTCCGGCCGTTGCGCAAGTTGGGCCCGCCAGGTCGCCACGCGGGTTTTAGCCGCCTCGGGAAAGGCCGCCCGGGCCTGGGCCAGGTTGGCCTTCAGGGCCGGATCACCGGCCAGGGCGTCCAGTTCCAGGCACTTGAACACAAGCGCCTCCAAGGGGGCGAAGGCGAGGGCATTGCGACACAGGGCGCGGCGGTCCTCCAGGTGGTCCCGGCTCGGTGCCAGCATCAGGGCGATGGTGACCGTGGCCTGGGGCGCCAACAGGGATTGCTCCTGGAGGGTCAGCAGACGCGAGACGGAAGTCGGCATGTCCTGGGTGCCCTGGCCCAGGGCACCCCAGTTGAGCAGGCGTTCCATGTCCAGGTAATCCCGGCGCAGGATGCCTAGGATGGCGCCCGCCAACAGCAGGATCAGGGCGAAGCCGACCAGGCCGCGCCGACCATTGGCCAGCACTCGCCGCCCTTCGTCGCCGGCCCCCAGCAGTAGGGCCCAGGGGCCGAGGAAGAAGGTGTACCAGAGGGGATATTCGAGCAGGCTGTGGATGCCCATCACCGCCAGCATCGCCAGTAGCCACCACCGGGCCGGGGTGAATGACCGGGCGAGGAAATCCTTAAGCCACCACAGCAGCAGGGCGGTCATGGCCAGGGCCAGGGGCAGGCCGAATTCCACGGCCCATTGCAGGGGCAGGTTGTGGGTGTGCTCCGCCACCGGTGCCGCCTCGCCCGCCGGCCAGGCGGCGGCCTGGCGGAAGTAGAGGGACGGCAGGCTGCCCAGGCCCTGGCCCAGCCAGGGCGCCTCGCCCAGGGTGGCGGCGGCGCTGCGCCAGAGCTTGAGGCGGACACCGCCGCTGTTGGCTTCGGCGTAAAAGCGTTGCAGGGTGCCGCTGCCCAGGTCCGCGGCGGGCAGCAAGGGCAACAGTGCCTGGCTCAAGACCAGGCTGGCCAGGGCCGCCGGCAACAGCCAGCGTGCCAAGCGCCAGAGGCGGAAACAGGGGTCACCCGTATCGGCCAGGGCAGGTGCGCTGCGCCGTGTCGCCAGCCAGGCCAATCCGCCAAGGGCGATGGCGTAGAGCAGGATGCTGCGGGAAGTGGATAAGGCCGAGGCCAGCAGCAACAGGGTCAGAACCGGCAATAGGGCCGTCAGCGGTAGCCGGTGCCGGCTGTGGCGGTAAAGGGCCGAGGCCACGCCCAGCCAGAGATAGTCGTTGAGGTGATTCTGCTGGGCCAGGTTGCCGTAGGGGGCACCCTGACGCGGAAAGACCAGACCGGCGGGGGACCACCCCGCCAGTTGCAACACCATGACCAGGACTTCGAGCAGGGCGCCGATCAGAAAGGCGGCGGCCAGGCTGTCCGCCAGCCAGTCCAGGCCCCGACGGCGCGCCAGGTCACGGCCCAGACAGGCCATCAGGGCGGCCCAGAGCAACACGGCGGCGGCGATCAGTCCCTGCTGGACGAAGACGAAGCAGCCCTGGGCGAATTGCAGCAGCAGGGCCAGGACCAGCCCCAGGGGCAGCAGCAGGATGCGGGGCAGGGGGAAGGCCGTCCAGGCGGCGGGACGGAGAAAGGCCAGGGCGCAGGCGGCCAGGCCCAGCAAGGCCGCCCACCATTCGGCGAGAAAGCTGGGAATGGGATTGAAGTGGTGGGGATGCTGGAAGGGCAGGATCGCCATGGCCGCGAGGCAGAGCAGGGCAGCCCGGTCTAGCCAGGCGGACATCCGGGAAGGCGGCGTAGAGGTGGGCGGCGAGGAGGGTGTCAATGGCGTGTTCATGGTCAGTGTTTCAAGGCCCGGGCACAGACCCAGTTGGCGACGCTGGCGGCGCCGTGTTTTTTCAGGGTGCGGGCCAGTTCTCCCAGGGTGGCACCACTGGTCATCACGTCGTCCACCACCAGGACGTGGCGTCCGCTCAGATCTTGTGGGCAGGCGAAGGCGCCGCGAATGTTGCTTTGCCGTTCCTTCCAGGCCAGGCCGGCCTGGGGCTGGGTTTCCCGCAGCCGCTGGCAGGCGTCGGGCACCAGGGCCACGTCCAGGGCGCGGGCCAGGGGCCGGGCGATTTCCAGGGCCTGATTGAAGCCGCGCTGGCGTAAGTGGCCGGGGGAAAGGGGCATGGGCAGCACCAGGTCGGGGCGGGGCTGGGGTGGGGCGCGCCGGGCCCGGTCGGCCAGGGCCTCGCCGAGGAAATGCCCCACGGCCAGTTGATGGCCGTACTTGAGGCTTTGAATCAGGGCATCCACGGGGAAGTCGTAGCGCCACAGGGCGACGGTGCGGTCATAGGCGGGCGGGTGGGCCAGGCAGGCGCCGCAGGGGCCGCCCAAATTTTCGCTGGGTGTTCCGCCCTGCGCGCCCGGGACGGGTAGGGCACAGACGGGGCAGGCCGGCGCGGGCAAGGGCGGCAGCGCCGCCCGGCAGGGTTCGCAAAGCAGCCCATCGCCGCTCGGGGCGCGGCACAGCAGGCAGTACTGAGCGGGCAGCAGGGCGCTTGCCCAGGTCGCGGCGCGGCGCAGGAAAGAGCGGTCGAGGCGGTGGAAGATACCCGCTCCCAGCATCCGGTTATTGGACAACCCCGGCCCCTTTCCCCATAATTACGGCTGTTTTTGCGCGCCCCGGGGCGTGTTGCCCCGCCGGAAACCCTTTGCCGGAGTCCCTGATGCCCCGCATCCAACTCCTGGTTTCCCCCGGCCCTTTCGATTGTACCCAGCAGGAATCTCCATGACCGCATCCGCCGCCCAACGCCAGGGCTCCACTCCCCACCAAGTTTCTTCCAAGCGCTGGACCACCGCCGAGGTGGAAGCCCTGTACGCCCTGCCTTTCATGGACCTGATGTTCCGCGCCCAACAGGTGCACCGGGAACATCACCCCGCCAATGAAGTGCAACTGTCCACCCTGTTGTCCATCAAGACCGGCGGCTGTTCCGAGGATTGCGGCTACTGTTCCCAGTCCGCCCGTCACGAACAGGTGGAGCGGGAACGCCTGCTGGACGTGAATGAAGTGGTGGAGGCCGCCAAGGCCGCCAAGGCCAAGGGCTCCAGCCGCTTCTGCATGGGTGCCGCCTGGCGCGGCCCGAAGGACAAGGATCTGGACAGCGTGATCGAGATGGTCAAGGCGGTGAAGGACCTGGGCATGGAAACCTGCGTCACCCTGGGCATGCTCAAGGAAGGCCAGGCCGACAAGCTGGCCGAGGCCGGCCTCGACTACTACAACCACAATCTGGACACGGCCCCCGAGTTCTACGGCCAGATCATCAGCACCCACACCCAGGCCGACCGCTTCGACACCCTGGACAAGGTGCGGGAAGCGGGCATCAAGGTCTGCTGTGGCGGCATCGTCGGCATGGGCGAGACCCAGAAGAGCCGCGCCGCCCTGATCGCCGAGCTGGCCAACATGGACCCGGTGCCCGATTCCGTGCCCATCAACAACTTGGTGCCGATCCCCGGTACCCCTCTGGCCGACGCCGATCCCATCGATCCCTTCGACTTCGTCCGCACCATCGCCGCCGCCCGCATCACCATGCCCACCAGCTACGTGCGCCTGTCCGCCGGCCGCCAGGAGATGAGCGACGAATTGCAGGCCCTGTGTTTCATGGCCGGCGCCAACTCCATCTTCTACGGTGAAAAGCTGCTGACCACCGGCAACGCCGAAGCCGAGCGGGACGAAGCCCTGTTCCGCCGCCTGAAGATCACCGCTTCCCTCTAAGTTTCGTGGGAGTCCCGTGAGTACCGCCGCCCAGGCTGCCTTTGCCGGGGCGGCCGAGACCTATGACGCCGCCGCCGTCCTCGCCCAAGAAGTGGGGCGGCGCATGGCCGAGCGCCTGGCCTACGTCCGCCTCGAGCCGCAGCGGCTGATGGACGTCGGCTGTGCCACCGGTGACGGCATCCGCGACTTGATGGTCCGCTACCCCAAGGCCCTGCCCATCGCCGCCGACTACGCCAAGCCCATGCTGGATGCCGTGGCAAGCCGCCATGGCTGGCTCGACCGCCTGCGCGGCAAAACGCCCCGTCTGCTGGGCGCTGACGTGCGCCAACTGCCCCTGGCCGCCAACAGCCTGGACCTGATCTGGTCCAACCTCATGCTGCACTGGCTGGAAGATCCCCTGCCCGCCTTCAAGGAACTGCACCGCGTCATGACCGTGGGCGGTCTGCTCACCTTCAGCATGCTGGGGCCGGATACCCTCAAGGAAATCCGCCGCGCTTTTGCGGCCTGCGGCGTCACTCCCAGCCTGCGCCCCTTCCTCGACATGCACGACGTGGGCGACATGCTGGTGGCCGCCGGCTTCGCCGACCCGGTAATGGACATGGAGCACGTGGTGCTCACCTATCGCAGCCCCCGTGGTCTGCTGCGGGACCAGCGCCACCTGGGGGTGCGCGATGCCCTGCTGGGCCACCTACCCTGGCGCCAGTGGCGGCAGGTGCTGGCGGCTTGGACGCGAGTGGAAGGTTTGTTGCCCGCCAGCTTCGAAATCGTTTACGGCCACGCCTGGAAACCGGCGGCCAAGGTGGTGGACGACGGCCGCGCCATCATCCAATTCCACAAGACCCGACCCGCGTCGTGAAGCGGGCCAAACAAGGCCGGCCGGCCCCCGTCGTGCCGCGCAATCCGCTGGCTTGCGATCCCTTGCTGAAAAAGGGCGGCACCCATCGGCGGCGCGACAAACGGGCCGCCCGCGCCCTGTTGAAGGCGCGGCTGCGCAAGGAAGGGGATGGCGCTTAGGGGCGGGCTGGACGGGCTTACTTTGCGTCCTTCGACCGGACTCGAGGCAGGCCCAGGACAGGGCCTGGGCGATGGGCGCCGCGATTGGCTACCGTCGTCCCCGCGCAGGCGGGGACCCAGCGACTTGGCCGCCGGCAGAACAGCCGCTGGATTCCCGCCTGCGCGGGAATGACGCAAGCAGAACGGGCAGGCTTACTTGCCCGCCAGTTCCCGCTCGACGGCTTTGAACAGGGCCTCGTAGAAGCCCCGCTCATTGACAGTCTCGCCGCTGCGCTTGAGCTGGTTCTCGCTGGTGCTGGTGCTGGACACCGAGAGGGGCGACACCAGGGGCAAGCCCACGCCGGTTTTTTCCGTGGCGACGGCCACGTCGAAACGGCTTTCCAGGGCGGTGACGAACAGGGCGGAACCCTTGCCCTTGTCGCTGCACACCGCCTGCACCTGCAACACGCTGTGGCCGCTGGTCTTTTCCTTGAACTCCTTCTGCCCCATCAACACCGTGTCGGCGCCGTCCTCGCGCCGGTTGAGCCAATAACCCTGGGCCACCAGCACGTGCTGGGCAGCGGTACACAGGGCGGCCTTGGTCGCGGCGTAGTCGTGGCGGCGCAGGTCGGTGTCGAAGCGTTCGTCCCGGTGGTAGGCCCGCTCGCCGCCGCAGGCGGCAAGCAACAGGAGGGCGCAAAGGGACAGCAGTCGCAGGGGGCGGTTCATGGCATCGCTCAGGGCTTGGGAACGATGGGAATGATACGACCCCGTGGTTTCTTCAGGTAGGCCCCGGCCAGTTGTCGTTGCCGCTCCTGGTAGCGCCAGAAGGCGCGGAAGCCGAGCAGGACGGCCAGCATCAGGCCGTAGATCAGGGGCTTGGTGATGTCCAGCTTCACCAGCCAGGCGTAGTGCAGCACGGCCAGGATGCCGATGGCGTAAACCGTGCGGTGCAGCTCGTTCCAGCGTTTTCCCCCCAGGCGGCGGATGGCGTAGGCGTTGGAGGTGACGGCCAGTGGTACCAGCAGGGCGAAGCAGGCCATGCCCACGGTGATGAAGGGCCGTTTGAGGATGTCCCTGGCGATGTCCTGCCAGACGAAAAACTGATCCAGCCACAGATAGCTGGTCAGGTGCAGCAGGGCGTAGAAGAAGGCGTAGAGCCCCAGCATGCGCCGCAATCGTCCCAGCCAGTGCCAGCCCAGCAGCTTGCGGGCCGGGGTGACGGCCAGGGTGATCAGCAGGAAGTTGAGGGCCCAGGTGCCCAGGCTGCGGGTCAGGGCCTCGATGGGGTTGGCTCCCAGGGCGTCCTGCTGGAAGTCCCAGCCCAGGCGGGCGGCGGGCACCAGGCAGAGCAGGAAGAGGACGAACTTGAACTGGGGGATGAAACGCATCATGGGACAGCCTCAGAAATATTTTTTCAAATCCATGCCGGCGTACAGGGGCGCCACTTCGCTGTAGCCGTTGAACAGCAGGGTTTCCCGCTTGCCGAACTCGCCCAGGCGCCGTTCCCGGGCCTGGCTCCAGCGGGGGTGGTCCACGCCGGGGTTCACGTTGGAATAGAAACCATACTCCCGGGGATTGGCCTTTTCCCAGGAGATCAGCGGCTGCTTTTCCACCAGCCGGATCTTGACGATGGACTTGGCGCTCTTGAAGCCGTATTTCCAGGGCACCGTGAGGCGCACCGGGGCACCGTTCTGCTTGGGTAACACCTCGCCGTAGAGACCCAGGGTGAGTAGGGTCAGGGGGTGCTGGGCCTCGTCCAGGCGCAGGCCTTCCACATAGGGCCAGTCCAGCACCTGACGACGCACACCGATCATGTTGTCCGGCTGCACGGCGGAAATGAACTCGACGAACTTGGCATTGCCCAGGGGCTCCACCTGCTTGAGCAGGGCCGAGAGGGAATAGCCGACCCAGGGCACCACCATGCTCCAGCCTTCCACGCAGCGCAGGCGATAGATACGTTCTTCCAAGGGGGCCAGCTTGAGCAGTTGGTCCAGGTCGAAGGTCTTGGGCTTTTTCACCAGACCCTCGATGGTCACCTTCCAGTCCCGGGTGTCCAGCTTGCCGGCGTTGAGGGCCGGGTCTTCCTTGTCGGTGCCGAACTCGTAGAAGTTGTTGTAGCCCGTCACGTGTTTGTAGGGGGTGGGCGTTTCCGTGGTGGACAGGGGGCTGGGCCGGGTGCCGAGTTTTTCCGCGCCCCGGGCTTGGGGCAACAAGGCCCCCAGGGCGAGGCCGGCGGACCATTGCATGAACTCGCGGCGGCGGGCATAAATCTCGGGAGGCGTGATTTCCGAGGATAAAACCGCGTCAGGATCGGGGCGTTTGATTAACATGGCGGGCTCTCTTGAGGGTGGATGTCCAAGCGGACGGTGAATCGTGGCTTGGCATCTTTGTCGTTGTTATTCGGCAAACCTTACAGTATTTGGATGAGGAACCATGGCGGAAGTTCTCTTTGACACCGTGTTCGACGCGCTGGCTGATGCCCTGGCCGAGGGCCGGGTGGAACGCAAGCTGGCGAAGGTACGCGATCTGGCGGCCGCCTGGCAGGCCGGCGCATTGTCCCTGGACGCCGGCCCTGCGTCGGTGCCTTCGGTCACGGAACGGGGCTACCCCAGCAAGCCGCCCCTGGTGCCGCCCAACGAAGTGCCCCAGCGCAAGCCCACCACGCCCGAAGGCCTGGCGGCCCTGTTCCACGCCATCGTGCACATCGAATGGTCCGCCATCGACCTGGCCCTGGATCACGCCTACCGTTTCCTCGGCCTGCCCGCCGAGTACTACGCCGACTGGATCGCCGTGGCCGCCGAGGAGGCCGAGCACTTCACGATGCTGCGGGACCACCTGCGCGGCTACGGCCACGACTACGGCGACTTTCCCGCCCACGACGGCCTCTGGCAGTTGAACGTGCGGACCGGCCACGACGTCCTGGTACGCATGGCCCTGGTGCCACGCCTGGCCGAGGCCCGGGGGCTGGACGCCTCGCCGCCGATCCAGGCCAAGTTGAAGAAGGTGGGGGACGCGGCTGGCGTGGCGCTGCTGGACATCATCCTGCGGGACGAGATCGGCCACGTCTCCCTGGGCGACAAATGGTTCCGCCATCTCTGTGCCGAACGGAGTTTGCCGGTGGAGGAAACCTATCTGCGCCTGATGACGGAATATCAGGTACCCAAGCCCCAGCCGCCCATGAACGAGGCCGCACGTCTCCAGGCCGGTTTCAGCCCGCTGGAACTGAGCGCCCTGGGGGCTGCCCATGCAAGCGGTGGTAAAGGCGGTAAAGGGGCGGGCAGCAATGACGACGGTCCTTCCTTGCCATGAGCGTCCATCTGCCATCCAAACTGCCGGCGGTGGGAACTACCATTTTCACCGTCATGTCCCGCCTGGCGGCGGAACATGGTGCCATCAACCTATCCCAGGGCTTTCCCGATTTCGCGCCGCCGGCTGAGCTGCTGGCCCGGGTTGCTCACCACATGGCCGCCGGCCACAACCAGTACGCCCCCATGACCGGCGTGCAGGCGTTGCGGGAGGTGGTGGCGGCCAAGGTGGACAGGCTGTACGGTCGCGCCTACCACCCGGAAACGGAAGTCACCGTCACGGCTGGCGCCACCCAAGCCCTGACCACGGCCATCACCGCTTGCGTGCGGCCCGGCGACGAGGTGATCGTCTTTGCCCCGGTGTACGACGCTTACGGGCCTGCCATCGAACTCAATGGTGGCAGGGTGGTGACGGCCACCCTGCGCTTTCCCCACTACCGACCCGACTGGGACGAGGTGCGGGCCCTCATCACGCCCCGTACCCGCATGATCATTCTCAACACGCCCCACAACCCGACGGGTTCGGTGTGGACGGCCGAGGACATGGCGCAACTGGCGACCCTGGTGCGGGACACGGACATTCTGCTGCTGGCGGACGAGGTGTACGAGCACATGGTGTTCGACGACGGACGCCATGAAAGCATCGCCCGTCATCCCGAACTGGCGGAGCGCGGCTTCGTCGTCTCCAGTTTTGGCAAGACCTATCACATCACCGGCTGGAAAATCGCCTACTGCCTGGCCCCGGCGGCCCTCATGGCCGAGTTCCGCAAGGCGCACCAATTCGTGGTGTTCTGCGTGAACCATCCGGCCCAACTGGCCCTGGCGGATTTCATGAAGAGCGCACCGGCCTTTGCCGATGAATTAGCAGCCTTCTACCAGGCCAAGCGCGATTATTTCCGCCAGGCCCTGGCGCGGTCCCGCTTCAGCCTGCTGCCCTGCGCCGGTACTTATTTCCAACTGGCCCGCTACGACGCCATCAGCGATCAGGATGACGTGGCCTTCGCCCGTCAGCTCACCACGGAGTGGGGCGTGGCGGTGATTCCCGTCTCCGTGTTCCATCCCGCCGAGTCGTCGGAGCGGCAACACCGAGTGGTGCGCTTCTGCTTTGCCAAGACCGAGCAGACCCTGGCGGCGGCAGCGGAACGGCTTAGCCGGGTGTAACGGCCAGCAACCGCAGCTAAAACAAAAAGCCCGCAGGACGAGGGCTTTTTTGTGGGGGCGGCCGGCGTTACAGACTGCCGTAGCTGTGCAGCCCGGAGAGGAACATGTTCACGCCGAGGAAGGCGAAGGTCACCACGATCAGACCCACCACGGCCCACCAGGCCAGGGCCGCGCCGCGCAGGCCCTTGGTCAGGCGCATGTGCAGCCAGGCGGCGTAGTTGAGCCAGACGATCAGCGCCCAGGTTTCCTTGGGATCCCACTGCCAGTAGGTGCCCCAGGCTTCGGCGGCCCACAGGGCGCCGAGGATGGTGGCGATGGTGAAGAAGGCGAAGCCCACGGCGATGGCCTTGTACATCACGTCCTCCAGCACCTCGGCCCGGGGCAGGCGGTCGGCCAGGATGCCCCGCTGCACCAGCAGCCAGGCCACGCCGATGGCGGCGGAGAGGGCGAAGGCGCCGTAGCCGACGAAGTTGGCGGGGACGTGGATCTTCATCCAGTAGCTTTGCAGGGCGGGCACCAGGGGCTGGATTTCCTGGGCGTCGCGGCTGAAGGTGTACCAGAGCAGGAAGCCCACGGCGGCGGAAATCACCAGCAGCACGAAGGCGCCCATGCGGCGGGTGGCGTAGTGCTTTTCGTAGTGCAGGTAGAGCAGGGCGGTGATCAGGGAGAACAGCACGAAGACTTCGTAGAGATTGCTGACGGGGATGTGGCCGACGTCGGCGCCCACCAGGTAGGACTCGTACCAGCGCACCAAGAGGCCGGTAAAGCCGGCCACGGTGGCGGCCCAGGTGAGCACGCTGCCGGTCTTCTCGGCGAAGTCGGAGCGGGCGCCGAGGCCAATGCCGTAGCTGGCGGTGGCCATGAAGAAGAGGGCGCACATCCAGCCGATGGCGGTCTGGCTGGAGAGGAAGAACTTGAGGAAGAAGGCCTGTTCGGCCCGGGCCAGATCGCCGTGGTAGAGATTGATGCCGGACAGTGCCAGGACCGCCACCAGGGCCATCAGGTTGCGCAGGCCGGCCCACTTCCAGGCCAACAGGGCGCAGGTGGGCACGGCGGCCAACAGGATGCCCTTTTCGTAGCCGTCCATGTACGGGCCGTAGACGCTCAGGGCATAGCCGGCGCCGAGCAGCAGCAACAGGGCCGCCAGCCAGTCGAGGGGCTTGAGGCGGCGCAGCAGGGGCAGGTCGGGGTGTTTCTGGGCCAATTCCATGGGAACTCCTTGATGCTTAACTCGCGTTGCGGTCCGGGGTGGCGAGAACCTCGCCCAGGGCCTGGCTATGACGGGTGAAGGCGTCGTCCAGTTCCAACGTCTTGCGGTTGGAACTCATCGCCAGCAGGGCGTCGCCGTCCTTCTTGATCAGCACGAACAGGCGTCGCTCCCGCACGTAAAGCATGAAGCATACGCCGGCCACCAACAAAGCGCAGCCCAGATAGACCACGTTGCGGCCAGGGGAACGGGTCGCCTGGATGACGCTGGCCTGGACCTGTTGGAAGTCCTTCAGGGTGAGCAGGAAGGGGGCGTTGTAGTGGAAGCTGTCGGAGATGGCATTGAGGCCATCGGTGACGAAGGCCGCCCGTTCCGGGCTCATGACCAGGGGCTTGAGCTTTTGCTTTTCCCGGGCCAATTGCCAGGCTTCCCAGGCGGCGCCTTGCAGCACCTTGATGAAGACCTCGGCGGCTTTTTGCTGCTCGGCCTGGGGAATTTGGCCGCGGATGAACTGGTCGATGGCCTCGTAGCCACCCTGGGCGAACAGGGACAGGGTGTTCTCGGCGGTGTCGCTCAGCTTGCTGCGCATGGTTTCCGAAATGGCCTCGCCACGCAGGGCCATGGCGGTGAAGCGGCGGGCGATGGCGCCACGCAGGGACGGATCGGTGAGAGCGGCGCGCAGCAGCAGCCAGTCGTCCAGCTTGCCGTCCATGGCCGGCAGGCGTAGGTAGCGGAAATTTTCCATGGCGCCTTCGCGGATGCCGGCGATGAAGAAGGGACGACCGTCCTGGACGATGGGCAGCATGTAGCTGTGGAACTCACGGGCCTGGCCCTGGGCGTCCCGCAGCTTGTAGGTCATGCTGGGGCCGACGTTCTGCTTGTCCTTCTTGCCCGCGGTCTTGGCGGCGCTGCCCAGGTGGCTGCTCAGGCTGTCCAGGGTGCCGGACTTGGCGCCGTCGTCGTCGCCGGTGTTTTCCACGTTGATCGGGCGAAAGCCGGTGACTTCCAGGGTCAGGGGTTCGCTGCGGCGGGTGAGGCGCATCGACTCGCCCACCACACCGTCCAGGGGCAGGGTTTCCAGGGAGCCGGCGGTCAGGCTGTGGGCTTCGAGCTTGAGCTTGGAGCCGCCGTCGTCGAAGCTGGCCTGGTAGAGGGTGATGCCCTTGTATTCCAGGGGCTTGTTCACTTCGATGGTGCGTTCGAACTGCTCACCGGTTGCCCGGTCGGTGACCACCACTTCGCTGGCAAAGCGCTTGGGCATGCCGGTGGAGTAGAAGTCCACGGTGAACTTTTTCAGTTCCAGGTCGAAGGGCAGGGCTTGCAGCAGGATGCCGTCGTCCACGTTGAGCACGGCCACGCCGGAACGCTGGCCCTCGGGCAGGAAGACGTTGCCGCGATAGCTCCAGTGGTCGGCGTCCAGCCGGTTCTCCGGCTTGATCTGGGACATCAGGGAATTGGCCGGGGCCAGGTGTTTGTCGCCCCACATCAGTTGCAGCTTGAGGGGCAGATCGCCGTCCAGCAGGCCGCCGACGCAGATCATGACGATGGCGCCGTGGGCCAGCAGGTAGCCGAGGCGGCTCCAACTACCGGCCTTGGCCGCCACCAGCACGCCGTCGTCCCGCTGTACTACGCGGTGGGCGAAGCCTTGCCGGTCCAGATAGGCCGTCACCGCAGCTTGGGCGGCGGCCACGTCGCCGCTGTGGGGCAGGCTGGCATGGTGGGCGAACTGGCGCAGGGAGGCTTCCTTGGCCTGTTCGCGGAAAGTCTTCATTTCCTTGAGCATCTGCGGTCCCTGGCGCAGGATGCAAAGGCTGGTGGAGGTCACCAGGAAGGCCAGCACCACCAGGAACCAGCCGGCGTGATAGACGCCGTAAAGGCCGAGCTTTTCAAAAATGGGAAACCAGAAGGGACCGAACTGGTTGAGATAGGCGTTGAAGGGTTCGTTCTGCTTGAGCACGGTGCCGACGACGGAGGCGATGGCCAGCAGGGTCAGCAGGCTGATGGCGAAACGCATGGAGCTGAACAGCTCGTACAGGTTGCGGGCAAGGCGTCGAGTCATGGTCGGCGAGGACGAAGTCCCTGGAGTGGAAACGGGATTGGGCGATCTTCAAAGAAAAAGGGTGGCAAGGCCACCCTTTCTCGTATTCAGACTGGAAGTCTGCGCGTTGGTTCAGCGCAGGCCGGCCACGTAGTCGGCCACGGCCTTGATTTCGTAGTCGGTCATCTTGGCAGCGACGCCCCGCATCATCTTGTTGGGGTCGTTGGCGCGGCCATTCACCGGATTGGGATTGGTGCCGGCTTCGCGGAAGGCCTTCAACTGGGCTTCGATGTAGTCGGCGAACTGGCCGCCGATACGGGGGTATTGGGCGGGAATGCCGGCACCGGCGGGACCGTGGCAGCCGGCACAGGCGGGCAGGCCCTTGCTGGCGTTGCCGGCGCGGAACAGCTTCTGGCCGAATTCGACGGTGTCGCGGTTCTTGGCGCTGTCGCCCTTTTGTTCCTGGGAAGCGAACCAGGCGCCCAGGTTGCGCATGTCGTCCTCGGACAGGCCGCTGGCCATGCCCAGCATCACGGCGTTGTTGCGGGCGCCGCTCTTGAATTCGCGCAGCTGCTTGGCGATGTAATCGGCGTGCTGACCGGCCAGTTTGGGGTTGGCGGCGATGGTGCTGTTGCCGTCGGCGCCATGGCAGGCCACACAGACGGTGGCGGCAATGGCCTTACCCTTGGCGATGTCGGCCTTGGGGGCGGGGGCAGCCTCGTTTGCCTGGGCGGCAGTCGCGGCAAGGAAGATCAGCGGCAGCAAAAAGCGCTTCATGGAACAACTCCTCGGAGCGGGGGTAGCGGAAAGCCTGATATTCTATACCAGCATTGCTGCTGCGCCTATTGGGACGCCCTCTGTGCGCCTCCCCTCCCCTTGCCTGAAAAATCCATGTCCCTGTTTCGACACGCTGTTTTTGAGATTTCCGCAGCCAGCCCGCAAGGTTTGCCCCTGTCCCTGGCCCCCGAAATCGCCTTTGCCGGCCGCTCCAACGCCGGCAAGTCCTCGGCCATCAACACCCTGGCCGGCCACACCCGGCTGGCCTACGTTTCCAAGACCCCCGGCCGTACCCAGTTGATCAACGTCTTCCGCCTGAAGAACGGCGCGGCCCTGATCGACTTGCCCGGCTACGGCTACGCCGAAGTGCCCGAGGCCGTGCGCCGTCAATGGCAGGGGCTGTTGGAGCACTACCTGACCGAGCGCACCAATCTCGCGGGGCTGGTGTTGATCATGGACGCCCGCCGTCCCTTCACCGACCTGGACAAGCAGATGATCGACTGGTTTGCCCCCTCGGGCCGTCCCATCCATTGCCTGCTGACCAAGGCCGACAAGCTGACCCACCAGGAGCAGATCAAGCTGCTGCGTGCCGCCAAGGCCGAATTGGTCAAGCTCTATCCCGGCAACGACAAACTTACCCTGCAACTCTTCTCCAGCCTGAAGAAGACCGGCATCGAGGAAGTGGAAAAGGTCGTCGGCGGCTGGCTCGCGCCCTTGCTGCCGGCTGATCTACCAATTACCTGATTCGTATTTGGGGAAAAGGGCTGAGTAATTCAGCCAAGCCTTTGGAGAAAGAAATGCTACCGACGCAAAGTGAATGGGAAAGTATTGATTCCACAATGCATTCTCTTGATCAACGGCACGCCGTTGGGACAGCAGTCAAAGATTTGTTCTTTCTAGGGTGCGTGTTGTGTGCTGAAGGAAAAAAAGAGGCTGGGACCAAGGCGATCGATACCGCACTGAAGGCGATCAATCTTGACCATAAAAACAAGTCTCTTTACTTGAAAATCATTGACAACATTGAAGGCAATGAGCGCGAATTCGCTCTGTATGTGAACGCCCATGCTGAACTTCAAGGGCTTCTCGCTGGAGAGTAAAAGACGTTAGGGTGTCGCACCGGCGGAGCCTGGTGCGCCAATCAACCGCCCCCTTCCCGTGGGAAGCCCGTCCTGAGCCCTGTCGACGGAGGGGGTGGGGGATGGCTCACCATGGCCCGGCTTGCCGGGGGTTTCTTTTGGGCTGTGCCAAAAAGAAACCCCCGGTCCGAAAGGAAGGAAACCGGGGGCGACAAGGCCTTGAAGGGGATCAAGGCACCCGCTCAGGGAGGTGAAGCGGGGAAGGGCGAAGGACAGCAATCCTGACGCCCTCCGTTTCCTATGAGGGGCAAGCAAAGGTAAAGTTCCGGGTTCGTTCCCGCGGGAACGGATCTTTTCCGAATCTCGAAAGCGCAACCATGAATACCCAAGGCAAATTCCCTTCCCTGCGCATGCGCCGCATGCGTCGCGACGATTTTTCCCGCCGCCTGATGCGGGAGAACCGCTTGAGCGCCGACGACCTGATCTATCCGGTGTTCGTGCTGGAAGGGGAAAACCGGACCGAGTCCGTGGCCTCCATGCCCGGCGTGGAACGGGTGACCCTGGACCGGCTGCTGCCCGTGGCCGAGCAGGCCCTCGCCCTAGGGGTGCCGGCCCTGGCCCTGTTCCCGGTGATCGGCGCCGGCAAGAAAAGCCTGGATGCCCGGGAAGCCTGGAATCCCGAGGGCCTGGTGCCTCAGGTGGTGGCCCGTTTGAAAAAGGAATTCCCCGAGCTGGGCATCATCACCGACGTGGCCCTGGATCCCTACACCAGCCACGGCCAGGACGGCCTGATCGACGATGCCGGTTACGTGCTCAACGATGAAACCCTGGCAGCCCTGACCAAGCAGGCCCTGTGTCACGCCCAGGCCGGGGCCGACGTGGTGGCGCCCTCGGACATGATGGATGGTCGCATTGGCCGCATCCGCGCTGCCCTGGACGCCGAGAAGCTGATCTACACCCGCATCCTGGCCTATTCCGCCAAGTACGCCTCCAGCTTCTACGGTCCTTTCCGCGACGCCGTGGGCTCCGCCGGCAACCTGGGCAAGGGCAACAAATACACCTACCAGATGGACCCGGCCAACGGCGATGAATCCCTGCGGGAAGTGGCCCTGGACCTGGAGGAGGGGGCCGACATGGTGATGGTCAAGCCGGGCATGCCCTACCTGGACATCGTGCGTCGGGTGAAGGACGAGTTCGGCGTGCCCACCTACGCCTACCAGGTGAGCGGCGAGTACGCCATGCTCAAGGCTGCCTTCGCCAACGGCTGGCTGGACGAGAAAGCCTGTGCCCTGGAAAGCCTGCTGGCCTTCAAGCGGGCCGGCGCCGACGGCATCCTCACCTATTTCGCCCTGGACGCCGCCCGCTGGCTGAAGGAAGGCGCCTGAAACCGCCGGCGTTACGTCGGTAATTCCCGCTTATTCCACAGTAAACCCCAGGAAGCCGGCGGTAAAATTCCGGCTTTCCTTATTTTTCGAGAGTGCAGCTCATGACCCGAATCGTCGTCGTGACTTCCGGCAAGGGCGGGGTCGGCAAGACCACCACCAGCGCCAGTTTTTCCTCCGGTCTGGCCCTGCGCGGCTTCAAGACCGCCGTCATCGACTTTGACGTGGGCCTGCGCAACCTGGACCTGATCATGGGTTGCGAACGCCGGGTGGTGTACGACCTGATCAACGTCATCAACAACGAAGCCAGCCTCAACCAGGCCTTGATCAAGGACAAGCACTGCGACAACCTGTTCGTCCTGCCCGCCTCCCAGACCCGGGACAAGGACGCCCTGACCGAGGAGGGCGTCGAGCGCGTACTGAAGGAACTGGAGCACATGGGCTTCGACTACATCGTCTGCGACAGCCCCGCCGGCATCGAAAGCGGCGCCCTGATGGCCCTGCGCTTCGCCGACGAGGCCCTGGTGGTGACCAATCCCGAGGTGTCCTCGGTGCGCGATTCCGACCGCATCCTGGGTATCCTGCAAGCCAAGTCCAAGCGCGCCGAGGCCGGTGGCGAACCGGTCAAGGAGCACCTGTTGGTGACCCGCTATTCCCCCAAGCGCGTGGAAGACGGCGAAATGCTGTCCTACAAGGACGTGCAGGAAATCCTGCGGGTGCCCATCATCGGCGTCATCCCCGAGTCCGAGACCGTGCTGCATGCCTCCAACCAGGGCACCCCCGCCATCCACCTGCCCGAGTCCGACGTGGCCGAGGCCTACAAGGACGTGATCGCCCGCTTCCTCGGCGAGGACCAGCCCCTGCGGTTCGTGGACTACGAAAAGCCCGGCCTCCTCAAGCGCATTTTCGGAGGCAAGTGAGATGTCCCTGCTCGACCTGCTCTTCGGCAGCAAGCCCAAATCCGCCAGCGTCGCCAAGGAACGCCTGCAACTGATCATCGCCCGGGAACGCAGCGACAACAGCCCGTCCGCCGATTACCTGCCGGCCTTGCAACAGGATCTGGTGGCGGTGATTTCCAAGTACGTCAAGATCAATCCGGACGACATCCGGGTGTCCCTGGAAAAGCAGGACAACTACGAGGTGCTGGAAGTCAACATCGTGCTGCCCGACGCGGCCCGCACCGTCTGAAACCCGTCGCCGCTCCGTCCGTCGGAGCGGCCCCACCCCGCTGGCGTGGGCCCCTGGGCCGCCGCCGGACGTCATGCCCGAGAAGCTGTCTGCCGCCATGAAACATGAAATCGACGATGTCCGCATCAAGGAAATCAAGGAACTGACTCCCCCCGCCCATGTGCTGCGGGAGTTTCCCGCCACGGAACAGGCAGCGCGCACCAGTTACGACAGTCGCAAGGCGATCCACAACGTGCTCCACGGCGCCGACGACCGCCTGGTGGTGGTGATCGGTCCCTGCTCCATCCACGATCCCGCCGCCGCCCTGGACTATGCCCGCCGTCTCAAGGCCGAGCGGGAACGGCTCAAGGCCGACCTGGAGGTGGTGATGCGGGTGTATTTCGAAAAGCCCCGCACCACCGTGGGCTGGAAGGGCCTGATCAACGACCCGGGCCTGGACAACAGCTACCGCATCAACGACGGCATTCGTCTGGGCCGCAAGCTGCTATGGGAGATCAACGAGATGGGCGTGCCCTGCGGCACCGAGTTCCTCGACATGATCACCCCCCAGTACATCGCCGACCTGATCTCCTGGGGCGCCATCGGCGCCCGCACCACCGAGTCCCAGGTGCACCGGGAACTGGCTTCCGGCCTGTCCTGTCCCGTGGGCTTCAAGAACGGCACCGACGGCAACATCCGCATCGCTGTGGATGCCATCAAGTCCGCCTCCAGTCCCCACCATTTCCTTTCGGTGACCAAGGCCGGCCACTCGGCCATCGTCTCCACCAAGGGCAACGAGGACTGCCACGTCATCCTGCGCGGCGGCAAGGAACCCAACTATGACGCCGCCTCCGTCGAGGCGGCCTGCATCGACCTGGGCAAGGCCGGTCTTGCCGCCAAGCTGATGGTGGACTTCTCCCACGCCAACAGTCGCAAGCAGTTCAAGCTGCAAGTGGACGTGGCCAAGGACGTTGCCGGCCAACTGGCGGCGGGCGACGACCGCATCTTCGGCGTGATGGTCGAGTCCCACCTCAAGGAAGGTCGCCAGGACCTGACGCCGGGCAAGCCCCTGGAATACGGCCAGAGCATCACCGACGCCTGCATCGGCTGGGAAGACACCCTCACCGTGCTCGACCTGCTGGCCGAGGGCGTGCGCAAGCGCCGCCTGGCCCTGGAAGACAAGTAAGTCCATGGGCTTTGCCTGGTTCGGGACGGACAATGACGGCGTGTTCCCACGCCGTCTTTTCTTTGGGCTGCTGCTCCCGCTGCTGATCTTCCGCCTCTGGCTGGCCGCCGCCCTGCCCATGACCGGGGACGAGGCCTACTTCATCTGGTGGGGCAAGATTCCCGACTGGGGCTTCTACGACCATCCGCCCATGGTCGGCTGGTGGCTGGCCGCGCAACTGCTGCTGGGGGATGCCGAATGGTGGCTGCGCCTGACGCCGGTGCTGCAACCTTTCGTCCTGGCCGCTGCCGTGGCCTGGTTCGTGCCCCGGCTATGGCCCGAAGCGGGGGAGTTCCGCCGTTGGTGGGCGGCCCTGCTCACCCTGCTGTCGCCGGCCTTCGTTTGGAACGTGCTGGTCACCACCGATACGCCCCTGATCTATTTCTCCGTGCTGTCCGGCCTGTGCTGGCTGTTGGCCCGCAAGACCGAGCGCCTGGGCTGGTATCTGGCTGCCGGCGTGCTGCTGGCGGGGGCGGTGCTGTCCAAGTATTTCGTCGTCTTCCTCGGTTTCGCCTACCTACTTGACGTGCTGCTGCGTCCCTCCCGCCGTGCCTGGCTGGGCCTGTTGCTGGCCTACGCCTGCTGCGTGCCGGGCCTGCTGCTGATGGCCTGGTGGAACGCCGGCCACTGCTGGCCCAACTACATGTTCAACTTCGTCAATCGTCACGGCGATGCGGCCCTGGGCTGGAAGAACAGCGTCGCCTACCTGTTGATGATGGTGTACCTGCTGACGCCGCCGGCCGTTTGGGGTCTGCTCCGCCTGACGCCGGGCCTGCTGGCCGCCGAGCGTCGCAGCCTGTCCCTGCTGGCCCTGGTGCCCCTGGTCCTGTTTGGCGTGCTGTCCCTGGAAAAGACCGTCGGCCTGCACTGGGTGCTGTCTTTCCTGCCCTTCTGCGGCCTGCTGCTGGCCCTGTATCTGCCGGCCCGCTCCCTGCGCCGCACCGGCGGTTTCTTTGCCCTGTTCGCTGCCGTGCAGGTGTTCCTGCTGGTGGGCATCAGCTTCACCCAACTGGACGACTGGAAGAAGACCAACTGGTACGAAAGCGCCGTGCTCGCCTTCGAGGCCCGCAATCTGGCCGCACGGATCGAGCCTTATGCCGCTGACTATGCCTTCGCCAGCAACGGCTACGCCGACGCCGTGACCTTGGGCTACAACGCCCGCCGCTATTTCCTGGTGTTCGGTGAAGCCAGCAGCCATGCCCGCCACGACGACATCCTCACGGATTTCCGCGCCCTCGACGGCAAGAACATTCTGATCCTGCGCAAGAGCGAACCCGCTCCCGGCGAGTACGAGCCCTACTTCCGCGAACTTCGTACGGAAACCTTTGTCCTCCACGGGGTGACCTTCCGCCTGATCTTCGGCCAAGGATTCGACTTCAACCGCTACCGGGATACCGTGTTGACCACCGTGCGCGACAAGTACTACCGCATTCCCGGCAAGCTGCCCCAGCGCGCTTGCTACTTTCATGACCGCTACTGGCCCGAGCTGCCATGGCCGCGCTGATCCACGCCCTGCGGGCTGGCGTGGGCCCTTACCTGCGCCTGCTGCGGCCCCACCAGTGGGTGAAGAACAGCTTCGTCCTGGTGGGTCTGCTGTTCGGCCACGCCTGGCGCGATACGGCGTTGCTGGCCCAGGGGTTGTGGGCTTTCGCCGCCTTCTGCCTGCTGTCCTCGGCGGTCTATGTCTTCAATGACCTGCTGGACCGGGAACAGGATCGTCAGCATCCGAAGAAGCGCCACCGGCCCCTGGCCAGTGGCCGGGTCAGCCTGCCGGCGGCCCTGGTGCTGTTGGCCTTGTGTTTGATCGGTGGTCTGACCCTGGCCTTCACCCGGGCCGGCTCGGCGCCCTGGGTCTTCGTCGCCTATCTCGTGATCAACGGCTTCTACAGTCTGGGGGCCAAGCACGTGGTGGTGCTGGACGTGTTCCTCATCGCCGCCGGTTTCATGCTGCGCCTGCTGGCCGGCACCCTGGGCTTGGGCATTGCGCCATCCCACTGGCTGTTGCTCTGCGGTTTGATGCTGACCCTGTTCCTCGGCTTCGCCAAGCGCCGGGCCGAGCTCAATGCCGTGGCCGGTGATCCGTCCGCCCACCGGCGGGTGCTGGAGGATTATTCCGAGACCCTGCTCGACCAGTTCATCACCGTCACCCTGGCCTGTACCGTGGTGTCCTACAGCCTGTACACCCTGAGTGCCGAGACCGTGGCCCTGCACGGCAGCAACCACCTGATCCTGACCGTGCCCTTCGTCCTCTACGGCATGTTCCGCTACCTGTTCCTGCTCCACCACCGAGGTGGCGGCGGCGACACGGCTACGGACATGTTCACCGATCCCCACCTGATCCTGGCCGGCGCTGGTTGGCTGGCCACGGTGCTGGCGGTGCTCACCGGCCGCTTCTAGCGTTTCGCCTCAGCGCAGGCGGAACACCACCGGCAGGATCATTTCCTTCTTTTCCACCCCGGATAGGCTGCCCATGGCCCAGGCGGCGCGCAGGGCGGCCTGGTCGAGGATGGCGTGGCCGCTGCTGGCGGCCACTTCGGCGTCCACGATGCGGCCGGTCGGGTCCAGGCTCAACAGCAGACGGACTTCTCCTTCCAGGCCGGCGGCGATGGCCTGGGGCGGATAGTAGAGGTGCTGGGCGAGCTTGCGCTGGGCGGCCTCCACCGGATTGCGAACGCTGTTCTTGCTGGTCGCGGGCTTGTTGACGGCAGGTGCGTTCCGCTCACCTTGAGGCGGCGGGTCGGCGGGCTTTGCCGGCGCCGGTTCGGCGGTTTCCAGGGTGTTCTTCAGCAGGGGCTCCGCGATGGGCGCGGCCGTGGGGGGCAGATCTACGGTCAAGGGTGCCGGCGGCGGTGGCGGCAGCTTGAGGGCGCTGGAGAACAGCACCAGACCGTGGCCGAGCAGGGAGAGCAGCAGGGCGGTGAAAAGATGGGGCCGCAAGGGGCGGCTGCCCGGGGTTTTGAGCGGGACCATTTGCCCCTATTATCCCTGCCGGACTGTTAAGGATGGATGCAGTGATGACTGGCTTATCCCGAGCTTTTTTGCGGACTTTTCTGGCCTGGCTGGCCCTTTTGACGGCCTTGCCCGCGGCCCGTGCCGCGCTGCCGGACCCCGTCGCTTTCGGCGTGGCGATGGAGGTGGGCGACCTGGACAAGGCCCGCCAATGGCTGGACGAGGGCCTGCCGCCCAACTTCTTGGCGGACCGGATCGGCACCGGGCTGATGATTGCCGCCTGGGAAGGCAACATCCCCCTGATGGAACTGTTCGTCCAGCGCGGGGCGAATGTGAACTTCGTCAATCGCAACGGCGAGCAGGCGGTGCAATTGGCGGCCTGGAAGGGGCAGACGGAGGCGGTCAAGTGGCTGCTGTCCAAAGGCGCGGCCCTCAACCGGCGCGGCAAGGAATGGAGCGCCCTGCACTACGCCGTGTTCGCCGGCCATGAGGAGTTGAGCAAATACCTGATCGAGCGGGGCGCCAACATCAACGGCCAGGCGCCCAATGGTTCCACGGTGCTGATGATGGCGGCCCGGGAGGGTCACGAGAAGATCGCCCAGACCCTGGTGGAAGCCGGCGCCGACACCAGTATCCGCAACGATGCCGGCGAAAGCGCCCTGACCTGGGCCATGCGCCACAACAACCTGAAGATCGCCAAGATGGTGGCGACGCCGGAAGCCTTCGCCCTGGCGGTGAAGTCGCCGCCCCAGAGCTTCGGCGTGGCGATCCGCTCGGTGCCGCCGCCCCAGCGCATCGCCGAGATCCTGCGCCAGATCAACCGGGCGGAAGCGACGGGGCAGCCCACGGCGGAATTGCGCAAGGCCCTGTACGAAGCGGTGGCGGAGTTCAAGCGCGACAACATGCCCACCCGTACAACCATGCCCCAGCCCAACGTGATCAATCCCCGCATGCCCAAGCAGCCCCAGGCCCTGGTGATCACCGCCGAACGGCAGAGGCCCGGCGCGGAACGGGCCGAGATGGTCTACGCCGGCACCCGGGCCGGCAGTCCCGCCAGCGGCAGCGCGGCGACCGGCGCCATGAGCAAGGACCCGGCCGAGTTGCTGCGCCAGCTAAAGGCCGCCGAGGCGGCGGGCAAGCCCACTACCGAACTGCGCCGCGCTTTCTTTGATGCGGTGAAGAACTACCGCGGCGACTAGGCTGGGCGGGTTTGGCCAAGGGAGTGGCCGTGGGCTTGGCCAACTGGGGCCGGTCCAGGTCGGTGCGGGCCGTGGCGGCGCGGCCATGCACTGGTCGCCCGGTCTTGCCATCGTTCGCCTGACGACCCTGGCCAAAGCGTGACTTGCCGGCGCCTTCCGGCTGCCAGGCGGGAATCAGGTGCTTCTTGCCGTTGCCGATCAGATCGCTGCGGCCCATGTCTTTCAGGGCTTCCCGCAACAGGGGCCAGTTCTCGGGGTCGTGGTAGCGCAGGAAGGCCTTGTGCAAGCGACGTTGCCGACCGCCGCGCACCACCGCCACCTGTTCCGATTCCCGGTTTACTTTTTTCAGCGGATTCTTTTCCGTGTGCCACATGGCCGTGGCCAGGGCCAAGGGCGTGGGCAGGAAGGTCTGCACCTGATCCAGGCGGAAGTCGTTGCGCTTGAGCCAGAGGGCCAGTTCCAGCATGTCCTCGTCGGTGGTGCCCGGGTGGGCGGCGATGAAATAGGGAATCAGGTACTGCTCCTTGCCCGCTTCCTTCGAGGCTTTCTCGAACATCTGCTTGAAGCGGTCATAGGTGCCCATGCCCGGTTTCATCATCTTGGACAGGGGGCCTTCTTCCGTGTGCTCCGGGGCGATCTTGAGGTAGCCGCCGACGTGGTGGGTGACCAGTTCCTTGATGTATTCCGGCGATTTCACCGCAAGGTCGTAGCGCAGGCCGGAGCCGATCAGGATCTTCTTCACGCCGGGCAGTTGCCGGGCCTTGCGGTAGAGCTGGATCAGCGGACCGTGGTCGGTGCCCAGGTTTTCGCAGATGCCGGGATAGACGCAGGACAGACGGCGACAGGAGGACTCGATCTGTTTGTCCTTGCAGGCCAGCCGGTACATGTTGGCGGTGGGGCCGCCCAGGTCGGAGATGACGCCGGTGAAGCCGGGGGTCTTGTCCCGGATTTCCTCGATCTCGCGGAGGATGGACTCCTCCGAGCGGCTCTGGATGATGCGGCCTTCGTGTTCGGTGATGGAGCAGAAGGTGCAGCCGCCGAAGCAGCCGCGCATGATGTTCACCGAGAAACGGATCATTTCCCAGGCCGGAATCTTGGCGTCGCCGTAACTGGGATGAGGATTGCGGGCGTAGGGCAGACCGAAAACGTGGTCCATCTCCGCCGTGGTGAGGGGAATGGGGGGCGGGTTGAGCCACACGTCCCGGTCGCCATGGCCCTGGACCAAGGCCCGGGCATTGCCGGGGTTGGCTTCCAGGTGGAAGGTGCGGCTGGCGTGGGCGTAGCGCACCGGGTCTTCGGCGACCCGGTCGTAAGACGGCAGGCGCACGACCTGATGGGAACGGGCCGCCTTGCGGGCGGCGACCCGTTCGGCCACGGGGATGATGCGGATGGGGTGGATGCCGCCATCGGCCCCATTACTGGGGGCTGCCGTTTGTCCCGTCGAGCCCTGGCTCATGGCGTAGGGATCGGGGTGAGCGTCCACCCGACCCGGCATGTCCACGGTGGTGGAGTCCACTTCCACCCAGTCTTCCGCCGGTTTCCAGTTGCGCGGCACCATGAAGGACGTACCGCGCAGGTCGCGGATGTGTTCGATGGGCTCGCCCTTGGCCAGGCGGTGGGTGAGTTCCACCAGGGCCCGTTCGGCATTGCCGAACAGCAGCAGGTCGGCCTTGCTGTCGGGCAGGATGGAGCGGCGTACCTTGTCCGACCAGTAGTCGTAGTGGGCGATGCGGCGCAGGGAGGCTTCAATGCCGCCGATGACGATGTTGGCGTCGCCGTAGGCTTCCCGCGCCCGTTGAGCATAGACGATCACCGCCCGGTCCGGCCGTTTGTTGGGCTCGGCGTTGGGGGTGTAGGCGTCGTCGCTGCGAATCTTGCGGTCGGCGGTATAGCGGTTGACCATGGAATCCATGTTGCCCGCGGTGATGCCGAAGTAGAGGTTGGGCTTACCCAGCTTCTTGAAATCGTCAGCGTTGTGCCAGTCCGGCTGGCTGAGGATACCGACGCGGAAGCCCTGGGTTTCCAGCAGCCGCCCCAGCAGGGCCATGGCAAAGCTGGGATGGTCGATGTAGGCGTCGCCGGTGACCAGGATGACGTCGCAGGAATCCCAGCCGAGCTGGTCCATCTCCGCCCGGCTCATGGGCAGGAAGGGCGCGGTGCCGAAACGCTTGGCCCAGTAGGGGCGCCAGGAGGTGAGGGATTTGGGTTCCATGGGGAGCGGAGCACGCAGGCGCGAGTGCGCCCGGAAATCGTAAGGGGCCGGATTTTAAGGCTTTGTGCCGATGGCGTCGCCCATGTTTTTGACAGGGGCTTTGCCCTGTCGGTGAATCAGGCCGCGACCGGCAGGCGCAGGCGACTGTGGGGCGACACCTGGCGGGCGAGGAAATCCATCTGGTCCGCCAGGATGCTGCGATTGCAGAGGATCAGGTACTCGGCCTTGTTGGGCACGTAGGGGGCATAAAGCAATTCCATCCGCGCCTGTTCCGGGGTGCGGCCGCTCTTGCGTTGGTTGCAGGAGCGGCAGGCGGCCACCACGTTCATCCAGATGTCCTTGCCGCCCTGGGAGACGGGATGCACGTGGTCCCGGGTCAGGCGGCTGCCGGGGAGTTCCTCGCCGCAATAGGCGCAGATATGGCGGTCGCGCTGGAACAGTTCCCGGTTGGTGAGGGGCGGCACCTGGTGCAGGGAGCGCCCGCCCAGGGCCTTGCCGCGAATGGCGATGATGCTGTTGGTGCGGATTTCCGAGCGTTCACCGGTTAGGCGGTTGATGCCGCCATGGACGGTGAAGCTGTGCTCGCCGATGGTCCAGGCCACCAGGTCCTTGGCGTAATAGAAACAGGCGTGCTGCCAGTGCACCCAGCGGTGGGGTACGCCGTGTTGGTCCAACGTGAGAATCAGGGGTATCGCACGCATGGGGATCACCTAGAATCCTGATATTGCCTTAGCCTAACAAAGACTTATGGCTTTGCCCATCGGAGAATACAGGACTATTTTGCGCCTTCCTCTGTTGCGTGCCCTGGCGGCTTCCCTGGTGTTGCACGCCTGGCTGCTGATGCCCGAACCGGATTTCTTCGCGGCGACCTGGCGGCGGGCGGGAAGCGCGCCGCTGCGGGCCACCCTGGTGGCCCTGTCGTCTTCCCAGCCCTCCCAGCTTCCCCTTCCCGCCACGACCCTGCCAAGACCGGTGACGACACCGTCCGCGGATCGGCCGTCGACCAACGTGCCGACCTTGGCCCGCGCGGCGCCGGAGCGACGGGGTAATGGGGCGCCAGGTGCCGAGCCCTCATCCAGTGATGCGGTATTGGATGCGGAAGGCATGCGGGGCTACCGCATGGCCCTGGCCGTGCAAGCCCGGCCATTCTGGCGCTATCCGCCCGCAGCGGCCCAGGCGGGGTGGCAGGGTACGGCGGAACTACGGGTTGCGGTGCTGACCCAGGGGGCGGTGCGCGTCAGCCTGGAACGCTCCAGCGGCCACGCCGCCCTGGACGAGGCGGCGTTGGCCATGATGGACCAGGGCGCACGCCGCGCGGTATTGCCCGAGTCCTTGCAGGGCAAGGCGTTTTCCCTGGTGTTGCCGGTGAGCTTCAGTCTGGCGCCGTAGGATTCAGGGTGGTGCTGTGGAGCAGACGGGCGCCTTGGCGGCGTTCGGCGAAGAATCGTTCGAGGGCGTAGCGGACGGAGTGGAAGGCCAGGTCCGGCCAGGGGATGTCGGCTTCAGGGAAAAGGGCGGCTTCCAAGGTTTCCTCGCCGGGGTGGCAGTCCGGGCTGAGCAGTTCGGCGCGGTAGAAAAAATGCACTTGGTGGATGTGGGGAATGCTGACCACGGCGAACAGGTTTTCCAGTTGGATGCGGCAACCGGCTTCTTCCGCCGTTTCCCGCTCGGCGGCCTGCTCCAGGCTCTCGCCGTTTTCCATGAAGCCGGCGGGGAGTGTCCAGTAGCCGTGGCGGGGTTCGATGGCGCGGCGACAGAGCAGGACCTTGTCCTGCCAGACCGGCAGGGTGCCCGCCACGATGCGGGGGTTCTGGTAATGGATCGTCTGGCAGCTCGGGCAGACATGGCGCAGCTTGGTGTCCCCCGGGGGAACGAGCTGTTGTACCGGTGAGCCGCAGACGGAACAATAATGGACGGCGGGGTGCATGATCTGGCGATTCTAACCCCGGCCCCAGGCGGTCTGACCGCTGCCTGTCTTTGGCGAGACTTGATAACGGCATGATAATATTGATTTTGTATAAGGCTGTCGGGTGTGCAGGGAGGCCGCAAGGGTTTGCCGTGGGCGCGACGCATCCATCCGTAGGGCAAACCGTTATTCCATGACACCCATCGATACCGCTAAATTCGAGCAATTGCGCGCGACCGGCGAGTTGCCGTCCCCCAAGGGGGCGGCCCTGGCCATCATCCGCCTGACGCAAAAAGAGGATGTGCCCCTCAGCGAGTTGGCCAAAGCCATCGGCGCCGACCCGGCGTTTGCCGGGCGTTTGATCAAGGCGGCCAATTCCGCCCAGGCGGCGGGCCGCCGGCCCGTGGCCTCCATCCCCGATGCGCTGTCGGTACTGGGCATCGCCTCGGTGAGGACCCTGGCCCTGGGCTTCTCCCTGCTGGCCAATTACGGCAGCGGCAAGTGCGAGGCCTTCGATTACCAGTATTTCTGGTCCCATTCCCTGGTGAACGGCCTGGCCCTTCAGGCCCTGATGCAGCGTACCCGTGGCGCCGTGGCGGACGAGGCATTCTGCGTCGGCCTGCTGGCCGGCGTGGGCAACCTGGCGCTGGCCACCCTGTTCCCCGACGAGTATTCGCGGCTGTTGAAGGATTGTGCCGGCCGTGACGCGGAGGTCCTGCTGGCAGCGGAAGAGAAGGTCTTCGCCCTCAACCACGGCCAGTTGGCGGCAGCCATGCTCGGCGACTGGGGACTGCCCCAGGCCTTCACCGACCCCGTGCTGTATTGCGAGACGCCGGACCGGGCCCGCTTCGAGGAAGGCAGCCGGGCCCTGCACCTGACCATGGCCCTGGCCCTGGCCGGCCACGTGGCCGATATCTGCCTGGCGCCGGAAACCGAGTGGCGCCACATGATGCCCAAGCTGTTCATGTTGGCCGGCCGGCTTTCGCTGGACGCCGAGGCCATCATGGTCATTTGCGACAAGGTGGCGAAGGAATGGAAGGAGTGGGGCGCCTTGTTGCACATTCCGGCCAAGGACATGCCCCCCTTCGTCGATCTTTCCAGCATGCCTTCCCCGCCCCAGGTCAGCGATGGGTTGTTGTTGAAGGGCGGCCAGGAGGGCTACCGGCTGCGGGTGCTGCTGGTGGAGGATGACAACGCCACGCGGCTGTTGTTGCGCAAGCTGCTGGCGGACGTGGGGCACGAGGTTTTCGAGGCCGAGGATGGCTTGCGGGGCCTGGAGTTGGCCCGGGAGATCCAGCCGGAAATGGTGATCACCGATTGGATGATGCCGGGCATGAACGGCCCCGAGCTGACCCGCGCCCTGCGCGACTCCCCGTCCGGACGCGGCGTTTACATCATGATCCTGACGGCCCTGGAAACCGACGACGCCCTGGTGGAGGCTTTCGAGTGCGGTGTTGACGACTTCATGACCAAGCCCCTCAACCCCCGGGTATTCACCGCCCGTCTGCGGGCGGGGCAGCGGGTGATCAAGTTACAGAACGAAGTGGAGCGGGATCGGGACGATATCCGCCGTTTTGCCGCCGAACTGGCGGTGACCAATCGCAAATTGCAACAAGTGGCGTTGACCGACTTCCTCACCGGTTTCCCCAACCGGCGTTACGCCATGGCCCGCTTGCAGCAGGATTGGGCGGCCTCGTCCCGTAGCGGCAATCCGTTGGCCTGCCTGGTGATCGACGTGGATAACTTCAAGCCCGTCAACGACAACCATGGCCATGACGTGGGCGACGCGGTGCTCAAGCAAACCGCCCAGGCCATCAAGACCGGCTTGCGGCTGGAGGACGTGGTCTGCCGTTTCGGCGGGGACGAATTCCTGGCCATCTGTCCCAACACCGATCTGGACGCGGCGATGGTCTGTGCCGAGCGGGTACGGCAGGCGGTGGCGGCCCTGAAAGTGGTGGTGGATGGGGGCGTCGTGCGGTGCAGTGTCAGTATCGGCGTGGCGCAGCGACTGCCTGCCATGGCCCGGCCCGACGATTTGATCAAGGCGGCCGACGAGGGCGCCCGCCTGGCCAAGGGCAAAGGTCGCAATTGCACGGTTTCCCTCCAGCTTCCTTCCCTTTCTGCCGTCGATTCATCTGCTAACGGATGACGGAAACCCCCGTGGTTAGCCGATCGGCGAGGTTCTGAACCAGGGATTTCCGGCAGGCTTTGGGGCTTGATTGTTTAATTGGCCGTCACCCCCGCTGGGTAGCATGCACACCTCTTCAGATTGCGGGGAAACAGGTCTGGCGAATACAAAAAAATGATCGACAGCCAGATTCCGGTCTTCGGGCACTTTGCCGTGCAAGCGGTGAAAAGGTAAACCCAATCATGTAGTTGACGCTCTATGTAGGAATATTCCTACATCGGAGGTCTACTGCTTTCCTACGAAATATCCCGCAGTCCACCGCTAGTGCACTTTTTGCGGTGCACCGAGAATGCGCCCGTTGCCTCAATCACTTAGGGGCTAATTCTCAAGGAGTGCACGATGACCGCGACGGACACCTACAACGATATCAAGGAAGTCAATCTCGCCTACCTGATGTTGGCCCAAAGCATGGTCCGGGCCGACCGCGAGGCCGCCATCTTTCGTCTGGGTATCAGCGAGGAAGTGGCTGACATCCTGGATCGCCTGACTCCCGGGCAAGTACTGAAAATGGCCGGTTCCGACATGCTCTTGTGCAGCTTCCGCTTCAACGACAGCCTGTTGCTGAACCTGCTCTCCAATCACGAGCGGGATCGTGGCGTCGGCCATATCCACGCCGCCATCCTCGCCGCCGGCAAGCCGGTGGAAGCCGTCGCCTGAGGCCGCCGCCATGCGTAACAAGTCCGTCATCCTGGAAGCCCGCGACATCCGCCTGGCCATCGAACTGATCGAGCTGGGCGCCCGTCTCCAATTGTTGGAAGCCGAGACCAAGTTGTCCCGGGAACGCTTGTTGAAGCTGTACAAGGAAGTGAAGGGCGAGTCCCCTCCCAAGGGCATGCTGCCTTTCTCCACGGACTGGTTCATGACCTGGCAGCCCAATATCCATGCCTCCTTGTTCATGGCTTACTTCCGCTTCTTCGAGAAAAACACCAATCTCAAGGGCCTGGAGTTGATCATCAAGGCCTATCGCATGTATCTGGAGCAAGTGAAGCGGGGCGGCATGGAAACCGTGCTGTCCCTGACCCGGGCCTGGACCATGGTGCGTTTCTTCGAGGCCAATATGCTGCAAATGGCCACGTGCAAGGAGTGCGGTGGTGAATTCGTGACCCACGCCTTTGATCCGACCAAGGGCTACGTCTGCGGTCTGTGCCACATGCCGGCTCGCGCCGGCAAGACGCGGAAAGTGATTGCGGCTGCCGTATAAGCTATTGATTATTGGCTGTTTCCTTGATGCGGGGTGTCTGCTGTTGTGGCGACACCCCGTTTTGCTTGGGGTTTACCCGGTTGGTGATAGTGCCGAGCCGTGGTTTGAGGCTATTATTGAGCGCTGAGCGTGTCGAAAAGGCGCAGCCTGTCCCGGCTGCATGATGGGTGCTAAGTGGAGGTGTAGATGTTTTTGTTGATCGGCTATGTGGTCATTTTGGCCGCATCGGTAGGCACCTATGCTGTTCACGGAAGTCTGGCCGCCCTGTTCGTGCCCATGGAGTACCTCGCCATCATCGGCTTGATGACGGGCGGCTTCATCGCCGGCAATGGCACCAAGGCAATCAAGGCGACACTGGCGGCATTGCCCTCGGTACTGAAGGGCTCCCATTTCAACAAGGCCTTGTACATGGACTTGTTGGCCATGCTCTACGAAATTCTCTCCAAGGTGCGCAAGGAAGGGTTGATGTCCATCGAGTCGGACGTTGAAAACCCGGAAGGCAGCATCATTTTTTCCAAGTACCCCAATATCGCCCAGGATCACCACGTGATGGACTTCATCACCGACTACCTGCGGATGATGGTGGGCGGTAACTTGAATGCTTTCGAGATCGAGAACCTCATGGACATCGAAATCGAAACCCACCACCAGGAGGCCCACCTGCCGGCCCACATCATGTCGAAGACCGCCGATGGTTTGCCGGCTTTCGGTATCGTGGTGGCGGTGATGGGCGTGGTGAACGTGATGGGCTCCGTGGGCGAGCCGCCGGCGGTGCTGGGCAAGATGATCGGTGGCGCCTTGGTGGGGACCTTCCTCGGTATCCTGGCTTCCTACGGTTTTGTTTCCCCCATCGCCAGCCAGTTGGAGCAGAAGGTGGAAGAGGGCAGCAAAATCTACTCCTGCATCAAGGTGGTGCTGTTGGCCAGCATGAACGGCTACGCTCCCCAGGTGGCCGTGGAATTCGGGCGCAAGGTGCTGTTCTCCAGCGACCGGCCCAGCTTCCGCGAACTAGAAGACGACCTCAAGAGCCGTAAGGGCAAATAAGCCCGCGGGCGACGGGCGGCAGTGCCGTCCGTCGGGAAGCGGTAAGACGATACGGGCAGCTTGACCATGAGCGACGATACCCAACAGCCAATCGTAGTCAAAAAGATCAAGAAGGGCGGCGGCGCGGCCCACGGTGGCGCATGGAAAATCGCCTACGCCGACTTCGTGACCGCGATGATGGCCTTCTTCCTGCTGATGTGGCTGCTGAGTTCCACGTCCCAGGGCGACTTGAAGGGCATCGCCGACTACTTCAACACGCCGCTCAAGGTGGCCTTGTTCGGCGGTTCCGGCGCCGGCGACGAATCGTCCATCATTCAGGGCGGCGGGGAGGACCTCACCCGCTCCCATGGCCAGGTTCAGCGGGGAGATGATGGCGCCAAGCCGAAGGTGGACCTCGACTCTCTGAAGACCGACCTCGAACAATTGGAAAAGAAGCGCCTGGAAAGCCTGAAGGCCGATTTGGAGACCATGATCGACTCCAATCCTTCCCTGAAACAGTACAAGAACCAGTTGTTGCTGGACATCACTTCGGAAGGCCTGCGCATCCAGATCGTGGATGAAAAGAACCGACCCATGTTCGACTCTGCTAGTTCCGAGCTCAAGCCTTACGCCCAGCAGATCCTGCGGGAAATGGGACGCGCATTGAACCGGGTGGAAAACCGGATCTCCCTTTCGGGGCATACCGACGCGACGCCCTATGCCGGCGGCGACAAGGGGTTCGGCAATTGGGAGCTGTCCACCAACCGCGCCAATGCTTCCCGCCGGGAATTGCTGGCCGGGGGCATGGCCGAGAACAAGGTGATGCGGGTAGTCGGGCTGGCTTCCACCATCCTTTACGATAAAACCGATCCCTACAATCCGACCAACCGCCGGATCAGCATCATCGTGATGAACAAAAAAACCGAGGAGGCGATCCTGCGCGACGGTAACGTGACCGAGGTGGGCAGCGGCGGTCGCGCGGCGGAGGCTTTGCAAGGGGCGCCCTAGCGCGGCGCGTCATCACGACGCAGGTACCGGGCATTGCAGTTAACAACAATAAATAACAGCGGGAGAAAAATGGGCGCATACAGGAGGCGCATCGGCAAGGTCGCCATCGCGTTAGCGGCGGCTGCTTGGTCTGCGCTCGTGATCTCGTCCGGCATGTCGAGCGGCATTGCTGCGCCAGGGGCGGTGTGCGTTGTCGTGGCCACGGTATTTTTGTTCCGTTTGAATCCGGGCCTCCCTTCCTGTCTGCTTGATGCCCAAGCTGGGCGCAATGGCCATGCTGTTCCCGTGACTAAGCTGGGGCGGACTTTCGACCACAACCGACGGGCAATGGCGTTCTCGACGACAGAGGTGACGGCGTGATTACAGGACAAAAAGACGACCGCGAATTCGTGTTCACCGACGCCGACTTCGAGCGGGTGCGCAAACTTATTTACGACCATGCGGGCATCGCCTTGGCCCCCATCAAACGGGACATGGTTTACAGCCGTCTGGTCCGGCGCTTGCGGGCCCTGGGGCTGCCTTCCTTCGCCCAGTATCTGACGGTTCTGGAAAAGGGCGATGCGAAGGAATGGGAAATCTTTGTGAATTCCCTGACCACCAACCTGACTTATTTTTTCCGCGAGGCCCATCATTTCGACGTGTTGGCCCAGCACATGAAGGAGAGCCGGCAGCGGCCCTATCGGATCTGGTGTTCCGCCGCATCCACCGGCGAGGAGCCTTACTCCCTGGCGATGACCGCCTGCGAGGCTTTCAATACCCTGAATCCACCGGTGTCGATCATCGCCAGCGACATCGACACCAGCGTTCTGAACACGGCACGACAAGGCGTCTATGGGCGGGATCGCACGGAAAAACTATCGCCTAACCGTCTGCAAAAATTCTTCATCAAGGACGCCAGCGGCAAGGAGGGACTGTCCCGGGTCCGGCCCGAGCTACAGGCATTGATCACCTACCAGCGCGTCAATTTGCTGGATGCCCGCTATGCAGGCGTCGAGGGTCCCTTCGATGCCTTATTCTGTCGGAATGTGATGATTTATTTCGACAAGCAGACGCAATACGCGATCCTGAAGAAATTCAAACCCCTGCTCAAGGCCGATGGCCTGTTGTTCGCCGGGCACTCCGAAAGTTTTCTCCATGCGGCCGACCTGTTCCACTCCCTGGGCAAGACGGTGTACGAACACACCGAGAGAAAACGCAAGAGTGGTGAGTCGGCGTGAACCTCGGTGCTGATCTGGCCATGGGCCGCCGCACCCAGGGCGGTGCCGATCCCTGCGCGCCATCGGCGTCATTCGCCGTCATGCCATGCCGCCCGCAGGCATTGTGGAACCCTTCAATTAGGAAATAGACGTGCCCATCAAGGTTTTGGTTGTCGATGACTCTGCGTTGATGCGTCGCTTGCTGACCGAGATCATCGGCGCCGCGCCGGATATCGAGGTCGTGGGGGCTGCTCCCGACCCCCTCATCGCCCAGGAGATGATCAAGGAACTCAATCCCGACGTGCTGACCCTGGACGTCGAAATGCCCAAGATGGACGGGCTGGAATTCCTGGCGCGGCTGATGAAGCTCCGGCCCATGCCGGTGATCATGATTTCCTCCCTGACGGCTCGGGGCTCCGACGCAACCCTGCAGGCCCTTGAGCTTGGGGCGGTGGATTTTGTGGCGAAGCCCCACGGGGAAAATCCGGCGGCCCTGTCGGCCTATGGGGACGATATCCGCGACAAGATCCGCGCCGCCTATGCCACCCCGCGCCGTCGGCCAACCCCCGATTCCGCCACGGCGTCCCCTCCGGGCAAGGATGATGGCGGCAGTCGATTGCCGGCTAAGGTGCTGACGGATAAGGTGATTGCCATCGGCGCCTCGACGGGGGGGACCGAGGCGATCAAGACCGTGTTGACCGCCCTGCCCGCGGAAATGCCGCCGATCGTCATGGTCCAGCACATGCCGGAAACCTTCACCCCATCGTTTGCCCAGCGCCTGAATACCCTGTCCAAGTTGACGGTGGTGGAGTCCAAGGGCGGGGAAAAGCTGCAACCGGGCCACGCCTATTTGGCGCCGGGCCATTCCCACTTGTTGATCCGCCGCCAGGGCGCGGGCTACGTCACGGAGTTGGCCCGCACCGAGCCAGTCAATCGGCATCGGCCCGCCGCCGATGTGCTTTTCCGTGCTGTAGCCGCCGAAGCTGGGCGTAATGCCCTGGGCGTCATCCTCACCGGGATGGGCCGGGATGGCGCCGAAGGCCTGGTATCCATGCACCAATCCGGTTCCTGGAATATCGGCCAGGACAAGGACAGTTGCGTGGTTTATGGCATGCCCCGGGCTGCCGCTGAATTGGGCGCCCTGGATGATGTGGCGCCCTTGACCGAGATCGCCGGAAGGTTGCTGGCCCGCTTGCGCAAGGGCTGAGGCCGCGGGGTATACTTGAAGCCATAAATAGATGCATTTTCAGGAGTAACTCATGCAGACCAGTGTGACAACCGCTGATGGCCGTGCCGTGGTTCGGTTGCAGGGCCGGTTCGATTTCAACAGCCACCGCGAATTCCGTGAATGCGTGGAAGGTGTGTTGCCGTTGATGTCGGTGCGGGAAATCTCGGTCGATATGGCAGGAGTGGACTATCTGGATAGCTCGGCCTTGGGCATGTTGCTGATGTTGCGCGACAAGGCCCGCGGCACGAGCAAGGAAGTGACCCTGGTGAACTGCAAAGGCGCCGTACGTCAGGTGCTGGATATCGCCAATTTCGGCAAATTGTTCGCCATATCCTAAGTGCGACGGGGAGAGGGGGCATGAATATCCTCCTCGTAGCGGCAGCCTCCTCCCATGAAGGATTGGTTGCCGAGCTGAACCGGACCGGGCATGTCGTCGTCCGTCACGCCACGGTTGCCGATGGCGTCCAGCTACCCCCGGAAACAGATGCCGTGCTGGCGGATGCGGCATGGGTAGAGGGAAAAGCCCTTTCAGGTTTATTTGACGCATGCCGGCAGAGCGGACTTTTCTGCCTGCTGCTGGGGGCGGATCAGACGCCCGACGCCAATCACGTGCTTCCCTTGCCCGCTCCGGTTTCCACGGCGCCAGTGCTTGCGCTGCTGGCCCTGGTCGAGGCCAATCGCGCCCATGACCGTACCCATGCCCAATTGGTCCGACAGGTGGGCGAGCTTGAGTGCCTGATCGATGGCGAGCATCGCCTGGTGCGGCAGATGCTCGATCAATTCATCAACGGCGAGCGGCCAGTCGATCGGGCAGTCCGCTATTGGAGCCGCTCCAGTGACGTGCTGGGCAGCGATTTTCTCCTGGTTGCCCGGACGCCGGCCCAGGGGCTGCATGTCATGTACGTGGATGACATGCGGCGCAATACCCTTGCCGCTGTCAGTGCCTTCCCCGTGATTGCTCCGTTTTACCGGATGACGGAAAAAGGCTACGGGATCGACGCCATCTTGCGCGAGGCCAATGCCCGCTTGTTCCGGTTTTATCCCGACGGCCACCCCTTGTCGGTATCCATGGTGTCCGTAGACTTCAATGATGGGGTCATCCAGGTGTGGAATAGCGGGGCGTCGGTACCCATCCTCATTGCCCCCCAGGGCGGGGTGTCCTTTCCCACCAAGGTACATCCGGGCTTGGGAGTTGTCGCGCCAGAGCAGTTCGTCGTGGAAGCCGAGGTATGGACATCCCTGGGGGTGGAGTACCTGGCCCTGGGGTCCCGTGCCTTATTGCACCAGATCGGCGCGGGCTCGGCCGAGGATTTCCTCGGCTGGCTGCGCCAGCAGGGCTATCCCGAATTCAGCGCCTGGGCGGGCACAGGATTTCCCCCGTCATCGGCCATCCAGGGCGATGCATCCCTGTTGCTGGTGGATTGCCGCAAGCATGCGGCGCCGCTCCAAGAACGGGTCGTGGCCCAGCGGGGCAGCACCGATGGCGGCGAATGGTCCCTGAATCTGTCCATCGGTCCCGAGGAAATGCGCACGGTGGACGTCGTCCCCCTGCTGCTGGGTGGGGTCGGGCAGTTCGTCTCCACCCGGGCCATGGGCGGCGTGCTGTTTGTCATTTTGTCCGAGCTCTACAACAACGCCCTGGATCACGGCGTGCTGGGCATGGATTCCACCCTCAAGCTGGGGCCGGATGGCATGGGTATTTTCCTTGAGGAACGGTCGCGGCGCCTCTCCGCGCTGGGGCATGGGCGTATTGATTTGTCCTTGAGCCAGACAATGGGGCCGGATGGCCCCCTGTTGACGATTACCTGCACCGATAGCGGCCCAGGTTTCGACCATGGCCGGCTGAACCTGGTGCAGGCCACCGAGGACAACCCCCTGCCCTACGGGCGGGGCCTGGCCCTGGTGGCCTCCTTGACCACCGGTATGGAGTTCAACCGGGAAGGCAACCAGATCCGTGTCCGCTTGCCGGTCATGATGGATGACTTGAGCGGAAGCAAGCTATCCTCATAGCTGTGCAGGTGAGGGGGCGGACAAGGCTTGGGCTCCCGCGAAAAAAAGTGAAAATCGCGTAAGATTGCCATCTGGTGCGACAAGCCGCAGAACGGCGGCTTTCGTTGAAAGGCTAAGAAATGTCCGAATTACTGAAAAATATCGATGCTCGTACCCGTTTGGCCGGGACAAATAAGCTGGAAATCCTGCTTTTTTCCCTCGGCACCGACCAGCGTACGGGGCGTAAGGAAACATTTGGCATTAACGTGTTCAAGGTCCGCGAAGTGATGCGGACTCCCCAGATCACGTCGGCGCCGGATATGCCGAGTTCCGTCAAGGGCATGGTCAGCTTGCGTGGTGCCCTGGTGCCGGTGGTTGATCTGGCCCAATACGTCGAAATGGACTCTTCCGCGACCCGGGACATCATGATTGTGACGGAATATGCCGGTCATACCCAGGGCTTCCTAGTGGAGTCGGTGGATACCATCCTCCGCCTGGACTGGTCCCAGATGCGTGTCCCGCCCGAAATGCTGACCAGCAACCTGGGCGGATTGGTGACCGCGGTAACCGAATTGCCCGATGGCCGCCTGGTCATGCTGCTCGACGTGGAGCGCGTGCTGGCGGAAACCACCAAGTACGATGACCAGTTCCTGTTCAAGGCCATCAAACCCTTGGAAAACAACGACTTCACCGTTTTCTACGCGGATGACTCTTCCGTCGCCCGCAACCAGATCGAGCGGACCTTGACCGCGCTGGGCGTCAAGCACATCGGCGCCATCAATGGCCGGGCCGCCTGGGATGAACTCCAAAAGATCGCCAACCATGCGGAGGCTGCCGGTCGCCGCGTGCGGGATATTCTCCAGTTGGTCCTGACCGACGTGGAAATGCCCGAAATGGACGGTTACATCCTGACCAAGCATATCAAGTCCGACCCCCGCTTTGCCGGAGTGCCGGTCCTGATGCATTCCTCGCTTTCCTCCTTGTCCAATCAACAATTGGGCATTTCCGTCGGCGTCGATGAATATGTGGCCAAATTCGAGCCGCAACGCTTGGCCGACACCTTGACCCGCATCCTGCGCCAGAGTGCCGCGGCCAGCGCCGCCAGCGCCGCCGCGGCGGCGAACGCCTGAGGGGAGTAAACCATGAACGCTGTTGTTTCTGCCGCCAACGCTGACAATCCCAACAATTCCCTGCTGGATACGGTCGATGCCCGTACCAAGCTGGCGGGGTCCAATCGGATGGAGATTCTGCTATTCGAACTGGGTACCCACGAAATCTTCGGCATCAACGTCTTCAAGGTCCGCGAGGTCAGCAAAACCCCGTCGATCACCAAGACCCCGAATATGCCGGCAGGCGTGGAAGGTTTGATCAGCCTGCGTGGCAACGTTATTCCTGTGGTTTCCCTTTCCCGTGCCATGGGCCTGGGCGACGCCCCGCCGGGGCTGGGCCAGTCGATGATGGTCACCGAGTACAGCAAGCGCACCCTGGGCTTTCTGGTCCACGGCGTGGATCGCATTATTCGCGTGGAATGGGACAAGGTGCGGGCTCCCGAGGCCGTCACCAGCGGTGCCCATGCCTACATCACCGCCATCACCGAGCTGCCCGACGGCAAGCTGGTCTCCATCGTCGATGTGGAGCAGATCATGGCCAACACCTTCGGCGAAGCCATGGTGGGGCAGATCGAGCCGATCCATGACGCCCATGAACTCAACGTGTTCTTCGTGGATGACTCCTCCGTCGCCCGCAAGAAGATTGCCGAGGTGCTGGACAAGCTTGGCGTCAAGCACAAGCATGCGCAGAACGGCATGGAAGCCTGGACCCGCCTGGCCGGCATGGCCGCCGCTGCGCAGCAGACCGGCCGCGCCGTCCATGACGAATTGGACCTGATCCTGGTGGACGCCGAAATGCCGGAAATGGACGGTTACGTGCTGACCAAGAACATCAAGTCCGACGTCCGTTTCGAAGGTATTCCGGTGGTGATGCACTCCTCCCTCTCTTCCGAGGCCAACCGGGCCATGGGCAAGAGCGTGGGGGTGGATCAGTACGTGGCCAAATTTGATGCCGACGCATTGGCGGATACCCTGCGTCCCCTGTTGTTGAAATCCCAAAGAGACTGAAACCTGGAGAATTTTTAATGCCCGCGGATCCGAGCAAGATCAAGTTTCTGGTGGTGGACGACTTTTCCACCATGCGTCGCATTGTCCGTAACCTTCTCAAGGAGTTGGGCTTCACCAATGTGGAAGAGGCGGAAGACGGTGCCATTGCCCTGCAAAAGCTCAAGGCCGGCAGTTTCGATTTCGTCGTCTCCGACTGGAACATGCCGAACATGGACGGCCTGACCCTGTTGCAGACTGTCCGTGCCGACCCCGCCCTCAAGCATCTGCCGGTGTTGATGATTACCGCCGAGGCGAAGAAGGAAAACATCATTGCCGCGGCTCAGGCTGGCGCGTCTGGCTATATCGTCAAGCCCTTCACGGCAGCCACCCTGAACGAGAAGATGACCAAGATCTTCGAAAAGATGGGAGTCTGAATCCATCATGGTCAAACCCGTCAAATTTGATGAGTCGGGCGACTCCGACGACCTCCAGGCGTTGTTCGATACGATCGCCAGCCCCCCGGCAGCCCCGACCGCACCGGTCGTCGAGCCCGATGCCTCCGGCGATTCCGACGATCTGCAAGCCCTCTTCGACAGCGTGTCGGCCGATGTGGCTGAGCCGGGAACCCCCGCGCCCGCGCCGAGCGGCTCCCATGACGAAGTGGTGTTCAACCGCCTGGGCAACCTGGCGCGGCAGCTCCACGACAGCATGCGGGAGTTGGGCTACGACAAGATGCTGGAGGAATCCGCCCGGCAGATGGTGCCTGATGCGCGGCAACGGCTGAATTACATCGCCCAAATGACCGAGCAGGCGGCAAGCCGCGTGCTCAACGCCGCCGAAACCGCCAAACCCATGCAGGACGAACTGCTGGCCGGCAGCGAAGGCTTGGCCGCGCGCTGGGACCGTATGTTCGCCAACCAGTTGTCGGTGGACGACTTCAAGGCGCTGGCGGCCGATACCCGGGCTTATTTCCATGACAGCCCGACGAAGATCAAGGCGGTCAATGCCCAGTTGATGGAAATCGTCATGGCCCAGGACTTCCAGGATTTGACGGGGCAGGTCATCAAGAAAGTGGTGGAGATCGCCCAGAACCTGGAAAGCCAGTTGTTGGCCGTGTTGATCGAAGCGATGCCCCAGGAGCGGAAAGCAGAGGCGCCCGAAGGCCTGTTGAACGGCCCCGTCATCAATGCCGACGGCCGTACCGATGTGGTGACCACCCAATCCCAGGTGGACGAATTGCTGGAAAGCCTGGGCTTCTAAGCCCGGCGGACCGATAAGAAGGAGCGGAAAATGAGCGACTTTCAAGGAATGGAAGACCTTCTCCAGGATTTCCTGGTGGAAGCGACGGACTTGCTGTCCGGCGTCGACAACAAGCTGGTGGACCTGGAGCAAAACCCCCAGGACAAGGGCTTGCTCAACGACATTTTCCGCGGCTTCCACACCATCAAGGGCGGTGCCGGTTTTCTCAATGCCACTGAACTGGTCACCCTGTGCCACTTGACGGAAAACCTGTTCGACCTGCTGCGTACCGGCGAAATGGACGTGTCCCCGGAGATGATGGACGTCATCCTCGATGCCACCGGTACCGTGCGGGAAATGTTCAGCTCCCTCGAGGGCGGCGTACAGCCCCGTCCTGCCGATCCCAACCTGATTGCCCGCCTCAAGGCCGCCATTGCCGGCGAATTGAAGGCCGGCAGCGCCCCGGCCGCAGCCCCTGCTGCGCCGGCCGCACCGGTGGCGCCCGCAGCGCCGGCGGGTGAAGGCGCCCCCAACTGGAACCAGATGTATTCTGCCGTCACCGGCGCGCCTGCCGCGCCCGAAGCTGCGGCTCCCGCCGCCGGGACCGCGGTCGCGCTGCACCACGACGTCAAGGGTGAGTCCCCCGACCAGATCATCAAGGCCGCCATCGGCCGTCGCGCCACCGACAAGCCGAGCAATGCGCCGGTCGTGGGCCGTCGTGATTCCGAAAAGAGCCGCGACAATTCCATCCGCGTCGACACAACCCGGCTGGACCAGGTGCTCAACCTGTCCGGCGAAATCGGCTTGACCAAGAACCGGCTCAATTCGCTGCGCTCCGACATCCTCAACGGCCGCAACGACACCGATACCCTGCATGCCTTGGACCAGGCCGTCAGCCAGCTCGACCTGCTGGTGTCGGATTTGCAGAACGCGGTCATGAAGACCCGCATGCAGCCCATCGGTCGCCTGTTCCAGAAGTATCCCCGGATCGCCCGCGACCTGGCCCGCTCCCTGGGCAAGGATGTGGAACTGCAATTGGTCGGTGAAGAAACCGAAATCGACAAGACCATGATCGAGGATCTGTCCGATCCCATCATCCACTTGATCCGCAACGCGGTGGACCACGGCATCGAACCCACCGAGGATCGGGTCGCCGCCGGCAAGTCCCTCAAGTCCCAGGTTCGCCTGGAGGCCCGTCAGGAAGGCGACCACATCGTCCTGATCGTGGCCGACGACGGCCGTGGCATGAACCCGGAAAAACTGCGCGCCAAGGCCTTGCAGAAGGGCTTGATCACTGACGAAGAAGCCAACACCATGGACGAACGTCAGAGCTATAACCTGATTTTCCTCCCCGGCTTCTCCACCAAGGATGTGGCTTCCGACGTGTCGGGCCGTGGCGTGGGCATGGACGTGGTCAAGACCAACATCCAGAAGCTCAACGGTTCCATCGACATCAAGTCCCAACAGGGCAAGGGCACGACCTTCATCATTTCCCTGCCCCTGACCCTGGCCATCCTGCCGGTGTTGCTGGTGCAGTTGGAAGAGCAGCCTTTCGCCGTGCCCCTTTCCATGGTGCGGGAAATCCTGCCGATCGAAATCAATGCCGTCCAGGAAGTCGGCGGGCGCGCCACCATGGTGGTGCGGGGCGAAGTGATGCCCATCTATCCCCTGTCCTACCTCGTCGGCTGGCCGGCCAACCGCATCCCCGGCTACGGCGTGCTGATGCAGACGGCGGAACACACTTTCATCCTCGCCATTGACGGTTTCATGGGCCGCGAAGACGCCGTGATCAAGTCCCTCGACGACTTCCGTCCCAAGGGCGTGGCCGGGGTGACCACCCTGTCCAATGGCCAGATCGTGCTGATCCTGGACATGAAGGAACTGCTGGTGGCCTTGGGCGAAGGCCGCGGCGTACCGCGTTCTTCCCTGCTGCCGGTGGAGGTTGCCGCCGCCTAAGTTTTACGGGCCGGTAGCTCAGCTGGGAGAGCGTCGCGTTCGCAATGCGAAGGTCGAGGGTTCGATCCCCTTCCGGTCCACCAGGTAAAACGAAAAAGCCTGACGCATTGTAGCTGGACGCATAAAACTGTCAGAACAGACAGGTTATGCTTCCTGCTAACAAAGAAGTTGGGCGTTTTTCATTGAAACCCTGATACTTACCCAAAGTATCAGGGTTTTTTATTGGTGCATTTCGTCAGCAGGCAAGCTTATGCTGCAAATTCGTTGAGCGGGATATTGGAAGCCTCTCAAGTGATGTGCGGCAGAAGTTTGGTTTTTGCCGACATTTGACTAGTCTGAAAATTCCGACTGTTTTGGCGAGGAAAGCAGTCCTACGTGTGACCACTAAAATCGGGGAGATTCAAAATGTAGGAGAAGCCCTTGTAGTAAAAGGTGGGGTAGGTGTTAGTAACGGCGAGCAGCATAAATTTAAATGCCAATTAATTGCACAACGGCATGGTGCTTGGGTGGATCAATTTGCTGCTTTGCGGTAGTAGTAGGTGGACTTTTTGAAGTCTTCTGCGCCAAAGCCCTCGCTAAGCTGTCCTCCGATAAAAAATCGCGGTTTGTCTTTGGGAGGGTTGTCTGGTTCCACCAAAAAGAATCCTGCTGCCTTCGGGACTATGACCCCGAACGAAAGGGACTTTTCTGGCTGCCCTGGGATAACCATCACAACATGACCGTGCACCGTTCCTGACTTGATTGCAATCACCGGCAAGCCAGCGTTGGCGGTGGCCTGGGCGCATAGTCCGTTGTCACTGTCGTTGACGCTGCCAATTCGGCCCCATTTGGGTGAGGTGCTCACGAATTTTAGAATGCGGTTGGCATCCATGTGGCCGGAGCCTGTCTGGAAATCCTCCACCCCATACAGCATCTTGATACCCCGGCTGACGAAGATGTTGCATGGGCTTTGGTCCAGTTTTGGGTCACTGGAGTCGCATTTTGCAATGGTATTGAGATCGTGCACGGCCAGCTTCTGTGCGGCAGCCGTCGGTGTGTTGATCAGGGGCACAGGGCAGTCTGCCCATGCGGTCTGATAAAGGCACGGGCCTAGTGCCAAGGCCAGCACGTAGCCACCCCATTGCTTCGCGGTCATTGCCATTGCGCCATCCCTAATTCGTTCATCTTGGCCAGGGCGTCATTAACCAGCACCGTCGTAACCGTGAACCCGTAACTGTCGGTCATGCGCAGTATCAGTCGCGCCGTGTTTTTGGGGGGCGTCACTTTGACATAGTTACCCGGAAGGGTTTTGATGTCCAGTGGCGGGTTGTAAACGCCAATGGGTACAGCACCGATGTATAGACCACCAGGGATAGCCTGGGATGCGCACAAGCTGTCCGGCGGGACCGAGCTGGACACTTGGGTCATGAAACCGGTGCTGCCAAAGGGGTGCATTCCCTTGTCAACGATGTACAGGTTGTTGCAGCCCAAATAGATGGCGTCAGCTCGATTGGATTCGTCCTTCGGGAATCGCGACATCGCAGCGACCCCTCCCAAGAGGGTCATGGTCAGGGGAGCTTCGCTAAAGACACTAAGCTCTGGGGCGCCACCCGCTGCCTTGGTGTTCAGCTTGGCTTGCAAGATTTGCACACGGGTATAGCCCTTTAGGACTTTGAAGGAGTCAAGCCAGATGTTCTGGCCGGCGTACTCCAGCCCCAACGTAACGGTTCCCGCGAATCCAGTGTGCAGGTTCAGGCCCATTTCGATCTGGGCGCTGTCTTTCGTGGTGTACAGATCAGCCTTGAGGCCACGCTCTGCGGTGATGCGGTTTTTCCAATCGAAAACCAGGTTGTCGCAAGCGGCTGCGTGGGTTTGTTTGCCCACCAGGCAACGCTTCATGTCAGCGCGCATTTCGCTCAAGCGTCTGGTGAGCAAGGTCTTTCGGGCATTGAAACTGTTAATGTCGGCTGCAGGCAAACCCATCACTGCGAGGTCCGTGTTGACATCGGCTACTTCGGCAGCCAGCATCTCTTCCAGATCCTGGAGGTCCGCTAAAGCCTGGACCCGCTCACTGGAGTCGGCGATCTCGATTCCCAGTTCTAAGAAGGCCTTGATGGGTTGTACCGTGAACCCGTACGATACGAAGGACCCATTGGTGCCCATGCCAGCAGAATCCATTACGGGTTTTAGCCCTTCGGCAAAGGCTTTGAGGTCGCCGGCTTTGCTTCCCATGAGGTTCGTGACCGTGGCGATGTCGGGCGCCCGGCCTGTACCCTCAAGCTCGAAACTTTCATTGTCCTCGCGCACCGTTTTCTCCACCGAGGCGCCGTAACTTCCCGAGGCGCGGACCTTGGTGAGACCAAAGTTCCCCTTTGCACTGAACTTAGAAAAGACTTCCTGCTTGTCCCAGGAGTCCATGTGACTGAGGTTTATCACCATGCGCAGCGACTGGCGATTGTGCTCCATGGTGGCAATGTGGGTGCCGCAGCGCTCAACGATGGCGTCGGCCTTGCCGGACTTGAACAGAGATTTAACGCTGGGCAAAGGAGCAATCCCCATGGCTTCATAGCGTGGGCCTGTGTAGATTGCGTCAATGACGACATACAGAGCGGAACGGTTGTCGGTGCGCTCTGCCTTGCGCCAGCCCTCTAGGCGGGCCGACATGGTGACCCCGGAGCCGCCAATGGAGCCTGCCACTCGATTAGCCCGCTTCACCTCATCGACACTGGTGTAAGCCTTGATCGAGTAGCGGTAGTCCAAAGACACGTTGGAGTCAATCGGGGTGCGCTTAAACGAGAAACAGGCTGGTAGGGTGTCCAGTGGTTTGGATAGGTTGACCCCGCTGCCCAAAGTTAGCGCGCTGTCGGGAAAGCGAGGCACCTGCGTGTCTGCCATGGCATTGGACACCAGCAGAACTGTTGCTGCCACGAAGGCAGCCTTTATGATCAACGAACGCCGTACGCAAATTAATGCATTCATGCTTTCTCCTAGAGGGCAGGGCAACCAATGCATTTGGCTTGCATTTTTTGCACCTATGGATCGTTGAGCTTGAGTGAGCAGTCTAATGCAAGATACAAACGTACATAAAAGTGGTTAGGTGGCTGCTTTGAGCTTGGCTGTCGGCAGCTTGCTTGTGGCCGGAAGAAGCATTGCGACCGCAACCTATGCGCTACATAAAAACAATTAAATCTTATTGCCGCCAGAATCATATTGCATAAGTTACGTAAGCGTGAAATTTTATCCGCCACTCCATCGTGAAGTGGTAGCTCGCATAAGTGGCCAAACTGAGTTGCCCCTGTTTTCTTAGGTACTGCGCAGTCAGCTTAGTGTGCTAGAGCAGCTGTTCAGAAACGAGGGCCTGAACGGCTGAAAAGGCCGGTTATAGAAAAAGTCCGCTCAGGTTCTAACCTATATATGTCCCCAAACATTTACTGCAAGTCCACCGAATACCGGTCAAAGTCTGCCCATCTCGTTGCCAGTCATGCGCGCAACCAAGATAGCCAGGAAGTTCAAGTCTGGACTGAAATCCCATGATCTTCTTCAGCTTGGCAGAAAGCTTGGCTTGTCGGCGCGTGTAAAAGACGTTCAGTACTTTCCTCCTACTCTTTGCTTTTTTCATCACAGTTCTCCTTGACTGTCACAGCTTGCTTGTAAGTAGCCTTTAATTCAGGACGAGCAAGAGACAGGCCGTGCTTGCGTAACGTCTCATTGACCCGACGACACCCTGGATACGTACCATTAGCTGAAATATCTTGGACGGTTTTCAGTACCGTTTTTCGGTCAATATCTGACTGGGTTTGTACTGCCGCACTGGTTGCTTTGTGGTGCTTTTCTCGGATGGCTTGTGCTTGTGCCGGGAACCAATATTTGATGCAGGATTTTGTGCGCCCAACTGACTTTGCAACTTCAGCCAGTGACCGCGTGTCCAGAGTGCTGTTAATCACTATTTCCAATGTGCGGGAAAGTGCTGCTCTGGCCTGAGCATCGAGTAATGGGCGGCTCGATCGATGGTAAGTAAGGGATGCGGTTGATTTAGTGATTGGCTGTGCGGGCGCGCTTGCTTGGCTAAAGAATGAAAGCGGACTTTGGCCAAGTCGTTCAAGCAGGATTAACAGCTGCGGCAGGCTGGGTCGCTGTCCTTGGTAAAGCCACTTCTTCAGTTGCCAGGTTGGCAGTTTTAGTTGCCTACAGAATTCGGCCTGATTACCATCGGCCCTGTCGTTCACGAGATTTCTTAACGAATAGGCAAAGTATTCCCTGTTAAGGTGATCGCGGAGTTCTTGTTTTTGGGCGATCAGTTGCGTAAGTGCAGCCGAAATCCACGAGCCTTCATTCGTGACTGACTTTCCTTGAAATTGAGGCGGGATCAGAAGTTTTCCGCAACTACTGCAATAAGCCAGATTGGGCTGAATAGGAATAAAAAGCTGGTGCTTGCCACAGTGAGGACAGGCGCTTGTCAGCGGTTCGTTGTGGCGGTGACAGGTTTGATAAAGATCAAGTAGCCATAGAAGTGGACGGACGACTTCACCATCAGCGTCAAGCATTTCCTGAAGGCAAGTCGGGCACCAGCGAGGCTTCCTGACCAGGGTTCCTTGTCCGTTTCTGGGGAGAAGCTCTGCCAAATGCAACAAAGTCAGGTTTTCGATTTCCTGGACTGTTGTCAGCCGCGTTGTCTCCTCTACGAAAATTCTGGCGTAGTCACCCAATCCGTCAATCGTATTCAGGGTGCTGACCCGGCGGATGAGCTGATCTAGTCTTCCTGGCGGATGGCAATGCTTGGCAAACTCAATCCGGATTAGCCGTCTCGGGCTGACCGAATGAGCCCTGGAGAGCCTGACCAGATACGAAGTGAGGCTTTCTACGTTTTCCGTACCCAATCCTTTGGGTTCCAAGGAATATAGGTGGCTACGTGGGGATAGTGAAAATTCCTCTTCCTCCTCCAAACAGTCAAATTCCGGTTTAACTGACCACATGATCAACCCCTCCAACTGGATCACGGGTAGGTAGCCGTTCCCCGACTTTGCGCGCTCTACCCGAGGATTTTCTGATGGTCGCAGGCTTGGAGCCAACCTCGGGTAAGCCATTCAGCAGTAGGTTCCGGATATTGTCGGTGGCCTCGTCTTCTAGCTTTGTTTCCCCCAGCATGGCTTCTTCAATGATGGTGCGTAGGGCCTTGTTCTTAAGGGACAGCTTTTCCGCATCGTCGGCAGTAAAGGTCTTCTTGTTTTTTGTGATCGCATCCTCTAAGCAACGACACAGCCAATCCTTCAAGATGCCAACGCATCCCCCAGTCTTTGTATAGAAGTAGTCCAGGTCATGGCTGAAATCCGGGAGGGACGCTAGCGGTAGTTGGTAGGCGAGTTCCGTAAGTACAGAGGAGAAGGCAGCTCGATCAGTCGCCGCCCTGATGTCGTAGCGTGGAAAATGGACGGTTTCGCTTCTACGCACTAGTTGGCCGCTTTGATCCCGGATGTCCAGCAATCGGTAGGTACCTACGAGGACAATGGTGACGTCGGTTTCAATGGTCAATGATTTGAGGGATTCAAACTGGTATTCCAGATCAACCGCATTCTTGACCATCAGAATATGGTGAGCCTCATCAATGATGAGTACCTTGGTTTTTCGATGCCTAAGGGAATTCTCCAGCGCTCTACGCAGGTTAGGTGCTGCTGATCCTTCCAGTGGTGTAACGGGAATTGCATCGGGAAAAATCTCCCCCTGCCGATGTGTCGCCAATTTCCGATCAATAAGAATGTCACCGTGGCCGGTCAGCAATCGGATATAGAAGTCCTTCCAATTAAAGGCCGAGCCATTTGGCGGGACTGCGCAAATGCCAGAAACTGGGATCACTCCCTTATCCCGCTCTGCTTCATCTTGATATTGCTTTTGCAGAGTTCGGTACAGTGATCTGGCCATGGTGGTTTTCCCAACCCCTGTGGGTCCGGTCAGAATCACGACCCGAGGGCCGGAGGCCCGGCTAATAGCACTCAACGATTGGTTGATGGCGCCATTCATATGCAAGTGGTTGGTCAGGTGCCGCTTGAAGTAAAGGACACGGTTGGCGGCAGTGTCAGCCAGAACATGATCTGGGCAGCGAACAGGTTGTTTGCGGTTCATGCCAGCTCTCCAAAGAACTGCTGTTCAAGGTCGTTCCAGAAGTCATTTTCTGCTGGGATCGCCTTATCAGCGATGCCTAACTGTGCTGCCAAGGGTTGCGCCTGCGCAGCCATGGTTTCCTTGTGGCGTTTGTCCTGTAGCAATATCTTCTCAGTGGCGGCTGTGCCTTTGAGGTAGGTGGCAATCAGGCTGGCCGTGATAGCCCGCCGGTTGCCAGAGTTCTTCTTCTTGGCTTGAAGTTCTTGGGTAATCAGCCGAATTTCGCGTTCAGAATGTCCGTGAAGCTCTGCCGCATGCTCTGAACGGCAGGGAACCCAACGATCCTTCAACCAGGCAAAAGCGAGGGAGACATCATCCGGGTCGTAACGGACCTTGACGCTTTTCCCTTCCCATTGGGGATCCCGAAATGCTTCTGCCCAATAGTGGATGTAGTTAATTTTGACGCCACGGGATGATTCGACCTTGGCGGTACCTTTGGGCGTGCTTGGTAGAAACGCCACAAGCAACGCTTTGCTGTAGGGGATCAACTTGTGACTGCGTAAGCCCGTATTTGCCAAGCCGGCTGCCATGGCCACCTTCGGACTCATGCCTAGCGCTGAGTGTTCATCAACGTGGTAGACCTGATCCACATAACCACCAAAGGCTTTGCAGAGTTCGGGGAGGGTCCAGATTGCCAATTCCCTTGGATCGTGGCTTTTCGACATCCGACGGGGATTCTGAAGCGCTAAGTTATTCCCGGTCAGGTTATGGATGAGCCCTTTGTTGGAGATGCCGAAGAAGCGTTCGACGACTGAGCCAAAGCGGGGTTTCCCACCCGGACGGCTCTTCTTATGGGACTCAAGGAGAGCCAGCAAGCATTCAAAGTCAGTACTGGCGAACTCCGGACCGTTGTCGACCACGATGTATCTGGGGATTCGGCTGTGACGGCGGAGGCACTCCCTGAGAAGCAACATACAGCTGCGGTAGCTGGGTTCTTCAAAACGGATCACCCAAGCCAGGATATATCGCGTGGCGGCATCAACCAAAACGGTGAGCCAGGCCTTGCTGAGATTCTCGCCATAACGGCTACCGACGAGTTGGATGTCTAATTCGGTATGGTCAATGTGGCCAATCTCAAAGGGACGTTCTCCATGGCGAGGAGCCGCGGGTTCGAGGTACCACTGGAATTCCTCCTTGTCGTAGGCGGCTTTCTCACCCTCACGGATAGCTTGTAGTTCGTAGCTGCGCCTGCGACGAATTTCCTGCCGAAAGCTCTTCTCGCCGGGTGGAGATAAGTCTTTCTTTTCGCATCTATTCCTTACTTCGCCCCAGCAGCTCACCAGGGGCCACCCGGCGGGTTTGGCGAAAAACTCATCGATCACCTCTCTCATAACGTCGATAACCGCTTGGTCAATTTTGCGATTTCGATTACCTCGGAGGTGAATCTTGGGGAGTAGCCCAATGAAACCGATACCTGTCTTTTGTTGGCTACGAAGATAGAGCTTGTGCCAGTGACGCAAGGTCCGGGGATTTGCCGTGACGGTGGTGTCCGCACTGTTCTCTGTCTGTTTTTCAGGGAAGATGGCGCAGTAGCGGCGATAGGCAATTTCCTGCTCTTCCGGACTTGCTGATAGCAGGGCCTCTTCCACTGACCCAGGTATGGCAGTTGTCTTAATTGGCAACCCTTGAACCATTCCGTCACGGACTAGATGCTGGATTTCTTCTTCGGTGACTGTAACGAGTCGTTTGTTTTCATCCTTCAGAAATACATGACTATCGCCAACGCTACAGATGGTCATAGGGCGTCCATCCCAAATAAGGGAGGCACCTGGCTCGATAGCGATGGAATTCAATGTGGCAGCGGCAGTGGGCTCCTGGGCTGCCAGGCATAGTCGATAGGCTTTAGCTGTCGATTCATCTCTGAAGACTTTTGTTCGCTCTGGTGCCGACAGCAATTCGTTTACTTGATCTACATAGAGCTGCCCCCTGGCAACCATTGAAAAGATGGCGTCGGCAGGTAAGAGGTCCGGGTTGTAGCCGAGAAGCCCTTTAAGGAGAATCCAGGCTTGGCCTCTTAGGGCATCAATGGCGAGCTTGAGTTGTTCTTCGGTAGCCGTTGGTGTCTTGTCGTCCAAATAGTCCGATATGAACTCGGCGTTTCGAACGGCAGTCCAATTCGTCTCGATCGATGACCGGACACGGAAAGCGAGCCCGAGTGAGGCTGCGTATTCTTCGCCAGGAGGACACCGCCACTGACCAGGGCCGTCAGCCACATAGAGTAGTGAACCTCTTTCCACTTCCTTCTTGAGCCACTCTTCTGTCTTGCATTCGATCCAGCCAGTGAACTCTTTCTGCAAAACGAAAAAATCCGGTGTGGCCATGTGCCCACGGCGATGCCCGGTTTTGTCTTGATAAGTCAGTTTGATTCTTGGGGGCTGGTCGTAGAACTCGAAGGTGTCGGGGTCGTATTCCCAGCTAACAATGGTCGGAAGTTCATTACGATGGCTCTCAGCCTGGATAACAGTACCCATCTTCCGGCTGGAAAATCGGCAAGGGACATTGGTGACACCGCTCTTCACTCTTCGGGTTGGCGGTGACTTCCTGACCTGATGTACTACCTCTCGTGCCTTAGCTAACAATTCTCGGCTGTTAAGGTAGTCGGCTAGCTCTGTATCGGTGAGCATGACGGTTTCCTTTCTAGGGACGTGAAAGGAAGCGACTCAGGAAATTTTGGCCAAAGGAATCCCTATCGGAGCTGATACCTGCTTGGCTAAACAAGCGTTCAGGTTCCGTAGCGTCTTGTTGGACTGAGGAGGCCGCATCTACTTGCCTAAGTAGGCGCCTGGCTTAGAATGGCGCTATCCGGTAGCGAAACTGGATGCTTCACCAGACACGGCTCGGGCGGCAACCCGGGCCGTTGTCGTTTTACTCCTCACTGAATTCCTTTGGGGTTCATTCCGTTTGAGTCACCTCCGTTGATCTCCGCATCGGCCTTCTGGGCGCGCTGTACGGCTTACGTCGACTCTGCACCAGGAAAACGAAACTTCAAGAGGGCAACTGTCTGAATTGCAAAAATAGAATGAATTATCTGGAAAGTCAACTAACCCATTGAATTGTAATGATAATTCAGAGTATACTCTGCGTGAATGCAGAGTTAATTGTTTGTTTTCTTAGGTGTTTTCCGGTGACTCCAAGTCAAACTGACTCTCGTAGAAGTTGGAGTGTGCTACGCCGGGAATGAGGGGGGGGCTAAATTGACTCGCTTTGCCTATGTATGACTTTCCCGATTATGTAGCAATGCTTATCGACCCATACCTTTTTAGGAAAGCGTTGTGCATCGGGGTTATCGCAATACAGCCACCATGAAGCAGCGTCTCTAACGATCCTGCGGATGAGCACATCCCCCTCATAATTCACAGCAAAGACTGCAGTATCGGCGAAGGCTGTATCTGCTGTATTCACCACTATTAGGTCGTTTTGAGCCAAAGTTGGCCTCATTCCCTCGTCGTTCATAGGGATGGCTAATAGCTTATGGCTGTCATAGTTTCTTTGTTTGAGCCAGTCGTTGCGAAAAGCAATGAAGGCACCGACCTTAGGGAGTGATCGGATCTTGTACTCATTCCTGCCTGCTTGCAGCTGTAATTGGACACAGCGGATCGTGGCGTAGTCAGACTGATGGATTCCTTCACCCCTAGCCTGTGGGGCTACTTTTAGCGCTAGTTCAAGCTCCGCAGCCAGGCGAGGGCTAAATGAATTTAGCTCAACGCCCATACCCGCAGCGAAACGTATCCCTGCCATTAGGTTTAGGGGGCGTCTAGCGCTTAGGTACTGGTTGACCATTGACGCGCTTCCAATATTGTTCTCACGGCCAAATGCTGCTTGCGATTTGTTCACATGCCGTTCAAAGAGATCTCGGAGCGCTGAAGCTTCATCCTTTGCTATCATTTTTGCCGTTTGAGACATGTAGCAATGCTACATTATTTTGTGAGTTATTGACAAACGATATAGCAACGCTATCATGTCGGCTGTGTTCCCCAGCTTATAAATTTTCTGCCTAGTGCCCTATGTTCCGTGGCTAACTTGATTGATTCTCCAGAGGGATCGCTGGAATATGCGCTTAGCCAGATTGGGGCACCGCCTGATCGGGTGGTGAGGCTATTCCCACAAGATGGGATTACAGCCGTTAATTTCGAATATTCGGATCTCATTCGCGGCCGCCGTGCGGGTGACGTACAAGCCGTTGTTGAAAAGGACGGCAGCCCTCTGCTTTACGTTGCGAAGGGCAGTCCTGATGCAATAGACGACGAGCGCCAGTTAGCCTCACTTTTAGCAAATCGAGGGGAAACTGCGCTATTGCTAACTGTCCCATCCGGGATAGCTCGGCGTACAAGTGCCAGAGTTTGGCATTGCGGGCTGAATGATTCCTCGTTTGAAGATCTGAATCTTGCAGACTCCGCTCGGGCTAAAGCAATCCTAGGTGACCTTCAGCAAGGGATATGGGCTGACCCCAATTACGCATATCAAGAGCAGCGCTTGCGCGATTTGCTCGTCAAGAGCGTCCGGCATGTAGCCGGGGCGCTAAGGACTCAGTCGGGTTTCTCTGACGACGAAGATCAATTGGAGGTTCTCGGTTTAATCGGCCGTGCATTGTTCGCCCGCTTCTTACTAGACCGAGAAATTCTTTCTGGAGTAAGTGCTCCTGCACTATGGCGGCTACTTGATGGTGATGGCGCCTCGGCTTTCGCTTCTCCAAAACAGGCTGCTGCTACGTGCATGTGGCTTGACTCCACTTTTAACGGCGAGTTCATGCCGTTACCTCTTAATGGCAGAAGCTATGAGAGTTACTTTGCCGTGCTGCAGAGTCGCTCTAAAGCAGCGTTAGAGCCGTTAGGCTGGATCATGAATCGCACGGACGCGTATGGTCAGCTTCCACTTTGGGAGTACTTGGATTTCTCGCATATTCCGGTGGGCACATTGAGCGAGGTCTATGAGGACTACGCTCATCACCGATCACCCGAGAAGGCTAAAGAAACAAGTGTCCATTTTACCCCCCGCCATATTGCCCGCATGATGGTGCGTCAGGCCTTTGCAGGGCTTGAGAGAGAGAAGGCTGCGAGTGCTCGATTGCTGGATCCGGCTACTGGCGCTGCTGTTTTTTTGGGCTTGGGATTCCGCGAGCTTGCTCGGCAGCATGCAAGCCTGTCGGGGGAGTGGCCGGATACTCAGCAATTGCGGCATATCTTGTATCGACAGCTGCGGGGATTGGATATCAATCCAGCTGCGCTCAATTTGGCCGCGCTGACGCTTTATCTAACTGCCATTGAGTTGGATAACAATCCTTTGCCCCCCGAAAAGCTTAAGTTCAAGGAAAGGCTTCTAGGGAACGTCCTGTTCAATGTCGCTATACCGGACCCCTCTGATCGAGACTCCGGGCTGCTGGGAAGCCTGCGTACGTCTTCCCCGGCAGGTACGGGGTTTGATATCGTCATCGGCAATCCGCCGTGGACGTCCCAAAAAGGAGGGGGAGGCGGAGAAACGCTAGTTAAGCGTGCTGCCGATAAGGTTGCAAAAAAGTGCATTTCGACTCGCGCACCAACTTTTGAGCTGTCTTACCAGCATCCGGACAAAGTTCCTGATCTAGCATTTGCTTGGAAGGCAGTGGAGTGGGCAAGAGAAGGTGGAATTATTGCCCTGGTTATGCATCAGCGCATTCTAGTAAAGCAAAGTGAAGGCTGGAGTGCTGCGCGTCAGGCCTTGTTCTCATGTATTCAAGTGGACGGCATTTTGAATGCCGGTGAGTTCGCTGACGACAACAAATTTATTTGGCCAGGTATCCAGGCTCCGTTCTGCATTCTCTTTGCCCGTAACCATGCTCCTAAGCAAGATCACCGCGTTGTGGTTTTAACTCCTACGGTTGAACCTTCCCTTCTTACGCGCCGGCAGTTACGCCTTGATCCGAATGCAACTGTAATCATTCGCCAGGAGGAGCTCGAGGATCAGCTTAATCCTATCAGCGTGCTGGCCAAGGGGTCGGAGCTTGACCTGGTGTTCTTACAGCGTTGTTTGTCGCGGGTTACTGTTGGTAAAAGTGAATGGCGTGGGCAGGCAACATCGGATGCGATGTGTAGGCAAGATGCGCGCGATCTTCCAATGTCCACCTTGGGAGAGTGCTTAACGGCGATCGCCGCGGACATGCCTGCGCGGGGTATGAAGAAAGCTGACGAACGTAGCGGAAAAACGAAGCTGCATACGCCTGCATGGTTTGCGCAACTTCCAGACGAAACGTTAGAGCTCTGTGCGAAAGAACGCCTGGTCGGCCTCGTGGATTGTGCTCCCTTGCTACATTTTGATGGGGACAGCAATGTCCCTCGGAAGTCTTGTACTCATTTTGTTAAACGGCCGATTCGCTCTAGCCCTGATATTTCTTACTTCACGGCGCCACTTTCATTGATGTTGAGGGAGGCTCCTGGCAGGTTGAGGGAGCCTGGGCGTGCATTCTTGTTAAAGCCGCCACTTGGTGGTCAGATCCCTGTCATATACCCCTTTAGCTTTGTTGGTGTTCCGCTACTCGCTGGAGCGGCAGCGGAGTTTGCGGCGAAGTACATTTGCTTATGGATTAACAGTTCGTTCTATGCGTACTTCCACACGTTAACGTCTTCTCGATTTGCCTACGGCAGGCGAGTGATTAACAACGAAGAAATGGCTTCTGTACCAGTTGTGAGCCCTGATGTAGCGCTACAAGCTGAATTGACTTCTGAAAAGGAGGTTAATGAACTATTTAGCATCCTTCCAGACCCTCAAGTGGATGCTGTTGCACGAATAGACGCTTGGTTAAACAACATCGCCGGTTTTAGCGATAACGACTATCGGTTGATCTGTGATACTTTGTCTGTGTCATATCCGATTGGATCGTCCAAGAAGAGTGGATTGGCTTGGGTGGAGCCGAAGGTTCTTGATGAGTATGTTGATGCCCTGCGATACGAAATTAGCGATATAGCTCCAGATGCCGTGGATGTCGATTCACTAAAAGTAGTCGGGTCAAGTTGGATGAGCGGATGGCGTTTCTTGGCTTGGCGTCTTTCATCGGAAAGGGTCTGCGAAAGTAAGTGCGTTATAGACAGTACCTCCGAAGAGAACCTACTCGAGCTTGTTAAAACTGAATACCCAAATGGTCAGGTTTGGGCTGTCACGCGAGATGGCTGGCAAGTGTTTGGCCAAATAGCCCTGCCTAGACTATGGCTGCCTTCACGGGCACCTCTTGTCGCAACAACAATAGTTGCTTGGGCCGACCAGAGGATGAATTGATGGTAAAGGCCGGAAGAAGAGAGCAATAAATGACGACGATGCACGTTGCTACCGCGTCAAGTGCTTCCGGAAGCATTCCAGAGGATGATTTTCTTTTCTTTAAGCCAAGAGATCGCAACACTCCAATTAGATCAACGCTCAGCGCGCGCAATCTTGCTACCATTTTTAATGCAATACATACCTGCTGGGCGGAGATTGAAACGTTCCCCTATAGAAAGTCGCAGCCCTTTCAGTCAGCTCACCTGCATGACGAAGACGCCCTAAGCGCAAAGCTTGTAGAAATCTTGAATTACAAGCTACAAAAGAATCTCATCCCGGGGTTTAAAGCGAACCAATTCCAAGATGTTTACCGGGATGCGAAGCAGAGTAATGCGAGCGCGACAAGCTACGACCAGATGCCTGACCTCCTGTTCCGCATGATTAGGTTTGCGCCGAATGAAGACCGGAGTGAATCGGGGCTGTATGTTGAATGTAAACTTGTGTCGGCAGGGAGTGGATGCGGCGAATACGTCTCGAACGGAATGTATCGATTCGTCTCTGGGCGCTACGCTTCACAAATGGGCTTTGGGTTAATGCTTGGCTACACAACCCAAAGTTATAGTGACCCAGATGGCGGTCTTGAAGCATATTTCAAGCTGGCTTCCAAAGCAGAATCCATTAAATGCAAGGCGACGTTAAGTTCTTGCGAAATTCATCCCAATAGTTATTCGAGCAAACATACAAGGGCTTCCCCGTGCGCCCCTTCGTTTCGTATGTTTCACATCTGGTTGGTTCGGCCAGGTGTGTCTTAGCGAGAGACAAATTGCCCATATTGCGAATAATCCTGATCTATTTGTAAGTTGAAGGGGTAGCTAATGCTTCAAATCAAACATCGCGGCCAGGCGGAATCGTTGTTCTGTGACTTGTTTTATGAGGCGGGAATGGCATTGGGAGTCCCCGGGTATGGCGAGTCCGATAAGGAGAGCCATTTGGGGGTGAGTTCAGCGGTAGTTGATGTAATACATCAGTGCGAATTTGGAGATCCACATTTTGTAGGAGGCCCGGGGGTATTTTCTTTTGCGAAGAAAAAAGAGAGCGTAGAAAAAATCTTCTCCAGGGCTGCCCCATTTGCTACTGAACTACTCGCATTGCTTGATGAAAGAAATCCCAACTTTGCGGAGAAATTTAGGGCAGAACTCGCCGCGATCAAAGACTGGATGTTGCGGCAGTCTATTTAAGACTGTCTTGGTGGGATTATCCTTCTGAATCAATGAGAAGGTCAGGAATTGCTTCCTTAGATGGGCGCATTTATGCGCCTAGCGACACGCATTTGCGCCAGGCTTTTTTCTTTGGGGTCCAACCCCGTGATCAGGGGATGGCGAGGAAGGAAGGTTTGGCCAGCAGGCTTTCCCAGTCATGGATGGGCAACGGTTTGCCGAAGAGATGCCCCTGGTAGCGGGTGCAGCCGCTGAGCTTGAGGAATTCCAACTGATCCTGGCTTTCAACGCCCTCGGCGATGACTTGTATGCCCAAGGAGCGCGTCATGGAAATGATGGCGCGGACGATGGCGGCGTCATTGGGATCCACGATGATGTCGCGAACGAAGGTCTGGTCGATCTTGACCTGGTCCAGGGGCAACAGCTTGAGGTAGGACAGGGAAGAAAATCCCGTGCCGAAGTCGTCCAGGGAAAAGGTGACGCCCATGGCCTTGATCTGCAACATGCGGTCCACGATTTCCTCGACGTTTTCCAGCACCACGCTCTCGGTCAATTCCAGTTTCAATCGGGCGGGGTTGGCACCGCTACGCTCCAGGCAATCACGCACCTGGCGGGCGAAATTGGCTTGGCGGAATTGACAGACGCTGACGTTGACGGCGATCTGTAATTCCCGGGTTCGGGCATCCTTTGCCCAGCGGGCCAACTGGTCGCAGGCGGTCTGCAAAACCCAGGCGCCGATGGGAATGATGAGCCCCGTTTCCTCGGCTAGGGGGATGAATTCGGCTGGGGAAATGGGAATGGCTTGTCCTGCGGGGAACCAGCGTAGCAGGGCCTCGGCGCCGATCAGGTGGCCTTCCTGGTTGCACTGGGGTTGATAGAGCAGATGGAACTCGTCCAGTTGCAAGCCATTGCGCAGGGCATCCTCCATGGCGAGACGGGACTCGATGGCGGCCTGCATTTCCGGGTTGAAGAAGCGAATGGTGTTGCGGCCCTCGCCCTTGGCCCGGTAGAGCGCCACGTCCGCTTGCTTGAGCAGGGTATCGCAGGAGTGGGATTGGCCGCAGAACAGCGTGACGCCGATGCTGGGGGAACTGGTATGGGGGAGCCCGTTGGTGGTGACGAAGTAGGGCTGATTAAGAAAGTGCCTGATTTTCTCGGCGATCACCTCGGCCAGGTTGGCCGCCGTGCTTTCTTCCGGGCCAAGGTTTTCCAGCATCACGACATATTCGTCTCCCCCCAGCCGGGACACCGTGTCGGACTCGCGCACATTGGCGGACAGCCGCCGGGCGACGTCGATCAGGAGGCGGTCGCCGACGTCGTGCCCTTGGGTGTCGTTCAAGGTCTTGAAGTTGTCGAGGTCGATGATCATCAGCGCACCGCATTGACGGCTGCGGTCACTGAGGGCCAGGGCCTGGGTCAAGCGGTCCATCAACAGGCGCCGGTTGGGCAAGCCGGTGAGGGGGTCGTAGAAGGCCAACTCGATGTTGGCGGTCCGCGCGCGTTCAAGGGGCATCAACACATAGGCATTGAGCAGGGACAGCAAAAGAAAACCGATGGCGATGCCGATGGCACCGAACAAGGCGCCTTGGCTGAGGGTGGGGGCTAGATCCACATCGACCCGTAAACTGCCGGCGGTGTTGCCGAAGTCCAGGATGGGGACGCTTTGGGAGAGGCAGATGCCGCTGCAAGGGTCGCCGACTTGCAGCAGGGCATTGCCCTGCGTATCCAGAACCGTGGTGGCGGTACCTTCGTGGCGGTTTTCGTTGATCTGCTCCTGCAAGCGCTCTGGGGTGAAGCGCCAGCCGACGGGATTGGCGGCGATGGCCTGGCCGACGCGATGTGCCAAATAGCGGGCATCGTCCGCCGCCAACTGGTTCTTGGCCGAATAACCGATGAATACGAAGACCACTGCCGGCATCAGCACCGCCCCCAGAAGGGCGGCTTGGGCAAGTTTGCGGACCAGGGTTTCCGAAGTGGGCAACATGGGGGTCAGGGCAAGGCCATTGGACGTTCTAGGCGGGCAAGTGGGGCGGAACGCCCGGATGCAGTGGCTTGTCTCCGTGGACTGGGATCAGGGGCCAAGGACAACTTGCCGGGAAGGAAGGGATGCGCTCAGGATGGGGAACGGTCATCGCAAGGGTAAACCGGTAAGGCAAAAGGGCAGCCATGGCACTGCAAGCCGCCGGGGCAGTGTAGCCGATGACCCGGCCAGGGGAGAAGGGATGCCGGCGTGTGGTGGGCGGTGTTCAGCCGCGGCTGCGGTTCCACAGCACGTCGCCCCGATCGGCGATCAGGTTGAACCAGCGCGCCAGCACGAAGAGCAGGTCGGACAGGCGGTTGATGTATTCCCGTGCCGCATCGCTGACGGGCTCATCGCGCCCGAGCTGGACGATGCTGCGCTCGGCGCGACGGCAGACCGTGCGGGCAAGATGGGTCAGGGCCGCGGCGCGGGTGCCGCCGGGAAGGATGAATTCCTTGAGAGGGGACAGCGCGGCGTTGTAATGGTCGATGGCGGTTTCGAGTCCCTGGACGGCTTGGGGCGACAGCAGGTTGCTGGTGGGGATGGACAACTCGCCGCCCAGGTCGAACAGATCGTGCTGGATGGCCGTCAGCAAGGGAACAATTTCTTCGGGCAAGGACTCGCATAGCAGGAGACCGAGCAGGGAGTTCACCTCGTCCACATCGCCCATGGCCGCGACTCGGGCCGCGTCCTTGCCGGTGCGGCTACCATCGCCGAGGCCGGTGGAGCCGGCGTCGCCGGTACGGGTATAAATTTTCGATAGTCTGTGGCCCATCCGCGGATTATAAGGGCCCGCGCCGGGCAAGCGCCGGGTCGGTGGCGATGCCCTAGCGCAAGATGTTAAGCTTCAAGATTCGGGATGTATTAAAAAGAAAGGCTGTAGGGGTGTCTGGGGGAGAAATGAAACCGGCGATCGATGACAATTCATTGATGCAGGAACTGGTCGCCAGGGGCCTGAAGATCCCCCCATGGCCCAAGGTGCTCCAGGAGTTGCAGCAAGCGCTGGCAAGCGGCCGCGACGATATCCGTACCCTGGCCCACGTCATCGGCCAGGACCCGGGAATCGCCGCCATGTTGTTCAAAGTGGCCAATTCACCCGCTTTTGCCAAGGGTCAATCGGATTTCGAGCGCCTCGACCAGGTACTCATGGTGCTCGGGGTCAAGCAGGCCCTCAATCTGGTCCAGGCGGTGAGTCTGAGCACGAGCTTGAATGCCGAGAACCGCCCCGCCTTCGATTTGTTCTGGAACCGCTCGGCGGAGGTTGCCATCATCGCCGCCATGATTGCCGAGGATCGCCTGTTCAGCAACAAGGTGTCCCCCGACCAAGCCTATCTGGCCGGCATTTTCCGTGAGTGCGGCATTCCCATTCTGATGCAGCGTTTCCCCGATTACTGCGAGGCGGTCACTCTGGAAGAGATGCAGTGCGGGCCGTCCGTCGTCACGGAGGACCAGCGCTACGGCATGGACCACGCCGTGATCGGCTACCTGGTGGCCCGCCACTGGAAACTACCGGATTTTGTCGCCACGTCGATCTTCTATCACGGCGACATGCCCGATGCCGCCCATGACGAAGTGCGCACCCTGGTGGCCATCCTGCATCTGGCCAACCATTACTACAACTACATTCACCACCGGGACACGCCCCACTGGGACGAGGTGAAGGACGATGTATTGGCCGAACTGGGACTTCACCCCGCCGAGGAGGAGGAGTTCCGTGCCGATATCGAAATCCGCTTCAACAACATGGCCTGACGTCGCCGCCATGACGGGTACTTGGGGATCACCATGGCCTTGGCGGTAGAAAGCTGCTCGGCCCAGCACATCGGCGACCGGGATGAGCAGCAGGACCGGGTGGTCCTGCTGCCCCACGGCAAGTACCCCGGCGTCTTGATGATGGTGCTGGCCGATGGCATGGGCGGGCTCAGCGGCGGCGCCCTGGCGGCGGAGCAGGTCATCCATGCCTGTCGGCAGGACTTCGACGCCTTCGTTCCCGGCGGCGATCCCCAGGCCGCCTTGGCGGCCTGCATGCAGGACAGCCACGACAGCATCAAGCTGGCGGCGGTCAGTTCCGGCTTGGAGCCCCATAGCACGGCATGCGTGCTGATCTTGCAGCCGGAACGGGCCGATTGGGCCCACTGCGGCGATTCACGGATCTACCATTTCCGCGACGGTCGCTTGCAGGCCCGCAGCGTCGATCACTCCCTGGTCATGCGCAAGATGGTGCTGCCGGGCTATCTGACCGAGGCCCAGGCGGAGCGGCATCCCAAGAAGAATATTCTCTCTTCCTGCCTGGGAGCCGAAGTGGCGCCCGAGGTGGACTTTGCCTCCACCATGGGGTTGCAGGCCGGCGATTGCTTCATGGCCTGTTCCGACGGTATCTGGGCCTATTTCAGCAACGAGGAGCTGGGTGCCATTCTCGATGGACAGCCGCCGCGCCAGGCCGCCGAAAACCTGATCGCCCAGGCCCGGGAGCGCGCCGACGGCCATGGCGACAATTGCTCCGTGGCAATCGCCAAAATCGTGACCGCGACAAGCCCCGGCCTGGCCGGCAAGCGCTAAGGCCCTAGCCGAGCCAGCGGCGGCGCCAGAACACCAGGCTCAAGCTGCCGGCGATGACGGCCATGAAACCCAGGGCCAGGTAAAAGCCGACCGGGTTGTCCAGCAAGGGCATGGTGTGGAAGTTCATGCCGAAGATGCCGGAAATCAGGGTGGCGGGCATGAAGATGATGGCGACGACGGTCAATGCGCGGACTTCCTGGTTGAGGCGATTGCTGACGCTGGACAGGTAGATGTCCAACATGCCGGCGATGAGGTCGCGGATCGCCTCCAGGGATTCGAGCACGTGCACCGTGTGGTCGTACACATCCCGCAGATAGGGCAGGGTGGTGGCCTGGAAGGCGTGGCCGTCGTTGCGACAAAGCTGGCTGATGACTTCCCGCAGCGGCCACACGGCGCGGCGTAGGGTCAGGGTTTCCCGCTTGAGCTGGTGCAGGGTTTGCAGCACCGTCGGGGTGGCTTTTTGCATCAACTCGTCTTCCAGTTGCTCGGTGCGCTCGCCGATTTGCTCCAGCACCACGAAGTAGCGATCCACCACCACGTCGAGCAGGGCGTAGGTCAGGTAGTCGGCCTGTTGCTGCCGGACCAGCCCCCGGTTTTGCCGTAGTCGTTCGCGGATGGGGGCGAAGTTGCCCGTCGGCCGCTCCTGGAAGGTGAGGACGAAATCCTTGCCCAACACCAGGCTCACCTGTTCCGAACTGACGGTCAGGTTGTCGGCGTCGTATTCGAAAAAGCGGCTGACGATGAACAGGTAGTCACCGTAATCGTCCACCTTGGGACGCTGGTCGGTATTGAGGATGTCCTCCAGAACCAGCGGATGGAGCTTGAAGCGTTGGCCAATCTCGGTCAGTACTTCGGGTTGGTGCAAACCGTGTACATTGAGCCAGAGTACCGGATGGGCTTGGCGGTCGCGCTGGTATTGGCGGGACTCGGCCAGGTCGGTAAAGGCGATTTCCTCCAGGCTATCGGGGCCGAAGGCAAGCAGGCTCACCATCGCGGTGTCGGTCTTGCGTTGTCCGACATGAACCAGACTTCCTGGTGGTAAACCCAACTTGCTGACGTGTCCGTTGCGCGGCTTACGACCCGGGTGGCGATGGGGTTTTTCCTGTTTTCTCAGTGACATGGCCATTAGTTGAGTTTTTTTTAGGGGCTTGAGTATGATTGTTGCTGTAGCGGGACACTTCAGTCGGGTACGACAATTTTTCCGTCAGCCGGGCGCTGCGGACCATTAACTCATTGGGCCGCAAAAAAGCCCGTCTGGCAATGCCAAGTTTGGAGAATATATGACCGTAATCATAGGCGTAGCCAAGGAATCCGTGGCCGGGGAGACCCGTGTGGCCACGGTGCCCGAGGTGGTGAAGAAGTTCAAGGCCCTGGGGGCGGAGTTCAGCATCGAACAGGGTGCCGGGTTGGCAAGCCATTTCCGCGATGAAGACTTCGCTGGAAACATTGTTTCCAGCGTGGCCGAGGTGGCGGCCCAATCCCAGGTGGTGTTCCGGGTAACCCCGCCCAGTGTCGCCGACATCGAAGCCCTCAAGTCGGGCACCGTGCTCGTCGGCTATTTGGCCCCCTACGCCAGCAAGGAGCGCATCGCTGCCCTCAAGGCGAAGAACATCACTAGCTTCGCCGTGGAATTGATTCCCCGCATCTCCCGCGCCCAGAGCATGGACGCGCTGTCCAGCCAGGCCGCCGTGGCCGGTTACAAGACCGTGCTGATCGCTGCCGATGCCTGTCCCAAGTTCTTCCCCATGCTTACCTACGCCGCCGGCACCATTCGTCCCGCACGGGTATTGGTGATCGGTGCCGGGGTGGCCGGTCTGCAAGCCATCGCCACCGCCAAGCGTCTCGGCGCCATCGTCGAGGGCTATGACGTGCGGCCGGAAACCAAGGAACAGATCGAGTCCCTCGGTGCCAAGTTCGTGGACACCGGCGTGTCCGCCGCCGGTAGTGGCGGTTACGCGCGGGAACTGAGCGATGAGGAAAAGGCCCAGCAGGCCGAGAAGCTGGGCAAGGCCGTGGCCGGTTGCGACATCCTGATCACCACCGCCGCCATTCCCGGCAAGAAGAGCCCCTTGATCATCACCGACACCATGGTGGCGGGCATGAAGCAGGGCGCCGTGGTGGTGGACATGGCGGCGGAAGGCGGCGGCAACGTGGCCGGTACCGTGGCGGGCCAGACCGTCAAGGTCGGCCCGGCCACCATCATCGGGCCCGTGAACCTGCCGGCCACCATGCCGGTGCACGCCTCAGAAATGTACGCCAAGAACCTCTACAACTTCCTCTCCCCCTTCATCAAGGACGGCGCCCTTTCCCTCGATTGGGAAGACGACATCATCAAGGGCGCCTGTCTGACCAAGGACGGCCAGTTCGTCCATGAAGGCGTCAAAAAGATCCTCGGAGACATCTGACCATGGAAAACTTCATCTACGTTTATATCTTCATGCTGGCCGCGTTCACCGGCTACGAAGTCATCTCCCGGGTGCCGGTGATTCTGCATACCCCGCTGATGTCCGGTTCCAACTTCGTGCACGGCGTGGTGCTGGTGGGCGCCATGGTGGCCCTCGGCTATGCGGATCCCAATGATCCCCTGCAACTGGCCATCGGCTTTTTCGCCGTGTTCCTCGGTGCCGCTAATGCGGCCGGGGGCTATGTGGTCACCGAGCGCATGCTCGCCATGTTCAAGAAGAAGTGAGGGCTGAACTGTGAATATCGAACTCCTGATCCAGGCCTCCTACCTCGTCGTGGCGGCGCTTTTCATTCTCGGCCTGAAGGCCATGTCCTCGCCGGTGACGGCGAAAAAGGGCATCGTCTGGGCCGGCGTCGGCATGGTGCTGGCGACCCTGGTCACCTTCGCCAAGCCCGGTCTGGGCAACTTCGGCCTGATGATCATCGCCATCGTCAGCGGCGGCGGTCTGGCCTGGTACCTGGGCAAGGTGGTCAAGATGACCGACATGCCCCAGATGGTGGCCGTCTATAACGGCATGGGTGGCGGTGCCGCCGCTGCGATCGCGGCCCTGGAATTCGCCAAGGGCGAGGTGCATGATCCCATCACCACCACCTTGGCCGTGTTGGGCGCCCTGATCGGCTCCGTGGCCTTTTCCGGTTCCTGTATCGCCTTCGCCAAGTTGCAGGGCATCATGAAGAAGGCCTGGCGCCTGCCCGCCCAGAACGCGGTGAACGTGGCCCTGGCTGCGGTGACGGTGCTGCTCGGCCTGTCCATCATCGTCTCCAGCCATGTCTCGCCCCAGGTGCTGATCGGTTTCTTCGTCCTCGCCCTGGTGCTCGGTGCCATTCTCACCAGCCCCATCGGCGGCGCCGACATGCCCGTGGTGATCTCCCTGCTCAATGCCTTCACCGGCCTGGCCGTGGGTTTCGAGGGCTATGTGTTGCACAACCCCAGCCTGATCATCGCCGGCATCGTTGTGGGCGCCTCCGGTACCCTGCTGACCCAGTTGATGGCCAAGGCCATGAATCGGCCCATCAGCAATGTGCTGTTCACCCCCATCACCGGTGAGGCCCAGGGCGGCGAGGGAATTTCCGGCACGATGAAGGAAGCCAGCGCCAACGACTGCGCCGCCATGATGCGCTACGCCCAGAAGGTCATCATCGTTCCCGGCTACGGCATGGCCGTGGCCGGCGCCCAGCACAAGGTGTGGGAAATGACCAAGTTGTTGCAGGAAGCCGGTGTGGAAGTGAAGTTCGCCATCCACCCGGTGGCGGGCCGCATGCCGGGCCACATGAATGTGCTGTTGGCGGAAGCCGGCGTGCCCTACGACATCATCTTCGACTTGGAAGAGATCAACGAGGAATTCGCCACTGCCGACGTGGCCCTGGTGATCGGCGCCAACGACGTGGTGAACCCCGTGGCCCGGACCGACAAGTCAAGCCCCATCTACGGCATGCCCATCCTCAACGCCGACATGGCGCAGAACGTCATCGTCAACAAGCGGGGCAAGGGTGCCGGCTACTCGGGTGTCGAGAACGCCCTGTTCTACGGCGAAAACACCCGCATGCTGTACGGCTCCGCCCAGCAGGCCATCGCCGAGGTGATCGCCGACATCAAGGCCATGCAGGGCTGATCGTCGCCTGCCAGCCCGGCATCACCGCCGCGCGGCCCCGGCTCGTTAACGCGAGCCGGGGCCGCGTTCTTTTCGGTGATCGACCAGCCCTTGTTTGGGCCAGGATTGGAGGCCGGTTAACGCCCTGAATTGAACGGTCTAAGCGGGGCTATTCCCCCCCAAGCATCTGGACGTCGCCGGCAATAATTGCCGCCATGGGAGATTGGGACCATGGCTGAGGATAGCGACCTCGAAAAAACAGAACCAGCGTCAAGTCGACGCATTGAACAAGCTCGCGAGGAGGGGCAGGTCCCCCAGTCCCGCGAGCTTTTGGCGTTCATGGTGCTGTTGGCCACGGTGAGCGGCATGTGGGGCATGTCCGGCTGGATTAGTCATCACGCCGAAGCCATCATGCGACACGGCCTGAATTTCGGCAGGGAAGCGGCTTTCAGCGACCGGATCATGCAGACCAGTTTCGTCACCCTGTGCGAGGAAGCCCTGATGCTGGCCGCGCCGATTTTCCTGTTGTCGGTGGTGGCGGCCATCGCCGCGCCGGCCATGATCGGCGGCCTGGTCTTCTCGCCCAAGGCCCTGGCCCTCAATTTCGGCCGCATCGACCCGGTGTCCGGCATCAAACGGGTGATTTCCATGCAGGGCCTGGGCGAGTTGGTGAAGGCCATCCTCAAGTCCCTGCTGATCGGCGGCGTGGTCTGGTGGATGGTGCGCCACGACGGCGAAACCCTGTTTTCCCTGTTGGGCCAGTCCATCGAGGTGGGCATCGGCTCCTTCTTTCACATCCTGTTCAAGGCCGGCATGGTGTTGCTGGTCGGGGTGGCCCTGATCGTTGCCCTGGACGTGCCCTTCCAGCTCTGGCAGTACTACGCCAAGCTGCGCATGACCAAGGAAGAGCTCAAGCAGGAACACAAGGAGCAGGAAGGCGACCCCCATCTCAAAGCCAAGATCCGCGCCCAGCAGCGGGAGATGGCACGCAACCGGATGATGGCCGACGTGCCCAAGGCCGACGTGGTGGTGACCAACCCGACCCACTTCTCCGTGGCGCTGAAGTACGAAAGCGGTTCCATGGGCGCGCCGGTGGTGGTGGCCAAGGGCATGAACGAGGTGGCCTTGAAGATCCGGGAAATCGCCGGAGAGAACCGCGTGCCCGTGCTCGAGGCGCCGCCCCTGGCGCGGGCCCTGTACCGCCACACCGAAATCGGCGACCAGATTCCCGCCAAGCTGTATACCGCCGTGGCCGAGGTCATGGCCTACGTCTATCAATTGAACCAATACCTGGCCGACGGCGGCGCGACCCTGTTGCCGCCGGCCGTGCCGGAACAAATCTCGGTCCCCGCCGAACTCGACCCCGGAGTGCCTGAAGCATGAACCCCACCCTGCTCCTGGCCTTCAACCAGATCTTCGGCAAGGCCAACCTGAAGGCCCTGGCTGCCCCTGTCCTCATCGTCATGATTTTGTCGATGATGGTGCTGCCCCTGCCGTCCTTCGTCCTCGACCTGTTCTTCACCTTCAACATCGCCCTCTCGGTGATGGTGCTGCTGGTGGCCATGTACACCGTCAAGCCCCTGGACTTCTCGGTGTTCCCCACCGTGCTGCTGGTGACCACGCTGCTGCGCCTGTCCCTCAACGTGGCTTCCACCCGGGTCGTGCTGCTGCAAGGCCACACCGGCCCCGACGCCGCCGGCAAGGTGATCGAGGCCTTCGGCCACTTCCTGGTGGGCGGCAACTACACCGTCGGTATCGTGGTGTTCATCATCCTCACCGTGATCAACTTCGTCGTGATCACCAAGGGTGCCGGCCGGATCGCCGAAGTGGGCGCCCGCTTCACCCTGGACGCCATGCCCGGCAAGCAGATGGCCATCGACGCCGACCTCAACGCCGGCCTGATCGGCGAGGACGAGGCCCGCAAGCGCCGCAGCGAAGTCGCCGCCGAATCCGACTTCTACGGTTCCATGGACGGTGCTTCGAAGTTCGTCCGCGGCGATGCCGTCGCCGGCATCCTGATCCTGTTCATCAACGTCATCGGCGGCCTGATCGTGGGCGTGCTCCAGCACGACATGGACGCCGCCACCGCCGCCAAGACCTACACCCTGCTAACCATCGGCGACGGCCTGGTCGCCCAGTTGCCGGCCCTGATCATCTCCACCGCCGCCGGTCTGGTGGTGACCCGGGTCGGCGACGACGACAGCGACATCGGTCAGCAGTTCATCGGCCAGATCTTCGGCAACCCCTCGGTTCTGGTGCTGACTTCCGCCATTCTGGGCATTCTCGGTCTGATCCCGGGCATGCCCCACCTGGTTTTCCTGTTGCTGTCTGTCGTTGTCGGCGCCCTGGCCTACTGGAAGCTGAAGGATCACCAGGAAGAATCCGCCGCTGCCGAAGCGGAGGCAGAAAAGAAGGAAGCGCCCAAGGCCGAGTCCCTGGAAGCGAGTTGGTCCGACGTGGCGCCGGTGGACGTGCTGGGCCTGGAAGTGGGCTACCGCCTGATCCCCCTGGTGGACCAGGGCCAGAACGGCGACCTGCTCAAGCGCATTCGCGGCTTGCGCAAGAAATTCGCCCAGGAAGTGGGCTTCCTGGCCGCGCCGGTGCACATCCGCGACAACTTGGAACTCAAGCCCAGCGCCTACCGCCTGACCATGAAGGGCGTCGAAATCGGTGCCGGCGAGGCCCACACCAACATGTTCCTGGCCATCAACCCCGGTCGGGTGAGCGGCCCCCTGTCCGGCATCGAAACCCAGGATCCCGCCTTCGGCCTGCCGGCCATCTGGATCGAACCCCATCTCAAGGACCAGGCCGGCATGCTGGGCTACACCGTGGTGGATACCAGCACCGTGGTGGCCACCCACCTCAATCACGTCATTCTTTCCCATGCCGCCGAACTGCTCGGCCGCCAGGAAACCCAGGCGCTGCTGGACCACATCGCCAAGGATGCGCCCAAGCTCATCGAGGACCTGGTGCCCAAGCAAATCTCCCTCACGGTGGTGCAGCGGGTGCTGCAAAACCTGCTGGAAGAGGGGGTGTCCATCCGCGACATGCGCACCATCATCGAAACCCTGGCGGAGTACGCCCTGCGCACCCAGGATCCGATGGAACTCACCGCCCAGGTCCGCATCGCCATGGGCCGCGCCATCGTCCAACAGATTTTCCCCGGCAACAGCGAATTGCAGGTCATGGCCCTGGAGCCGGGCTTGGAACGCATCCTGTCCCAGGCCCTGGGTGGCGGCGGCGATGCCGGCGCCATCGAGCCGGGCCTGGCCGACACGCTGCTGCGGGAAACCGCCGCGGCTGCCCAGCGCCAGGAGGACCTCGGCCTGCCGCCGGTGCTGCTGGTCCCTGGTTCCCTGCGCTGGCTGCTGTCCCGTTTCCTGCGCCGTGCCGTTCCCCAACTGAAGGTCATCGCCAACGGCGAAGTGCCTGATTCCCGCACCATCAAGGTGATGTCGATTATTGGAGCCAACAAATGACAGTAAAACGCTTCTACGCTGAAACCGCGCGGGAATGCCTGCGACGGGTCAAAGCCGAATTGGGGCCGGATGCCATCGTTGTCTCCAACCGTTCGGTGGACGGCGGGGTGGAAATCACGGCCATGTCGGCCGACAGCCTGGAGGCTATCTCCCGCCAGGCCGGGGCCGATCCGGTGGCCGCCGTCGCCAACGGCGCGGCACGCCCCATGGCCAGCGTCGTGCCCGAACGGACGCCCGCCGCTGCCCGTGCCGCGATGGACGACGATTACACCGTGAGCCTGTCGCCGCAAGTGCGCAAACAGCCCGCCGTGCGTAGCTGGCAACCGCCGCAGCACGACGTGCGGCCGGCCGTGGAGGACAAGCCCCGCCTGCGTCCATTGCCGCCCAAGGGTCGCAACGGTGGCGACGGCGTTCCCTCCGCCGCCCAGGTGGCGGCCAGCCTGCGCTCTTCCCTGGCGGAAGGGGAGCGCCTGGCGGCCCAGCCCAGCAACGATGGCCGGGTGAATGAGTTGATGCGGGAGATGCAATCGATCAAGGGCATGCTGGAACAGCAACTGGCGGGTTTCGCTTGGGGCGAGATGTCCAAGCATGAACCGATGCGCGCCCTGCTTTTGTCGGAAATGCTGGAAGCCGGATTTTCCGGCCAGCTGGCCCGCCGGCTGACTTCGGAACTGCCCAATGAGATGGGCCTGGAGGAAGGTCGCAAGTGGCTGATGTCCGCCCTCAATCGACGCCTGCGCACCCTGGGCGACGAAGGCGACCTGATTGACCGGGGCGGTGTCTATGCCCTGGTGGGGCCGACCGGCGTCGGCAAGACCACCACTACCGCCAAGCTGGCGGCCCGTTGCGTGGTGCGCTACGGTGCCGACAAGGTGGCCCTGCTGACCACGGACAGTTACCGGATCGGTGCCCACGAACAACTGCGCATCTATGGCCGCATCCTTGGCGTGCCGGTGCACGTGGTGCGGGATGGCGAGGACCTACGTCACACCCTGGCCGATCTCAAGGACAAGCACATGGTGCTGATCGACACCGTCGGCATGAGCCAGCGCGATCGCATGGTGGCCGAGCAGGCGGCCATGCTGATGCGCGCTGGCGAGGTCAACCGCTTGCTGCTGCTCAACGCCACGAGCCGTGGCGACACCCTGGACGACGTGATCCGTGCCTACGCCGGCGAGGATCTGGTGGGCTGCATCATCACCAAGACCGACGAAACCGCCGCCCTGGCACCGGCGGTGGACGCCATCGTCCGCCACGGCCTGTTGTTGGCCTACATGGCCAATGGTCAGCGGGTACCGGAAGACCTGCATCTGCCCAACCGCAGCTATCTCCTCCATCGTTCCTTCAAGCAGCCCATCGCCGGCTCTCCCCATCGTCTGCGTGAGCAGGAAATCGGCATGGTGATGGCGCGTCAAGGCGGCCCTGCCGCCGATGGCGGCAAGGGGAACGAGGACCGGCGTCTTGGCTGAACTTGGCAGCCACGATCAGGCGGCCGGTCTGCGCCGCCTGTTCGGTAACCGGGGCGCGCGATCGGTGGCCTTCGTCCACGTTCGACGGGGCGCGGAAAGCGCAAAGATGATCGCCCGGGCCGCCAATGGTTTGGCCGACCACGGTCACGGCGTGGTGGTCGTGGATGAACAGCCGGGCGGCGGCGGGGTGCTCGCCCTGGCCGGACAACGACCGCGCTACGACTTGTTCGATGTCTTCATCGGCGCCTGCCGCCTGGAAGACGTCATGATCCGGGCGACGCCCAGCATCAGCCTGGTACCCGCCGCCCGCGCCGCCCGGGAGTTTGGCGTCGGCGAGGTGGATATCGAGCAGCGGATGAGGGCCTGTCTGGCCGAGCTCGGCGTCAAGGCCGGTTTTGTCCTGGTGGATGCCAACTTGCGCCAAGGCGATGTTTCCCAGTTAGCAAAGGCTGCCGACCACATGGCCATCGTGGCCCCGTCGGCGGGACGGGACGTGACCGATGCCTATACCCTGATCAAGCGCCAAGGCGGCCGTCATGGCCGCCGGGAATTTCAACTGGTGCTGGAAAACGTCGGCAATTCCTTGGTGGCCAGTGGCGAAGCAAGGACTATTTTTCAGAATCTGAGAACTACGACACAGAAGCATCTTGGTGCCCGCTTGGGGCATCTTGCCACCTTGGTGAACGGCTCCGCAGACGACCTGGTGGATGGACTGCTGACCCGGCTTAGCGCGACCAACCAACCGCCGCGAGAAGGCGGCACAACCCGTCTGCGAGGCCTTTTCGGGGCCTCGGGCCTGTTTGAATCGGTGGTATAGTCGGGCGGAATTTCCGCCCGATTTTCCTTGAATACCGCCGCTTTCCGACAGATGTATACCGCCCAAGGCTCACTGGAACGCAGTCAACTCGTTACCCAATATGCGCCGCTGGTTAAACGGATCGCCTTCCATTTGATGGCGAAATTGCCGGCCAGCGTGCAGGTGGACGATTTGATCCAAAACGGCATGCTGGGCTTGCTCGATGCCCTGGGGCGTTACGAAGAGGGCTTGGGCGCGCAGTTCGAGACATACGCCGTGCAACGCATCCGCGGTTCGATGTTGGATGGCCTGCGGGAGAACGATTGGTTGCCCCGGGGCGTGCGCCGGGAGATGCGCCGGGTGGAAGCCGCGATTCACAAGCTTGAACACCAGCATGGCCGGCAGCCCTCGGAAAAGGAGTTGGCGGATACCCTGGGCATGACCCTGGATGAGTACCAGAAGCTGTTGCTGGAGGCCCGCGGGCACCAGTTGGTCTATCTGGAGGATTTGTCGGATGCGGGCGATGAGGATTATCTCGATCGCAATCTGGCCAGTTCGACCCTGGATCCTTTGGCCGCCCTCGAGGATGCCAGTATGCGGGCCGCATTGGTGCGGGCGATTTCTGCCTTGCCCGAGCGCGAAAAGCTGATGATGGCTTTATATTACGAACAGGATTTGAATCTTCGTGAAATCGGTGAAGTGATGGGCGTTACCGAGTCGCGGGTTTGCCAGTTGCATAGCCAGGCCATCGCCCGGTTGCGGGCATCCGTGGTCGGCGAGGGCGAGGAAGCGAAGGAAAAACCCTTGGCAAAAGCCAAGCGTGGACGTAAACCCAAGGCGGCGTGAAGGGATCTAGCGTATGGATTTAGTCAGCATTCTGGGCTTGTTGTTGGGGGTGATCGCCATCGTCGGCGGTCAGTTGCTGGAAGGGGGGCATATCGGCTCCCTGATCCAGCCGACGTCGTTGCTGATCGTGTTCGGCGGAACGATGGGGGCGGTGCTGCTGCAAAGCCCCATGCGGACCATCAAGAAGGGCCTGATCATGCTGGGCTGGATTTTCGTTCCGCCCAAGGTGGACGCCGGCAACCTGATCGAGCAGATGACGCGTTGGAGCCACCTGGCGCGCAAGGAAGGCCTGCTTTCCCTGGAAAACCAGATCGAAACCATGGACGATCCCATTCTGCGCAAGGGGCTCCAATTGCTGGTCGATGGTGCCGAGCCCGAGCGTCTGCGGGAAGTCATGGAAGTGGAGATCGGTTCCTACGAATGGGAACTGAAAATGGGCGCCAAGATTTGGGAAGGCGCGGGCGGTTACTCGCCGACCATCGGCATTATCGGCGCGGTGATGGGCCTGATCCACGTGATGGAAAACCTGACGGATCCGTCCAAGCTGGGCGCGGGGATTTCGGTGGCCTTCGTCGCCACCATTTACGGCGTGGGCATGGCCAACCTGTTTTTCCTGCCGGTGGGCAAGAAACTGATGTCCAACATTTCCCGCCTGGTTTCCCTGCGCGAAATGTACGTGGATGGCTTGGTGGGCATCGCCAACGGCGACAACCCGCGCATCATCGAAAGCCGTTTGCAAGGCTATCTGCCGGACTGAGGCTGCCATGCACTATTCCCGCCATCGTCGCGAACGACGCAAGCAGCAAGGTGAGGAGCTCGAGAATCACGAGCGTTGGCTGGTGTCCTATGCCGACTTCATCACCCTGATGTTTGCCTTCTTCGTGGTGATGTACGCGATTTCCTCGGTGAACGAAGGCAAGTACAAGGTCCTTGGGGATGCCCTCAATCTGGCCTTCCGCGCCGCGCCTGGCGACACGACAGGTGCCGCGCCGGTGTCGATCAGCCCGAACGTGACGGCTCCCATGTTCATGCCCCTGCGCCGGACACCGGCCCAGGTCAAGCAAGACGAGGCCACGCGGCAGTTGCTGGAAAAAATGCGGGCCATGATGAAGGAGATCCGGACCACCCTTGCTCCCTTGGTTCAGGAGGGCTTGGTGAATGTGACCGAAGGGCCGCGCGGCGTCACGGTGGATTTTGACGCCAGCGTTCTGTTTGCCCCCGGCGATGCCCGTTTGGATACCTCGGCCATCCGGGCACTGGTGGTGGTGGCGCAGATCGTCGCACCGGCAACCTTCCCCATCACGGTCGAAGGGCACACGGACAATGTGCCCATCAGCACCCCGCTGTATCCCTCCAACTGGGAGTTGTCCGGCAATCGGGCTTCCAGCGTGGTGCGGCTGTTCATTGAAAGCGGCGTCTCCCCCAAGCGGCTCACCGCCATCGGTTATGCCGATCAGCGTCCGGTTGCCGATAACAGCACCCAGGATGGGCGCCAGAAGAACCGTCGAGTGTCCATCGTCATGGAAGCCATGCCGCCCCAGGACAGCCGGGCGCCCGAGAACATCCTGAAACAACCCTAAGAGTTTTGCGGCACGCTGTCCGCAGTCGCGTCAGCGACTAGGCGCTGCCGATGGTGCGGCCGTGGCTGATGCTGTTGGTCTGACCGTCGGGGCCGTAGGTGGCGGGGCGATTGGCGGCCGCCATCAAGGTCTGGATCGCCTGCTGGTTGTTGCTCAGGCGTTCGGCCACCAGGCGGCCGTTGATGTCGTTGAGAAGCTTGGCTTCGCTGGCCAAACCGATGAAGCTGGCCCAGAGTTCCTGGTGTTCAGCGGCTTGTTGGGTCATCCACTGCTTCAGGCCTTCCCGGTCCGTGGGGATGCCGCTTTCGGCCATGAGCACTTGGCGTTTTTCGCTTTGCTGGCCTAAGGTTTCCGCCAAGGTGGTTTTGCTGGCGGTCAGGGGGGCGATCTCGTCCTTGCGCCCGGCGGTGAGTACTTCCTGTTCGGCCTTCAGCAGGCCGACGAATTTTTCCACCAACTGCTTTTCCGCGGCCAGCAGCGTGAAGAACGACTGTGTCTGGGCCGCTGTCGTCACGGTGGTTTAGGCCTGGGGACGACCGCGCAGCATCTGCTTGACGTTGTCGAGCAAACCGTCGGCGATGCGTTCGGGATCGATCTGGAAACGACCCTCGGCGATGGCCTGCTTGATTTCCTTGACGCGATCACTGTTCACCACGGGCGTATTGGCCATGGCGCTTTGCACTTCTTGCATGTGCTGGGTGAAGGTGGCCACTTGGGCCTCGGCTACGCCACCCGATGCCGTCTGGGCGGCCGGAACCGACCGGGCCGTTACGGTGGCACCGGGCTGGTTCAGACTAGGGGACGAGTTGTTGATCTTCACGGCAAATTCCTTTCCACTCAGGGAGCTCTGTACTGGTTAACGGTATTCCACGTCAAAACTTTAGAGCATCGTCCTGTGGCAATCGTTGGACGGATTCTACGATAAATCAGTGTGTTATTTCAACAATGCCGCCAGCCTTGGCAATGCCGCTGACAACCTGACCATTGGGCAGGCGAACCCGGACCACGGCCTCCTCGCTGGCGTTGTTGAGGGCCTGGCCCTCGCTGGAAACGGAAAAGCCGCTGCCGCGGCTGACGATGGTGACCCGTTGCCCCTGTTGCACCACGGTCGGCAAGCGTAGGGCATCGCTACGCAGGGGCTGGCCGGCGATGAGGGAAACCCCCAGGGTCTTGCCCAGTGCCAATTGCGGCGAGTCCAGCAGGTTGCCCGGAAATTCGGTGATATCCCCTTGGCGGATCTCGATGTCCGCGTCGCTCAGGGTTTGGCCGGCCCCCAGGTTGCGGCGGGCGACCAGGTAATTACCCATGATCTTGACCTGAACGGGGACGAACAGCGCCCAATTGGCGCCGGCGATGCATTGCACCGTGACTGTGGTTCTGCCCCACAGCCGCCCGCCGTCCTGGCGCACCTGAAAGCCCGAGCAGGGCGGCAGTTGGTTGGCGGGATCGATATGGCCCACGCTATAGCTCACCGCGCCCGACATCCCCTTGGTCTGGGCGCGCAAGAAATCCTCCGCCGCTTTTTTGACGGCGGCCGGATCCTGGTAGGCCTGTACCCCGGTGGACAGGGCAAGCAGCGCAAGCATGGGGAGGCGTTTCATCGACCCATTCAAGCATGGTGCGCCGCCATGGGAAAGCCGGAAAGCCTCCCGATTTACCCGGTAGTTTTCCCGGTAGCCGATGCCTGGGCGGCAAGTTTTGCCGAATACCGGGGAAATGGCGGCAAGACCCGCTGACGCGGCAAGGCAGTAGGGACGGGAAATCGGCCTGTTTGGCTCAACCATGCGGATAAAGGTGGTGGCATGGAATCTGCATCTCGGCAGCTATCCAGATTTCTTTAGGCCTTGCCATCATGATCGATCGATTGGACCGCGAATTCGGCGTCAAGCAAAGCGCTCTGAATCTTCGTGCCTATCGGCAGGAGCTGCTGGCCTCGAATATCGCCAATGCCGATACGCCTTATTTCAAGGCCCGGGACATCGATTTCAAGTCCGCGTTCCAGAACGTCATGTCCGGTCGCAATACCGGCAGTGTCGAGTTGGCCCGCACGTCTTCGGCCCATATCCAGGGCCAGAGTGACGGTCAGTTCGATCCCCAGGCCCAGTACCGCACCGAGTATCAAGGCGCAGTGGACGGCAACACCGTCAACATTGACGTGGAGCGGGGAGCCTTCGCCGAGAACTCCATCCACATGGAAGCCTTGCTGACCTTCCTCAAGGACAGCATCAAGGAAATGCAAACCGCGATCCAGGGGCAATAAGCGATGTTGAATCTGTTCAATATTTCCGGCTCCGCCCTCACTGCCCAATCGGCACGCCTGAATGCCGTGGCCAGCAACCTGGCCAACGCCGACAGCGTGGCCGGGGCCGACGGCAAGCCCTACCGCGCCAAACAGGTGGTGTTCCAGGCCACGCCCATGGGCAACGACGGCGGCAAAGGCGTGCGGGTAACCCAGGTGGTGGAAAGCGCCGCGCCCCTGCGCATGACCTACGACCCCGCCAATCCTGCCGCCAACCAGGACGGCTATGTGGCGATGCCCAATGTCAACGTGGTGGAGGAAATGGTGAACATGATCTCCGCCTCCCGTGCCTACCAAACCAATGCCGAAGTCATGAGCAACACCAAGTCGCTCATGCTCAAGACCCTGGCCATCGGCCAGTAATTCATTCGTTCAGGAGAGTCGTCATGGCAACCAGCACCGTCAGCAATAGCAACAACAATTCCGCGTTTGACTATACGTCCCTGAACGGCACCAGCAAGACCACAACCTCCACCGAGGAATCCCAGACCCGCTTCCTCAAGCTGCTGACGACCCAGTTGCAGAACCAGGATCCCCTTAACCCCATGGACAACGCCCAGATGACTTCGCAAATGGCCCAGTTGAACATGGTGGACGGCATCAATAAGATGAATACCTCAATGCAGAGTCTGTTGACCTCCATGACTAGCGCCCAGACCATGCAAGCGACCTCCATGGTGAACCACGGCGTTCTGGTGCCCGGCTCCGGCCTGACGGTGACCGGCAAGACGGACACCGCCGCCGGTACCGCGGTGGGCGGATACAAGCTGGCATCGGGGGCCGATACCGTCAAGATCACCATCAAGGATTCCGAAGGCAATGTCGTCAAGACCAACACCATCACCTCGGTCAAGGAAGGGGTGAATGCCTTCACCTGGGACGGCCTCAACGAAGCCGGCGAGATGGTGGCGAACGGCAACTACACCTTCAGCGTGGAAGCTGCCCAAGGGGGCAACAAGGTCGATGCGACCGCTTTGACCCTGGGCGTCATTTCCAGCGTAACCAACGGTACCGACGGTCTGACCGTCAATGTGAGCGGACGCGGCTCCTACAAGCTGTCCGAAATCGAACAGGTTTTCTAAAGGGGAAGAGTCATGGGTTTCCAACAAGGGCTTAGCGGCCTCAACGCTTCCTCCAAGGCACTGGAGGCCGTCGGCAACAACGTGGCCAACTCCGGCACCGTCGGTTTCAAGTCGGCCAACGCCCAGTTCGCCGACGTATTTGCTTCCTCCTTGGCCGGCTCCGGCAGCGGCCAGATCGGTATCGGTGCCAATCTGGCCACCGTGGCCCAGCAATTCACCCAGGGCAACATCACCTCCACCAACAATCCCCTGGACATGGCCATCAACGGCAACGGCATGTTCCGCTTGTCCAACAACGGCGTGATCAGCTATTCCCGCAACGGCCAATTCCAGTTGGACAAGAACGGTTTCATTACCACGCCCGATGGTTTGCACTTGACGGGTTATGCCGCGGATGCAAACGGCAATATCGTGCCCGGCAACCTGGTGGACTTGCAGGTGGTAAACACCAACATTGCTCCCCAGGTGACCACTGCCAGTCAAATTCAGTTGAACCTGGATTCCCGGGCCAAGGCGCCGACTGCGATGACGGGTGGCTCCCTGGCGGGCAATATCGTGTTGACCTCGCCGGTGACTATCACCCAGGGTAGTAACGACACCTTGCAACTCACAGTAGACGGCGTTGCGGTCAACATCACCGTCCCTCCGGGAACCTATCAGTCCCTGGCGGATTTCGCCAGCAAGGTCGAGACCCAGATTAACGCGGCCTTGGGCAACTCCGGCGCAGGCGTCACGGTGACTCTTGATACCTCCAACCACTTGGTCATCAAGTCCAAGAGTGTTGGCACCGTCGGTAGCCAGGGGAGCGGCTCTTCCGTGGTATTGGTTGGCGGAACCTCCGTACCTTCCATCCTGAGCGCCTCCACCCATGGGAAGTTGACGGGCACACTCGCCACTCCGCTGACGGCGACTACAGCCAATGCCATTCTGGCCACTAACAATACCTTGACGATCAGCGTGGATGGCGGCGCAGCTGTGACGACATCCAGCTTTGCCGGGAGTTACAGCACATTGGCCGATCTGGCCACCACCATCGAAGGTCGGATCAATGCGGCCCTGACGGCACAAAGCAAGACGGTGACGGTTTCCGTGTCGCCTACTAATCAGCTGGTCATCACCTCGAACACCACCGGGGTTACGTCGCAGGTAGCATTAACGGCCGCGGCGGCCCCCGATGCTGCGGTTGCATTGTTCGGTGCATCGCCCACCATCGTTGCAGGTGCCACGGGTCCCACCTCGTCCACGAGTGGCGGGTTGACAGCCTCCACAGTCCTCGGTTCCTACGGCGGTTATGTCACCGGTACGGTGGCCTTGAGCGCATCGTCGGCCTCTCCTCTGCCAGCCACTGGGTCTCTGACATTCGTCGTGGATGGTGGCCCTACTGTGACATCCAACATCACCGGCCCTTTTACATCCCTCGCCAGCCTGGCTTCGGCGATTGAATCGTCAGCGTCTCCCGCGGGAAGAATTACGGTCAGCGTGGTGGGCAGCCAGTTGCGGGTGACGTCCACGGCGACTGGAGCCACTTCTTCTGTTGCCGCCCCTGGCGGCACTTTGGCGGCAACGTTGTTCGGTGCCACTCCGGCAACGACCACGGGCGGACAGACTTCCATTCAAATCACCCAGGGGGTAAACGATTTCCTCCAGGTCAAGGTGGATGGTGTCGAGGCGGACATCACCATTCCGGCCGGTACTTACACGGCAGCAGAGTTGGCCGGCAACCCTTCCGGCACACCGCCCGTGATCGGCTTGATCCAGACACTGATCAACAAGGCTCTGGGCACCACCGGCAAGGCGGTGGATGTGAGGCTAAACGGCACCGGGCAACTTAGCATCACCTCGACCTCAAGCGCTGGTGAAGGCTCCACGGTGAGTTTGGTGGGGGGTACCGCCGCTAAGACACTGCTGGGTTCCCTGCCCGTTGCCTTGACCGGTACGGGCCCGACCTGGATCGAGGGCGGTGACAATTTCAGTATCACCAACACTCTGAGCTACACCTCCTCTACTTCGCAAACGGTGTACGACTCCCTGGGCAATCCCCACAACCTGAACATCTATTTCGTCAAGACCTCCCAGGGCAACCGCTGGCAGGCCTATACGACCCTGGATGGGGCCAATTTGGCCGGGCCGATCCCGATGCAGTTCAATACGTCCGGGGTGTTGACCACGGCCATGCCGCTGACCCAGAGCTACACCCTGAACAACGGCGCCACCTCGCCCCTGACCTTTACCCTGGATTTCACCGGATCCACCCAGTACGGTGTGAACTTCGGCGTTAACCAGTTGCTGCAAGACGGCTATACCTCTGGTCGCCTGTCGTCCATGTCGGTGGCGGACGACGGCACCATCCAGGGCCGTTACTCCAATGGCAAGTCCCGCAACATGGGGCAGGTGGTGTTGGCCAAGTTCAACAACAACAATGGCTTGCAGTCCCTGGGCGGTAACCAGTGGGCGGAAACGGCTGAATCCGGCCAGCCCATTCCCGGCACGCCAGGCCAGGGCAGTCTGGGTGTCATTCAGGCCGCGTCGGTGGAAGAGTCCAACGTGGATTTGACCGCCGAACTGGTGAACATGATCACCCAGCAGCGGGCTTATCAAGCCAATGCGCAAACCATCAAGACCATGGACCAAATCTTGCAGACACTGGTGAACTTGCGTTAATGCCGGCATAGATTGCCGGCCTCACTGGAGCTGAACGATGGATCGCCTGATTTACACCGCCATGTCTGGCGCCTCCCAGACCCTCAGCCGGCAAGCGGCGGTGTCCCACAATCTGGCGAACGTTTCCACCACCGGCTACCGCTCCGAGGAACACCGGCTGCGGGCGGTCCAGGTGCTGACCAAGACCGTTCCCGGTACCGGCGCCGCCTTGCCGACCCGGGCCTTTGCCGTGGATGCCAGCACCCACACCGACTTCTCCCAGGGACCGATGATGGAAACCGGTCGCTCCCTGGACTTGGCGGTTCAAGGCAAGGGCTGGATCGCCCTGTCCATGCCCGACGGCACCGAAGCCTACACCCGCAACGGCAGCATGGAGCTCAGCGTCAACGGCATCCTGCAAACCCGCAACGGCATCCCGGTCACCGGCGACGGCGGTCCCATCACCATCCCGCCCGATTCCAAGATTTACATCGGCAAGGATGGCACCATTTCCGTGGTGCCCGAAACCGGCGCCCAAAACACCGTCAATACCATCGGCCGCATCAAGCTGGTCAATCCGCCCGAGGAAACCCTGCGTCGTGGCGAGGATGGCTTGTTCCGTTCCACCGAGGGCGTGCAGCCGGTGAATGAGCGGGTGAGCTTGGCCAGCGGTTTCATCGAGAACAGCAACGTGAATCCGGTGGAGCAGATGGTGAGCATGATCTCCCTGGCCCGCCAGTTCGAAATGCAAATGAAGATGGTGTCGAGCGCGGATCAGAACGATCGTTCCGCGACCCAGATCATTAATGCCCGTTAAGGCAGTGTTGGAAAGTTAGGATAGCCCCATGATTCGTTCCCTCTGGATCGCCAAGACCGGCCTCGATGCCCAGCAAACCCAGCTGGATGTGATTTCCAACAACCTGGCCAACACCAGCACCAACGGTTTCAAGCGATCCCGCGCCGTGTTCGAGGACTTGCTCTACCAGACCATCCGCCAGCCGGGCGCGTTGGCGACGCAGCAGAACACCATTCCCTCCGGCCTGATGCTGGGTACCGGTGTGCGTCCCATTTCCACCGAGCACGTGTTCACCCAGGGCAGCCTGCAAAAGACCGAGAACCCCCTGGACATGGCCATCAACGGCCAAGGCTTCTTCCAGATCCAGATGCCCGACGGCACCCTCGCCTATACCCGCGACGGCGCCTTCCAGAAGGACAACACCGGTCAGATCGTGACTTCCAGCGGCTATCCCCTGTCGCCGGCCATCGTCATTCCCAACAACGCCCTCACCGTGTCTGTCAGCAAGGACGGCATCGTCACCGTCACCACGCCGGGCACGACGGCAGCCACCCAGATCGGCACCATCCAGCTGGCCACCTTTGTGAACAACGGCGGCCTGCAAAGCGTCGGCGAGAACCTGTTCGTTGAAACCGGCTCCTCCGGCGTGCCCACGCCCAACACCCCGGGCCTCAATGGTGCCGGCGTGATCAACCAGTTGTACGTGGAAACCTCCAACGTGAACGTGGCTGAGGAACTGGTCAGCATGATCCAGACCCAGCGCGCCTACGAAATGAATTCCAAGGCCATCTCCACGTCCGACGCCATGCTGGGTCGCTTGACCCAACTCTAACGATAGGGGGACATTGACATGATCCGCACCCTCAGCCTTATGACTATCCTCGCCGGCCTGTTGACCGGTTGCGTCACTACCGTGCCGCCCACCGCCGTGCACCAGCCCATGACCATTCGTCCCGAGCCCAGGGAATCCCTGGCCGCGGTGAACGGCTCCATCTACAGCACCTCCAGCGCTCGGCCCCTGTTCGAGGACCGGCGTGCCCGTTTCGTCGGCGACATCATCACCATCAACATCGCGGAAAAGGTCCAGGCCTCCAAGAAGTCCGGCACCACCGCCGAGCACACCCAGAGCATTTCCGCCGGCATTCCCACCATGGACGGCGTGCCGTTCAAGGGCGTGTCCAACTTGAACATTTCCGCCAACGATTCCAACAAGTTCAACGGCAAGGGCGAGAACACCTCGACTGCCGACTTCACCTCCACCATCACGGTTACCGTGATCGAGGTGCTGCCCAACGGCAACCTGTTGGTGTCCGGCGAAAAGCAGATCGGGCTGAAGCAGGGCGAGGAATTCGTCCGCTTCTCCGGCGTGGTGAACCCCAACACCATCACCACCGCCAACACCGTGACCTCCACCCAGGTGGCGGACGCCCGCATCGAATACAAGGCCAACGGCTTCCTGGACGACGCCCAGGTCATGGGTTGGCTGAGCCGCTTCTTCCTGAGCTTCCTGCCGATCTGACCCCGAGGAAAGAGGAGTTTCATCATGAGTCTCACCCACAAAATCCTCATCGGCCTGATGTGGCTGTTTGCCGGCCTGATGGTGGCCGACGCCGCCCGCGCGGAGCGGATCAAGGATCTTGCCTCGGTCGCCGGTGTGCGCAACAACCAGCTGGTGGGTTACGGCCTTGTCGTCGGCCTGGATGGCAGCGGCGACCAGACCACGCAAACGCCTTTCACCGTGCAGAGCATCGTCAACATGCTGTCCAACCTGGGGGTCACCATGCCGCCGGGGACCAGCCTGCAATTGAAGAACGTCGCGGCGGTGATGGTGACGTCCAATCTGCCGCCCTTCGCTCGCAGTGGCCAGCCCATCGACGTGACGGTGTCCTCCATCGGTAACGCCAAGAGCCTCAAGGGCGGCACCCTGATCCTGACTCCCCTCAAGGGTGCGGACGGGCAGATCTACGCCATGGCCCAGGGCAACGTGGTGGTCAATGGCGCCGGCGCCTCCGGCGGCGGTTCCCGCGTCACCATCAACCATTTGTCCGTGGGCCGGATCGCCGGCGGCGCCACGGTGGAACGGGAAGTGCCGACGCCCCTCGGCCAGGGTGAGTTCGTGTATCTGGACCTGAATTCCACCGATTTCGGCACCACCCAGCGCATGGTGGAGGCCATCAACCGGGTCGTGCCCGGTGCCGCGACGGCCAACGACGCGCGCCAGATCCGGGTCAAGGCCCCCAGCAATCCGAATGAGCGGGTCAGCTTCATTGGCCGCATCGAGAACATCGAGTTGCAGGCCGCCCAGGGCGTGGCCAAGGTGATCGTCAATTCCCGCTCCGGCTCGGTGGTGATGAACCAGGCGGTGACCCTGGACCGTTGTGCGGTGGCCCACGGCAATCTGTCGGTGTCGGTCAGTTCCGACAACAGCGTCAGCCAGCCCAATGCCTTGGCAGGCGGGCAGACCGCCGGGGTGACCAATTCCGACATCACCATCAAGCAGGACGGTGGCGCCCTGATGAACGTCAAGGCCGGCGTTAACCTGGCGGAAGTGGTCAAGGCCCTCAATGCCATCGGTGCCAATCCCCAGGACCTGATCGCCATCTTGCAGGCCATGAAGGCCGCGGGCGCCCTGCGGGCCGAACTGGAAATCATCTGACGGGCAGTTTTTGCCGTTTTTTCCCGGGACCGTGGCCGGGGAAATGGTGACAAGCTGTGGCCATGACGATTCCCGCCGAAACCAATGTCTTCGACCAGCGCGGCCTGGCCGACATCAAGCGCCTGGCCAAGACCAACGATCCCCAGGCGCTGAAGGCGGCGGCACGCCAGTTCGAGGCCTTGTTCCTCAGCATGGTGCTCAAGTCCATGCGTGACGCCTCCCCCCAGGACGGGCTGATGGACAGCGATCAGACCCGCATGTACCAGTCCCTGCTCGATCAGCAATTGGCCCAGGCCATGGCCAGCAAGGGCAACGGCACCGGGCTGGCCGCCATGATCGAAAAACAATTGTCCCAGGTGCGCACCTTCAATCCCGATAGTGCCGAGGGGGGGGCCTTGCTCAATCCATCGATCAAGGGCACGCCCTTGTTCCGGGAGACACCGGCGCCTGCTTTGCCGTCCCTCACCCCGCCCAGTGCACCCTTGTCGTCGGTGAATGGCGAAGGCGGCTATGGCGGCGGCGACGGTAGCGCCACTTCCCGCGATTTCATCGCCAAGGTCTGGCCCCACGCCCAGGAAGCCAGCCGCGTGACCGGCATCCCGGCCCAGTTCCTGGTGGCTCATGCCGCCCTGGAGACGGGCTGGGGGCGGGCTGAGCCCCGTCTGGCCGATGGTCGCAGCAGCTTCAACCTGTTCGGCATCAAGGCCGGCAAGAGCTGGAATGGCGCGGCGGCGGAGGCGAGCACGACCGAATACGTCGATGGCGTGGCCCAGCGCCAGGTGGAACGGTTCCGCGCCTACGGCTCCTATGCCGAATCTTTCCAGGACTACGCCAAGCTGCTGGCCGGCAATCCCCGCTACGCCAATGTGCTCGGCGCCAAGGACGGCACGAGCTTCGCCCGGGGCTTGCAACAGGCCGGCTACGCCACCGATCCGGCCTACGCGGCCAAGTTGGAGCGCATCATCAACAGCCGTCCCTGGGTGTCCTGACCGCACCGCCAGCGCCCATCCCGCCAGGATTGGGCTGAATTCCTTCCTTATTTCTCGCGATGGCATGCCAGTTGCTGAGTAAAGGCATGCACTGCAATCGCGGCAATAGTTGCCGTGGTCAAAGCCGAGGAATAGACAATGGGATCGGGCATTCTAGGTATCGCCGTATCGGGACTCAATGCCGCGCAGGTGGGCATTCAGACGGCCAGCCACAACATCACCAACTCGTCGGTCACGGGCTATAACCGCCAGACGATCATCCAGACCACCAATACCCCCAATTTCACGGGTAGCGGTTTCCTTGGCACGGGCACCAACGTCGATACGGTCAAGCGGGTCTATAACGACTTCCTTTACACCCAAATACTGGGGGCCCAGACCAATGTTGCCCAGCTGCAAACCTATTCGGACCAGATCAGCCAGATCGACAACGTGCTGGCCGATTCCACTGCCGGCCTGAGCCCCGGCTTCGACAATTTCTATTCCGCCTTGCAGGCCCTGGGCTCGTCCCCCTCCTCGGTGCCGGCGCGGCAGGCCGTGTTGTCCTCGGCCCAGGCCCTGGTGGCCCGCTTCCAATCCCTGGACCAACAGCTCTCGACGATGCGCAATGGCGTCAACAGCCAGATCACGACCGAGGTTGGCACCATCAATTCCCTGGTACAGCAAGTCGCCGACATCAACCAGCGCATCATCCTGGCCCAGGCCGCCGGCACGGGGCAACCGGCCAACGATCTGCTCGATCGCCGGGACGCCTTGATGACCGAGTTGAACAAGGAAGTCCGCATCACCAAGCAGTTGGAGTCGGACGGGACCTACAGCGTCTTCTTCGGCAATGGCCAACCCCTCGTGGCGGGCACCCAGGTGTACCAACTCAAGGCCGTGCCATCCAACGAGGACATGAGCGATCTCGGCGTGGCCTTGGTATCGCCCAATGGTAACGAGATTCCCCTGCCGGAAAACCTGATCTCCGGCGGCAATCTGAGCGGCCTGCTCGAGTTCCGCAGCCAGACGCTGAATACCGCCCAGAACCAACTGGGCCGCATCGCCATCGGTTTCACCAGCGCCTTCAATGCCCAACACCAATTGGGGCAGGATCTGACGGGCAAGCTGGGTTCCGATTTCTTCAAGTCCGTGTCGCCGCAAGTGATGGGAGCCGCGTCCAATCTCGGTGTCAGTACCGTTTCGGCCAACATCACCGTCAGCGATTACCAGGTCAAGTACACCGGCACCGGTTATGCGGTGACCCGCCTGTCCGACGGCACGGACATGGGCACCTTCAACAGCCTGCCCCAAAGCGTGGATGGCGTGACGATTTCCCTCAGTGCCGGCAAGCCTGCCGCCGGGGATACCTTCCTGATCCAGCCGAGCAAGGAACCAGGGAAGCGGGTGTCCACCTACGCCACCAATACCGGCAATGCCACGCTGGATTCCTCCGCATCCAATATCCAGTCCCTCACCGACAGCGATTACCGGCTGACCTTCAACGGCGACGGCGTCACCCTGATCCGTCTGTCCGACAATCAGACCTGGAGCGCAACCGGCACGGACCAGGCCAGCGCCCTCAAGACCCTGATGGCCAATACCGGTCCCCAGGGCTTCACCCTGAGCATCAATGGCACCGCCCAGCCCGGCGATACCTTCCTGATCCGACCGACCCGCTACGCCGCCCGCGACATGGGCCTGTTGATCACCAACACGGACAGCATCGCCGCCGCCACGCCGATGCGGACGTCGACCACAACCGGCAACAGCGGCACGGGAACCATTTCGAGCGGTGAGGTGACCAGTACCGGCGTCGGTCTCACCGCCAACCTCAAGCTGACTTACGATGCCGCGGCCAATGCCCTCGTTGGCTTCCCCATCGGGGCTCAGGTCAAGGTGGGCGGCACCATCTACAGCATCAGCAGCGCCACCCAGCGGGTGCCTTTCCAGGCCGGTGCCACCATCACCGTCCAGGGCACCAATTTCCAGATTGCCAACACGCCCGCCAATGGCGATACCTTCGTGGTGGGGCCGGACAAGATCACGACGGGCAACAGCACCAATCCGATGATCAAGGTGGAATACGCCTCCGGCAACGTGGCATCGACCAAGACCCTCACCTATAGCACTGCGACTCAAAGTCTGTCCGGCTTTCCCGCCGGATCAAAGGTCACGATCAAGGATTTCGCCTCGCCGCCCAACGTGTTGGGCGTAGTGACGATCGACAGCGTCGGTAGCACCCAAATTCCCCAGCCGCCCATGACACTGCCGACAACCGGGGTCAGCCTCAGTTACGAGGGGGTCACGGTCGACATCAGCGGCCAGATGGTGAATGGCCAGCAGATCACGCCTTCGGCCTACAACGTCGAAACCCCGGTCAGCTTGCCCACCTCGCCCATCACGCTGACGTACAAGAAGGCGGATACCAGCGGCTTGCCCGCTCGGCTGACCGGTTTCCCCGTCGGAACCACGGTGACCGTAACCAAGGCCGACGGTTCCATGAAAACCTATCCCATGGACCCCACCGTGGCGGGCGCCGACTATGTGCCCTATACCGCAGGTGCCACGATCTCTTTCAATGGCATGAGTTTCCAGATCGGCGGCAGTCCGGTGGAAGGCGACAGCTTCACCGTCGGACCAAATCCTTCCGGTTCTGGCGATAACCGCAATCTGCTGTCCCTGGAGGCCTTGCAGACGGCCAATACCATGTTGAGCGGTACCGCCAGTTTCCAGGGTGCCTACTCCCAGATGGTGAGCCAGGTAGGTAATAAGGCCCGGGAAGTGTCGGTGACCCTGACCGCCCAGGAGAACCTGGTGTCCCAGGGGGAAACCGCTATCCAGTCCATGTCCGGGGTCAACCTGGATGAGGAGGCCGCCGATCTGATCCGTTTTCAGCAGGCCTATCAAGCTTCGGCAAAAATCATCGATATTACTGGCAAGCTGTTCGATATGCTGGCCAGCCTCGGCGGCTAACGGGGCAAGAAACAGGAATTAGGAGTTCATCATGCGCGTCAGTACCGGGATGATTTTCAACGCAGGTTCGAGCGGTATCCAAAAACGAACCTCCGAAATGCTGCGCACCCAGCAGCAGCTCTCTTCCGGCAAGCGGATCATGTCGCCCTCCGACGACCCGGTGGGCGCCGCTCGCGCGCTGCAATTGACCCAGGCCCTGAGCGTCAATACCAACCAAACCGCTTCCCGGGCCGATGCCAAGAGCAGCCTTGGCCTGGTGGACAATCAATTGGGTTCGGTGAACGACTTGCTGACCCGGGTCAAGGAACTTGCCACCCAGGCTGGTGACGCCGCCCTGTCCGACCTCGACAAGAAGAGTATCGCCACCGAACTGCGGGCCCGCTATACCGAGCTGATGGGCCTGGCCAACAGTACCGACGGTACCGGCAACTACCTGTTCTCCGGTTACCAGGTGACCAATCGTCCTTTCGGCGGCAGCATCGAGGATGGCATCACCTATGTTGGCGACAGCGGTATCCGTCAACTGCAAGTGGCCTCTTCCCGCCAGCTGGGCATCAGTGCCGCGGGGGACGACATCTTCATGAAGATGCGCAACGGCAATGGCACCTTCCTGGCCGCCATGCAGTCAACGAAGTCCGTCAATAGCAGCACCATTGTTTCCTCCTCGGCCGCCGTGACCTCGGCCGCCGATTGGGACGACCCGGTCAACAGCGGCAAGCTGGAAGTGCGGTTCTGGACCGATACCGCCGGCGGCAGCGTGGCGACCCACGGCGTCGGCGTCGGTAGCCTGGATTTGTCCACCGCCCTGCCGTTGACCATTACCGCCGGGGTCAATGACCAGTTCAATCTGAGTCTTGATGGCGGTGCCGCCACGACGATCACCCTGGCGGCCGGCACCTACACGACCGGAACGAGCCTAGCCGCGGCGCTGCAAACCGCCGTGGGCGCGGGGGCCACGGTTTCCTTGAACGGCAACAATCAACTGAACATCGCCTCCAACACGACCGGCGCGACTTCCAGCGTGCGCCTCACTGCTGTCGGCGGCAATACCGGTTTCGCCACCCTGGTGGGGACCCCGGCCTACGCTCAGGGCGGCACCAGTGCCCCGGGCAGCGTTTTCTACGACATCGTGGATACGGTAACGGGCAACTCGTTGTTCACGAACACCGCCTCCACCACCGGTGCCGGCAGTACCTACACCCACGCCTATACCAGCGGGGTCCCGATCACCCTGTCCGGCTTCAACGCCGCCTACACCACCTCGGTGCCGCCCACGGCGTCGGGTACCAACGGTTTCGGCGCGACCCTGATCTTCAAGGGGGTGCCTGCTTCGGGTGATACCTTCAGCGTGACCCATCCCGCCAATGGCAAGATCGCGGTCACCGCGAAGCAGGTCGCTGATTGGCACGCCGACGCCACCATCGACAAGGGCGTGGTCACCAACCCGGCAGCCTGGCAGCAGAGCGCCAATAGCGGCAACCTGGAAGTCCGGTTCTGGGTGGATACCGTGGGCGGCACCACTACCCAGGGGCAGGCCGTGGGTTCGGCGGTGCCGATCCCCGTCGCGGCCACGGCACCGGCACCGGCCACCCCGCTGACCCTGACCGCCGCCAACAACCAATTTACCCTGTCCCTTAACGGCGCCGCCGCCGTGACGGTGACGGTGCCCGCCGGCGTCTACAACGATGCGGCTTCCCTGGTGACGGCGATGCAGACCTCCGTGGATACTGCCTTGGCTCCCCTGCCCGCCGGTTCGGCCAAGGTCAGTCTCGATAGCGCCAACCACCTGGTCGTGACGTCTTCCACGAATGGTTTCGGCTCCAGCATTTCCCTGGCGGCAGCCGGCGCCAACACGGGCTATGCGACCTTCTTCGGTACCCCGACGACCACAGCGGGCATGACTGCCGTGCCGGGCACGACCTTCTACGACTTGGTGGATGCCAGCACCGGCAAGTCGGTGTTCACCGGCGGCGCCTCGACGACCGGCGGCGCCGGCAACACCTACAACCATGTCTATGTGCCGGGTCAGACCATTTCCCTGTCCAGCCCCGGCGGCACCGGCAGCCCGGCCACCGCAGCCTTTAACTATGGCGCCTCGGTGACTGTCAGCGGCGTGCCGGTGACCGGCGATGCCTTCACCATCAAATCCAGTACCGATGGCTTGGGTAACGGCTACTTCGTCACCGCGCCCAAGTCGGCGGCGGCCGTCAACAGCGGCGGCGGCATCATGGGGGCCGGCGAGGTGACCGATGTTTCCAAGTGGAACAATCCGGCCAACTCACGCAACCTGGAGGTCCGCTTCTGGAAGGACACCACGGTTACCCCCAACCAGCTCTACTACGACCTGGTGGACGTCACCACCGAGAAGTCTCTATTCACGAATACCACATCGGTGGCGGGCGGCACGGGCAGCACTTTTACCCACAAGTTCACCGCTGGCGACACCATCAGTTTCTCCGGCCTGAACGTGCCGGTGGCCGGGCCCCCGCCGACCACCGTGACGGACTTCGGCATTTCGGTCAGCGTGGACGGCACGCCGAACAGCGGCGATGTGTTTTCCATCAAGCCCAGCACGACCCAGAACGTGTTCGACACCATCGCCAATCTGGTGAATGCCCTGGAAAATCCCAAGCCAGTGGGCACTACCGGCAATAACTACCTGATCAACAAGGTAGGCGAGGCGCTGACCAACGTGGACCAGGCCATGGACAACGTGCTGCGGGTGCGGGCGTCCATCGGCGCCGCCCTGAACGAGGTGGACAGCCTGGACAACGTGGGTTCCAACCTGGACCTGCAATATCAACAAACCCTGTCCAGCATCCAGGATTTGGACTACTCTTCCGCCATTACCAACCTGATGCGACAACAGACGGAATTGCAGGCTGCCCAGCAATCCTTTGCCAAGATCGCCAACTTGTCCCTGTTTAACTACCTCTAAGATGCTGCATAGGTTCCCTTTTGTTTTTGCCGTTTTATGCCTGTTATCGATGACGGGATGCATACGTCTGGGGAATCTGACGAGCACAGCGAGCGAAAGTAGCAGCTCGACGATGATCAGCAACACGAATGTCAACGTGGGGCCGACGAACACCATTTCCCTGGAGAAGCTGGTGTACTGGGGCGGGGTTGGGGCGATCGCCTATTTTGTGTTGGATCCCTATGCGCCGAATTGGGAAATCGAGGAAGCGCAGTTCCCCAACGATCACTACCTGCTGTCCTTGAAAATGAAGCGCTATTACGCGGGCGGTGCCGGCGAGGCCCGGGTCGTGTTCAATCGCAGGGCCAAGGAGTTGGCTGATGCTGGCGGTTTCTCTGGCTATCGCATTCTCGAATACAGCGAGGGCATGGAGTCGAGCATCATCGGCTCCAAGCGGGTTTCCCAGGGGGTGATCCAGCTGACCGGGGTGGCCCAGGTTCCCGGCGGGTCGTCAGGGCGATAAATCGCCCTCACATTACAGGCCGTTGCCGATTTGAGGTGCTTGGGGCGGCGGCGGGACCGCTGCCCGCAACACGGTTTCTAATGCCGTGAACCCTTGTTCGTAGAGCCGCTCAAGCGCCGCGCCCATGTAGGGTAGGGAAAGCATCAGGACGATGAACCCCGCCGCCAGGGTCACGGGAAAGCCGATGGCGAAGAGGTTCAGGGTGGGGGCCATGCGGGTGAGCACGCCCAGGGCCAGGTTGGCCACCAGGAGTGCCGCCACCAGGGGCAGGGAGAGCAACACCCCCGCGGAGAACAAGGTTGCCACCCAGGCCAGCAGGGCGCCGATCCCCTTGAGAGCGAAAGGCGTCGCCGATACCGGGAGCAGGCGAAAACTTTCCGCCAGGGCGGAAACCACCACCAGGTGTCCATCCATGGCCAGGAAAATCAAAGTGGCGAAAAGGGACAGGAATTCCGTGACCACCGGCGTCTGCCCGCTACTCTGCGGGTCGTAAAAGACTGCGAAGGAAAGCCCCATCTGCAAGCCGATCAACTCGCCGGCCAGGTCGATGGCGGCAAAGACGATGCGCAGGGTCATGCCCATCAGCAGACCGATCAAGAGTTGTTCGGCGATGATGGCCAGGCCGATCCAGGAGCCGGCGGGTATCTTCGGCATTGGCGGCAGCGCCGGCGACAAGGCGAAAGCGATGACCAGGCCGAGGATCAGCCGGGTACGGCGGGGCATGGAGGCGTTGCTGAAGACGGGCGCGGTGGCCAGCAGGCCCAGGATGCGGACCAGGGGGAAAACGAACAGGGTCACCCAGGCGTCGAGTTGGGCGGAGGTGACGCTCAGCATGCCGTCAGCCGATCAGGGTTGGAATGGCTTCGTAAAGGCGGCGGATGTAATCCGTCATGACGGTGATCATCCACGGACCGGCGATCAGCAGGGTGACGAAGACCACGATCAGCTTGGGGACGAAGGACAGGGTGGATTCGTTGATCTGGGTGGCTGCCTGGAAGATGCTGATGATCAAGCCGGTGGCCAGGGCGGCGATGAACAGGGGCGCGGAGATCAAGAGGGTGATCTCCACCGCGTGGCGACCGATTTCGATGACGGTGGTGGGGGTCATGGCAATTCCTTTTCGACTTGGGGAGGATGACTCCCCCGCTGTGTCCTAGCCGGCGCGATAGGGGGAAAGGAAGGGTTTCCCCCGCGAGAAACGGGTTTCCATTCAGCCGAAGCTCTGCACCAGGGAAGCGATCAGCAGGTTCCAGCCGTCCACCAGGACGAACAGCATCAGCTTGAAGGGCAGGGCGACGATCACTGGTGACATCATCATCATCCCCATGGACATCAATACCGAGGCGACCACCATGTCGATGATGAGGAAGGGAATGAACACGATGAAGCCGATCTGGAACGCGGTCTTGAGTTCCGAAGTGACGAAGGCGGGGATTAAGACCCGCAAGGGCACTTGATCCGCCGTGGCGGGCTTGGGCTGCTTGGCGATCTTGGTGAACAACTGAAGGTCGGCCTGGCGCGTCTGCTTGAGCATGAAGCCGCGCAGGGGAATGGCGCCCCGCTCCACGGCCTCGGGGAAGCTGATCTTGTTTTCCGTCAGCGGCACGTAGGCCTCGCTGTAGATCTTGTCCGCCACCGGCGCCATGACGAAGAAGGTGAGGAACAGGGACAGGCCGACGATGATCTGGTTGGAGGGCGCGGTCTGGGTGCCCAGGGCGTGGCGCAGCAGGGAGAGGACGATGACGATGCGGGTAAAACTGGTCATCATCAGCAGGATGGACGGGATGAAGGTCAATCCCGTCATCAACAGCAGGGTCTGGATCGACAGGGTCCACTGGGTACCGCCACCGGCGGTCGGCGTGCTGGTCAATGCCGGCAGTGCCTGGGCCTGGGCCAGGATAGGCAGGAAAGCAGGCAGAGTGAGTAGGGCTGCGCGGAGCAGCGCGGTGCGGCGAGAGCTCATGCGCCACCTCCCGACCGTTTGTCGAGGGCGCGTTTCAACCAGGCCGAGAAGTCCGGCACCGTCGTCCCCGCTGTTACCGCAGGCAAGGCCTGGCGCGGCATTTCCCCCAGTTTGGTGACGCGGCCGGGGGCGACGCCCAACACCAGCCACTGCTCTCCCGCTTCCATGAGCACCACGCGTTCCCGCGGGCCCACCGCCAGGGTGGAGATCACTTTCATCAGGTGGCTGGCCTGGCCCTTGGGGGCGGTCAGGCGCTTGAGCAGCCAGAGACTGGCAAAGAGCAGGGCGAGAACGACAATAAAACCGAAGCCCAGTTGGAGCAGGCTGGTGCCGAGCTCGGGGCTGCTGGCCGCCGGCGTCTCGGCTTGCTGCGCCCTGGCCAGCAGGGGCAGCAGCAGAAGCGGCGATGCGCAAAGGCGCGGAATGAGGGGGGAGGCGTTGGCCATGATCATGCAATGCCGGAAAAGACCGGGCAAAGCATAGATTCAAGGCGGTAGGGACAATCTCGGGAGCAGGGGCGAAAAATCCCGCTTCCAGGGGGGAGCGCTTAGTGGTTCAGCTTTTTCATCCGCTCCGAGGGCGTGATGATATCGGTCAGGCGGATGCCGAATTTATCGTTCACCACCACGACTTCGCCCTGGGCGATGAGGGTGCCGTTCACCAGGACATTCAGCGGTTCCCCGGCCAGGCCGTCCAGCTCGACCACGGAGCCGTGGGCCAATTGCAGCAGGCTGCGGATGGCGATGCGGGTCCGCCCCAGTTCCACCGTGAGGTGGACCGGGATGTCGAGAATCATGTCGAAATCCTGGGGGTAGGGGTTCTTTTCGGAACCGCCACCAAGGTCCTCGAAAACTGCCGGTGTGGCGGCGGGTGCCGTGGCCTCCGCCTCCGCCTGTTCGCCCATCGCGGCAGCCCAGTCGTCCTCGGAGATTTGATCGGTTTCTTCCTGGCCGGGTTCGCTCATTCGTGACTCCAGTTATTCAGCTTCCGCCGCAGCGGTAAATTGGTCGATACGGATGGCATACACGCCGTTGCGCACGCCGTAGGTGCAGTCCATGACGGGAATGCTGTCCACGGAGGCCTTGATCTTGTCCTCCAACACCAGGGGAATGATATCCCCCACCCGCATGTTCACAATATCGCGCAGGGTGATTTCGGCGCCGCCCAGGGTGGCCACCAGCTCCACGTCGGCTTGTTGCAACTGCTGGGTGAGCAGGGTGGTCCAGCGCTTGTCCGAGGCCGCCTGCTCGCTGTGCATCGTGCTGTAGAGGATGTCCCGGATCGGCTCCACCATGGAATAGGGCAGGCACAGGTGCATTTCCGCCGAGTTGCCGGACAGCTCGATCGTGAACGTGATCGCCACCACGATTTCCGAGGGGGTGGCGATGTTGGCGAACTGGGTGTTCATTTCCGAGCGCACGTACTCGAACTTGATTTCGAACACCGGTTTCCAGGCCCTTTCGTACTCGGTGAACACCACGTCCAGAATGCCCTGGATGATGCGCTGCTCGGTGGGCGTGAAGTCCCGCCCTTCCACCCGGGTGTGGAAGCGTCCGTCGCCGCCAAAGAGATTGTCCACCACCAGAAAGACCAGGCTCGGATCGAACACCATCAGCCCAGTGCCGCGCAGGGGCTTGACCTGGATCAGGTTGAGGTTGGTGGGCACCACCAGGTTGCGAACGAATTCGCTGTACTTCTGCACCCGGATCGGACCAACGGAAATTTCCGTGCTGCGGTGCATGTAGTTGAACAGGCCGATCCGCAGGTAACGGGCGAAACGCTCGTTGATGAGTTCCAGGGTGGGCATGCGCCCACGAACGATCCGCTCCTGGCGGCCCAGTTCGTAGGATTTGACGCCCTCGCCGCTTTCCTCGGCCGCAGGCGCGTCCTCCTCCCCAGTGACGCCCTTGAGGAGGGCGTCAACTTCTTCCTGGGAGAGAAAGTCCTGACTCATGTGGATGAAAAGTGCGCTGGGTTATTGGATGATGAAACTGCTGAACAGCACCGCCTGCACCGGTTCCTCGGGGACCGGCGCGCCTTTGCGGGGCGGGTTCACGATGGAGTTCACCGACTGCTGGATATCGTGCGCCAAGGCATCCTTGCCTTCCACCGAGATCAACTGGGAAGCCTTGCGGCTGGACAGCAGGCGCAGGATGGCGTTGCGGATTTCCGGCGTGTAGGGCTTGAGGGTGTCGGACTCGTGGGCGTTTTCCACCTTGAGTTCCACCACGATCTGGATGTACTGGGTTTGCGGGTCGCCAGGGTTTTCCGACGCCAGGTTGCTGGTGAAGGTGTCCAGCTTCAGATAGGCCGGGGGCAGGCCCGGTTCGGCCTTTTTCTTTTCCACCTTGCGCGGGGTGTCGCTGTCTTCGTCGTCCACCGGGGGCTTTTTCAGCAACACCACTGCGCCAACGGCGCCGAGTGCCACGATTACGATACCGATGATGAGGAAGAGGAGCAGCTTGCTCTTCTTCTTCGGTGCCCCTTCTGTCTTGGCTTCAGCCATGCCCGTTAACCTCCGCAGCCTGAGTAATGAACGTCATTGATCAGGCGAATGTGTCCACCATGCCGTTGCCCTGCGAGACCCACGTGGATGTTCGGGGAGCGGTGGACGCGAGGCCGGGGACAATTTCGCCGCTTGCAACGAAGTTTGTGTCGTTGCGCCCTGAATTATCGCGTCTTTCTTGCTGTTGCGGCGAATCTCCCCGGGTGTCGCTGCCCACTTGTGCTTGATCGAGACGGACGCCGGCGTCCGCCAGGACTTCCCGCAGACGGGGCAGGGCGCTTTCCAGGGCCTCGCGGACGGCGGGGTTGTTGCTGTTGAAGGAGGCGCTGGCCTGGTCACCGTTCATGGAAATGGACACCTCAATCCGACCCATTTGGGGCGGATTGAGCACCAGTTCGGCACGGCTTTCCTGCTTGCCCACCATCCAGGCCACCTTGTCCCCCACTTCCTGACCCCATTGCGGGTGGCCGACCGGGGTTTCCACCTTCGCCTCGGTGCGGACGACGGCAGTTGGGACGTTGTGCGCCGCCGCCGGACGTTCCTGGGCGGCGGTCTGAAGGTTGCGGGCGCTTTCCAGCAAGGTCTGGAAGTCGGACTCTTCGTCCCCCTTGCGGGTAACGGCGGTGCTGTCGGTGCTGGCGTCCTGGGCAAGAATTGCCGGTTTGGCGGCAAGATTCAGGGCGCTGTTGCCGTTTTCGCCAGCGTTGCCCCCGCCGCCATTGCCGTTTTTGGCATTGACGTCGGTCTGGACCGGTACGTTGGCGGAGGCCAGCAGATTGGTCAGGGCGGCGAGGGGATCGCCGCTACCGCTGTCCGCCTGGGTATCGTCCTTTTTCTTGTCGCCTTGGCTGTCGCTGCCTTGGCTGGCGGCCAGGGTCGGATCCTTTTGTCCTTGCAGGCCCAGGGTCTGGGCTTGCAGGCTGGCCATCAGGCTGACCATGGCGTCCTGGCCGGTGGTCTCCGCGAGGGCCGGATCCTGAGTCTGGGCGCCATTCTCCAGCAGCAAGGCCAGCTTCGCGCTATCGAGCCCGTCCTGGTCGGACTGGGACTGGCCAGACTTGCCCTTGATCAGACGCTGGAGCATGGAGGCAAAGGGATCGGCCGGCGCATTGGCGCTGTCCGATGTGCCGGCCAGGGCGCTGGTATCGGCGTTGGCCGGGGCGGCATTGGCCGTGTTGCTGCTGGCGATTACTGGGCTGGGAGTGGCGGCAATTTCCGGCATGTCAGGCATCCTTGCTGAAAGGTATCGTTAACCCTTCAGCAAGCCCTGTGCCATTGCTTGCGGTGGAAAAGAGGATCAGTTCTGGCGGTTTTGCTGGAACTGGCGGGCGGTGTGTTCGTCGAGGGCCTTTTGTTCCCGGCGCTGCTCGGCATAGGCCTGGCGTTGGGCGAACCGGTCGGACAGGGTGTCGTAGGCCTTCACTTCGCCCCGTTTTTCCAGCCATTGCTGCTGGCCTTGGGCGGTACGCTGTTTGGAATGGTTGACGGCGTTCTGGGCCTGGCCGATGGCAACGTCGAGGCGGTCGAGGAAACCCTGGAAATTGCGCCATTGGTCCTGGCTGACCCCATTGCGGGCATTTTCCAGGAAACGGCCGTGATATTCGGCCCGGTATTGGATCAGCAGCTCAAGGCGCTGGGCCGCTTCCTTTTCGCTGGCCATCAACTCACCCAGCAGGCGGGTGGCGTCGTCCAGGCGGGTCTGGGACAGGTCCAGCAGGGTTTGCAGGGGGAATTTCTTGCTCATGGGCGCAGTCTAGTCCGGCGACGCGGGCGGGGGAAGCCCTATTGGTGCTTGTTGAACAGTTCGCCCAGGCCGGCCAGGGCGTGGGTGAAGTCGGCCCGTTCGGTGATGCGTTGCTGGAGGAAGGCTTCCATGCGTGGATAGAGCTGGATCGCCAGGTCCAGCATGGGGTCTGAGCCTGGTGCGTAGGCGCCCACGGCCAGCAGGTCACGGGCCCGCTGGTAGCGGGAGTAGAGCTGCTTGAAGTTGCGCACCAGTTCCAGGTGTTCGGGGCTGATGATGTTGGTCATGACCCGGGAGATGGACTGTTCGATGTCGATGGCCGGGTAGTGGCCGGCGTCGGCCAGGCTGCGGTTGAGCACGAAGTGACCGTCGAGAATGGCCCGGGCCGAGTCGGCGATGGGGTCCTGCTGGTCGTCGCCTTCGGACAGCACGGTGTAGAAGGCGGTGATCGAGCCGCCGCCCTCCGGCCCATTGCCGGCCCGTTCCACCAGGGCCGGCAGCTTGGCGAAGACCGAGGGCGGGTAGCCCCGGGTCACCGGCGGTTCGCCCACGGCCAGGGCGATTTCCCGCTGGGCCATGGCGTAGCGGGTGAGGGAGTCCATGATCAGCAACACCTGTTTGCCTTCGTCACGGAAGTGTTCGGCGATGGAGGTGGCGTAGGCCGCGCCCTGGAGCCGCATCAGCGGGCTGACGTCGGCCGGGGCGGCGACGACGACGGAACGGGCCAGACCCTCGGGGCCCAGGTTGTGCTCGATGAATTCCTTCACTTCGCGGCCCCGTTCGCCGATCAGGCCGACGACGATGACCTCGGCTTCGGTGTAGCGGGCCATCATGCCCAGCAGCACCGATTTACCCACGCCGGAGCCGGCGAACAGGCCGAGACGCTGGCCGCGGCCCACGGTGAGCATGGCATTGATGGCGCGGATGCCCACGTCCATGGTGTCGCGGATCGGTTCCCGTTGCAGGGGATTCATGGGCCGACTGGCCAGGGAGCGGGACTCGGTGGTGCCGAGGGGGCCCAGTTCGTCCAGGGGGCGGCCGTTGCCGTCCACCACCCGGCCCAGCAGCTTGTCGCCCACGGGCAGGTGCTTGGCCCGGTCCTGGTCGCGGCGCTGGGGCGGCGTTATATGGCCGACCCGGGGCGGCTGCAAGGTCGGCTCCTGGGGTACCACCAGGGTACCGGGGGAAAGACCGAAAACGTCCTCGGTAGGCATCATGTACAGCCGCTCGCCGTTGAAGCCCACTACTTCTGCTTCCACCTTGCCGGCGATGGGGGACAGCAACTGGCAGCCGGACCCCAGGGGCAGTTTCAGGCCCGAGGCTTCCATCACCAGGCCATTGATACGGGTCAGCCGGCCCGCCACCTGGATCGGCACGGCGTGGTCCACGTGGTCGCGGCATTCGGCCAGATAGGCCTGGAGGGCGGCCGGGTTCATGGCACGGGGTCTTCGTCTTCGCCCGGAGGCGGTGCTGCTTCTTCAGGCGCGGGCGGCGCGGCATGGTGGCTGATGCTGGTCAGCACCTCCTGGGTGGAGGGCACGACCACGCCGTCCACGCCCGTAATGTTGGCATCGGCAATATCGATAGCCTCGGCCTCGGCGGTGTCTTGTGGTGCTGGCTCAGGCGCGGGCGGGGGCGGGGCCTCGGTGCTGGCCTCCGGCAGAACGGGCGTTGGCGCTGCCGGCTGGCTGGGGGTACCGTCCCAGGGCACATCCTGGCCCAGGGTTTCCACCACGCGGCGCCAGCGGGTGGCCAGGGTGGCATCCACATGGGCGCCGCCGGCCTCGATGGCCACGTCGTTGCGCTGCAAACGGGCATCCTCGTGGATGCGGTGGCCGGCATGGGTCAATTGATCGCCGGCATAGTTGCGCACCAGGGCCGCATCTTCGGGGTGGAGGTAAATATTGGCGTGCTGGTGGGGCAGTCGGGTCAGGGCTTCCCGCACCACGCCCACCACGGTCTCGGGTTTTAGTGCCAGGGTCTGGCACAGTACCTTGCGGGCGATCTCCAGGGACAGGGCCGCCAGTTCCTCGGCGATTTCCTGGTCCAGGGCGGCGAGGGAGGTGTCCAATCGGGACGCCACGGTCAGCAGGTGCTGGGCGGCCTCCTCGCCGGGGGTCTTGCCTTCCCGGTGCCCGACGTCGTAGCCGTCGCTATGACCGGCCTGGCGGCCGGCTTCATAGCCTTCCTTGTAGCCGTCGTCGTAGGCCTGCTGGTGGATCTGCTCGATTTCCTCGGCGGTGGGGATATGGATTTCCGGGGGCGGCGGGGGAGGCGGCTCCTCGACCCTGACTTCGCGCCGGGCATGGAGGGGCGGCCGTTTGGGGGGGGCGCCGTCGTCCAGACTGGCCAGTTCCCAGCGTTCCCAGGCCGTCTGTTGGATTTTTTCCATGGCCGGTTAGATCAGTTGGTCGTCGCCGCTGGCGCCCAGCTGGATCTGGCCTTCCTCGGCCAGGCGGCGGGCCACCTTGAGGATTTCCTTCTGCTCGGCTTCCACTTCGGAAAGCCGCACGGGCCCCTTGGACTCCAGATCTTCCCGCAGCATTTCGGCCGCCCGTTGGGACATGTTCTTGAAGATCTTCTCCCGTAGTTCCGGCGGCGCGCCCTTGAGGGCGAGGATGAGGGAGTCGGACTGGATTTCCCGCAGCAGCAACTGGATGCCCCGGTCGTCCACGTCCATCAGGTTTTCGAAGACGAACATCTCGTCCAGGATCTTCTGCGCCAGGTCCGGGTCGTATTCCCGCACGTTGTCGAGAATGCCGGTTTCCGCCTGTTGGCCGACGAAGTTGAGGATTTCCGCCGCGTGGCGCACGCCGCCCATGGCGGCCTTCTTGACGCTGGAAGAGGCGCCGGCCATGAGGCGGGTCAGGGCTTCGTTCAATTCCCGCAGGGCGATGGGCTGAACCCCATCCAGGGTGGCGATGCGCAGCAGCACGTCGTTGCGCAGGCGTTCGCTGAAGTGCTTGAGCACTTCGCCGGCCTGGTCGAATTCCAGGTGCACCAGGATGGTGGCGATGATCTGGGGATGCTCGTTCTTGATCAGGTCCGCCACCGTGGCGGCGTCCACCCACTTCAGGCTTTCGATGCCGGCGGTGTCGCCGCCCTGCATGATGCGGGAAATCAGGTTGGCGGCCTTGTCGTCGCCCAGGGCCTTGGTCAGCATGGCCTTGATGGCTTCTTCGTCCACCGAGACGGGGGCGCCCTTGGCGGTGTGTTCGTGGAACTCGTTGATGACGGCTTCCACCCGGTCACGGGGCACCTGTTTCAGGGCGGCCATGGCGTGACCCAGCTTCTGGACCTCCTTGGGGCCCAGGTTCTTGAGCACTTCCGCCGCCTCGTCCTGGCCGATGGTCAGGAGCAGGATGGCACTTTTCTCAATGCCCTCATCGGGGTTCGACACTCATCCACTCCTTGATCAGGTTGGCCACCATCTTCGGATCCTGCTTGGCCAGGGCCTTGGCTTCGGCGACCTTGTCTTCGAAGGTGGGTTCGCCATCGTGCACCACCACTTCGCCTTCTTCCTCGGTCGCTTCTTCCTCGGCCACGGGCTTGGGCATCAGCTTCTCATAGATGGGTTGTAGCACCTTCTTCCAGATCAGGAAGATGACCAGGGCCAGCACCAGGTAGCGCAACAGTTCCTTGCCCAGGGTGACCATTTCCGGATCCTTCCAGAACGGGGTTTCCGGCAGGGCATTCTTTTCCTCGGGCACGAACAGGGAATTGACGATGTTCAGGCTGTCGCCCCGTTCCTGGTTGAAGCCAACCGCTTGCTGGGCCAGGGTTTCCAGTTGCTTCATCTGGTCCGGCGTCAGCGGCACGGTCTTGGTCTTGCCGCCCTTGGCCTCTTCCTGTTTCTGGTTGACCACGATGGCCACCGACAGGCGGCGGATCACGCCGGGGACGCCTTTGGTGTGGCGGATGGTCTTGTCCACCTCGTAGTTGGTGGTGGAGTTCTTGGTGTAGTTGAGCGGTGTCTGGCTACCCGTTCCGGTGGTGGTGGTCGTGGCGCCCGGGGAGTTGGGCGCGGCCGGCGTGGTGATGGGGGCCGTGGCCGGTGCCGGCGGCTGGTTGGTGAGGGCGCCTGGCACGCCGGCGGCGGTCGGGTTGGTGGTGCCGGTTTCGTTCAGTTGTTGGCTGCGGATGGCCGTGTCCGGGGTGGGGTTGGGCCGGTAGGTTTCCGCTACTTGGTCGATCTGGGAGAAGTCCACGTCGGCGGTGACCTGGGCCTTGATGTTGCTCAGGCCGACGATGGGGGCGAGGATGGACTCGACCCGCTTCACGTAGTCCTGTTCCAGACTGCGGATGTACTTGAGTTGGTCCTCGTCCAGGCCCGAAGCGTGGCTGGGGTCGTTCTTCTGGGAGATCAGGTTGCCATCCTGATCGATCAGGTTGACGTTGAGGGGATTCAGTTCGGGCACGCTGGAGGACACCAGGTGCACGATGCCCGCGATCTGGATGCCTTCCAGCTTGCGGCCGGGTTGCAGGTTGAGCAGCACCGAGGCGGTGGGTTTTTGCTCGTCGCGCAGGAAGGAGGTTTGCTTGGGGATCGCCAGGTGCACCCGAGCGCCCCGCACCGAGCCGATGGTGGAGATGGTGCGGGCCAGTTCGCCTTCCAGGGCCCGCTGGTAGTTGATCTGTTCGAGGAACTGGCTGGCGCCCAGCTTCTGGTTTTCCATCACCTCGAAACCCACCAGGCCGCCCTTGGGCAGACCCTGGGAAGCCAGCTTCAGGCGGACGTCGTGGACCTGGGCTGCCGGCACCAGGATGGCGCTGCCGGTGTCGGAGTAGCGATAGGGAATATTCTGCTGCTGGAGGGTGGCGACGATTTCGCCACCGTCCTTGTCCGACAGGTTGGAAAACAGCACCGAATACTCGGGTTGCTTGGCCCACAGCCAGGTGCCGAGGATGACCGCGATGGCCACCGCCAAGGCGGCACCGCCCGCCAGCTTGACCCGCATGGGCAGCTGCTTGAAGGCCTCCACCGCCTGGGCAAGGGGATTGGCGGCTGGGGCGACGGTGGCTTGAGCGGCGTCAGGCATTAAGTTCCAGTGCGAAAAATTCGTTCCAGGGCAGTGAATTAAAACGGTTTCTAGCCGTGGGGATTGTCAGGCCCGCAAGCAAGGGCGGTTCCCGTAAACAGCGGCAAAATTTGCCGCCATTTCACCTCCCTGTTCAAGTTGTTGCGTTGGGGTGAATCTGCCATCATCGTCAGCCATGAGTTCCCTGCCCATCGACGCCGGCCAGACCGCCGGCAACCCCGTCAATACCGAGGAAGCCGTGCGCCTGGCGGAGGCTTTTCGCCTCTTCAACCAGGTGTCCGACGAACTGTCCCAGGCCTATACCCAGTTGCAGGGGCAGGTGGCAGCCCTGACCGAACGCATCACCCTGCTCCAGGACGCCCTGCCGGCCGGTGTGGTGGTGCTCGATGGTGGGGGGCGCATCGTACAGGTAAACTCCGCCGCCGACCGCTTGCTGGGGGAGGGGCTGACCGGCATGCTGTGGGCGGACGTGGAAAATTCCCGCCTGATGCCGGCCGACCTGCCCGGGGAGTTCACCGCCGGTGCCAGCCACGAAAGTCGCCTGGCCTTGACCGACAGCGCCCTGGACTCCGCCGGTGGCCGCATTGTCCTGGTGCACGACATCACCGAGGCCCACCGTCTCAAGACCCAGGCCGAGCGCCATGAACGGCTGGCGGCCATGGGCGAGATGGCCGCCCAGGTGGCCCACCAGTTGCGCACCCCCTTGACGGCGGCCCTGCTCTACGCCGGCAATCTGGAAAACCCCGACCTGCCGGCGGCGACTCGCAGCGCCATCGCCCAGAAAACCGTGGCCCGGCTCAAGGCCCTGGAGCACCTGATTCAGGACATGCTGCTGTTTGCCCGGGGCGAGGCCTTGGGACGGGACGCCATGACCGTGGCGGACGTGGTGCAGGAGGTGGTCCATACCATCGAGCCCCTGGCGCGGGCGCGGCAAATCGATTTCACCGTGGCTGATGGGGCCGGCGACGCGGCCCTGACCTGCAACCGCAAGGAAGTGGCCGGCGCCCTGCAAAACCTGCTGGAAAACGCCCTCCATGCTGTCGGCCCCGCCGGCCAGGTACGCCTGGAAACCCGTCTGACGGCTGACCGCATCGCCTTCCACATCCGCGACAACGGCAAGGGCATGGAGGCCGCCGTGGTGGCCCGTCTGTTCGAGCCCTTTTTCACCACCCGGGCCGAGGGCACGGGCCTGGGACTCGCCATCGCCCGGGGCGTGGCGCGGGCCCATGGCGGCAATATCGAGGTGAATTCCGAACCCGGCGTCGGCACCGAGTTCATTTTCAGCGTGGCGCGGCAGCCCCAGAGCGCCACCGAGTCCCCAGCGTGATGAGGGGATTTCCTGCCGGTTATTTCCGTCCCGCTGTACGGGGCGCCATGTTTCAATAAGGCCATGGATAAAAAGACTTTGCACATTCTGGTGGTGGAGGACGATGAATCCCTGCGGGATGCCCTCTGCATTACCCTGGAGGCGGCCGGCCACAAGGTGGAGGCGGCCGAGCACGGTCCCCGCGCCCTGGAATTGATCGGCAACGGGCGGGAATTCAACATGGTGGTTTCCGACCTGCGCATGGACCCCATGGACGGCCTGCAACTGCTGACGGAAATCCGCAGCCGCAAGCCCGGCCTGCCGGTGCTGCTGATGACCGCCTTCGGCGACGTGGACAAGGCCGTGGCCGCCATGCGCGGCGGCGCTTGCGACTTCATGCTCAAGCCCTTCGAACCCAAGGACTTGCTGGCCCAGATCGAACGTTATGCCACGCCGCCGGCCTCCGAGGGGCTGGTGGCGGAGGATCCCGCCACCCGCCAGGTGCTGCTGCTGGCGGCCCGGGTGGCCAAGAGCGAGGCCACGGTGCTGCTCACCGGCGAGTCCGGCGTCGGCAAGGAGGTTTTCGCCCGCTACATCCACGAGCAATCGGCCCGTTCCAACGGCCCCTTCGTCGCCATCAACTGCGCCGCGATTCCTGACAACCTGCTGGAAGCCACCCTGTTCGGCCACGAAAAGGGCGCGTTTACCGGCGCCCAGAGCGCCCAGGCCGGCAAGTTCGAACAAGCCGACGGCGGCACCCTGCTGCTGGATGAAATTTCCGAAATGCCCTTGGCGCTCCAGGCCAAGCTGCTGCGCGTCTTGCAGGAGCGGGAAGTGGAGCGGGTGGGCGGCCGCAAGCCGATCCCGGTGGATATCCGGGTCTTGGCGACGTCCAACCGCAACATGGCGGACGAGGTGAAACAGGGCCATTTCCGCGAGGATTTGTTCTACCGGATCAACGTCTTCCCCTTGCAAATCCCCGCCCTGCGGGAGCGGCCGGGGGATTTGGTGCCCTTGGCCAGGCATTTCCTGGCCCGTCAGGGGGCACGGGAAGGCCGTCGCGTGCGCTTGAGCACTGAGGCGGCGGCAATAATTGCCGCTTATCCTTGGCCCGGCAATGTGCGGGAACTGGAAAACACCATGCAGCGGGCGCTGATCCTGGCACCGGGGGATACCGTCGAGCCCGGCCATTTACTCTTGTCGCCCGTGGCGCCGGGGACGGCGGCCGCGGCACCCGCGACCGCTCCCGCCCCGGTGTTCTCCGCGGCGCCGAGTTATGCCGGCCTACCGCCCATCGAGCCGAATTCCGCGCCAACAGAGGCTTCCGTCAATATGAAGGACCTCGAGCGGCAGCATATTTTGGATACCCTGGCCAAGGTTGGCGGCTCCCGCAAGAAAGCGGTGGAGCTGCTGGGCATCTCGGAACGAACCTTACGCTACAAGCTGGCCCAGTACCGGGAAGAGGGTTTTGTCGGCAATGACGACGAGCGCAGCTAAAAACCCGCTTCCCAGGCACAAGCTTTGCTCATAGAATTCCATCAGACAATTTTTGCCGCCCGGATCAACGTCCATGTCCATTGACACCCGCAACATCGAAGCCATGCTTGCCGAGCTCAAGGCCACCAGCGCCTTGGCCCAGGGGAAGTCTGCCGGTCAGGCGACCGAGGCGGGCGGGGTCGATTTTTCCAAGGTGCTGCAATCCACCCTGGAACAGGTGAACCAGGCGCAGCAAAGCGCCAAGACCATGGCCGAGGATTTCGCCACCGGCCAGAGTAACGTCAACCTGCAAGACGTGATGGTGAACCTGCAAAAGGCCAACCTGTCCTTCCAGCAAATGGTGCAGGTGCGAAACAAGCTGGTGACGGCCTACAACGACATAATGAACATGCAGGTGTGATTTTCATCGCATCCTGACGGTTGTCGTCTCCGCCAAGCCCCGGCCCGCCGGGGCTTTCTGTTTATACTCGCTCCTTATGAGCGCGGATGTCCGGCCCCTGCCACCCTTCCCGAAAACCGATACCGAAGCGGCCTACGACCGCTTCGTACCCCATCAGTTTCTGGAATTGCTGGGCAAGCCCAGCATCGTGGACGTGGCCTTGGGTGACCACGTGGAAAAAGAGCTGACCCTGCTTTTTTCCGACATCCGCGACTTCACCACCCTGTCCGAATCCATCCTTCCCGCCGAGAACTTCCGCTTCATCAATTCCTATCTGTCCACCATGGAACCGGTGGTGGCGCGCAATGCCGGCATCGTGGACAAGTTCATCGGCGACGGCATCATGGCCCTGTTTCCCGGCAGTGCCGACGATGCGGTGCGGGCCGGGATCGAGATGCTGCGGCAACTGGCGGACTACAACATGGGCCGGGCCCGGGCCGGTTACGTCCCGGTGCGGATCGGCATCGGCGTCAATACCGGGCTGGTGATGATGGGGACCGTCGGCGGCCATAACCGTATGGACAGCACGGTCATCGGCGACTCGGTCAATCTGGCTTCCCGCCTGGAGGGCCTGACCAAGAACTACGGCATTCCCCTGATCATTAGCGAGCATACCTTCCACTCCCTGGCCGATCGCAGCCGTTACTCGATCCGTTTCCTTGACCGCCTGCAGGTCAAGGGCCGCTACCAGGCCCAGTCGGTGTACGAGGTGTTCGACGCCGACCCGGAACCGCTGTGGATCGCCAAGAAACAGACCCAGAAGTTGTTCGAGGAGGCCCTGGCCTATTTCCACATGGGTCATCCCGAACTCGCCCGCCCCCGGCTGGAGGACTGTCTCAAGGTCGCCCCCGACGACCGGGTGGTGCGTAGTTACCTGGACCGTTGTACCGAGGCGGAGCGGAGCGGCATGCTGGAGCACGCCGGCGAGTCGGTGCGGGTCATCGACTGGCGCGACGAGTTCTCGGTATCCATCGGCGAGATCGACGCCCAGCACAAGGAACTGCTGTCGCGTATTGCCGACTTGTCGAGCCAGGTGGGGCGTGGCAATGAGCAGGTGGTCGAATCCCTCAAATCCTTGACGGAATTCATCCGCGACCATTTCGCCACGGAAGAAAACCTCATGGTGCGTTACGACTACCCATTCCGCGACGACCACATCCGCCAGCACCAGATTTTCCTGCGCTGCCTGGAGGACTTCCGTTTGGAAGTCGGCTCCGCCGAGTTCAATCGTCTTTACCTGCTGTTCCGCATCCAGTTGCTGCTGGTGGATTGGCAGATCAACCATACCACCAAGAGCGATCTACACCTGGGCCACTTCCTGCTGCGGGCCGGCCTTTCCTAGGCGGGAACGACAAACACCAAAGCACAAGGGCCGCAGCGCGGCCCTTGTGCTTTTATGGCTTGCGGCTTGGAAAACCCTAAGCCAGGCCGGTGGGCTTGAGCTTGATCGGGGCCAGATGGCCCTTTCGGGCACGCTGGCCACGGAAAGCCTCGAGGTCCCGACCTTCGATCACGGCGGTGCTTGCCTTGCCGCCCCGGCCGGCGCCTTCGATGGTCAGGCTGTTGCCGAAGTTCACGCAGATGGCGGCCAATTCGTCCTTGGCATCCAGTTCCATGATCTTATTGCCCCGGCCTTTGGCCATTTCCGGCATGTCGGCCAGGGGGAACAGCAGCAGGCGGCCTTCGGCGGAAATGGCGTTGAGGGTGGCACCCTTCACCGGCGCGGGCGCCAGGGGCTTTTCGCCCTTGTCCAGGGTGAGGAAGGCCTTGCCCGCCTTATTGCGGCCCACCAGATCCCCCAGCTTGGCGACGAAACCGTAGCCGCCGCTGCCAGCAAAGAGGAACTTGCTTTCCGGGTCACCGCTCAGGGCCTGGGCGATCTTGCCGCCGTCCTGTAAATCGATCAGGGTGGCCAGGGGCACGCCGTCGCCGCGACCGCCGGGCAGGTCGGAGACCTTCACACTGTAGGCGCGACCGTTCGTGTCGATCAGCACCAGGGGCCAGACGGTGCGGGATTCGGCCACCACCCAGCCGAAGTCGCCGGCTTTGTAGCTGATGGTGTCGGGCACGATGCCGTGGCCCTGGCGGGTGCGCACCCAGCCGTTGCGGGAGACGATCACCGTCACCGGCTCGTCGGGCACGGCCACCTCGGCCACGCTGATGGGGGCCACGGTTTCCAGCAGGGTACGGCGGTCGTCGCCGAACTTCTTGGCGTCCTCGGCGATTTCCTTGAGCACCAGCTTGGTCAGCTCGCTGCGGGAGTCCAGCAGGGTGTTCAGGTTGCCCTGTTCTTCCCGCAGATTGCCCAGTTCCTGCTCGATCTTGATGCCTTCCAGGCGGGCCAGTTGGCGCAGGCGGATTTCCAGGATGTCCTCGGCCTGGATGTCGGTCAGGTGGAACTTCCAGATCAGGTCCAGCTTGGGTTCTTCGGAATTGCGGATGACCTTGATGACTTCCTCAATCTTGAGGAACACGGTCATGCGGCCTTCCAGGATATGGATGCGGCGCTCCACTTCCTCCAGACGGTGGCGGGTGCGGCGCTCGACGGTGCCGATACGGAACTCGCCCCATTCCCGCAGGATCTGCACCAGGGGTTTTTGCTGGGGGCGACCGCCATGGACGGCGCCGTGGCCGATCATGGTGAAGTTGAGGGAAACGCTGGCTTCCAGACTGGTGTGGGCCAGCAGCACGGCCATGAACTCTTCCTGGGAAATGCGCGAGGAGCGGGGCTCCAACACGATGCGGACCGGAGCCTTTTCGTTGGATTCGTCCCGCACGGACTCCAAGACGTTCAGCACCACCTGCTTGAGGTTCTTCTGCTCCTGGGAGACGTCCTTCTTGCCCGCCTTGGGCTGGGGATTGGTGAGGGACTCGATTTCCGACAGCACCTGGGCGGTGGACACGCCATGGGGCAGCTCCTCGACGATGATGCGCCACTGGCCCCGGGCCAGGTCTTCCACCCGCCAGCGGGCGCGCATGCGCAGGCTGCCACGCCCCGTGGCGTAGGCATCGCGGATGTCCTCGGCCGAGGAAATCAGTTGGCCGCCGCCAGGGAAGTCGGGCCCCGGCATGAGTTGCAGGACTTCTTCCAGGCTGGCGTTGGGGTTCTTGATGAGCAGACGGGCCGCTTCCGCCACTTCCCGCAGGTTGTGGGGCGGGATTTCCGTCGCCATGCCCACAGCAATCCCCGAGGCGCCGTTGAGCAGCACGAAGGGTAGGCGGGCAGGCAGTAACTGGGGTTCGGTGAAGGCGCCGTCGTAGTTGGGAGCGAAGTCCACCGTGCCCCGGTCGATCTCCGACAGCAGCAGTTCGGCAATGGGGGTCAGGCGGCATTCGGTGTAGCGCATGGCCGCCGCGCCGTCGCCGTCGCGGGAACCGAAGTTGCCCTGACCATCCACCAGGGGGTAACGCAGGCTGAAGTCCTGGGCCACGCGGACCATGGCGTCATAGACGCTGGAGTCGCCGTGGGGGTGGTACTTACCGATCACATCGCCCACCACCCGGGCCGACTTGACGTGCTTGGCCGTGGCGGACAAGCGCATTTCGTTCATGGCGAACAGAATGCGGCGTTGGACGGGCTTGAGGCCGTCCTCCACCTGGGGCAAGGCACGGCTCTTCACCACGCTCATGGCGTAGGCCAGATAGGCCCGCTCGGCGTAAGCGTTGAGGGGCAGGGAGGTGCCATCCCCCATTGCATCGCCAAAGGAAGGCGGCGTGGGCGGCGGCGGGGCATCGCCGAGGGCGAAGAAGTCGGGGGTGTTGGTGGGATTATCGGTCGTCATGGCAAATTATTGGGTACCTGTTGATTCTGTCTCGCCTTTGATCGTCGTCATGAGGGCTAGGCGAATGGTTTCCAGTGTGCTTTCCGGATTGGTCAGAATGTCATTGTTCCAAAAACGCAGTACGCGAAAGCCTTGGCTTTCCATGTAAAGGGTGCGCTCTTCGTCATAGTTTGATTGGGCTTGGTGTTGGCCGCCATCCGCTTCAATGATCAGCTTGCATTCCAGGCAAACAAAGTCAGCAACGTATGGGCCGATGGGCTGTTGGCGGCGAAATTTGTGTCCTTCCAGTTGTCGGTTGCGCAAAAGGTGCCAGAGTTTTCTTTCAGAGTCCGTTGACCGTTGTCGTAATTCACGGGCGAAGAGGTTGGGCATTTGGGGCTACCCCTCACCCTGTCCCTCTCCCACAAGGGGCGAGGGAACCTGCTTCGACGAGGGTCGCAAAACACCTCCCTCTCCCCTCGTGGGAGAGGGCCGGGGTGAGGGGGCTTGTAAGCCTTGCCTCAAATATCGGCCTCCACCAGGTGGCCTTTTTCTTCCATCCAGGCACGGCGACCGGAGGCCTCGCCCTTGCCCATGAGGAGGTTGAACAGTTTCAGGGTTTCGCTACGGGCCTGGTCGGGCAGGGCCACGGGCAGGACACGGCGGGTGGCCGGGTCCATGGCGGTTTCCCGCAGTTGCTCGGGGTTCATTTCGCCCAAGCCTTTGAAGCGGCCGATTTCCAGCTTGTCCTCGCTGATGCCTTCCTTGACCAGGCGGTCCTTCATGGCAGTGAGTTCGCCTTCGTCCAGGGCGTAGAGCCGACGGGCGGGGCGCTTCTTGCCGCTGGCGGGGACGTCGATGCGGTACAGGGGCGGCTGGGCAATGTAGATGTGGCCGCGCTCGATCAGCGCCGGGAAGTGGCGGAAGAACAAGGTCAGCAGCAGGGTCTGGATGTGGGCGCCGTCCACGTCCGCATCGGACATGATGACCACCTTGCCGTAGCGCAGGTTGTCCAGATTGGGCGTGTCCTCGGGGCCGTGGGGATCCACTCCGAGGGCCACGGCGATGTCGTGGATTTCATTGTTGGCGAAGAGGCGACCGGCCTCTACTTCCCAGGAGTTCAGCACCTTGCCGCGCAGGGGCAGGATGGCCTGGGTTTCCTTGTTGCGGGCCATCTTGGCAGAACCGCCGGCGGAGTCGCCCTCCACCAGGAACAGTTCGTTCTCGGCAATGTCGGTGGATTCGCAATCGGACAGCTTGCCCGGCAGCACGGCGACGCCGGACTGCTTTTTCTTTTCCACCTTCTGGGCATTCTTCTGCCGCGCCAGGGCCTGCTTGATGGCCAGCTCGGCGATGGCCTTGCCGGCTTCTACGTGCTGGTTGAGCCAAATCTCGAAGGGGTCCTTGACCTGGGTGGACACCAGCTTGACGGCTTCCCGGGAGTTGAGTTTTTCCTTCACCTGGCCCTGGAATTGGGGGTCCAGCAGGCGGGCAGAAAGGACGAAGCCCATCTTGCCGCAGACGTCTTCCTGTTGCAGCTTGACGCCCCGGGGCAGCAGGGCGTGGTGTTCGACAAAGGTCTTGATGGCTTCAAACACCCCGGCCCGCAGGCCCGATTCGTGGGTGCCGCCGTTGATGGTGGGAATCAGGTTGACATAGGACTCGGAGGCCACGCCACTCTCGGGGAACCAGCCCAGGGCCCAGGCCGCGCCTTCACCGGGGGCGAAGCTGTCGTCGTTGGCGTCGGCGTATTTCTCGCTGGCGAACAGGGGAATCGGCAGTTCCTGATCCCCGGCCAGTTCCTTGAGGTAGCCGGCCAGGCCTTCGGGGTAGCTCCATTGCTTGGACAACACCTCGCCGCTGGCCTGCTCGATGTCCAGTATGACGCGCACACCGGGCAGCAGCACGGCCTTGGAACGCAGCAGGCGCTCCAGTTCGTGCAGGGGCACCTTGGGAGACTCAAAGTACTTCGGGTCGGGCCAGACGTGAACCCGGGTGCCGGTCTGCTTGCCGCAGCTGCCCAACTCCTCGAGCGGGCCGATCTTGTCGCCGCCTTCGCTGAAGTGGATGCCCCAGATCTTGCCTTCGCGCCGCACTTCCACCTCGATGCGCAGCGATAAGGCGTTGGTCACGGCCACGCCGACGCCGTGCAGGCCGCCGGAGAAGGCATAGGCGGAGTTGCCGGATTTCTTGTCGAACTTGCCGCCGGCGTGGAGGCGGGTATAGGCCAGCACCACCACGGGAATTTTTTCCTCGGGGTGCAGGCCCACGGGAATGCCCCGGCCGTCGTCGGTGACGCAGACCGAGCCGTCGGTCTTGAGCAGGACGTGGATGTTCTTGGCAAAGCCGCCGAGGGCTTCGTCGGCGGCGTTGTCGATGACTTCCTGAATGATGTGGGCGGGGGAATCGGTCCGGGTGTACATGCCGGGCCGCTCGCGCACGGGCTCAAGGCCCTTCAGGACGCGGAAGGAAGATTCGTCGTAGCGTTGGGTACTCATGGGGTCGCTAGGGTGGTCCCACCAGTGGCGCGGGAAAGGCTGGAAAAGAGGGGCAAGCCCCGTTCAATCCGGGGATTTTAGGCGAATTGCCGAAAATCCCCGCGACAGTCGTCACAAAGAACGGACAGGACGTCGGCGCGATGCCGGACAAATGGCTGGCAAGGGGGAGGAAAAAGGACGTTGGCGCCGCGGCAAGCGATCCGGGCCGGCGCGCAAACACCCGGGGCGGAAGGCGTTGGTGGCGTCTCCGCCGACGACGTTCAGGCCAGGCCGGATTCCCGCGCCTTGCGCTCCCGTTCGTGCTTGACGATGTAGCGCTGGATCAGGTTCATCTTGGCGTCGGGCAGGTTGACGAATTCGCAACCGGAGCGGCGCAACACCGTACCGCTGCGCAAGGTGACCTCGAACACGCTCTTGACCCGCAGGGTGACGATGATGTTGCCGATGTCCGGCAAGTGGATCTGGCAGTCGGGGAATTCCGTTTCCGGCGCGAAGGGCACCGACTCCGGCGGGGCCACGAGGGCCACGCCGCCGCCGCTGATGTCGGCGATCTGGACCGTGATCGATCCCGTCTGACCGTCCACGTCTTCCAGGGGAATCAGGCAGGTCAGCGGCCGGCTGACCGGAGTGGTCAGGCGGTAATACTCGCGTCGTTGCAGACGCAGCAAGGTTTGCGGGAACTCGCCACGGAAGGCGGGGCGCCCGCCATGGTCTTCCTGGCGCAAGCCCTTGAGGATGAATTGCACCTTCACCTTGTTCAAGGAGGTGATGCAAAACAGCTTGCCTGCTTCCAGGGCGCGACGGTTGGTTTCCGGATTGGAACCGTAGTCGAAGAGCAGCCCCTTCTCGTCGGCCGCGATCAGGGTGGTCAGCAGCAAATCCTTGCCTTCATTGAAAAAAACCGTGATGTGGCATCCGTGCTCGATGACGGACTTGAGCACCAGCAGGATTTCCTTGGGTGCGTGCAGCAGGAACTTGTCGTAGTCGCTGGGTTCCAGCGGCGTTTCGACAGATTTTTCCGGTTCTTCCGGCGTGATGTCTGGGATTTCGCTCATGTCGTCGGTCTCTTTGGTGCGCAAGTTTATCCCAAGTCGCTGGGCACCTTGAGCACCGGTGGCGGCAGCTCCTGGCCTTGTTCCACCTGATAAAGCCAGGCCAGCAGTTCGGCAATGGCCACGTACAGTTGGGGGGGGATTTTTTCGTCCAGGTCTACCTGTTGCAACAGAGTGACCAATTCGGGAGACTCATGCACGTAGACCCCGTGTTCCCGGGCGCGATGGATGATTTCCTCGGCGATCAGCCCCCGCCCCTTGGCCACCACCTTGGGCGCTGCGTCGCCCGGGGCATAGGCCAGGGCCACCGCCAGGGAGCGCTCGTCGGGGAAGGGCTTGTCACTCACCGCCATCCTCGCTGCTGGTGCGCTGCCATACCCGGATCGACAGGGCCGGCACCCCGGCCGCTTCCAGGGCACTGCTCAGGCGGGGAATGGCGGCCTGTAAGTCTTCCAAACTTTGTCCGGCGGGGGATTGAAGATTGATATGAACCCCCTGGGGCCGTAATTCCAGGGTGGCCTCGACCCGGCCCAGGCGCGGCGTGGTCAGGGCCAGGCGGGTGGTCCATTTGTCGCCCTCCGCTTCATCATCCCCTTGGCGGCGTGAGCCGTCCCGTTGAATTTCCCAGTCCATGGGCTGCTGCGGCCATACTTCGCCATGCCAGACCATGCGCTGGGTGGCGGCGGCATCCAATTGCTGCTGTACCAAGTGGCGCAATTCGTCTGGCACCACCTGGGCGGGGGGCGGCGTGGTTGCCTGGGTGGTCGCGGAGGCCTGACTCGCGCGGTCCGCATTCTCCGTACCGGCGGAGGCGGACGTCGCCGCGTTTGCAACCGCGGCCGCTGCATGAGACTTGGCGTTTTCCGCAGGGCCGGCCTGCTCCGAAGCATTGCCCCGCCCCAAAAGCATTTGCAGCAGACCGCCGGGCTTTTCCGTCGGCGTCGTGTCGCCCGCACTGGCTGGAGTCGGGCGCAGCAATTGGTTTTGGGGTTCATCCAGCAGTGCTTCGGTCGGCAACTGTCCCGCGACCCACTTGGCCTGGTGGGCCTCGTAGAACATACCGCTTTGACTGACGGCTTTTTCCAGACGGGGCGCCAGTTGCTGGGCCAGCTGCTCGTCGCCGGCCTGGGGCGGCGTCGGCAGCAGGGGTTCCCCCTGGTTGAGGGCCACGGGCCGCGCGGCTTCGCCTTCCGCCGGCAGTAGTTTGCCGATCAACTGGGCGGCGGCGCTGAAGGTGGTATGGGGATAGGCTTCCCCCTCCTGGCTGGCTAGGCCGGCGCCCGCATCGGCCAACTTGGCCATGACCATGCGCGGCGTTTTGTCCACCACCACCAGTTCCAGGGTATCGCCGGCCTTGGCGCCGCCGGGCAGGGAGAGGGTGATGCTTTTACCCGCCACCAGGGCCTTGTAGGTGGCCTCGGGCAGGACTTCGACGATGCGGGCGGTGAAGGTCTGGCCCTTTTCCAGCGCCGGCAGGTCGGAAGGAATTTCCGATACCGGCGCGGTTGGGCGCAGGGGCGAGTCAACCTGGGTGCGCAGGTTGACGCCGACGTCGGTGGGAATCAGAGCCATGACGGGCTCCGTCTAGCAGGGGGTGGGGTTGGGGCGGGGCGGCCCATGGCGCTGCCCCGGGGAATCAGGCTCCCGCGCCGTAGGCGCGTTCGACCCGGCGACGCTGGTTGCTGCTGCCCAGGAACTGGCGGACATGCTCCATCCAGGGCTCGGTATGACGGCGCACCTCGGCATCGTCTTCAAGGATTTGCTGGATCAGGGTCCGCTTGCGTTCGCTTTCATCGGCGGACAGTACGCCGATGTCATCATCGGCTTCGAGGGTCTTGCGCAATTTGGCAACGGATTCTTCCAAGCTTGCCAACAGGGTCCAGTCCTGGATGCGGGCCGCCTCCACCATGCGGGCGGAGAGCTGGCTCATGTCTTCGTAGATTTCAATCTGGGTAGGCATTGTCAGCATGGTAGACCTCAGGCCACGGCTTTGTTCATGGAAACTACAGCGGGATCATTGGCTATTTCCTCCCAGGCCCCCTTCAGTTCCCGCAACAGGTTGCCGACCTCGGTCAGGGCAGCCTGGTCGTTATGCAAATTGGCATGGAGCAAGCGGTTACACATGTACTCGTAGAGGGCACCTAAGCGCTCGGCGATTTCCCCGCCGGTCTGGTAATTGAGGCAGGCCCGCAGGCCGGCGTCGATGATATCGATGGCCTGGCCGATGTCCTTGCCCTTTTCGGCGATGTTGCCTTCCTGAATGTGCACCCCCGCCTTCATGATCGCCGTCAGGGCACCCTCGTAGAGCATGACCACCAGTTCATGGGGGGTGGCCGTCTCCACTTTGGTTTCGACGCCAGCCTTGCGGTAGGCGCCGGTGGGGTTGTTCATTACGCCGAACATCGTGATTCTCCTGGGGCGGGGTCGTTATTTACTGCTACTGCTGGACAGAGCCGACAACTGTTGCGTCAAATAGTTCGAGGTGGACTTCATGCTGGCGATCAGGGTGTCCAGCGCGTTGTATTGTTTGGTGTAACGGGCTTCGATGTCCGTCATCCGCAACTCAAGGGCTGCCTTTTGCTTGGCGATGGTGCTGAGGGTACTGTTCAGACCATCGGTACGGGCGGCGATGGAGCCGGTGGTGCCGACGATCGAAGTCATCAGATCATCTAGCTTATTGGCCAATCCGCTAGTGCCGTCCTTGCCAATCAGGAAGGCCTGGACGTTCTTGGTGGGATCGGATAGGGCGGTGTTCAGCTTATCGCTGTTGAACTTCAAGGTGCCGTCCCGCTGGAAGGAAACCCCCACGTCCGACAGACTGCTGGTGCCCATGCTGCGGTTCACCGTCTGGATCATCTGGCGCAGGCTGGTCTGGATCGAGCGGACCGTGCCTTCACTTTGCAGGGCGCCAGCCTTCTTCGTCTTGACGTCGTAGGACAGCAGGTCCGCCAAGGATTTGGAAACCGCGTTGTAGGCCGTGACGAAGGTGTCGAGGCCCTTGCTCAAGGCACTGGAGTCTGCCGCCACGGAAACGGTGGTGGCCGCCGTGCCTTCCTTGGTCAGACTGAGGGTCACCCCTTGGATCGCGTCGGTGATGGTGTTGGTGGATTTGACCACCTGCACCCCGTCCACCAACAGTTTGGCGTCCTGGGGGGCGACGGTCTGGGTCATGCGATTGCTGGCGGTGATGGCGGTGCCAGAGTCGCCGAACAGGGCGGTGGCGCCAGTGCTGCCGGCCGCTGCGCCAATGGTGACGCCGGAGAAGCCGGTGGTGGTGGTGGACGACACCACCAACTTGTTGTTGGCGTCCAAGGAAACCTTGGCTTTGCCAGCGCCCAATGCGCTATCCACGGCGCTTTGCATGGCCGCGACGATGTTGGTCTTGTCGTAGGTCCCATCGGGCAGGGTGACAGTCGCCGCTGCCCCGCCGTCCACTGCGACAGTGAACTTGTTGTTGCCGCTTGCGGCGGAAATGGCGATGGAGGCCGAGGTGTAGTCCAGGCTGCTCCGGGTCAGGCCGCTGCTCTGGTCGGCAGCCAAGCGGGAAAGGCCAGCGTTATCGCTGTTATTGCCATCGTTGTCGCTAACCGTGATCTTCAGGGCATTGGCCGAGCCCGGGTCGGTGGGGGAGAAGGACAGGTAGCTATTGGTGCCATCGTTAAGTACCGTGGCACTGACCCCGGCCTTGGCCGCATTGATGGCGCTGGCAATGGCAGTCAGGGAGTCGGAGCCGGAGGGGATGGTGACCGACACCGTTTTCTTGTTGGTATTGGGCGCAAAGGTTGTGACCCCATTGGCATCGGTGTTATAGCTGCCGAAGTCGAAGGTCAACGTCCCCGTGCCCACGCTGTCCGTTGCCTTGGCGAAGGTGGTGGAGGTGAGCTTTTGTTGCTTGGCCAGTTGCTGCACCTGGATCGAGTAGCTGCCGACGGCAGCAGTGCTATCGGACGTTGCGCTGAACTGTGCAGTATCGGCCACGGTGGCCTTGGTGGCGGAGTAGGTGCCCTTGTTGGTCAAGGTCTGCACGGCGGTTTGCAGGGTGGACAAAGTACCCTTCAGGGTGCCGTAAGCCGTAATTTCGGCCGTGACCACGCCGCTCTGGGTGTCCAGCCGGTCAATGGGCTGGCGCTCGATGGACATCAGTTTGGAAACAATCCCCGACACGTCCAGGCCGGAGCCGACGCCTGATGAGGTAAGTGTTCCTGTTGTCGCCATGATGAAATCCTTTATTTGCCTGTTAAGGCCATGCTCCTTGACTCAATCAACGGCACGGCTTGGGAAAACTGAAGCCCTAACAAAAAAGGGGATGGACGATAGTAGTTTATCGCCCATCCCCATTATGCATCAATGACTTAGCCGCCGAGCAGCTTCAGCACCATCTGCGGCAACTGGTTCGCCTGGGCCAGCATGGCCACGCCGGCCTGTTGCAGGATCTGGCCCCGGGTCATGTTGGCCGTTTCCTGGGCGAAGTCGGCATCCTGGATACGGCTGCGGGCGGCGGTGACGTTCTCCGCCCCGGTGGACAGGTTGGCGATGGTCGATTGCATCCGGTTCTGCACGGCACCCAGGGCGCTACGGATGTTGCTGATCTGGGTCATGGCCGCGTCGATCACGGTGATGGCGTTGTTGGCGCCATCCACGCTGCTCACGTCCACCCCGTTGATGCTGGAGAGGGCGCTGGCATTGGCGATGCCGGCATCGCTGCCGAACAGGGAGGTGTTCCCGCCCACCAGGCCCACGTTGTCGCCGCTGACGCTGGAAGTGACGCTGAAGGCCCCCGCCGCGTTGAAGGAGATGGTGCCGCCGATAGTGGTGGAATCCTCGCCCTTGGTCACATTGCCGCCGTAGTGCAGGGCGGTGGTGGAGGTGGTCACCGTGGTGATGGCGCCGTTGGCGTCCACCTTGCTGGAGAGGGCGCTCACCGTCACCGAGGCTACGGCCCCCGTGATGTTGCCCGAGTTGGGCAAGCTACCGGCGCTATGGGTGAAGTCCGAGATCACGATGTTGGCGCCGTCTTCCTGGGTGAGGATGATGGAGGCGTTGTTATCGGTCAGGGATGCCCGGACACCGGTGCTTTCTGCCTTCTGGTTGATCGCATTGGCCAGGGCTGACAGGTCGGCCAGGGTGCCGCTGCCGGTGACGGCAGCGCTCACGGTGACCGGATTGGTGTTGGTGCCGAAAACCTGGAAGCTCACGGTGCCGGCGGCAGTGATGCCGTTCAGCTTGGCCTGGGTCTTGGCGGTGGCGGTGACGCCGGTGGTGGAGGTCTGGGCATTGACCCGGGCCGCGATGGTGGCTGCCGAGTCATCCCGGGTCACGGCTACGTCGGCCTTGCCGTTGGGACCATTCACCGTCAGGGTCTGGTCGCGGACGCTGTTGCCGTAGTTGACGCTGGTCACGGCGGCGGGCGCCTTGGCGTTGGCCGCCACTTTGAACAAGCCGCCACCCGGGGCGGTTGCCGTTGTGCCATCGAGGGAGGATTCGATGGTGTAGCCGTCGGGTAGGACAACGGAGAATTGTCCGCTGATCGTCGTTGAGGCGGTAGTGGCACTAGCGAGGGTGACGGGATTGGCTGCCGCATTGGAGCCAGTGGCGTTGAGGCTGACCGTGCCCGTACCGGCGGCGGCGACGGTCAGTTGAATATCGTCGCCGGAAGTGTTCTTGATTTCCACATTACCGCTGGCGTTCCGACTGGCAGAGAAGCCTGCTCCGGTGAGGGTGCTGTTCTGGTTTACCGCTTCCACTACGGCAGCGTATACCGCATCGGCACTACTGGAGGTGTCCACGCCGGAGAGCGTCATGGCCTGGCTGTTGATGGTCACCGTGATCGCGTTGGCGCCAGTACCGGAAAAGCCGGAAAGCGTGGCCAAGGCAGAGCCCGTGGCGGTAACGCCGGAGACCGCGTTCAACTGACCGACGATGGTCTTTACCGAGGAGTTGGGTGCAACCGTGATGCCGGCGCTGTTGCCGATGACGTTGCCGGCGGTGTCCTTGATCTTGATGATCTGGGTAGGAATACCATTAACCGGTACGTTGGCCGAGGGACCTTGGGGTTGGCCCAGGATCAGACCGGAACTGTTGAAGCGGTGGGTCGGGTCGTTACCATCCACCACATTATCGATACCGACGTTCTTCTCGCTGGCGGTCTGCACCGTGTTAGGGGTCAGGTTGAACAGACTGTTGGCCTTGGTGGCGGAGGACTCGATGCTGTAGCCGTTGGCGAGATTGATGTTGAGTTGGCCGCCGACGGTAACCGTGTTGCCTGCGTTGGTGGTCAGGGTATTTTTGGTGTTGGAGCTATCGGAGCCGTAGACATCAATGGTGCTCGGTGCCGTGGTGGTGAATTGCACGGAAATATCAGCACCTGTGGAGTTGTTGAGCACCAGGTTGCCACTGGCGTCAATACCGGCTTGCATGCCGGCGTTTTTCAGGGCGGCGTTGTTGTTGATCTGGTTTTTTACGGCGTTGAGCACGTCGGCGCTGCCGCTGGTTTCATTGACGCCGAAGAGCGTCAGGCTTTGCTTGGTGGTGCCGGTACCAACAATCACGGTAATCGGCACAGATGAAGAGGCACCGGCGCCAGGAATGTAGTTTGCCACCTTGACGTTGTTGTAGGCGGTGACGCTCACGCCAGGCAGTCGGTTGAGGCGGGCGGCGATGTCGCTGGCCTGGTCGTTGGCGTTGACGCCCACGGCCCCATTTTCGATCACCGCGCCGCTGGCGTCGCGGATCGACAGGGTTTGGGCTTGATAGCCGTTGGTCGTGCCAGTCACGGCCAAGCCGGTGCGGGCACCATCGGTACCAAAACGGTTATAGGCGGTGGAGGTGGCCGCATGGTTAGCGAACACCACATTGGTCCCGATCGCGGTGGAACGGCCGTCGCCGATGGATACGCCGATGGTCTGATTGGCCTCGGCACCCACCTGGAAGGAGATGTTCTGCTGGGTACCGTTGAGAATCTTCTGGCCGTTGAAGGTCGTATTGTTGGCGATCCGGGTCAGTTCCTGCTTGAGCTGGGACACTTCAGCCTGGATGGAAGCGCGGTCGGAATCGGAGTTGGTGGCGTTGGCGGACTGGATGGAGAGTTCGCGCATCCGTTGCAGGATGTTGCTCACTTCGCTCAAGGCGCCTTCGGCCGTCTGGGATAGGGAGATGCCGTCGTTGGCGTTACGCACCGCTTGGTTGAGGCCGCGGATCTGGGAAGTCATCCGGTCGGAAATGGCCATCCCCGCGGCGTCGTCCTTGGCGCTGTTGATGCGCAGGCCGGAGGACAGCCGTTGCAGCGCGGTTTGCAGTGCCGCCTGCGAGGTATTCAGATTGCGCTGAGAGTTCAGCGACGCAATATTCGTGTTGATGACCTGTGCCACGATCCTTCTCCTTCCATTCGTTCCTGAGTCGGGTGAGCTGTCCTCCCCGCCGCCTCACGTGGACGAACCACCGGCAGTGACGGAGCGATTAAGTTGGACTACGACTGCCTAATAGCAGCCACTGTGCCAGCTCGTGTAATACGCAGGAAATGGAGGGTGAAGGCGGTGTTTTTCTGGTGTTTTGCCGGTTTTTGCCGATTTTTTCTGGCAAGAATTGCCGAGAGATGGGATGGGTGGCGGCAATTTTGCCCACCCATTTATCCCCCCAAAAAGCAAGACCCGCCGGACTCCGATGAGGAGAGCGGCGGGTCTTTGGGTGTTACGGGTATGGCTTGTGGCTTACGCTTTTTGTCTCAAAAGCAGCCCGGAGAGCTTGTCCAGTGCCTTGACCATGTCCAGGAATTCCTGGGAGGGAATCTGGCGGATCAACTCTTGCGTGCTGTCGTCCACCACTTTGATCACGGTCTCGCCGGTGCTGTCATCCACGGAGAACTGTAGATTCTGCGCGACGGGTTGGGTTGCTTGTTGCAGTTTCTCGAGAGCCTTCTGGACCTGCTCGGTAGAGGGTTTGGACGCTTGAGACTGGGCATCAGCCGCCTGCGGGGCAGGCGACGCCGGGACCGACACCGTTTTGTTTCCCTTGTTTCCCGAAGGAACCTGGGTCACCGTGGGCGCGGCTGACGTCTGAGGCAGTTGCACGTCCATGTCGCATCTCCTAGACCGTGATGGCCGGGGTTCCGAGATCAGTCATCGATCTCAGAACCCCGTTCCGCTCCTTACTTGAGGAGGGAGAGAACCATCTGGGGCAGCTGGTTGGCCTGGGACAGCATGGCCACGCCGGCTTGTTGCAGGATCTGGGCGCGGGTCATGTTGGCCGTTTCGGAGGCGAAGTCCGTATCCTGAATCCGGCTACGGGCGGCGGTGACGTTTTCGACGCCGGCGGACAGGTTGGACACCGTGGTGGTGATCCGGTTCTGGACCGCACCCAGGGCGCTACGGATGCTATTGACCTGGGACAGGGCCGCATCGATCACGGAAACCGCGTTGTTGGCGCCATCCACGCTGCTCACGTCAACCCCGTTGATGCTGGAGAAGGCGCTGCCGTTGGAGACGTTGGCATCGGTGCTCAGGATCGAGGTGTTGCCGCCAGTCACATTGACCGTGCTACCGCCGACGCTGGACTTCACATCGAAGGCGCTACCGGAGGTGAAGCTGACGGTACCGCCGATGGTGGTGGAGTCCTCGCTCTTATTCACCGTGCCACCGTAGTGCAGGGTGGTGGTGCTGGTGGCGGCGGTGGTGATGGCGCCGTTGGCGTCCACCTTGCTGGACAGGGAAGACACCTTGATGGAGGCATCGGTACCCGTGATATTGCTGGAGGTGGGTGCGCTACCGGCGCTGTGGGTGAAGTCCGAGATCACGATGTTGGCGCCGTCGGCCTGGGTCAGGACGATGGAGGCGTTGTTATCGGCCAGGGAAGCGCGGACACCGGTGGTTTCGGCCTTGCTGTTGATGGCGTTGGCCAGGGCGGACAGGTCGGCCAGGGTGCCACTGCCGGTGACGGCGGCGCTGATGCTGACGGCGCTGCTGTTGGTGCCCTTGAGTTGGAAGGTCACGGTGCCGGCGGCGCTGATGCCGGACAACTTGGCCTGGGTGGTGGCGCTGGCGGTGACGCCGGTGGCGGTCGTCTGGGCATTGACGCGGGCAGCGATGGTGGCGGCGTCGTCGTCCTTCTTGACGGCCACCTGGGCGCTGCCGGCGGCGCCGGAGACGGTCAGGGTCTGGGCGGCGACGCTGTTGCCGTAGTTGACATCGGTGACGGCAACCTTGGCCGTGGAGTTGGCCGTGGTGTCGAACAGACCGCCAGTCGTGGCGAGGGTGCCGGCGACGCTGGACTCGATGGTGTAGCCGTCGGCCATGGCCACCGTGAAGGTACCGACCACCCGGGTGGAGACGAGGGTGTCATCGATAGCTTGACCGGTGGCGGCGGCATCGGTGCCGGTCACCTTGGCCGTGGCAATGGCGTCGGTATTGCCACCGAAGGTCAGTTGAATGTCTTCACCGGTGTTGTTCTTGATCACCACGTTGCCGGTCTTGTCCAGCTCGGCGGAGTAGCCCTTGTCGGTAAGGCTGGAGTTGTTGTTCACCGCGTCGCGGATGGCAGAGGCGATTTGGCCGCCAGTGCTATTACCATCGACGCCGGCCACGGTCAGGGCGACACCGGACACAGTGAGGCTGACCGCATTGCTATTGGCCGCACCGACGATGTTGGAGATGGTGGCCTGGGCGGAACCGGTGGCGGTAACGCCGGTGATGCCGTTCAGTTGGCCAACAATGGTCTTGACGTCGGTATTGCCGGCGACGGTGATGCCGGAACTGTTGCCCACCACGTTGCCGGCAGCATCCTTGACCTTGATGACTTGGCCAGCAATACCGCTGGGCGGCATGTTGGCACCAGCAGCCTGGGCTTGGCCGAGGATGAGACCGGTGGCGTTCACCCGATTGGTGGCGGTGTCTTGGCCGGAGACCACGTCGTCGATACCGACATTGGTTTCCTTGGCGGTAATGCTGGTGTTGGCGGCGGCTTTGAACAGACCGCTGTTGCCGGTGGTGCCGGCGACGGAGGACTGAATGTTGTAACCGTTGGCCAGCTTGATGTTCAATTGACCACCGACACGGGTGGTGTCACCACCGGCAGTATTGCCAGATAGAACGCGGGCGGTGCTGGAGGTGTCGGAACCGGTAACGCTGACGGTTCTGCCGTTGGTGGTGTTCAGTTCGATACCCAGGTCGGCACCGGTACTGTTGCGAATGGCCAAGTTGCCGCTGGCGTCCAGGCCGGCAACGACCCCTGCGGCTTGCAGGCTGGCACTGTTGTTCACCGCATTCTTCAGGGAGTTGAAGATGTCGGCTTGGCTGCCAGCTTCATCCACCGACAGAGTCAGGGTTTCGGTGGTTGCGCCGGAGCTGATCTTGAAGGTGACGCTGTTGCCGGCAGTGCCGGAACCGCCCCAGCTGGACAGGGTGGCCACGGTGCTGGCGGTGGCTTCGACGCCTTCCAGGCGGTTGAGTTGGGCGGCGATCTCGCTGGCTTGGGCGTTGGCTTGCACGCCAACCTTGCCACCCTCGATCACGTCGCCGGCGGCGTTGGTGATCTTCAGGGTCTGGGCGGCGTAACCGTTTGTCATGGTGGCGCTGGTATAGCTTGAGCCATTGGCAGCGGCCAAGCCGACATTAGCACCGTCGCTACCGAAGCGGTTGTAGGAGGTGGACTTGGCGGCGTTGCTGGCGAAGACCACGTTGTTGCCGATGGAGGAGGCACGGGAGTCGCCGATAGAGATACCGATGGTTTGGTTAGCTTCGGCGCCCACTTGGAAGGAGATGTTCTGTTGGGAACCGTTGAGGATCTTCTGGCCGTTAAAGGTGGTGGTGCTGGAGATCCGGGTCAGTTCCTGCTTGAGCTGGGAGACTTCGGACTGGATGGAGGCGCGGTCGGAGTCGGAGTTGGTGGCGTTGGCGGACTGGATGGACAGTTCGCGCATCCGTTGCAGGATGTCGCTGACGCTGCTCAAGGCGGCTTCGGCGGTTTGCGCCAGGGAGATACCGTCGTTGGCGTTACGCACGGCTTGGTTCAGGCCGCGGATTTGGGAAGTCATCCGGTCGGAAATGGCCATACCGGCGGCGTCGTCCTTGGCGCTGTTGATGCGCAGACCGGAGGACAGCCGTTGCAGAGCGGTCTGCAAGGAGGCCTGGGAGTTGTTCAGGTTGCGCTGAGAGTTCAGCGAGGTAATGTTGGTGTTAATAACCTGTGCCATTTTGCTTCTCCTTTCAGAGGGTTATCCACGCCGACCCCCTGGGCTGATGCCGGGTTCCGACTAGGTTTAAGTGGCGGGCAATGCCGCCTACAGAAGCTTTATCGGTTTGCGGCGGGAAAACTTTAGGCATAACGGCATAGGATTTCTCGGTGATTTTGTTTTTTATGGGACTTGGGGTTTTTTCATTAATAATCAATGTTTTGATGTTTTTCTACCAAGGCCCGGTCGGGGAGGCCCGGTCGGGGAGGCCTGAGCGGGGAGGCCTGAGCGGGGAGAGGCGGGCTGTTGGGCGCCACGTTGCGTATTGGCCGGGGGGGGGGGGCAGGATTTTCTTGTCTTGGCGTTTTGGTTGAGAGGTGAGGCGGTCTGATCGAATGGCCGGCGGCGCCGGATTGTCCAATGTGCTTGATGAATGACCGTATGTTCCTTTCCTTGGTTTGCGTTGGGCGATGCTAGGGTATGGACTGGCAGAATCTTGATAGGACTGGGCAATGGTAAAAAAATTGGGTGCTGGACGGCAGCAGCAGGCTTCCGTGGTGAAACTCCAGGCTGCGGCGGTGAGCTACGATCAAAAAAACTATGCCGGGTCCGCAGCCCATGCGGATGCAGCGTTACGTCTCGATCCATCGAATTGGAGGGCGCATAAATTACGCGGGTCGGCCGCGGCGGTATTGAAGGATTGGGAAACCGCCATCAAACACTTTTCTGCTGCCTTTGCCTTGCATCAAGAGCCGGACAGCCTTATTTCACTGGCTGAGTGCCAACGTTATGGTAGTCACCCTTCCGCCGGGGAAACCCTTCATCGGTTCATCAAGGAATACCCCAAGGACTTTCGCGGTTATGTACAGCGAGCCATGCTTGAGGAACAAGAGGGGCGTTATGCGGAGGCAGAGGCGAGTGCGGAAGAGGCGAGGAGGTGCGCACCTGAGTCAGTGGCGGTGCTCAATTATTTGGCGCATATCAAGACTTTGTTAGGGAAACAGTCCGAGGCGGAGGTGCTGTATCGGCTGGGCCTAACAAAGGTCTCTGGGCAGGCGTCCTTGCTGCTTTTGGATAATTTGGCAACCTTGCTGTCCGGGGACGCTACCCGACTGGAGGAGGCCGCAGCCCTCTATCAACAGGGATTGGCATTGGAGCCAAAGGCTTTCCGCAGCTTTAACGCGGGCATCATGTTTGATCGATTGGGCAGAAAAGAAGAGGCATTGTCTTACTACCAGCATGCCTTGGAGTTGGATCCCACTTATGCGGCTGCCTACAACAATATCGGTTTTTTTTATTACAGCAACGGCATGATGGGGGATGCCGAGCTTTGCTTCCGAAAAGCGGTTGAGTTCAAGAGTGACCGTGCCGATTTCCTGACGAACTTGGGGGCGGTTCTCAATGCACAAGGACGCATGGAAGAGGCAGAGCAGTATTTGCTGGCCGCCATTGATCTGCGGTCAGGGACGGCGGCTCCTTACCATTTTTTGTCGACAGGCTATGCCGCACGTGGGCTGCAACAAAAATCAATAGAAGTGCTACGGGCGGGGCTGGCTGTTGAACCGGATTATTTGGATTCCCTTATTCAGTTGGCGGCACACGAGGAAAACGCAGGCTATACCGAATCGGCACTGGAACATTATCGGCATGCCTATCAACTCAGTGGTCGGAGTGTGATCCGTGTCTTGATGGCAATGCTGATTCCTGCTGTTATGGGAACCTGGCAGGACATTCTGGCCTGCCGACAGCGGGTGGATCAAGCCTTGGATGAGTTATTGGCAATGGAGGAACTAACGATCAGCGTCGAGGATCTGCGATTGCTGGTTCAGCCTGGATTCTATTTTGCTTTCCACGGCCTAAGCGACAGGGAAATACTGACAAAGTTTTCCAGCTTGCTGCGTAAAGTCTGTCCTGAACTCAACTGGGTTAACCCCGAGTTGGCAACGCTGCCCCCGGCATCAGGGAAATTACGCATTGGTTTTGTCTCAAAGTATTTGTTCAATCATTCGGTTGGACTTGCGTACAACCCCATCATCAAGGCCTTGGCGGAACGGGATGATTTGGAAGTCAGCGTGGTGAGCTTGGGGTATGACCAAGCACTTGACCCAGCTCATGTGGATTTGATTACCGCAGTTGATTTTTATGTGCCTGTGCCTGATGTGGATTTGATTCAGGCTAGAAATACCATCGCGCAGATGCGGTTTGATGTGATTGTTTACCCCGATCTTGGGATGTATGCTTTCTGCAATTATCTCGCGCATTTTCGATTGGCGCCTGTGCAATGTTGTTTTAACGGACATCCAGACACTTTGGGTATCTCCACGGTGGATTATCGTTTCAGCTGGGATACCCCTGGTGAGGTACCAGGGGCCGAGTCACACTACAGTGAGAAATTGGTAAGGCTTAAATATGGCGGAACATTCTTGCCGCCACCAGAAGACTTTACGAATTTATTTTCTCGGGAGTCTGTTGGGTTGGGGCCGCGACGGGCTTATGTGGTTCCCATGAAGCTACAGAAACTGCATCCAGACTTTGATGAAGTAATGGCAAAAATCCTGGCCGAAGACCCGGAGGGAGAGGTTGTGTTATTCAAAGACAATCTCATGCCTACCTGGCACGAGCTTGTACTCGCGCGGCTAGAAAAGACGATTGCTGATCCATCCGTGCGGGAGCGAATAAGGTTTTCTGACTGGCTGCCGGGGCCGGCTTTTAAGTCAATGCTTTGTCATGCGGACATTCTGTTGGACCCTTTCCACTTTGGTGCCGGGACTACAGGGTTTATTGCCAACAGCCAGGGTATCCCACTGGTTACCATGCCTATGGAATTCTTTCGTTCTCGCTCGGTCGGTGGATGGTATGAGGCATTGGGTGTGACAGATACCGTGGCCCGTAGCCCTGAAGAATACGTGCGTATAGCGATAGACTTGGCCAGGAGCCCAGAAAAGAAAAAAGCAATCGGCGTCAGGGTTCAGAATGCTTTAGCTGATTTCAAAGCGCGTTGCGATGGCTTGGTCGTGGATGAATTAGCTAATGCTTTAATTAAGTTGGTGCACAGTTAGGCCTCATTCCGATGATTAAAAATCATAGTTTGTAGAATGGGTTGTGGAGAATTGTGGAAGGGGAAGGTAAGGCTTTTATCTTATTTGTTGTGCAAAGTGATTGATTGCATAATGACTTGGTTTGAATGGCTAAATAAGTTAGTGTATGGACAAATCCATTGGTGGCGCGGTATTGGCTTGAATTTTTTTGGCTTGGGGTGATTGAATGTTAAATTCTGAGGGCTACTTTATTGATTCTCCTGTTGATGTGGGTAAGGAGAATTTATTGATACTTTTTAAATATGCGTCCCGGTGGAATTCTCATGTTGTTCAGATTCTTGAGCGTCAATATAACGTTTATTATGGGTATTTTTCTGAGTTCTATGCGGCATTGGGGACGCTGGGGTTGTGCGAGCATGTTAAGAGGACTCAGGTTTCTTTCGAATTTAGAGCGCTGTTAATTGATTCGGAGTGGTGCGATATTTTTAATATTGCAACGGTTGAACTTCTTGACCAAATACTGCCGGTGGGCTTAATGCTTTTCGATGACTCGACAATGCATGATTACAATCGCGTGCTCGCAAGTCGTGCCTCTTTTGCTCTTGTTGCCTGTCCATCTGGGATTGTGAAGTACCAAGAGTTGGATATTAAGGTTACACAATTTTTCCCGATATCTGAGTCGTTTTATGTGAGCAATATAAAATTACCAGAGTACGATGTTCTTTGGTTTGGTTACCCTGATAAGGCAGATAGATTAAGTTATGTTACCAAGCTGGAACAGATGAGCGGCCTTAAGGTACGAGTTCATACAGGGAAGTCTCATGAAATAGCAATGAGTGGTGATTTAACTTGGCAGGAACTTTCTGATGTGATTGCAAGTGCCAAGATTATCGTTAATTTGTCTAAAAGCGACTTTCCTTTCCGCTGTGCTGGCTATTCTTCATTGCCCAGGCCTGAGGTTTACCAATTTGCTGGGCGGATTATAGAGGCTGGGTATGCGGGTAGATTATGCATTAGCCAGTACTCCCCACATCATTCTTTTGGGGAGCTGAAGAAGTTTATGGTGGAATTCAGTTCGCCGGAAGAGATGGAGGGTGTTATTAGGACATTGTTGGTTTCTGAGAGGTTTTCGGAGTACACAAGAGATTTTTGTGGTTATATTAGAAGTCATTATGGTAATGAATTGTGGTCCATGAATGTTAGGTCTTTAATTGATGGGGCGAATAAGTCTTCTCATCGTTATGTGACTAGGGTTAATCAGCAATATTATGATATTGCTTGGTCTGCAATAAAGAGCTATCCCTATAAATCTGAAAATATGAGGGGGGTTGAGGTTGATTTGCTTAATCAGGCTTGTCAGCGGGTCTCTGGTAACTTTCAGTTGATGGATTCAACTATGCCTCATACTTCCCAAGCGAAAATTTACGTTAATAGATGAGTGTTATTTGTTGGTGCGAGGGTAAAGAACATTACGGTTTCATAAATTGATTCAGTGTAATGTCTTAGATGGATTAGATAGTTAGGGTTTATTTCCAGAATGAATTTGGGAATCTTCCAAAAGTCTCCTGGGTTGTGATAAACACATATGGCTAGCCGTGGATGGTGCTTGCGAATAGTCTCGGCTGCGCCTCCAATTGCAGACATTTCAGCCCCTTCAACGTCAATTTTGATTAGCGTTGGATTGCCGATTTGGGCAGCATAGTTGTCCAATCTATCAACATCAATAAAAAAGTGGCCACTGGCCGAAACTTTTGAGGCAGAGCCTTCAGAACTTAAACGTAAAGTGGCTTTACGATCAGAAAGGCCGAGCTTGTGGATGTCGATGTTGGCATGATGCTGTAGATTGGTTTTGCACGTAGTGTAATTTTTAGGCTCTGGCTCGAAGATATGAATTGCTGCGTAATGCGGGCAGTGACGAATGAACTCCGAACTCGTATAGCCATCGTAGCCGCCGACATCGATAAAGGTTTCCCCGCTATCCTGAAGTTGCAGAAAGTCCTCAAAGTACTGTTGATCCTCGCGTGGTTCAAAGCCTTCCAGAAATGAAATGTCTTGCTCAACACGGAAGCTGATGAGCTTCCTGAAGATTGTTCTGGATTGCTCATCTGCAAGCAACTGATAAATCCACTCATATTGTTTTTCGTTCTCGGCAAAATCTTCGGCGAAGCCTTCGTTGAACATGAGATGGGGTAAGGGCAGCCCGGAAATTCGACGAAAGGCAAAGTAGTCGAGGTATTGCACCTGTCGTTCTTCAAGGCGCCTTTGGGCAGACAAGGGCCGAAGACTCGACGCGATTAATACAAGAGCATCCTGGGGGATATCTTTCGTTTTGATCACGGGGCATGCAAGGTAGCTTTCTTGATCTGAAAAATCATCGATAAACCCTGTCACTGCAATGTGCTTGCTAACGGCTTCGGCGTAGGCGTTTCTTCCTAGAACATACTTGGGGCGTCCATTCAATGCGATGAATCCATCGCAGAAGCGTCGCGCTTCCTCATCCGCATGTTTTCGATGGGGATTGTTGAGAATCAAACTGCTCATAGTCTCCTCTCTACTGGGGTAGCGGGTGGATTGATCCCTGGTATGAAGCGAATAGGAGTAATTTTAGGTATGGTTTTGACGAAGATGTTCGTCGATAATGCGGACTAGGCCGCCGATGGTGCTGAAGGCCGGTGACTCAATCTCAGCTTCGCTGATCTCAATATCAAATTCCGCCTCGATCTCCAGCACGAATTTCATGATGCCGATGGAGTCAACGTAGCCGGCTCGCCGGTAATCCAGTTCCATCAAAGACTCCGTTTCAGGTATTTTCCCTTTTGCCTGGATTTTTTTGAGTACAAAAGCAAGTGTAGTTGGGTTCATTGAGCGGCTCCTAGATCCACGCCAGTAACCATCTGCCATTTTCTTGTTTTGACCGACTCGACCATGGCCTCAAGCATGGACAAGCCTTCGATCGCCAATTCCGCACTAAATACTTGATCGGACTGCCATGTTCCGGTCCGCTTGAAGGTTTGCAGGGAACGGGCGATATCCACATAGAGATTACCAAAGGCCTCAAGGAAGCCTGCCGGATGCCCTGCTTTGAATCGGTTGTAACGGGCTTGTGAGGTAACCTCGACTGATGAGGCTCGGTCCAGTATTTCTCTGCGTCCATCACTGAAGGAGAGCAGCACTTCTTCCGGTTTGGCTTGGTACCACTCGGCGGCACCCTGATCGCCAAAGATGCGCAAGCGCAAACCATTGCGATAACCCAGGGAGGATTTGCTGAACCAGATTTGTCCCTGCACATCGTTCTGGTATCGGCTCAGGCAAATGACATCGTCCACTACGTCGGAGAACCAGCCGTAGCTGGCCTGATTAGCCACGACTTCTAAGGGAGACAGGTCGGTAAGAAAATGTATTAGGTGATGGAGATGCACTGCCAAATCAAGGTGAATGGTGGGGATGGCACCATCCCTGAGGCGCCACGATTGTGGTTGTGGCTTGTGTCCTTGAGCATCGGTACGGATGAAGCCCTCCTGGGGCATCTCAGCCTGGAAGTGAATAATTTTTCCGAGGCGTCCTTGACGGATCAGATTGCGTAATTCCCTGACCATGGGATAGCCGGAATAATTGTAGGTGACAGCTAAAAATCCCTTAGTTTCGTCCCTGATGGATTGAATCCGTCGCGCTTCTGCGCTGGTGGTGGCCAATGCTTTCTCGCAGACGACAGGAAGTCCTGCTTGAAGGCAGGCAGTGACTACTTCGCCATGGGTAGGGGTAGGGGTCAGAACGACAATTGCATCAAGGCGGTTCTGTTCGCCGAGGAGCATGTCCTGCCAGTGGTCATAGCAGCGTTCGATGGCGACACCGTAGGCCTTACTTGTTGCCTGATTCAGTTCAGGGTTTCGAGTAAAGGCACCAGCCGCAATTTGCCAATGGTTGTCCATGGTGGCGGCCACCTGGTGTGCGTAGCCCACTGCCGAGGTCAGGGAGCCTCCGATGAACCCCAATTGCAATGGCGGGGAGGGGAACAGGGGGTCAGGTGTTTGCATGGTTTATTCCACCGAATTCATTGATCAGGGCCGACTTCATGATTTTCCCCATAGGGTTTCTGGGGAGTCGATCAAGGATGAAGTACTTACGCGGCAATTGAAAGTCGGCCAAGGTTTTAGCGCAATGATGGCGCACTTGGCGCAAATTGAATTCGGCGGGGTCATTCGGCACGAGTGCAACACCCACGACTTCGCCTAAATGATCGTCCTGTACGGGGAAGGCTGCGCATTCAAGAACCCCGGGGGCATGGGCAAGGGCCGACTCTATGTCTGTCGGATATATGTTGATGCCGCCGCTGATGATGAGCTCCTTCGTTCTTCCCATGAAGTAGAGGAAGCCTTCTTCATCGAGGCGTCCCAGATCGCCCGTGCGGAAGTATTCCCCGTGCATGGCAGCCTGGGTCAGGTCATCCCTGAGGTAGTAACCACCGAAAAGCATGGGCGTGTTGCACAGGATTTCGCCAACTTCGCCTTGCGCCGCCCAGGTCCCATCCTTGGCCAGGATTTTTACGTCAACACCGGGGGCGGGGTAGCCGACGGAATGCAGTTTTGTTTCGGCGTCGCGGTTGCTCAGATTCGTGGCGATGGCGATTTCCGAGGCGCCGTAGCACTCATGAAATTCTCCATCGAAGCAAGCGACCAGGTCGGCCTTGATGCGATGGTCGATCCGGGCCGAGGACGATACCAGGCAGCGCAGGCTGGTGATGGCCTCGTGGTTGCCTTTCATGGCCTGAAGATGGGGCAGTATCTGACCTAATTGGGAGGACACGGCTATGGTGAAGGTGACCTTGTGTTCGGCAATATGGCGCAACCATTCCGAAGCCGAGAAGCGCGCCATTAATACCGAGGTGCCGCCGGTCATGAGGGGTAACAGCACCAGGCGCTCCGCCAGGGAGTGGTAGAGAGGCGTGGCAGCCAAGGTGATGTCGTCGCTAGTGAGCCCGTATAGCTGTTGGGCGGCGGAAATGCGTTGGCGTTTGGTGCGCTGGGTGAGGATGATGGGTTTGGGGTCCCCGGTGGAACCGGAGGTCATGGTCAGGATGAAGGAATCTTCATCCTTCCCCTGGAAGGTGGCTTGGGCATCATCCGGCGCGGTTTGTAGAACGGATGAAAATGTGTCGGCCTTGTCGATGGTGCGATCAATGGCAAGCCATAGACCGTCGGCGACACCGACGGGAAACAAGGCTGTTTCAGTGAGGGCGCTTATGGTGTCGGCTGTTGCAATGACATGCTTGACCCGGGTCGAGGTAAACGCAATGGCAATGGCATCCGTCGTCAATGCCGGGCTGAGAGGGATTAGGGTTAGCCCCAGGTCTGCGGCGGCAAGAAGTGTGGCCACAAATTCGACATTATTGGGCAGCAACACCGCCAGATGGTCACCTCTGCGGACATTGCGGGCGGTCATGGCGGCGCCCAAGCGCCAGGCTATGGAGGCCAGTTCACCGTAGCTTAACGACTGATCTTCAAAAACGAGGGCTGTCTTCCCTGGCTTTAACGCGACGGTATGTTGAAACTGGTGGGATAGGGTCAGCACGATGCAATTCCCGTGGCAAAGGTAATCACTGCGCCATCCCCGTAAACTTGAGGAATGCTGGACTCTTCAGGCGGAACTTCATGCCGGGCTCGGAAAGGTAGACTTCTTCATCTGTCGTGTTCTGTGCGATCAGGGTATTGGCACCGATGAAGTTATGGGCGCCGAGGGTAATGCCATCCCCGGCACAGGCATTGACGCCCCAAAAGCTGCCCGGGCCGAGCGTGCAATGGCCGGCAATGGCGACACCGGAGTTGATCCAGTTGTAATCCCCAATGACACAGTCGTGACCGATATTCACGTTGCTGGAGATGAACACGCCATCCCCCAAGGTGGTGCCGGGATGCAGGGAAACATGATCAAGAACCACCACATTCTTTCCAATAGTCACATCATCATGGCGTTGCACGGACTCATGAACGTAGGAGGTCAGTCGATACCCCAGAGTTTCGGCCTCCTCGCATTTGCGCTGACGCAGCTTGTTCATTTCGGCAAAGCCAACCATGACGATCATGGAGTGCTGCTCAGGGGGAAAGGTTGTGGCGACTTGGTCGAATGGAAGCAAAGGAAGTTGGCAGAAAGTATCCGTATCGCCAGTCATGCAATGTCGATCCACGGTGAAGCCCTGAATGTCGAGGGTTTTTTTCGCGTAGGAATAAAGTACCTTGGCCATGGCGCCGTTGCCGTAGATCACTACGCCCATCGCTGCGGACCCCTTTGCTCGGTGGCTGGCCAGTCAATGCATGACCAGAAGACTGAAATATCGAATGCGCCTAACAATACGGCCAATTTCTTAGTTTCTTTAGCCGGGGCAGAGGGGCAAGCTGGGTACTTTTCTTTCAATCTCCCCTATGTCGGGGAGAGGCCGTTGCTAGGGACTAGGCCGCAGATTGTCTGCGGGTGTGTCAAGCGATAGTAGAGGAGATGCTGCTTCGGCGTAGAAACAAGGTGTCGCCGCTGACAACGGCAGTATCCCAGAGAGGGCTGCTCAGTAGCTCATCACCTGCTCGGCGTGGACCATCACCGAAGGCCCAGACATAGTCATCGAGCAGCAGCCAGCCACCGGAAATCAAGTGGGGGGTCCAGGTTGCGATGTCCTGTTTGACGTGGTCGTAGCGGTGGTTGCCATCAATGTGGAGCAGGCTCAGATGGGGAGACAGCGTGATGCTTCCCAATTCGGCACTGTGCAATACGCCATCGCGGCGGGCGCTTTCATAGATGGGGTGTGCTTCAGTGGACGTTTCGCGGATGTAGCCGATGTTGTTTAGTTGTGCTGCCGTAGCCAGAAAAATCCTGAATATCTGCTCTAAGTTGATTGTCTTTAAGTCGGCGTTAAGAATGGATGCCTGCGTTCCTTGGTCCGTGACTGCGGCAGTTCGCCAAGGGTCCACGCAGATCAGATTGCCAATCTGGTATCGAGCGGCGAGGAAGCCCAAAGCGATGGCGGAACGACCGTAGAGGCAGCCGACTTCCAACATGTCGCCACGGGGAAGCAGTTGTGCAATGTCGCATAGTGCATGGAGTTTTCCTTCATCGCTCTGCCCGGGGGTCGAGAGGAATAGCCGGTGTAGGGCCGCGTAACTGCTATGGCTGAGCGGCGGGCGAATTGGCTCCTCAGGGCGCCAGGGAGCATCAAGTACATTCCTTGCCCAGTCTTCATGGGGAGCAAATAACTGCCATGTAGCGGTAAAAGGGTCTGGCTTGCACAGGGAAAAGGAGTATCGGTCGGGCTGTGTGCACAGCAATGTGTTGAGATGGCGCCATACGCCTTGGTGGGGGGCAAATACGGTCGTAATGCCGAATCGACCAAGGGCTTCTGCTAGAGCGTCATTGAAGGATGGTTCGGTGACAAAGGGAAGCTTGATGAAGTGATCGACGGCCCGTCCTTCTGCGGATGAGAGCGCGGAACTGGCGCCGACGGTCGGGATACGAAGGCTGGCCGCCACGCGGATCACCGGGGTAGTTTCATCCAGGTCAAGGGGAAAGATGAGTAGTCGGATGCTATCCATGTCAATAAGAAGGCACGGTCAGGAAACGATGCAGTCGATGATGCGCTGTTGGTCCTCGTCATTGAGGTCGGGGTAAATGGGCAGGCACAGAATTTGTCCGGCGGCGTTGCTTGCTTGGGGAAGGTTATCGCGCCGTGAGGAGGGAAGCTCACGGTACATGGAGAACTCCGAAATCAGCGGGTAGAAGTAGCGCCGGGCTCGAATGTTGGCTGTACCCAGTTTTTCATATAAATCATCACGGCTGAGAGGGAAGTCCGCGTGCACCAGGATGGGGAAGTAGGCGAAATTCCTGCGGGTATCGGCGGGGATGGGAAGGCAGGTGATGCCGGGCACGGCGGCCAGGGCTTCGCGGTAGTGGCGATCGATTTCACCGCGCCGCTCAATGGCGGTATCCACGTGTTTGAGTTGCAGTAATCCCAATGCCGCCTGAAACTCGTTCATTTTGCCGTTGATCCCTGGGGCGACCACGGTGGTTTCGTTGGCGAAGCCGAAGTTCTTCAGGTAGTCGATGCGTTGTTTGAGCTTTGGGTCATGGCAGACGATAGCACCGCCTTCGAAGGTGTTGAAGATCTTGGTGGCGTGGAAGCTGAGGATGGACAGGTCGCCATGGTTGAGGATGGAGTTTCCCCCTTGGCGCACGCCAAAAGCGTGGGCCGCATCGTAGATCACCTTGAGGCCGTAGTTGTCGGCGATGGCCTGGATGCGTTCCATGGCGCAGGGATTGCCGTAGCAGTGCACCGGCAGGATGGCCGTGGTTTGGGGGGTGATGGCGGCTTCGATCTTGTCCGGATCCAGATTGCAGTCTTCATTCCGGATGTCCACGAACACCGGCTTGATGCCGTTCCAGAGCAGAGCATGGCTGGTGGCGGCGAAGCTGTAGGGCGTGGTGATCACTTCGCCGCTGATGCGCAGGGCCTGGAGTGCGGTGATCAGGGCCAGGGTGCCATTGGCGAACAGGGAAACGTGGTTCACGCCGAGATAGTCGGCCAGGGCCTGCTCGAACTGTTGATGAAAAGGGCCGCCGTTGGTCAGCACGCGGCTTTGCCAGATCTGCTCCAGGCTGGGCAGCAATTCCTCCAGGGGCGGCAGGAAGGGCTGGGTGACGTAGATCGGCTTGTCGCTCATGGGCGTGTCCTGTGCGGGGGGGCTGTTCGATGGCTTAAAGCGCCTTGCTGAACACCTTGGACTTGCGTTGCAGGTTGTACATCTCCCGCTTCTCGCTGGGTAGGGTGTCCACGCCTGCTTCGCTGAAGCCCCGTTCGATGAACCAGTGGGAGGTGCGGGTGGTGAGCACGAACAGGCGCTTGAGCCGATCCCGCTTGGCCCGTTCCTCGATGTGCCGCCGCAGCAGATCGCCGTAGCCGAAGCGGCGGTAGTCGGGCATCACGGCCAAGCAGGCCAGTTCGGCGGACTTTTCGTCGGAATAGGGATACAGGGCGGCGCAGCCGACGACGATGCCGTCGTGCTCCAGCACCGAAAAGCGGGTGATCTCGGCTTCCAGCCGTTCCCGGCCGCGGCGGACCAGGGTGCCGTCCTCTTCCAGCGGTTCGATCACCGACAGCACCGCCATCACATCGTCGGGCGTGGCTTCCCGCACCAGGGCCAGGGGGGCGCGGGTCATCACGGTGCCGACGCCGTCCCGGGTGAAGAACTCCATCAGCATGGCGCCGTCGGCGTTGCGGTCGAGGAAGTGCACCCGTCCCACGCCGTTGCGACAGGCGCGGATGGCCTCGGGTAGCACCCGGGCCACCTCGGGGGACTGGGGCACCTTCTGCTTGAGCAGGGCCTCCGCCTGGTTGGCGGTGAGGGCGTCGAGCAATTGGCCCTGGGCGTCCACCAGACCGGGGCCGTCGCTGAGGAAGATCAGCTTGTCGGCCTGGATGGCGACGGCCACGGCTTCGGCCACTTCCTCCCAGGCCAGGTTGAAGATTTCGCCGGTGGGCGAGGCGGCGATGGGGGTGATCAGCACCACGTTTTCCTGGGCCAGGTCGCCCTGGATTTCCTCGGCGATCACCTTGCGCACCGCGCCGGTGTATTGGTGGTCGATGCCGTCCACTACGCCCACCGGGCGGGCGGTGATGAAGTTGCCGCCGGTCACGCGCAGGAAGGCGCCGGCCATGGGGGTGTTGGCCTGGCCCTGGGAGAGCAGGGCCTCGATCTCGATCCGGGTCACGCCCATGGCGCGCTTGACACATTCCAGGGCGTCGGCATCGGTGATGCGCAAGCCATCGTGAAAGCGCGGCGTCAGGCCACGGGCCTGCATTTCGATGTCGATCTGGGGGCGGGCGCCGTGCACCAATACCAGGCGGATGCCCATGCTGTCGAGCAGGGCGATGTCGTGGATGATGGACTGGGGCCGTTCGCCCTCCAGCACTTCGCCGCCGAAGGCGATGACGAAGGTCTTGCCGCGGAAGGCATGGATGTAAGGCGCCGCTTGCCGAACCCAGGCCACCAATTTCGCATTGCTCTGATCCACTCCGCTATCCCTTTTTCAATTCGTTTTCCAGGCGCTCGCACAGGGTACGCAAAACCTTGATGCGGGCGAAGTTCTTGTCATTGGCTTCCACCAGGGTCCAGGGCGCGTGGCCGGTGGACGTACGGTCCACCATATCGCAGACGGCGGTTTCGTAATCATCCCATTTGTCACGGTTGCGCCAGTCTTCCTCGGTGATCTTGAAGCGTTTGAAGCGGGTTTTTTCCCGTTCCTTGAAGCGCCGGTACTGCTCGTCCTTGGAGATGGCCAGCCAGAACTTGAGCACGATGGCGCCGTTGCGGCTCAATTGTTCCTCAAAATCGTTGATTTCGGCATAGGCCCGCATCCAGTCGGCCTCGGTGCAGAAACCCTCGACCCGCTCCACCAGCACCCGGCCATACCAGGAGCGGTCGAAGATCGTCATCCGTCCCTGTTGCGGCACGTGGCGCCAGAAGCGCCACATATAGGGCTGGGCCCGTTCTTCCTCGGTGGGGGCGGCGATGGGTACGATGGTGTAGTTGCGCGCATCCAGGGCGGCGGTGACGCGGCGGATGGTGCCGCCCTTGCCGGCGGCGTCGTTGCCCTCGAACACCATCACCAGGGAGCGCTTCTTGAAACGGGGATGGCGGGCCAGGGCATTGAGCTTGGCCTGCCACTGTTCCAAATCGGTCTCGTAACGCTTTTTCGCCAGTTTCTGGCCCAGGTCCAGGGCATTGATCAGATCGCGGCCGTCCAGGGCGTGGGTCAGCGGCGCGGCGCTGATGCGGGCAGTCTTGCCATCCTTGAGCTTGAGCCGGGCGCGGATGGCATCCCGCAGGTGGCGGCCCACGGTGATGGCGCGGTAGTACTCGTCGCTGCCGTCCACCACGATCCAGGGCGCTTGGCCGCTGCTGGTGAGGCGCAGCACATGGCGCGCCGTCTTGACGTACTTGTCGTACTGGGCGAACAAATCCCAGTCGTGGCGGCTCACCCGCCAACGGGTCTTGGGATTGGCCGCCAGTTTTTCCAGGCGGTTCTTCTGGCCTTTTTTCGAGAGATGGAACCAGTACTTGAGGACTAATACGCCCTCGTCCGTCAGTAGCTTTTCCAAGCGCAGGATGTCGTTTACCGACCGTTCCAGGTCTGCCTTGCCGCTGGCGCCACGGACCTTGGAGACGATGGGGTCGGTGTACCAATTGCCGACGAAAATGCCGATCTTGCCCTTGGGCGGCAGGGCCCGCCAGAAGCGCCACATGGGCGGACGCAGCCGCTCTTCCTCCGCGGGCGGCGGGAAGGCGTGGGTTTCGATGTGGCGTGGGTCCATCCAGGCGTTGAGCAGGTTCACCATTTCGCCCTTGCCGGCGCCATCGAGACCGTTGATCAAAATGACCACGGGGAAGCGTCCCGCCTCCTTCAAGTCGTACTGCACGTCCAGCAGATCGGCCCGCAGCCCCGGCTCCTCCTTGCGAAAGGCGGCCTTGTCGATCTTGTGGCCCAACTCGGCGGACTCGAACATCCTGGTCTCCTCAGCATCCCCACGCAAGCAACGTCACGGGGCACGTGGGGGATAAGCCGCTGCTTGGCTTATCCATCCCCCCACAGTGCCATCAAGGCCGCCAACACGGCCGGCCCCGCCGTCTCGGTGCGCAGGACGCGCGGTCCCAGGCTGACGGGCAGGTAGCCGACGCTGCGGGCCATGTGCAATTCGGTGTCCTCGAAGCCCCCTTCGGGCCCGATCAGGACGGTGACTGGCCCTGTGGGCGGTGCCATGTCCCGCAGGCGCACCTCGGCACCCGGTGCCAGGATCAGGCGCAATTCGTCCGGAGCGGCGGGGGCGGCCAGGTATTGGGGCAGGTCGAGCAATTCCGCCACCGGCGGCACCCGGTCGCGGCCGCATTGTTCGCTGGCGGAGACGGCCACGCTCTGCCAGTGGCGGGCGCGCCGTTCGGCCTTGTCGCCGGCCAGGCGGATCACGCTGCGGCGCGCGGCCACGGGATGGATGGCGGCCACGCCCAGCTCCACGGATTTCTGGATCACCCAGTCCATCTTGTCCGCCGCCGGCAGACCCTGGGCCAGGGTCACCCGCAAGGGAGATTCCCGCTCGACCTCCTCGAAGCTTTCCAGGGCCACGTGGGGGACCGGCTTGAGCCTTTGGATGCGGCACAGCCACTGGCCGCCCCGGCCGTCGAACAGGCGTACCCGGTCGCCTTCCTTAAGGCGCAGGACGCGGACCGCATGGTGGGCGGCGTCCTCCGGCAAATCGAGGGTGGCTCCGGGGGTGAGGGGCGTGGGGCAGTGGAAGCGGGGAATCATCGCCCCATTATTTCACGGGATATTCCCTCGAAAGAGCGATGCACCGGGGGAAATCCCGGCGATTCCTGCCGGTCGGGACGACGCATAAGCCTGACCAAAGTCAGGGAATCGGACCGACCAGGGCGGTAGAATGCCTTTCGTGCTGCTGCGCAGCACGTACGCCATGCCCCGGATGCGGCTCGTTGGGCCTTTCCGGTGGTGACGTTTTTTGCCAGTTCGGCTCCTTACCGCGAGGAATTCATGTCTTCCCACGCAAGTCCCGACGCGAACGCTTCCCCCGAAGACCACCACAAGGCCAGTTTGGCCTCCATGGCCCTGGCCGCTATGGGGGTGGTCTACGGCGACATCGGCACCAGTCCCCTGTACACCATGAAGGAAGTGTTCAACGGCCACCATGCGGTACCGGTGACACCCGACAATCTGTTGGGCATCCTGTCCCTGATCTTTTGGGCCATGACCATCACGGTCACCTTCAAGTACGTCAAGTTCATCACCAAGGCCGACAACCGGGGCGAGGGCGGCATCATGGCCCTGACCGCCCTGGCCCTGCGCACGCCCGGTGCCAGTGCCGGTTTGCTGGCGGTGGTGTCCATCCTCGGCGTGTTCGGCGCCGCCTTGTTCTACGGCGACGCGGTGATCACCCCAGCCATGTCGGTGTTGTCCGCCGTGGAGGGCCTGGAGGTGGTGACCCCGGTGTTCAAGCCCTACGTGGTGCCCATCACCCTGGTGGTGCTGGTCGCTCTGTTCCTGATCCAGCCCAAGGGCACGGCCAGCGTGGCCACCTTGTTCGGGCCGGTGATGATGTTCTGGTTTGGCATCCTGGGCCTGATGGGCCTGACCAATCTGTGGGAACACCCCCAGGTCCTGGTGGCGATCAACCCGTGGTATGCCGTGTTGTTCTTCGAAGAGCACAGCGGCCTCGCCTTCCTCGCCATGGGAGCGGTGGTGCTGGCCATCACCGGCGGCGAAGCGCTTTACGCCGACATGGGCCACTTTGGTCGACGCCCCATCAAATGGGCGTGGCTGGGTTTTGTCTTTCCCTGTCTGTACTTGAACTACCTGGGCCAGGGTGCCTTGATCCTGGCCGAGCCGGAGGCCGTGGCCAATCCCTTCTTCCATATGGCTCCCGACGCCTTGCAAATCCCTCTGGTGTTGGTGGCGACCCTGGCCACGGTGATCGCCTCCCAGGCGGTGATTTCCGGCGCCTACTCCCTCACTAGCCAGGCCATCCAGTTGGGCTACTGTCCCCGCATTCAGATCAAGTTCACCTCAGAGCGGGAGAAGGGCCAGATCTACATTCCCAACATCAACTGGCTGCTGTTGTTGGCGGTGGTGATCCTGGTGCTGGGCTTCAAGTCCTCCTCGAACCTGGCCTCGGCCTACGGCATCGCCGTGACCCTGACCATGATGATCGACACCATCCTCGCCTTCGTGGTGGTGCGTTCCCTGTGGGGCTGGAGCTGGCTCAAGGCCGGCGTTTTCCTGGCGTTCTTCGTGGTGGTGGACTTCGCTTTCTTCTCCGCCAACGTGACCAAGGTCTTCGATGGCGGCTGGTTCCCCCTGGTATTGGGTCTCTCGGTGTTTTCCCTGTTGTCCACCTGGAAACGGGGCCGGGGTCTGCTTTACCGGAAGCTGGAGCAGGACTCCATGCCCCTCGACGCCTTCATTACTAGCCTGAGCTACGGCGGCCCCCATCGGGTGGAAGGCACCGGCGTCTTCCTCACTCCCAACGCCGACGCCGTGCCCCGGGCCATGCTGCACAACCTGCTGCACAACAAGGTGCTGCACAAGACCGTGGTGCTGCTCAATGTGCAGATGAAGGACGTGCCCCACGTGGCCGAAGCCGACCAGCTGAGCGTGGAAGCCCTGGAGCAGGGGTTCTACAAGGTGGTGGTGCGCTACGGTTTCAAGGACGACCCCGACATCCCCCGCGCCCTGGAGCGTTGCGCGCCCCTGGGGTTTAAGTACGAGGTCATGGAAACCTCCTTCTTCCTCGGCCGGGAAACCATCGTGCCCAGCGCCAACATTCCCGGCATGGCCTACTGGCGGGAAGTCCTGTTCACCTGGATGTTCCGCAACGCCGACAGCGCCACGGCCTTCTTCAAGATTCCCACCAATCGGGTGGTGGAGTTGGGGACACAGGTGGAGTTGTAAACCGTGCGTCAACGATGCCGACAAAAGGCGCAAGCAAGAAAAACGGCCCCATGATTGGGGCCGTTTTTTTATGGCTGCTGGTGCGGCGGGGGATCAAACAAGCAATGGCGGCCGATGGCGTCCAGGGTGGAGCAGCCGGTGAGGGCCATGGTGAGTTCCAATTCTTCCCGCAGGGTGCGGATCAGGTGCGCGACGCCCAGGGCGCCGGCCGCCGCCAGGGCAAAGCCGTAGGCCCGGCCTACCAGCACCGCGGCGGCACCCAGGGCGAGGGCCTTGAAGGCGTCGCTGCCCCGTTGGATGCCGCCGTCCAGCAGCACCGGGCAACGGTCTGCCACTGCCGCGACCACGGTGGGCAGGGCGTCGATGGCGGCGGGCAGGGTGTCCAGAGTACGACCGCCGTGGTTGGAAACGATGATGCCGTCGGCGCCCAGGGTCAGCGCCTGCTGCGCGTCGTCGGGGTGGAGGATGCCCTTGACCAGCAAGGGCAGTCGGGTCTGCCCACGCAGCCATCTTAGGTCGTCCCAGGTGGGCGTGCGGCCCAGCAGACCATCGAAGAACGCGCTTTGCCCCGGTGCCAAGGCCGCCGGGGCCTGGCTTGGCAGGTCCGCCAGATGCACCGCCGCCAAGCCTGGCGGCAGGGCGAAGCCGGCCCGCTGCTCGCGGTTGCGCAGCCCGGCGACGGGCGCGTCCACGGTCAGTACGATGGCTTGGTAGCCGGCGGCCTCGGCCCGTCGCAGCAGGGAGAGATTGAAGTTCCGGTCAGTTTGCAGGTAGAGCTGGAACCAGGCCGGGCCGGGGTGAATCTTGGCGACGGTTTCCAGGGGCGTGGTGGCGAGGGTGCTCAGCACCAGACCGGTGTCGGTGACGGCGGCAGCCAGGGCGCTGGCTTCCTCGCCCTGGGGATGGAACAGGCGCTGGTAGGCCACCGGCGCCAATAGGAAGGGATGGGCGAAAGCTTGGCCGAACAGGGTCAGGCGGGTGTGGCCGCCGCCCATGGCTTGCAGCACGCGGCCATGGAGACGCAGCCGGTCGAAGGATTCCCGGTTCCAGCGCTGGGTGAGTTCGTCCCCCGCGCCGCCGGCCAGGTAAGCCCAAGCGTTGTCATCCAGGCGCAGGCGGGCGTGGGGGACGTAGTCGGCGGCGGCGACGATGTCGCGGGGAATGGCGGCAAGGGGCGGCAGGGGCGGACGGGTGTGGTTCATGGCGGTGCGGAGTGGGGCGGTGGTCGAGTCAATACACGTCGCGGCGGTAGCGGCCTTCCGCCAACAGGGCTTCCAGGGCGTCGGCGCCGATCAATTCGGTCAGCACCGCATCCACGGCGGGGGCCAGGGTGGCGGCGTTGCCGCAGAGATAGATGGCAGCGCCTTCCGCGAGCCAGTGGCGCAATGCATTGCCGGCGGCGGCGAGCCGGTCCTGGACGTACACCCGTTCCCCGGCGGTGCGGGAGAAGGCCAGGTCGAGCCGGGCCAGGAGCCCCATGTCCTGCCAGCGACGGATATCGGTGCCGAAATGGAAGTCCCGCGCCGCTTCCCGTTCGCCGAACAACAGCCAATTGCGGCCATCGCCCTGGGCGGCGCGGGCAGCCAGGTGGGCGCGCAGGCCCGCCATGCCGGTGCCGGTGCCGATCAGGATCAGCGGTCGACCGGTGTTGGCGCCGATGCGGAAGGCGGCATGGGTTCGCAAGCGCAAGGGCACCAAGGTACCCACCGGCGCCTGGGTGAGCCAGCCGGAAACCAGGCCGGGCTTCCCCTGCTCGTCCCGTCGTTGCCTCACCAGCAATTGCAATGAACTCTCGCCGGGCAGGCTGGCGATGGAATAGGCCCGGGGCGCGCCGCTGCCCGCTGGGGGCTGAATCAGGGCCAGGTCGCCCGCTTCCCAGGTCGGCAGGGGGGCGTCGGTCGCGGCGGGTACCAGGTCCAGGCGCACCACCGGGGCCGCTTCGCTGCCTGCGTTGAGGTGTTCCCGGCGCAGGATGCGCCAGGAGGCGAAGGCCGTGGCAGCCAGCGGCGCGGCCGCTTCCTCGCGCGTATCCAGGGTGCTGGCCAAGGCGCCGACGCGGTGTTGCCAGGCGGCGATGGCCCCTTCGTCACCCCGGTTGACTTCGATGGCGGGAAACAGGGCTTGGGCCCCTTGCTGCTGTAGCCAATGATCAAGGCGGCGACCGAAGGCGCAGAAATTGGCGTAGCTGTCGTCGCCCAGGGCCAGCAGGCCGTAGCGCAGGCCGGCCAGGGATGGCGCCGTGGCCATCGGGCCGGCCACGAAATCGGCGGCCTCGTCGGGGCTGTCTCCCTCGCCACTGGTGCTGACCACCAGCAGCAAGGGGGTGTCGGTGGCGATCAACCGCGCCAAATCTCCCTGGCTCAACTGCGCCAGGGAGAGCGGCCGGGCCGGGCGTCCGCCCCGTTGCAGCGACAGGGCGGTTTCTTCCGCCAGTAACTGGGCGAAACCGGTCTGGCTGGCATGGACCACGGGCAGCAACGCGCTGTCGCCATCGGCGACGTGGGGCGTGTCCGCCTGCCTGCCTGCCCGTCGCCAACTCCAACGGCAGAGGGCGGCGTAGGCGAGGACGGCCAATAGGGCCGCCAGTAAGCGGGGCCAGGGCAATACCGTGAGCGAAGACAAGGACACGACTATCAGCCGACCGGGTTTATTGGGGCAGCACTTCCAGGGTGGCGGCGTAGGTGACGCGGCGTTCCTTGGCGGCGGGCACGGAGGTCTTGCTGTCCTTGGTTTCCGCTTCCAGGAAGTAAAGGCCGGCTTCGGGCCAGGTGACGGTGAACTTGCCCTCACTGTCGCTGCTGGTCTTGATTTCGTTCAACTGGTTGCGGTAGCGGGTGCCGCCGCGCACCAGGGTCACCGCCAGGTTGGTGGCGGGCTTGCCGTCCAGCACCAGGCGGAAGCTGGCGGCTTCACCGACCACCAGGTCGTTGGGGTGGCTGGCCTTTGCGCCGACCTGCACCAGCTCCAGGCCCTTGCCGACGGGCTTGATGGCGCTCGGCTTGCCGACGGTGACGAAGGTTTCGACGCGGCCCAGGCTTTCGCCGACCTTGAGTTCATCGGCATCGGCAGGCACTTCCTTGGCAAAGGTTTCCGCCGTGCCGCGCCAGCGTTTCATTTCACCGTTCACCTTGTAGCTGGCCATGACACCGCCGTTCACCACGGCGATGCGATAGGTGCCAGCCTGGCTCAGGTTCAGGTCGAAGACGCTGCGCAGTTTGCCCTTGAGCAAATTTTCCGGGGCCAAGGTGCTGCCGTCGGGGGCGGTGACCGTCAGGTTGTCCAGGGCCAGTGGCATGTGGTTGAAGAAGAACAGGTCGTTGGAGACCGCGGCATCCACGGTGATCCACTGGGCCTTGGCGAGGATGGTGGTCGAAGGTTGCAGCCACAGGCTATGGGCGTTGGCCGGGGAAAGGTGAAGGCCGAGACCGCCCAGGGCAACCAGGGCGGCAAGCTTGAGGGGACGCAGAGTCATGACGGGGCTCCTTGATGGATGGGGGCTGGAAGTAAGGGACTAGGGTCTGGGGACAAGGGACTAGAGAGGGGGTGGCTTCTCAACCCTGGCCTCTAGCCCCTAGCCCCTGTTTTCAGGGCTTCAGTTCAAGGCTGATGCCGCCCAGCTCGTGCTCACCCTTGGCGCTCAATTGCTGGGTCTGTTTGGGCGGCCACTGGAAGGGCAGATAGACCAGTTCCCGTCCGCCGGACTCCCGGGCGGCTTCCACGCCCAGCTTGTATTCGCCGGCGGGCAGCGAGGCCAGGGGCGCCTTGCCCACGGTGTAGCGCAGCTTGAGGGGGCCGACGGCGGGGGTGGCACCGGCCAGGGCGTCCACTTGGGCGGGTTCCAGTTCGCGGCCGGTACGGCGCCACCATTGGCGCAGGTCCTTGAGCCACTTGGTGCCTTCGTTGTTCTTCTTCGGGTTGTAGCGCACGGTCAGGTTGGCGGCCACGGATTGGTCGGCTTTTTCGATCCACACGGCCAGATAGGGGCGGTGGTATTCCGCTACGTCGAGGCGGGGAATGTCCACGTCCACGTTCAGTTCGGCGGCCAGGGCTGGGGCGGCAGTCAAGGCGAGACCGGAGAGGAGGGCGGCGATGATTCGGGTGGCGGCGCGGTGCCGGGCCATCCGTTGCGGGGTTGGGGTCATGGGGTGTCCTTTTTTAATGAATGAAAAGCAGGGTCAACAGCAGGGGCAGCACCAGTCCCAGGGTCACCAGGGGCCAGGTGCTGGGGCGTTGGCCGGCGTGGAATTGCAGGATCAGCAGGCCGGTCAGGGAGGAGAGCAGGCAGATCACGGCGAACAGGTCGATGAACCAGCTCCAGGCTGTGCCGGTGTTGCGCCCTTTGTGCAGATCGTTGAAGTAGGCGATCCAGCCCTGGTCGGTGGCCTCGTACTCGACGACGCCGTCTTCGCGCAGGATGCGCAGCCAGGCGTCGCCACCGGGACGGGGCAGGGGCAGATAGATCTCGTCGGCGGCCCACTCGGCTTTTTCCCCCTGGGTGGCGGAGATGCCTTCAGACAGGGCTTCGCCCAGCCAGACACGGACGGCATCGGGCAAGGGCGCAAGGGCGGCGCCGCTGCCGCCATTCTTTCGAAGTGGCATGGGTGCGGCGGGAGACACCAGGGGCAGCAGGTGTGCTGGCAGTTGGACTTCCCGCGAGATCACCCGGGGTTTGGTCTTGATGTCGCCGGCGTGATTGAGGGTGATGCCCGTGACGGAAAACAGCAGCAGGCCGATCAGGGTGATGGCGGCGCTGATCCAGTGCCAGCGGTGCAGGGTCTTGAGCCAGGCGGCACGATGCTGGCTGGCCTGGTGACGGATGGCGGCGGCGGGAGAACTCATGGCGTGCCTCAGGTCTCGGCCCAGAGGCGAAGCAGGTTGTGATAGTGGCTGGTGAGGGAAACGACCTCCTCGCTGTCGCCAACAAACTGGCGAAGCTTGAGGATCGTCATGTCCAGGTCGAACAACATGGCGCGCTTCCAATCCTCTCGCACCATGCTTTGGGTCCAGAGGAAAGAGGCAATCCGGGCACCGCCGGTCACGGGTTCGACCCGGTGAAGGCTGGTGGAAGGATAAACGATGGCATCCCCGGCAGGGAGCTTCACTTCATGGCTGCCATAGGTGTCCTCGACAATCAGTTCGCCGCCTTCGTATTCTTCTGGATGACAAAGAAAAACGGTGGTTGAAACGTCGCTACGGACCTTCATCGTATTGCGAGCATCTCCTTGGATGGCGGCATCCACATGGTTGCCGTAGTTGCCCCCGTCTTGATAACGGTTGAACAGTGGTGGCAGCATTTGTTTCGGCAGCGCGGCCGCCATGAACAAAGGATGGCGACTGAGTGCCGAGGAGATAATCGCGCCCAGTCGCTCCGCTAGGGGGCTACCGGGAGAGAGCTGGTGATTGTGCTTGACGCGGGTGGCCTGGGCGCCGGACGTGGTGGCTCCGTCTACCCATTGAGCATCAGCCAAGCAGCGGCGGCATTCGGCAAGTTCTTCCGGGGTGAGTACTGAGGGAATGTGGAGCAGCATGACAGTGATTTCCTGGCTGAGCCCCGCCGACCCATGAGGGCGGCAGGGCGGGGCTGGGTGAGTGAACTAGAACTGGAAGTTGGCGCTAACCATGGCGTAACGAGGTGTGCCGGGGGTGTAGCGACCACCGCCGTTGTTCAGGGTGGCGATGTATTCCTTGTCAAAGAGGTTATAGATGTTGAGTTGGAGCGTTGTGTGTTTGTCCACCCGATAGCTTGCCATCATGTCCGCCACCCAATAGGAAGGAATCTTTGGTACCGATTGAGCGGTGGTGTTCACGGAAGGATCGACGATGCGCTTTTGGTCCGAGGTGTAGCGGGCACCACCACCAACCGTCCAACCACCGGGCAGGGCGTAAGAGGACCACAGGGTAAAAGTCAGATCGGGTGACCAGCGGGCCGCCGCACCTGCGGAGTTATTGCCGGTTGAGCCGTTTTTGATCTTCGTGTCCATCGTGGCGAGGCCGGCGGAAATCTGCCACTTGTCGGTGATGTTGCCCACCGCGCCCAACTCGATACCTTCCACTGTGCGCTTGCCGAAGGCGGCGTAGATGTTGTTCACTGGGTCCACATTGGCAATTTCATTGCGAATGGTAGTTTGGTACAAGGCAGCCGTAAGGGCGAGCTTCTTGTCGAACAGATCCCACTTGGTGCCCAGTTCCCGGTTTTCGCTTTCCAGGGGATCTAAGTTCGGATTGTTACTGGTCCCCCCTGTGGCGGATGCGGTTGCATTCAGGTTGAAGCTGTTGCCCCCAGGTGGGGTCATCGAATTGGCAACTGTCAGATAGATGCTGCCGTTCGCAGCTGGCTTGTAAAGGGCACCGACCTTCCAGCTGGTCAGATGATCCGTGTCACCGGCAGACGACGGCGCCAGCGAACCCACTGCATAGCCGGGAAATTGAGCTTGATTGCCATTGGTGCCGCTGGTTACCAAAGTCATGTTACTGGTGCTGGTCCGGTAGCGTTCGACGCGTAGGCCACCGTTGACCTGCCAACGCTCATTGAGCTTCATCGTGTCGAAGGCGTATAGGGCCAAGGTGGTGGTGTTGCCGTCTACATAGGCACCTGTTTTATAGGGGACCGGTAGGAAAGTGTCGGCATTGGGGCTGTATAAGTTGGCGGCGGGAATGGTGAGGCCAGTGGAGGCCATGGTTTCCGTCCGTTGCTTTTCGTAGATCAATTCCACACCAGCGGACAATGAATGTTTGAACGCGCCCGTATCGAATTCGGTGGTCAAGTTGGTCTGGTTAGTGAACATCTCGTTGACTTGGTACAGGCCTTGACGTGTTCTGGCGATGGTCCAGGTGGAAGGATCGCTGAGGCTGACTGTGGTGAGGTAGGCAGAACCCGAACCAATGCCCGTCATGATCCGGTCCATCTTGGTTTTGCCATAACGGGTGGTATTACGCAGGGTGGTCTTGCTGTTGATGTCGTGCTCGACCTTGGCTGTCACCATGTCGGCCGATACCCGTTCGTAGTCGTTCAGGCTGCCGTAATAGTTTTCCGAGTCCACCTTGCCGGCGGCACGGGCCACGGCGGAACCGGCTAAGTTGGCAGTGTCGTTGTAATAGAAACCCGGCAGACCGACGGTGGGGAGCCCACCGTCCGGCCGATTGTGTTGCTGGATGTGCTGGGAAAACAGGTAGAACCGAGTTGGTGTGCCAAGGCCAGTGGCGAAGGAGGGGGCAAAGCCCTGATAGTTCTTTTCCACGTGATCGCGCCCCGGAACGTCGCCGCCTTGAGACATGATGTTGAGGCGAATCGCGGAGGTGTCGCCGACTTTTTTGTTGATGTCGGCAGTGTAGCGCTGGCCATTGGCACTAGTCAGACTGGCTGAGCCTGCATACAAGTCTTCCACGGTGGGCAGCTTGGAGACGAGGTTGATGTAACCGGAAGAGGCGCCACGACCGATATCGGTCCCCGCCGGACCCTTGACGATTTCGACCTGCTCGATGTTGAAGGTGTCCCGGGTAATCGCGCCCAAGTCACGGATGCCGTCCACGAAGGTGGCAGACTCGGTGGAAACGCCGCGCATCATGTAGGTATCGCCGGCGCTGGTGTTGCCGTTTTCGCCAAGCTGCATGGTGATGCCCGGGGTATTGCGTAAGGCGTCCATCAAGGAGGTTGCCCCCTGTTCCTGAAGCAGTTCCTTTTTCACTACGGAAATGGTCTGGGGAGTATCCACCAGAGGTTGGGTGAACTTGGGCGAGGACACCTTGTCAGCCTTGTAGGTGGCCTCGGCAGTGGCCTTGACCTCGACCGTGGACAAGACCGAGTCCTCGGCGAGGGCGCCGTGGCTGGCCATGGCCAGCAGGGTGAAGGCAGCGGCCGGTTTGAAGGCCGGGTGACGGACGGCCGCGTGCTTGCGGCGCTTGATGTAAGCCATGACGAATCTCCTGGGTTGGCGGAAGTGTGTGGCTGGCTTCCTGACCTGCGGGAGAGGCGGTCGGTGGCTGGCTGTTATTGAAAAACGGTGGAACGAGTGCGGTCTGGCAACTCCTGAGTGCTGTGTGCGGTGGTTTGCTTTAGCGACCCACGGGAGGCAGCGTGATGAAGCCCAGTTTTTGGATGCCGGCTTCCCGGGCCGCGCTCATCACTTCGGCGACCCGCTGGTAGCGGGTTTCCTTGTCGGCGGACAGATGTACTTCCGGCGGCGGGGTGTGGCCGGCCACCTCGGCCAGTCGTGCCGGCAAGGTGCCCTCGGCGACGGGACTTTCGTTCCAGAACAGCTTGCCACCGGCGTCCAGGGCCAGACGGACGACGTCAGGCTTGGCGTCGTTGGGCTGGGCCTTGACCTGGGGCAGATCGATCTTGAGGGACTGACTCATCATAGGCGCGGTGACGATGAAGATGATGAGCAGCACCAACATGACGTCCACCAGGGGTGTCATGTTGATTTCGGCCATGGGTTGCTTGCTGTCGTCGCTGAAGCTGCCGAAGGCCATTTAGCGCTCCTTCGCCAGACTCACCACGGGGCGGCTGCGCTCGCCCATGGTGAAGTAGGTGTGCAGGTCGTGGGCGAAGCCGTCCAGGTCGGCGCTGATCACACGCAGGGCACGGGTGAAGGCGTTGTAGGCAAGCACGGCGGGAATGGCGACGAAAAGGCCGGCGGCGGTCATGATCAAGGCCTCGCCCACGGGGCCGGCCACCTTGTCCAGGCTGGCTTGGCCGGTGGCGCCGATGCGGGCCAGGGCGTGATAGATGCCCCAGACGGTGCCGAACAGGCCGATGAAGGGAGCGGTGGCGCCGATGGAGGCGAGGAAGGTGAGGCCGTTTTCCAGGCGGCTGCTGGCTCGGGTGATGCCCTGGCGCAGGGCCCGGGTGACCAGTTCGCTGGCGGACAAGTGGGCGTCCAGGTGGTGGGCGCTGCCCTTGGCGTGGCTACCGTAATGGGCCACGGCCTCGGCGCCGCGCTGGGCGAGGAGGGCGAAGGGAGCGGCATCCTCGACCTTGCCGATGGCTTCGGTGATGGAAGTGGCGTCCCAGAAGGCCTTCAGGGCCTGGGGGCTGGTACGACGCAAATGGAAGATCTGCCAGCCCTTGGACAGGATGACGGTCCAACTGGCGATGGAAAGAACGGCCAGCAGCAGGGCGACGGCATGGGCGACGAAGTCCCCTTGCGCCCAGAAGCTGCCGAAGTCGAAGCTGTAGGACATGGTTAATTCTCCAAACTGAATGAAATGGGAACGACGACCCAGGCCGCCAGGGTTTCGCCACCCTGCTTGGCCGGCACGAAGCGCCAGCGCTTGACGGCATCTAGCGCGGCGCTATCCAGCCGTGGGAAGCCGGAACTGGTGCGGATTTCCAGCTGGTCAGGCAAGCCCGAGGGCAGGACGTGTACGCGCAGGAAGACCTTGCCGGTTTCCCCCAGGCGGCGCGACATGGGCGGATAGGCGGGGGCGGGGTTGTTGAGGTAGGCCGCGTCGAATTGCGGTTGGCTGACCGGCTGCCCAGCGGAGGGCGCCGGTTCCCCGGAGGTTTTGCTCGGCGGTGTTTCGACAGCCGGTGGTGTGGGTTCGGCCTTGGTGGTCAGGGCCGTCGGCAACGGCGTCTTGCTGACGGGGATGGGCGGTTGGGGCGCAGGCCGCTTTTCCACCTTGGGCTGAGGCTTGGGCGTGTCGGGCTTGTCCGGATTGGCCGCGTTGAGAATCTCCACGGCGAAGGGTATAGGCGGCTGGATCGGCTCGGGCGGCTTGATCAGGGCAAAGCTGGTCAGCAGCAGGACGTGGCAGAAAACGGCCAAGCCGATCCACAACGCATTCTCGCGCCAGGGGTGTTCCGCGGGTGCCGAGGCGACCGGACCGGCCGCCGCGAAGGCCAAGGGCTCGAAGGGCGCCATCAACGTTTCCCCCTGGGGGCGACCGTGTTCCCAAGCCGGGCGGAGCGGATCGGTAGGGCGGTGGCGAAGTGACAGGCAGAGACTTCCATGGGTATCGGCTAAGGCGTATGAAGAGGCGATCTGTCGGGCGGAATGTGATTGTAGTGGCTGCGTTGGGGTGGCCGTTAGCGGCAAAATGCCGCTCCCCCTGTCTCGGGCGAGGGGAGCTTGTGTGCGGTAGCGGGTGGGATGCCCAGGTGGGATTGGGCGCGGTAGGTTGGGATTGCAGTGGCCATGGTTGCCTCGGTGGGGGCGGAGGACATGGCTTGCGGTGGTGCTGGCTAGTCCGGCAGGAAAACGGTATCGGGTGGTTAAGGTGTTTTGTGTTGTCTTTCTAGCGACATGAGGCCCGGTTGGCCGACTCCGTCGTGGTTGCCCCGTTGGCGGCGTTTTGCAGCATGCCCTTGGCGCAAGCGGCGCAGCGGCCACATTCCGAGCCAAGGCCAAGGCGGCGTTTGAGTTCCTTCACGGAACTGCACCCCTCGGCGACGGCGGAATGCACATCCTTTTCGGTCAATGCCTTGCAGACGCATACGTACATGGCGGCCCCTTACTTGGTCAGAATCAACTTGCCTTGCCGAGTCACGCGCAAGGAATAGACGCAGCCGCAATGGGCAATGCGCACTTCGTTGCGCCCCTGGAGGATTTCCTGGCTGGGCAAGGGGGAGTTACCCGGTTCGCCCATCGTCGCGGGGGCCGGATTCGGTTTTTCCGTATTCGACTCGGCATTCATGGTTTCATCGTCCGTCGTGGAGTTGAGAACACTTCTTTCCTGCTAACGAGAATTATTCTCAATGAAGTTGGGGTGCCCTGTCAACTTCTGTTACGCAAAAAATTTGCCTGATCGTGTCATTCCTCGGTAAGGGACAGTCCTTTATAATTAATGCTTTTCGGTTGAGGAGATAAGCGTGGGTCTTGGAAAAGTGCCTTCCGGCAAGGATTTGCCCAATGATTTCAATGTGATCATCGAAATCCCCATGAATTCTGACCCCATCAAATACGAGGTGGATAAGGATTCCGGCGCGGTGTTTGTGGATCGTTTCATGTCCACCGCCATGCACTATCCCTGCAACTATGGTTACATTCCCCACACCATCGCCGGCGATGGCGACCCCGTGGATGTGTTGGTTGTCAGCCAATTCGCCCTTCCTCCCGGTGTGGTCGTTCGCTGCCGCCCCGTTGGCATGCTGAAGATGGTGGACGAGGCCGGCGAAGACGCCAAACTGCTGGCCGTGCCGGTGGACAAGCTGACCCCTCTCTATCGCAACGTGAAGAGCACGGCCGACCTGCCCCAGTTGTTGCTGGACCAGATCGCCCACTTCTTCGAGCATTACAAAGACCTGGAGCCCGGCAAGTTCGTCAAGGTACAAGGCTGGGGCGACATTGAGGATGCCAAGAAGGAAATCATGTCCGGTGTCGAGGCGTACAACAAGGCCAACAACAAGCCGGCCTTTTAATACGCATCGCGCTTGATGACGGCCCGCCCGCTTGCGCCGGCGGGCCGTTTCGTTTGTGTTTCCCCGGTTCAAGGGAAATGCCGTAGCGGGTATAGTTGAAACATGAGTTCATTACGCATCGCCATCGCCCAGATCAATTGCACCGTGGGGGACCTGGAGGGCAACGCCCAGCGCATTCTGGCCTACGCCCGACGCGCCAGCGAAAAGTCCGCCGACCTGCTGCTGACGCCCGAGTTGGGCTTGTGCGGCTACCCGCCGGAAGACTTGTTGCTGCGCCCGGATTTTTACCGGAACTGCGAGTCCCAACTTCTTGCCCTAGCCCAGGCGTTGCCCCTGCCTGCCGTGGTCGGCCACCCCGCGATCATCGATGGGCAACGCTACAACAGCGCCTCCTTACTGCGGAACGGCAAGGTCGAGGCAACCTACCGCAAGCATCGACTGCCTAATTACGAGGTGTTCGACGAGGAGCGCTATTTCGCTTCCGGAACGCAGGCTTGCGTGGTGGACGTGAAGGGCGTGCCCTGCGGCATCAACATCTGTGCCGACGTATGGGAATCCGGCGCGGCGGAGGCCGCCCATGCTGCCGGGGCGCGCTTGCTGTTGGCACTGAATGCCTCGCCCTTCCACATGCACAAGCAGGAAGAGCGCTACGGCGTCCTCAACCAGCGTATCCGGGCCACCGGGCTGCCGGTGATCTACGCCAACATGGTGGGCGGGCAGGATGAACTGGTGTTCGATGGTGCATCCTGCGTGCTGGATGGCCAGCAGCGATTGACCCATCAGTTGCCGCTATTTCAGGAAGCCTTGGAGGTCGTTGATTTCCAGGACGGCAAGATTCTTCCCGGTGCGGTGGCGGAGCCGGAGTGCATCGAGGCCCAGGTCTATGCCGCCTTGTGTCTGGGCGTGAAGGACTATCTTGACAAGAACGGATTTCCCGGCGCCATCATCGGTCTCTCCGGTGGGATCGACTCCGCCCTGACGCTTTGCGTGGCAGTGGATGCTCTTGGGGCGGACAAGGTGCGGGCGGTGATGATGCCGTCGCCGTACACGGCTCAAATGAGCCTGGACGATTCCCGCGCCCTGGTCCATACCCTGGGGGTGCGTTACGACGAAATTCCCATCGCGCCGGCGATGGCCACCTATGCGCAAATGCTCGATCCCCTGTTCGCCGGCCTGCCGCCGACGGTCTGGGCGGACACCACGCCGGAAAATATCCAGGCGCGGATTCGCGGCATGGTGCTGATGGCCCTTTCCAACCGGACCGGCGCCATTGTGCTGACCACGGGCAACAAGAGCGAAATGGCGGTGGGCTACGCCACCCTGTACGGCGACATGGCCGGCGGCTTTGCCGTGATCAAGGACGTTTTCAAGACCTTCGTCTATCGGCTCTGCCGCTACCGCAACACCCTTTCGCCGGTGATTCCCGAAAACATCATCGTTCGGCCGCCGTCGGCGGAGCTCAAGCCCGACCAGACCGACCAGGACACGCTGCCCGCCTATGAAACCCTGGATGCCATCATCCAGGCCTATATGGAAAACGACCTGAGTCCGCGCCAGATCGTGGCCCAAGGCCATGACGAGGCCGTGGTGCGTCGGGTGGTGGGCATGCTCAAGCGCAACGAGTACAAGCGGCGTCAATCCCCGGTGGGCATCCGCATCACCCGCCGCGGTTTCGGCAAGGATTGGCGATATCCGATAACATCGCGGTATCAGGATGAGTACTAAGCAACGGGATCAGAACTAAGGGAAGGAACAACATGAAAAAGATTGAAGCCATCATCAAACCGTTCAAGCTCGACGAAGTGCGCGAAGCCCTGTCCGAAGTGGGCGTAACCGGCCTGACCGTCACCGAGGTCAAGGGTTTCGGCCGGCAAAAGGGCCATACTGAGCTATATCGCGGTGCTGAATACGTGGTGGACTTCCTGCCGAAGATCAAGGTAGAAGTGGTCGTGGCGGATCAGACCTGCGACGCCGCCATCGAGGCCATCGTCAAGGCATCCCGCACCGGCAAGATCGGCGACGGCAAGATTTTCGTGATGAACGTGGAGCAGGTGGTGCGCATCCGCACCGGCGAAACCAACGAGTCTGCCATCTAAGCCAGCCGGTTCCGTCACTCGACAAACGGCACGCCTCGGCGTGCCGTTTTTATTTGCCGGCTCGCAGCAGTACAACCACCGCGCCGGCTCCGCCTTCCGCCGCCCGGGCCTGGCAAAAGGCCAACACTTCCTGGCGCTGGCTAAGCCAGCCGAGCACCAATTTCTTCAGGATCGGTTCCCGGCCCGGCGAACCCATGCCCTTGCCGTGCACGATACGAAGGCAACGCAGACCGCGGCTCATGGCCTGGGCCATGAAGGTTGCCACCAGGGTGCGTGCTTCCTCGCGATTGCAGCCGTGCAGGTCAAGGTGGTCCTGTACCACCCAGCGGCCGCGCCGCAAATCGCGCAACACGCTGAGGGCAAGGCCTGGCCGGGACCAAGCCGCCTCGTCGCCGCCTTCCAGATGCAGGTCGAGCAAAGGCGGTCCGTACAGGGATTCCACGAGGGCGCCCCGTTCGTCGAGTTCCCGCTGGCGGGGGCGAGGTCGGGGCGCTGGGGTTTCCAGCACCACCCGGTCGTGGGAAATCGGCGTGGCATCGGCCACTGCCGAACGGAACAGGGCGCGCGCCTCGGCATCCACCGCCGCATCGCGCCCCTTGCTCATTCAGTCACCCAGGGCGTCCAGGTAACGCTCGGCATCCAAGGCCGCCTGGCAACCAGCGGCGGCACTGGTGATGGCCTGTTTGTAAATCTGGTCCTGCACGTCGCCGGCGGCAAAAACGCCGGGAATGCTGGTGGCCGTGGCGTTGCCCTGGTGGCCGCTCTTGGTGACGATGTAGCCGCTGTCCATGTCCAACTGGCCGGCAAAGATGTCGGTATTGGGCTTGTGGCCGATGGCGATGAACACGCCTTGCACCGAAACCTCCTCGGTGGCGCCGGTCTGGACGTTTTTCAAGCGCATGCCGGTGACGCCGCTCTTGTCGCCCAGCACTTCGTCCAGGGTGGTGTTCCACTTGATGGTGACCTTGCCGGCCTTTTCCTTCTCGAACAGCTTGTCCTGCATGATCTTCTCGGCGCGGAACTTGTCGCGACGGTGGATCACGGTGACGTGGCTGGCAATGTTGGCCAGGTAGAGGGCTTCTTCCACGGCGGTGTTGCCGCCGCCAACCACGGCCACGGGCTGATTACGGTAAAAGAACCCGTCACAGGTGGCGCAAGCGGACACGCCCTTGCCGGCGAAGGCCTCCTCGGATGGCAGCCCCAGGTACATGGCCGAGGCGCCGGTGGCAATAATGAGGGCGTCGCAGGTATATTCGCCGGCGTCGCCGATCAGGCGGATCGGCTTTTCCGTCAATTTCGCGGTGTGGATATGGTCGAAGATGATTTCCGTGTTGAACCGCTCGGCGTGTTTTTGGAAACGGGCCATCAGGTCCGGACCCTGCACCCCGTCGGCGTCCGCCGGCCAATTGTCCACTTCGGTGGTGGTCATCAATTGGCCCCCTTGGGCCAGACCGGTGACCAGCACGGGATTCAGGTTGGCGCGGGCGGCGTATACCGCAGCGGTGTAGCCCGCCGGGCCGGAGCCCAGGATCAGGAGGCGGGAATGACGGATGGATGCAGTCATATAGCGGCTCTCACGCATTGTTGATATGCTTGCGATTATACTTCCCGCGCCAATAAGCCATTTCAACCCATTCTATTAATTCGGACTATCGAAAATGTCGGTTTCCACCACGGTTCTGCGCTCTTTACCAATTTTCGACACGCTTGACGATGGACAACTGGCTCCCATCGCCCGTGTGGCCTCTTTGCGCCACGCCGCCCGGGGTGCCGTCGTGGTACGGGAAGGGGACCGGACCGACAATATCTACTTCGTCGTCAATGGCCACCTGAAGGTGTCGGTGTCCGACGACGAGGGACGGGAGGTCATCCTGTCCATCCTTGGCCCCGGCGAGCTGTTCGGCGAAATGGGGGTGCTCGATAACACGCCGCGCTCCGCCACCATCACGGCCACCCACAGCAGCGACCTGGTCACCATCAGCATGGCGGACTTCCAGGCCTGTCTGATGAGCAACTTTGACATCTCCCTGTTCATCATGCGTGGCTTGGCCCAGCGCCTGCGCCAAGCCGACCGTAAGATCGAAAGCCTGGCCCTGATGGACGTGTTCGGCCGCGTCGCCCGCCTGCTGCTGGACTTGTCCGAAACCGTGGATGGCAAGCGCCTTGTGCGCAAAAAACTGACCAAGCAGGACATCGCCAAGATGATCGGGGCTTCCCGCGAAATGGTGAGCCGGGTTATGACCGATCTGCGTACCCAGGGATTGCTGGAAGAAGAGGGCGACTGCATCATCCTGCACGGCGAATTCGGCCAGTAAAGGCCAGTCTCTTTTCTGGGTTGGACTTTTCTCTGCCGGGTGGCGGGGAAAAGGGTTCTTATCCCCCCTTGTTTTTGCCTTAATCCGGCCGTCGTGGGTCAATAATCGACATTGACTCATTGCGTATGGTTTTCCTATGGCGGTCATGCCTAACCGGCGTCCCGAGGCGCCGCAACCCCTGCCCGAAAAAATTGTCGCCCTGGTGAACGAGGCGCGCTGGCTGCTGCTGGCCGTGGCAGGGGGCTATATCGCCCTCATTCTGTGGGGCTTCAATGTTGCCGACCCCGGCTGGTCCCATGCCGTGTTGACGGACCGGATCGGCAACCCCGGCGGTCGTCTGGGGGCTTGGCTGGCGGACCTGCTGCTGTATTTCCTCGGCCTTTCTTCCTGGTGGACCGTATTGTTCCTGTTGTTCCTCGTGGCTTGGGGTTATCGCCGCCTGGAGGGTCTGATCAATGGCGACCGCCGTCCCTTCCTGATCGCCGCCTTTGGTTTCGTCGTACTGCTGCTGGCCAGCACCGGCGTGGAAGCCATGCGTTTCTGGAGTCTGAGCGTTGCATTGCCCCAGGCCCCTGGTGGGCTGGTAGGCCATGAGGTGGGGCGCCTGGCTACCCGTTATCTGGGTTTCCATGGTGGCACCCTGATCCTGTTGGCGCTGATGGCCGTGGGGCTGTCGATTTTCACTGGTCTTTCCTGGCTTCGTCTGGCCGAGCGGGTGGGGTATCTGCTGGAGCGGGTCTGGCTCGGGGCCCGTCTGTTCCTGCAAACCCGCCAGGATCGCCGCTACGGCAAAGCCCTGGCCGAGAAGCGGGAAGCCGTAGTGGAAGTGGAGCGCAAGAAAATCGAGGAAAGCCCGCCGGTGCCGATCAAGATCGAGCCGGTGGAAATCGAGGTGCCGGTGGCACCCAAGGCCGTGGCCCGTGCCGAGAAGGAACGCCAGGTGCCGCTGTTCTACGACGCTCCCGGCGAGGCGCTGCCGCCCCTGCATCTGCTGGACGATCCGAGCCACAACCCCGACGATCTGCCCGCCGCCGAAACCCTGGAATTCACCTCGCGCCTGATCGAGCGCAAGCTGGCGGACTTCGGCGTGACGGTGAAGGTGCTGTCCGCCAATGCCGGCCCGGTGGTGACCCGCTACGAAATCGAGCCCGCCACCGGCGTCAAGGGCAGCCAGATCGTCAATCTGGCCAAGGATCTGGCCCGCTCCCTGTCCCTGGTCAGCATCCGGGTGGTGGAAACCGTGCCGGGCAAATCCTGCATGGCCCTGGAACTGCCCAACGCCAAGCGGCAGACGGTGCGGCTCAAGGAGATCATCGGCTCCAAGGCCTACAACAGCATGTCGTCCCCCTTGGCCATGGCCCTGGGCAAGGACATTTCCGGGCAGCCGGTCGTCACCGATTTGGCCAAGATGCCCCACCTGCTGGTGGCCGGCACCACCGGGTCCGGCAAGTCGGTGGGTATCAACGCCATGATCCTGTCCTTGCTCTACAAGTCCGAGCCCAAGGACGTGCGCTTGATCATGGTGGACCCCAAGATGCTGGAACTGTCGATCTACGAAGGCATTCCCCATCTGCTGGCGCCCGTGGTTACCGACATGAACAAGGCCGCCAACGCGCTGCACTGGTGCGTGGGCGAGATGGAAAAACGTTACAAGCTCATGTCTGCCATGGGGGTGCGCAATCTGGCCGGCTTCAATAACAAGATCCGCGAAGCGGAAAAGGCCGGCGAACATCTGCCTAATCCTTTCCCCCTGGTGCCCGAATCCCCCGAGCCCTTGAAAACCTTGCCCTACGTGGTGGTGGTGATCGACGAACTGGCGGACTTGATGATGGTGGTGGGCAAGAAGGTGGAAGAGTTGATCGCCCGGCTCGCCCAGAAGGCCCGCGCCGCCGGCATCCACCTGATTCTCGCCACCCAGCGCCCCAGCGTGGATGTGATCACCGGCCTGATCAAGGCCAACATTCCCACCCGCATCGCCTTCCAGGTCAGCAGCAAGATCGACAGCCGCACCATCCTCGACCAGATGGGCGCCGAAGCCTTGCTGGGCCAGGGCGACATGCTCTATCTGGCGCCCGGTACCGGCTTGCCGACCCGGGTGCACGGCGCCTTTGTCGCCGACGAGGAAGTGCACCATGTGGTGGACCACTTGAAGAAAGTGGCCAGCCCCGAATACATCGACGACATTCTCTCGGCTCCGGTAGGTGACGGTGATGGCGCTGGTGGCGAACCCAGCGGCGAAGCCGAGTCCGACCCCATGTACGACCAGGCCGTGGAGATCGTGCTCAAAACCCGGCGTCCTTCCATCTCCCTGGTACAGCGCCATTTGCGCATCGGCTACAACCGCGCTGCGCGACTGATCGAGGCCATGGAGCACGCTGGCCTGGTGTCGCCCATGAATGGCGCCGGTAACCGGGAAGTGCTGGTGCCCGACAAGTCCGAATAAGTGAGGGGGGAAGCCATGTCCGTACTTAACTTAATCCTCGCCGGCATTCTGGTTTTATTCGTGGTGTTGTTGTTGCGAGCTAACACTGACATTGGGCGCAATCCATACCAGAAAATAAAAATGCATGAAGACCTTTTCGGTCCGTTTCCGCCCAGCATGAGCGACTCGGAAAAACTGCGCCTTATTAACTGGCGTGGTATTTCTTCAGGTAATACCAAATGCATCGGGGGCTTAATACTTGTTGTCGCATTGTTCTTTATGTTCCTGCTATGGCAGGAGCAATAGCCCTAACCCAACAGACAACAGCCTCATTCGTGCGCTCGGGCCTGTCGCCATTGGTAGGCCGTTATCCTCACGATAGACGGTACAGGCAAGGGCTGGGCGGTTTGGGGGATAATCCCTCCCCATGATGATCCGATCCCTTTTCCCCGCCTTGGCCTTGGCTACCCTGGCGTCAGGCGCTTCAGCCTCCGGCCTGGCCCAATTGGAGGCCTTCCTGGCCGAAGCCCATACCGCCCAGGGCGGTTTCGTTCAGGTGGTCAGCGCCAAGTCCGGGCGCAAGCCGCAGCAATCCTCCGGCAGTTTTGCCCTGCAACGACCCGGCAAGTTCCGCTGGGTTTACGACAAGCCCTACCCGCAAACCCTGGTCAGCGATGGCGACCGTTTCTGGAGCTACGACCCCGATCTCAACCAGGTCACCGTCAAGCGCCTGGGCAAGGCCCTGGGCGCCAGTCCGGCGGCCCTGCTGGCCGGCGAGGGCCTGGAAAAGAATTTCGATCTGAAGGAGGCCGCCGCCGAAAACGGACTGGAATTCGTGGACGCCACGCCCAAGGCCCAGGACGCAGCGTTCCAGCGGGTGCGCATCGGCTTTGCCGGTAACCTGCCGCAGGTCATGGAAATCCATGACAACTTCGGCCAGACCAGTTTGTTGCGCTTTACGCGCTTCCAAGTCAATCCTGCCGTCGGCGCCAACCAGTTCCGCTTTACGCCGCCCAAGGGGGCGGATGTGGTCGGCGAATAAGGGCTACCGCTCCCCTTGCCCACAGGGATGAGCAAGGGAGCGCAAGGGCGTGTTTGGCCGGGTGAGAGGGGGGGACGCCCTAGGGCGTGACCATGGGCTCGGCCCGCAGGATTCCCTGCTGCTTGAGCAGCTTCACCAAGGTTTTGAAGTCCCGTATTTCCAGGGCGAATTTTTTCATCGCCGGTTTGCCGGCGTTCTTGCCTATCGCCTTCTGGAGGATGCTTCCCCAACTGGCGCATTGTTGCCCTACGGGCGCAGGGGCTGATCCAGGGCCACTTTCGTAAACCTCGAACTTGCGAATAGTGTTGCTCTTGGCCACGGTGATCGGATAGTTGCCTGGCCCCACGTTTGAGTAATTGCGGTTGTCCACCCAGTTGTGGAAGGACATGCCGCCATTGGGCACAAACTGCGTGTGGACCGCCACGGGCTGTTGATCAATCTGGTATTCGACGGCATTCCCGCGCCAGACGATGGTGTAGTCGCGCCAGCGATAAATGTCGTCCGGCAATTGCGTCAAGCAGATGCCGCCAGCGTTCAGGTGGCTCAGGTCTATGTTGGTGACGGTCATCGCCAGCAGGGTTTTCTTAACTGTCGGTTGGCCCTTTGCGGGCGGAGGAGAAACCGGGTTGGTGAATTCCATGAACCAGGCGTATTGCCAGGCAAAAGGGTTCATCGTGGTGTTCCAAAAGCCCCAGCCCCGGCTGCCGCCGCCATCGCCTTCGGCCTTGATGCTCATGACGATTTTTTGTGCCGTTGCCGTGGTCGCCAGATAGGGCGTGTTCCAGACCAGATCGCGGAACCACATGCCGGCGTTTTCCGTCGTCGAATACGCCAAGGGATTGGCCTGAAGGACGCCCGGCGTTGTGGTATTCCAAGAATCCTTGGCATAGGGGGTTACCGGATGGGCGTTTTGCCAGGCCGGGTCGTAGGGGTAGGGCCTGTCGCATTGCATGCGCAAGGTCTCGTACAGAACAAAGGCAGGCAGGATGGGATTGCCGAAAATATTTTTCTGCACCCAAGGGTTCTTGTCCCCACTACCGTAAGTGAGCAGCTTGTCAAAGGCTTGCGGCTGGGGCTGGCCCGGCCCCTGGCGCACGCAGGCGTTGTTGTACATCTCGGCATTGATGTAAGGCGTCTGCATGCCCGTGCTTCCTGACTCGGCGGAAAGAAGCGAGGCCTTGCAGATAGTCTGTTGCGCATCGTAAACCTCCGCAGTGAGCTTCACGCAGGGGTGTGTGGGAGAGCAGCCTTCCGATTGGATATCTTGGAAATAGTGATTGCCATTGCAGTCCTCCCGCCACATCCACGTATTGAATTTCGTTGTGCCCTGCCTGGCTTGGCTGGCGTAGTCGTAGTCGTCCTGGTAGATCAATGTCCAGGCGGTGGTTGCCGCATTCCCTGTCACGGCAAGGCCGGCATTCAGCAGGGCCAGTATTAAAAATCCGGTATTTCTTGGGGACGTGAGATAAGCCATGGGGTGATCCTCTCGCAAGGGTGGTCGGTAGACGTGCTTTGTGGGGTGACATGGAACCTCTGTGCCCGTCGATGTTAGCTCAATGTCATTAATCCGGGCGTTGGGCCTTCCGGGGGCGCTCGCGTAAGGCCGCCTGGACGTGGAGCCGCCATCTGGCGCGACTGAATTTGCCAAGGCACGATTCGTGGTGACTCGCCTCCTGCCGTAACATACCGACCTGTCCTTTGATCTTTCCGGCCCCTACAGCCCGTATCCCCGTGACCGACCTTTTTGCATCCGCCCAACCCGTCCACGCGCCCTTGGCGGAGTTGCTGCGTCCCAAGCACCTGGACGAGGTGATCGGTCAGCAGCATCTGTTGGGGCCAGGCAAGCCGCTGCGCTTGGCCTTCGAGTCGGGCACGCCCCACTCCATGATCCTCTGGGGCCCGCCGGGGGTAGGCAAGACCACCTTGGCGCGGCTCACCGCCGATGCCTTCGACGCCCAGTTCATTGCCCTGTCGGCCGTGTTTTCGGGCGTCAAGGACATCCGCGAAGCCATGCAGCAGGCGGAACTGACTTTGGCCCAGAGCGGGCGACGCACCCTGCTGTTCGTGGACGAGGTGCACCGCTTCAACAAGGCCCAGCAGGATGCCTTCCTACCCTATGTGGAAAACGGTACCGTCACTTTCATCGGCGCCACCACGGAGAATCCCTCCTTCGAGGTGAACTCCGCCTTGCTCTCCCGGGCGGCGGTCTATGTACTGAAAAGCCTCAATGAGGATGAACTGAAGCAGCTCTTCAGCCGCGCCCAGGAACAGGCTTTCCCCGATATCGCGTTTGACGACGAAGCCCGGGATCGCCTGATCGGCTATGCCGACGGCGACGCCCGCCGCCTGCTCAACGTGCTGGAGCAGATGCGCACCGCCGCCCACACGGCCGGCGTCTCCAAAATCGACGGGGCGTTTCTCGAGTCGGCCATGGCCCGCGACCTACGCCGTTTCGACAAGGGCGGCGACGCCTTCTACGACCAGATCTCCGCCCTGCACAAATCCGTGCGCGGCTCCGACCCCAACGCCGCCCTGTACTGGTTGGTGCGCATGCTGGACGGCGGCGCCGATCCGCTGTACATGGGACGCCGCCTGATCCGCATGGCCAACGAGGACATCGGCCTGGCCGACCCCCGTGCCCTGCGCCTGGCCCTGGATGCGGTGGAAACCTACGAGCGACTGGGTTCGCCGGAGGGGGAACTGGCCCTGGCCGAGGCGGTGATCTACCTGGCCGTGGCACCCAAATCGAATGCGGTGTACATGGCCTACAACGCCGCGCGGGCCTTCATCGCCAAGGACAAGTCGCGGCCGGTGCCCGAGCATTTGCGTAACGCGCCCACCAAATTGATGAAGGATTTGGGTTACGGCCGCCAGTACCGCTACGCCCACGACGAACCCGAGGCCTATGCCGCCGGGGAAAATTATTTCCCCGAGGGAATGGCGGCGATGAACTGGTACGAGCCCACTCCGCGCGGCCTGGAGCAGAAGATCGCCGACAAGCTGGCCCACCTGCGCGCCCTGGACGCCCAGGCGGTCAAAGAGGACGAATAGCCGAGGACCAGTAACCGAGGGCGAATAGCCGCGCCCTTTGCCGACGATCCTGCTTCCGGCTTATTGGCTTTGCGGGTGGTGCTGGGTGAAGTGGCAAAAGGCCCGCTCGGCTTGTTGTAGCGTTTCCATCTCGCCTTTGCCGGCGGCTTCGCACACCACCTCGCCGAGCATGTCGCACAGCTGCTTTTCCCCCTTTTTATCCTGGGCCAGGGAGCAGGCCAACTGGGCCGCCGCCTCAAACGACAGATGCTCGTGGTGGGCAATGACCCGCACCTCGTCCTCGTTGAGATCACAGTAGTCGAGGCAATCCTGCATGGACAACATAAGCATCTCCTCCAGTGCGGACGCCGTACCCGGGCTTGCCTGAGGCAGGACTCGGGTCGGAATCTTTTTCTTTTCCCTTAGGAAAGTATCGGTGTTGTTGCTTAAAATTCAAGGCTTAGGGCGATTTCGGCCGCTGCCGTTGGAATTCATCGGCTTGGCTGTCTTTCTTCAAGCACCGCCGCAACTTATGTAGCGTTTAAGGATTCTTCATGCTGGACATTCAACTTCTCCGCAGCAACCTTTCCCTGGTTTCCGAACGGCTGGCCAGCCGTGGCGTGACCCTCGACACTGCCGCCTTCGAGGCCCTGGAGGCCGAGCGCAAGGCCGTGCAGATCGCCACCGAAAATCTGCAAGCCAAGCGCAACAGCCTGTCCAAGCAGATCGGGGTGTTGAAAGGCAAGGGCGAGGATGCCTCCGCTGTGTTGGCCGAAGTGGCCGGCATCGGCGACGAGTTGAAAGCCAACGAGGCCAAACTGGCCGATTTGCAGGAACGCTACAACGCCTTCGTGGCCGGCATTCCCAACCTGCCCCACGAGAGCGTGCCCGTGGGCAAGGACGAAACCGGCAATGTCGAAGTGCTGCGCTGGGGGTCGCCCCGGACCTTCGATTTCGAGGTGAAGGACCATGTGGACGTGGGTACCCCCCTGGGCCTGGATTTCGAAACCGCCACCAAGATTTCCGGCAGCCGCTTCACCCTGATGAAGGGCACCCTGGCCCGCCTGCACCGCGCCCTCGCCCAGTTCATGCTGGACACCCACACCGGCGAGCACGGCTACACCGAACTGTATGCCCCTTATCTGGTGAATCCGGACAGCATGTACGGCACCGGCCAGTTGCCCAAGTTCGAGGAAGACCTGTTCCAGGTGCCCCGTAGCGACGGCACCAAGCTCTATCTGATTCCCACCGCCGAAGTGCCCGTCACCAACATCGTGCGCGGTGAGATTCTCGACCCGGCGGTGCTGCCCTTGAAGTTCGTCTGCCACACTCCCTGTTTTCGGTCCGAAGCCGGCAGCTATGGTCGCGATACCCGCGGCATGATCCGTCAGCACCAGTTCGACAAGGTGGAATTGGTGCAGATTGTCAGCCCCGAAAAGTCTTGGGAAGTGTTGGAAGAATTGACCGGCCATGCCGAGGTCATTCTGCAAAAGCTGGAACTGCCCTACCGCAAGATGGCCCTGTGCTCCGGCGACATGGGTTTCTCCGCCGCCAAGACCTACGATCTGGAGGTGTGGCTGCCAGCCCAGAACACCTACCGGGAAATTTCCTCCTGCTCCAACTTCGAATCCTTCCAGGCCCGCCGCATGCAGGCCCGTTTCCGCAACGAGAAGAATAAGCCCGAGTTGGTGCACACCCTCAATGGTTCCGGCCTGGCCGTGGGCCGCACCCTGGTGGCGATCCTGGAAAACTACCAGAACGCCGACGGCAGCGTGACCATTCCTACCGCCCTGCGTCCCTACCTGGGCGGCTTGGAAAAACTCAGCGCCGCTTGAAGGGCAGGGGCGTGATCCACGGCTCCTCAAGACCCTTGAGGATGTCGTAGTAGGTGCGGATGTTTTCCACCATGATCACCGCCTCGCCGCCCCGGGCCCGGCCGGACTTGAGCCGGGCGTAGTACTGGGGCTTGGCCATCAGCGGCAGCACCGACTTCATTTCAAACCAGGAATCCGGGTCCTTGCCGAGACCTTCGGCGATGGCCCGGCCGCCGTTCATGTGGCCCATGCCCAGGTTGTAGGCGGCCAGCGCCATCCAGGTCCGGTCCGGCTCCTTCACCGAGGGCGGCAGGGCGTCCCGCAGGTCCGCCAGGTACTTCGACCCGGCCAGGATGCTCTGGCGTGGGTCGAGGCGATTGTTCACCCGTAGCCGGTCCGCTGTTTCTTCCGTCAACATCATGATGCCGCGTACCCCCGTCGGCGAGGTGGCGAGGGGATCCCACTTCGACTCCTGGTAGGCCAGTGAGGCCAGCAGGCGCCAGTCGATGCCGGTGATTTCCTGGGCATCCTGGAAATATTTGCGCAGGCGATAAAGCTCCGTGTCGGCCGCCTCGATGAAGTCGCTGATGCCCTGAGTGTTGATGCGGGTGATGTAACCGAAATAACGGTCGTGGATGCGGGCCAGGCTGCCGTCATGACGCAGATTCTCGAGGAAGTCCTTGGCCTTGTCGGACAGGGTCTGGGCATCCTTGGCGAAGGCCCAGCCGAATTCCAATTTCCCCGGCAGCTTCTGCGCCACTTCCAGTTCAGGGTGGGCGCGGGCGGCCAGGGCATACAGCAAGGAATCCGTTGCCACCAGCAAATGGCGATGCTCCGCCAGTTGTTGCAACAGGGTCAATTCCGGCAAGCCGGACAATTCGGTGACCAGAAACTTCTTGCTTTCCCCCGCCAGATGCTTGAGCAGGGTGGCCTGTACCGATCCGCCCGAAACCGCCACCGCCTTGCCCTCGCCCGGCAGGCTGTCGTCGTCGAAGGGCAGCTCGTCGGCATTTTTCACCAGCACCGCCTGGGCATTGCGCAGGGGCGGCGTGTAAATCAGATCGGTCTGGTCGTCGATGGAAACGCCGGCGGCAAAATGCACCTTACCCTGCCGCACCAGACGCAGGGTTTCCTCCCTATCCTGGGTCAGCACAAAGCGGGGCTTCAGGCCCTGGGATTCGGCGAAGGCATTCACCAGGTCGTATTCAAAACCCGTGGTTTCGCCGTTTTCAGTTTGATAGGTGGTCGGTCCCGCCACCAGGGCTACGACCAACTCCCCCGATTGTTCCGGGGGATCAACGCGACCGCAGGCCGCCAAAAGACACATCACCAGTCCAAGGGGCAGCCCTAAAACAGTCCGGGGCAGAGTCCACATGGGCGCCTCCCGTCTTGAAGGACCGCCATTCTGCCATGGTCCGGGAGAAGAACGCAGTGATAGAATCCGCCCCCTGCGGAGAGGTACCGAAGCGGTCATAACGGCGCCGATTCGAAATCGGATGGTCAGGGAAACCTGGCACAAGGGTTCGAATCCCTTCCTCTCCGCCACCCCTTCAAGCAATACCGAACCAGCCCACCGCCCTTGCCGGCCGTGGGCTTTTTCATGGGCGACACGCTTACAGCGCCCCGGCGGCGAGCATTTTGCTGATGAGGATATTGGGGGACAACCAGACCAGGACGTCGTCGAATTCTGTAAGCCGGCGCGATTTTTGGCACTGTTTTGCGCTGCTTTTGGCACTGCCAAGATCAAAAAAAGCGCCCGGCGGGCGCTTGTCGTTACCGGGAGGCTGCGGCTGCTAAGGTGGCCTTTAGCTTCTC
>NZ_BAAGIA010000004.1:0-404583 GCF_054658675.1 Denitratisoma sp. agr-D3 | reverse complement strand
ATCACTTTTGCGCATTTTCGCGGCGGCCACCCATAACCCCTGAATCCGCCGCCATCCCGCACCGTTGCGGGCTATTCACCTACCAGCCCGCTCTCTTCCCCCGTGCCAAAACGATCACCTCCCCACATGGGGGGCGCATCGTCGAACCCGTAGTGTCTCCTCACCGCTCCGTACGCCAATAAAAAAGCCACCGCAGGGGTGGCTATTTTATTTGGCGGAGAGGGCGGGATTCGAACCCGCGTTAGGCTATTCACCTAAACACGCTTTCCAGGCGTGCGACTTAAACCGCTCATCCACCTCTCCGGAAAGGCGCGCATTCTAGCAGAGATTTTGGCGGGAATGGCGCTTATTCGGTATGCCGCAGCGAAAGGTCCACGGCACGCACGTCCTTGGTGATGGTGCCGATGGAAATCCGGTCTACGCCTGTTTCGGCGATGGCGCGCACGGTTTCCAGGCGAACCCCGCCGGAGGCCTCCAACACGCCGCGTCCCTGGTTGATGGCGACGGCCGAACGCATCTGCTCCAGGTCCATGTTGTCCAGCAGGATCATCTTTGCTCCGGCGGCCAAGGCTTCTTCCAGTTGCGCCAGGGTTTCCACCTCGATCTGGATGAAAACATCGCTGCGGCCCAGGGTCTGGGCCTGGTGCAGGGCCTGGGCAACGCCGCCGCAGGCCATGATGTGGTTTTCCTTGATCAGGATGCCGTCGTAGAGGCCGAGCCGGTGGTTGTGGCCGCCACCGCAGGTGACCGCGTATTTCTGGGCGAGGCGCAGGCCCGGCAGGGTTTTGCGGGTGTCCACGATCTTGGCCCGGGTGCCCTTGATGGCCTCCACGTAGCGCCGCGTCACGGTGGCGGTGCCCGACAGCAGTTGCAGGAAGTTGAGGGCGGGGCGCTCGGCGGTGAGCAGGGCGCGGGTATCGGCTTCGATTTCGCACAACACCTGGCCGGCCGCGACGGCGGCACCGTCCTTGGTGCTCCAGCGGACGGTGGCGCTGGGGTCGAGGCGGGAGAAACAGGCATCGAACCAGGCGGTGCCCGCCAGGACGGCTTCTTCGCGGCTGATGACGGTGCCCCGGGAGCGTTTGCCACCGGGGGAGAGGAGGGCGGTCAGGTCGCCGCCGCCGATGTCTTCCTGAAGCGCGGCCAGGACGTTGCGGTCAATTTCCGCCGCCAGTGGAATGGAAAATTCCATGCTAATGTTCCCCTCGATGATTCTGTTGGCTGCTTGTAAAGTCGCGCCGATTCTAGCATTTGGGGGGAGTGGGGAATGTTCGATCTGTTATTGGTCGTGTCGGGGGTGCTGGCCGCCCTGGCGCTCGTGCTGACCCTGGTGTACTGGTACGTCCGCGACGTGACCCAGAAAAAGCACGCGATCCTGCGCAACTATCCGGTGATCGGCCACCTGCGGTATTTCTTCGAGCAGTTGGGGGAATACTTCCGCCAATACTTCTTCCTCGGCGATCGGGAAGAGCGGCCCTTCAATCGGGCCACCCGGGCCTGGGTGTACCGCTTGGCCAAGGACGAGGGCGGCATCATCGGCTTTGGCACCACCTACGATAAACAAGCCCCCGGTGCCTTGTTGTTCGTCAATGCGCCGTTTCCGGTGTTGAGCGAGGACTGCGAAACCACGCCGCCCCTGACCATCGGCGCGGGCTATTGCCGGCAGCCCTTCGTTGCCCGTTCCCTGGTGAATGTGAGTGCCATGAGCTTTGGCGCCATTTCCGCGCCGGCGGTGCGGGCTCTGTCGAGAGGCGCGGCCCAGGCCGGGTGCTGGATGGACACTGGCGAAGGTGGCCTGTCGCCCTACCATCTTGAGGGCGGTTGCGACGTAATCTTCCAGATCGGCACCGCCAAGTACGGTGTGCGCGACGAGCACGGCAATCTATCCGACCAGCGCCTGCGGGAACTGGCTGCCCACGAGTCGGTGCGGGCCTTTGAGATCAAGCTGTCCCAGGGGGCCAAACCGGGCAAGGGCGGGGTGTTGCTGGCGGCCAAGGTGACGCCGGAAATCGCCGCCATTCGTGGCATTCCCCAGGGCAAGGATTCCCTTTCCCCCAACCGCCATACCGACATCGCCAACATGGACCAGTTGCTGGATCGGGTGAGTCATGTGCGGGAAGTGACCGGCAAGCCGGTGGGCATCAAGACCGCCATCGGGGGCTGGGAGTTCATGCATTTGCTAACCGAAGCGGTCGGCCGCCGGGGGCTCGCCAGCGCGCCCGACTTCCTGGTGATCGACGGCGGGGAGGGCGGCTCCGGCGCGGCGCCCCAGGCCCTGGCCGACCACATGGCCTTGTCCATCGAGGAGGCGTTGCCCCGGGTGGTGGATGCCTTGATCGAAAGCGGCCTCAAGGAGCGGATCAAGGTGGTGGCCGCCGGCAAGCTGGCCACTTCGGCCCGGGCCGCCTGGGCCCTGGCCTGCGGCGCGGACTTCGTTAATACGGCGCGGGGTTTCATGTTCTCCCTGGGCTGCATCCAGGCCCTGCGTTGTCACACCAATACCTGTCCGACCGGGGTCACCACCCATGACGCCAAGCTGCAAAAGGGTTTGGTGGTGGAGGACAAGGCCGAGCGGGTGGCCAACTATTGCCGCAACATCAACAAGGAGATCGAAATGATCGCCCACAGTTGCGGCCTGCGCCATGCACGGGAATTCACCCGGGAGCACGTGCGCATCGTACAAAGTCCAGGACGCAGCCTGGCTTTGTCGAGCCTCTATCCCTATCCCAAAGCTCCGGCCTGAAGGTTCAGGTGCCTTCCCCTAGCCATTGATTGATCTGGGCCCGCGCGGCATCGGGGAGTTCCGATGCCGTCAGGCCGAGGGACCCCTGGCCGTCGGCAACGCAGCGGTCGGCCGCCAGCCCATGCAGGTGCACCGCCAGGGCCAAGGCCTCGCCGCCCGGGACGCCCTGGGCCAGCAGGGCGGCGGCCATGCCGCTGAGTACGTCGCCGCTGCCCGCGCTGGCCAAGCCCGGATTGCCACTGGCATTCACGGCCCAACGGCCGTCGGGATGGGCGATGACGCTGCCGGCGCCCTTGAGTACCACATGGGCCTGGAAGCGCCGTGCCAACAGACGGGTCGCGGCTACCCGGTCGGCCTGGACCGCCGCCACGTTCTGCGCCAGGAGCCGGGCCGCTTCCAGGGGATGGGGCGTGAGCAGGGTCGGCGCCCGGCGCTGGGCCAGGGGGCGATGCCAGGCCGGATGGGCCGCCAGCAGGTTGAGGCCGTCGGCATCCAGCAGGAGCGGCTTGTTGGCGGCGATGGCGAGGCGCAGCAATTCAACCGCCTCGGCGCTGCCGCCCAAACCGGGGCCGACCGCTAAGGCTGTGGCCAGTTCGATGGCTTCCCGCGCGGGACGCAGCATGAGTTCGGGTTGTCGGTCGGACAGGGCGAGGCGTTCCAGCATGCCCACGTACACCCGGCCAGCCCCGAGCTTGAGCGCCGCCGTGCCGGCCAATAGGGCCGCGCCGGCCATGCCGGCCGCGCCGCCGACGATGCCGACACTGCCGTAACTGCCCTTGTGGCTGTTGCGCCGACGCTGGGGCAGGAAGGGACGCAGCGCCGCGATGCCACTGGCTGCGTCCAGCAGCACGCCGGGTTGGCGATGGCGCACAGTCGTTGCCAGACCCAGGTCGTCGATGGTGACCGTGCCGCAGTGGTCGGGGCCCTCCAAGGTGTACAGGCCGGGCTTGCCGGCGATGAAGCTGACCGTGTGGCTGGCGTGGACCGTGGCGCCCAGGGTCGCGCCGGTATCGGCGTCCAGGCCCGAGGGGCAATCCAGGGCCAGCACCGGCCCGCCGTAACCATTGATGGCCTCGATCCAGTCTTGGTATGTCCCTTCGGCAGGCCGTTTGAGACCGATGCCGAACAGGGCGTCCACCACGAGCCCGAAGTTCCCGGCGGGGACCTCAGTATGCACACTGCCGCCGCTTTCTTGCCAGGCACGCCAGGCCTTGGCGGCGTCGGCGGGCAGACGGTCCGGGTCCGCCACGGAGACGACGCAGGGATCGACGCCGGCTTGGCGCAGCAGGCGCGCCAGCACGAGGCCGTCGCCACCGTTGTTGCCCGGACCGACGAGGATCAGGGGCGGCCCGGTCAGGGATTGTTGCAGGCGCAAGGCCAGGGCGCAGGCGGCGGCGCCCGCCCGTTCCATCAGGGGCAGGGCGGCGTGCTCCGCCTCGATGGCGCGCAGGTCCGGGCTGAGCAGCAGGGGCGTGGTTTCCGTGGTCATGGCAAAAGTATAGGGCCGTGGCAGGTGGTACATTATCGCGGCAAGCGGAGGAGAAGTTTCAATGCATTCAGCGGCACTACAAGAACAATTTCCCGACCTGCTGGGGCGCATCGCCCATGTCCGGCGGGACATCCACGCCCATCCCGAGTTGGCCTTCGCCGAACAGCGTACGTCGGCCCTGGTGGCGGATTATCTGAAGGGCCTGGGGCTGGAGGTGCACACGGGCATTGCCAAGACCGGCGTCGTGGCGGTGTTGAGGGCCGGCAACGGCAAGCGCAGCATCGGTCTGCGTGCCGACATGGATGCCTTGCCCCTGGATGAATTGAATCCCGTGCCCCACCGTTCCCGTCTGCCGGGGCGCATGCATGCCTGCGGTCACGACGGCCATACCGCAATGCTGTTGGGGGCGGCCGAGGTGTTGAGCAAGACGCGGAATTTCGACGGCACGGTGGTGTTCATTTTTCAGCCGGCGGAAGAACATGAAGGCGGCGGCCAGCGCATGGTGGAGGAAGGGCTTTTCCAGCGCTTCCCGATGGACATGGTGTTCGGCCTGCACAACTGGCCCGGCCTGCCTGCCGGCGCAATCGCGGTACATCGGGGACCGGTGATGGCCGGTACCGATCATTTTTCCTTGACCGTCACCGGTCGTGGCGGCCATGCCGCCATGCCCCATCAGGCGGTGGACACGGTGCTGGCCGCCAGCGCTTTGGTGCAAGCATTGCAAAGCCTGGTGTCGCGCAACACGGACCCGCTGGAATCCGTGGTCCTCAGCGTGACCCGCTTCCATGCGGGGCATGCCGACAACGTCCTGCCCGAAAGTGCCGAATTGGGCGGTACCGTGCGGACCTTGCGCCCCGAATTGCAGGCGGCCATGGAGGCCGGCATGCGTCGCGTATGCACCGGCATCGAGGCCACCTACGGCGTCGGTATCGAACTGAACTACGAGCGAGGCTATCCCCCCACCGTCAATGCCGACGAAGCCGCCGAGCTCAGTCGGTGCGCTGCCTTGCGGGTGGCGGCGGAGGGCGAGGTGTTGACCCAGTTGCGACCCAGCATGGGGGCGGAGGATTTCGCCTATCTGGCACGGGAGGTTCCTGGTTGCTACGTTTGGCTGGGTAATGGTCCGGGTGAGGGCGGTTGCATGCTGCACAGTCCCCACTACGACTTCAACGACGACATTCTGGCCACCGGCATCCGCTACTGGGTAGCCGTGACGGAGGAGGCCTTGGGCGGCTGAGGATGACCCCGGCGACCGCTCCCTGTCGCCAAGTGTCTTCCCGTCAAAAGTCGATGGGATTCCGTGTTTTTCCCGCTGCCTGAATCAGGCGGGCGACCGTATCCTCCAGTTTCAGTCCCGTGGCCTGCTTCAGCGCCAGGGCGGCATCCCTGAGTTGATCGGCATCGAGCCTCACCGGCCGGCCAAGGGTGGCGAAGCCGATGGCATTGCCTGCACCATCCCGGGGGAAAACCTGGCAACGACCGTCGAAGGCCTGTTGCAGCCGTTCCACGCTGGCGCGGAAACCCCGTTGCCGCGATAGCAGATTGATGGCGAGGATGCCCTCAGGCGCAAGTCGCTGGCGAACGTTGAGCAGGAAGGGGAGCGAATCCAAGAGGCCGGCACTGGCGTTATCGTCGAAGCCGTCCACCAGGATCAGGTCGAAGCGGGGACCATTTTTCATCACGTATTCGGCACCGTCGGCAATGACGGTTTTGAGCCGGGCATCGTCCTCGGGCAGGCGGAAGTGTTGTCGCGCCACGTAGGCGACCTGGGCGGATATTTCCACTGCGACCATCTTGCTATCGGGGCGGTGGCGATAAAGAAACTTGGTCAGGGAGCCGGCACCAAGTCCGATCAGCAATATCCGGCGCGGCCATGAGGCGCCTTGGCGCATCAACAGCGCGGCCATCATCTCGCGGGTGTATTCCAGTTCCAGCGCCCAGGGACGGGCGATGCGCATGGCCCCCTGCACCCAGTCCGAGCCGAAATGCAGATAGCGGACACCTGCCGCTTCGCTGATATCGATGTCGAATGCCAAGACAATTCCCTTCTTAAAGACGCGGCATTGTCTTACATCCGTGACGCGCCGATCTTCGGAGGAGGGCGGCTTAACGCTAGGATGGCGGCACTTTCGACTTTTTCATCCGATAGGCGAGTTGGGGGCGGGTGAGTCCTAGCATACGGGCTGCGCCGGAATAGTTGCCATCAGCCTTGTCTACGGCTTCCGCCAGGAGCAGGGATTCGACTTCTTCCAGGGAGAGCTTGCTGGAAAAAAATGCTTCCTTGATGGCAGCGGCTTCGTCCTGGGCGGTTTCCTCCAAGGCACCGGAACGACCGATGGCAACGTCAAAGCCATTGCCGTCGACGATGTTGGGGAACAAGTCCTCGACTTCGATGGGGCCGTCATTGCTTGCCAGAATGATGCCGCGTTCAATCATGTTTTCCAGTTCGCGCACGTTGCCTGGCCAAGGATATTTCTTCAGGGTTTGCATCGCTTTGTCCGACAAACCTGCCACGCGTTTGCCATGCAATGTGGAAAAGCGATCGACCATGGCGTTGGCGAGAAGGGCGATGTCCTGCGGACGTTCCCGCAATGCAGGAATCTGGATCGGATATACGTTCAAGCGATAAAACAGGTCGGATCGGAATTTTCCTGCCTTGACAGCATGCTCCAGGTCCACATTGGTGGCGGCAACGATCCTGACGTTGACCTTCCTCGGTTTGTCGTCGCCTAGCCGCTCCAGTTCTCCCTCCTGCAGCACACGCAGCAACTTTGCTTGGGAAGGGAGGGGCAGCTCACCGATCTCATCGAGGAATAGGGTACCGCCATCGGCCCGTTCGAATTTTCCCGGACGGGAAGTATGGGCGCCGGTAAAGGCCCCCTTTTCGACGCCAAACAATTCTGATTCCACCAGGTCGTCGGGCAGGGCGGCGCAGTTGACCGCGACGAAGGGCGCATCCTTGCGATTGCTCAGGTCGTGCAGGGCATGGGCGAAACGTTCCTTGCCGACCCCGGTTTCTCCTGTCAGCAAAACCGTCACGTTGGTGGCCGCCGCCTTTGAAACCAGGTTGTAAGCCCGCTTGAAGGCTGGGGATTCACCGATGAGGTTCTCCAGGCGGTATTGGTCTTCCAGGGAGGAACGCAGTACGTCCACCTGGGTGCGCAACTCCAGCAATTGGGAAATGATGGAATCGCTTTCGAAGTAAGGCGTGAATTCTTCCGCGTCCTGCCATTCCTCGACGGGTTTGCCGATGATCCGGCAGTGGGCGTCATTGCGGCCCATGCACTCGACTTCCTTGAACAGCACGAACTTGCCGAGAAAAGCCGTGGTGTAGCCCGAGGCATAGCCGATCAGCATCCAGCAGACGGCTTCATCCTGGATGCCGAATTCGCGGATGTGAGCCTCTGCTTCCCAGGAGTTCTCCCAGAGAAACTCGCCGTAGAACCTGCCGGCAGCAATATCGACGTCGAGCTTGATCGGCGAAACCCTTACGCTGCCTTCAAGCATGTGGAGTTGCGGACCGACCATGAAGGCATCGATGGGATTGCGTTGGCCAAGTATTTTTCTTGCCAGCTCGGCATCGCGGGTGCCGGAAGCGAATCCCATACGGGTCAGGATTCTCCTGGCGTGCTCTATCCCCACCGAGTTGATCAATTCCTTGCGCAGACCGGCGAGGGCCATGACGTGCAGCAACAGCATCCGATTTTCCGCCAACCAGATGGTGCCGTCCTTCGCGGAGAAGCGTACCAGTCTGAGTAGGTCTTCGTTTTTCGGATAGGCGTAGGAAGCGGTGATCATTTTTATCTGTATCGGTCGTTAAGGCGTGAATATTACTTTCGATTTAATGCATTTTTCTACTCGCCGATTTTTTCTTTGTTGCGCTCGACGTGAAGCGGTGCTCGCTGTCGAGGCACAGGTGTCCTTGTGCGATGCATCGTGATGATTTGATCAATTCGGTAGTTTAGGTTTGATGAATTGATTCATTGGGCATGGATCGCCGGTGCCTGATGAGACCGCTAAATACTTTATATCTAATCATTATCAATAGTTTGCATCTTCTGGCCCGGAAGTTGATTAAGGAAGGCCCAGGAGGTGTGTCCTTTGTTCGATACCCGAAAAAAATTCGTACGCGTGACGAAGTTGCGAGAGGACGGTTTCATCGAGTTCGACTTCGCCATCGGTGAAGTGGAGGTCTATGTGGAGATGATTCTCCCCGCGCGGGCCTTCGACGATTTCTGCGCCTTGAACAAGGTGAGCTTCCTGGATGAAGCCACCAGCGTTCGCTTGGACGAAAGGGATGCAGCCCATTGGCGTCTTGGTGACGTCAATCGAAAAATCATCAACAACCCGGGCGGCAAACGCCAAGCCTGAGTATTTAGGAGGAGTCCAGATGCAAATCGATCTTCGTACCGTCAGCATCCAGCCGCTGCGGCAAACCTTTGACCACGTGGCGGCCCATATCGGCGGCGACAAGCCGGCGTCGCGCTATCTGGAAGGAACGATCGGCGTCCAGTGCGAGGACAACTTTCACTATCGTCCGTTGTGGGATCCCGAGCACCAAATCTTCGACGCCTCGCGTACCGAGATCGCGATGAGCGACTGGTACAAGCTCAAGGATCCACGCCAGTTCTACTACGGCACCTACACCCTGGCCCGTTCCCGGATGCAGGACAGTGCTGAGGCGGACTTCGATTTCGTCGAGGAGCGCGGGTTGGCTGATAGCTATCCCGAGGAAGCCAAAAAATTGGCGCTGGAAATTCTGTTGCCGCTACGCCACGTCGAATGGGCCGGCAACATGAATAACTCCTTCATATGTGCTTATGGGTACGGCACGGCCATCACTCAACCGTGTATTTACCAAGCCATGGACCATCTTGGCATGGCCCAGTATCTGACGCGCCTCGGCTTGCTGCTGGGGGATACCTCGTCCTTGGACGATGCCAAGAAGGATTGGCTGACACAAGATCGGTGGCAGGAACTACGCCGCTATGTCGAGGACAGCTTCGTGGTTGCCGACTGGTTCGAATTGTTCGTGGCCCACAACCTGGTCCTCGATGGCTTGCTTTATCCGCTGGTCTATCAGCATGTGGACAAGCGCTTGAGCGAGCTTGGCGGTCCCGTGGTGTCCATGCTGACCCGATTCCAGAGCGAGTGGTACGGCGAGAACGTCAAGTGGGTCGATGCCGCCATCAAGATCGCCGCCGCAGAGTCCGCCGAGAACAAGGCCCGCCTTTCTTCCTGGGCCTTGGCTTGGCGCGACCGGGCCCTTGCCGCCCTTGCACCGTTGGCCGATCACGGGTTGGGAGAGGGGGGGCGCACCCATATGACCAACCTTGCCCAGCAATTCAACGACCGCTGCGCCAAGCTTGGCCTGGCGCTGTAAGGGGAAAACCATGTCCGCCACATCCAACGTTTTCATCGCTTTCCAGACCAATGAGGAAAGCCGTTACATCGTCGCCGCGATTCTTGAGGACAACCCGACGGCGATCCTCAATGAGCAGCCCGCCATGGTCAAGATCGACGTGCCCGGCAGCATGACCATCAAGCGATCCACCATCGAGGAAAAAATTGGTCGTTCCTTCGATTTGCAGGAATTGCAGATCCACCTGATCACCATGTCCGGGCATCTGGACGAAACCGACGAAGAATTCAACCTGAGCTGGAACCACTGAACGATTCCGCCGACACGAGGAGAAGAACATGGATATGAAAGTCAAAAAGAAGCTGGGCCTAAAGGAGCGCTACGGTCTGATGACCCGCGATTTGGGCTGGGATACCACCTATCAACCAATGGACAAGGTGTTTCCCTACGACAAGTTCGAGGGTATCAAGATCCACGATTGGGAAAAATGGGAAGACCCCTTCCGCCTGACCATGGACGCCTACTGGAAATACCAGGCGGAAAAGGAACGCAAGCTGTACGCCATCATCGATGCCTTTGCCCAGAACAATGGCCATTTGGGGGTGACCGATGCCCGCTACATCAATACCCTCAAGTTGTTCCTGACGGGTATCAGTCCGCTGGAATACATGGCTCATCGCGGCTTCGCCCACGTTGGTCGGCAGATGCGCGGCGTTGGTCCGCGGGTGGCTTGCCAGATGCAGGCCCTGGATGAAATCCGCCATTCCCAGACCCAGATTCATTCCATCAGCAACTACAACAAGTACTACAACGGCTTCCACGATTTCCGCCACATGATCGACCGGGTTTGGTATCTCTCCGTTCCCAAGTCCTTCTTCGATGACGCGATCACTGCCGGTCCCTTCGAATGGATGATCGCCATCGGCTTCTCCTTCGAGTACGTACTGACCAATCTGCTGTTCGTGCCTTTCGTCTCCGGTGCCGCCTACAACGGCGACATGGGGGCCATGACCTTCGGCTTCTCCGCCCAGTCAGACGAAGCCCGGCACATGACCCTGGGCCTGGAGTGCATCAAGTTCCTGTTGGAACAGGATCCCGACAACCTGCCCATCGTCCAGGGGTGGATCGACAAGTGGACCTGGCGTGGCACTCGCGTCCTGACCCTGGTGGCCATGATGATGGACTACATGCTGCCCAAGCGGGTCATGAGCTGGAAGGAAGCCTGGGAGATCTACTTCGAGCAGAACGGCACAGCGCTGTTCAACGACCTGGCCCGTTACGGCATCAAGATGCCCGATTGCGTGAAGGATACCTTCGAGATGAAGGAGCACATCTCCCATCAGGCTTGGGCGACCTTCTATCAGTATGGTGCGGCTGCCGATTTCCATACATGGATGCCGAAGCCCGAGGAGATGGATTGGTTGTCGGAGAAGTATCCCGACACTTTCGACAAGTACTACCGTCCCCGTTTTGAATACTGGGCCGAGCAGCACAAGGCAGGAAACCGTTTCTACAACAAGACCTTGCCCATGTTGTGCCAGGTCTGCCAGATCCCGATGCTATTCACCGAGCCCGGTGACCCCACCCAGATTTGCTACCGGGAAACGGACTACAAGAACGAGAAGTATCACTTCTGTTCCGACCACTGCCAGCACATTTTCGAGCACGAACCCGAGAAGTACGTCCAGGCTTGGCTGCCAGTACACCAGATCTATCAGGGCAACTGCTTCCCCGAGGGAGCCGACCCGACTGCGCCGGATTTCGACGCCCTGGCCGAGGTGCTCAAGTACTACCACGTCAATCACGGCCGGGACAACCTGGAGTACGAGGGCTCGGAGGATCAACGCAACTTTGATGCTTGGCGCAACCTGGCGACCAAGAACTGAGGAGGAGAAAACATGAGCGTCAAAGCCATCAAGGAATACGTCGGCGTGGTGAAGGATCGCCAGGAGAATTTTCATGGTGCCCAACTGCTGTACGTGGGCTGGGACCACCACCTGATGTTCTGTGCCCCGTTTTGCTTCCCCTTTCCGCCGACCATGCGCTTCGGCGACATGGTGGATAAAGCCTTTCCGCCGGCCTTCGGCTATCACCCGGACTTCAATCGCATCGACTGGAGCAAGGTGCAGTGGCTGAAGTCGGGAAAGCCTTGGATGCCGGACTTCACCCAGTCCCTGGCCGAGAACGGCCTGCGGCATAAGGATGTGCTGCGCTTCAAGACCCCCGGCCTCGATGGCATCAAGGGATCTTGCAGCTGACCGCACCCGAGATCGGTATCTCCTGGGCTGGCCAAGGCCAGTCCAGGGGGACAACCGGCACGTCGGCAACGGCGCTGTACCGCTTTACCCAACGGAAAGAAAAAACATGAGTTACCAACTGACCATCGAGCCCCTCGGTCAGACCATCGAGGTCGAGGAGGGCCAGAACATTCTGGATGCTAGCCTGCGGGCCGGCATTTATCTTCCCCATGCCTGCTGTCACGGCCTCTGCGCCACCTGCAAGGTCCAGGTCCTGGACGGCGAAATCGACCATGGCGAGGCATCCAATTTCGCTCTGATGGACTATGAGCGCGAAGAGCACAAGTGCCTGGCATGTTGTGCAACCCTGATGAGCGACACGGTCATCGAGGCCGAGATCGACGAAGAGCCCGATGCCCGGGTGATTCCCGTACGGGACTACGAGACAACGGTGACCCGCATCGAATCCCTGACCCCCACCATCAAGGGCATTTGGTTCAAGCTGGATGATGCCGAGGGCATCGACTTCCAGGCCGGTCAGTACGTCAATCTCCATTTCCCGGCCGATATCGGTAGCCGTGCCTTTTCCCTGGCGGGGCCGCCGTCCGCCAGTGACGTGGTGGAGTTGAACATCCGCATCGTCCCCGGCGGCAGGGCTACCAGTTGGGTGCACGAGCATCTCCAGGTGGGGGATCGACTGAAGCTGTCCGGCCCCTATGGCCGCTTCTTCGTTCGCAAGTCGGCGCAGACGGCCTCACTCTTCATGGCGGGTGGGTCCGGACTTTCCAGCCCCCGCTCAATGATCCTGGACCTATTGGAGGAGGGCAGCAACTTGCCCATCACCCTGGTCTATGGTCAGCGTACCTTGGCCGAGTTGTACTACCACGAGGAATTCCTCGCCTTGGCCCAGCAACACGCCAACTTCACCTATGTGCCGACGTTGTCCCACGAGCCGGATGGCTCGGGTTGGCAAGGATACAGGGGCTTCGTGCACGAGGCCGCCAAGCAGCACTTCAACAATGATTTCCGCGGCAACAAGGCCTATCTCTGCGGTCCGCCGCTGATGATTGACGCCTGTATCTCGACTCTGATGCAAGGACGACTGTTCGAGCGGGACATCTATACGGAAAAATTCATTTCCGCTGCCGATGCCCAGCAGGCGCGCAGCCCCTTGTTCAGGAACATCTAGGGGGCGACATGGCACGGCATACCGTCACCATCGCCGAGACTGGCGAAAGCTACCCCTGCGGCGAGGATGAAACCGTTCTGGCGGGAATGGAGCGGCTGTGCAAGAAGGGCATTCCCGTGGGCTGCCGTGGCGGCGGTTGCGGGGTCTGCAAGGTTCACGTGGATGCAGGTCGTGTCAGCAAGAAGGTGATGAGTCGCCAGCACGTTAGCGAGGACGAGGAGTCTTCCGGTTGCGTGCTGGCTTGCCGCATCCTTCCCGAGAGCGACCTTCAGATATCCATCATCGGCCTCATGAAGAAGAATGTGTGCCGCTAGTGAAATTCGTGTCTCGATAGGAGCGGATGATTTCGAGGAAAGCGTGGAGGATGGGCGAGCGGTCATCCTTGCGGTAGACGCAGGACAGGTCGATGGACGGGGTGGGGACCTTTTTCAAGGGAAGGTAAACCACGTCGGGAAGTTTCAGGTTGGCACCGGACGCCGGCACCATGGACAAGCCGAAGCCACTGGACACCAGCGCAACTGCGGTGACCACGTCCTCCACCTCCTGGACCACATTCGGTTGGAAGCCTTCGTTGTGGCAGAGGGAAATGATGTCGTCGGCAAAGTTTGGTCGGGACTGGTTGGGGTAGACGATCAAGGGCTGGCTGGCGATTTCCGCCATGGGGATCTCATCCAGTTGCGACAGCGCATTGTTCCGGTTGACGGCGACCAGGATGGGTTCGACCAGAACCTTCTCCACCTGGATGTCGCCGCTCTCGGGAATGATCCGGTTGAAGCCGATAGTCAGCCGCTTTTCCCGCAGGGCCTCGATCTGCTGCGTTTTGTTGAGACTGTGCAGCGCCATGACGACGCCGGGATAACGGTTGCGAAAGGTCAGCAGCAGCCGGGGAATCACGTTGAGCATGGCGGAACCGAAGATGCCGACGTCGATTCGGCCCAAGTGTCCGCTACCGGCGAGTTGGGTCCGTTCCGATGCTCGATGCATCAGGGAGAGGATGTTGGCGGCGTCTTCCTGAAGCAGTCGTCCGGCTTCGGTCAACTCGACGCCCTTCGGGGTGCGCAAGAAGAGCAGGGTGCCGAGTTCCTCTTCCAGTTGCTGGATCTGCCTGGTTAGGGGAGGTTGGCTGATATGCAGTCGCAGAGCGGCTCTTCCCAGGTTCAGTTCTTCAGCCACGGTCAAGAAATATTTGAGTTGCCTGACTTCCATGTCGTTCCTTTTTCGCGCGTGATCCTTGGCAACGACCTGGGTCAGGCCGCTCGTGAGACGGACTATATCAATACTTTATCGGTATTGAAATTGCAGAAATAAAGTATTGGACGGTATGGAGTGTCATTCCTATGATCCAGACATAAGACAGACATCGCCCGCTGGGCGGTGATCGGCGGATGCGGAACGGATTGCGTTGCGCGCCTGCAATAAGAGGAGCGCCAGACGGAGGCGTATCCGACCAACAGAGCCCTAATGGGCAGGAGGAGCAGCGATGGGTATGAATGGTGTGTTGCGTCCGGGCCATGCGCAGATGCGCGTGCTGGATCTGGAAGAGGGAATTCATCACTACGGCAAGGTGCTCGGTTTGCAGGAGACCGGTCGCGACAAGCAGGGCCGGGTCTACTTCAAGGCCTGGGATGAGCGCGATCACAACAGCATTGTGATCCGCCAGGCGGATCGTGCCGGGATCGACTTCTTTGCCTTCAAGGTGGCGAGCAAGGCGACGCTGGAAAAACTGGATGCCGATCTGCGCGCCTATGGGATTCCGACCGAGCGGATCCCCGCCGGTGAAATGTTGGAGACCGGCGAGCGGGTGCGTTTCGAAATTCCCAGCGGCCACCTGATCGAACTGTATGCGGAAAAAACCGACGTCGGCAACGGCATGCCCTACGTGAATCCCGAGGCATGGACACCCGACGCCGAGCGCGGCATTGCGCCCATCCGCATGGATCACTGTCTGCTCTACGGTCCCGACATCGAGAAAGTACAACGCATTTTCGAGGACGTGCTGGGGTTCTATCTGGTGGAGCACGTCCTGATGGAGGACGGCAAGACCGATCTGGCGATCTGGTTGTCCACTTCGATCAAGGCCCATGACATCGCCTTCGTCCGTCATGCCGAGCCCGGAAAACTTCACCACATCAGTTTTTTGTTGGACAGCTGGGAAAAGGTGCTTCGCGCCGCCGACCTGATGTCGATGAATCGGGTCTCCATCGACATCGGTCCCACCCGCCACGGTATCACCCGGGGTTCGACGATCTACGCCTTCGACCCCTCCGGCAACCGGTTCGAGACATTTTGCGGCGGCTACCAGGCCTACCCGGATGGTCAGCCGATCACATGGACCATCGATCAAGTCGGTCCGGCGATTTTCTATCACGACAGAAAACTCAACGAGGCGTTCCTGACCGTGATCACCTGAGCATTTTCCCTCCAGAGAGCTTGGCCAACGACAAGGCGATCCGAATCGCCGGCATGAGACGGGGCGGCCGAAAAGTGTCGCCGCCCATGTGACCAAAAATATTCGTGAGGAGAAGGTAATGGCAATTAGCGGGGTATCCCGTCCCGGACATGCGCAGATTCGCGTGTTGGACATCGAGGAAGGCATCCGGTTTTATCGTGATGTCCTGGGGCTGGTGGAAACGGGGCGCGATGAACAGGGGCGCGTCTACTTCAAGGCCTGGGACGAACGCGATCACAATAGCATCGTGATCCGCCAGGCCGACCGGGCCGGGATCGATTTCTTCGCCTTCAAGGTGACGAACAAGGCGACGCTGGAAAAATTGGGTTCCGATCTGCGCGCCTACGGCGTGGCCACCGAACGGATTCCCGCCGGGGAAATGCTGGAAACGGGGGAGCGGGTGCGCTTTGAGATTCCCAGCGGCCACCTGATCGAACTGTATGCGGAAAAAACCGACATCGGCAACGGCCTTGGACTGGTCAATCCAGAAGCCTGGAATGCCGCGGCGGAGCGGGGCATCGCGCCGATCCGCTTCGACCATGGTCTGCTCTATGGGCCGGACATCGAAAAGAACGTGGCCCTGTTCACCGAGGTGCTGGGTTTCTACCTGGTGGAGCACGTGGTGCTGGAGGACGGTAAGACCGATCTGGCCGTGTGGTTGTCCACTTCGATCAAGGCCCACGACATCGCTTTCGTGCGCCATCCGGAGCCCGGCAAGCTGCACCACATCAGCTTCCTGCTGGAGAGCTGGGAAAAGGTGCTGCGCGCCGCCGACCTGATGTCGATGAACCGGGTCTCGATCGATATCGGCCCCACCCGGCACGGTGTTACCCGTGGCACCACGATCTACGCCTTCGATCCGTCCGGCAATCGCTTCGAGACGTTCTGCGGCGGCTACCAGTCCTATCCCGATCACAAACCGATCAAGTGGACCATGGACGAGGTGGGGCGCGGTGTTTTCTACCATGACCGCGTGCTCAATGAAACCTTCCTGTCCGTGGTGACCTGAGGCCGCAATGGAAGTGAACACGCTAATTCCGGGCATTTCCGCGGCGGCAGCCAACGCCGCGGTACAAGCCGCCGTCCGCCATGCCGAGGAAAACGGCTGGCGCATCAACGCGGCAGTGGTGGACCGTGGCGGGAATCTCATGGCCTTCTTGCGCATGCCCGGGGCTTTTCTTCACTCCATCGATATCGCTATCGATAAGGCCTACACCTGCGCCAGTTTCGGTTTTCCAACCAAGCAGTGGATGAGCCTTGTCGGTCACGACGAAGGGATGAAGCTGGGTTTCTCGGCAACGCCGAGACTGGTGGTGTTCGGCGGAGGCCTGCCGATCGCGACAGGCGGCGACTGGATTGGCGGTATCGGCGTGTCGGGGGCGTCGGAAGCCCAGGACGAGGAATGTGCCCGGGCTGGGCTCAAGGCCATCGGTCTTGAGTGAAATGAAGCAGATTTTCTTGGAATAACTGGAGCAGCGGCAATGGCAACAAAAGACATCCTCAACTTCATCAATGGCGAATTCGTCGCCACGGGGAAGTGGTTCGACAACCGGACTCCCACCACCAATGCCGTCGTCGGCCGGGTGGCCGAGGCTGGCAAGACTGAGGTGGACGCGGCCGTCAAGGCCGCCCGGGCAGCCTTGAAAGGCTCCTGGGGTTCCCTGACCCTGGCCGAGCGGATCAAGTTGCTGGAAGCCCTGGCCGACGAAATCAATGCGCGTTTTGATGAGTTCCTGGAAGCCGAATGTCTGGACACCGGCAAACCCCGCAGCTTGGCCGCCCACATCGACATTCCGCGCGGTGCTGCCAACTTCAAGGTATTCGCCGACGTGGTCAAGAACGTTCCCACTGAGTTCTTTGAAATGGCGACTCCGGACGGCAAGACCGCCATCAACTACGGCTATCGCGGCCCGGTCGGTGTCGTCGGCGTGATCTGTCCATGGAATCTCCCCCTGTTGCTGATGACCTGGAAGGTCGGTCCCGCCTTGGCTTGCGGCAATACGGTGGTGGTCAAGCCCTCGGAGGAAACGCCCCGCACGGCTGCCTTGCTGGGCGAGGTGATGAACAAGGTCGGCATCCCCAAGGGGGTGTACAACGTGGTCCATGGGTTTGGTCCCGATTCGGCCGGTGAGTATCTGACCACTCATCCGAAGGTGGATGCCTTGACCTTCACCGGCGAAACCCGAACCGGAGCCGTCATCATGAAGGCCGCCGCCACCGGCGCCCGCCCCGTCTCCCTGGAAATGGGCGGAAAGAACGCGGCCATCGTCTTTGCCGATTGCGATTTCGATGCCGCCATCGAAGGCACTTTGCGTTCCGCCTTTGCCAACTGCGGTCAGGTTTGTCTGGGCACCGAACGGGTTTATGTGGAACGCCCCATCTTCGAAAAGTTCGTCGCCGCACTCAAGGCCGGCGCCGAGGCCCTCAAACCCGGGGTGCCCGAAGACAAGGCCACCGGCATCGGTCCCCTGATCAGCAAGGAACACCAGAGCAAGGTCTTGTCCTATTACAAGTTGGCCGTGGAGGAAGGGGCGACCGTCGTCACCGGTGGCGGTGTTCCCGCCATGCCGGGCGAGCTGGCCAACGGCTGCTGGGTGGAGCCCACGATCTGGACCGGTTTGCCCGAGAGCGCGCGGGTGCTGAAGGAGGAAGTCTTCGGTCCCTGTTGCCACATCTCCCCCTTCGACACCGAAGCCGAAGTGCTGGAAAAGGCCAATGACAACGAATACGGCCTGGCCACCGCGATTTGGACGCAGAACCTTTCCCGCGCCCACCGCATGGCGCAACGGATGGAGGTTGGCATTGCCTGGGTGAACAGCTGGTTCCTGCGCGACCTGCGTACCCCCTTCGGCGGGGCCAAGCAATCCGGCATCGGTCGCGAAGGCGGCGTTCATTCTCTTGAGTTCTACACCGAACTCAAGAACGTCTGCATCAAGCTCTGAGACAGCGATGCAAGCCATCAATCCCGAAATCGGCCAGCGCCTCACTGCCGCAGGCATCGACACCAACTACCATGACTTGGGTCAGGGACAGCCGGTGTTGATGATCCACGGGTCCGGCCCCGGCGTCAGTGCCTGGGCCAATTGGCGCCTGGTCATGCCCGAGTTGGCCAAGCAGCTCAGGGTGATTGCCCCGGATATGGCCGGTTTCGGTTTCAGTGAGCGTCCCAGCCACTATCGGTATGACATGGAGGCTTGGGTGGCACAGGTTGTCGGCTTGCTTGATGCCCTGCACCTCGAACAGGCAGATCTGGTCGGGAACTCCTTCGGCGGTGCCCTGGCCTTGGCCGTGGCCATCCGTTATCCGGAGCGGGTTCGCCGGTTGGTGCTGATGGGCGCCGTGGGGGTGAATTTCGACATCACCCCCGGCCTTGATGCCGCCTGGGGCTACACCCCATCCCTGGACAACATGCGCAAGTTGCTGGACCTGTTCGCCTATGATCGCAATCTGGTCACCGACGAACTGGCGAGACTGCGCTACGAGGCGAGCATCCGTCCTGGTTTCCAGGAGTCCTTCGCCGCCATGTTCCCCGCACCGCGCCAACGCTGGGTGGATGCCATGGCCAGCAGCGAATCCGAGATACGCGGTATCGGTCACGAGACCCTGATTATCCATGGCCGCGAGGACAGGGTGATCCCCCTCGCCAATTCTCTCCGCTTATCACAGTGGATTCCGCGCTCTCAATTGCATGTCTTCGGTCAATGCGGCCATTGGACCCAGATCGAGCATGCCGCCCGTTTTGCCCAATTGGTGGGCAATTTTCTAACCGAACCGGATCGTCAGTGAACATGGAAAAGAACCTGATCAATCAACTGGGCGATGAACTTTACGACGCCCTGATCACCCGCCAGGTGATCGATCCCCTGACCAGCCGCCACCAGGACATCACGATCGAGGATGCTTATCACATCCAGCAGCGCATGATTTCCCGACGCCTGGAAAAGGGGGAACGGATTATCGGCAAGAAGATCGGCGTCACCGCCAGGGCAGTGATGAACATGCTCGGCGTCGGTCAGCCTGATTTCGGCTACATGCTGGACGGCATGATCTACAACGAGGGCGAGTCCATCGACAGCAAGACCCTGATTCAGCCCCGCGCCGAGGGTGAGATCGCCTTCGTGATGAAAAAGGACGTGATGGGCCCCGGGCTCACCGCCGCCGACATCCTGGCGGCCACCGAAGGGGTGATGGCCTGTTTTGAAATTGTCGATTCCCGCATCCGCGACTGGAAGATCAAGATCCAGGATACCGTGGCGGATAACGCCTCCTGCGGTGTCTTTGTCCTTGGGGATAGGTTGGTCGACCCGCGCAGCGTCGATCTTTCTACCTGCGGCATGGTGTTGGAAAAGAACGGCGAGATCGTTGGCACCGGAGCCGGCGCGGCCTCCCTGGGATCCCCCGTCAATGCGATGGTGTGGTTGGCCAACACCCTCGGCCGGCTGGGCATTCCCCTCAAGGCGGGTGAGGTTGTCCTGTCCGGTTCCCTCGCTGCTTTGATACCCGTCCAGGCCGGTGACAGTCTGCGCGTCACCATTGGCGGCATCGGCGGCTGTTCGGTTCGCTTCTACTAAGCACACGCCATGGATCTCCAACTCATCGGCACGCAGGCGCTGGTCACCGGTTCCACGGCCGGCATCGGCTTTGCCATTGCCACCCTCCTCGCCAAGGAGGGGGCGCATGTGACCCTGAACGGCCGCGTTCAGGAGCGGGTAGATGCCGCGAGCAAGCGGCTACTTGACCTGGTGCCAGGGGCTTGCGTCAACGGCATTGCCGCCGACCTTGGCACGGCCGAGGGTTGCACGCGACTGGTGGCAAAACTGCCGGAAGTGGACATCCTGGTGAACAACCTGGGCATTTTCGACCCGGTTCCTTTCGACCAAATCAGCGATGCCGAATGGCAACGGATGACCGAGGTGAACGTGTTCAGCGGTGTTCGTCTCGCCCGCCACTATTTGCCAGGAATGAAGGTGCGGAACTGGGGGCGCATTGTGTTCATCTCCAGCGAGTCCGGCGCCAACATTCCCGCCGAGATGGTCCATTACGGCATGACCAAGGCCGCTCAGTTGGCGGTTTCCCGGGGGATTGCCGAGACCACGGCCGGCACGGGCGTCACGTGCAATGCCGTTCTGCCCGGCCCGACCCGTACCGAAGGGGTTGGCGAGTTCTTCGCCAAGCTGGCCAGAGAGCAGGGCGCTTCTCTGGATCAGGCAGAGAAGGATTTCTTCGCCCTGTCCCGGCCAAGTTCCCTGCTGAAACGCTTCATCGACCCGGCCGAAGTCGCCAGCCTGGTCGCCTATGTTTGCAGTCCCTTGGCTGCCGCCACCAACGGTGCCGCCTTGCGCGCCGAAGGGGGCATCGTCAGATCAATCGCTTAACCCAGAGGAGTATCGAAGCGTGATCAAGGTCGGCGACTGTTCGATGCGTTTCATATAGAGGACATCATCATGGCTAGGCTTTCTCCTTTACCCCGCGATGCTGCACCCGATCTCGACGAGGACTTTGCTTTTTTCGAGCGGACACTTGGTTTTGTGCCAAACAGTCTTCTTACCATGGCCCGTCGTCCGGCCATTGCCAGAGGCTTGATTGCTTTGTCTCGTGGTGTCTACGACCCTAAAAGTGAGGTGGATTTAGGCCTTAAGCGCTTGCTCGGTCACACTGCCAGCATGGCAGCCGGTTGCCTTTATTGCCGGGCACATACGGGAACGAGTGCCTTGCGTCATGGTGTTTCGGCGGAAAAACTTGCCGCGTTGCCCGAGTACCGAACAAGTCCCCTTTACAGCGAGGCGGAGCGGGTCGCAATTGACTTTTCCTTTGCAGCGGCAAGCCAGCCGAACGATGTGGACGACGCTCTTTTTCAGCGATTACAAACCTACTGGACCGAAGGGCAAATCGTCGAGATTCTCGGCGTCGTCAGTCTGTTTGGTTTCTTCAATCGTTGGAATGACTCCATGGCCACAACCCTTGAACCTGAACCCCTGGATTTGGCTGGCAAGCACCTCGCATCGTCTGGTTGGAATGCAGGAAAGCACTCGCCAAAGGCATAACGCCAGGAAACCCATTTTCTCCAACATTGCACTCAAGGACATGTCATCCCGATGAATAAAATCAAATGTGCCCTGATCGGCCCCGGCAACATCGGTACCGATCTGCTTTACAAACTCAAGCGTAGCCCGGTCCTGGAACCGGTGTGGATGGTGGGCGTCGATCCCACCTCCGAAGGTCTCAAGCGTGCCCGCGACATGGGCCTGAAAACCACCGATCAGGGCGTGGATGGCCTGTTGCCTCACGTGGCCGCCGACAACATCCAGATCGCCTTCGACGCCACCAGCGCTTATGTGCACAAGGACAACTCGGACAAGCTGACGGCCAAGGGAGTCCTGATGGTGGACTTGACGCCGGCGGCCATCGGCCCCTATTGCGTTCCTCCCGTGAATCTCAAGGACCACGTGGGCAAGGGCGAAATGAACGTGAACATGGTCACCTGTGGTGGCCAGGCCACCATTCCCATGGTGGCCGCCGTTTCCCGCGTGCAGCCAGTCAAGTACGGCGAAATCGTCGCCACCGTTTCTTCCAAGTCCGCCGGTCCCGGTACGCGCAAGAACATCGACGAATTCACCCGCACCACCGCCGGTGCCATCGAGAAGGTTGGTGGCGCCAAGGTGGGCAAGGCCATCATCATCATCAACCCCGCCGAGCCGCCGCTGATCATGCGCGACACGGTGCATTGCCTGACTGAAACCGAACCCGACCAGGCCCAGATCTCCGCGTCCATCCACGCCATGGTCAAGGAAGTGCAGAAGTACGTCCCCGGCTACCGCATCGTCAATGGTCCGGTGTTCGACGGCAACCGCGTCTCGGTCTATCTGGAGGTGGAAGGCCTGGGAGATTTCCTGCCCAAGTATTCCGGCAACCTGGACATCATGACCGCCGCTGCCGCCCGTACCGCCGAAATGTTTGCGGAAGAAGTGATCGCTGGTCGACTCACTCTGACACCCATTGCCGCCTGAGGAGAAGACCATGACAGTCAAAGGCAAGAAAATCGTCGTTCATGACATGACCCTGCGCGATGGCATGCACCCCAAGCGTCATCAGATGACCCTGGAGCAGATGAAGGCCGTGGCCATGGGCTTGGATCAAGCTGGTGTGCCGCTGATCGAGGTGACACACGGCGATGGCCTGGGTGGTTCCTCCGTCAATTACGGATTCCCCGCCCACAGCGACGAGGAATATCTCTCCACCGTGATCCCCTGCCTCAAGCAGGCCAAGGTTTCTGCTCTGCTGCTGCCCGGTATCGGCACGGTGGAGCACCTCAAGATGGCCAAGGACCTGGGTGTCCATACCATTCGCGTCGCCACCCATTGCACTGAGGCCGACGTCTCCGAGCAGCACATCACCATGGCCCGTAAGCTGGATATGGATGTGGTCGGGTTCCTCATGATGGCTCACCGCAACAGTGCCGAGGGTCTAATCAGCCAAGCCAAGCTGATGGAAGGTTATGGCGCCAACTGCATTTACATCACGGATTCCGCCGGCTACATGCTCCCTGGCGAGGTCAAGGAAAAACTGGGTGCCGTACGTGCGGCGCTGAATCCGGAAACCGAACTGGGATTCCACGGCCACCACAACCTGGCCATGGGGGTGGCCAATTCCGTTGCCGCCGTGGAGGTCGGTGCCGTTCGGATCGATGCCGCAGCCGCCGGTCTGGGGGCAGGGGCCGGCAATACGCCGATGGAAGTGTTCATCGCCGTGTGCAATCGCATGGGCATCGAAACCGGCGTGGATCTTTTCAAGATGCAAGACGTGGCGGAGGACATCGTGGTGCCGATGATGGACCACCCCATTCGTTGCGACCGGGATGCCCTGACCCTGGGCTATGCCGGGGTCTATTCCTCCTTCCTGTTGTTTGCCAAGCGGGCCGAGGCCAAGTACAAGATTTCTGCCCGGGAAATCCTGATGGAACTCGGCCGGCGCGGCATGGTGGGGGGCCAGGAGGACATGATCGAGGATACCGCCATCACCATGGCGAAGGAACGGGGGCTGATCTGATGAAACTCGACCAAGCCACCATCCTCAAGCTCGCCGAGTATCTGGAGAACTGCGAGCTGAAGGCACAGGACACGCCAAAAATCACCGACGATCATCCCGAGATGGATTGGGAGGATGCCTACGCGATCCAGGATGAGATCAAGCGACGCAAAATTGCGCGGGGAAACAAGATTGTCGGCCTAAAGTGCGGCCTGACCTCCTTTGCCAAGATGAAACAGATGGGCGTCGATTCCCCCTGTTTCGGCTTCGTCACCGATTACGGTTCCGTTGCCGACGGCGGCGAAGTGAAGTGCAGCGAATTGATCCATCCCAAGGTGGAGCCTGAAATCGCCTTCGTCACGAAGAGGCCGCTCAAAGGACCGGGTTGCCATATCGGCGCCGTATTGGCGGCAACGGATTTCATCATGCCCGGCATTGAGGTGATCGATTCCCGCTACCGGGATTTCAAGTTCGATTTGAAGAGCGTCATCGCCGACAACACCTCCGCTGCCCGTTTCGTGGTGGGTGGCATGGCCATCCCGGCGGATCGCCTCGATCTACGCACCCTGGGCGTGGTCCTGGAAAAAAACGGCGAGATCGTGGCCTTGGCTTCCGGTGCCGCCGTCCTCGGCCATCCCGCTGCTGCCGTCGCCGCCCTGGCCAACCACCTGGGGGCCAAGGGAGAGGAGATCCCTGCCGGGACCTTGATTCTGTCCGGCGGCGTCACCGAGGCGGTTGCGGTCAAGCCGGGCGACCACGTTCATCTGCGCATTCAACACCTGGGCTCCGTGAGCCTGAACTTTATTTGAGGATATTCCCATGCCCGTCTGCCAAATCCACTTGATGGAAGGACGTACTCCCGAGCAAAAGCGGATGTTGATTGCCAAAGTGACTGAGGCCATCTGCAAGTCCGTCGACGTCAAGCCGGAAGGGGTGAGGATCATCATCACCGAAATGCCCAAGGAACATTTCGGGATCGCCGGGAAGTCGGCAGCGGAACAGGGACGTTAATCCCCCACGCGTAAAAAACAGCCGTCGCATTGAAAAGAAAGCGAACGGATAACAGGAGGAGTAGGAAATGAAAACCATGACGATGGCGGCGGGGATTTTGTCCCTGCTGCTGGCGGCCTGCGGCTCCGCGCCGGACATGACTGCGGTGCGGGCAGAGCAAGGCAAGCCGCTGAAGCGCTACGACGTAATACAGAGCGTGGCGGGAAATGGTGATGTCTTGGTAGCAGGGACGCAGGATGGTGCGGTGCTGCTGTCGGCCAATGGAGGCCAGAGCTGGACGCGCCGGGAGTTGGGCAGGAGTTCCCTGATCGGGCTGGCGGTGTGCCCGGACAAGGGGTTCATCGGCATCGACTTTTACCATCGGCTGTGGCAAGGAAGCCCGGACGGAACGCAATGGCAAGCAGTCGCCATCGACAAACCGCGGGTACCTCTGGCCGTGGCTTGCGACGGCAAGGGACGCTGGTGGGTGGCGGGATCGGGGGCCAAGATCGCCGTCAGCGACGACCGGGGTGCCCAGTGGCGGGTCACCGACCTGGGCGAGGATGCCCAATTCACCACCATACAAATGGTGGACGAGCGTATGGGCATCGCCCTGGGCGAATTCGGCATGGTGGTCACCACCCAGGATGGCGGCGCCACCTGGCACAAGACCGCCACCATCGGCGGCGAGTTCTACCCCTACGCCGCCCTGTTCGTGAGTGCCAACGAAGGCTGGGCCAGCGGCATCGCCGGACAAATCCTGCACACCCAGGATGGCGGCAAGACCTGGCGCAAGGACGGCAACGCCACCGGCGCCGCCCTCTACCAACTGTTCCTGCATGACGGCAAACCTACCGGCGTCGGTGCCGGCGGCACCGTGGCCCGTTACGACGGTGGCCAATGGAAGGCCATCGCCTACCCGGATGCCGTCCCCGTCTTCCTCGCTGCCGGCGCCAGTGCCGGCAAACAGAGCCTGGTCCTGGGTGGCCCCGGCGGCCTCGTGCGGGTCATCGACACCCACAAGAACTGAACAAAGGAAGAAACGATGCTGCCCCAGCTCACCCAACTGCGCAACAAGATCACCCACCGGCTCCACATCGGTGAAGAGTGGTTGTTCGCCAATCCCAAGATCGTCCTCGGCCTGATCCTGGCCGTGACCTTCCTCTTCAGCCTGGCCCTGCCCAAACTGCGGGTCTTCTCCGACTTCTCCGACCTGCTGCCGCAGAACCACCCCTACATCAAGGTGTACAACCGCATCAAGGAGAACTTCGGCGGCGCCAACATGATCATCATGGCCATCGAAGTGGAGAAGGGCACCATCTTCAACGATGAAACCCTGCACCTCATCCACGAAGCCACCCAGGGTATGGACAGCCTGCCCGGCGTCAACCACAACCTGGTCTCGTCCCTGACCCACCGCACCGCCCGCAAGGTGTATCTCTCTCCCGAAGGCGGCTTCGTCTCCGACCCCTACTACGACCCCAACCACGGCAAATACAGCGTCGCCGAACTGGAACAGATCAAGAAGGACGTCATCGCCAACCCGACCCTGTACGGCCTGCTCGTCTCCCCCGACATGAAGGCGGCCCTGATCAAGGCCCAGTTGAACGAAAGCGACGTGGACTACCCCACGACCTTCGCCGCATTGCAAAAGGTTCGCGCCGCCATCGAGAAACCCGGCCACAAGGTCTACGTCACCGGCAACCCCGTCCTCACCGGCTGGGTCTATACCTATCTGGGGCAGATCGTCCAGATCCTCGCCTATACCCTGGCCCTGTTGGCGGCCCTGCTGGTCGTCTACTTCCGCCGGCTCTACGGCATCGCCTTGCCCCTGCTGGGCATCGCCCTGTCCTCCATCTGGGGCCTCGGCTTCATGGCCTTGGTCGGTATCAATCTCGAACCCCTGTCGCTGCCCATCCCCTTCCTCATCGCCGCCCGTGCCACTTCCCATGGTGTGCAACTGGTGGTGCGCTACTACGAGGAACTGGCGGTGACCCACAACGGCAAGAGGGCGGCACGCAACGCCCTCGATGCCTTGTTCCGCCCCGGCTCCCTGGCCATCATCGTGGATGCCATCGGTATCGCCGTACTGGTGCTGGGGGCCGCGCCCTTCAACCACAAGCTGGGTATCTCTGCCGGCTTCTGGGGCTTCTCGGTCATCTTCACCGTGCACTTCATGGTGCCCCTGGCCCTCACCGTGCTGCCCCAGCCCAGAAAGATGGAGAACGCCAACCAGGGCGTGCGCAACTTCCTCGGCACCATGATGGCCAAGACCGGCGGCACCGATAGCGGCGCCCGCACCATCCTCATCCTCACCCTGGTGGGGCTGCTGGGCGCCACCTGGTTCATCGGCAAGGTTCAACTGGGCGAGTCCGAGCCGGGCAGTCCCTTGCTCCACCGCAACCACGATTACAACGTCTCCACCACCGCGATCAACCACTTGTTCCCAGGCTCGGAGGAACTCCATGTGGTGGCACGCACCGACGAGAAGGGCGGCATCAAGCGTCCCGAAGTCATGGCGGCCATCGAACGCTTCCAGGCCCACATGCTGTCCGATCCGTCCCTGGGCGGCACCAAGGCCATCCCCGGCGTGGTGCGGGTGGTGAACCGGCTGACCCATAACGACGACCCCCGCTGGATGCAACTGCCGGACTCTGCCTCCGAAGTGGGCGGCCTCATGTTCGCCTACATGGCCTCCAGCCCCATTCCCGGCGCCCTCAAGGAGTTCGTCACCGCCGACGAGGACGAGGCCAACATGGTGTTCTATTACAAGGATCACCAGGCCGAGACCATCCGCCGCATCGTGGCCCTGGCGGAAGAGGGCATCTTGGCCATCGAGAAGGATGTCCCAGGCCTGCACATCGAACTGGGTGGCGGCATCATCGGCGTCACCGCCGCGGGCAACCAGGCCCTGCACACCGACCACATGATCATCATCCCGGCGGTCATGATCATCGCCTTCCTGCTGGTCATGGCCTATTACCAGTCCCTGCACGCCGGCTGGCTGATGGTGCTGCCCATGTTGTTCGCCACCTTGCTGACCTATGCCTACATGGGGGCCGCCAACATCGGCATCAGCGTCAACACCGTACCCGTGATCGCTGTGGGGGTCGGGGTCGGCATCGACTACGCCGTGTATTTCATGGACCGGATCCGTGAGGAGATGGCCGCCACCCGCAACATCCACAAGGCCGTGATCAATGCCGTGGCCACCACCGGCTACGCCGTGTCCTTCACCGCCGCCACCCTGATTGCCGGGGTGGTGATGTGGATCTTCATGTCCGATCTGCGCTTCCAGTCCGACGCGGCGGTGTTGCTCAGTTTCATGCTGATCGTCAATGCCATCGCCGCCATGTTGATCGTGCCGGCCTGGTGCGTCGTGTTCAAACCTCACTTCGTGGTGGCCACCCACTACAACGAGGACGGTGTTCTGGAAGAAGACCTGGAAATCATTGCCAAGAAGGCCGCTTGAACGGCCCGGCTTGTTCGTAGTGCCATAACCGTGGAGGAGTCAACATGAAGAGAAAATGGAGCCGGCGCATACCGGCCACCCTGGGCCTTGCGGCCCTCCTGGGCGGGATGATCGCCATGCCCGCCTGGGCGGACGACCTGCCGTCGATGGGAGAGGACGCCTCTCCCTGGAAGGCCGATGTGTTTTATGAGAACCATACGGCCTACCGGGGCAACGGCGTCGGTCTTTCGAAGTTCCGCAATACCTTGCAAGTTGAGGCCGACAAGGGCATGGGCGATGGGTGGGGATTCCACACCGTCTTGCGCGGCACCTTCGATGGCGTCTATCGGCTCAATGACAGCAAATTCGGTGACAAGGCGGGTAGTTCCTTGGCCATGTTTGGCGCGGCTGGCAATACAGCAGCCGGGGGTGGTTTTAACTTGGCCAATAACCCGAACACGGGATTGGAAATTCTGGGTAATCGTTGGCATGACCTCGATGGCAATACGACTGCCGCAGTACCAGTTCGGCCCTGTGACGTTGATAGTCGTGGCTGTGCCGATTTCGGCGGCTACGGTAACTTGAAACGGAGTGAACTGGAAGCCCCGGAGTTCAATAGCAAGCTGGACTTTATTCGGGAAGCCTACGCCAAGAAGACCTTTGCCTTGAAGGATGGCAGCGATCTGTTCGTCAAGGTCGGTCGGCAGCAAATCGTCTGGGGACGGACGGATTTGTTCCGGGTGCTGGATGTCTTCAACCCGGTGGATTACTCCCGCAACAACATCTACGACGAGTTGCAGGACATCCGTATCCCGCTCTGGTCGGCGCAGGCCGAGTGGCGCATGGGGGGCTCCGAGACGATGCAGGATCGTAACCTGCAATTCGTCTGGAGTTTCGACCAGTTCCGCGCCAACAACCTGGGACAATGCGGATCACCCAACTCGATCCTGGACGCGGCGTGTTTATTCCGTGCCCTGAAAATGCTCTGGGATAACGGTAATACGTTGACCAATTTCGGGGACTTGGGAGGGGCCACTGGCAACTTCGCTCCCGGAATTGCTGGCATCAGAACAGTGAATCTGCCTGAATGGAAAGATGCGGGGTCTTTTGGGGTTAAGTTCGAAGGGGTAACGCAAGGGGGAACATCGTTCTCTTTGAATGCGCTGTCCTATCGTTCCCAGCTTCCTTCTCTGCGTGGTGGTAAAGGCAACACTCTGCGAGCCAGTGGGAATCCCTATCTACTTAACTTTGACATGGAATTTCCCCGTCTGACCATGGTGGGTGGTTCCTTGGATCTTCAGGCAGAAAGCATTGGGGCTGCCATCCGGCTGGAGGGCGCGTTCACCCATGGCGAAGAGTTTGCCAATACGGCGCGTCCCGAGCTGTATTCCAGCAACAACACCTTCCGTTCTGTGATCGGTATCGATCGTCCCACTTTCATTTCCTTCATCAATCCCAACCGGACAACGTTGTTGTCTGCCCAATTGTTCTATCAACACATCTACAACCACGAGATCAAGCAGGGAACAGCAGGGGTCGTCGGCATGCCCGACTGGGAAAACAACGTGATCGGCACCCTGTTGATCAAGGGCTTCATGAGTGGTGATCGGGTCAGTCCCCAGCTCATCTTGGCGCGGGACTTCCAGGCCCATGCCTGGGTGGCATCTCCCCAAGTGGAGTGGAGCGTGACCAATGACTTGAAGCTGACCTTCGGTGCCAACGTCAAAGGAAGGGACGACAACACCAGTCGCTACAAATGGGATAACACCACCAACAATGGCGCGCTGGGAACAGGTACTGCCAATGGTGGCTATGCCGGCATCGAGCCCCTGGGACGCTTCCGTGCCGGTCCCATTGGCACGGCCTTCAAGGAAAACGACATCTATTTCATGATGCGTTACAAGTTCTAAATCGCATTGGCGGAATGGGGGCGTCCATGTCTCGCAGACGACAGTATCCATGGTCGCCCTCGCTTGCAAATCGACTCATTAAGGATGTGAAAACATGAAAACCACACAACTCGTCTTGGCCATGTCCCTGCTCTTCGCCAACGGCATCACCCTCGCCGCCACCGAGGCCGACGTGGACGCCACTTTCTTTCCGTACAAGGCCGGAACCCCCAAGTTCCCCGGCCTGACCCCCGGTATGACCATCAACAAGGGTAATGTCGATCAGTTCAAGGAGGTGCTCGCTGTCGGTACCTATAAGGCAATCAAGGAGGGATGGACGGAAATCAAGGTGGGGGCGACCACCAGCTTTGATTTGTCCAAACCCTACGTGGATGCCACCCGAAAGCATCTGAACACGGCCAAGCTGGGGGCCAACAACGGCGACTTGACCGGCTATGTGGCGGGTCGTCCCTTTCCTGAGGAGCCGGATGCCAAGGATCCCCGCGCGGGCGAGAAACTGGCCTGGAATTACAAGTACGGGGTGAACTGGGGCGATAACGCCTCCATCAATCCCTTCTATTGGAAGTATCGCAATATGGCGACGGGGCAATTGGAAAAGACCATCAAGTTCGATTTCCACTTCCTCAATCTCAAGCACCGGGTGAAGGATGCGCCGGTACCCGAGGTGCCCGGCAATGCCTCCAACCTGTATCGAGCCATTTACGTCCATGTGCAGGAACCCATGGATCTGAAGAACACTCAGCTCTTGATCCAGCGCTACGACGACGATCAGAAACTGGATGATGCCTATCTGTACCTGGGCTTCCAACGCCGGGTCCGCCGTTTGGCCACCGGCCAGGTGACCGACTCCTTCCTCGGCTCCGACCTGATGATTGAGGACTTCGAGGGCTACAACGGCCGGGTGTCGGACATGAAGTGGACCTACAAGGGCACCAAGAACGTGCTGCTGCCCATGTGGAATCACAACGAGCTCAAGCTGACCGGTGACATGCCTTCAGAAAGCGACGGCTACAAGTACGTCGACTTCGGCGGCCAGGGGAGTTGCTTCTTCAACGGCAGCTATCAGTTGCGCAAGGTGTACGTGTTGGAGGCGGTACCCACCAATCCCAACCACCCCATCAGTAAGCGCGTCTTCTATATGGACAGCCAGTTACAGAACTTGAACGGCGCCGTCGAGATTTATGACCGCAAGGGAGAATTGTGGAAGATCTGGTCGGTCGGAAAGTCCCATGCCGATGCCCATCTGCCCATGAACAAGGGATCCGGCATCGGTATTGATGATGCTTTCTCCATGGTCGATGTGCAGGCAAAGCATTGCACCACGGGACAGTTCAAGGGGCAGGTGGACTATAAGCAGAATCCTCCGGCCATGTTCCAGGTGCAGTACATGCGCGGCGGCGATTAAACCCAGTCGGGGACGGCCTACATGCGGTCGTCCCCGGCATCCCAGTGATTGTTGGGATGCCAGCAATAGTCTGTCGGCCGACTCCATGGTCGCATCGATGGACTGTTGTGGATTCCATGGAGTGTATTTATGAAATTCCAGATCGAAAAGATCGGGAGGATTTTTTCCTGCTTGAGGATTTCCCACCGTATTGCCTACATCACGGTATTGTCGGTGACTTTGTATCTGATTGCCGCCACGATCGGCTGGGTAGGGCTCCAGGCGGCGAGCAATTCCCTCAAATCGGTTTACGAGGATCGGGCGGTTCCCATGCAGGATTTGGCGCAAATCGATGCCAATATCCGGGAGGATGCACTCAATCTATTGTTTGCCTTTGAAGGCGCGCCGGGTCGTCCGGCCGCCGGGTTGATGGACGATTCGATCAACACCTTGACGGAAGCCGTGCATAAGAACGAACAGCGATTCGAAACCTTGTGGCAGAAGTACTTAGTGCTCCCTCATGGCGATGAGGAAAAAAAGTTGTTGGAAGATTTTTCCGCCAAGCACCAAACCTGGTTGGCAAAGCTGAAACAGACCCTCGCCGACATCGAGGCCAGAAAGCTCAACAATCCGGAAGTGTTGGCCACCTTTTTGTATGCGGTACGGGAAGAGCGTCAGGCGGCGCTTGATAGCCTCAAACAACTGATGGCCCATCAGGCGGAGGTGGCCAGGGATGAATACCAGGCTGCCGAGGATCGATATCGACTGAGCCGTTCACTGCTGTTGTTCTTTTTCATCGCCGGCGGCGTTTTCGTTGGTCTGCCCTCGGTACTCACCTTGCGCTATATCACCCAGAGCTTGCATCATGCGGGCCAGGTTGCCTCCGCGATTGCCGCCGGTGACTTGCGCCAGGCGATCGTCGTCAGTGGCAAGGATGAGATTGGCGAACTCTTGCTCAAGCTCTCCAGTATGAGGGAAAGCCTGCACCAGCTCATTGCCCAGATTTTGTCCAATGTCGCCAGCCTGCGCCACCAGGCGACCGAGCTTTCCTTGGCCGCCGGGACCAGTGCCAAGGCCATCGAGCAGCAGTCGCTAGCGGCAAGCGCCATGGCGGACGACATGGAAAAACTCTCCGCTTCCATTGATCGCGTTGGTGACAATGCGCGCGAAGCTCATGCCGTCAGCCAGAACTCTAGCAGTCAGGCATCGGCCGGCGGTCAGATCATTTATCAGACGGCGGGTGAAATGGAGCACGTGGCGACTGCCGTCAATGTGACTGCTGGCACGATTCGGGAGCTGGAAAGCTTTTCCAAGCAGATATCAGGCATCGTTCAGGTGATCCACGAGATTGCTGACCAGACCAATCTGCTGGCTCTCAATGCCGCCATCGAGGCGGCGCGGGCCGGCGAGCAGGGGCGGGGCTTCGCGGTGGTGGCCGACGAGGTGCGGAAGCTGGCGGAGCGGACGGGGGCGTCGACACAGGAAATCGGCACCATGATCGTCAAGATACAGGAGGGCACCCAGGAAGCCGTGCGGGAGATGGAAGCCGGCGTCAGCCGAGTCACCGATGGGGTCCATCTGGCTCATCAAGCCGGGGATTCGGTCACCGCCATTCGGGATTCGGCGGATCGGGCGGCCCAGGTGGTTGCCGATATTTCCCTTGCCCTGGCCGAACAGACGACATCGGCCCGAGAAGTGGCACATCGGGTGGAAACCATCGCCCGCAGTACCGAGGAAAACAGTGCCACAGTGCAAAAGACCGCCGCCCTGGCGCAGGAGTTGGACGGTCTTTCACAGCAATTGGCCACGCTGGCTGGCCGTTTCAGGATTGCATAGTCATGGCGGTAGCGAGACTCTATTGGATGGTCTGCCTACTGGTGGGATTGTCGATGGCCGCGTATGGCGCTTGGCCCGCAAGTGACGGTGAGTACGGACTCATGGTCTTGTCGGGCATGCTCCTGGGGGCCGGCGGCATTGGCTGGATCGGCAACGTGGGGCTCCGCCGCCCTGTGATTGCCGATGGTGGGCAGGATGGCGACGGTGTTCACCAGGAAAGCCTTTTGTTTCTGGGGAGAAAGTGTCGGACCTTGATTATCGACAACGCCACCCTTGTTTCCCGTTTCACCCAGGTTATGAGCGTAGGGGAAGGGTTGTTCGGCAATGTGAATTCGGTGAGGGATACGACGGCAGGGGTCATCGCCGATAACGCGGTAGTGGCCGGGGCGGCGGAAGCCCTTAAGCAAAGCGTGCAGGAAGTGGGTGATCTGGCGATTCAAGGCTGTCAGCAGGTGAAAAGCGCAATGGAAGCCGTGAATCGGGTGGACCAATCGGTTGCGGAGACGGAACGGGAGTTCGGTGATGTGGTCGTGAGTTCCCAGAGCATCGGTTCCGCCGTCAGCATCATCCAGGACATTGCTGGACAGACCAATTTGTTGGCCCTGAACGCGGCGATCGAAGCCGCCAGGGCAGGGGAGGCGGGGCGTGGCTTTGCCGTGGTGGCGGACGAGGTGCGCAAATTGGCTGAGCGGACGGCGGTGGCGACGGTGGATATTCAAGCGATGATCGAGCGGATTGTGAGTAGCACTGGCACGGTGAACGAGCAATTAGCCATGTCCCGTCAGGCGGTGGCCAGTTCGGTGGCATTGGCGTCGAAGGCGGCTGCGGTCATGGAGGCGATGCAAGCACGATCCTTGGGGGCTGTTGATGCCGCCGACGGCATCGTTGCTGCGTCGTCGCGCCAAGTGGCGTTGGGGGAGCGGCTCAAGTCAGTCACTGACGCCTGCGTCCAGGGTACGGACGACATGCGTGCTGCCGTCCAATCCTGCAATGCGCTGTTGCGTCAAATGTCCCGCATGGTCGAGGAGGTCAAGGATGATGCGGCTGCGCTGACCTCGGCCATGCCCATGGTTGAAAGACTGCTCGATGGCGTTGAGGAAATCCGGGCCAACAATGTCCTGGTGATGAATGCACAGACGGTGGACGAGGCCGGCCAGGCCGTCATTCGGGCGCGGGAGATCGACAAGCGTAACGAGGAAATCCTGGCCGATTTTCGTGCTGCGCCGGCACCCGCATCAGATGAACTTTGGCGGTGCTACGAGGAGTGGCGCAACCATTGGCAGGCGGCGCAGGATTTGGCCTTGAAGGGCGAGTTTTCCCAAGTGCGCGTTCTTGTGCCCAAACGCGTGCGTCCCGCCTACGATGCCCTCAAGGCATCCCTTGACCGCTTGTGCGGCGAAGCCGGCGTTGTTGTCTGAGCGAGGAAAGGAGTAGACCATGAGCGACGACCACGCGGTGGGCGATCAGGCGGTGATGCAGGAAATGATGCGGGTCATGATGGCCCATCATTTTTCCCTGCGGGTTGCCGTGACGGCCTTGATCAGGACCCATCCCGCCGCCGGAGAGGCATTGGCCCATTTTGACGATATTGCCGAAACCTTGCGTACGGCCTTGCTCAATTCCGCCTGGAGCGAGGAGCGGATCGAGGAGTTCGAGCGGGATCTGGCTGGTTTGCGCAAGGATTTCACCTTGGCCAATTCGGTGCGCGAACACTACCGTTCAAAGCCGGCCTGAAAGCGAAAAGCCCGAGCTATTGCCCGGGCTTTTCGTCCTTGATCGGCTGTTCCCGAACTTTATGCTTCGGCGCGAACCGCGCGCTTGCGCTCGTGTTCCTTCAGGTGACGCTTGCGCAGACGGATGGACTTGGGCGTGATCTCCACCAGTTCGTCGTCGTCGATGAATTCCACGGCGGACTCCAGGGTCAGCTTGATCGGCGTGGTCAGACGCACGGCTTCGTCGGTGCCGGAGGCGCGCACGTTGGTCAGCTTCTTGCCCTTGATGGGGTTCACCACCAGGTCGTTGTCGCGGCTGTGGATGCCGATGATCATGCCTTCGTACAGCTTGTCGCCGGGGCTGACGAACATGCGGCCGCGGTCTTCCAGGTTCCACAGAGCGTAGGCCACGGCTTCGCCGTCTTCCTGGGAGATCAGCACGCCGTTGTGGCGGCCGGGAAGATCGGGCTTGACGGGCTTGTAGTCGTCAAAGATGTGGCTCATGAGACCGGAGCCGCGGGTCATGGTCATGAAGTCGGACTGGAAGCCGATCAGGCCTCGGGCAGGGATATGGTATTCAAGACGGGTACGGCCCTGACCATCGGATTCCATATTGGTCAGTTCGCCACGACGACGGCCCAGTTCTTCCATGACGCCACCTTGGTGGCTGTCTTCCAGGTCGATAGTGAGGTTTTCGTAGGGCTCGCACTTTTCGCCGTTGATTTCCTTGAACACCACGCGGGGCTTGGCCACGGCGATTTCGAAGCCTTCGCGACGCATGTTTTCTAGAAGGATGGTCAAGTGCAGTTCGCCACGGCCGGAAACGCGGAACACGTCAGAGTCGGCGGTGTCTTCAACGCGCAGGGCAACGTTGGTCAGCAGTTCCTTGGTCAGGCGGTCGCGAATCTGACGGCTGGTGACGAACTTGCCTTCGGTACCGGCCAGGGGGCTGGAGTTCACCATGAAGTCCATGGTCAGGGTGGGCTCGTCCACGGTCAGCATGGGCAGGCCGACGGGATTGTCCTTGTCGGCGATGGTGACGCCGATGCCGATGTCTTCGATGCCGGAAATGATGATGATGTCGCCGGCTTCGGCTTCGGGCACTTCAACCCGGTCCAGGCCACGGAAGCCCAGTACCTGGTTGATACGGCCGCTGGCCACTTGGTTCTCGTGGTTCATCACCACCACGGACTGGCCGGGCTTGATGCGGCCATTCAGCACGCGACCAACGCCCAGGCGACCGGTGTAGGTGGAGTAGTCCAGTGCGGCGATCTGCAATTGCAGGGGGGCGTTGGCATCACCAGGAGGGGGCGGTACGTGGGACAACACGGTTTCAAACAGGGGCACCATGTCACTGGATTCGGTCTTCAGGTCCAGCTTGGCGAAGCCGTTGAGGCCGGAGGCGTAGACGATGGGGAAGTCCAGCTGTTCGTCGGTGGCGCCCAGCTTGTCGAACAGGTCGAAGGTCTGGTCCACCACCCAGTCGGGACGGGCGCCGGGACGGTCCACCTTGTTGATCACGACGATGGGGCGCAGGCCTTGGGCCAGGGCCTTCTTGGTCACGAAGCGGGTCTGGGGCATGGGGCCTTCCACGGCATCCACCAGCAGCAGCACGCCGTCCACCATGCCGAGCACGCGCTCCACTTCACCGCCGAAGTCGGCGTGGCCCGGGGTGTCCACGATGTTGATGTGGGTGCCGTTGTAGTCGATGGCGGTGTTCTTGGCCAGGATGGTGATGCCCCGTTCCTTTTCCAGGTCGTTGCTGTCCATGACCCGTTCGTCCACTTGCTGGTTGTCACGGAAGGTGCCGGATTGGCGCAGCAGTTGGTCAACCAGGGTGGTCTTGCCGTGGTCCACGTGGGCGATAATGGCAATATTGCGTAGGGCGCGAGACATGGGGAAATCCTGTAATGGGTATGCTGGTGAGGCACCGGAGCGGGATGGGAAGAAAAATGCTGCGGTGCGAAAAATGAGGCGCGCATTCTACCATGGCTAGCACACCCTCGCAGCCGAAAAATTCTTGGAGAGACAAATAGATGCTGGCAGTGATCGGTGGTAGCGGTTTGACTCAATTGGCCAATCTGGAAGTGGACCGGCGGGAGGTGGTGCGTACCCCCTGGGGTGACCCTTCCGGCCCCCTGACTTTTGGTCGTATCGGCGGGCAATCGGTGGTTTTTTTGGCCCGGCACGGTTACGGCCACAGCATTCCTCCCCATCGCGTGAATTATCGGGCCAATATCTGGGCCCTGACCCGGGAAGCGGGGGCCAATCGCATCGTTTCCGTGGCCTCGGTGGGCAGTATCCGCAAGGACCTGGGACCGGGGCAACTGGTGATTCCCCACCAGATCATCGACTACACCTGGGGCCGGGATTCGAGCTTTTTCGAGGGCGGCGAGGGCCAGGTGGTGCATGTGGACTTCACCCATCCCTACAGCGAGGAAGTCCGTAGCGAGTTGCTGCGGGCGGCGGAGGTAGCGGGGGTTTCGGTTCTGGAGGGCGCGGTTTACGCCGCCACCCAGGGCCCCCGGCTGGAGACGGCGGCCGAGATCAATCGCTTGGAGCGGGATGGTGCGGATATCGTCGGCATGACCGGCATGCCCGAAGCGGTGCTGGCACGGGAGTTGGAAATCCCCTATGCCGCCGTTTGCGTGGTGGCCAACTGGGCGGCTGGCCGCGCCGATAGCGCTGAAGGAATCCGTTTTTCCGATATCGAGGCCGTGTTGCAGGGCGCCTTGGGGCAGGTGCGGCAGGTCGTCGCCGGCTTGTGCACCGAGGAATTTTGTCCGACTTGACGTCGGGTCTTGGCGTCACCCCCTTGAGGATTTGCGCTGACCCGGTGGACGCGAGAGGCGGCGGAGGCTGGACCGCTGAGGCAAAGGAATAGGCGGAGGAAAATCATGATTCATCCCATTCTGCGCATGGGCGACCCCCGTCTGTTGCGGATTGCCGAGCCGGTAAGTGACTTCGGTAGCGACGAACTGCTGCGCTTGGTGGCAGACATGGAGGACACCATGCGGGAAGCCGGTGGCGTGGGCTTGGCCGCTCCCCAGATCGGGGTCAATCGGCGGTTGGTGATTTTCGGTTTCGAACACAGCGAGCGCTATCCCGACGCCCCCGCCGTGCCCTATACCGTGCTCATCAACCCGGTACTGACGCCCATTGGCGATGAACGGGAAGCGGGATGGGAAGGCTGTCTCTCGGTGCCCGGCCTGCGTGGTTGGGTGCCCCGCTGGGAGCGCCTGCGCTACGCCGGTTGCGATGTGTTCGGCAAGCCCATCGAGCGGGAGGTGGAGGGCTTTCATGCCCGGGTGGTGCAACATGAGTGCGACCACCTGGACGGCATCCTCTATCCCATGCGGGTGGAGGATTTTCGCCGTTTTGGTTTCACCGAGGAACTTTTTCCCGAGGGTTTGTCAGGCGGGGACGATTAAGCTTGGCTTCGTCCCGTGATTTAGTGCCTCAGTCCAGGCGCGCCAGTAATTGCTCGGCAGCCCGGTCGGAAATCACCAGCACCAGTTTCATCATGGCCCGCGTGGCGCCGACGAAGAGCTTGCGCAGGGCTTTGTCGTCGAGGCTCTCGAAGTCGATTTCCGCCAGGATCACCGCTGGTGCCGATTGTCCCTTGAAGCGATACACCGATTCCATCAGCACGTCGCCGTCGTTATAGATGGGCTGGCCGAGCAGGTCGTATTTGCCGGTGAAGGTTTTCAGCGTGTTGGCGCCGAGCCGGTCGTGGCGCAGCAGATGGGAGTTCTCCCGGCCCCGGTAGCTGAGCAGGGCCAGATCCGACTTGCGGAAGCCGGCGGAATAGCAGCGGCGGATGGCCTCCTTCACTTGTTGCAGCATGGCGGCGGAGTCGGCATAGGTGAGGATGTCCACCTCCTCGCCGGCAAAGGGGGAGGCGGCTTCAATACCCTGCGGGTAGGCCTCCTGGGGGAGCAGGGCGTTGAGCAACCTGACCACCGGACGTGGGCAGCGATAGTTGGTGTCGGCGCGCAATCCCACCCATTCCGGCAGGGCAGCGGCGGGGCGGTCGTAGAGGTTCTGCAAGGGATCTTCCAACCAGAGCAGACGGCCGTCGGGCCGTAGGTGGCGCAGCAGGGTATCGCGCCAGGGGATGGAAAAATCCTGGCCCTCGTCGATGATCAGACTGTCGCACCGCAGGGCATCGGGCACCGCCAGGATGGCCGCCTGTTCCGCCAGACGCTGGAAGGCGTCGGGTTGGCTGAAGTCCGGGGTGATGCCGTGGTGTCGTAGCAGACGGTCGCACAGGGTGTGGAAGGTACAGACCAGACCGCCTTCGGGGACGACGCGGGAGAAATGATCGGCCAAGGGCCGGTTGAAGCAGACGTACAGGGGCTGTTGGCCGGCCGCCAGGGCCGCTTGGTACTCGGCCAGGGCCAGTTGGGTTTTGCCGGAACCGGCGGTGCCGGTGACCCGCAGGCGGAAAGGCGTCATTTCCAACTGCCGTGCCCAGTGGGCGAGGCCGCCGGCAACCCGGGTCACCAGGCTGCGGGCCTGGCCCATCAGGGCGCTGACGTCCGGTTGCAGTTGAATCACGTCCTGGAGGAACTGGTGCACCGCCTTGGCCTGGGGTCCGGGCGCCGAGTCGGCGGAAGCGGGCAGGATCTGGCGGATTTTCGCCACCAACTGTTCCCGGCGGGTGCTGTCCACGATCCGTTCTGGCGCAAGGCCGGCGGTGTGGGGATGCTTGACCGCGTAGTCGGGGCAGTAGAGCAGGGTGTCCACCATCACCTCGGCGCAGCCGGCGCGCTGGCGCAGTTTGCCGACCAGGTGGTCGCGGCTGCGGGCCATCTGTACCGCCACGGGCTTGGGTTTGCCGCCGTAACGCTTGATCAGGCCCTCGGCGGTTTCGTCGAGAAAACCGCTTTTCTGCTCGATCAGCAGCAGGTTGCCGGCGGGATTGACGACGACGAAGTCGATTTCGCCAAACACGGCATAGCCCCGTTCGATGTTGGTCCAATGCACGGCGTGGTACACCGTGTAGGCATCGGGGAGGCCGGCGGCGAGCAGCGCCAGGGTTTCGATTTCCCGTTGGGCGGCGCCGGTCACCGTCAACTCGCGCCAGCCGTCGGGAAGTATGTGGGCCATGGTGGTCGGTGAGGGGAAGAAGAGGCGAATGGTAACGGATGGAGGCGGGTATCATGCCGCCTCTTCACGGTGGGAGATAGGGATGGGCGGAGACGAGGGGGCAGCCTTGTCGGCATTGGCCGACTTCGTGCGCACTCATCCCCGTCTGTTCGTCTTGACCGGCGCGGGATGTAGTACCGCTTCGGGGATTCCCGACTATCGGGATGCCGCCGGGCAATGGAAGCGCCGCCAGCCGGTCAACCACCAGGATTTCATTGCTTCCGCCGCGGTGCGCCAGCGTTACTGGGGGCGCAGTCTGTTGGGCTGGCCCACTTTGGGCGATGCGCGGCCCAATGCCGCCCATGAGGCCCTGGCCCGTCTGGAGGCGATGGGGCACGTTGAATGCGTGCTGACCCAGAATGTGGATGGCTTGCACCAGAAGGCCGGCAGCCAGCGGGTGCGCGAGTTGCACGGCAGTATTGCCGAGGTGGTGTGCCTGGGTTGCGGACGGATCACCGCCAGGCGAGATTTGCAGGCCCGCCTGGCGCTGGACAACGCCTGGTTGTTGGCGGAGGCCGCCGCCCAGGCCCGCAGTGCGCCGGACGGCGACGCGGATGTGGAAACGGATTTTTCCTCGGTGGTGGTGCCGGCCTGCGAAAATTGCGGTGGCGTGCTCAAGCCCCATGTGGTGTTCTTCGGCGATACCGTGCCGAAAAGCCTGGTGGACGCAGCGATGCGCACCCTGGCCCAGGCCGATGCCCTGCTGGTGGCGGGCTCCAGCCTGATGGTGTATTCCGGCTATCGTTTCTGCCTCAAGGCGGCGGAACTGGGCAAACCCATCGCGGCCGTGAATCTTGGCCGGACCCGGGCCGACGATCTGTTGGCGCTGAAGCTGGCAGAGCCCTGCGACCATGCCCTGCCGGGGCTGCTCATTCGCTTGGGCGTTGAATAACCTTTACCCATTGAAGAACGGAACATCGTGAGTTTGATTGCCTCCCTTTCCAATGCCTGTCTTGCCTTCGGTCACGTGGCGCTGCTCGACCATACGGAATTGCAATTGCACGCCGGCGAACGGGTGGCCCTGATCGGCCGTAATGGCACTGGCAAGTCCAGTTTGCTCAAGGCCCTGGCCGGCGAGGCCCACTTGGACGATGGCGAGGTTTGGCGGGCGGCCGGCATTCGTGTCGCCCACGTACCCCAGGAACCGAACTTCGATCCGGCCAGTGCGGTGTTCGATGCCGTGGTCTCCCAGGCTGGCGGGGCTGCCCAGTTGTTGCGGGATTATCACCGCCTGATTCATGCGGCCGGCGACGACCCGGGGCAGCTCGACAAGCTGCACGAAGTCCAGAACGCCCTTGATGCCTCGGGCGGCTGGGCGGTGGAGGCGAGGATCAGCCGGGTGCTGGAAACCCTCAAGCTGCGGGAGGACGCCCTGGTGGGCAGCCTCTCCGGCGGTGCCAAGAAACGCCTGGCCCTGGCCTGCGCTTTGGTGGGCGAGCCGGATCTGCTGTTGCTGGACGAGCCGACCAACCATCTGGACGTGGATGGCATCCTCTGGCTGGAGGAATTGTTGCTGGGCTTTGCCGGCAGCGTGCTGTTGATCACCCATGACCGCCGCTTCCTGGATCGGGTGGCGACCCGCATCGTGGAACTGGACCGGGGCAAGTTGGCGAGTTTTCCCGGCAACTACAGCCAGTACCAGGAGCGCAAGAGCCAATTATTGGTGGCAGAGGAAAAAGCCAATGCCCGCTTCGACAAGCTATTGGCCCAGGAGGAGATCTGGATCCGCAAGGGGGTCGAGGCCCGTCGTACCCGCAGCGTCGGCCGCATTGCCCGCCTGGTGGATATGCGCAAGGAGCGGGCCGAGCGGCGCAATCGGCTGGGACAGGTGGAGTTACAGGTGGACAAGGGCGAGGCCTCGGGGCAATTGGTGGCCGAACTCAGCCATGTCAGCAAGCACTACGAAGGTCGCGCCATCGTCGAGGATTTTTCCTGCCGCATCCTGCGCGGCGACAAGATCGGCCTGATTGGCCCCAATGGCGCCGGCAAGAGCACCCTGATCAAGCTGATTCTGGGCGAAGTTGCTCCTGACAGCGGCCAGGTCCGATTGGGGACCCGGCTGACCATCGCCTATTTCGACCAGATGCGGGCCCAGTTGAACGAGGAGGCCACCCTGGCCGACACCATCAGTCCCGGCTCGGAATACGTCGAGATCGGCGGCAAGCGCAAGCACGTGATCGGTTATCTGGGGGAGTTTCTTTTCGCTCCGGAACGGGCTCGTTCGCCGGTGCGCACCCTGTCCGGTGGCGAACGCAATCGACTGTTGCTGGCCCGTTTGTTCGCTCAACCCGCCAATCTGATCGTGCTCGACGAACCCACCAACGACCTGGACATCGAGACCCTGGAACTGCTGGAAGAACTGATGCAGGACTACCCGGGGACTTTGCTGCTGGTCAGCCATGACCGGGCTTTCCTGGACAATGTGGTGACCCAAACCATCGCCTTCGAGGGGGGTGGCCGCTGGAAGGAGTATGTCGGTGGTTACGCCGACTGGGAGCGGATGCGCCCCGTTGCCGCTGCCGAAACCAAGTCGCTGGCCAAGGGGGCGGAAACACCGTCCGCCGCCAAGCCGGTCGTCAAGCCCAAGGCCAAGTCGGGCTTGAGCTACAAGGAACAGAAGGAATTGGACGCCTTGCCGGACCGGATCGCCGCCTTGGAGGCCGAACAGCAGACCATCGGCGAACGGCTGGCGGACGGCAGCGTCTATCGGGATGCGCCGGCCGAGGCCAAGGCCCTCGGCGAACGCTCTCAGGCCCTGGAGGCCGAGCTGCTGGCGGCCCTGGAGCGGTGGGAGCAGTTGGAGCAGAGGGCCGCAGGCTAGGGCGCTACAGCGCTATAGGGCGGGGCACCGCTCACACCTGGAGGGCGGCCAACAGCTCCTGTTCCAGTTTGACCAGGGGCGCGGATTTCTCCAATTCCTTGCCCGAGATCAGGAACATGTCCTCCACCCGCTCGCCCAGGGTGTTCACCCGGGCCGTGTGCAAGTTGATGTGGTGCTGCGCCAGTAGGTAGGCGATGGTGTACAGCAGGCCGGGACGATCGGCGGCGGTGATGGCCAGGGCGTAGCGGTTGCCCTTGTCGTCGGCGCGGATGCTGACTTCCGGCGGGATGGGGAAATGCTTGACCTGGCGGGTCAGCCGGCCCCGGGCCGGAGCTTCCAAGGGTGGTTGTGCCTTGAGCAGTTCCACCAGCTCGTGCTCGATGAGGGCGATCATGTCCCGGTAGGGTAGGTGTTCCTGGGCATCGAGCAGGACGAAGCTGTCCAGGGCGTAACCATGCTTGGTGGTGTGGATCTTGGCGTCCACGATGGAATAGCCGTAGCGGGAGAAGAAACCGCAGAGGCGGGCGAACAAGTCCGGTTGGTCAGGCACGTAGGCCATGACTTGCAGGCCCTCGCCGATGGGAATGAGCCGGGCCTTGACCACGGGTTCCGGGCTGTCCACCCGGTAGTAGAGGGTACGGGTGTGCCAGGCGATTTCGTCGGCATCGTGGCGTAGGAAATAGGTGGTGTCCAGCCGTTGCCAGAGCTCGTTTTCGATGCCGCTGCGCAGGCCCCGCATGCGCAGCTGGGTCAGGGCTTCCTGCTGGTGGGGCGGGATACCGGTGGCGGACAGCTGGCCCGGCGGATTGCCTTGCAGCACGCTGCGGGCGCCGCGGAACAGGTCTTCCAGCAGCTTGCCCTTCCAGGCATTCCAGACCTTGGGGCTGGTGCCGCGGATGTCGGCCACGGTGAGCAGATACAGGGCAGTGAGCTGGCGCTCGTTCTTGACCATGGCGGCGAAAGCGGTGACGACCTCCGGGTCGCCCACGTCCTGTTTCTGGGCGATGGCGGACATGGTCAAGTGCTGCTCCACCAGGAACACCACCAGGTCGGCGTCTTCGCCCTCGATGCCGTGCTCTGCGCAGAACTGGCGGGCGTCGGACATACCTTCCTTGGAGTGGTCGCCGCCACGCCCCTTGGCGATGTCGTGGAACAGGGCGCCGATGTAGAGCAGCCAAGGGCGCTCGAAGGCGGAAAACAGCCGGGAACAGAGCGGGTATTCGTGGGCGAACTCGGCCATGGCGAAGCGCCGCAGGTTGCGGATGACCTGCATGATGTGCTGATCCACGGTGTATACGTGGAACAGGTCGTGCTGCATCTGGCCGACGATGCGGCCGAAGGCGGGCAGGTAGCGGCCGAGAATGTCGTACTTGTTCATCCGCCGCAGTTCGCGGATCAGATGGCGCTGCTGGAACAGCTTGAGGAACAGGGCCCGGTTGGCCGGGTCGGCGCGGAATTCGTCGTCGATGCGGTTGCGGGCCCGCCACAGGGCGCGCAGGGTACGGCTGGTCATGCCCACCAGCTCGTTGCGTTGCTCCAGGATCAGGAAACTCTTGAGCAGGGTGGCCGGATGGGTCTGGAACAGCTTGGTGTCGCGGATGTCCAGTCGGTCGCGCAATACCTGGAAGTGTTCGTCGATGACCAGGGGCGGGGTGGGCGGGTGCTTGATCAGGCGCACGCCGAAGTTTTGCAGGACGAGGGTATTGATCTGGGTGACCAGTTTGGCGTTGCGGTAATAGCGCTGCATCAACACTTCCGACGCGCGTTTGGTTTCCGTCCGCTCGAAGCCCATGGCCTGGGCCAGGGCTTCCTGGTAGTCGAACAGCAGCCGTTCTTCCTTGCGCTTGAGCAGCAGGTGCAGGCGGATCCGCAGATGGTTGAGGAAGCGCTCGGCATGGGCCAGTTGCTGGGCCTCTTCCCGGGTCAGCAGGTCCTCCAGCACCAGTTCGTCCCAGGTCGTGCCCAGGTAGGCGGCCTTGGCCACCCAGAGGATGATTTGCAGGTCGCGCAGGCCGCCGGGGCTTTCCTTGCAGTTGGGCTCCAGGCTGAAGGGGGTGTCCTGGTAGCGGGAGTAGCGTTCTTCCTGCTCCAGTTGCTTGGCCTTGAAAAAGTCGCCCGGTTCAAGGGATTCGGCCAATTGCTGCACCAGTTGGTCGTACAGCACCTTGTCGCCGGTGAGATAACGGGCTTCCAGCAGGGCGGTCTGGACGGTGATGTCCTTGTCGGCCTCGGCCTTGCATTCCGAGGGGGAACGTACGCTGTGGCCCACGTCCAGGCCCATGTCCCAGAACAGGCCCACCAACTGCTCGAGTCGGGGCTCCGTGGCCGGGTCGAAGCCCTCGGGCGTGAGCAGCAGCAGGTCCACGTCGGAGGCGGGAAAGAGTTCACCGCGTCCATAGCCGCCCACAGCCACCAGGGCCAGATGGGCCGGCATGGCCAATTGTTGCCATAGGTCCGTCAGGGTGGTATCCACCAGCTTCGCCCGGCCCCGCAACAGGGCCTGGTCGTCTTCGTTGTCGCGATAGGCGGCGATCAGGGCGGCCATGGCATCCTGGAGACGATTGCGGCACTGGCCGGCCAGGGTCCGGCACAGGTCGCCGCTGGGGGCGAGGACTTGGCTCATGGCTTCAGGCGCCGAAGTCGGGTTTCGGCGGTGCGCCGGCGGACTGGGTCAGGACCTCATAGCCGCTGTCGGTGACCAGGATGGTGTGTTCCCACTGGGCCGACAGGCTGCGGTCCTTGGTGACGATGGTCCAGCCGTCGGCCAGCTCGGAAATGGCGGCCTTGCCGGCGTTGATCATGGGCTCGATGGTGAAGATCATGCCCGGTTCGAGCACGACGCCGGTGCCGGCCTTGCCGTAGTGGAGCACCTGGGGGTCCTCATGGAAGCTGCTGCCGATGCCGTGGCCGCAGAATTCCCGCACCACGGAAAACCCCTGGCTTTCCGCGTAGCGCTGGATGGCGGCGCCGATGTCGCCCAGGTGACCGCCCGGCTTGACCTGTTCGATGCCCTTCCACATGCACTCATAGGTCACTTTGCACAGTCGCTTGGCCAGGATGGAGGCTTCGCCGGCGATGAACATGCGGCTCGAATCGCCGTGCCAGCCATCCTTGATGGTGGTGATGTCCAGATTGACGATGTCGCCCTTCTTCAGGGGGCGGTCGTTGGGGATGCCGTGGCAGACCTGGTGGTTGATGGAGGTGCAGATGGACTTGGGATAGGGGGTGTAGCCCGGCGGGGCGTAGTTGAGCGGCGCGGGAACGCAGCCTTGGACATTCACCATGTAGTCATGGCAGAGGCGGTCCAATTCTTCAGTGGTGGTGCCGGGTTGGACGAAGGGGGTGATGTAGTCGAGGACTTCGCCGGCAAGACGGCAGGCGAGACGCATTTTTTCGATTTCTTCAGGGGTTTTTAGGGAAATTCCCATGATGTTCCGCAGTTTCTGGTTGGGTTCGCCATTCTACGCAGCCCCCTGGCAAAGCGCCAGAAAGGCCCGTCAGGGCAAGAAAGTGCTGCAAACCTTGCCGCCAAGACGCTGATATCGCTATAATCTCGGGCTGCCCTGGAATGTTTTTGGTTTGAGCAGGGCAAATTCACACGTCTGGCACCGAGTGGGTGATTTCCCTTGAGGGAATTGCAATACGGCCAGGCGGCGGATCCAACCCATATCGGAGCACAATTCGATGACTACCACCACCATGCGTCAAATGCTGGAAGCCGGTGTCCATTTCGGCCACCAAACCCGCTTCTGGAACCCCAAGATGGCCCCTTATATCTTCGGCCATCGCAACAAGATTCATATCGTCAACCTGGAAAAGACCCTGGCCAAGTACAACGAAGCCATGGCTTTCCTGAAGAAGCTGGCTTCCCAGAAGGGCACCATCCTCTTCGTCGGCACCAAGCGCCAAGCCCGCGAAATCATCGCCGAGGAAGCCCAGCGCGCCGGCATGCCCTTCGTTGACGAACGTTGGCTCGGCGGCATGCTGACCAACTTCAAGACCGTCAAGGTTTCCATCAAGCGCCTGAAGGAACTCGAGCAAATGGCCGAGGACGGCAGCTTCGAGAAGCTGTCCAAGAAGGAAGGCCTGGTGCTGCAACGGGAAATGGAAAAGCTGCAAAAGTCCATCGGCGGCATCAAGGACATGGGCGGCCTGCCCGACGCCATCTTCCTGGTGGACGTGGGTTACCACAAGATCGCCGTGACCGAAGCCAACAAGCTCGGCATCCCCGTGGTCGGTGTGGTTGACACCAACCATTCCCCCGAAGGCCTGGACTACCTGATCCCCGGTAACGACGACTCCAGCCGCGCCATCCGTCTGTACGCCCGCGGTGCCGCCGATGCCATCCTCGAAGGCAAGGCCCAATCCCTGAGCGAAGTGGTGGCTGCCGTCGGCGGTGACGACGAGTTCGTCGAAGTCGAAGAATCTGCCGAGTAATCATCTTTCCTGCCACGGCGATCCGGTCGTTTTCTGGCCGGGTGCCGTGGCGATTGTTTTTTTGAATCTGGAGTAAGTGTCATGGCGGAAATCACCGCAAGCATGGTCAAGGAACTGCGCGAAAAGACCGACGCGCCCATGATGGAATGCAAGAAGGCCCTGTCCGAAGCCGCTGGCGACATGGCCAAGGCTGAAGAAATTCTCCGTGTGAAGCTGGGCAACAAGGCCTCCAAGGCCGCTACCCGCGTCGCCGCCGAAGGCATCGTCGCCATCAGCATTTCCGCTGACGGCAAGACTGGCGCCATCGTTGAAGTGAACAGCGAAACCGACTTCGTTGCCAAGAACGACGAATTCATCGCCCTGGCCAACGGCAGCGCCACCCTGGTTGCCGAAAAGAACCCCGCCGACGTGGCGGCCCTGTCCGCCCTGCCCATGGGCGAAGGCACCGTGGAATCCACCCGTTCGGCCTTGGTCGGCAAGATCGGCGAGAACATGACTATCCGCCGCTTCGTGCGTACCGAAGCCAAGGGCAAGCTGGCTTCCTACATTCACGGTGGCGCCAAGGTTGGTGTGCTGATCGACCTGGTGGGTGGCGACGAAGCCCTGGCCAAGGACATCGCCATGCACATCGCCGCGTCCAAGCCCAAGTCCCTGGATGCTTCCGGTGTGGATGCCGAGTTGATCGCTGCCGAGCGTCGCGTGGCCATCGAAAAGGCCAAGGAAGCCGGCAAGCCCGCCGAGATGCTGGAAAAGATCGCCGAAGGCACCGTGCAGAAGTTCCTCAAGGAGGTCACCCTGCTGGGCCAGGTCTTCGTCAAGGCTGAAGACGGCAAGCAGACCATTGAGCAACTGCTGAAGGCCAAGGGCGCCTCCGTCGCTTCCTTCACCCTGTTCATCGTCGGTGAAGGCATCGAGAAGAAGGTGACCGACTTCGCCGCTGAAGTGGCCGAACAAGCCGCTGCTGCCGCTGCGAAGAAATAAACCGCGAGGAAACATACTGCCCATGACCGCTGCCACACCACGCTACAAACGCATCCTGCTCAAGCTGTCCGGCGAGGCCCTGATGGGGGACGACGCCTACGGCATCAACACCACCATGCTCGGTTCCATCGTGGCCGAGATCAAGGCGGTGGCTGAGATGGGGGTCGAGATCGGCGTGGTGATCGGCGGCGGCAACATCTTCCGTGGCGTGGCCGGTACGGCCACGGGCATGGATCGGGCAACCGCCGACTACATGGGCATGCTGGCCACGGTGATGAACGCCATGGCCCTGGCCGACGCGATGCGTCGCGTCGACCTGCAAGCCCGCGTGCAATCGGCCCTGAATATCGAGCAGGTGGTGGAGCCCTACATCCGGGGCAAGGCCATCCGCTATCTGGAAGAAGGCAAGGTCGTGGTGTTCGGGGCCGGTACCGGCAATCCCTTCTTCACCACCGACACGGCCGCCGCCCTGCGGGGTTCCGAGATCGGTGCCGAGATCGTGTTGAAGGCCACCAAGGTGGACGGCATCTATACCGCCGACCCCAAGAAGGACCCCAGCGCGACGCGGTACGCCAAGATCCACTTCGACGAAGCCATCGGCCGCAATCTCCAAGTGATGGATGCCACGGCCTTCGCCCTTTGCCGCGACCAGAAATTGCCGATCAATGTGTTCTCCATCTTCAAGGCCGGCGCGTTGAAGCGCGTGGTGCTGGGCGAGGATGAAGGCACGCTTGTTCATGTTTAGGAGTGGGGCATGATTCCCGAGTTGAAAAAAACCACCGAACAGAAAATGCAGAAGAGCCTGGAGGCGTTGAAGAACGATCTGGGCAAGATCCGTACGGGCCGCGCCCATACCGGGATCCTGGATCATGTTCAAGTGGAGTACTACGGTTCCATGGTGCCCCTGAGCCAAGTGGCCAACGTGACCCTGATGGATGCCCGTACCATCAGCGTCCAGCCCTGGGAAAAGCCCATGGTGGCCAAGGTGGAAAAGGCCATCCGCGATGCCGATCTGGGGCTCAATCCCGCCACCATGGGGGAGATCATCCGCGTGCCCATGCCGCCGCTGACCGAAGAACGCCGCAAGGAGTTGATCAAGGTCGTCAAGGGCGAAGGTGAGAACGCCAAGGTGGCCGTGCGCAATCTGCGCCGCGATGCCAACAACGCCCTCAAGGACGTGTTGAAGAAAAAGGAAATCTCCGAGGACGACGAGCGTCGCGCCCAGGACGAAATCCAGAAACTCACTGACCGCTACGTGGCGGAAGTGGACAAGCTGCTGGTGGAAAAAGAAAAGGATCTGATGGCGATCTGAGCGCCATCGACCTCGCTTCTTTTTTTTCATGATCTTTTCCAGCTCAACCCGGGACATTCCCACCGCGCCGCCGGTTCCCCGCCACGTCGCCATCATCATGGATGGCAACGGGCGCTGGGCCAAGAAGCGCTACCTGCCCCGGGTGGCCGGCCACAAGCGCGGCGTGGAAACGGTGCGGGCCATGGTCAAGGCCTGCATTGAGCAGGGCATCGAATTTCTGACCCTGTTTGCCTTCAGTTCCGAAAACTGGCGTCGTCCCAAGGACGAGGTGTCCTTCCTGATGGGACTGTTCGTCTCGGCTCTGGAGGCGGAGGTGGACAAATTGCACGCCAACGGCGTGCGTCTCAAGGTGGTGGGCGACCTGTCCCCCTTCGAGCCCCGCTTGCTGGAGTTGATTCGTCGCGGCGAGGCAAAGACCGCCGACAATCAAAAACTGACGCTGACCATTGCCGCCAATTACGGCGGGCGTTGGGACATTCTGCAAGCGGTCAATCGCATGACGCTGGCCCAGCCCGAGAAGGCCGGTCACTTTGAGGAATGCGATCTGGCTCCCTACCTGGCGATGGCCTATGCCCCCGAGCCTGACCTGTTCATCCGTACCGGTGGCGAGGAGCGGGTAAGCAATTTCCTGTTGTGGCAATTGGCCTATTCCGAGTTCTATTTCACGCCCATCCTCTGGCCCGATTTTGATCGTGCCGCCTTGGATGAAGCCATCGCTTCCTATCAGCGTCGGGAGCGGCGTTTCGGTCGGACCAGCGAGCAGCTGGTGGTACCGCCGCCGGCAGCCAACGATGCTTAAAGCCCGCGTGCTGACCGCGTTGGTGCTGGTGGCCGCCTTGCTCGGGCTGCTGTTCGCCGCGCCGGACCTGGTGGTGTTGACCGCCTTCGCCCTGATTGCCGCCCTGGCAGGCTGGGAGTGGGCCGGCCTGATGAAGCAGGACGGCGCCACCCGTTGCTTGTACGGCAGCATGGTTTTCTTTTTCTGCTGGATGTTGCGGGAAACCCAGGCCGAGCTGTTCCCCTTGCTGTGGGGATTGTCCGCCATGTTCTGGTTGTTGCTGGCACCGCTCTGGCTGGTGCGTCGGTGGACCTTCGGCGGCAATGATTTTGCGGCCTATGCCTTGGGCGTGGTCGCCATCGTGCCGACCTGGGCGGCCCTGGTGGCCTTGCATCAGCGAGGCCCCTGGGTCTTGCTGGCGGTGTTGGCCGCCATTTGGGTGGCCGATATCGCCGCCTATTTCACTGGGCGTGCCCTGGGTAAAAACAAATTGGCGCCGGCCATCAGTCCCGGCAAAACCCGCGAAGGCGCCTATGGCGCACTGGTCGGCGTGACTGCTTACGGTCTGTTGGTCTGGCCCCTGGCGGGCGTGGCCAGCCCGGTTGCGGTGGGCGAGTGGTTGTTTCTGGCGCTGGCGCTGGTGGTGCTGACGGTATTGAGCATCATGGGGGATTTGTTCGAATCCCTGCTCAAGCGCCAGGCGGAGATCAAGGACAGCAGCGGGATTTTGCCTGGCCATGGCGGCATTCTTGACCGCATCGACAGCCTGACCTCCACCTTGCCCCTGGTGGCGCTGTTGCTGCATTGGCTCGGTTGACCGTGGCGCGGCAACGACTCGTCATTCTTGGCGCCACGGGCTCCATCGGCGTCAGCACCCTGGATGTGGTGGCCCGTCATGCCGAGCGCTACGAGGTCCTGGCCCTGAGCGGCCATACGCGCATGGACCTGTTGGCGGAGCAGTGTCGTCAACATCATCCCCGATTCGCCGTGGCGGGGTCGGAGGCGGCGGCCCTTGAGTTGGCTCGGCGCCTTGGCGATGCCGTCCCCGGTCTCACCATCCTGCATGGTCCCGATGCCTTGGTGCGGGTGGCCTCCCTGCAGGAAACCGACACGGTGATGGCGGCCATTGTCGGTGCTGCGGGATTGCCTTCCGCCTTGGCCGCGGCCGAGGCGGGGAAGCGCATTCTGTTGGCGAACAAGGAGGCTCTGGTCATGGCCGGGGCTGTGTTCATGGCTGCGGTGAGGCGTAGTGGGGCCGTGCTGCTGCCCATCGACAGCGAGCACAATGCGATCTTTCAATCCCTGCCGGCCAGTTTTTCCGGGGATCTCGCCGCCGCCGGCGTGCGCAAGATCCTGTTGACGGCGTCGGGTGGGCCGTTCCGCGCCACGCCCTTGGCTGATTTGGCGAACGTGACTCCGGCCCAGGCCTGCGCCCATCCCAACTGGGTGATGGGGCGGAAGATTTCCGTGGATTCCGCCACCATGATGAACAAGGGGCTGGAGGTGATCGAGGCCCATTGGCTGTTCAATGCGGCAGCTGCGGACATCCAGGTGGTGGTGCATCCGCAAAGCGTCATTCACTCCCTGGTGCAATACACGGATGGTTCGGTCCTGGCCCAATTGGGCAATCCCGACATGCGCACGCCCATCGCCCATGCCTTGGCCTATCCCGATCGGATCGAGTCCGGTGTGGCGTCCCTGGATTTGTTTGCGGTGGCCAGGCTTGATTTCGAGCCGCCCGACTTCGACCGTTTTCCCTGCCTGGCCCTGGCGTACCGTGCCCTGGCCCTGGGCGGCAATGCCCCCGCCGTGCTCAACGCCGCCAACGAAGTGGCGGTGGCGGCCTTCCTGGCGGATGGATTGCCCTTCATGGCGATCAGCCAGGTGATCGCGGATACCTTGGCAGCGGTGCCCCACGGCCCGACGCCTGATCTGGCCGCGGTGCTGGCGGCGGATGCTGACGCGCGCGTGGCGGCAAACCGTATCGTTGCCGGATTGATGCCCTAGCCATGCTCTGGTATCCCATCGCCTTCCTGCTGGCTCTGGGCATCCTGGTCACGGTTCATGAATTGGGCCACTATCTCGCCGCCCGAGCCTGCGGCATCAAGGTGCTGTGCTTTTCCATCGGTTTCGGTCGCAGCGTTTATCAGCGGGTGATCGGCAAGGATGGCACGACTTGGTCCATCGGCCTGATTCCTCTTGGCGGTTACGTCAAGATGCTCGACGAGCGGGAAGGCGAGGTGGCCGACAATGAAGCCCATCGCGCCTTTAATCGCCAGTCCCTGGGGCGGCGCACCCTGGTGGTCGCGGCGGGCCCGATCGCCAATCTGTTGCTGGCCGTGGTGATTTATTGGGGCATGTTCATGGGAGGCGTACAGGAGCTACGGCCCCTGTTGGCCATGCCCCTGGCCGATACGCCGGCTGCCCATGCCGGTGTGACGGAGGGTGCCCTGGTGCGCGGGGTGGATGGCAAGCCCCTGCAAACCTGGTCGGAATTTCGGTTGGCGGTATTGGAGGCCCGCTTGGCCAATCGGGCGGCCAGTCTTGATTTGACCCTGGATGGGCGGGAATGGTCGGTCCAGGTGCCGACGGATTCTCTTAGCTCGACCGATCTGGATAGCGACCTGATGCGTAAGCTGGGCTTGGTGCCCTTTCAGCCAAAACTTCCGCCGCTGGTGGGGGCCGTGCAAGCCGGGTCGCCGGCCGAGCGGGCGGGGCTCAGGGGGGATGATCGGATCGTCGCCATTGACGGTATGCCCTTGGAGGATTGGGCGACTTTGGTGACCCAGGTGCGCAAGGCGCCCGGCAAGGACATGGTTTTCGACATCGAGCGCCAAGGGCGGTCAATGCGCCTGAACCTGGTGCCCGATGCCGTTCAGGTCAAAGGGCAGACCATTGGCCGCATCGGCGCGGCCGTGAAGTCGGATCGGCCCAACGCCATGTTGCTGGAAATGCGTTACGGCCCGTGGCAGGCAATGCTTCAGGCCTTGCATCAGACCGGGAGCACCATCCGCCTGAGCCTGTCCATGATGGGGCGCATGGTGACCGGCGATATTTCCTGGAAAAACATTTCTGGTCCGGTGACCATCGCCGACTATGCCGGGCAGTCAGCACAGCTCGGCGTGATGCCCTATTTGCGGTTTTTGGCCCTGATCAGTATCAGTCTCGGCGTCCTTAACCTGCTGCCTGTCCCCATCCTGGATGGGGGGCATTTGATGTATTATTTGGCGGAGTTCATCAAGGGTAGTCCAGTCTCCGAGCGGGCCATGGAAATCGGTCAGCGCGTCGGTTTTGGCATCCTCGGTTTGCTGATGGCTTTTGCCCTATTCAACGACTTCAATCGTCTCTTCTTCGGCTAACCTCATGAAGAAAACATTACTGGCCGGGCTTGTCGCAACCTTCTTTGCTTCCACGGCCAGCGCTTTCGATCCCTTCGTCGTCAAGGACATCCGCGTAGAGGGCATTCAGCGTACCGAGGCAGGTACGGTGTTCAACTACCTGCCGGTCAAGGTGGGGGATACCCTCGACGACGACAAGGCCGCCCAGGCCATCAAAGCATTGTTCGCCACCGGGTTCTTCAAGGACGTTCGCCTCGAAATCGAAGGCAACGTCTTGGTGGTGGTGCTGGATGAGCGCCCCGCGATCTCGGCCCTGGACTTCGTCGGCATGAAGGCCTTCGAAAAGGACCAGATGAAGAAGGCTCTCAAGGAGCTGGGGATTTCTGAGTCCCGGATTTTCGACCGGTCACTGCTGGAAAAGGCTGAGCAGGAAATCAAGCGCCAGTATTTGAGTCGCGGCTACTACGCCGCCAACGTGACGACGACGGTGACCCCGCTGGAGCGGAACCGGGTCGGCATCAACTTCAACGTGGAAGAAGGCGATATCGCCAAGATTCGCCAGATCAACATCATCGGTAACAAGGTCTACAGCGAGAAGGACTTGCTGGCCCTGTTCCAGCTTCGGACGCCCGGCTGGTTTACTTGGTACACCAAGAACGACCAATACTCGAAGCAGAAGCTCAGCGCGGACTTGGAAACCCTGCGCTCCCATTATCTCGACAACGGTTACCTCGAGTTCAATGTGGACTCCACGCAGGTTTCCATTTCTCCCGATAAAAAAGACATCTACATCACCATCAACGTTAGCGAAGGTCTGCCTTACAAGGTGGCGGCCGTCCGGCTGGCGGGCAATCTGCTCGTGCCCGAGGCGGAGTTGAGGAAGATGGTGATGGTGAAACCGGGCGATACCTATTCCCGGGCCAACCTGACGGCGACCACCAAGGCCATTTCCGATCGCCTGGGCAACGATGGCTATGCCTTTGCCAACGTCAATGCCGCACCGGACCTGGACAAGGAAAAACACGAGGCTTCCTTCACGATCTACGTCGATCCGGGCCGGCGGGTTTATGTGCGCAAGATCAACGTGGTCGGCAATACCCGGACCCGGGACGAAGTGGTGCGCCGCGAATTCCGCCAGATGGAGTCCGCCTGGTACGACGGGGAGCGGATCAATAAATCCAAGAAGCGTGTCGATCGCCTGGGTTACTTCGAGGACGTGTCCGTTGAGACCCCAGCTGTTGCCGGCACCACCGACCAGGTGGACGTGGAGGTCAAGGTCAAGGAACGGCCCACCGGCAACCTGATGTTGGGTGCCGGTTTTTCCAGCAGCGAAAAGCTCGTGCTTTCCGGCTCGATCGAACAACAGAACCTGTTCGGCAGCGGCCGCAGCGTCGGTGTGCAACTCAATACGAGCAAGGCCAACAAGGTCTACTCCCTGTCGTATACCGATCCCTATTACACGGTGGATGGCGTCAGTCGTGGTTTTGACGTCTATCGCCGCAAAACCGATACCTCGCAGTACACCTCCTCCATTGCCAGCTACGATGTGAACTCCTGGGGGGGCGGTATTCGCTATGGGATTCCCGTGGCGGATGAGCAGAAGATCAACTTCGGCTTGGCCTACGACTCCACCAAAATCTCCCTGACGTCCAACAGTCCGCAGCGTTATATCGACTGGGTGAACGCCAACGGCAACAAATTCTCATCCCTGGCGGCTTCGGTGGGTTGGGTTGAGGACACGGTGGATAGCCGGCTGTATGCGACTTCCGGTTTCACCCGTCGGATCAATGGTGAGTTATCCGTGCCGGGCAGCAACTTGCGCTACTACAAAGCCAGCTTCCAGCATCAGCAGTACCTGCCCTTGAGTAAGACCTTTACGCTGATGCTCAACGGTGAGGCGGGCATGGCCAAGGGCTTTGGCGGTAAGGAGCTGCCGTTCTGGAAGAACTTCTATGCGGGGGGTATCGGTTCTGTGCGTGGTTTCGATACCGCGACGCTGGGCCCCAAGGATGCCACGACAAGCACCTCCATGGGCGGCACCAAGCGCCTGGTGGGGAATGCCGAATTGCTGTTCCCGATGCCCGGCTCGGGGCAGGACAAATCCTTGCGCCTTAGTACCTTCGTCGACGTGGGCCAGGTGTGGGGTAGCGATCAAAAGATTGCCCTGTCGGACCTGCGTGCTTCGGCCGGTATGGCGGTGACCTGGAGCTCCTTCATGGGCCCCCTCAAGTTCAGTTTTGCTACGCCGATCAAGAAGGACAGTACCGATAAGATCCAGCGGCTCCAATTCCAGATGGGGTCGTCGTTCTGATGCAGGAGATGAAGGTGACCAACGTGATGAAGAATGCTCTGATGTTTAGCCTGGCCGCATTGATGCTCGTTGTCGCGGGTGTCGCCCGGGCGGAAGGAAAGATCGGCATCATCAATATTGAAAAAGTGATGCGCGACTCCGATCCGGCCAAGAAGGCTATGAAGAAACTCGAAAAGGAGTTCGAGAAGCGTGGCCAGGATTTGGAAAAGGTCCGGCAACAGGCCCAAAAGCTCCAAGAGGATATTGAAAAGAACGGCGTGACCCTGGGCGAATCGGCCCGTAAGCAAAAAGAGCGGGAACTAGCCGATGCCACCCGGGACTTTCAGCGCAAGCAGCGTGAATTGAACGAAGACTTCAATGCACGCCGCAACGAGGAACTCCAGGCGGTCGTGGACCGGACCAACAAGGCGATCCGGGTGATCGCCGAGAAGGAGGGCTTTGACTTGGTGTTGCAGGAAGCTGCCTACGTCAATCCCCGCGTCGACATCACCGAGAAGGTCATCAAGGCCCTGGCGGACGGTAAATAGTCCGTTTTCATGCGACTGGGCGCGCTTGTCGACCGCCTTGGCGGGGAACTCAAGGGTTCGGCGGACATCGAGATTCTCCGGGTTTCTCCGCTGGAGACAGCGGGCCCCGGCGATATCGCCTTTCTTTCCAATCCTCGTTATGTCGCGAAACTAAGCCGCAGCCGCGCTGCTGCCGTCATCCTCGCGCCGGAGATGGCGGAGCGTTGCCAGCTACCCTGCATCATTACGGCTCAGCCATACCTGTATTTCGCCCGTCTCGCCGGTCTTTTAAATCCGCCGCGACCGGTCCGTCCGGGTATCCACCCCAGCGCCGTCGTGTTGTCGCCCCTGCCGACTACCGTGGAGGTGGGAGCCGGCGTTTTCATCGACGAGGGTGTTCAGGTCGGTGATGGTGTGGTGATTGGCGCTCAGTGTTCCCTTGCCCAAGGCAGTTGTGTGGGGGAGGGGAGCCGGCTGTACGCCCGGGTCAGCCTTTACGAGGGCAGCGTCATCGGCCGTCGCGCATTGATTCATAGCGGTGTCGTGATTGGTGCGGACGGATTCGGCTTTGCCCGGGAACAGGACGGTCGCTGGCTGAAGATTCCCCAGACGGGGGCTGTTCGCCTAGGGGAAGACGTGGAGGTGGGGGCCAATACCACCATTGATCGTGGCGCCCTGGAGGACACGGTGATTGGCAACGGCGTCAAGCTCGACAACCAAATCCAGGTCGCTCACAACGTCCATGTCGGCGATCACACCGCCATGGCGGGTTGTGTCGGTATCGCCGGCAGCGCACGCATCGGCAAGCGTTGCACCATTGGCGGTGGGGCGATCATCCTCGGTCATATCGAACTGGCCGATGACGTCCATGTCTCGTCCGGCACCCTGGTGGCCAAGTCCATCACCCGTGCCGGTAGCTACACGGGGACGGTGCCCTTCATGCCCCACGAGGACTGGTTGAGAAATTTCGCCCGTTTGCGGCATCTGGACGCCATGGCGGATAAAATACGCGCCCTTGAAAATCGGCTCGTTGAATTGGAGAAAAAGTCATGACGGCCATGGATATCCATGAAATCCTCGAATATCTTCCCCACCGCTATCCCTTCCTGCTGGTGGACCGCGTGCTCGAGGTGGTGCCCGGTGAACGCATCACGGCCCTCAAGAACGTCACCATCAACGAGCCCTTCTTTCCCGGCCACTATCCCCACCATCCGGTGATGCCTGGGGTGTTGGTAATCGAGGCCCTCGCCCAGACGGCGGCGATCCTGTCCTTCAAGACCATGGGCGGCAAGCCCGACGACAAGTCCGTCTATTATTTCGTCGGCATCGACAATGCCCGTTTCAAGCGTCCCGTCAGCCCCGGCGATCAATTGATCTTCGAAGTGACCATCGAGGCTAATAAGCGGGGTATTTGGAAGTTTGCCGCCGTGGCCAAGGTGGATGGCCAGGTGGCGGCGGAAGCCAACCTGATGTGTACGGTGCGCCCCCTGGAATGAGCGGCGTCGTTATTCATCCGACCGCCATCGTCCATCCCGGTGCCCGATTGGGTGAGGGCGTGACGATTGGCGCCTATTCCGTCATCGGCGAGCATGTGGAAATCGGTGATGGTTGCGAAGTGGCGCCCCATGTGACGATTGGCGGCCATACTCGGCTCGGGCGGGACAACCGGATTTTCTCCTTTGCCGCCATCGGCGGCGAGCCCCAGGACAAGAAGTACAAGGGCGAACCGACGCGGCTGGAGATCGGTGATCGCAACACCATCCGTGAGTTCTGTACCTTCAACTGCGGCACGGTACAGGATGGTGGTATCACCCGCATGGGCAACGACAACTGGATCATGGCCTATGTGCACGTGGCCCATGATTGCATGGTGGGGAACAACACGATCTTCGCCAACAACGCCCAGTTGGCTGGCCACGTTCACGTCGGGGATTGGGCGATTCTTGGTGGTTTTACCGTTGTCCATCAGTTCGTTCGCATTGGTGCCCACAGCATGACGGCCATGGGCACCATCCTGCTCCAGGATTTGCCGCCCTATGTGATGGCTTCGGGCAACACCGCTCAGCCCCATGGCATCAACAGTGAAGGCCTCAAGCGGCGCGGGTTTTCTCCCGAGGCCATCGCCGCTATCCGGCGTGCCTACAAGGTGCTCTACAAGTCCGGTCAGCGCCTTGAAGAGGCACGGACGACGATTGCCGCCGAAGTCGCGACCGTACCGGAACTGGCCTGTTTTGTGGATTTCCTGGCCGATTCCGGCCGGGGCGTGATCCGCTAGCCTGAAGCCCGGCGATTTGCCGGGTTTTTTCCGGGTTTTCCCCGATTTGTCCGGGGAGAGTTAAGCGACAATCCTAGGCATGAAACCGATCCGAATTGCCCTTGTCGCGGGCGAAGCTTCCGGCGACCTCCTGGCCGCCCATCTGATTGCCGCCCTGAAGGAGCGGCTCCCCGACGCCCAGTTCTACGGCATCGGCGGTCCCAAAATGCAAGCCCAGGGATTTGATGCCTGGTGGCCGGCGGAAAAGCTTGCCGTGCGAGGCTATGCCGAGGTACTGCGTCATTACCGTGAGATCACCGGCATCCGCCGCGACCTGCTACGTCGGCTCAAGGCCGATAAACCGGACTTGTTCATCGGTGTCGATGCCCCGGATTTCAATCTTTGGTTGGAAGCCAAGCTCAAGAAGGCAGGGCTCACCACCATTCATTTTGTCAGCCCTTCCATTTGGGCCTGGCGTGGCGAGCGGATCAAGTCCATCGCCAAGTCAGTGTCCCGCATGCTGGCCCTGTTCCCTTTCGAGCCGGAACTCTACGAAAAACAGCGGATCCCGGTCAGCTACGTTGGTCATCCTTTGGCGGATGTGATTCCCATGGAAATCAACCGTTCCTCGGCTCGGGAGCGGCTGGCACTGGGGGACGTCAAGGGACCGGTGTTCGCCCTGTTGCCCGGAAGCCGCCAGTCCGAGTTGCAGTACATGGCCGAGACCTTCATCGAAACCGGAAAGCGCTTGTTGGCCCGCTTCCCCCAAGCCCTGTTCCTCGTGCCGCTGGTTTCCCGGGAGACGCGGAATCAATTCGAGACAGCTCTGTGGAAACTCGGCGCCCAGGAAATGCCTTTCAAATTGCTGTTCGGTCATGCCCAGGACGCCATGGCGGCCAGTGATGGTGTGCTCGTCGCCAGTGGCACGGCGACCTTGGAGGCTGCCCTGTTGAAGCGGCCCATGGTGATCACCTACAAGATGTCGCCCTGGTCCTGGAAAAAAATGAATCGCATGCGTTACCAGCCGTGGGTGGGCTTGCCCAATGTCCTGGCGGGACGCTTCGTCGTGCCGGAGTTGTTGCAGGATGATGCAACACCCGACAACCTGGCCCAGGCGCTGGGGAATCAGGTCGCGGACAAGACCTATATCCGCCGTATCGAGGCCTGTTTTACTGCCATTCATCAAACGTTGCGGCAAGATACCGCTACCCGAGCCACGGAAGCGGTGCTCGGCCATTTGCCGCCACTACCCTTGGTCCCTGCATGACGGTCTCCTTGTGCTGCGGTGTGGACGAGGCCGGACGCGGCCCCTTGGCGGGGGCAGTTTATGCCGCAGCCGTCATTCTCGATCCGCAGCGGCCCATCGAGGGGCTCGCCGACTCGAAAAAACTTTCTGAAAAGGCACGGGATCGCTTGGCGCCCCTCATCCGTGAGCGGGCCATGGCTTGGTGCATCGCCAGTGCCTCGGTCGAGGAAATCGACACGATGAATATCCTCCAGGCAACCCTGCTGGCCATGTCTCGGGCCGTGGCGGGTTTGACAACCATGCCCACCGAGGTGCTGGTGGATGGTAACCGCTTGCCGAAGTGGCACTGGCCGAGCCGCGCCATCATCGGCGGCGATGCCCTCGTGGCGGAGATCTCGGCGGCGTCCATCCTGGCCAAGACCGCCCGTGATGCGGAAATGCTCAAGCTGCACGAGGCCTTTCCCTGCTACGGGTTCGACCAGCACAAGGGCTATCCCACGGCAGCCCACCGCGAGGCCTTGGCGCGGCACGGGGTCAGTCCCGTTCACCGTCGTAGTTATGGGCCGGTGAAAAAATTGTTGGGTATGCCGGGCATCCGTCATGACTGACCATGGCCTGTTGCACCTGACCTCCCGGCACAATCCGAGGCTCAAGCAACTCCGTCAGTTGGCCTCGGATCCTGCCTTACAGCGCAAGGAGCGACTGACGCTGGCCGATGGGCCGCATCTGGTCCGCGCCTGCCTGGACCATGGTTATCCCATTCAGACCCTGGTCGTCAGCGAGTCTGGGCAGCGTCACCCCGAAGTCGTCGAGTTACTTTCCGAAAGCGATTGTCCTGAGCGACTCCTGATCGGCGATGCGCTGTTTCGCGAATTGAGCGGGGTGGTCTCTCCCGTGGGCATTCTTGCCGTGATTCCCATCGTCTCTCCCTCCTCATGGCAGGATGCTCTGGTCCCCCTTCAGGATTGGGGTGTTCTCGACGGTGTGCAGGATGCGGGTAACTTGGGTTCGATTTTGCGTTCGGCAGCCGCTTTTGGCATCCGCCACATCCTACTGGGCAAGGGGTGCGCGGCGGTTTGGTCGCCCAAGGTGCTGAGGGCCGCCCAAGGTGCCCATTTCGCCTTGCATCTCCACGACCAGGTGGACTTGGCGCAGGCATTGCCCCAGTACGGCGGCAGAACCATCGCCCTGGTGCTGGATGGCGCCGAGCTACATGTGGATACCTTCTCTTCCGAGCCTGCCGCCTGGGTATTGGGGAACGAGGGGCGGGGTGTTTCCCCCGACATCGTGGCGCTGTGTACTGATAGGATGCGTATTCCAATGGCAAGCGGGACAGAGTCGTTGAACGTGGCTGCCGCTGCCGCCATCTGTTTTTTTACCGCTTATTCAAAGAGACGATGAGCTGAGTCGAGGGGAAACATGGTCAGGAAAAAAGGCGCGTGCTATGCGGCTGCTTCGCTGGCGACATTAACAACGTTGCCCGGCTATTGTCAGTGGTCGGATGCCACTGGGCTGGATGATCTTCCCGTCGTATTGTCAGCTTCCCGACTACGCCAACCTCTCAAGGATGCACCTGCCGCCGTTACGGTGGTAGACCGGGACATGATCAAAGCTTCCGGCGCCAGAGCCTTGCCAGATCTGTTGCGCCTGGTTCCTGGTTTTCTGGTGGGGCAACTGAATGGCAACACGGCCTCGGTGACCAACCAAGGACTGGCCGATGCCTTTTCTCATCAAATGCAGGTCCTGATTGACGGCCGTTCCATCTACAGCCCGCTTTATAGCGGGGTGAATTGGACCGACATTCCCCTGGCGATTGCCGACATCGAACGCATCGAAGTGGTCCGTGGTCCCAATGCTGTGACCTACGGTGCGAATTCCTTTTTGGGGGTCATCAATATCATCACCAAAGAACCCGGAACGGAACAGGGGGAGCATATCGAATGGGTGCGAGGTAACGAAGGTGTGTCAGAACTGGTCTACCGACACGGTGGTGTGGATAAGGGCTGGCGCTATCGAGTAACAGCGGTACGAAACGAGGATAGGGGATTCCCAGACCTGTTCGATAGTCAGAAAACAGACAAAGCGAATTTGCGTGCGGAATATCAGGTCGATACGGCCAATCAGCTTCAAATTCAGGCTGGCTATGCAGGAGGGGTACGGGGGCAGGAGGATAGAGATAACAAAATCATAAGAAATCGTACGGTAAATAGTGCATTTGCCCAATTGCGTTGGTCCAGGCGAAATTCAGCTGACGATGAATGGTGGATTCAGTATTTCCACGAGCAACGTAAAGCAGCAGAAATGACAAGTATCACTGATGGCACAACCTCGGTTCCCGTCGACTATGGGATGGACACGAGACGTGATGATGTGGAATTCCAGCGTATTAATGGGATTTCACCCTCTCTCAGGGTGAGCTCAGGTGGCCAATTACGCTATGACGCAGCTCGATCCCCTGGTTTTTTAGGAAAAAATACTTGGGTGGATATGGGGCTTTGGCGTTTGTTCAGTAATCTTGAGTGGCGGGTCAGCGAGAACGTCGTCACTAATGCTGGGGTTATGTTCGAAAAAACGGGTCTCACTGTAGCCAGTGTTTCTCCCCGACTTGCTGTGAACTGGGAATTTTTTCCTCAACACACGGTGAGAGTTTCTTGGGGGCGCGCTGAGCGTACACCGACGTTATTCGAGGCGAAAGGAAATTCCAGTTTGTCCCTGAATGGAATTTTGTTGAAGCAATTGTTCTTTGTGCCAACGATTCCCAGGGCCGAAAAAAATCAGACAGCAGAAATTGCTTATCTGGGGGAGATGCCGGGATGGCACTTGTCCGGGGATGTCCGGGTTTTTAAATCGGAAATCACGAGTCTGCTGGCGACAACCAGCATTCCTTTTCCTGGGCAACTCCCCTCGACTGCACAGACATGCGATGGAGTTCAGTGTGCGCAAACATTTGTTAATCGAGATAGGTTGGAACTCAGTGGGACAGACTTTTCCTTGCACTGGACGCCTATCCCAACTACGAAAATTTATTACGCCGGAGCATTCTTGTGGGCGGCCTCTGGTACTGGCAATGCGCAAGGTCTGATCGCCCAAACACCGTCCAGTACGGAAAGTATTTTGTTGGACCAGAAATTGTTCGATCAATGGCAATTGGGGATCGGTCTATACACCGTCAGCGCCATGAAGTGGGCGGGCGGTACCCAACAAACTGGTTACCACAAGGCCGATATCCGTCTGGCGCGCACGTTTAGTCCAGCGCCTGGCTACAAGGGCGAACTGGCCTGGGTGGTGGAAAACGCCTCACAGCCCACCATGGACTTTTATGGCTACGTCAAACCGCCGCGTATCAGTACCCTGCGCTTGAGCATGGACTTCTAAGGCGTTTGTTCATGCTCCGCTTGTCCCGTTTCTTTTTCGTATGCATCCTTGTCGTGGCGGGGCAGGCCAGGGCCGAGTCCCTCACGCTACGCTTGACGGGGGTCGAGGAGGGCGGATTCGCGGCTCAGGTGGTGGTGAAGGTCGAGCAGGCCTTGCGCCGAGACGCTGACGTGGTCCTTGACAGCGGTGGTTCGGTAGCGGCTGGGCAGCGGCGTTTGTGGGTTGTCGTGGGTCTCAAGGCCTGGCGTCATGTGTTGGAAACCGGCAGCGGGGATTGGCCGGTACTCGCGGTGCTTCCATCTTCTGCGGCTGCCGAGGTTCAGGCTAGGAAGGGCGGCAGGCAGGTGTCCTTGCTTTTCCCCGAGCAGCCGCCCACGCGATTCCTGAATCTGGTGCAATTGCTGCCTTCCCGCAACCGGGATATGGGCATGATCGTTTCGTCTCCGCTATTGGAGCGGGTTCCCCGATTGGAGCAGCAATCCGTGGAACACGGTTTGCGACTGCATACGGAATCGGTGGAGCGGGAAAGCGAGGTCGGTCCCGCCGTGGAGCGTCTGGTACAGCGGATTTCCATCCTGGTGGCCATGCCCGACCCCGCGGTCCATACGGCGGCGACCGTCCCCCCATTGCTGTTGATCAGCTATCGGGCCGGAGTGCCAGTGGTGGCTTTCTCTGAAAGCTATTTGCGTGCGGGGGCTGCCGTGGCGATTTATTCCTCGACAGAGCAGATTGCCCAACAACTACTGGACAACATCACCGCCTACCGACAGGGGCGTGCCTTGCCCAGCGCTCAATACGCCCGCTATTTCTCGGTGGGGGTCAATTTTTCCGTCGCCCGGTCCCTTGGGCTGGCATTGCCCGCGGCGGAGGAACTGGAGAACCGCCTGCGCCAATTGAAGGAATAGGCGGCGGCCGATCCGGCTTAATAGGTCAATTTGTCCAACCCCACCGTTTGCATCAGCGTGGCGGCGATTTCCTCAATGGATTTGGCGGTCGAGTCCAGCCAGCGAACGCCCTCTCTGCGCATCAGGTTCTGCGCTGCTTCAATTTCCCAAAGACAGTTTTTCAGGGAGGCGTAGCGACTGTCCGGGCGCCGTTCCTGGCGAATCTGGGAGAGCCGTTCGGGTGCGATGGTCAGGCCGAAGAGCTTGCTTCGATGCTTGTGCAGGCTGTCCGGCAATTGGTGGCGTTCGAAATCCTCGGGAATCAACGGGTAATTTGCGACCTTGAGGCCGAATTGCAGGGCCAGATAGAGGCTGGTGGGGGTTTTGCCGCTGCGGGATACGCCGACCAGAATCACGTCGGCCTGATCCAGCCCCTGGTCGGTGATGCCGTCATCGTGGGCCAGGGTGAAGTTGATGGCCTCGATCCGGGCCAGGTAGCCCTTGGATGTCACCGATCCATGGGAACGGCCGACGGTATGGGAGGATTTGCAGCCCAGCTCGGCCTCCAAGGGGGCGATGAAGGCCTCGAAGAAATTCAATACCACGGCGTCGGCCTGGTGGAAAAAAGCCGCGATATCGGCCCGTACCAGGGTGGAAATCACGATGGGCCGCGCCCCATCCCTTTGTTTTGCTTCCTCCATGCGAGCCAGGCATTCCCGGGCCTTTTCCTCGGAATCCACAAAGGGAATACGGGTTTGGCGGAACTGGGTGTTTTCGAACTGACTGAGGAGGCTGTGGCCCAGGGTTTCGGCGGTGATGCCGGTGCCGTCGGAAATGAAGAAAACGGTACGGGAAGCGTGCATGATGAAGAAAGGTGATAGGCAAAGACGTTACAATAGCGTCTTTTCCCGGTGACGGCCCACCGAATTCCCCGGGGTTTTCCTCAATTCACGTCCGAAGCAAGAAAGGCTGTGCCCAACATGACCCGCTATGTGATCCCCTTTGAACAACTTCGCATGACCGACGTTGGTGATGTCGGTGGGAAGAATGCCTCCCTGGGGGAAATGATCAGCCAGCTCGCCGCTTCCGGCGTTCGCGTTCCCGGCGGTTTTGCCACCACGGCTGACGCTTATCGGGAATTCCTGGCCCACCAAGGCCTGGCCGACAAGATCAACGCTGCCCTCGACGGCCTGAACGTGGACGACGTGGACGCCCTGCTCAAGACCGGTGCACAAATCCGCCAATGGGTGATCGACCAGCCTTTCCCGGCCAAGCTGGAAGAAGAGATCAAATCCCAGTACGAAGCCCTGATCGCCACCAGCGGCCCCGATGCCTCCTTCGCCGTGCGTTCCTCCGCCACCGCCGAGGATCTGCCCGATGCCTCCTTTGCCGGCCAGCAGGAAACCTTCCTCAACATCCACGGCTACGAGAACATCCTCCACGCCATGAAGGAAGTGTTCGCCTCCCTCTATAACGACCGCGCCATCGCCTATCGCGTGCACAAGGGCTTCGCCCACGCTGACGTGGCCCTGTCCGCCGGTGTGCAGCGCATGGTGCGTTCCGATACCGGCGCTGCCGGCGTGATGTTTACCATCGACACCGAGTCCGGCTTCAAGGACGTGGTTTTCGTCACCGCCAGCTACGGCCTGGGCGAAACCGTGGTGCAGGGCGCCGTGAACCCCGACGAGTTCTACGTGCATAAGCCCACCCTGGCCCAAGGCAAGCCCTCCGTGATCCGCCGCAATCTGGGCTCCAAGTTGATCAAGATGGTCTTCTCCGAGACCAAGGTGGCCGGCAAGTCCACCGTCACCGTGGACGTGCCCGAGGCCGATCGCATCAAGTACGCCCTGACTGATGCCGACGTGCTGGAACTGGCGCGTTACGCCGTGATCATCGAGAAGCACTACGGTCGTCCCATGGACATCGAGTGGGGCAAGGATGGTCGCGACGGCAAGCTCTACATTCTGCAAGCCCGGCCCGAAACCGTGCAGTCCCAATCCAGCGGCGTGATCGAGAAGTTCAAGATCAAGCAGCATGGAAAGGTGCTCACCTCTGGTCGCGCCATCGGCCAGAAGATCGGTGCCGGTCCCGTCCGCGTCGTGCTCGATCCGGCCCAGATGAACCAAGTCCAGCCCGGTGACGTGCTGGTGGCCGACATGACCGACCCCAACTGGGAGCCGGTGATGAAGCGCGCCTCCGCCATTGTCACCAACCGGGGTGGTCGTACCTGTCACGCCGCCATCATCGCCCGTGAGTTGGGCATTCCCGCCATCGTCGGCTGCGGCAACGCCACCGACGTGCTGGAGGCTGGCGAATCCGTCACCGTGAGTTGCGCCGAAGGCGACACCGGCTACGTCTATCGTGGCAAGCTGGACTTCGAGGTCACCCAGCAGGACATGGGTCACCTGCCCGACGTGCCGGTCAAGATCATGATGAACGTGGGTAACCCGGAGTTGGCCTTCGATTTCGCCCAAACCCCCAATGCCGGCGTCGGCCTGGCCCGGGTGGAGTTCGTCATCAACAACATGATTGGCATCCATCCCAAGGCGATCCTCGAAATCGACCAGGTGCCGGCCTCCCTGCGCGAGGAAATCCTGCGCCGCTCCCGCGGCTATGCCAGCCCGAAGGAATTTTTCATCGAGAAGCTGGTGGAAGGCGTGGCCACCATTGCCGCCGCCTTCTATCCCAATCCGGTGATCGTGCGCTTGTCCGACTTCAAGTCCAACGAATACCGCAAGCTGCTTGGCGGCAGCATCTACGAGCCCGAGGAAGAAAACCCCATGTTGGGTTTCCGCGGTGCTTCCCGTTACATCGCCCACAGTTTCCGCGATTGCTTCGAAATGGAAACCACGGCCATGAAGAAGGTGCGCAATGAGCTGGGCCTGACCAACGTCCAGCTGATGGTGCCCTTCGTGCGCAACTTGGAAGAAGCCAAGGGTGTGGAAGAGTTGCTGATCTCCCACGGCCTCAAGCGCGGCGACAACGGCCTCAAGCTGATCATGATGTGCGAGATCCCGTCCAATGCCCTGCTGGCCGAGCAGTTCCTGCAACACTTCGATGGCTTCTCCATCGGCTCCAATGATCTGACCCAGCTGACCCTGGGCCTTGATCGCGACTCCGGCCTGGTGGCCCACGCTTTCGACGAACGGGACCCGGCCGTCAAGCAGTTGCTGTCCATGGCCATTTCCACCTGCAACCGCCTGGGCAAGTACGTGGGCATTTGCGGCCAAGGTCCTTCCGACCATCCCGATCTGGCCGAGTGGCTGATGGAGCAGGGCATCCAGAGCATCTCCCTGAACCCCGACACCGTGGTCGACACCTGGTTGAAGCTGGCAAAGAAGGGCTGATAGCGGCCTGAGGCCGATGGCAGAAGGGAGGGGGAAACCCCTCCCTTTTGTTTTTGTTGGGATGACTAGCGGACTTCCAGCGGGGATTCGTCCATCAAGGCAATCTGTTCCCGCAACTCCAGGATGCGGTCCTGCCAATAGCGCTGGGTATTGAACCAGGGGAAGGCCGCCGGAAAAGCCGGATCGTCCCACCGGCGCGCCAACCAGGCGGAGAAGTGCAACAGGCGCAGGGTGCGCAGGGCTTCCAACAGGTGGAGTTCACGCCCGTCGAAATCGCAAAAGGTGCGGTAGCCCCTCAGTATTGCATCCCACTGGGTTTGCATTTCCTCCCGCTCGCCGGAGAGCAACATCCACAGGTCCTGGATTGCCGGCCCGCTGCGGCTGTCGTCGAAATCGACGAAGTGCGGCCCATGATCCGTCCAAAGCACGTTGCCCATGTGACAGTCGCCGTGGAGTCGGATCAGGGCCACGTCGCCGGCCCGCTCGTAGGCCCGGGCTACCCCTTGTAGGGCCATGTCCACCGTGCTGCGCCAGGAGCTTTCCAGTTCCATGGGAATGAACTGGTGTTCCAGCAGGAAGTCGCGGGACTCCGTACCGAAGCTGGTCGGCGTCAGTGCTGGCCGGTGATGGAAGGGTTGCCGTTTGCCGACAGCATGAATGCGGCCAATGAAGCGACCCAGCCATTGCAAGGTCTGCTCATCACCCAATTCTGGCGCCCGACCACCCTGGCGGGGGAAGAGGGCGAAGGAAAAGTCGCCGTAGCGGTGCAGGGTCTTGCCTTGCAGCGCCAGCGGCGGCACGACGGGGATTTCCGCTTCGGCCAGTTCGGCGACGAACGCATGTTCCTCCAGGATTTGCGCCTCGCTCCAGCGCTGGGGACGGTAGAACTTGGCGATCAGGGGCGGGCTGTCGTCCATGCCCACCTGATAGACCCGGTTCTCGAAACTGTTGAGGGCCAGCTGCCGACCATCCGGCCGCAGCCCAAGGCTTTCCACCGCGTCCAGGACGTGGTCGGGGGTGAGGGTGGCGTAAGGATGGAGGATGTCTTGCACCATGGCGGGCGGAAAAAGGCAAAGCCCGATTGTAGGGCCTGCCGCCTGCCTGGTCCGCCTACTTCAGTCGGTGGGCCACTCCTGGCGGTGCTTGGCCACCGCGTCGCGGACGATGGGCAGCAGTCCTTCCCCTTGCTGTCCGTCGATATGGGCAAGCAGGGCATTGCGCATGCGTTTTTCCCAGCTGTTTTGCAGGTGTCGGGCCAGGTCGTCCAGGGCCTGCTCGTGGCAGGGCTGGCTTTCGAAAAAGGTGCCGATTTGGTTGGCCATCTTGATCAGGTACTGGGTGTTCATGGCAACAGGACGCGTTGGGGATGGGTATGGATGGAGAAGCCGTCGCCGTGAAGGCTCCCGGCCAGGGTGAGACCGCTGGCCTCGGCGGTTTCCACGGCTAGCGCGGTGGGATGGGAAATTGAGAACAGCAACTGGACGCCGATGCTGGCGGCCTTTTGCACCATCTCCACGCTGGCCCGGCTAGTGACCAGGACGAAGCCGGTTGTGCTGTCGAAACCGCGAGTCGCCAGGGCACCCACCAATTTGTCCAGGGCGTTGTGACGCCCCACGTCTTCCCGCGTCAGGACGATGTTGCCGGCCAGATCGACCCAGGCGGCAGCGTGGACGGCATGGGTGCGGTGGTGCAGGGGCTGGTGGTGGTGGATGCGTTCCAGGGCGACGGAGATGGCCGTCACTGGCAGGGCCAGGCCAGTCGCCACGGTGCGAATCGGACGCAAGGCCTGTCCCAGGCTTTCCACGCCGCACAAGCCGCAGCCGGTGCGGCCGGCCAAGCTGCGGCGGCGTTCCTTGAGCTTGGCGAAGCGCTCGCTGGCAATGTCCAACTGCAATTCGATGCCTTGTCCTTGCTCCTGGATCTGGCAGTCGTACAACTCCGCAGGGCGGGTGAGGATGCCTTCTGACAGGCTGAAGCCCAGAGCGAAGTCCTCCAGGTCGGCTGGCGTCGCCAGCATCACCGCGTGGGAGACACCGTTGTACACCAGGGCGACCGGCACTTCCTCGGGCAGCGTCTCGATCCGGTCCACCGTCGGATGCCCGGCGGAAACCCGCCGGGCCTGGCGGTTACGTGCCGTGTCCCGCGCGGGCAGGGTGACAGCGGTGGCGGCGGACCGGGGGGAGGCCATGGCTAGGCAGTGACCCGTTGCCGGTTGGAACGCTTGGGGGCGAGCTCGGCCTGCTCGGCGGCGAAGCGGCGCTGGCGTTGCTGCCATTCGGATGGCTGCGACACCTTGGTCACTTGTACGGCGGTGACCTTGTATTCCGGGCAATTGGTGGCCCAGTCCGAATTATCCGTCGTAATCACGTTGGCGCCGGATTCGGGGAAGTGGAAAGTGGTGTACACCACCCCGGGCTGCACTCGGGGCGTGACCGTGGCGCGCAAAACGGTTTCACCGGCACGGCTGGTAATGCCCACCCAGTCACCCTCGGCGATGCCCCGTTCCTCGGCGTCGTGAGGATGAATCTCCAGCCGATCCTCGTCGTAGAACAGCGAGTTGGCCGTACGGCGGGTCTGGGCACCCACGTTGTATTGGCTGAGGATGCGGCCCGTGGTGAGGATCAATGGCAGGCGTGAGGTGACCTTTTCGTCCGTGGGCTGGTACTGGGTAATGACGAACTTGCCCTTGCCGCGAACAAAGTGGTCCACGTGCATGATGGGCGTACCGTCCGGCGCCGCTTCGTTGCAGGGCCACTGGATGCTGCCCATCTGTTCCAGCTTGTCGTAGCTGACACCGTGGAAGGTCGGCGTCAGGCGGGCGATCTCGTCCATGATCTGGGAGGGATGGTCGTAGTGCATGGCGTAGCCCAAAGCCTGGGCCAGCTTGAGGGTGACCTCCCAGTCGGCCAGGCCGGCCAGGGGCGGCATCACCTTGCGCACCCGGGAAATGCGGCGCTCGGCATTGGTGAAGGTGCCATCCTTTTCCAGGAAGCTGGAACCGGGCAGGAAAACGTGGGCGTACTTGGCCGTTTCGTTGAGGAAGATGTCCTGCACTACCAAGCACTCCAGGCTGGAGAGGGCGGCTTCCACGTGGTGGGTGTTGGGGTCGGACTGGAGCGGGTCTTCTCCTTGGACGTACATGCCCTTGAAGCTGCCGTCCAGGGCGGCTTCGAACATATTGGGCAGGCGTAGGCCGGGTTCTGGTTGCAGTTCCACGCCCCAGGCGGATTCGAACAGGCCCCGCACCGTGGCATCGGAGACGTGGCGGTAACCCGGAAGCTCGTGGGGGAAGGAGCCCATGTCGCAGGAGCCTTGCACGTTGTTCTGGCCCCGTAGAGGATTCACGCCCACACCCATGCGGCCCACGTTGCCGGTGACCATGGCCAGGTTGGCGATGCCCATGACGGTGGTGGAGCCCTGGCTGTGCTCGGTGACGCCGAGGCCGTAGTAGATCGCAGCATTGCCACCCGTGGCGTAGAGCCGGGCGGCTGCGCGTACTTCGGCAGCGGGTACGCCAGTCACGGCTTCGGTGGCTTCCGGAGAGTTCTCCGGCTTGGCGACAAAGTCTCGCCAGGCCTCGAAGGCGGGGATTTCGCAGCGTTCCCGCACATAGGCTTCGTTTACCAATCCTTCGGTGACGATCACATGGGCCAGGGCGGTGACCATGGCGACGTTGGTGCCGGGCTTGAGTTGCAGGTGGTGGGCGGCCTGTACGTGGGGTGACTTCACCAGGTCGATGGCGCGGGGATCGATGACGATTAGCTGGGCACCCTGGCGGATGCGGCGCTTGAGTTGGGAGCCGAACACCGGATGGCCATCGGTGGGATTGGCGCCCATTACCACGATCACGTCGGCGTCCATCACCGAGTCGAAGGTCTGGGTGCCGGCGGATTCGCCCAGGGTCTGCTTGAGGCCATAACCCGTGGGGGAATGGCAAACCCGGGCGCAGGTATCCACGTTGTTGTTGCCGAAGGCGGCACGGACTAGCTTTTGCACCAGATAGGTTTCTTCGTTGGTGCAGCGGGAAGAGGTGATGCCGCCGATGGAATCGCGGCCGTATTGCGCCTGGATGCGTTTGAACTCCGATGCGGCGTAAGAGAAAGCCTCATCCCAGCTAACTTCTTGCCAGGGATCGTGGATGCTCTTGCGGATCATGGGGGACTTCACCCGGTCGGCGTGGGTGGCGTAGCCCCAGGCGAAACGGCCCTTGACGCAGGAATGGCCGTGGTTGGCCTGACCGTCCTTCCAGGGCACCATGCGCACCACTTCGCTGCCCTTGACCTCGGCCTTGAAGCCGCAGCCCACGCCGCAGTAGGCGCAGGTGGTGACCACGCTCTTCTCGGCCTGGCCTTTGTCGATGACGGTTTTTTCCATCAGGGTCGCCGTGGGGCAGGCCTGAACGCAGGCGCCGCAGGAAACGCACTCCGATTCCATGAAGGGCTGACTTTGACCGGGACTGACGCGGGATTCAAAACCCCGGCCGGAAATGGTCAGGGCGAAGGTACCCTGGGTTTCCTCACAGGCGCGCACACAGCGGTTGCAGACGATGCACTTGGCCGGGTCGTAAGTGAAATAGGGGTTGGACTCGTCCTTCTCGCAGCGGTGCTCGGCGTCGAAATGGTTGTCACCCTTGAACCCGTAACGCACTTCCCGCAGGCCCACCACGCCGGCCATGTCCTGCAATTCGCAATTGCCGTTGGCGGCGCAGGTCAGGCAGTCCAGGGGATGGTCGGAGATATACAGCTCCATCACGTTGCGGCGCAGCTCCGCCAGCTTGGGGGTCTGGGTCTGCACCTGCATGCCCGGTTCCACCAGCGTGGTACAGGACGCGGGGCAGCCCTTGCGGCCTTCGATCTCCACCAGGCAGAGACGGCAGGAACCGAAGGGTTCCAGGCTGTCGGTGGCGCAGAGCTTGGGAATGGCGGTGCCCAGGTCCTGGGCGGCACGCATGATGGAGGTGCCTTCCGGCACCGTTACCTCGATGCCATCGATAGTGAGGGTGACTTCCTTTTCCGAAGTGCGGGCAGGGGTACCGTAGTCGATGTCTTTATTGAGGGACATGGTCGTCTCCTGTATTCAAGCGGCTTGGCTGTCGGTATCGGCAATGCCGAAATCGCTAGGGAAATGGCGCAGGGCCGACAGCACCGGGAAAGGCGTCATACCGCCATGGGCGCAAAGGGAACCGGCAGTCATGGTGTCGCACAGGCTTTTCAGCAAAGCCACGTTGCGGGGACGTTCCTCGCCGGCAATGATGCGGTCGATGACTTCCGTGCCCCGGGTGGAGCCGATGCGGCACGGTGTGCATTTGCCGCAGGACTCAGCGGCGCAGAACTCCATGGCATAACGGGCCTGGGCGGCCATGTCCACCGTGTCGTCGAAGGCGACGATGCCGCCGTGGCCCACCATGGCGCCCATGGCGGCGAAGGACTCGTAGTCCAAGGGCGTATCGAACTGGGACTCGGGCACGTAGGCGCCAAGAGGGCCGCCCACCTGGACGGCGCGAATGGGCCGGCCCGAGGCAGAGCCGCCACCGTAGTCGTAGAGCAGTTCGCGCAGGGTCAGGCCGAAGGCCTTTTCTACCAGGCCGGTGTGGCGCAAATTGCCCGCCAGTTGGAAGGGCAAGGTGCCATGGGAACGGCCCATGCCGTAGTCACGGTAGAAGGTGGCGCCCTTGGCCATGATGATGGGAACCGAGGCCAGGGTCATCACGTTGTTCACCACCGTGGGTTGGCCGAACAGGCCCTTCAATGCGGGCAGGGGCGGCTTGGCGCGAACCACGCCGCGCTTGCCCTCCAGGCTTTCCAGCAGGGCGGTTTCCTCACCGCAGATGTAGGCGCCGGCACCGAGGCGCACTTCCAGCTCAAAGTTGCGGCCCGAGTGGTCGGCGTCTCGGCCCAGGTAGCCGGCGGCGCGGGCTTTTTCGATGGCGGCCTTCAGGGTCTTGAAGGCGTGGGGATATTCGGAGCGCAGGTAGATATAGCCTTGGGTAGCCCCCACGGCCAGGCCGGCGATGGCCATGCCTTCGATCAGGGCGTAGGGATCGCCTTCCATCAACATGCGGTCGGAGAAGGTGCCGGAGTCGCCTTCGTCGGCATTGCAGACGATGTACTTCTGGGCAGCCTGGGCGCCCAGCACGGTGTTCCACTTGATCCCGGTGGGAAAGGCGGCGCCACCGCGACCCCGCAGGCCGGAGTCGGTGATCTGTTTGACGATATCGGCAGCACTCAGGGCAGCCGCCCGGTTGAGGCCTTCCCAGCCGCCTCGGGCGGCGTAGTCGTCAAGACAGAGCGGATCAGTGAGACCGACCCGGGCGAAGGTGAGGCGCTCCTGGCCGGCGAAGAAGGGAATGTGCTCGGTGAGACCGTGGCAAAGCTTGTGGTGTTTGCCTTCAAGGAAACCCTGGTCGAACAGTTCCACCACATCCTTGGGTTGTACGGGGCCGTAGGCGATGCGACCGTGTTCGGTCTGGACTTCCACCAGAGGCTCCAACCAGACCATGCCACGGCTGCCGTTGCGTACGATTTCCACGTCCGCGCCGCGCCGGGCCGCTTCTTCGGCGATGGCACGGGCAACCCGTTCGGCGCCGAGTGCCAGGGCGCTGGAGTCGATGGGGACGAATACGCGGGTGCTCATGCCTTGCTCCCTTGCTCTTCCAGGATGGCATCAAAACTGTCGGCATCCACCCGGCCAAATACGTCGTCGCCGATGCGGATCGCTGGCGAACAGGCGCATTGCCCCAGGCAATACACCGGCTCCAGGGTGAAGTCACCGTCGGCGCTGGTGCCGTGCCAATCGGTCCCCAGCCGTTTCTTGGCGTGGGCTTCGAGGGCCGCGCCCCCCTTGGCCTGACAGGACTCCGCCCGACATACCTCCACCACCTTCCGCCCCGGCGGTGCCGTGCGGAAGTGGTGGTAGAAGCTGATCACCCCATGCACCTCGGCCCGTGACAGGTTCAGGGTCGAGGCCAGCAGCGGCACGGCGTCCTCGGGAATGAAGCCCAATGCATCCTGAAGGGCGTGGAGCGTGGGCAGGAGGGCGCCGGGCTGATGACGGTGGGCATCGATGATGGCGGCGACGGCAGGTGTGTCCATGTCAGGCTTTCGGTGACGATCTCGTTATTTGAAGAGGACGATGGCCTTCTGCAAGGTCATCCAGATGCCCCAACCGAGGGGAATCCAGACGGCCAGCCAGGCCAGGGTGACCTTGGTGGAGTGGCTGGCTTCCTTGGCCAGGGCTTCCACGTCCTCGACGAAGTGTTGGTGGGTGTTGTCGGCGGCCTTCTTTTCCTCCGCCAACTCCTCGGGGCTCATGTGCAGCTTTTCCGAAACCGGCGTCACCAGCCAGTTGCAGACGCAACCGAGCAAGAGCAGCGCGGCCAGGATGTACATGGTGATGCTGTAGGCATCAGCCCGGGCTACGCCATGCTCCAGTTGGTACTCGCGGATGTAGTTCACCAGCACGGGGCCGAGAATGCCGGCGGTGGCCCAGGCGGTGAGCAGGCGACCGTGAATGGCGCCCACCATCTTGGTGCCGAACATATCGGCCAGGTAGGCAGGTACCGTGGCGAAACCGCCGCCGTACATGGAGAGGATGACGCAGAAGAACGCGACGAACAGGGCCAGGCTGCCTTGGGCGGCCGTCCAGGGAATGGAGGCGTAGAGGGCGAAACCGAGCAGGAAGAAGGTGAAGTAGGTGGCCTTGCGTCCGATCTTGTCGGAGAGGGAGGCCCAGAAGAAACGGCCGCCGATGTTGAACAGGGAGAGCAGGCCGGTGAAACCGGCGGCGATGGCGGCGATCTGGCCCTTCTGCGCTGCGGTGAGGTCGTTGAAGGCGACGTCGATGCCGATCAGCTTGCCGGCGAACACCTCCTGCAACAGGGGGGAGGCCATGCCGAGGATGCCGATGCCGGCGGTCACGTTGAGACACAGTACGCCCCACACCAGCCAGAACTGTTTGGTCTTCCAGGCCACGTCCAGATGCACGTGACCGGCGGAGATCATGGACTTCTTCGGGTCCTGGGCCGGCGGTTGCCAGCCGGCGGGCTTCCAGTTGTCGGCGGGCACGCGGTAACCCAGGGCGCCGGCCATCATGAAGACGAAATAGATGGCAGCCAAGGTGAGGAAGGTTTCGGCGACGCCGACGGAAGTCGGGGTGGCGTAGAACTTCATCAGCTTGTCGGCCAGGGGGGCGCCGATCATGGCACCGCCGCCGAAGCCCATGATGGCCATGCCGGTGGCCATGCCACGCCGGTCAGGGAACCATTTGATCAGGGTGGACACGGGCGAGATGTAGCCGAGGCCCAGACCGATGCCGCCGATGATGCCGGAGCCCAGCCAGAGCATCCAGATCTGGTGCGCATAAACACCGAAGGCCGAAATCACCAGCCCGCCGCACCAACAGACGGCGGAAACGACACCGGCCTTGCGCGGACCGGCTTTTTCCAGCCAGCCGCCCCAGATGGCGGCGGAACAGCCGAGGAAGACGAAAAACAGGGTGTACATCCAGCCCAACATGGAAATCTTCCAGTCGCAGTTGGCGGCGACGGCTTGGGCGAAGAAGCCCATGTCGGCCGGACAGGCGACGCTTTCCTTGATGCCGATGGCCTTGGACAGAGGCAGCCAGAAAACCGAGAAACCGTAAGCCATACCGATACAAAGATGGATGGCGAGAGCGGCGGGGGGGACGAGCCAGCGGTTGAATCCGGGTTTGGCAATGATGCGCTCGCGGGATAGGAAGTCGGTGGACGGCGGCGACGTCAATACGGCAGTGGTGGTCATGAATCCTCCTTTGTCAGCCTTGTTGGCTGTTGTGGTGTGGAATGGCCCTTGTTCCAGTTGGAACGGGATGAACAAAAAGGAACAGGCCAGACTCGGGCTGCAAAGTAACCCAGGTCATTGGCCCGTGAAATCAAATAATTCTGAAGAGTTATTCGCTTTTTGCGAATGCAACATTCAGGTGGCGTGCGGTGTCCACCAGGGCACTTGCCAGCGGGGAGAGCAGTTTGCGGTGGGGGGTTACCAGGCAGGTTGCCCAACCCAGGGAGGGGGAAACCAGCTTGACCATGCGCAGACCGGCCGGCAAGCCGATCTGCTCCAGCACCCCCTTGGGCAGGATGCCCGACCACTGCCCCGTGCAGGCATGGGCCAGGATGCTGACGATGGAATTGGTTTCCAGGGAGGGCTTGGGGTCCTGGCCGATGTCGTGAAAAACCCGGTCGATGATCTTGCGGTTCATCATGTCCTTGGTCAGCAGGACCAGGGGCACTTGGGCCGCCTCCGCCCAGGTGATGGTTTCCCGTTCGGCCTCGGGTGTGCTTTCGTGGGTGATGAAAACGTGGTTTTCATTCCAGAGGGGGATGTTGTCCAGGTCGGGGCTCGCGCTCGATTCGGAATACACGATGCCGCCTTCGAGTTCAAAGTGCTGGAGCCGATCTAGGATTTCCCCGGTACTGAGGGAGAGCACCTCGATGTCCACCAGGGGGTGGCGTCGGGCGAAGGCCGAGGTCAGGGACGCCACCATGGTCAGGGCGGTGGGAATCACTCCCAGGCGCAGGCGGCCGCTCAGGCCGTCGCGCAATTGGGCCAGTTGCTGACGCAGGCCTTCGGCGCTGGCGGCCATGCGCTGGGCGTAGTCGAGAACGCAGCGGCCTTCCGCCGTCAGGCCGGAAAACTGTTGTCCCCGTTCGACGATGGACACCCCCAGTTCGGTTTCCAGGTCGCGAATGGCGGCGGAAAGGGTGGACGGGGAGATGTGGCAACTGGCGGCCGCCCGACCGAAATGCTTTTCCCGGGCGAGGGCGATCAGGTAATGGTATTTGCGCGACAGCATGGCTAGTCCGCCAGCAAGTGCCGCAGGCTCAGTTGCTGCCAGCCTTGACGTTCTTCCGTCTTGTGGGCGTAGGCATGGCTTTCTTCCGCCGTTTGTTGGCAGAAGGTTTCCAGCAGGCGGTGCAGGTGGTGGTGCTGGGGCAGCATGGTGCCGAAGAACAACACGTCGTCGCCCCGTTGGATTAGCAAAGTGGGAAAGTTTTCCACGTCGAAGTCCTCCAACCCGGCGTTTTCGTCCTCGATGTCCAGCCAACGGAAACGCGCATTGGGGAAGTCGGCCGCCATGGCCTCGAAGCCGGCGCGGTAATCCCGGCAGGTACCGCACCATTCGGCGCAAAGGCAGGCGACAAGAAATTCGGGCATGGGGACTGTTCTCTGGTGCCCGGAACCGGACTCGAACCGGCAGGCCTTGCGGCGGCGGATTTTAAGTCCGCTGTGTTTACCAATTTCACCATCCGGGCGGCGGAAGGGGCGGATTCTACACGGCCCACGGGCGCTGCCGCGGCCCTGGTGATGGGTGCAAATACATCAAAGATTGCGATGAATTGATGCAACTGCTACAATCAGCGAAATTTTTGGGGCTGCTTCCACCTTCAAATCAAGGCGGAAGGCGGCGAAAGAAAATGGGCAGTTTTGCCCATTTTTCATTTGTGGCACCGGATTCATGCAGATTGTCGAGTTGATTGAACAGGCCGTGACCGGCCTCGGGTACGAGTTGGTGGACTTTGAAATCAGTCCCCGCGCCCGTTTGCTGCGCATTTTCATCGATCGTCCCGTTGGCTTCGTGGCACCGGCCCCCGCCGAAGGCGCGCCGGCTGCCCAAGGCGGCATCACGGTGGACGATTGCGCGACCGTCAGCAATCACCTGACCCGGTTGTTCACGGTGGAAAACATCGATTACGACCGCCTGGAGGTTTCCTCTCCGGGGCTGGACCGGCCCTTGAAGAAGGCCGCCGATTTTGAGCGTTTCGCCGGTCAGGAGGCCCAGGTGAAGCTGCGCATCCCCGTGGGCAATCAGCGCAATTTCAGCGGGGTGCTCGGCGGTTTGCGGGACGGGTCGCTGGTCTTGACGTCGGAAGGCACCGAGCATCTGTTCCCTTTGGACAACGTGGAAAAGGCCCGCCTGATCCCGAAATTCTGAACTTAGTATTGGATTGTTGGAGAAAACTATGAGCCGCGAATTGCTGTTGCTGGTGGATGCCCTGGCGCGGGAAAAGAACGTTGATAAGGACATCGTGTTCACCGCCCTCGAGATGGCCCTGGCTTCCGCCACCAAGAAGCGTGTCCACGACGATGCCGACGTCCGCGTCGAAATCGATCGCAATACCGGCGAATACGAGGCCTATCGTCGCTGGCTGGTGATGAATGAAGAAGACATGGACAACTACGAGCAGCAGATCGGTCTCGTGGAAGCCCGTGAGCAGTTGTCCGACGTCAATGTGGGCGATTACATCGAGGAATCCCTGGAGCCGGTGGATTTCGGTCGTATCGGCGCCCAGGCCGCCAAGCAGGTGATCCTGCAAAAAATCCGCGACGCTGAACGCGAGCAGATCCTCAACGACTTCCTGGAACGCAAGGAACACCTGGTGATGGGTACCGTGAAGCGCCTGGAGCGCGGCAACGCCATCATCGAAGCCGGCCGGGTCGAGGCCCTGCTGCCCCGCGACCAGATGATTCCCAAGGAAAATCTGCGTCCCGGTGACCGTGTCCGTGCCTGGTTGATGAAGATCGACCGGCAGGCCCGTGGTCCCCAGTTGATCCTGTCCCGCACAGCACCCGAATTCATCATCAAGCTATTCGAACTGGAAGTGCCCGAGATGGAAGAGGGCCTGTTGGAGATCAAGTCCGCCGCCCGCGATGCCGGCATCCGCGCCAAGATCGCCGTCAAGTCCAATGACCCCCGCGTCGATCCGATCGGTACCTGTGTCGGCATGCGCGGTTCCCGCGTGACCGCCGTGACCAACGAACTGTCCGGCGAACGCGTGGATATCGTGCTGTGGTCCGCCGACCCCGCGCAATTCGTGATCGGTGCCCTGGCCCCGGCTGAAGTGTCCTCCATCGTGGTGGATGAAGAGCGCCATGCCATGGACGTGGTGGTGAACGAGGCCAACCTGGCCATCGCCATCGGCCGCGGCGGACAGAACGTGCGTCTCGCCTCCGAGCTGACCGGTTGGACCATCAACCTGATGACGGAAGAGGAGTCCGCCCAGAAGCACGAGGCCGAGGCTTCCACCATCCGTGCCCTGTTCATGGAAAAGCTGGACGTGGACCAGGAAGTGGCCGACATCCTGATCGAGGAAGGCTTCTCCACCCTGGAAGAGGTGGCCTACGTGCCCCTGGCCGAAATGCTGGAAATCGAGGCCTTTGACGAAGCCACGGTGAACGAACTGCGCGACCGCGCCCGCAACGTGCTGCTGACCGAAGCCATCGTGGACGAGGAACAATTGGATGGCGTCGAGGAAGAACTGCTGCAACTGGAAGGCATGACCAAGCATTTGGCGGCCAAGCTGGCCCGCAACAACATCAAGACCCGCGATGATCTTGGCGATCTGGCGGTGGACGAATTGACGGAAATCAGTGATATCTCCGAGGAAGACGCGAAGAAATTGATTACTAACGCCCGAGCCCATTGGTTCGCGAATGAAGACAAGTAAGGGGAACGACCATGGCACAGATGAGCGTTGCCCAATTTGCATCAGAACTGAAAATGCCGACCACGGCCCTGTTGGAACAGTTGGCCAAGGCCGGCGTGGAGAAATCCGCTTCCGGTGACCTGCTGACGGAACAGGACAAGACCAAGCTGCTGGAATTCCTGCGCAAGTCCCACGGTGAAACCGCGCCCAAGGCCAAGATCACCCTGACCCGCAAGCAGACCAGCGAAATCAAGGCGGCCGACGCCACCGGCAAGGCCCGCACCATCCAGGTGGAAGTCCGCAAGAAGCGGGTCCTGGTGAAGCGTGACGAGCTGGCTCCCGCGGCCGAGCCGGTCAAGGTGGAAGCGGCGCCAGCCCCTGCGCCCGTGCCCGAAGCGCCTGCCGTCGTGGCCCCTGCGCCGGAGCCCGCACCGGTCGTCAAGGCCGAAGTGCCCCCGGTGGAGGTGAAGGCCGAAGCTCCGGCGCCTGCCCCCGCACCCGCCAGCGTCGAAGCGCCGGCCAAGGCGGAAAAGCCCTCCGCCGCCAAGGCAAGCAAGAGCAAGGCAGCCGAGGCCAAGCCTGTCGAAGTCGAGACACCGGCAGCAGCAGCGCCCGCGCCCAAACCCAAGGTCACCCGGGTGGTGACCCAGGCCTCCGTCATCGATGAGCAGCAACGCGCTCTGCGAGAAGAGGAAGCCAAGCGTCAAGCCCAGTTGTACGCCATCCAGGCCGCCGAGCTGAAGGCCAAGCAGGAGCGGGAAGCCCGCGCCCGGGAAGAGGCAGAAAAGCGTCTCAAGGCCCAGCAGGAAGAGTTGGCCCGCAAGGCGGCCGCCAGCGAGGCCGGTACTGAAGCCAAGCCCAGCGGCACCTTGCACAAGCCCGCCGTCAAGGAAGGCGAAAAGAAACCCGCCGACAAGAAGGGCGGCAGCGCCTGGAAGGACGATGCGGCCAAGAAGCGCGGCATCAAGACCCGTGGCGATACCGGTGGCGGTACTGCCGGCTGGCGTGGCGGTCCCAAGGGGCGCCATGGCAAGCATCAGGAAGAGTCCCGTCCCGCGCCCATGGTGGTCGAGGCCGTGGTCAAGGAAGTCCATGTGCCGGAAACCATCAGCGTGGCCGACCTGGCCCACAAGATGTCCGTCAAGGCCACCGAAGTGATCAAGGCCCTGATGAAGATGGGCATGATGGTCACCATCAACCAGCAGTTGGACCAGGAAACCGCCATGATCGTGGTGGAAGAGTTGGGCCACAAGGCGTTTGCCGCCAAGCTGGACGATCCGGATGCCTTCCTCGATGAAGCCGACGACGAACACAAGGATGCCGAGTTGCTGCCCCGTCCGCCTGTCGTCACCGTGATGGGCCACGTGGACCACGGCAAGACCTCGCTGCTGGACTACATCCGTCGTGCCAAGGTGGCTGCGGGCGAAGCCGGCGGCATCACCCAGCACATCGGCGCCTACCATGTGGAAACCGACCGTGGCGTCATCACCTTCCTCGACACCCCGGGTCACGAGGCCTTCACGGCCATGCGTGCCCGCGGCGCCAAGGCGACCGATATCGTGATCCTGGTGGTGGCCGCCGACGACGGCGTGATGCCCCAGACCAAGGAAGCCATCCACCATGCCAAGGCGGCCGGCGTCCCCCTGGTGGTGGCGGTGAACAAGATCGACAAGCCCGATGCCAACCCCGAGCGCGTCAAGCAGGAACTGATCGCCGAGGGCGTGGTGCCGGAAGAATACGGTGGCGATTCTCCCTTCATTCCCGTGTCCGCCAAGAAGGGCACCGGCATCGACGAACTGCTGGAGCACGTGCTGCTTCAGGCCGAAGTGCTGGAATTGAAGGCGCCCAAGGATGCACCGGCTAAGGGTCTGGTGATCGAAGCCCGCCTCGACAAGGGCAAGGGTGCCGTGGCCACCGTGCTGGTGCAGTCCGGTACCCTGCATCAGGGCGACGTGCTGCTGGCCGGCCAGGTATTCGGTCGCGTCCGTGCCATGTTGGATGAGAACGGCAAGCCCATCAAGGAAGCCGGTCCTTCGATTCCCGTGGAAATCCAGGGCTTGTCCGAGGTTCCCGGTGCCGGCGACGAAACCATGGTGCTGGCCGACGAGCGCAAGGCGCGGGAAATTGCCCTGTTCCGTCAAGGCAAGTTCCGCGACGTGCGCCTGGCCAAGCAACAGGCCGCCAAGCTGGAGTCCATGCTGGAACAGATGGGCGAGGGCGAGGTCAAGGTATTGCCCCTGATCATCAAGGCCGACGTGCAAGGTTCCCAGGAAGCCCTGGTGCAATCCCTGCAAAAACTGTCCACCGACGAGGTCAAGGTCAATGTCATCCACGCCGCCGTGGGGGCCATTTCCGAATCCGACGTCAACCTGGCTTCCGCTTCCAAGGCGGTCATCATCGGCTTCAATACCCGTGCCGATGCCGGTGCCCGCAAGGTGGCCGAAACCTTCGGTGTGGATATCCGCTACTACAACATCATCTACGATGCCGTGGATGAGGTGAAGGCGGCCCTGTCCGGCATGTTGGCTCCGGAAAAGCGCGAGAACCAGATTGGTACCGTGGAAATCCGCCAGGTCTTCCGCATCTCCAAGGTGGGCGCGATTGCCGGTTGTATGGTGCTGTCCGGCCAAGTCAAGCGCGGCGCCCTGGTCCGCCTGCTGCGGGACAACGTGGTGGTCTTCACCGGCGAGTTGGACTCCCTCAAGCGCTTCAAGGACGACGTGAAGGAAGTCAAGGAAGGCTACGAGTGCGGCCTCTCCCTGAAGAACTTCAACGACATCCAGGAAGGCGACCAACTGGAAATCTTCGAAATCCAGGAAATCGCCCGGAGCCTGTAAGTGCCGCAACACAAGGGCTTTGCCCGTTCAGACCGAGTCGTCGAACAGATCCGCCGCGAGCTGGCGGATCTGATTCGGCTGGAGGTCAAGGATCCCCGGGTGACCTTCGTCACCCTGACGGCCGTCGAAATCACGCCGGACTATGCCCACGCCAAGGTGTTCTACACCACCCTGATTCCCGCCGACCAGCGGGAAGCCCTGGAGCGCGGCCTCAAGCGTAGCGCCGGTTTCCTCCGCCGCGAGTTGGGCAAGCGGGTGCGCATCCACCATACGCCTGAGTTGCATTTCGTCTATGACGGTTCCGTGGAACGGGGCAACGAGTTGTCCCGCCTGATTGACGAGGCCGTGGCTTCGGACCGGCAAAACAGCCCGGACGGGCAAGAAGACAGCAATTGAACAAGCCCCGTCGTGCCCCGCGCCGTCCCGTGGACGGCGTGTTGCTGCTGGACAAACCGATCGGCTTCACCTCCAACGCCGCCCTGCAAAAGGCCCGCTGGCTGTTGAATGCCGCCAAGGCCGGCCATACGGGCACGCTGGATCCCCTGGCCACCGGCCTGCTGCCCCTTTGCTTCGGTGAGGCCACCAAGTTTTCCTCAGAACTCCTGGACGCCGACAAGGCCTACCAGGCCACGCTGCGGTTTGGCATCACCACCGACACGGCCGATGCCGAGGGCACGGTGCTGGAAACCCGTCCCGTCGGCTTCAGCGAAGCCGACCTACGCCAGGCCTTGACCCGCTTTGTCGGTGAGCAGGACCAGGTGCCGCCCATGTATTCCGCCCTGAAGAAGGACGGCAAGCCCTTGTACGAATATGCCCGCCAGGGCGTGGAAATTGAGCGCAAGCCCCGTCGCATCCGCATTCACCGGATTGACCTGTTGTCGTTTTCCGGTGACCAGGCGGTGATCGACGTGGATTGCAGCAAGGGGACCTATATCCGCACCCTGGCGGCCGATATCGGCGAAGTCCTGGGTTGCGGCGCCCATTTGGCCGCTCTGCGACGGACCCGGATCGGCCGTCTGGCGTTGGACGGCGCGGTGAGCCTGGAGACCTTCGAAGCGGCCGACCTGGCAGCGCGGGATGCGCTGCTGGCACCGGCGGATGCCCTGGTGTCCGATCTTCCCCGGGCCGATTTGAACGATGGGGAGGCGGCGCGGGTGCTCCACGGCCAGGGATTGCGCTGGAACGCCGGGGTAGGGGAGCGATGGCGCCTGTACGGGCCGGGTAATGCCTTCCTCGGCCTGGGGGAGATGTCGCCCGATGGTTGGCTCAACCCCCGTCGTCTTGTCGCCACCCAGGCGCAGGATGGGGATAAAAGCGAATAAAGGACAAAAAAGTCCGAGAAATTATTGAGTTCCTGAAGGATGCTTGCGTATAATGCCGGCCTTCCTGAGGGATCAGAAAAACCAAGCAAGGACATTGATCAAAATGGCTATTTCCACCGCCGACAAGGCGAAAATCGTTACCGACTTCCAACGCGCCCAAGGCGACACCGGCTCCCCCGAGGTGCAAATCGCCCTGTTGACCGCCCGTATCAACGACCTGACCGGCCACTTCAAGGAACACGTCAAGGATCACCACTCCCGTCGTGGTCTGCTGATGATGGTGAGCCAACGTCGCAAGCTGCTCGACTACCTGAAGCGCAAGAACGCCGACGGTTACCGCGCACTGATCGAACGCCTCGGTCTGCGTAAGTAAGTTCATTTCCCAATCGTTCTGCCCACGCGGACTATTGCGGCAAATGCCGGTGACCCCAGTTGAGGGCACCAATAAAGCCGGTTCGGCCATGGGGCCGTGCCGGCTTTTTTATTGTTGTTGAAAAGAATGACAAAAATTGTTGAGTGAAAGGAAAACTGTTGTGTTGAATCCAATCAAGAAGAGCTTTACCTACGGTGCCCATACCGTCACCCTGGAAACCGCTGAAATCGCCCGCCAAGCCGGCGGCGCCGTGATGGTGAACATGGACGACACCGTGGTGCTGGCCACCGTGGTCGGCGCACTGGCCGCCAAGCCCGGTCAGGATTTCTTCCCCCTGACCGTCGATTACGTTGAAAAGACCTACGCTGCCGGCAAGATCCCCGGTGGCTTCTTCAAGCGCGAAGGCCGTCCTTCCGAAAAGGAAACCCTGACTTCCCGCCTGATCGATCGTCCCATCCGCCCCCTGTTCCCCGATGGCTTCTATAACGAAGTCCAGGTGGTGTGTACCGTGATGTCCTGCAATCCCGAAGTGGATCCCGACATCCCCGCCCTGATCGGCGCCTCCGCCGCCCTGGCTATTTCCGGCATTCCCTTCAACGGCCCCATCGGCGCCGCCCGCGTGGGTTACATCGACGGCCAATACGTTCTCAACCCCACCAAGACCCAACTGCAAAGTACTCAATTGGACTTGGTGGTGGCCGGTACCGCCAGCGCCGTGCTGATGGTGGAATCCGAAGCCCAGCAACTGTCCGAAGAAGTCATGCTTGGCGCCGTAGTGTTTGGTCACGACCAGATGCAAGCCGCTATCAAGGCCATCAATGAACTGGTGGAAGTGGCCGGCAAGCCCGAATGGGATTGGCAAGCCCCCGCCAAGGACGAAGCCCTGATCGCCAAGATCAACGAACTGGCCGAAGCCGACATGCGCGAAGCCTATCGCATCACCAGCAAGCAAGCCCGCACGCAGAAGACCCGCGAAATCGGTAAGAAGGTGGTCGAGGCTCTGTGCGTGGAAGGTGGCCCCGATGCCAACACCGTCGGCAATCTGCTGTTCGAACTGGAAGCCCGCATCGTCCGCAGCCAGATCCTGGCCGGTGAGCCCCGTATCGACGGCCGCGACACCCGTACCGTGCGTCCCATCACCATCCGTACCGGCGTGCTGCCCCGCACCCACGGTTCCGCCCTGTTCACCCGTGGCGAAACCCAGGGTCTGGTGGTGGCCACCCTGGGCACCAACCGTGACGAGCAAATCATCGACGCCCTGCAAGGCGAATACCGCGAACGCTTCATGCTTCACTACAACATGCCTCCCTACGCCACTGGCGAGTGTGGCCGCGTAGGCAGCCCCAAGCGTCGCGAAATCGGCCATGGCCGCCTCGCCAAGCGCGCCCTGGTGGCCGTGCTGCCCAGCGCCGAAGAATTTGGCTACACCATGCGCGTGGTGTCCGAAATCACCGAGTCCAACGGTTCCTCTTCCATGGCTTCCGTTTGCGGCGGCTCCCTGGCCCTGATGGACGCCGGCGTCCCCCTCAAGGCCCACGTGGCCGGTATCGCCATGGGTCTGATCAAGGAAGGCAACCGCTTCGCCGTGCTGACCGACATCCTGGGTGACGAAGATCACCTGGGCGACATGGACTTCAAGGTGGCTGGTACCGACGCTGGCGTGACCGCCCTGCAGATGGACATCAAGATCCAAGGCATCACCAAGGAAATCATGCAAGTGGCCCTGGCTCAGGCCAAGGACGCCCGTCTGCACATCCTGGAAAAGATGAAGGCCACCGTGTCCGGTGCCCGTACCGAAGTGTCCGAGTTCGCCCCCCGCATGATCACCATCAAGATCAACCCCGAGAAGATCCGCGACGTGATCGGCAAGGGCGGCGCCACCATCCGTGCCCTGACCGAAGAAACCGGTTGTGTCATCGACATCACCGACGACGGCACCGTGACCATCTCCTCCGTCAATTCCGACGCCGCCCAGGTGGCCAAGAAGCGCATCGAGGAAATCACCGCCGTGGTGGAAGTGGGCCAGATCTACGAAGGCACCGTGCAGCGTCTGCTGGACTTCGGCGCCATCGTGCAAGTGCTGCCCGGCAAGGACGGCCTGCTGCACATTTCCCAGATCGCCAACGAGCGCGTCAATGCCGTGGCCGATTACCTCAAGGAAGGCCAAGTGGTGCGTGTCAAGGTCATCGAGACCGACGACAAGGGCCGCGTCCGCCTGTCCATGAAGGCCCTGCTGGAGCCTTCCGCTCCCGCTGCCGAGATCGGCGACTGAAGCGTACGCTGACCAACAAAAAAGGACGCCTCGGCGTCCTTTTTTGTTTTACCGAACCGGCAACGGCGCCGGTGGGAAAGGGCGGCGGGCCGCCCCGACCAATCATTTGGCCATTTGCTTCTCGCGGCGCTCTTCCAGTTCCTTGCAGTCGATGCACAGGGTGGCGGTGGGGCGGGCTTCCAGGCGCTTGAGGCCGATTTCGACGCCGCAGCTCTCGCAGTAGCCGTAGTCGCCGCTGTCGATGGCGGCGATGGATTCGTCGATTTTCTTGATCAGCTTGCGTTCGCGGTCCCGGTTGCGCAGTTCCAGGGCGATGTCGGATTCCTGGCTGGCGCGGTCGTTGGGGTCGGCGAAGACGGTCGCCTCGTCCTGCATGGTATGTACCGTCCGCTCGATGTCCTCCTGAAGCTCTTCCTTCAGGGAGTCCAAGATGCCGCGAAAATGCGCGAGCTGTTTCTCGTTCATGTATTCCTCGCCTTTCTTGGGCACATAGGCGGGAAATTGTTTCTTGTGCAGCAGATCTTCAGCCATTTTTGAAACATCCACGGGCGATGAAAAGCGGGCTTTATAAACGAAAGCCTAGACAGTCGCAAGCTAAAGTTTTAATGGGCCGGCTTCTCTTTCTCCAGGGAGAAAAACTAGCAAAAATGTTTGACCTGAATTACCGACACGGCTAGAATGCGCGCCTCTTCGGGGTATAGCGCAGCCCGGTAGCGCGCCTGCTTTGGGAGCAGGATGTCGAGAGTTCGAATCCCTCTACCCCGACCAGTTCGCTTCGAAGAGTGGTCTTGCAGTACCCGAACCGCCCGTAGCTCAACCGGATAGAGCACCGGCCTTCTAAGCCGGGGGTTAGGGGTTCGAGTCCCTTCGGGCGGGCCAGTAAAGTAGTATCCGCAGTAAGCGCCGATTTCAAACGGTGGTGGCTGTAGCTCAGTTGGTAGAGTCCAGGATTGTGATTCCTGTCGTCGTGGGTTCGAGTCCCATCAGCCACCCCAACTCCCTTTCTTCCCACGGTTTTCCCGGTATTTGTCGCCGGATTGCACCCTAAGGGTCACACTCCTGTTACCCTTCCTTCTGTCTTGACTGAAGGGAGGCGTGCATGAAGAAACCAGCAGCGAAGTCCGCGACAGCAAAAGCAAGCGTTGCCAAGAAACCCGTCGCGGCCAGCAAAACGGCTGCCAAGAAGGCTCCGGCGAAAAAGCCGGCCGTCAAAGCGGTTTCCAAACCCACCGTAAAAGCTGCTCCCGTCAAGCGAGCAGCCGCAAGACCGGCCGGTCGCAGCGTCAAGCCGGGTGCGCCCAAAACCGGCGAGGTATTGAACGAACTCAAGTCCTTGGCGAAGGAATTGAGTAAGGCCGCCAAGGGTTTGGGCAAGTCCTCCACCAGCGACAATCCCAAGAGCGTCGCCAACATTCTCGGCAGCGTCGAGCGCATGACCAGCGACGCCGCCAACAAGTCCCTGCTCGAAGCGGAGGCCGCCAAGGCGGTGCTGGACAAGCTCAAGCTCAACCTGGGCAAGGATTGGAGCCGCAAGGATATCGAGGCTGCTCTCAAGCTGGCGGATGATCACCTGACCAACATCATCGTCGCCCAGGAGTTTCAGGATCTGGCGGGGCAGGCCCTGCGCAAGTCCATGAAGGCCTTGGTGGGCGCCATCATCGTCGTCGAGGGTGGTGGCACCATAGAAGAAAACCGTCTGACCCAAAGCGAAGTGGACAATCTGCTCAACGAGTTGATGCCCTGATTCTTGGTCGATGGTAATTCGTGGAAGGGCCTGCCTTGCAGGCCCTTTTTCGTGGACGGGAACATGGGCAACACGGGCATAATCCGGCCCATGAACGAGACATTCATGCGCATGGCCCTGGACTTGGCCAAGGAGGCCGCGGCCCTGGGCGAGGTGCCCGTGGGGGCGGTGGTAGTGCGCGACGGCGAGGTGGTCGGGCGGGGCTTCAATCAGCCCATCGGCCGCCATGATCCCACCGCCCACGCCGAGGTCATGGCCCTGCGGGATGCGGCCCAGCGCCTGGGCAATTACCGCCTGCCCCATTGCGAGCTTTACGTGACCCTGGAGCCGTGTGTCATGTGCACCGGCGCGATCATGCACGCCCGCATCGCCAGGGTGATCTACGGCGCCAAGGATCCCAAGACCGGCGTCGCCGGCAGTGTCATCAATCTTTATCAGGAAACGCGACTCAACCATCATGCCCACGTCACTGGCGGCCTGTTGGCCGAGGAGTGTGGCCAGTTGCTGTCCTCCTTTTTCGCCGCGCGGCGGGGCAAGACCCTGGTGGCCTGATGTCTGACCAAGACCTGCGCCTCCGCATCAGTATTGCCGAGCAAAGCCTGGAGTTGCGGCAAACGGATGGCCGCTTGCTGGCCCGTTATCCCGTTTCCACGGCGGCCAAGGGCGCTGGCGAGGTGAGTGGCAGCTATCAGACGCCCCGGGGCAAGCACCTGATCCGGGCCAAGATCGGCGCAGGCCAGCCTGCCAATGCCGTGTTCGTCGCCCGGCGTCCGACCGGCGAGGTGTGGACCCCGGAACTGGGCGCCGCCTTCCCCGAGCGGGATTGGATTCTGACCCGGATTCTCTGGCTCTCCGGTCGGGAGCAGGGCTTCAATCGTTTGGGCGAGGTGGACACCATGCGGCGCTATGTCTACATCCATGGCACGCCCCCGGTCACCCGCCTGGGCGAGCCCGGTTCCCACGGGTGCATACGCATGGACAACGCCCAACTGATCGAACTATTTGACCGGGTGCCGCCCTATGCGCCGGTCAATATTGTCGAATTTTCCTTGCGCTCTGGTACCTGGGATGAACTGGCGTCCGCGGCCTACCTAGTCAGGGAGCAGGTTTTCGTGAGGGAGCAGGGCGTACCGGTGCACATGGAAGTCGACGAGTTCGACCCCGTCTCCCGTCATGTCCTGGCGCTGGGGCCCGGCGGGGAGCCGATCGGGACCGGCCGGCTGTTGCCCGATGGGCATATCGGCCGCTTGGCGGTGCTGTCGCCCTGGCGCGGCAAGGGCGTCGGCCAGGCCTTGATGGATCGACTGCTCGATGAGGCGGCGGCAGCGGATTTGGCCTCCTTGGCGCTTCATGCCCAAAGCCAGGCGATGGACTTCTACCGGCCCTTCGGTTTTCTCCCCGTCGGGGAGCCGTTCATGGAGGCCGGTATTCCCCACCAGCTCATGGTGCGGTAAGGCTGGTCCGGGCGTCAGTCCTTCAGCGCCACGGTGACCAGGGTCGGTCGCAGGGCTTTCTGGATATCGTGGGGATGCACGCCCACCAAATATCCCCGTCGTCCGCCGTTGATGTAGACCAGGGGTAGGTCCAGGATCGACTGTTCCATGTAAACGGGCATGGCCTTCTTGGTGCCGAAGGGCGAGGTGCCACCCACCAGGTAGCCGCTGTGGCGATTGGCGGTCTCCGGCGCGCAGGGGGCGACTTTCTTGCAGCCGATCTGGCGTGCCAACTCCTTGGTGCTCACCTTGCAATCGCCGTGCATCAGCACGATTAGGGGCTTGGCGGCCTCATCCTCCATGATCAGGGTCTTGACCACGGCATGTTCGGCGACGTTCAGTTCCCGTGCTGATACCTTGGTGCCACCATGCTCTTCGTAGGCATAGAGGTGGTTGGAATGGGCGATGCCGTGCTTGGCGAGGAATTGGGTGGCCGGTGTTTCCGGTGCGTGGTCGTTGTGTTTCATGGGGTTTTCTTCAACTCGACAGGGTAAAGACGAAGCGGTGGCGGGGACCGAGGCTGGCGTCCGGTAGCCAGCTTTGTTCGTCGTAACAGACGCGGTTTGAGCGGTGCCGCAGCAGCAGGGTGGAATTGCGGGTGCCGTAGTGTCCGCGGGCATCCTTGATGAAGGCGGCGGAGAGCATGCGCTCCAGTTCCAGGCTCACCCCCGTGCGCGGTAGCGTGTCATCGGGATGGACATGGTCGTCCCTCAGCAAATGGAACAGATTGCGCTCGTCCGGCAGTTCGTCCAGGGCCTGGGCCAGGTCAGACTTGGCGGCTTCGACCTTCGGCCAGGGAGTGTCCAGCAGTTCGTTGGAGAGGCCGTAAACCCCGGGCGCCAGGGCATGGATCTGCCCCGCAACGTTGCTGTACCAATAAATTTCCTGCCGGTCGCCCGCCAGCAGATTGAATCCGTTGAAGTCGCCGGCATGGGCGGCCAGGGATTGCAGATAGGGGAGGGGCGCCATGGCGCCGCACAGGAAATCGCTGACCAAGGGGCCGCGGGAAGGGGCCTCCCGGCGCATGTGGGCGGGGTCGCGGAAGTTGGTCAGGGCGGCGAAGCGCCCATGTTTCGTCGTGCCCATCCAGGTACCACCGGCCACCAAGTCCCGCCCCGCCAGGACTTGCGGATGGTCGGGCCAGAAACCGGCCGGCGCCGTGGGGCGGGCATGGAACTCATCCCGGTTGGCGGCGACCACCAGGGGGAAGTCGGGATGGGCTCGCCAGGCCAATAGGATCAAGCACACGGGGAGTCAGGCGCGGTCATTCCACCGCATAGGGAAGGGGCAGCAGGCTCAAGGCAGGGCCATCGGGACGCCCAAGGGTTAGCTGGCCGGCCTCGGCGCAGGAGGTCTGGATTACCGCGAGGACTTCGTTACCCCCTTGGGTCGGCGCCGACAGGACGATGTTGCCGCAGGCCTGCTCACCGGTTTCCGGGGCATAGACGGGGGTACCGGGCGACGCTTCCTGGCTTGCCACGGTAGCGCGGTACATGTGGCGCTTGATCTTGCCCAGGTACTGGGTGCGGGCGACGATTTCCTGGCCGGGATAGCAGCCTTTCTTGAAGGACAGACCGCCCACCTGGGCGAAGTTGATCATTTGGGGGATGAACTCCTCCTGGGTGGCAGCCAGGATGCGGGGTTCGCCGGCGGCGATGTCCACCGCCCGCCAGGCCTGGGTGCCCACCGGGGTTGCCCGGCTGGAAAGCCGCCGCCACAGGTCCAAGGCGGCATCGGCGTGCAGCGACAGCCAATAGCGGCGCTCGTCCCAGGCCAACACCGATCCCTGGGGAAATGCGGCGGTTGTGCCGGTTGCGGGGGCTGTGCCCGCCAGGTCGGCGACCAGTGCTCCGGCCTCGGGGCCGGCAATGCCCAGCAGCAGCCGATCAGCGCTGGCGTCGCTGAGCTTGACCTTGGCTCGCAGCACGTACATGGATAGTTTTTTCAGGATGACGGCGTGGATGTCAGCGGACAGGGACAACAACACGTCATCCCCTTCGCGCCAGAGACGGAAATCCGCCAAAAGGCGGCCCTTGGGCGTACAGAAACCGGCCTTGCGCAGTCCGTCGGCGGCCAGGCCATTGACGTCGTTGGTGAGCAGGTTGTGCAGGAAGGAAAGGGCTTCCTCACCGCTGGCGCGGATGACGGCGAAATCGTCCAAGGGGGCCACGACCGTGGCGCTGGCGACTGCCTGGACTTCCGCTGCGGGGTCGCCGATATGGGCCAGGGAGTCGGTCCCGATCAAGGCGGACCAAGGGCTGTTTTGTTGGGTCATGATGTTCTGGTCTCGGGCTGGGTTGGGGAGGGCTGGGCTATTATAGAGGCTCACTTTCTGCGCCCCTTTCAATGCGGTTTCTCAAGTATCTTTTCCTTGTCCTGCTGTTGGCTCTGTTGGTCGCGGCCGGCGCCGGCCTGTGGTTCGCCAGCCAGCCCCTACGACTGGCCACCAGCCCCCTTGAATTCGATATTCCGCCCGGTGACAGCCTGTCCGTCGCTTCGCGGCGCATGAGCGAGGCCGGACTGGGCTTCGCGCCCTGGCAGTTCTCCCTGTTCGGACGTTTGCTGGGCCGCGCCGCCGACATCAAGGCCGGTAGCTATCTGGTGGAGCAGGGCGTGACGCCCATGGGCTTGCTGGACAAGCTGACCCGGGGCGACGTCAATCAAAGCGAGCTGCTATTGGTGGAAGGCCGGACCTTCCGCCAATTGCGGGCGGCGCTGGATGCCCATCCCGACTTGCGCCACGAGTCCGCCGCGCTGTCCGATCGTGACCTGGCGCAGAAGCTGGGCTTGCCCACTGCCCAGCCGGAGGGCTGGTTCTTCCCCGATACCTACCTGTTCGCCAAGCAGTCCAGCGATCTTGATGTGTTGCGCCGGGCCCATCGGGCCATGGTGCGGCATTTGGAGGAAAACTGGGCGTCCCGCCAGAATGGCCTGCCCTATCGCAGCCCCTACGACGCCTTGATCATGGCCTCCATCGTCGAGAAGGAGACCGGCAAGCCTGCCGATCGCCCCCAGATCGCGGCGGTTTTCGTCAATCGCCTACGCAGCGGCATGCTGCTGCAAACCGACCCCACGGTCATCTACGGCCTGGGAGAGTCCTTTGATGGCAATCTGCGCAAGGGCGATTTGTCGAGCGATACGCCGTGGAACACCTATACCCGCCCCGGCTTGCCGCCCACCCCCATTGCCATGCCGGGGCTTGCCGCCTTGCGCGCGGCATTGCATCCGCCGCAAAGCGACAAACTCTATTTCGTCGCCCGGGGCGACGGCAGCAGCGAGTTTTCCCGCACCCTGGATGAACACAACCGGGCCGTGCAGCGTTATCAGAAGAGAAAGGCCAATCCCCAGTGAGCTCAGCGAGCCCAGCAAGCAGCCCCGCGCGCGGCAAGTTCATCACCCTTGAAGGCATCGACGGTGCCGGCAAGAGCACCCACCACGCCTGGCTGGTGGACTACCTGCAAGGCAAGGGCAAGACCGTGATTTCCACCCGCGAACCGGGAGGTACGCCCCTTGGCGAAAAGCTGCGGGCCTTGCTCTTGTCCGAGCCCATGCACATGGAAACCGAAGCGTTGCTGATGTTTGCCGCCCGCCGCGAGCACATCGCCCAGGTCATCGAACCGGCCCTGGCCCGGGGGGACTGGGTGGTGTCCGACCGCTTCACCGATGCCAGCTTTGCCTATCAGGGCGGTGGTCGCCAATTGGACTGGGACAAGCTCAAACAACTGGAAAGCTGGGTGCAGGGCGAGGGATCGCTGGCCTTGCGGCCGGACCTGACATTCCTGTTCGATCTCGATCCGGCCATTGCCCGGCAGCGGCTGGCCAGTACCGGGCATGCACCGGATCGTTTCGAGTTGGAGCAGCAGGCCTTTTTCGAACGGGTCAGGGCGGGCTACCATCGGCGGCGTGATGAGGCGCCTGCCCGTTACTGTCTGGTGGATGCGAGCCAGACCCGGGATGAAATAAAGAAACAACTTGAAGATAGGATCTCAAGTGTCTGTTAATCAATGCTTTGATTGGCATAAATCCCTATGGGATGAGCTTTGGCAAAGACCGGAAACCTTGCACCACGCCATGTTGCTGGCGGGTCCGGCCGGCGTCGGCAAGGGGCGATTTGCCGAGGCCCTGGCGGCCCGTTTGCTCTGTGAAAGCCCTCAGGGCAACCAAGCCTGCGGCCACTGCGAGGCCTGCCATTGGTTCGCCGGCGGCAATCACCCGGATTTCCGTCGGGTCGCCCTGGAAAGCGACGAGGAGCCCGAGGGGGGCGACGACGAGGCGCCCGCCAAGAAAAGCATCAAAAAAGCCGCAGCAGCCAAGAAACCGGCCAAACCCTCGACGGTGATCAAGATCGAGCAGGTGCGGGCCCTGGAGGACTTTATTTTCGTTGGCAGTCATCGCAATGGCCGCCGGGTGGTGATCGTCGAACCCGCCGAGGCGATGAATGCCGCGGCCGCCAATGCACTGCTGAAAGTACTTGAAGAGCCTCCGGCAAATGTTTATTTCTTAATGGTTTCATCGAATTGGCGCAATCTATTGCCGACCCTCCGCAGTCGCTGCCGCCAGATCAATTTCGGCCTGCCGGAGACGTCGGCCGCCGTGGCTTGGCTGAAGGCCCAGGGACTGAAGAATGCCGAGGACGCATTGCGTCTTTCGGGGGGCAGCCCCATCGCGGCCCTGGAAAATGCGGAAGCCGGCAAGGACGAAGGGGCGGCCAGCCTCATCGCCAGTTTGAGCGCCGGTGTTGCCGACCCCATCGCCACGGCGGCCCAATGGGATGCCCTGGTCAAGGGGGGCTACAGCAATGAGGAACTCGTGAACACCCTGCAAAAATGGTTGCATGACCTATTGCGTGCCGCCTTGGGGGCGCCGCCCCGTTTCCTGCTGTCCCAGCGGACGGCCTTGGCGCGCATCGCGGCCGCCTGCGACGCGGCTCGTTTGCTCAAGTTCCACAAGGAATTGCTGAGAATCCGGGCGACGGCCCGCCATCCCCTCAACCCCCAACTCTTTCTCGAAGACTTGGCGGCCCGCTATGCCATGGCGACGGCTGCCGCCAAGCGCTGAAATTTCCCCATGAACTTGCTTGTCGACTCCCACTGCCACTTGGATTTTCCCGATCTGGCCCAGCGTACCGATGCCATTCTGGCGGCCATGAAAGCCCAGGATGTCGGTTGGGCCCTGGTGGCCGGTGTGACCCTGGACCGCTTTCCCGCCGTGCTGGCCTTGGCCGAGCAGCATGACAACCTGTTTGCCGCCGTGGGCGTGCACCCCGACACCGAAGGGGACGCGGAAAACCCTGCCGTTGGCCTGAACGAGGAGGATCTACTGACCCGCGCCCGGCATCCCAAGGTAGTCGCCATCGGCGAAACCGGCCTCGACTACTACCGGCTCACCGGCGATTTGGAATGGCAGCGGGAGCGCTTCCGTGTCCATATCCGCGCCGCCAAGGCCTGTGGCAAGCCTTTGATCATCCACACCCGCAACTCCGCCGAAGATACCCTGGCCATCCTGCGGGAAGAGGGGGCGGGGGCCAAGACCGGCGTGTTCCACTGTTTCACCGAAACCGTGGCGGTGGCCCGGCAGGCCCTTGATTTGGGCTTCTACATCTCCCTGTCCGGCATCGTTACCTTCAAGAACGCTGCCCAGGTCAAGGAAGTCGCCAAGTTCGTGCCCCTCGATCGGCTATTGGTGGAGACCGATTCCCCCTATCTGGCGCCGACGCCCCATCGGGGCAAAACGAATGAACCGGCCTATGTCCGCCACGTGGCCGAATCCATCGCGGTGGAGCGCGCCATGGCCTATCCGGCCTTGGCCGAAGCCACCACCCGCAACTTTTTCACCCTGTTCGACCATGCCCAAGCCCACTAAGCCTTTTCCGCAGACGGTTCGTGCCCTCTGTCTATCCATCGGTATTTCCTTAGTTGCCGGTTCGGCCTTGGCCGGCGCCTACGACGATCTGATGGCCTTCGCCGCGAACAATGAAACCGAGAAGGTCCTTGAGTTGTTGGCGAAGGGTATGGACGTCAACACGACGGACCGGGACGGCACGACCTTGACCATGATCGCTGCCCGCACCAACAACCATCAGCTGCTCGACGTGCTGTTGAAGAACCGCGCCAGCCTGCTGAAAAGAAACCGGTATGGCGACGACGCCCTGATGTTGGCCGCCTTCAATGGCGACGTGGAGGCCGTGGAAAAGCTCGTCAAAGCCGGCGCCTGGGTGAACCATGATGGCTGGACGCCCTTGCACTACGCGGCTTTTCAAGGGCATGCCACCGTGGTGGCCTATCTGCTGGACCATGGGGCCGAAATCAATGCCCTGGCCGCCAACCAGCAAACCGCGCTGATGCTGGCCGCCCGCCATGGACACGGCCAGGTGGTGGCCCTGCTCAAACAAAAGGGCGCTGATCTGGGGCTCAAGGATCCCCAGGGCCGGACGGCCCAGGACTGGGCGCGGGAATCGGGAAATACCGGTCTGATCAAGGATTTGACGCCGCCGCCGGAGGCGCCCAAGCCCCTGGTGGAGCCAGTGACCGATACGGGGGCGGCACCGGCGACCGGCGAGGTCACCATCACCATCCAATAAGCACGGCGGTTTTGTCCGCTGCCGGCTAACTGCCGGTGGCGATCACCATGCGCCGCCGCTCCACGTAGCCGATCCGGCTGACGCTGGCATCGCTGGCCGGGCAACTCGTGGCCGGGCAGGCGACGGCGACAATGCGGTAAATCCTGACGGTCTTGGCGCTGCCCGGCGTGTCCTCCCCCTCGTTATAGAGCCAGGAATCGCAGGTCACGGTAACGTACATGCCGGTTTCCGTCGTCAGGTTGAGGGTTTTGCTTTGGCTGGCGGTGGCGCAGCTCGTATTGGCACCGGCCCAGTTCTGGTTGTTCAGGGCGTAATAAAGCCCCCATTCATTGCCTGCCCGGGCAGCCTGCCAGGCCCGTGCGGAGAGCACATCCTGGGCCAGGGTGGTTTGCTGCGTTGCGCCGAGGGCGACGATGGCCACGGAAATGCTGGCGAGCAGCACCAGCAGCACGATGGCGACGATGGCGCCGAATCCCTTTTGCCGCTTCATGGCACGTTGTCCACGTGGGCGCCGTGGGAAAGCACTACGCTTTCACCGCCGCTACCCAGTACCAGGCGCATCCAGAGGAAACCGCTTTGTTGGGTCGCCCCCTGATTGGGGTCATAGACGAAGGAACAGCCGGTGACATCGGTGGCGACGATATCGCCGCTGGTCGCGTTGCAGGTGGTGGCGGTCGCGCCGAAGGCGGCGGTGGTCCGGTACAGCTTGCCGCCGATGCAACTGTAGAAAACGGTTTGTTCGGCATTGGCCACCAGGGCGAAGCGTCCGCCGTCGTAACCAGCGGGGAAGGCGGTGCTGGCGATGGTGATCCGGTACAGGCCATCGCTGGTCCTGGGCAGGGTCGGGGCGCTTTGGATGGCACTGATTTGCCCCCGGTTGCCGCCGTTGTAGACGTCGCTCGTGTTCTGGTTGTCGATCACCACCCAGTCGTTGGCGCTGGGCAGGGTGGCGAGGGGGGAGAGAACATCGAACACCGTGGTGGCTTGGCTGGCATCCAGGGGGGCGCTGCACGTGGCCGACGGCGTGCAGGGCAGGGTGCCGCTGTCGTTTACGGTGTCGGAGGCCATGCGGTAGCGACCGCCGCCAATGGTGGGGACAAGCTGGAAACAACTGGCACTGTAGGATTGAATCGAGTTGGGCACCGCGGCGCGGATATCCTTGGTCATGCGCCGCAAGGCAGTGTCGGCCATGTCGGTCAGTTCGGCCCGGCGGCGGCTATCCACATAGCTGTCAAAGGCCGGCTTGATGTTGAGGCCGATCACCGCGAACAGGATGCCCGTCACCGTGATGACGACCACCAGCTCGATGAGGGTAAAGCCGCGATGCTTCATTGGGCGTAGGGGGTGCGCCACCCGGTGAGGGTTTGGACGTCACTGCCATGGTTGACCGTGACCACGATTTGCAGGGAATTCGCAATCCCCTGCCAAGTGCCGCTGCTGACGGCGACTTTCAGGTTATAGCCTTCCAGCCCGGCCACGGCCGTGCCCGTGATGTCGCAGAAACCGGTGGTCTGGTAGCCGTTGTAGTCGCGTACATCGTCGAATCCGGTACGCACGGCGGCCGTGCTGCCGCAGGTGGTGGCGCCATTGGTCGGCGCGGTACCGGAAACGGCGTGGGGCTTGAGCAGGATTTCTTCCATCACCACGTCGGCGATGGCCAGGGATTGTTTGAGCACCAGGGGGGCCGCGCTGTTGCGCACGGTATTCAAGGCTAGCAGCACGCCGGCCAGGCCCACGCTGATGACCGCGATGGCCACGATCAATTCGATCAGGGTCATGCCCCGGTTGGCGTTATTGGACATAGCCGCTCTTGCCGACCACGGTGATGGCGGGTTGGCCGCCGATGGCGAGGGTCCGGTCCGCCGCGGAGCCATCCGGCAGGAAACTGAAGCCGGCGGGAACCGGGCTGAAGTAGACGCTGCCGCTGTTCGGACTGGTCACCACATTCGTCGAGTCGCCGGGCAGGAGCAGGGCGGTGCTACAGGATGCGGTCGAGCCGCTGGCCAGGGCCATGGTCAGGGTGACGGTGGCCGCGCTGAAGCCGACACAGACCACGCGACGGTGGCTGGTGGCGGTTTTTTGCCCATGGCGCAGTGCGGCGACGGTTTTATCGTGGAAGGTCGCGGCCTGAAGCTCGATGTTGTTCCAGCGGGTCATGAAGCTGAAAGCCAGAATCCCCAACAGGACCAGCACGACCACCAGCTCGATGGTGGTGAATCCGCCGTGGGCTTTGGCCATTTAATACAGCTCCCGGATATGGACGGTGCGTTTGGTTTCGGGTGCATAGACGCCAAACGTGGCCCGGGCCGAGGGATCGCGGTCGTAGGTCGCGGCGCAATTGCCGTTGCGGGAGCGCAGCCAGGGCAGATTGGCCGCGGTGCCGCCATGGCTGGACAGGCAGGAGACATCGCTGCCGCTGCTGCCGAGGTCGGCCGCCACGTCCACGCTGCCCGTGGTGGGGGCGGGGGACTTCAACACCACATTGCCTTTGCCGCCGCTCAAGACCAGGGCGGTATTCACGCTGGTCTTGGCGGCAAGGGCACCACTCAGGAAGAAGCCGCTGACGGGGACGGTGGTGCAATTGTCGTCGCTATTGAGTACCCAACTGCTACCGCTCCAGTATTGGGCTTGCACCGGCAGGGAAAGGGTGGCGTTTTCGGAACCGAAGGCGTTGTACAGGCGCAATTGGCCGCTCCGGATGGGGCTGGTGCCTTCGCTGCCGCTGGCCGAAGACACGCCTTCGCTATCCACGGCGCGCAGGCGCAGGGTGTTGGCGGCGGTCAGTTTGGCCGCATAGCTGTAGCTGGGCGTGGCATTGGCGACGCCGGAGGAGAAGGCGGTAACGGCCAGGCTGGTGGGGGACAGGGTGCCACTGCCCGGATTGGCCGTGGTGCCGTCCGATGCCCAGGCGGAGAGCGTCGTTGCCTTGGCGAAGACGGGGGCACTGCCGTGGTAGTTGCGGGTAGTGTCGCCACCACTGTTCAGGGCGGTCACGGTGAGGGTCAGCGGCTGGCCCGAATAGGTGAAGCTGCCCGAGGGGCAGCCATGCTGAGCCACCGCCGTGGCAAAGTGGTGGGGGATGAAGCGGCCGAAATAGCTGGTTGCTGCCGTGTTGCCAAAGTAGCAGCCGTATTTCCCTCCAACCAGGGTATTCGAGTAGTCGCTGGTGCAGTCGCCCACCGCCTGGTCAACGAAGGTAAAGCTGTCGTCGTAGATGCCATTGATGCCCAGGCGGAAGTAACCTGCCTCGGTGTAAGTGAAACTGTTGCCGCTGGCGACGCCGGTGGCGACGTTGCCAGCGTTGAAACTGCCGGCAAGCACGCCGGTGGCAACGGCACCGCCATGGGCGACCGCCTGGGCGGTATTGATTTTCGGCGTACCGTTGTAGCCGGCCTGGGCGGTGGCGCTCAGGGTGAACGCGCCGCCGGCCGCCACCGTGGGCGTCGCAGTCGTCGAGCTGCCGCTGGCATCGGCGTTGGCGGAGGCGCTGATGGCGGTAAACCCGCTGGGACGTACGGCGAAATTGTTGGCACTGCACGAGGTCAGCCCGGAGGGGGCGCAATTCGTCGCATTGCAGACGAATTTGAAACGGACGTCCTGATAGGCGGTCGAGAGGGTTGCGCTGACCGTCAAACGGCCAGCGGCAAAACTGGTGACGGCATTGTCCACGGCCTGGGTGGCATCGGGCGTAAAGCAATTGTTGCCATCCAGGGCGCCACCGCTGGTTGCGCGGGCGATGAGGCTGACCGTGACCTTGCCGGTGAAGCTGCTGTCCACCGTGCCATCGGCCTTGAGCGCAACCAGGTCGGTCGAGAACGCGGTGCCGGCGAGGCGGGTGTATAGGCGACCGGCCGCCACTGAGCAGCTGCCGGAGGCGTAGTTGTGGCAGGCGTTGAAACGGGCGGTGTTTACTCCACTGGCGGTTGTGCAGCGTGGGTAGTCCGGTGGGCTGACGTTGGAATTGCTGTTCGACGTGCAGGTACCGTAGATGGTGCTGGAGGAGTCGATGCTCAGCGCGGTGCTCCAGTTGCCGGCGGTGACGTCGCCGTAGATGGTGGAGCCGCTGATGGTGACGTTGTTGTTGGAGGTGACGTTCACCGGCGTGCTGGGGGTGCCGATGGTGCTGTTGGTGATGGTGATGCGCACGTTGGTGGCGGTGATGTCGCCATCGGAAATGGTGGCACTGAGGATGGTGGCATTGGTGATGATGATGCCGCTGCCGCCGGCGGAATAGATGTTGCCGGAAACCGTGCCGCCGGTGATGGTGACGGTATTGTTGGTGCTGCTGATGCCGTTGCCGACGTTGGTGTTGCTGGTGGTTACAGCGCAACAGACCGAACTGACGCTGCCCGTGACCGATCCACCGCTCAGGGAAACGGCGCCGTTGCTGGCCGCCACGTTGCCAGCGAAGGTGGTGCCGCTGCTGGAAGTGACACCATTTTTGGCGGAGACATTGCCACCGACGCTGCCGCCGGAGATGCTCAGCCAGCCGTTGGTGGTAATGCCGCCGCTGACTGAGGAGCCGGTCAGCGTGATATTGCCCGAATCGGCGGTAAGGCTGCCGGTCACCGTGACAGTGTTGAGGGTGATGGCGCCGGAGCCGGTGACGATATTGCCGTTGACGGTGGTACCGGTCAGGGATGCATCTCCGGAGTCCGTGGTGACGCTGCCGTAGATGGTGCTGGTGGCACTGCTGGTGAAGTCGCCATAGGTGGTCGTCAGGTTGACCGTGACCGAGGAACTGCCCACGGTGTTGTTGCCCGACAGGGTGATTCCGGCCCGGGCGACGACGGTGATGGCGCTGGCGGGCAGGATTTTGTCGCCATTGGCCAGGTTGATGCTACTGGTGCAGGTCCACGTGCTGCCGGAGGATGACCAGCCGCTGGAACAGGTGGGGAAGCTGCCGCCGGAAAAAGTGTAGGTGGCGGCATACAGGGGGGCAAAAGCGGTCAGCAGCCAGCACAGGCAAAGTTGGAGCAGGCGGCGGATGCCTGTATTCATGGCCAGCATGTTCCAACGGCGCTGGGCGGGCGACCCATGGGATGGCGCGGCCTCTTGCTGGGGCGTCTGCCGACGAGGAGCGAGGTTGTGCCCGCCGTACATGCCTCGTCCTTCTCGCCCGGCTTATAGAAAACGATCCAGCAGCTTGCGGCTGTGGCGATCCAGGGCCGACGCGTCGCGGATCAGGTAGTGGATGCCGTTGCTGTCGGACACCAGCAGCACGGGGCCGCTGATGCGGCGGATGTCTTCTTCGCCCTTGAGGATGAAATCCACGGTGCCCCGGTCGGTTTCCACGGTCCAGGTGCTGGGGGTGACGAAGGCGCTGACGCCCTTGAGGCGGCGGATTTCGGGCATGAATTCCCGTCCGGCCAGTTCTTCTTCCACCAGTTGGCGGTGGTTTTCCGGCAGGTCGGTGAGTTGGTCGATCCACACCAGTTCGTGGCCGTCGGGGCTGACCAGGGAGATACCCCGGTCGGGCTGGCCGATGGGGAAGGCCCGCACGGGGACGATGCCCACGTGGGTTTCGCCGTTGCCGGTATAGACGAGGCGGCCCAAGGGGTCGCGGCTCAGTTGGTAGCTTTGATCGTGGCTCATGCGTGGGCCTCGCTGATGTCGAGGTTTTCGGCCAGGGATTCGGCGTGGCGCAGTTGCGCCTGATAGAGCCGCCAGTAGTGGCCCTGGGCGGCCATGAGTTCTTCGTGACTGCCCACTTCCACAATGCGGCCCCGGTCCATGACCACGAGGCGGTTGGCCTTGCGCAGGGTGGACAAGCGGTGGGCCACGGCAATGGTGGTGCGGCCTTGCACGAGGTTGTCGAGGGCCTTCTGGATTTCCTTTTCCGTGGTGGTATCCACCGAGGCGGTGGCTTCATCGAGGATGAGGATGCGCGGGTTGATGAGCAGGGCGCGGGCAATGGAGATGCGCTGGCGCTCGCCGCCGGACAGGGCCTGGCCCCGTTCGCCCACCAGGGAGTCGTAACCCTGGGGCAGCCGCAGGATGAACTCGTGGGCGTGGGCGGCCCGGGCGGCGGCAACGATTTCTTCCCGGGTGGCGTCGGGCTTGCCGTAGGCGATGTTGTCGGCGATGGTGCCAAAGAAGAGGAAGGGCTCTTGCAGCACCAGGCCGATATTGGCGCGGAAGTCGGCCACGGACAGGGAGCGGATATCCACGCCATCCACCTTGATCGCGCCTTCGCTCACGTCGTAGAAGCGACAGATCAGGTTGACCAGGGTGCTCTTGCCGGAACCGCTGTGGCCGACGAGGCCGATCATTTCACCGGGGGCGATGTCCAGGTTCATGTTGCGGATGACGGCGCGGCTGCCGTAGCGGAAGCCCATGTCGCGGATTTCGATGTGGCCGGTGATTTCGGGCAGCTTGGCGGGGGTCACCGGCTCGGGCACGCTGGAAACGTGGTCGAGGATGTCGAAAATCCGCTTGGCGCCCGCGGCGGCCTTTTGGGTGACGGAGACGATGCGGCTCATGGAGTCGAGCCGGGTGTAGAAGCGGCCGATGTAGGCCAGGAAGGCGGTGAGCACACCCACGGTGACCTGATTGCGGGACACCAGCCAGATGCCGAAGCCCCACACCACCAGCAGGCCGATTTCGGTGAGCAGGGAAACCGTGGGGGAGAACAGGGACCAGACCTTGTTGATGCGGTCGTTCACCAGCAGGTTGTGCTTGTTGGCGTCGCGGAAGCGGTTGGCCTCGCGCTTTTCCTGGGCGAAGGCTTTCACCACGCGGATACCGGGAATGGTGTCGGCCAGCACGTTGGTGACTTCGGACCAGACCCGGTCGATCTTTTCAAAGCCGGTGCGCAGGCGGTCCCGCACCACATGGATCAGCCAGGCGATCAGCGGCAGGGGGAGCAGGGTGGCAATGGCCAGGGTGGGATTGATGGAGAACAGGATGCCCGCCGTGAGGACGATCATCAGCACGTCGGAGGCGAAGTCCAGCAGGTGCAGGGAAAGGAAGACGCAAATGCGGTCCGACTCCGAGCCGATGCGGGACATGAGATCACCCGTGCGCTTGCCGCCGAAGTATTCGAGGGAAAGCCGCAGCAGGTGCTCGTAGGTGCTGGTGCGCAGGTCGGCGCCGATGCGCTCGGACACTAGGGCCAGGATGTAGGTCTTGGCCCAACCCAGGCCCCAGGAGAGCAGGGCGGCGGCCAGCAGACCGCCCAGGTACATGCTGACTTCCCTGGGATCGATGGGAGCGCCGTTCTGGAAGGGAATCAGCACGTTGTCCATCAGGGGCATGGTCAGGTAGGGTGGCACCAGGGTGGCTGCGGTGGAGCCCAGCATGAGCAGGAAGCCGGCGAGCAACTGGCCCTGATAAGGCTTGGCAAAGCGCCAGAGGCGGAACAGGGTCCAGGTGGAGGGCGGGGTGGAAAGCTCCCGGCTGCAAATGGGGCATTCCTCCTGGTCGGCGGGGATGGGGTTCTTGCAGCTGGGGCAGAGGGTTTCTTCAGGCGGCAGCGGTGTCTGGCCGGTTTTCAGGTACTCAATGCGCCCCTCAAACTGGCCCAGTAGGCGCAGGGCAACCGGGTTGTGGCCCAGGGTGTAGCGCCACAGCGCCAGGCGGGTACCGTTCTGCACCAACTCCAGGCTGCCTACGCCGGCATGGTCATGCAGGCTTAATACCTGATCCGTCGCAAGGGGGATGTCGAGCCATTCGCGGGCGCCGGGCTGCCGGGCTAGCAGGCGGCGGTCGGTCAATACCAGCAGGCCCGGGGCAAAATGCAGGCGTGCATCCAGATCGGTTTCCAGCCAGGCTAGCGGGGTTTCCCCCTCGGTCAGGCGTTCCGAAACCTGGGTTTGCCAGGAATGCGGCAGGGGCGTGGGGGCGTTGGCGGGGGTGTTGCAGGTTTGGACGGTCATGGGCGTAGCAGTATACCCGCCCTTAGGCCCCCAATTCCGGCTTGCCTTGGGGGTTTAAGGGCCGATTAGCCTGGGTTTCCCCGTCCTCCGACAAGAACGTCCGAGAGGATGGGGCTGTATCATTACAAACCATTACAAGGCTGCCCTTCATTTTGCTGACAAGGGGTAAACCAAACCTCCGGCACCGCGTTAATCCGATCATCTCGTTCGTCCCTCTGCCCATGAGCCACAACAAGAAAGACATCGAATTCCTCCGCATCATTCATCTCCAGGGTCCCAATATGTGGACCTACCGTCCGGTGCTCGAAGCCTGGATCGACATCGGCGTTCTGGAAGACTGCCCCTCCAACAAGATTCCCGGTTTTTACGAACGACTCTCCGCCTGGTTGCCCAGCCTGATCGAGCATCGCTGTAGCTATGAAGAGCGCGGCGGTTTCCTGCGGCGGGTGCAGGAAGGTACCTGGCCCGGCCATATCCTGGAACACGTGACCCTGGAACTGCAAAACCTGGCCGGCATGCCCGGCGGTTTCGGTAAGGCCCGGGAAATGAACAAGCGCGGCCACTACAAGGTGGTGGTGCGGGCTTGGCATGAGGAAGTGACCCGCGAAGCCCTGTTCGCAGCTCGGGAACTGATCCTGGCGGCCATGAATGACGAACCCTACGACGTGGCGGCCACCGTTGAGCGACTGACCGACCTGGTGGATTCCCGCTGCCTGGGGCCTTCCACCGCCAGCATCGTGGATGCCGCGGACGACCGGGACATTCCCGCCATTCGTCTGCTGGAACAGGGCAATCTGGTGCAGTTGGGCTACGGCGCCGCCCAGCGCCGTATCTGGACGGCGGAAACCGACCGCACCAGCGCCATTGCCGAAACCATCTCCCGCGACAAGGATCTGACCAAGACCCTGTTGGAATCCTGCGGTGTGCCGGTGCCGGAAGGCCGTCTGGTGGATAGCCCCGAAGATGCCTGGGATGCCGCCGAAGACATCGGCGTGCCGGTGGTGGTGAAGCCCTATGACGGCAATCATGGCCGCGGCGTGTTCACCAACCTGACCACCCGCGAGCAGGTGGAAACCGCCTATGGGGTGGCCCTGGAAGAGGGTAGCGGTGTGATCGTCGAGAAGTTCATCGAGGGCTGTGAGCATCGCCTGCTGGTGGTGGGCGACCGCCTGGTGGCCGCCAACAAGGGCGACGAGGCCAAGGTGATCGGTGACGGCAAGCAGACCATCTACGAGTTGATCCAGAGCCAGATCAATTCCGACCCTCGTCGTGGCGACACCGAGGAACACCCCCTCAACCGCATTCGCATCAATTCCAACAGCCTGCTGGAAATCCAGCGCCAGGGCTTCGCCGACGAAGATGCCGTGCCGCCCGCCGGCGTCGAGGTGATGGTGCAGCGTACCGGCAACCACGCCTTTGACGTGACCGACGAAATCCATCCCCAGACCGCCGCCATTGCTGCCTTGGCCGCCCGCATCGTGGGTCTGGACATCGCCGGTATCGACCTGGTGGTGAAGGACATTTCCAAGCCCCTGGCCGCCCAGGGCGGTGCCATCGTCGAGGTGAACGCCGGCCCCAGCCTGTTGATGCACCTGAAGCCCGCTGTCGGCAAGTCACGCCCCGTGGGCAAGGCCATTGCCGACCACTTATTCCCGGCGGGGGATTCGGGACGGATTCCGGTCGTCGGCGTTTGCGGTACTGCCGGCAGTGCCATGATTTCCCGCCTGATCGGACGTCTGCTGCAATTGGCCGGCAAGTACATCGGCGTGGCCTGTGCCGATGGCCTTTATCTGGACCACCGGCGCAGCGAAGCCGGCGACCGGGCCCATTGGGAACCGGCCCGCCGCCTGCTGATGAACCGCGCCGTGGAGGCTGCAGTGATTGAAAACGGCTTCGACGTAATCCTCAGCGAGGGCCTGGCCTACGATCGTTGCCAAGTGGGGGTGGTGACCCGCATCAATCCGGCCAAGCACCAGGAAGAGATGTATATCGACAGCCCTGAAATGGTGGCCAAGGTGGTTCGTACCCAGGTGGACGTGGTGCTCAAGGAAGGCGCCGCCGTCCTTGACGCGGACGATGCCCTGGTCCGCGAACTGGGCCAGCTGTGCGACGGCGAGGTGATCTTCTTCGCCCGGGACCGGAGCAATCCCACCGTGACAGCCCATTTGGGCGAGGGCAAGCGTGCGGTCTTCCTGCTGGATACCCGCCTGGTGCTGGCCAAGGGCCGGGACGAAACCCTGTTGTTGGATCTGGCCGCCTCGCCCCTCAACGGCAGCCTGTCCGACCCGGATGCCGCCTCCCACGTGCTGGCCGCCGTCGGCGCCGCCTGGGCCCTGGGCCTCTCTCCCGAGATCATCCGGGCAGGGGTGGAAACCTTCGAACTCGATCCGGCCACCATCTAAGCCGGCTTCACGGAATACATCAGGAACACATCATGGAAGTTTCCCGTACTCGTGCCCTGCGCGGTCCCAATCTGTGGAGCCGCCACACCTCCATCGAGGCCATCGTTTCCTGCGTTGGCAATGAGTTGAACATCGACAACCTGGAAGGCTTTGAAGCCCGCCTGCGCAATCGTTTTCCCGAAATCGGCCTGCTGACACCGGCCCACCACAACGAGCCCATCTCCCTGGCCCACGCCCTGGAGTTCGCCACCCTGGGTCTGCAAGCCAGCGCCGGCTGCCCGGTGACCTTCAGTCGCACCACCCAGACCGTGGAGGTCGGGACTTTCCAGGTGGTGGTGGAATACACCGAAGAGGAAGTGGGGCGTCTGGCCTTCAAGCTGGCCCAGGCGCTGGTCCTGGCCGCCCTGGAGGACAAGCCCTTCGATCTGGACGATGCCTTGCATCGCCTGCGCGACCTGGACGAGGACGTGCGCCTCGGCCCCTCCACCGGTTCCATCGTGGATGCAGCCCTGGCCCGGGGCATTCCCATCCGCCGCCTGACCCAGGGCAGCCTGGTGCAACTGGGCTGGGGCAGCAAGCAGCGCCGCATCCAGGCTGCCGAAATGGACTGCACCAGCGCCATTGCCGAATCCATCGCCCAGGACAAGGATCTGACCAAGCAACTGCTCCACGCCGCCGGTGTGCCGGTGCCCATCGGACGCTCGGTGGTGGATGCGGACGATGCCTGGGCCGCCGCCCAGGAAATCGGCCTGCCCGTGGTGGTGAAGCCTCGGGACGGCAACCAGGGCAAGGGCATTTCGGTCAATTTGCACACCGAGGCCGAAATCAAGGCCGCCTACCTGACGGCCATCGAGTTCCGCGACGACATCATGGTGGAACGTTACCTGCCGGGCCAGGATTACCGTGTCCTGATCGTGGGCGACAAACTGGTGGCCGCCGCGCGCCGGGAGCCGCCCCAGGTGATCGGCGACGGCACCCACACCGTGCGCGAACTGGTGGAGATCGTCAATAGCGACCCCCGTCGCGGCGAGGGTCACGCCACTTCCCTGACCAAGATCCGTTTTGATGACATCGCCCTGGCGACGCTCTCCAAACAGAACATGAGCGCCGACACCGTGCCCGAACGGGGCGCCCGGGTAATTCTGCGCAACAACGCCAACCTGTCCACCGGTGGTTCCGCCACCGACGTCACCGACGACGTGCATCCCGAAGTGGCCGCCCGTTGCGTGGCCGCCGCCAAGATGGTGGGTCTCGATATTTGTGGTGTGGACGTGGTCTGCGACACCGTGCTCAAGCCCCTGGAAGTGCAGGGCGGCGGCATCGTGGAGGTGAATGCCGCCCCTGGCCTGCGTATGCACCTGGCGCCGTCCTTCGGCAAGGGCCGCAATGTGGGCGAGGCGGTGATTTCCACCATGTACGCCGACGGTTCCGACGGGCGTATTCCCGTGGTGGCCGTGGCCGGCACCAACGGCAAGACCACCACCGTACGCCTGACCGCCCACCTGATGGGCCAGGACGGCAAGCGGGTCGGCATGACCGGCACCGACGGCGTGTACATCCAGGGCCAGCGCATCGACACCGGCGATTGCAGCGGACCCAAGAGTGCCCGCAACGTCTTGCTGCACCCCCATGTGGATGCAGCCGTGTTCGAAACTGCTCGCGGCGGCGTGCTGCGGGAAGGCCTGGGCTTTGACCGCTGCAACGTGGCCATCGTCACCAACATCGGCATGGGCGACCACCTGGGGCTGAACTACATCAGCACCGTGGAAGACCTGGCCGTGGTGAAGCGGGTAATCGTGCAGAACGTGGCGTCCAACGGCACCGCCGTGCTCAACGCCGCCGATCCCAGCGTGGTCAAGATGGCTGCTTCTTGCCCCGGTTCCGTGACCTTCTTCGCCCGGGACGTGCACAACCCCATCATGGCTACCCACCGTGCCCAGGGCAAGCGGGTGGTCTTTGTGGAAAACAACGAGATCGTCTGCGTCGAAGGCACCTTCTCCGAGCGCATTTCCCTGCACGATGTGCCCCTGACCCATAACGGCAGCATCGGCTTCCAGGTGGAAAACGCCATGGCCGCCACGGCGGCAGCCTGGGCGCTGGGGATTGACTGGAAGCTGATCCGCAAGGGCCTGGCGACTTTCGTCAATGACGCCCAAAGCGCTCCCGGTCGCTTCAACCTGTTCAGCTACAAGGGCGCCACCCTGATCGCCGACTACGGTCACAACCCGGATGCGATTCAGGCCTTGACCAATGCCGTGGAGTCCATGTCCAGCAAGCGCCGGGCGGTGGTCATCAGCGGGGCAGGGGATCGGCGTGACGAGGACATCCGCCAGCAAACCCAGATTCTGGGGGATGCCTTTGACGACGTGATCCTCTATCAGGACGCTTGCCAGCGGGGACGGGAGGACGGCGAGGTGCTCGCCTTGCTACGCCAGGGCTTGGAAAAAGCCAAGCGCACGCGGCATGTGGAGGAAGTCCGCGGTGAGTTCTTGGCCATCGACACGGCCCTTGAGCGTCTCCAGTCCGGTGACTTGTGCCTGATTCTGATCGACCAGGTGGAGGAGGCTTTGGCCCACATCGCCATGCGGGTCAGCCAAGCGGGGTGATTTTTCCCTATTTCTGGGCTTTCCCTCTCTAGAAGGGCCGCGTTTGCGGCCCTTTTCTTTTGCTGCTTGCCGCCATTGTTGGGATGGTTCTGCCACGCTTCATTTGCAGAGAAGAGGGGGCTTTTCCTGCCGTTATCCCCTGCGCAAAAAATACTTGCTTTCTAAAATAATTCGTCTATAGTTCAAACGTTCGTTTTAATTCTTCAGCCAAGCCCATGGAAGTCTCCGTCAGCGAAACCCGGGAAAGAATTCTGGACAGTGCCGAGCGACTGTTCATGGAATTCGGCTACGAAGGCACCTCGACCCGCATGGTCACTAGCGAGGCCAAGGTGAATCTGGCGGCGGTGAACTACCACTTCGGCAACAAAGAGTCGTTGATGCAAGCGGTGCTTCGCCGTCGCTTGGCGATTTTGAACCAAGAACGGATGCGGGCCTTGGACGAAGCCGAGGCGCTGGCGGGGGGCAAGCCCTTGAAGCCTTCCCAGATCGTGGATGGTTTCTTCGGCACCTTGCTGCGCATGGCGGAAGACAAGAGCAAAGGGGGTGAGACCTTCCAGCGCTTGATCGGGCGTTGCATGACCGAGCCGGCGAACTTCATTCGTACCTTCCTGGCCTCGGAATACGCCGATGTGGTGGAGCGTTACAAGACGGCCCTGTTCCGCGCCCTGCCGGATGTACCCAAGGCCGAAATCGTCTGGCGCTTCCACTTCATGCTGGGCGCCACCTCCTACGCCATCGCCGGCACCGATGCCTTGCAATTGGTGACCGACTGGCAGGTGAACGAGGACGAGGGAACCCAGGCCGAGAAGCTCCTGCCGCGCCTGATGTCCTTTCTCCTCGGCGGTCTGCGCGCGCCTTTGCCCACGGCGGCCAAAGGTAGCGAATCCCAATGAAGACTTCTTTTTTCCACTTTTGTTGATCGTCCCGAAAGGAAACGACCATGAACCCACTTCTCCTCACCGCAGCACTGATTCTGGCGCTGCTTGTCGGTCTGATCCTGGTGCGTCCCCTGCGTCGCTCCTTGATCAGCCGGCCTCTTTTTTCGATCTACAAGGGCATCCTGCCCCAGATGTCCGATACCGAAAGGGAAGCCCTGGAAGCCGGCACCGTCTGGTGGGAGGGGGATTTGTTCCGCGGCAAGCCGGACTGGAACAAGCTCCATGCCTATCCTCAACCGAAGTTGCGGCCCGAGGAACAGGCCTTCATGGACAACGAGGTGGAGGAAGCTTGTCGTTTAGTGGATGACTGGAAGGTTTCCCAAGAACTTTACGACCTGCCCAGCGATGCCTGGAGCTACATCAAGAACAAGGGCTTCCTCGGCCTGATCATTCCCAAGCGCTATGGCGGCCTGGAATTTTCGGCCTTCGCCCATTCCCAGGTGATGACCAAGCTATCTACCCGTTCCTCGGCCCTGGCGGTGTCCGTCATGGTCCCCAATTCCCTCGGTCCCGCTGAACTGTTGCTGCATTACGGCACCGAAGAGCAGAAAAACCATTATCTGCCCCGCCTGGCCAAGGGACAGGAAGTCCCCGCCTTCGCCCTGACCAGCCCCTGGGCCGGTTCCGATGCGGCCGCCATTCCTGACTTTGGCGTGGTCTGCAAGGGTCAGTGGCAGGGCAAGGAAGTGCTGGGCATGCGCGTCACCTGGGACAAGCGCTACATCACCCTGGCTCCGGTGTGCACCATTCTCGGTCTGGCCTTCCGTCTCTACGATCCCGACGGCCTGCTCGGCGACAAGAAGGATCTCGGAATCACCTGTGCCCTGGTGCCCCACGATCACCCCGGCGTAGACGTGGGTCGCCGTCACTTCCCGCTGAACGCCGTGTTCATGAACGGTCCGACCCGCGGCAAGGACGTGTTCATGCCCCTCGATTTCATCATCGGCGGACCCGCCATGGTCGGCCAGGGCTGGCGCATGCTGATGGAGTGTCTGGCAGCCGGTCGTTCCATTTCCCTGCCTTCCTCCAACACCGGCATGGCCAAGCTGACGGCCCGCACCGTCGGCGCCTATGCCCGGGTTCGTAGTCAGTTCAAGATGGCCGTCGGCAAGTTCGAAGGGGTCGAAGAGGCCCTGACCCGTATCGCCGGCTACACCTACACCGCCGACGCGGTGCGCGCCATGACCGCTGGCGCGGTGGATCTGGGCGAGCGGCCCTCCGTGGTCTCCGCCATCGCCAAGTACCACGTCACCGAACTGGCCCGGCAAGTGGTCAGCGACGGCATGGACGTGCTGGGCGGCAAGGGAATCTGCCTTGGTCCCTCCAATTTCCTCGGTCGCGCCTACCAGCAGGTGCCCATCGGTATCACCGTGGAGGGCGCCAACATCCTGACGCGCAGTCTGATCCTGTTCGGCCAAGGTGCCATCCGTTGCCATCCCTATGTGCTCAAGGAAATGCAGGCCGCCCAGAATCCCGACGCCGCCAAGGGGCTGAAGGATTTCGACGAGGCCCTGTTCAGCCACGTGGCCTACACCATCGGCAATGGCCTGCGCGCTGCCTGGCTGGGACTGACCGGCGCCCGTCTCAACGGGACGCCAGCCAAGGTCGCCGCCGAGACCCGTCGCTACTATCAGGTGCTGAACCGCTATTCCGCTGCCTTCGCCTTCCTCGCCGATGTGGCGATGCTGACCCTGGGTGGCGATCTCAAGCGCAAGGAAAAGCTTTCCGCCCGCTTGGGGGATGTGCTGTCCCAGCTCTACCTGGTCTCCACCGTGCTCAAGCGTTACGAGGACGAAGGTCGTCATGCCGCCGATGCGCCGCTGATGCATTGGTCCATCCAGCAAGCCCTGCACAAAACCCAATTGGCCTTCGACGGCATCCTGGCCAACTTCCCTGGCGGTTTGCTGCCTGCCGTGCTGCGTCGGGTGCTGTTCCCCTTCGGCGCCGCCAGCAAGGCCCCCAGCGACAATCTGGGCCACGCCATTGCCAAGCTGCTGATCGCGCCCTCGGCCACCCGTGATCGTCTGACGGGCGGGGTCTTCGTGCCCAAGACCGAGGATGAGGCGGTGGGCGCCGTGGAATTGGCCTTGCAGGCCACCATTGACGCCGAACCGATCGAGGCCAAGATCCGCGAAGCCGAGAAGAAGGGCCTGTTCAAGGGCAACCCCATCGCCAACGTGCGCGACGTGGCCATCGCGGCGCGGGATGCGGGCGTGGTCACCTCCGCTGAGTATGCCGTGTTGGAACGGCGCAATCATCTGCGGGACATCGTGATCCGTGTCGACGACTTCCCCTTCGACTTCGGCGTCGCCTCTGCCCTCAAGCGAGACGCCCTGCGCTTGGCCGCCTGATTCGGAGACAGCATGAAACCCATTTACATCATCGACGGCGCCCGAACCCCGTTCCTCAAGGCGAAGAATGGCCCCGGCCCCTTCGCTGCCGCCGACCTGGCGGTGCAGGCGGGCAGGGCGCTGCTGGCCCGGCAACCTTTTGCCCCCGAGGATCTGGACGAAGTGGTCCTGGGCTGTGCCAGTCCTTCCCCCGACGAAGTGAACATCGGTCGCGTGGCTGCCCTGCGCATGGGTTGTGGCCAAAAAGTGACCGGTTGGACCGTGATGCGCAACTGCGCCTCCGGCATGCAGGCCCTGGACTCCGCCATGGCCAACATTCATTCTGGTCGTTCCCAACTGGTGCTGGCCGGTGGTGTCGATGCCCTGTCGCGGGCCCCCTTGCTTTACGCCGATGCCATGGTGCTGTGGTTCGCCGGCATGATGCAGATGAAAACCCTGGGCCAGAAAGCCGCCCATTTCTTCAAACTCAAGCCCGGTGTGCTGCTGTCGCCCGTGATCGGTCTGATGAAGGGCCTGACCGACCCCGTGGTCGGCTTGTTGATGGGGCAAACGGCGGAAAACCTGGCATGGCGCTTCGGCCTCAGCCGGGACGCCATGGATGAGTTCAGTGTCCGTTCCCATCAGCGTTGTGTGGCGGCGAAGGAGCGCGGTGCCCTGGGTGAAATCGTGCCGTTGATCGACGCCAAGGGCAATGTTTATGCCGACGATGACGGGGTGCGTGCCGATGCCAGCATGACTGGCTTGGCCAAGCTCAAACCCTTCTTCGACAAAAAATATGGTCGGGTGACGCCAGGGAACAGCTCCCAGATCACCGACGGCGCTGCCTGGTTGTTGTTGGCTTCCGAGGAGGCGGTCAAGCAGTGGCATCTGGACCCCATCGGCCGCATCACCGACGTGCAATGGGCCGGTCTCGACCCGGCCCAGATGGGGCTTGGTCCCGTCCATGCCGCCACGCCGATTCTGCAACGTCAGGGCCTGGGGCTCGACGATCTGGACCTGTGGGAAATCAACGAGGCGTTTGCCGCCCAGGTGCAGGGATGCATTGCCGCCTGGCAAGATGACGATTACTGCCGCAAGGAACTGGGCCTGCCCGGCGCCCTGGGCAAGCTCAACGAAGACAAGCTCAATGTGGATGGGGGCGCGGTCGCCCTGGGCCATCCGGTGGGGGCCTCCGGTGCGCGCATCGTGCTGCATCTGGTCCATGCCCTCCAGGCAAGGAATCTGAAACGGGGCATTGCCTCCATTTGCATCGGCGGCGGCCAGGGCGGCGCCATGATGGTGGAGGTCTGAGATGAACATGAACGATATTCCGCAAAAAAACGGTCAGCAGTGGCAGCATTGGCAGTTGAGCCGGGACGAGCAAGGGATCGCCTGGCTGGTGTTGGACAAGGCCGGTGAAAATGCCAACTCCCTGTCCAAGGCTGTCATGGCCGAGCTGGGCAGCGTGCTCGACCATCTGAACACCCACCCGCCCAAGGCCCTGGTGATCCGCTCCGGCAAGGACGCCGGTTTCATCGCCGGTGCCGACATCGGCGAATTCGATGAATTGCAAGGCACCGATGCCGCCAAGGCCATGGTGGCGCGGGGCTGGCATTTGTTCAACAAGCTTGCCGCCGTTCGCTATCCAACCCTGGCCCTGGTTCGCGGTCATTGCCTCGGCGGTGGACTCGAACTGGCCCTGGCTTGCCGTACCATCCTGGTGGTGGACGAACCCGGTACCCGTCTGGGGCTGCCGGAAGTAATGCTGGGCATCTTCCCCGGTTGGGGCGGCATGCTGCGCCTGCCGCAGCGGGTCGGTCCCTCCGCCGCCCTGGACATGATGCTGACCGGCAAAACCATCGACGCCAAGCGTGCCAAGCGCATGGGACTGGCCGATGAGTGCGTTCCTCCCCGGGTGATGGAATCCGCTGCTCGCATGCTGGCGCTCAATCCTCCTGCCCGTCGTCCCTTGCCGTTGATGCAACGCTTGCTCAACGGCCCATTGAAGGGCATCGTTGCCAGCCAGGCCCGCAAGCAGGTGGCCCGGCGTGCTCGCCCCGAGCATTACCCCGCTCCTTACGCAATCATCGATCTGTGGTCAAAGCATGGCGGTAACGCCGTGGCCGCCACGGAAATCACCGAACGTATCGTTGCTTCCAGCACGGCGCGCAATCTGGTGCGGGTGTTCCGCTTGCAGGAACGACTCAAGTCCTTCGGCAAGAGCGATGCCGTTGGCGACTTCAAGGTTCGCCGCGTTCATGTGGTGGGCGCTGGGGTCATGGGGGGCGACATCGCTGCCTGGTGCGCCCTGCGCGGCCTGACCGTCACCTTGCAGGACCAGGACATGGCACGCATTGCGCCGGCCATGAAGCGGGCCTATACCCTGTTCGGCAAGCGCATTCGCGACAAACTGCTGTGCCGCGCCGCCATGGACCGCCTGATCCCCGATCCCGAGGGGCAGGGGGCTCGTCATGCCGATGTGATCATTGAGGCTATTTTCGAGAATCTGGAAGCCAAGCAAGCCCTGTTCAAGAAGTTGGAGTCCATGGCCCGACCGGACGCCTTGATTGCGACCAATACATCCAGCTTGCGCATCGAGCAAATCCGCGAGGCGATGATCCATCCTGAGCGGCTGCTGGGCATCCATTTCTTCAATCCGGTATCCAAGATGCCCCTGGTGGAAGTCGTCGGCGCAGCAGGCACCGATCCGGTGGCCCTGGCCCGTGCCGCCGCTTTCGTCCGCACCATCGACCGCCTTCCCCTGCCGGTGAAAAGCGCTCCGGGCTTCCTGGTCAATGCCGTTCTGGCGCCCTACATGCTCGAAGCCATGCGTTGCGTGGATGAAGGTATCTCCCCGGAAACGGTGGACGAGGCCGCCTTGGCCTTCGGCATGCCCATGGGGCCGATCGAACTGATCGATACCGTCGGTCTGGATATCGCCATGGCCGCCGGCAAGCAATTGGGCGGCACGACCGAAGTGCCTCGCTGCCTGGAGGAAAAAATCAGCCAAGGCGATCTCGGTCGCAAGAGCGGCCGTGGTTTCTATGCTTACCCGAATGGAAAAGCGAAGAAATCCCCTGCGGCGGCCGTACCGAAGGGTTTGGCCGAGCGCTTGGTCACTCCGCTGATTGAGCGAAGCCACAAATTGGTGGAGGAGGGCATCGTCGCCGATACGGACTTGGCCGATGCCGGCGTAATCTTCGGTACAGGCTTTGCCCCTTTCACCGGCGGTCCGTTGAATTACCGCAATGCGGCCAGGACTTGAGAATAAATCGTTGTAACCCTGTAGTTGTTGTAGCCAAAACCAATAGGAGGAGTGGAAACATGAAACAAATGCAAAAACTAATTCCGGCCATGATCGCCACTGCATTTGCCGGTACAGCCGGTGCAGCGGGTTTTCAATTGCTGGAGCAAAACGCCAGTGGTATCGGTAATGCGTATGCTGGTTCTGCTGCGGTTGCCGAGAATGCCAGTACGATTTACTTCAATCCGGCGGGCATGACCCAACTGCAGGACCGCGAGTACTCGGTCGGTCTGACTGCCATCCAGCCCAGTTTTCAGTTTAAGGATAATGGCTCCAGTGCAGGTGTACTGACGGGTAGTGGAAGTGATGCTGGTCAGTTGGGGGTAGTTCCCAATGGTTATGTGTCTTGGACGTATAGCCCAAAATTGAAATTCGGTATTGGCTTTGGTGCACCATTTGGTCTGATGACCAAGTATGACGAAGCGTGGCTCGGTGGTGCTCAGTCCATGAGCTTTGACGTCAAAACATTTAACATCAATCCTTCAGTTGCTTACGAGGTGAATGACAGCGTTTCGATTGGTGGTGGTCTCAACTGGCAGAAAATCGAAGCCGAGTACAAGCGACTTGTTGGCGTTGCCGCTACTAGCCTCGCTTCAACAACGCTGAAAATGAGTCTGCGGGATGAGGCTTTCGGTTGGAATGTGGGGACACTTTTTAAGTTGTCACCTGCCACCAAGTTGGGTTTGTCTTATCGTTCCAAGATCAAGTACAACGTGACTGGGCAGGTTGATGCAAGCGGACCCCTCACATCCACGTTGGCTGGCAATGGATCATTAAGCAATGTAAAGGCAGACCTGGAGCTTCCTGACACCTTTATTGCCAGCTTGACTCATCAACTCAATGAAAAGTGGGAGCTTCTCGGGGACGTGTCCTGGACTGGCTGGAGCAGTATTCCGAAGATCGACATCATTCGAACCTCTGGTTCCCAAGCGGGAGCAACCGCACAAACCCTGGATACCAACTTCCGAGATACTTGGCGTGTTGCTTTGGGCGGGACTTATAAGTATTCCGATGACTGGAAGCTCAAGCTCGGTATTGCTTACGACCAAACGCCAGTAAAGGGTGAGGCGACTAGGTTGGTTTCTCTGCCCGACAACGATCGCCTGTGGCTGTCAGTCGGTGGTCAGTGGAAGGCAACCAAGGAATCCACTTTGGATGTCGGCTTGACCTACTTGTATGTCAAGGATGCCAAGATCAATAACAACCAGACAACCGCAAATCCTAGTCGTGGCCAAATCACCGGCACCTACGAGGATAGTGGCTGGATTCTCGGCGCGCAATACTCCTCCCGCTTCTAATCTCTTCTGACCCATGGGAGGTTTCTCGGCGAGAAACCTCCCTGCCAAGAAAGCCCCGATTCATGCAAAAACTCATCGTCCGCAAAGCGGCCGTGCTCGGTGCCGGCGTCATGGGCGCCCAGATCGCTGCCCATCTGGCCAATGCCGGTGTCCCCGTGCTGCTCTACGACCTGGCCGCCAAGGAAGGCCCCGCCAATGGCGTGGTGCTCAAGGCTCTTGCCGGGCTCAAGAAACTGGATCCGGCACCGCTGTCTTCGCCGGAAAAACTGGCCGGCATCACGCCCGCCAACTACAACGAACATCTCCCCCTGTTGCAGGATTGCGACCTGGTGATCGAGGCCATCGCCGAGCGCATGGACTGGAAGCTGGACCTGTACCAGAAGATCGCTCCCCATCTGCGGGCCGGCGCCATCGTCGCCTCCAACACGTCCGGCTTGTCCATTAATGCCCTGGCCGATGCTTTGCCCGCCAGCCTGCAAGCCGATTTCTGTGGCATCCATTTCTTCAATCCGCCGCGCTATATGCACCTGGTGGAAATCATCGCCACGCGCCACAGCGCACCGGCCATGCTGGACCAACTGGAAACCTGGCTCACCAGCCGCCTCGGCAAGGGCGTGGTGCGGGCCCTGGATACCCCGAATTTCGTCGCCAACCGGGTGGGGGTATTCTCCATTCTCGCCGTGATGCACCATACCGCCCGCCTGGGGCTGGGTTTCGACACCGTCGATGCCCTGACCGGTCCCAAGATCGGTCGTCCCAAGAGCGCTACTTACCGCACCGCCGACGTGGTGGGGCTGGACACCCTGGCCCACGTGGTCAAGACCATGCAGGACACGCTGCCCGGCGACCCCTGGCATGGTTACTTCAAGAGCCCCGAGTGGTTGCAGGCCTTGATCGCCAAGGGGGCACTGGGTCAAAAGACCAAGGGCGGCATCTTCCGCAAGGCCGGCAAAGAAATCCAGGTGTTGGACCTGGCGGCCCAAGACTATCGGACCTCCGCTGGCGAGATCGCCGACGAAGTGGCGGCCATCCTCAAGATCAAGTCGCCTGCTGAAAAGTTTGCGGCCCTGCGTGCCAGCAGCCATCCCCAGGCCGAGTTGCTCTGGAGCATCTTCCGCGACGTGTTCCATTACTGCGCCGTGCAGTTGGAATCCATTGCCGACAATGCCCGGGACGTGGACTTCGCCATGCGCTGGGGCTTCGGCTGGGCCCAGGGGCCTTTTGAAACCTGGCAGGCCGCCGGTTGGCAGGAGACTGCCCAAGCCATCGCCGCCGACATCGCTGCCGGCAAGGCCATGAGCAACACGCCTTTGCCCGCCTGGGTGCTGGAAAAGGATCGTGTCGGCGTTCATGCTGCCGATGGTTCCTGGTCCGCCAGCCAGAAGTCTCTGCGGCCCCGTTCCACACTGCCGGTCTATCAACGCCAGTTGTTCCCTGAAAAAGTGCTGGGCGAAGCCCCGGCCAACAAGGGGGAAACCCTGTGGGAAAACGAAGGCGTGCGCCTGTGGCGTTTGCCCGAAGTGGATGGCCGCATCGCCATCATGTCCGTTACATCTAAGATGCACACCCTGGGTAACGAGGTGCTGGACGGTCTGATCGCCTCCGTGGCCCGAGCCGAACAGGAGTTCGACGGCCTGGTGATCTGGCATGAAGCCCCCTTCGCCGTGGGCGCCAACCTGGCCCAGGTGGGTGAAGCCATCGCTGCTGGCCAGTTCGACTTGCTTGAGTCCGTGGTGGCTAAGTTCCAGCGGGCCTCCCAAACTCTCAAATACGCTCAGGTGCCCACCGTAGCGGCCGTGCAGGGTATGGCACTGGGTGGTGGCTGCGAGTTCGTCATGCATGCCAGCAAGCGGGTGTTGGCCCTGGAAAGTTACATCGGTCTGGTGGAAGCGGGCGTCGGCCTGATTCCCGCTGGCGGCGGCTGCAAGGAATTTGCCCTGCGTGCTGCCCAGATGGCAGCCAAGACCGCCACCCCGGGAGAGGTGTTCAACTTCTTGCAATCGGTGTTCACCAACATCGCCATGGCCAAGGTGGCCAAGAGTGCCCACGACGCCGTCAGCATGGGCTTTGCCCTGGCGTCGGACACGGTGTTGTTCAACGCCCACGAGTTGCTCTGGGTGGCCATCCGCGAAGCCCGTGCCATGGCCGATGCCGGCTATGCGCCGCCGCTGCCGGCCAAGGACATTCCCGTTGCCGGTCGCAACGGTATCGCCACCTTCGAGATGATGCTGATCAACATGAAGGAAGGCGGCATGATTTCCGCCCACGACTACCGGGTTGCCCGTGATGCCGCCATCGCTCTGTGCGGTGGCGAGGTGGAAACCGGGACCAAAGTGGACGAGGAGTGGTTGCTCAAGGTGGAACGACGCCTGTTCATCGAACTGCTCAAGCACCCGCTGTCCCAGGCGCGGATCAAGCACATGCTGGAGACGGGCAAGCCGTTGCGCAATTGATGCGCAACAGCCTGTCCCGCCTCCAGCGATCTGGCAGTTAAGCCCCCACCCCCTAGCCCCCGCCCGGGCGGGGGTAACGAAATCGGAGCTTCGCGGTGCGAAGCTCACAAGTGAGGAGACACGCAATGTCCCGACAGATTCAAGACGCCTACATCGTTGCCGCGACACGCCTGCCCACGGCCAAGCGCAACGGTTTTTTCCGCACTACCCGGCCCGACGACATGCTGGCCCATGTCATCCGTAGCGCCGTGGATCAGGTGCCCGCCATTGATCCGGCCTTAATCGGCGATGTCATCGTTGGTTGCGCCATGCCCGAAGGAGAGCAGGGCATGAACGTGGCCCGTATTGGCCTGCTGCTGGCCGGTTTGCCCCAGAGCGTGCCTGGCATCACCATCAATCGTTTCTGCTCCTCGGGCCTCCAGGCCGTGGCTGATGCCGCTGCCAAGATTCGCCTCGGCGAAGCCGACGTGATGATCGCTGCCGGCACCGAGTCCATGAGCGCCATGCCCCAGATGATGGGCAACAAGGTTTCCCTCAACCCGGCCGTTTTCGCCAAGGAAGAGAACGTCGCCATTGCCTACGGCATGGGTTTGACTGCGGAAAAAGTCGCCAACCAGTGGCAGATCAGCCGCGACGAGCAGGACGCCTTCGCTGTCGCCTCCCACCAGAAGGCCTGCGCCGCCATCGCTGCCGGTCATTTCAAGGCCGAGATTTCTCCCTACACGGTGCGCAGCCACCAGCCCGACTTTGCTTCCGGTGCGGTGCGGGTGGTGGAACGCCTGGCCGAGGACGATGAAGGCCCCCGTCCCGATTCTTCCCTGGAAGGGCTGGCCAAGCTTAAACCCGTGTTCGCCGCTCGGGGTTCCGTCACGGCTGGCAACAGCTCCCAGATGTCCGACGGTGCCGCCGCCGTGGTGCTGGTGTCCGAGAAGATGCTCAAGCAATACAACCTGACGCCCCTGGCTCGTTTCGTCGGTTTCGCCGTGGCCGGCGTGGCACCGGAGATCATGGGTATTGGTCCCATTGCGGCCATTCCCAAGGTTCTGGCCCAGACCGGTGTGAAGCAGGACGACCTGGACTGGATCGAGCTCAATGAAGCCTTCGCCGCCCAGGCCCTGGCCGTGACCAAGGAACTGGGGCTGAATCCGGAACGCATCAATCCCCTCGGCGGCGCCATCGCCCTGGGCCACCCCCTGGGCGCCACCGGTGCCATCCGTACCGCCACCCTGGTGCACGGCCTCAAGCGCACCGGTGGTCGCTACGGCATGGTGTCCATGTGTATCGGCACGGGCATGGGGGCTGCGGGGGTGTTCGAGGTTCTCTGATGAAGCCGCAATGGTTGGCCAAGCTGCCGCCCCGTTGGCAGGCGTGGATGATGAAAGTCGGATTCAATTTTCATCCCGCCTTCCGTGGGACCGGCGGTCGGGTCGAATATGTGTCCCCGGCGCTGGACCACATCCGGATTCGCTTACCCCTCACCTGGCGTACCCGCAACGTGGTGGGCTCCATCTATGGCGGCTCTTTGTTCGCCATCACCGATGGTCCCCATCCTTCCATGTTGATGGTGGCCTTGGGCAAGGATGTGATCGTCTGGGACAAGGCTGCCAGCATCCGTTATCGCAAGCCGGGGCACAGCACCTTGACCGCCGATTTCCGCATCACGCCGGAAGAAGTCGACACGGTGCGCCGCATTCTGGCGGAGGAGGGGGAAACTGACCGGACCTATACCGTGGAAATCAAGGACCGGGGCGGCCACGTTCATGCCATTGTGGAACGCACCGTTTATATCGCCGCGAAGCATCACTACAAAAAGAAAAAATCTGGAGGAGGTTCACCATGAAAAAAACGCTACGACTGCTTGTACTCACCAGTGCATTCGCTTTGGCCGGGGCTGCCTGGGGCACCGAGGTGGCTGGTGTCAAGGTGGAAGAGAAAAGCACGGCGGCGGGACGGGAGTTGGTCCTGAATGGCGCCGGCTTGCGTACCCGCTTGTTCTTCAAGGTATACGTTGCCGCCCTGTACGTGCCACGCAAATCCTCCACGGCTGCCGTGGTGCTGGAGTCCTCCGAGCCCGCCCGCATCAGTCTGCGGCTGATGCGGGACCTGGATGCCGACACCCTATACGGTGCCATGCGCGATGGTCTCGCCCCTAATCTGCAAGAAGGCGAAATGGCAACGATGCAGGTTTTCCTCGATGCCCTGGCCGGCCTGATGCGCCGGATCGGCAATATCCGCAGCGGTGATACCGTTACCCTGGATTTTCTGCCCGATGGCTTGACCGTTTCCCTCAATGGCGAGAGCAAGGGCACTATCCCCGGCGGGAAAAACGCCCGGCGCTTGTTGACCATTTGGTTGGGGGATCGTCCGGTGGAAGAAGGATTGAAGAAAGCATTGCTGGGCAACTAAGCGCACTGGCAAGCCAATAAAAAACAAAGAGGAGAAAGCATGGAAAAGATCTGGCTCAAAAGCTATCCGCCAGGAGTGCCGGCTGAAATCGACCCGAACCGCTATCCATCCCTGGTGGCCATGTTGGAGGAAAGCTTCGCCAAGTATGCCGACCAGGTGGCCTATATCAGCATGGGTCGCGAGTTGACCTATCGGCAATTGGACGAGCTCTCCCAGAATTTCGCTGCCTGGTTGCAAAGCCGGGGATTGGGCAAGGGCTCCCGCGTGGCCTTGATGATGCCCAACCTGCTGCAATACCCGGTCTGCCTGTTCGGCGCCCTACGGGCCGGCTGCGTGGCCGTCAATTGCAATCCGCTGTACACCGCTCGCGAACTGGAACACCAGTTGCGGGATTCCGGTGCCGAGGCCATCGTGGTGGTGGAGAATTTCGCCGCCACCTTGCAGCAGGCCTTGCCCCATACCCCCCAGATGAAACAGGTCATCGTCGCCACGGTGGGGGATATGCTGGGTGCCGTGAAGGGTAGGGTGGTGAACCTGGTCCTGCGCCGGATCAAGAAGGTGGTGCCCGCCTGGTCCCTTCCCCAGGCCATTCCCTTTCCCAGCGTGTTGGCAGAGGGCAAGGGGCTGACGTTCAAGCGTGTCGACCTGCACCCCGAGGACTTGGCCTTCCTGCAATACACCGGGGGCACCACCGGCGTGGCCAAAGGCGCCATGCTCAGTCACCGCAACATCGTCTCCAACGTACTTCAAGCGGAAGCCTGGATCAGTCCCGCCGTGCGCGAGCGCGAGGAATTGATTGTCACGGCTCTGCCGCTGTACCACATCTTCGCGCTAACGGCGAACTGCCTGACCTTCCTCATGATCGGCGCCCGCAATCTGCTCATCGTCAACGCGCGGGACATCCCTGGCATGATCAAGGAAATGGGGAAGTATCCGTTCACGGCCGTCACCGGCGTGAACACCTTGTTCAATGCTTTGCTCAACAACCCGGCCTTTTCCCAACTGGATTTTTCCACCCTGCGCCTCACCCTGGGCGGCGGCATGGCCGTGCAGCAGGCCGTGGCGGAGCGTTGGCAAAAGGTGACGGGCAAGCCCCTGGCCCAAGCCTATGGATTGACCGAAACCTCTCCGGCCGCAACCATCAATCCCTTGGAGTTGGCCGGGTTCAACGGTTCCATCGGCTTGCCGATTTCCTCGACGGAAGTTGTCATCCGTGGTGACGATGGTCATGAAGTGGTGCAAGGGCAGGTGGGGGAAATCTGCATTCGCGGGCCCCAAGTCACCAGCGGCTATTGGCAGCGTCCCGATGAAACCAACCTGGTGCTGGGCAAGGACGGTTTCCTGCGTACCGGCGACCTGGGCTACATCGATGACAAGGGTTACGTTTTCCTGGTGGATCGCAAGAAGGACATGATCCTGGTCTCCGGTTTCAACGTCTACCCCAATGAGGTGGAGGAGGCGGTGATCCTGCATCCCGACGTGATTGAAGTGGCCGCCGTGGGAGTTGCCGACGAGCATTCGGGCGAGGCGGTGAAAATCTTCGTGGTGCGGCGGAATCCGTCCCTGACGGCGGAAATGCTGATCGCCCATTGTCGCCAGCAGCTCACCGGCTACAAGGTGCCCAAGCACGTGGAATTCCGCCACGACCTGCCCAAGACCAACGTGGGCAAGATCCTTCGCCGTGCCCTCAAGGAAGGAGCCTGAGATGGCCATGCCCAAAGCGCTTCAGGGCCGCCTGGCCCTGCCGGTGATTGCTTCGCCCATGTTCATCGTCTCGAACCCGGCATTGGTGATCGCCCAATGCTTGAATGGCATCGTCGGCAGTTTCCCCGCCCTCAATGCCCGGCCGCAGGAAACATTGGGCCAGTGGCTAACCCAGATCGAAACTGCCTTGGCCGAAGCGAAACAGGCTGATCCCAAGCGGATCATCGCACCTTATGCGGTGAACCAGATCATCCATCAGAGCAACACCCGTCTCGAACACGACATGGCGGTCTGCGTCGAGCACAAGGTGCCGATCATCATTACCAGCCTGCGGGCACCGGACATCGTGGTGCCTCATGTGCACGGCTACGGCGGCCTGGTTTTCCATGACGTGATCAGTGTGCGTCATGCCGAGAAAGCCCTGGAAGCTGGTGTCGACGGCTTGATCCTGGTCTGCGCTGGTGCCGGTGGTCACGCCGGAACATTGAGTCCGTTCGCTCTGGTCAATGAAATTCGTCGGTTTTACGACGGCCCGATCATCCTCTCGGGTGCCATCGCTCATGGCCGCTCGATCCTTGCTGCCCAGGCACTCGGCGCCGATCTGGCCTATATGGGGACATGTTTCATTGCCACCCAGGAGGCCAATGCCAGCGAGGCCTACAAGCAGGCGATCGTGGATGGCGTTGCTGACGACGTGGTTTACACCCCTTATTTCACTGGCGTCTCCGGCAACTACCTGAAGGCCAGCATCCGTGCCGCCGGCTTGGATCCCGACAACCTCCCCGTACGCGACAAGAGTGCCATGGACTTCGGCAGCAAGGCCGCCGAAGCCAAGGCCTGGCGCGACATCTGGGGTGCGGGGCAGGGGATCGGCGTGGTGGATCAAGTCAGCGATACCGCGGCACTGATTCAACGTCTCAAAACCGAGTACCAGGCCGCCCAGGCCGATCTGTCTCAAAAAATGGCTGGTTTTGCCGCCCTTTGACATTCATCAGGAATTTTCCATGAGCCAGTATCAAGCACCGATCACCGACATCCGCTTTGTCATGGAGACATTGACGGACTTTTCCTCCATTTCCCAATTGCCGGGTTTTGAGGAAGCCACTTCCGATGTGGCCGAGGCCATCGTGGAGGAGGGCGGTCGTTTTGCCGCGGAAGTCGTTGCCCCCCTCAACCGTATCGGCGACACGACCGGCTGTCAGCTCGATGCCGATGGCTGCGTGACAACGCCACCAGGTTGGCAAAACGCCTACCGCCATTTTTGCGAAGGCGGGTGGAATGGCATCGGTTCCCCTACCGATTTCGGTGGGCAGGGTCTGCCCAGCGTGCTGTCCCTGGCGGTCAAGGAACTGGTGACGTCCGCCAACTTATCCTTCTCCCTTGGTCCGCTGTTGACAGCCGGTGCCGTCGAAGCCATCAGCCGCTGCGCCAGCGATGAACTCAAGGCCATCTATCTGCCTAAGTTGGTGAGCGGCGAATGGACCGGCACCATGAACCTGACCGAGCCCCAGGCCGGTTCCGATCTGGCCTTGCTACGTAGCAAGGCCGAACCAAGCGATGATGGCAGTTACCGGATCTTCGGCCAAAAGATTTTCATCACCTATGGCGAGCATGATTTGGCGGAGAACATCATCCACCTGGTGCTGGCCCGCTTGCCCGATGCGCCGCCGGGCATCAAGGGAATTTCCCTGTTCGTGGTACCCAAGTTCCTGGTAAACGCCGACGGCAGCCTGGGCATGCGTAACGATGTTCAGTGTGTTTCCTTGGAGCACAAGCTGGGTATTCACGCCAGCCCGACCTGCGTCATGACCTACGGTGAGAAGGGTGGGGCGGTCGGCTACCTGGTGGGCAAGCCCCATCGCGGTCTTGAGTACATGTTCATCATGATGAACGAAGCCCGTCTGGGCGTCGGCCTGCAAGGGGTCGCCATTGGCGAGCGGGCGTATCAACAGGCACTGTCCTATGCCCGCGAACGGATTCAGGGACGGGATGTGGTGACCGGCAAGGATGGTGTCGCCATCGTGCACCATCCGGAAATCAAGCGCACGCTGCTGTCCATGCGGTCACGGGTGGAAGCCGCCCGCGCCCTGGCCTATCTGACGGCCTCTTGGCTGGATCGGGCCCATGCCCATCCTGAGCAGGAGGAACGTCAGCGCTACTTGTTCCAGGCCGAGTATCTGATCCCCATTGTCAAAGGCTGGGCCACGGAAACCGGCGTGGATGTGGCATCCCTCGGCGTCCAGGTACATGGTGGCATGGGCTACATCGAGGAGACTGGCGCTGCCCAACACCTCCGCGATGCGCGGATCACTACGATCTACGAAGGCACCACGGGCATCCAGGCCAACGACCTGGTGTTCCGCAAGCTGTTGCGCGACGAGGGCGCCACTGCCCGGCTGATTTTCGCCCAAATCCAGCAGACGATCTCGCAATGCCGCGAATCCGGCGATGCCACCATCAAGGGCATCGGCCTCAAGCTCGCAGTGGCCGCCGAGGCCCTATCGCGTGCCACGCTTTGGGTTGCCGGACAGCTGCGGACCAATGCCGGTGCCGTGGCCGCCAGTGCCGTACCCTATCTGTACCTGTCAGGCACGGTCTTCGGAGGCTGGCAAATGGCCAGCGCCGCGCTTGCAGCGGAGTCTGTCCAAGCCAAGGGAGAGGGCACTTTCAGCCCGGTTTTCCTGAAGGAAAAAATCGCGGTGGCCACCTTCTTTGCCCACCACGTGTTGCCCCAGGCCAATGCCTATGCCGAGGAAATCACCCACGGCGCGCCTTCGGTCTGCGATCTTGAAACGTCTTTCTGGCTAGGCTGATCAAAAGGGCGGCGGGGAGACGATTTCCAATGTCTTCCCCGTCGCCGGGTGCGCCAATGCCAGATAACAGGCATGGAGCATTAGGCGTTTGGCGGCAGTCATGGATTTTTCCGTGCCGTACAAGTCGTCGCCGAGAATCGGATGCCCCAGGGCATTCATGTGCACCCGCAGTTGGTGGGAACGACCGGTAACCGGCTCCAACTCCACCCGAGTGGTATCTCCTTCGGCATCGACCGATAAGCGCTTGTAGTGTGTCAAGCTGGGCCGGCCATGGACATGGTCCACAATCTGGCGTGGCCGGTTGGGCCAGTCCACGATCATCGGCAAATCGACCGAGCCTTCCGGCGTCTCGACACAGCCGTCAACCAAAGCTTGGTAGCGCTTGCTGACCTTGCGGTCTTGGAACAGGATGCTTAACTCTCGTTGGTACTTCGGTCCACGTCCCATTACGACAATCCCCGACGTAGCCAAATCCAAACGATGGACGATCATGGCATCGGGAAACTCCAGTTGAACGCGGCTCAACAGACAGTCGGCCCGATCATCACCTCTGCCAGGCACGGTGAGCAATCCTTCCGGCTTTTCAAGCACGATCATCTGCTTGGATAAATGAAGGATTCTCAAACCCTCATGGGCAGGCGGTTGGTATTGAAAGCGAGGAGCGTCGGACACGGAATGAGATTTCAAGGAGATCTGAATTTCGGGATGGTATCACCATAATGCCAAATAATGTATATTATGTAAAATAATAAAATTGGCTTTCATCCTTTTAATACGGCTAAGGAAACTAGACATTCATTGGGCGACGGTAGATCTTGTTGTTGCCGATCGTGACTGATTCAAGCTGGCCGCGTGATACAAGCAGATCAAGCGCTTTTTCAGTTAGCTGGGGCTGCAATGCCAATTCGCTTGGCAGCCACCATGCGTGAATTCCACTCAAAGTGTCAGCACTCTTTGGATGTCGTTGCAGATAATCAATAATGGCGATGGCCAAGTTTTCTATGAAGGTGGAGTCCATTCTGGAGTTTGGTGATTGGCCTCGAAGTAAGAAGGATGACGATTACTACGAGCAAAGACAAGTACAGCTGCTCGACTAGCTCACGGCTACGTAACTTGTACCCCCTACCCTCATACACATGGTGTCGATGCGGTGAAACTCAAGCTTCGTTAACGCCGAAACCATACTTGCGCGCCAGTTTTCCAAAAGCACTTCGTTCCTTCCCCGCCATCCTGGCAGCGGCGGATAAGTTACCCTGGGTAAGGTTGAGTAGTTCTTGTACATAAGAGCGTTCAAATTCAGCGATGCTCCGTGCCTTGGCCTCCTTGAAGGAAAAACGGGTGCGATTGAGCAAGCCAAGACCAAAGCATTTCGACGATAAATTGCTGCGAGCAACCTGCAATTGCAATTCATCACCTTCGGTCAAGAGAAAGTCCTGGTGTAATAGATTTTCTAGTTCTCGTATGTTGCCGGGCCACTCATAGTTTTGGATGAAATCAACGGCATCCTGATGAAGCCTTTTGGCGGGCATTTGATACTGCCGTTCAAGACGGCGCAAATAAGCGTGGGCCATTTCGAGCGCATCGCTGCCGCGCTCACGCAATGGTGGTATGTGCAACTTGAGAACATTGAGTCGGTAAAGCAAATCCAGCCGAAACCGCTGGGCTTGACTCAATTTTTCCAAATCAGCATTGCTTGCGGCAATAACGCGGACATCAGCGTGGCGCAAGGTTCCGCTCCCAACTCGACGGTAGGTGCGATCCTGAAGAAATCTGAGGAGCGTCACTTGGGCCTTGCTCGATAGGCCATCAATTTCATCGAGAAAGAGCGTTCCGCCATCCGCCTCGCCGATCAGGCCATTGGAAGCATTCTTCGCATCGGTGAATGCGCCCTTCTCATGGCCGAACAACTCGCTCTCGGTCAAGCTCTCCGCCAGTGAGCCACAGTTAACCGGAACAAAGGGTTTTCCCTTCCGCTCCCCCAGGTAATGAAGCGCGCGGGCGGCCTGTTCCTTACCCGTGCCGCTTTCTCCTGTGATAAGGACAGTAGCGCCAACATTTGCAAAACGTCGTATTTGTTGAAGAACATTTTTGAACTGCTGAGAGCTTCCCAGCAAGTTGGAACTGGCCATGTTTTCCATCCGCACGCTCCTGGAGTGAAGGGCTATGTTTCTTGCGAAAAACAAGATCGGACTAGCAGTATGTCATACGAAAAATAAAAAACTAGCGTCTGCAATGTGAAGAAATTTATTGCCGAATGATGTGCTTAAACAAAAGATATATACCGTTCGCATTAGTGATGGCATGAAAATCAGTGACCGAAAAACGATGAATGGAAAACACCCACCTTGGGGAAAAACTACCCATGCGAAGAAATGCCGGCTGTACCCAGGAATTTCAAGGGAAAAGGAAGGATCACGGCCTGAGGCGATGGGTGAAATAAACCGCATGTGAGTAAAACTGATTTTCTAGTCAGTCAAAAAAATACTTTTTTATCAGTGGTTTGTTGGGTTTTCGATTGTTGGCACAGGTCTTGAGTTATTCCGCCCACAACATCTTTGTCCCTCACGGTCAGTGCAAACCTGAGGTGGGTCGCGCACAGAACCAGGATGGACAAAGCACGGGCCCCCGACCATAGGGACGGTGTGGCGTTTTTCTCGAAACTTTGGAGCACACACTATGTTGGGAAGCATCCAAGACAAACTGTTACGGGTTCGACCGCCACGGGTACGCATCACCTACGATGTGGAAACCGCTGGCGCGATCGAGAAAAAAGAACTTCCATTCATCGTCGGGATTTTTGCCGATCTCTCCGGCGAGTTGGATCCTGAGAAACCACCGCTGCCGCCCATCAAAGAGCGGAAGATGACGGAGATCGATCGGGACAACTTCAACGATCTGATGAAAAAGATCGGCCCCCGGGTCGGCTTGGGCAAGGTCAAAAACCTTCTTGACCCGGCATCCACCCCTGAAGCCCCCGTCAATCTAGGTGGCTCCATCGTCTTCTCATCCCTGGACGACTTTTCACCGGCGGCGGTCGTCGAAAGAATTCCCGAGTTGAAAAAACTCTACGACTCTCGCAAAAACATCCGCAAGCTCCAGGCCAAAGGGGAAGGTAGCACCCCGGTTCAGATGTTCTTCGAGAAAGCGTTGAACGATGCCGATCTCCAGGGGGCACTCAAAGGCTCATTTGATGGCGTAAAAGCCGATGCCTTGGGAACTACCGCCCTTCCCGATGCAGCAGATGCCTTCCTCAAGGGCTACTACCTGGATGCCGACGGTGTGGAAATCGAGGGGCGTAAGAAGGCAGCCTCCGAGTTGGCCGGTGAGTTCTATCAGGAACTTCTTGTGGACCTCCCTGCCGATCACCTGACCGGGGCAGCGGCCTTCATGGACGACAAGGTCGCCTCCCTCGACGTTCTGATCAGCAAGCAATTGGCCGAAGTCATGCATGCCGAAGGCTTCCAGAAAATCGAAGCCACCTGGCGCGGCCTGCACTATCTGGTATCCCGATCGGAAACCGGCGCCATGCTCAAGCTTCGCGTCCTCGATGCCTCCAAGAAGGACATGGACGACGACTTGAACAAGGCAGTCGAGTTCGATCAGAGCGGCCTATTCAAAATGATCTACGAGGCCGAGTACGGCACATTCGGCGGCGCACCCTACAGCCTGCTGGTGGGTGACTATGAGTTCGGCCGCACGCCGGACGATATTCGCCGCCTCAACAAGATCGCCGAAGTGGCCGCTTCAGCCCATGCCCCCTTCATCGCCTCCGCCGACGCCAAACTCTTCGACTTGTCGACTTTTGGAGATCTTCCCAAGCCCCGCGACTTGCAGAAAATCTTTGAAACCGACGAACTCATCGAGTGGCGAGCCTTCCGCGAGTCAGAGGACTCCCGTTACGTCACCCTGACCCTGCCCAAGGTGCTGCTGCGTCTGCCCTACGGCACGGAGATGCGCCCTTCCGCCACCAAAGATGTTCCCAACCCCAAACCCCGCCGCGTTCCCGTCCCGGCAGAGGGTTTCGTCTACGAGGAACTCAAGTCTCCCCTGCCGAGTGAGGACTCCAAAGCTTTCCTCTGGGGGAATCCGGCTTTTATCCTGGCGGAACGCATCACCAACGCCTTTTCCCTGTACGGATGGACCGCAGCCATCCGCGGCGTCGAAGGCGGTGGTCTGGTGGAAGGCTTGCCGGTTTACACCTACACCTCCGACCAGGGCGATGTGGACATGATCTGCCCCACTCAGGTCTCCATTACCGACCGACGGGAAAAAGAGCTGAACGATCTGGGCTTCATGGCCATCTGTCATGCCAAGAAAAGCAACAAAGCAGCATTCTTCGGCGGGCAGACCACCAACAAGCCCAAGCTTTATATCTCGCCTTTGGCCAACAGCAACGCGCAGATATCGGCCATGTTGCCCTACATCCTGGCCGCATCGCGCTTTGCCCACTACATCAAGGTCATCATGCGGGAAAAGCTGGGGAGCTTCCTTACCCGGAGCAATGTGGAAAGCTACCTCAACAGCTGGATCGCCCAGTACGTACTCCTGGACGACAACGCTTCCCAAGGCATGAAGGCCGCCTATCCCTTGCGTGATGCCAAGATCACCGTAACGGACATCCCTGGCAAGCCAGGGGCCTACAACGCCACCATCTTCCTGAAGCCTCATTTCCAACTGGAAGAACTCACCACGTCTATTCGCCTCGTTGCCGAACTACCGGGCTAACGATATCCCTGCGATGACAACTTATTAATGAGGAAACCAACATGGATTTGATTCTTTTGGAGCCCGGCGATCAAAGCATCATGGGCGAAGGCAAGGCCTGGACGATCGATGCCGGGGAAAGCCTGATTGACAATGTGTGGCGAGACAACTCGACCATGAAAGACATGAAACGTTGTGTCGAAATGGTGTCCATACATCAAGGCCTCAAGCAACAGATGACCACCGACGTGTCCAATTCCGCACGGACCTCCGGTCGCCCCATTGTCAGCGAATTCACCTGCGTCAAGTATGCGGACAAGATCTCGGTTCTGCTCTATGACCGATGCTTGCGGGCAAAGCCGCTGGACACCAAGGACTCCGGGCCGACCAAGATTTATGTCTGCCGAAATTCCGGTGACCAGACTTCGGTGATCATGACCATTTCCCTGCGCTACGCCATGATCAGCGAGATCCAGTTCCAGTCCCACCCCAACGATATGCCCACCGAGCAGTTCAAGCTGAACTTCGCAGAAATCCTTTGGGAACACACCGTGCAGAAGGTGGACTCCAGCATCGGCGGCAACATCTCCAGCGGCTGGTCACTGGCACGCAACCGGCCTCTCGATGGAAAGTTCTCCGACGGCTTTAGTTCCTAAGCATTGTCCGTCTGGAATGCCGGCAACCTTGTTTCTGGGTTGCCGGCATGGCGGTCGCCCCCGGAGACGTCTATGCAATATCTTTTTGAGCGCCTCGCCAGTCGTCATCCCGATCCTCAACATGAGCCGAGCAAGGAAGAAATGCAGATCAATGTGATGCGGCAAATCCAGTGCATCGTCGCCAGCCGTCCCTGGCTGGAGGGCGGGATGGACAGTGACGGCGAAAATCATCTGCTGTCCTTCGGACAAGCGGCTGTTCCCGACCTGTCCTCTGGCAATGCTCAGCAGTTACGGCACTACGGCGAGCATCTCAAGAAAATGATCGCACTCTACGAGCCTCGACTGGAACAGGCCAAAGTCACCGTGGAGCCCAGTGCCTCACCCCATACCTCGGGACGGGTGACGGTAACGGGCCAGTTGCAGGTGGAAGACGAAGTCATGCCGGTGCTCATCACCAGCGAACTTCGCATGGATTAACGCAGGCCATCCATGCCCAACACCCTCAAGGATTATTTCGTCGACGAACTGGACGCCCTACGACGGCAAGCTGTCGAGTTCGGTCAAGACCACCCAAGAGCAGCCCGCGCCCTTGCTCTCTCCCATGAAGGACGCAGCCGCGATCCCCAGGTGGAGCTCTTGCTGGAATCCTTCGCCTATTTATCGGGTCGCCTGCAACACCAGGTGGATCAAGATGAGGCCCTCCTCCCCAATGCCCTGCTGGGCCATCTTTACCCCCACTTGGCGGCGCCCGTCCCCACCATGATGGTGGCTCAGGTGGACGTCAGAAGCGATGGCGCAAACTTCTCCAACGGTGCCACCCTGGCCCGTGGCCGCTATTTCAAAACCCACGCGGCAAGCGATGTCGATCAGCCCCTCGAATGCCGTTTCCGCACCTGCTACGAAACGCCTCTGTGGCCCCTGGAGATCATCGAGGTCGCCCTCACACCGATCAACCATTACGACAGCATCGGTCGCGACCCCCAGACCCACTCCGTCCTCAAGGTAAAAATTCGCAGCTCGGGAAAAGATCCGATCCAGGACTTCAACCTCAGCAGTCTTCGCTTCCACATCGATAGCGAAGACAACCTGTCGATCAGACTTTACGAACTGTTTTCACTGGACTTCCTTGGGGTAGCGCTGCATGTCCCGGGAGAATCCCAGCCCCGTCCACAAGAGAACAGTCGCTTGCGCTGGGTCGGGTTCGACGAAGAGGAAGCCGCCCTGCCCCAAGGCTACGGCGTGCACCCCGGCTACCGCCTGGTGCAGGAATACTTTGCCTTCCCGGAAAAATTCCTGTTCTTCGATATCGACAATCTCGACCTGAGCGGCGTCATCCATGAGTTCGATTTGCTGTTCACCTTAAGCGCCACACCAGATCGGGGCCTGTCCTTCAGCAGCCAATCCCTTCGGCTCAATTGCATTCCCCTGGTGAATCTGTTCAGTCAGCGCCTGGATCCCCTTGCCCTGGACCAGTCCCATTACGAATACCGCTTGGTGGCCAACCGTGCCTACCATCGTTACTACGAAATCTATGCCATCGAAGAACTGATGGCGACCCGACCCAACGCCACACCTCGGGTGATACACCCTTGTTTTTCCCTCGACGACTTCATGTCTATGGAAAACCAGGACTACTTTTACATCAGCCGTCGTGCCGAGAGCACCTTGAGTTCGGTGCCCGGAACCGAGACCTATGTCTCCTTCCAGGATCCGAATTTTGACCCTTTCCAACCCACCAAGGATGTCATCGGCGGTCGCGTCCTGTGCACCAACCGGCGCTTGGGAGAGAGCCTGCAAATCGGCAACGACCTTACCCTGGAAGGTCCCGGTCCGGTTCACGGCATCCGCATCGTCAGCAAACCGACGCCCTATCAGGCACCATCCTTGATGGGCAACAAGCCTTGGGCGCTGGTTTCGCAACTGATGTTGAATCATCTTTCCCTCAGCGAAGGCACGATCGCCCTCAATGCGCTGAAAAGCATCCTGCGCCTCCATCTCGGCCGCGCCGGCAGCCAAGGCTGGAAACAAATCGACAGTTTGGTGGATTTGGCCTGCCGGCCCATGGTCCGCCACCGTGGAAAAGACGGCTGGCGAGGTTTTTTATCTGGCCTGCACATCCATCTCAAGATCGACAGCTTGCGTGCCAATGGCAGCAACTCCGTCCTGTTCGCCGAAGTTTTACGTCGTTTTTTTTCCCTCTACGCCAGTATCAACACGGTCGTAGAAGTCAGTCTCGAAACCATGGACAAGAAAGGCACGGTTAAGCAATGGCCGCCCCTGGCTGGCGCACTGCCGATCCTCTAACCCGCCGCCTGCGGCAGGACTACGCCCACATCGACTTCTATCAGTTGGTGTGGTTGCTCCTGCTCGAGCGTCGGCGTCAGGCCAACGCACCCGCCAAGGCAATGACGACCGTGACGGTGAAGGAGTTGGATGCCTCGGTCCGCTTCCGATCCAATGCGGAAGGCGCCTTCCCTGGACGAGAAGTCTGCGCCGTGCAGGACAGGGAAGTGCTTGTTCAAGGCGAAACCCATCCGGCACCGCCTGACGTGGTGATGAACAACTATTGCCTCGCCGGCGCCCAGGGGCCCCTGCCCGACACCTATATCGAATGGATTCGCGACCAGGAACGGGACGGCAACGGCGATACCAATGCTTTTCTGGATATTTTCAACCATCGCTTCAACGCCCTTCGCTACCGACTCAAGGCCCGCCATCGGCCCAGCCTGGAGGGCACGAATCCTGAGCAAGGCCGCATCGCGGGATATCTGGCAGCGATGATGGGCCTGTTCACGCCGGGCTTGGCTGAACAATTACCCTTGCCGCGGCGTGCTCTGCTTGGACTGGCGGGACTCCTCACCAATTCCCGGCGCAGCCCTCCGGTCTTGCAGGCGGTTTTGAGGACCTACCTACAGGTTCCCGTTCGGCTTGAACCGCTCCAGGGAAATTGGCACACCATCGAGAAATCGGATCTGATGGCCTTGGGCAAAGCCAATTGCCGTCTCGGTCAGAACAGCATTGCCGGCGCAAGAACCTGGGATGAGCATGCCGATGTGACCGTTGTTGTCGGTCCCATGGACTATTCCCGATTCATCCAGTTGCTGCCGGAAAAGAATCCCCACGCCCATTCCGCCTTTGCCACCTTGCTGCGCTACCTGCTGGACCGGCGGCACAACTGCCTGGTGCGTTTCCTGGTTCAGGATGATCCAACACCCGAGCCCCAGCATCCGGAGCGTCATTTGACTGCCGCACCCGACGCCCGGCGGATTGGTCTTTACCTGGGTCACACGGCCTGGTGCTCGGGGAATAAAAGCGATAGGGCCAAGTTGCGCTGCGTGGATGTCCGCATTCCCGCCTTCCCATTGCAGAGGGCCGCATGAACGACCATATCGACGCCAAATATCTTCAGACGGCTATCGCCAAGGCGGATCATCCCGCGGTCTACCTCCATTGCGCCATCACCCTGGCCGATGGTCGGATACTGGGTGCAGAAACCTTTCGGCTGGTGCATCTCCAGGGCCAGGAGAAGATTTCCGAGCCCTTCGAGTTCCAACTGGAACTCCATGGCAACACCGACTACGATCAGCCTGCCCTGCGCTTCGACGAGCTGATGGGCCGCCCCATCACTTTCGGCGTGCAATTGCCGGTGAAAGGCGAAACCGACGCCGATGACCGGGCTTGGGCCAGTCCTCTTTTTGCCAAAGCCTTACGGGGCGAACCGGTGAAAGAGCTTTCCCTGTTCAACGGCATCGTCGGCGGCCTTGCCATGGAGCAGCCCGGGGTTTACCGGGCGACGGCAAAGCCGGCCTTGTGGCGCCTCACCCTGACCAACCACTACCGGGTTCTCAGCCAGATGAGCGTGGCCAAGGCCATCGCCGCCGTGCTCGAGGAACACAATGTCGCCTACGACATGAAGAGCATTCTCGGCGAGGAAAACCTGGCTTCCACCCGCATCCAGGACTGGCTCCAGGCGGGAGAGTCCGATTTCGACTTCATCCGGCGCCTGATGGGCAAGGCCCATCTCTACTATTACTTCCAATACACCGGCAACAGCCATACGGTGACCTTCAGCAATCAGGCCAAATACCTGGAAGTTCCCCTGGACCGCCCGCTGCGCTACACCTTCACGGCGGCCGATGAACTGGGCTTGATACAGTCCGATCTGGTAAGCCAGTACAGCATTCGCCAAAACCTGATCAGCAGCGGCGTGAAAAGCGTCTTCGCCTCCACCCAGGAAACCTGGGAAGAGGACACCATCCCCGTTTTTCAGACTTACGCCGACAGTTCATCCGGCGACATCGGATCCCAACCCTTCCGCCTGTTCAAGCTCTACCAATACGGCGGCAGCAAATTGGAAGTGCACGATCACACCGTCGCCGCCTCCCAGGCACTGGCCGCCACGGGATTGCAGTTCTCGGGAGCCAGCTTTTGTCCCGTTTTCCGCGCCGGGTACCAATTCCAGGTGCACGAGGAAATGGCAGCGGGCACCGCGCCGCAGCCGGTGTGCCCCAGCATCGACGGGCGCTGGTTCGTGCTGACCGAGGTCAAGCATGACGCCAGCTTGGATGACGGCAAGTACAGCAACCAGTTTGAAGCGACCGATACCACGGCACTGGTAACCCCCTTCTCCATCCAGGAAACCCAGCAGGGCACGGTCCTCGGCAAGGTCGTCGGCCACGATCAGGATGAAGCTCCGACGGATTGGCGCTACTACCCGAAGACCGTGTTCGACCTGAAGCTGATGCCCATGGAGGACAAGCTGTCTGCCGAGCCCAAGCCCAGCCTGCGCGCCCGGGGGGTGCTGGTGGAACTGGCCACCGACAACGGCGCCGGCCAACCGATCTGGGTCAAGCTGGCCTCCCACATGCAAACCGTGCCGGAAATTGGCGTCACGGTCATGGTGGCCCGGGCCAACGACGAGTCCGAGTTGCCGGAAATCCAATCCATCGTCCATAACAACGGCAACAAGGTGGTGGTCCCCGGCGGCTGGACCGCCAGCACCTTTGTCGGCAATAGTTACAACACCCACTACGGCGACGGCACCAGCATTCGTTACGGCTGGAAATCCTCGGTCAATCTGGATGAGGCCGTAGGCATCGTCAGCAACGCCTACGCCACGGGGAAATACCGGGATGCCTCCTACAGCAAGGGCGGCGGCTACAGCTACAGCACCTCCGAGAACGGCAAGGACGGCCTGCTCTCCGCGTCCGACTCCTACGGCTCCACCTACAGCACCCACCATGGCGCCATGAGCCAGAGCACCACGGTGTTCGACAACACCGACAGCAATTCCACCATCACCGGCACGGCAAAATCGGTGAGCAGCCACAACATTGTGGAAAACACCTCCAGCACCAATGTCCAGACCAGCACCAACACCATAGGCAGCACGACCTCCTGCGACGCCATCGGCAATAGCAACAGCACCTCGGTGGTGGGGCTTTCCACCAGCCTTCATGCCGTCGGCCAAAGCATCAGCACCAGCGCCGTCGGCTCCAATGTCAGCCTGTCGGCCACCGGAAGCAATGCGGCCATCAACATGGAGGGCATGAGCAACACCCTTTCCATGACCGGTATGCGCAGCGGTATTTCCTTGCTCGGCGCCGGCGACGACCTGAGCCTGGTGGGCTCCCAAAGCAGCATCTCCGCCGTTGGCTCCCGCGAAAGCATGGAAGCCCTCGGCGCCAGCAACAGCATGTCCCTCACCGGCGTCACCGACCATATGGGCATGACCGGCAGCGCCAACGCCATGACCCTGACCGGGTCCAATACCTCCATGTCCCTTACCGGCAGCACCATGGGCATGAACATCATCGGCAGCAGCACCGACCTCACCGTGGTGGGCAGCAGCAATCGCATCAGCGTCACCGGCTCCGCCACGGAAGTCTCGGTCCAGGGAGACAGCACCTCGGTCAACGTGGTGGGCAGCAGCACACGGGTCAGCGTCGCCGGTCCCGGCGTCACCATCAGTGCCGCCGGAGCCCAGGCCGAAATCACGATAAAAAGCAGTGGCATCAATCTCGTCGCCAGCATCGAGATCACCCTCTAGCCATGAAAATCATCAAGCCCCTCACCCTCGGCGTCTTGACCAAGCCCTATCGCTATCGGGGCACCCACCGGCTTTCCGTCGCCGTCTACGGTTTTTTCCGTCTGGGCGGCGACCACCAAGGCCGCTTCCTGATGGAGAACCTGCAATGGCCGGCCGTCCTGGCCAGTCTGCCGATTGAGCACCCCCTGGATGAGATCATGCCCAAACGGTGCGGTGAAGTTCTCCTGGCGGGCAGCGCCCATGCTCCCCAGGGTAAAGCTTTGACCGAAATGCCGGTGCGCCTCGCCTGCGCCGGTATCGACAAGACCTTGCGCATCGTGGGTGATCGCCAGTGGTACTACGGCCTGGTTCCATGGTATCGGACAACCCGTCCCCAGCCCTTTACTCGGATGCCCATCGCTTACGACCGGGCCTTCGGCGGCCCCAAGCATCCGGGCAACCTGATCGGTCGCGGCTACAGCGGCAACGTTCTGGCCGGGTTGATCGGCCTCAACCGCGGCCTGTTGCCCAATGTGGAATATCCAGGGCATCCCATCACCCGACATTGGAAGTCCGCCCCTCCCGCCGGTTTCGGCCCCCTGGACCTGCGCTGGACACCGCGCCAGGGCCGAGGCGGCAGCTACGATGCAGCCTGGCTCGCGGAGGATGCCCCCGGCCTCGCCCGGAACATCGACTGGCGCATATTCAATCGCGCGCCAGAAGACCAGTGGCTGACCGGCTTCTTCCAAGGCGGCGAGGCTTATCAGCTTGACGGCCTGCATCCCAAGGGCAGCCTGACCGGCGCCCTGCCCCGCTTGTCCATGCGCGCTTTCCTGCAAAAGCAGGGGGCCAACGACATTGAGGAAATCCCCCTCCATTGGGACACGGTCTGGTTTTTCCCCGACGGCCATGACGTGGACCATCCCCTGGGTGCCGTCATTTGGCATGGAGAAATCCCCATCACCGACAGCGACGCCCTGGATGTTGCCACGGTCATGGCCGGCTATGAAAACCCGGCCCAGCCACGAGATATGGAGCACTACCGGCAGGTATTCGCCTGGCGCACCGATCCGGCCCTGGCCGCCCTCCATGCCTTCAACGAGGCCGAGCTATCGCCGCCGCAAGACAGCGCAGAGCTTGAGCGGCTTGCCGCCGATCAACGGCAAGCCCAGGAACAACGGGAAACCGCCCGGCAAGCCCAGGTTGCGGAACTGCTTGCCGAAATGAACGATGAGTTGCAGCAAGCCGGCCTGCCCCCTCAAGCGGCGCCCAAGCTGCCGCCCCAAACCCTGGTGCCGCCGACTTCCGCCGCCATCGCTGCGGGAGACTTCGACCTCTCAGGCTTTATCGCCCAGGCGCAACAAATGGCCGACGATGCCAAGGCCCAGGCCGAAGCGGCGCGGCAGTCCATGGCCGTTGAACAAGCCCAGCTTGAAGAACTGATCGCCAGCCAGCAAGCCACAGCCCCCAATGCCGGGGACGAGGTCGAAGCTCAATGGCAGGAAGCTTTGCACAAGGCGACCCAGCCAGCTTTGGATTTGGTGGGAGGGTCGGCGGACAGCGACGAGGATTGCCGCCCGCTGCTGGACCACTGGGCCACGCTCCCCCCGCCCAGTGCGGAAGAAAGCGCCCAGCGCCGGGATGCTGTCAACAACATCCTGACCGCCAAAGCAGGAAAGCGCGCGGCCCGCCGCGCTGCGCCAAAACCCGGATCCCCTGCCCTGGCCCCATCGGCCGCAAGCCGGCTCGGCCAACAAATCCTGGCCTGGATCGGTGCCGGTGTCTGCCTTGCCGGCCGCGATTTGGCCGGGGCGGACCTGCGGGGGGCCAAACTTGACGGTGCCGACCTGCGGGAAGCCCTGCTGGAAAATGCCGACCTCCGGGGCGCCAGCCTACGGGAAGCCAAATTGATGGGAGCCGTGTTGTCCGGCGCCCAGTTGGAGAGTGCCGACTTCCATGGCGCCGACTTGTCCCAAGCCAACCTCAGCGTCAGCCAGGGCAAGGGGACCATCTTCAAGGAAGCCAATCTGACCGGTGTCCTGGCCCAGGAAGCCCACTGGCCAGAAGCCGACCTGCGCGGGGCCTGCCTCGACAAAATGATCGGCCACAGACTTGATCTCAGCCGGGCCCGTCTCGACGGCGCCAAGGGCGAAGCCACCCTGCTCACCGAGGCCAACCTCAGCGGGTGCACCGCCTATGTGGCTGAATTCCGCATGATGGTCGCCTGGGCGGCGGACCTCAGCCATGGGGATTTTTCCGGGGCAAAACTGGACACCTGCGTCCTGCTCGATGCCAAGCTGGTGGGCAGCCGCTGGAGCGGCGCCAGGCTGGACAAGGTCCAGGGCGGCGGCAAAGCGGACTGGAGCACGGCTGAACTCAGCAGCGCCGGACTGTTCCAATGCGGCTTCAACGGCGCCCGATTCACCGCCGCCAATTTCGCCGGCGCCCAACTCTACAAGTGCGACCTGGGTCGCTGCGACCTCACCGCCGCCGACTTGTCCGGCGCACTGCTTTCGGGATCGCTCTTCTACGCCGCCAACCTGTCCTCCTGCCGGGCGCCGGGTTCCGACTGGTTGGGCGCCCTTTGCCGCAAGACCGACTTCACCGATGCGGACCTGACCGACGCCAATCTGGTCCAGGTGGAATTGACCGAGGCCCGTTTTACCGGCGCCCATTTGCAAAACGTCCGTCTCGACAGCAACCGGAGGGCAGCATGACTCCCCCAACGCAACTCGACTGGGCTGCCGTGGACCGCTTGCTGAAGCGGCGCGAACCATTGCGCGATATGGATTTTTCCGGACTTGACTTGTCCGGGCGCAATCTTTCCGGCGCCTTGCTGCAAAACTGCCTGCTGAAAGCCAGCCGCCTCAAAGACAGCGACCTTGCCGGCACCACGCTGCTGGATTGCGACCTGTCCGGGGCAGATCTTTCTTCGGCTCGCTTGAACACCACTACCCTGCTCCGCTGCCGCCTGACCGCCGCGGCCATGCCCGTTCAGCCCATCACCCAATGCGTTCTATCAAGTTGCGACCTGACCCGGGCCCAGTGGAAAAACGCGGATATCCAGCTCACGGTCTTCAATGAGTGCGATCTCAGTTCGGCGGACCTCAGCGGCAGCCGTTGGACCCGTTGCGCCGCCGTAGGTGCGATCCTGGCGGGAACCGATTTCACCGGCAGCCACTTCGACCAGCTTGCCCTCAACGACACCGATCTGAGCGCGACCGTCCTTACCGGCATCGAGGCGCGTACCACCCTGTTCATGAACGCGAAACTGAGCGGGCAGGACTTGAGCGGGCTCTCCCTGACCCGCTGTAATTTCGACAATGCGGATCTGAGCAGGGTCAATCTCGACAATGCCTTGTTCTCCGAATGCCTTTGCCGCAACGCCCGCTTCATCGGCACCTCGATGAAGCAGATCCGGGCGGGTCACTGCCTCTTCCTCGGCGCCACCCTGGCGGATGTGGACCTCCGCCAGGCAGACCTGGAGTCCAGCGTGTTCCAGGCGGCGAAATTACGCAACGTCCGCCTGGACGGTGCCCGCTTGCTGCGCAGCGTCTGGGATAAAAGTCAGCACGAATATGTGTCTTTTGTGGACACCGACCTCACCTTCGCCCGTTTCGACCATGCGGAAGGGATCCATGTGGATATGGGCAGGGCCGTCCTCGATTACTGCCGCCTTCATAACACCCAGTTTCCTTCCGCCGCCTTTCGCAACGCCAAACGACGCAAGGCCACGGGCACCGATACGAACCTATTGGCGGCTGAAAGCCGCACCCTGCACTTGGAGAAAACCCTGCCATGAGCGATGAACGCCACGATTTCCATCTTTCCTTGGACAAGCAGTCTGAGGAAGACATCGTTCTGCTGCCGAGAACCGTTCTTTGGGCCGAGGCCTGCGTCAAGGTGCTGCTGGGGGATGACCGCTATTTGCTCGATAACGGACGCCTCACCCAGCGCGCCGCCTCTTGTCTGTTGCAACCCCAGGTCGGCGACCGGGTGATGGTCCTGAGCCTGAACGAAGAAGCCCACATCGTCCATATTCTTGCCCGAAACAAGGATGGCGAAGCCCTGCTCTCCGTGAGCAAGGCCAGCAGCCTGACTCTGCGCCAAGAGGAAATATTGATCGAAAGCCGCCGCCGCCTGCGCCTGCGCTCCCTCGGGGATACCGAAGTCACGGCGGCCACCGGCACCCTTTCCCTCCAAGGGCGCAATCTTTTCATCAATGCGGTGGACAGTCTGGTCCAGCAAGCCAGCCACTGGATCTGCCGCATGGGTCATGCCCTGATCGAAGCCAGCGAACTACTGCGCATGCATAGCCGCCAAGCCCTGGTTACGGCGGACCGGGACATCAAAATCGATGCCGAACGCATCTCCATGGGTTAGGGAGAGGGCAATGTTCATCAACACCAACCTCTGCGTCATGAATCTCGGCTTTCCCGATGTGTGCAAAACCATCATCGGCATCGTCATCGTTCCCCTGCCCTATCCCAATATCGCCATATCCACCACCCATATCCCCAGCCAATTCAAGGTCATCATCGGCGGCGGCCTGGGGGAAAACCTGATCACAAACGGCACCATCAGCAACGGCGACGAAGCCGGGCTGGCCATGGGCCTCATCTCCCAGATCGATGTGGGCCCGGACCGCCCCTTCCTGGGAAGTTTCAAGGTGATGATCGGCGGCATGTTCTCCACCCGCCTCACCACGATCAACGGCCAAAACGGCATGCCTTGCAATACCGTGGGTATTTCCATCACCCCCAGCCAAATACGGGTCATGGCCCTGACATGAAAATCCTCCGTTTTCTTTTCGTCTTGTTTATCGCCGTCACCCTCACGGGTTGCAGCGTGTTGAACGTACTGGACGTGATCCAGGCGCTGTATCCCAAGGCATCCCTGAAGCAGTTGCAGGTCATTGCCGATGCGGACGCCAACCAGACCACGGCCACAGCCCTGGATCTGGTGTTCGTCTACGACAAGACCGCCATTCCCCTGCTGCCGAAAAGCGGGCCGGAATGGTTTGCCAAAAAGAAAAGCATCGTGGCCAGTCAGCCGGGAAATTTCGATGTGGTCTCCCTTGAGATCCCCCCCGGCATGATTATCGATGCCCCTCTCCCGAAAAGAAGCAATCGATCCGTGGGCGCATTTATCTTCGCCAACTATTTGTCGCGGGACGGTCAATTCCCGGTGAATCTGACCACCTACACCAGTGCCGAAATCCACCTCAAGGCAATGGCCATCGATTACAAGGCAGCGACTCCTTGATCTAGCGAGCACACCATGGATATCACCAGCCCAATCTCGAATGCATTGCAATGGTCGGAAGGCATGTTGCTCTCGCCCCAGCATTTCCAGCAGAACGATATCTACTGGCATCAGCAACTCTGGCATCGCATTGCCAGCCTTCAGCCCAATTTCTGGGGGGTGATCGACTTTTCCCTGGTGCAGGTCGAGTTACAAGCCGGCACGGTAAGGGTTGAGCGCCTTCACGCCATATTCCCTGACGGATTGGCTGTGCAGTGCCCTTTGGGTTGCGATATCGCGCCTTTCAATCTGAATGATCCCCAGATCGCCTGGAACGATCAACGCCGGCTCAAGCTCCACCTCTGCGTTCCCATCCGCACCGATGCAGCGGCCAGCAGCAATAGCGACATCCGCCGATTCGACTCCTTACCGGTACATCCCACCAAGGATGAAAACACCGGGGACGGTACCGTGGAGGTGGGGCGCCTCGCCCCTCGACTGGAATTGCTGCCGGAAAGCAAGGTTTCCGGTAAATACGTGTCCTTTCCCCTGCTCGAAGTCAGCAAGGAGGCCGGGAATCGCTTCGTCCTGACCGATTTTCATCCGCCTCTGCTGCGCATTTCAGCCGCTGCCTTTTTGGAAAAGCGCGGGCTGCAAGAGTTATTGCCGCAACTTGTCCGAGCCCTGCGCGACAAGGCCAAGGAACTCATCGGCGATCGTCGTGCCGATGATGACGAAGCCCAGACCTACGCCAATCCCGAGGCGAAGTTTCAACTCCATTCTGCCCGAATGCTGACCTCGGCATTGCCCCCCTTTGAAATCCTGGTAGCAGCGGGTTGCGCCCACCCGTTTGATCTTTATCTGGCCCTCGCGCACATTGTCGGGCAAGCGGCGGCCATTACGGCAGACCCGATGCCACCACTCCTTCCCACCTATCTGCACAACGATGCCTTGCCCGCATTCCGTGCCGCGATCGATTTCCTGGAGGAAAGAATCTCGCGTTTGCAGGTGGCGACCGAATCCATCTACTTCCAGAAAAATGTCTCGGAATCCGCATTCACCTGCCAATTGCCCAACGACCTGTTGGCCGACAAACTGCTGATCGAACTCAAGCCAGGCAACGCCCAGACCAGCAAGGCACTGACCGAATGGCTCAATCAGGCGCGCATCGCCAGCGAGGAACTGATGCCCACCCTGGCGGCGCGACGTTTACCCGGCGCGCAACTCAAAGCATTGGAACCGAGCCAGGTGCGCAGCGGACAATTCAGGCCGGATGCCCTGTTGTTTGAAATCAGCAATGAGGCCATTGACCTGGAAAACCGCCGCCTCCCACTCTTTCATCGGGGAAGCAAGCTCAGAATCCAGGGGCTACACGGTGGCGATGCCCCCGCCAACATCGTGCTGCACCGGACTCGCATTCGGCAGACAGTAGCCGCCGGACAAGCAGCCCCCCTCGTGCCGCCCTTACAAGCGGTGGAACATTCGGACGGCAAGGGACTGAATAATCCCATTGCGGATGATCCATTGAGCTTCATGGCCTCGGCGGCGACCACCGAGACGGTGGATGAAATCCTCGACGAAAACCCAGGAGAGGGCCATGCCTAACGCGCTGCGGGAAGAACAGCAGCCCTGGCAGGACTATGTTCTGGTCAACTGCTTCGCCACCTATTACGCCGAGGTAGCACGGGTCAAGGAGGCGATCGCCAACGCCGCCCTCCCCACCTATCTGGCGCGGGATGGCCATCTACGGCCCAACGATATTGTGGAAACCGCCGCCATGCTGAGCAGCCGGCTGCGCGAAAAACTCGACGCCCAAACGCGGGAGTTGCGAGATGGCGGTACGGAACGTCTGAGTCGCGCCCATCGTCTGGCCCGCTACGTCATGGTGGCCCTCACCGACGAATTGCTGATCCTGGGCCAGAACTGGGAAGGAAAAGACATCTGGCTCGACTTTCTGCTGGAAGGAAAACTGTTCGGCACCTGCTCGGCCGGTCGGGACTTCTTCCTTCACGCCGAACGCCTGATGGAATCACGTGTTCGAGACACCATCTATGCGGATCTTGCCAGCGTTTTCCTGATCGCTTTGCAATTAGGCTTTCAAGGACGATATCGCGGTCCTCATGGTGCGGCAAGCCTGCTGGCACTTCGTCAGCGCTTGCTGCGATTTATCGTGTCCTGCCGTCCCGCACAGACAGATGAAATAAGCCACTTGTTTCCTCAGACCTACGTTCGACCCTTGAGCGCAGAGGAACCATCACGGCTGGCCCCGATGAAGAACTGGTATCGCTATAGCGCCATCGCCCTGGGGACTTACCTGATCGTTTCCACCGGGGTGTGGATGACGGCCGTTGCCCCGCTCACTCGATGATGTTGCCGCCATGACCGCGCCCGCCCTTTCCAGCCTGACTGCCGCTGACCCATCCTCGCCTCTGGGGATGGGATCGGCCTTGCTGGAAACGGTCGTCAACGGGACTTCGTCTTTTTACCTCAGCACCCTCCTCGGTGGTTCCTCCCTAGTCTTGCTGGTGTTGATGATCCTGCGGGCCAAGAAGCCCTTGCAACTGCCACCGTTGCAATCCGTGCCGGGAATCTTGGCCAGACTGCGTCAGGCCACCAATCAGATCCGCAGCAACAAGGGACTCGACCAACTCAGTCGGGTTCTGGCCGCGCTCCGCTTTCTCAGTACCCGGCGGGAATGGCGCTATGCCACCCCCTGGGTGCTCATGCTCGGGGAGAAAAGTGCCGGCAAGAGTAGTATTGCCGCGTCCCTCAAGAGCGGGAGGCGGACCACGCTCCTGCTGAGGGAAAAGCGGCTCACCCTGGAGGGAAGCGATTGGCACTTCTATAACCAGGGCATTCTCATCGACCCCATCGGCGATCTTCCTGCCGCAGCGGCTGAAAGCACCGACGGCAAGGCGTGGCGTTCCCTGCTGGACGCCCTGGAGGCCCAACGGCCGGAGCGGCCTCTCGATGCCATCGTCCTGGTTGTTTCCGCGCGGAGTCTGCTTCAAGGGGATTACGACACCCGCCAACAACTGGCGGTTCAGTGCTATGAACAATTGTTCACGCTGCAAAAGCGCTTTGAATTTGCCTATCCAGTGTATGTCGCCATCACCCAGTGCGATGCCATCAAAGGATTTCCGGAGTTCTGGCAAGCCCAGGAACCGGGCTGGCAAAGCGGCATGTGGGGTTGGTCAAACCCGGCGCTACAAGAAGAACGCGCCATGACCGACTGCGTCGCCGGTGCATGGGACTTGCTGGCCGACGACCTGAGACGACTCCAGATCGAAGCCGCCGCCAGTGACAGGAACATCATCGACAGCGATGGTTTCTTTCTTTTTCCAGAACACTTCGCCGAGCTCCAGGCGCCATTGACCAGTTTTCTCGATGTGGTGTTCCGCCCCAGTGTCTACCACGCGAGCTTTTATCTGCGGGGTATCTATTGCACCGGCAGCGAAAATGCCCGGGGCGATTGCCAGGATGGCGCCAGGGTGGACATCGCCTGCGTGGACGACCTGTTCGACCAACGGGTTTTCCAGGAAAAGAACCTTGCCCACCCAGTACGGGAAAGCATCTGGTCCCGCAACCGACTGTTGCGCCGCTTGCAAATCGCCATTCTTGGTTCCTTCGCCGCTTTGGCCATGACCCTGGCCAGCGCCACCTATCAGCTCGACCAAAAAAGCCAGGCCCTGACATCGGCGCTGGTCACCATCAAGCGCCACACGGGGGGGGCCAACACCTGCTACGACAAAGCGACGGTGTTCAAACTGCTGGACGACATCAGCAATGCGGACACCGACATGAACTACCTCCTCATTCCTGCCTCATGGTTCGACTCCAGAATCGAGGAGCACAGCGCGAAACAAATCTCGGAAAGCGCTTTCAAGCTGGTCATCATGCCCAGCATCCAGTGTCACCTTGAACAAAGGGCACAAGCCCTCCTCGCCAGTGCACCGGCGGCCACGGCCCCCCTGGTGTTCAATCATGAAATCGTGTCAAGCGCCCGCGCATCCCTGGAAAACTATGTCAATGAAGCCGCCGCTTTTGAAAAGCAGCGGCGGGACTTCGAGGTTCTTTCCAAGCCGGCGACCGCCAACCACCAGCGGGAACAACTGGAATTACTCAATAGCCTGATGCGCTATGTCTATGGCGAAGGGGTTCCCCTGCGCCAAAAGGATGATGCCGCCACCTACGCCCAGGCCATGACGCAGTTGGAGTATCCCCATCGACTGGCGATCGACAAAGACGAGGCGGAATTCAAGGCCGCCGTCGCCGCCAGGATTGACGACCTGACCACCCAATTGTTCAAGAGCACGGTGCGGGCCATGGATCTGGGAAAAACTCTGGTGCAACGCGTCAGGGACGAGCAAACCCCCATCCTCCAAACCATCGGCGAGTTCGACCGCTGGATTAACTGGACAAGTCAGAATTGGCTGGCCTCGAGTCGGGAACAAAATCCCTGCCGAACATTCAGCGACGCCATCACGCCGCAACTCAAAACCCTCTTGAATTTCGACTACCCAGCAAAGATTCTGGCCACGATTAATCGCTTCTCCACCGCGTCCTGCTACGTCCCGGCCATGGCCAAGCTCACTGCTCTAGAGCTTCCTCCCTATGGCAACCTGTTTGAAAAGCGCGGTGGGATTTATGTCCTGTCGGCGCCAATCGACGCGGAGCTCCAAGGCATGAGGCAATTGATCGCCCAGGACTTCATGCAGATTCAATCTCAGGATGGCTTCACCTGCCTTTCCGACAGCGCGGGTTGGCGACCCCAGTCTTTGGACGAGGCTAATCGCTACATTCTCGACTATCAGAATTTCGCACGAATGCAGGGCGCTGAGGCGGCCGCTGCCGGTGGCCGGCGCCTCATTTACGACCGCTTGGCGAGAAAACATCTGCAAACTGTCCTGGACCGCATTCTTTCCCAAGGACAAATACCAACGCCCCTTTCCAGTGCGCTCGGTACCAATCGAACCGATGCTCTTTCCACAGGTGATCAGGAACTATCCCGTCGCAGCACCGACTTTGCCAAGGTCGTGGACTCCCTGATCCGCGTTCTCGATCTTTATCGACAATTGGGCTTCAAGGATAGCGCCAACAGCATCAATCAATGCGTACGCAATTTCTCTGCCCGCATGCTGCTCAGTGCCGACTCCCTGGCCGAGGCAAGCCGCCTCTATCAGCCCAATGGTGAAAAGGACGGAAATGGTTTCATCTACGACCTGGGCAGTAGCGCAGAGGCCAAGGATTACCTTGCACGGCAGTTGCAACGGAGCATGGTGCTCGCCAATTACGCCGCCCCCTTTGTCGCCTTTCTCAAAAATGGCGAGGCGGTGGACGACTCGAAACAGGCCAATAAACAAAGCATGGCTTATTGGGACAGCACCCTCAGTGAGCTGCGTCGCTACGTCCAGTTCAAGGAGCCCAATGGTCAGGTGGCCTACCTGGAAAACTACTTTCTCAAACAACTGACCAGCCTGCGCTTCGACAACTGCGGCAAAGCCCTGGTCGGCTATCAAGCGGAAGCGGGCGGCAACGATTTCTTTTCCGACCGCCGCCGGGTTTTGCAAAAAGATACGGACTGGCGCTGCAATAACCGCCGGGAGGCGGATGCCTATAGCCTTTATCGCACACTGGCTACCCGCTTCAACCGAGAGCTTTCTGGACGCTTCCCCTTTGGCCCCTTGAGCGGACAGGATGCGTCGCCGGCTATGGTGAAGAACTTCTTCACCGACTATGACAATCAACGCGACACCCTGCATGATGCCGTCGCCAATTTGAGCGGTAAGCACGATAGCCACTGGCAGGAGGTGCGCCAGTTTCTGGCCAGCTTGGACAAGTCTTCCGGGTTCTTTCGTAGCTATCTCACCTCCGGCGAGGCTGCCATGCCTTTGCGCGCCAACATCAGTTTCCGCGCGCAGCCCGGACTGTCCGCCGGTAGCGAGCAGATTGTCGCCTGGCGGCTATCCTCGGGAACCAACTTGGCGAGCTACCCCAATGGTGCCACCACCCTTGATTGGACGCCCGGTGAGATCGTGCTGCTCGAACTGCAATGGGCCGAGCAATCGCGCTTTCGTCCCGTTGGCGACCCCCAACAAAACGACATGCAGGTGGAGGGCAATGTGGCCTCCTTCATCGGCATGGGCGACTGGGCATTGTTGCGTTTGGTCTCCCGCCATCGCAGCCGCCAAGATGAAGGAAGTTTGGATGGCAATCGACTGGGGATCGAATTCAATATTCCAGTCAGCAGCCAAAAAGTCGGCCCCGCACCCGGCCAAACCTCTAATGCCAAGACTTATTTGACGCTATCGCTGGCAGGGGTTGATGCCAAAACTCAGGCGGCGGTTCCGGTAAAACTTCCGACTTTTCCCAACAAGGCTCCCTTGCTTTGGTGACCGCCATGCGTACCGAACTGACCAAGAAAGCCCAAAGCTACTTTGAAAGCCATCTCGGCATTCCCTGGGACACGCTGCTCACGCCCATTGCCCCCGACCAACCCACCGGCAAATCGGTGCGGGGCAACGGTGTCTATAGCGCCATCAAGGAGGCGCGACGCGAAGATGACCCTACCCTGCCCCAAGGCGCCTGGACCTACGAACTTAAGCGCGCGGATTGGCGCAAGGTCAGCGACATCGCCGCCCATGCCATCGCCAGCAAAAGCAAGGATCTTCAACTGGCGGCCTGGCTGCTGGAAGCACAGATCAATCTGTCGGGCTTCGATGGCATCGCCTCCTGCATCATGCTCATGGATGAGCTATGCACCACCTATTGGCAGGAGCTGCACCCCCAGATTGAAGACGGCGACATTGAATACCGGGCCAACATCCTCCACTGGGCCAATGAGAAGCTGCTGCCCGCCATCCGCCAAATTCCCATCACGGCCAGCGGTCGGGGGCAGGAGTACCACTGGGCGGATTGGGAACAGGCCAAGCGCAACGAACAAATCAAAGCCGCCAGCGGCAACCGGTCCGACCTGCAATTGGAAGGGCCAACCCCCAATGAGTTCGCCACGGCCATGGCGGGTACCGCCACGGAAGCCCATCTAAGCCTCTACAGATTGCTGGCGGATGCCCTGGAGAGCATCGATACCCTGACCCATACCCTGGACAAACTCTGGGGTGATGACGAAGAAAAGAATGCCCCCAGCCTCAATGCCCTGGCCGGTCTCTTGGAACAAATCCAGGCACTGGTGGCGGCAGAACTCTATAAGCGCGGTGTACGCCTTTCCGCCACCACGGAGAAACCAGGCAAAACCGATGATCACGACGGTGATGGCGGCGGCACGGGAGGTGGTGGTGGCACCGGTGGAGATGACAGCGACGGCAGTGGTGACGGTCGAGGCCCTATCCGCAATCGCGCGGACGCGTATGCCCGGTTGGCTGAGGCCGCTGACTACCTGATGCGACTGGAACCCCATAGCCCTGCGCCATATCTGGTGCAACGAGCTGTGGAATGGGGAAATCTGAATACTGCCGAGCTATACCACGAGGTGTTCGTGAAGTTCGGAGGGCAGTTAAGCATTTTCGAATTGTTAGGGATTGCACAAGGAAACTCTGAATGACAAGACGGGAGAATAACTATGTTTAGACGTCTCGCTCCAGTAGTTGGTGAAGGATTCACGCTGCTAGCCAGCCACTCTCAACCAATCAAAGCCGATCGACTGGCAATGCAGCAGTCTCTTCAACCAAAACAGTTTGTCCAATTCGATGCAACGACCGAATTATTACGAGCACAAAAAGTCAATTCCCCGAAGCTAGCGGAGCTAGATCAAGGATTGCTACTCGCACAGCAGACCCGGTTCCAGAGCACTGTCGAAAAGGCTGCCAAGATCTATGAGCGCGCCTTCCCTGAAGGACATGTGGCACCGGAACACTCTCCGTTAAACATCGCCCAAACGATGCTTGCGAATAGTTTCAAGCCATTGATGGTGAGATACGACTCTTCCCAAGCTCCCCACTACAACCCAAAGACAAATTCAGTTTCAGTAATGATGAAGGATCAGGCAGATCCCTTGGCACACGAGTTCCAGCATGCATATGACCATTTATCTGGTCTGCTAGACCTTACCAATAACACGCATACGCTCTATTCGGAGAAGCGCGCATTCGAGTCTCAAGGAATCGTGTCCCGACAACTTTACGGGAAGGATCCAGAGAACTGGGAAAAAAGAACCGCTCAACAGATGGCTCAAAGTTATGAAGGAAAAACTGAAAAGGGATATGTGGGGACCCTCCAGTCTTCTGAAGAGGCGGTCCATAACTGGCAGAAAAAAACTGGCGGCTACTGAAATATTCGACGAAGGAATATGACTGAATCAACCACGACATAAGGAGTCATTATGAGCAATACTGGAAGAAACTATCTGCTTGATACATCTTTGCGAGTAAAAACCGCTGAAGCCCATGGCTCTCCCAAAACCGGACTCTCAGAAGATGCCAGTCGCAAACACATCGCCACTTTTTCGCGTCCAGAAATTGATGGACTTCCGGTACAGGGGCCACTTGAATTAAGCACTTACCAGCACATGGCTCAGGACGTGCATGCCAATCGGGCTCTTAGTGGTCAAAAAACTCCCGATGTGAATACTGTCGCCCTCTTTCAACGAGAGGCGCTTCCCTCTCCGACACTGGGAGGAAGTCGCAATCAATTTCATGAGATGGATGTTTCCTCAGCAGTCGTCATGCAGAGTACCAAGAGCACAAATACGGTGGCACAACAAACGGGAAGCAAAATGATTTTTGAAAATAAAAATAACGACCACTTGCATGGTGTCGAATAAATATTTTTCTTTATGAACCTGCTAGGTTTTCCCGGAAATAAGGAGTTAATGGTGCCTCCACATTCGAAGCAAAGTCCGGCTCACCAGTATTATTTTGAGAAACTGTCTACATGATTACGAGGTCACCTGTCGTAAGGTGTGTCCCACACATCTCATTGGAAACTTATCCATTTGACGAAACGACGATGCATAAGCAGGAGCACGTTGTGACCGCTACGAAAAGTCCATTGCAGGTTATGTGGCACCAAATTTCTGGAAATAAGCGTACTGTCGAGAGCTATCCATCATTAATTTCTGACGTCAATCGTTACGCAGAGTGGCTGGATCCAGCGGACCGGTATTCATGGCTGGAGTTTCTGCACTCCCTGTATCGTCAACACCGCTGGAATTTATCTACTGATCACCTGCTTCAACTATTTGATATTGGTGATCGTTGGAGTGATCGGGCATTCGTTTGCTATGTGGGAAAAGTTCTTTTGCAGAAAAATTCTCTTGATATAGATAGGACGCTACTTTTACTGGACTCGCTAAAGCACATGGGGGAGATGGAGTACGCAATCAACCTAAGCATTGCCTGTCAATTGGCCAAACCAAGAAACCTAGTTTTTGTTTCTATCTACCGTAGTCTTCTCGCTTGGAATGACTCCCGTTGCCAGCTAGGTTTGGATGCCAAAGGAATACTTGGCGATGATGACTTGCAGTTGGAACCTATGGGGCACCATCACATTAGAGATTTTGCTTGGCAATACTATGATCCTGCTATCGCCGAGCGCTGCTGCCTGCCAAAATTCCGTAGCGATAATGAGTGGCACGAGTGGCTGGATGATACCTATCGCTATGGTGATCAAGGAATTTATGCCGTCATCCATCGTGAATGGGGTTTCATCGGAAATGTCAGCCTGATTCAACATGCTGGCATAGGTTTTTTCAGCTATTGGCTGGGACGGGATTTCCAGGGAAAAGGCTTTGGCCCACGCGCAGTTGCCTTGATGCTGTCCTTTGCCTCTGAACGTTACGGGCTCCACACCTGTTATGCCAAGGTCTTCGATGTCAACATACCCTCCCGTCGTGCTTTGGAAAAACTGGGCTTCGAAGACATTCAGGTATCTGCCGTCTCCCCCGACGACAACGAAATGTTTTATCGGCGTGGCCCATCAGCAGACCGAGATTTGATAGCTGAAGAGCTTCACTGGTTAATGGCCGCCATGAATGCAAGTACTCGACCTGCGATTCTTGTGCGGACAAAGGGATAAGCCCAAGGCCTGCTCATGCCGCCCTATCGTGACGACGACATGGTCGACATCGAAAATGAGCAGATTGCTTATAAGAATAAGCTCGCGCTGAAAAAGTACGGGGGAGTCATTCCAGCGGGCGGTGTTCCCATCCCAAATTCTCGACTGCAATTGGGTCCTTCCGGTCCCAGAGCATCCCAAGAGGATCATTTTTCTTTCAAGGGATTCACCGAGTCAAACGACAAACGCCACCAAACCTTTTCCGCCTTCAATCAGAATGAAAAGGGCAGCCAATTTGCCTTTGGCAGCAAAACCCTAGGCAAGGACGGCAACATCAAGCAGGGATTTGGTTTTATGGCGAGCCAGGATGAACACGGATCAAGCTTCAAGATGACCAGTTTTGGCAAGGGCCATCAGTTTTCAATGGATATCACAAGTTCGGGAGGACATTCGGGATTCGCCATGGAGATGCAGAATGGCAAGGGCGGCTTTTCTATGAACCTGGGCTTTCAAGGCAAACAAGGGCCGGGACTAGCCTTGCAGTCGGGAAAGAACGGATTGTCGATGATGCTCGACTTGACTGGGGGGAAAGGCAACAAGGGCATGCCTGGGGGGGGCATGAATATGAGCATCAATATGGGGGGCAAAGGCGGCATCGGCATGAACCTGAAAATGGGCGGTGGCAATGTGAGCATTGGCATGGGGAAAGGAGGGCTTTCGCTCAGCATCGGCAGTGGCTCGTCTGGGCCCAAAACCTCGGGGAAGTAAGCTAACCGCTCTTGAACTACCGCTAACAAAATAGGAGATCAATCTCATGGCCTATGTCGGTCCCGGGCATTCAGTTGAAGTTAGAACTCAGAACACCCAAGGTTATCGTGGTGAGACGGTAATAGCAGAGCGTGCGCATGTCGCAAGGGCGAGCGCCCAGGGACGTGCGGTGGTAAGTTCCATTCAGGAGTCGGGACAAGCCCCAGCCAGTTGGCCATGGGCGCCCGTACCGGGAGAACCTAATTTGCAACAAGCAACAATTCCCGCCAGCCGAAGGCAAGGCACTGTCTACGCAGTCCATCAAACACCTGACCCTGGCCCTAGTGGTGCCATCCCGACCCGGAACAGTCAACTGATGTTGTCGTCTATGCCTTTCACGGGGAATCCATTTGAAGTCCGCAGCCCGGCCGTACCGGCCACACAACGGGCAGCCGTTGGCTTTCGAACTGACCATGGAACCTTTGCATCGCAGCATGCGGTGTCAAGTGCACCGGCCCTCTCCGCAACACAGACCAGCGACCATTGGACACAATTGAGTGCGCGGACACCACCCGGCCAATTGATCAACCTCGCCGGTGATTTCAATCACAGCGCGACAAGAAGTGCTACCGCCGCTGCTGCGATCGCAGCAGCAGGGATTGCACCAACGCCCCATGTACGCAGATCGTCGGACGCGACCCATCAAAGCGGCCATTCACTGGATGGCTTCTGGACCAGCTCACCTGCTGCCGGCGTTGCACAAACGACCCATGGCATGACTGGAGATCATTGGGGTCAGCAATTGATGGACACAACCACCTGACGAACCCAGGCTTGTCACTATTTACCTCCGGTTGCGTGGGAAGAAAATCTTGTATCCACCGCCATTGGCTGCCGCTCCGTGCCGAGATGAGACCGATCCAACATTCCTGCTTGATTGCCAATCAGTCGCGAAGATGTCATCCCGCCTTGTCCCGTGGCGAGCTGCGCTCTCAGAGTAGAGGATACCTGCCAGAAAAGAATCGCTTGGCAGCGTTGAGCAAGGGGCATATCAATGGTGTCTAGGCACTCCTCCCGGGGCGATCCAGCGTCAATGCCCCACTGGGCGAGAATCCGGCTGCGCCGGTCGCTCTCTTCGGGGTAGGCTACGCCCAGTTGCAGCAAATTCTGGCCGTTTTGCCGGATTACGCTGACCATATGCTGGTCGTCGCGCAAACCCAAGTGAAATGGCAGGGAGTTGTCCATGCGGGATGATCCGATGAAGATGTGGGTTAATTTTTACCCATTCGCCATAACATGGCAAGCATGAAGGAAAAGCATGGCGCGTATTTACCAAACCACGCTGATGGGAGAAGCCCATATCCGCGTTGCCCTAGTGCAGGATCAGGGCCGCGCCGATTTGCTGGTGCGCAGGGTGGAAAGCTGGGGACTGGCCAGGGGCGATGCTTTATGGTTCATCACTCGCGACAAACAAGATGCCACGGCCTGGGTCTACTTCGGTGAAGAAGGGTTTGCCGATGTCCTGGTCTGCTTTGTGGACGGATATGGAGAAGTCGGCTGGCAACGACCCCATCGATACCAAAGTCGATTTGGTTAAGTCTACAGTTATTTTGGGGGAGATAGCGCCGCTGTCGATGCAGGCACTGAAGGAGCGGTGATTGCTGTCGCCGATGTCGGGGCAACCGCAACTCCCGACGCAGCCGGCAAGAGGATCACCGGCATTTCCTCGAGTGCGCTGATCTCCCTGGCGATAGCTATTCGTGCAGTCCGGGCCTCCTCGGGCTGGGCATAGTTACCTACGGCAACTATCCACCAAGTCTGACCACTGCGATCCACCGCAGCGATTTTATTTGCAACCACGCCAGCAGATTGGGCTCGCTTGAGTAGGACATCGGCGGACTCAGTGCTGCCAAACTGGCCAATTTGTAAGGCGTATTGGCCTTGCGGTGGGAGCGGTGTTGGCAACAGTAAGGACTCGGCAGGAACAGGGGGGGCTGTTGGTGCCTTTTTTTCCTCATTTGTGGGTTTGGTATCCGAGTTTCCGGCAGTGGATACAAAAGGCAAAGCCGCCATGGCCTTATGGGCAACATTCGCCGTCGGTGTTTTGACCGATTCGGGGGCCAAAACGCCGGCGGTGAAAAGGAGGCCGCCAAAGATGAGAAGCATGAGAACAAAAAAAATCTTTGAGAGCATAAGGCGACACCCACTCAGTGATCAGTCGATGATGTTTTTCACTTACGCAAAAAACCGTTTCAGAATAAGCTGATGTTCGCCATTCCCATTAATGGCTTTGCACTACCGATAGGCTATCGTCGCTTTCTAGGAGTTCAACCATAAGCAATTACCCTTACCGTCCTTTGTGATTTCCTGCAAAACCCGCTCATGATCCGCCAACTCGGCTTCCGTGGCACGAATGACAGGGGATGGTTTCCGGTGGGAACTGACCGTGACGTTGATCTCGACTTGGGGGGATTCCAATTCCATGACCAGGCTTTCCTGTCCACGGGTCATGGCGAGATAGACTTCGGCGAGGAGTTCCGCATCCAGCAAGGCGCCGTGCAGTTGGCGGCCGGAGTTATCAATGCCGTACTCGTTACACAGCGCATCCAGGTTGTTGCGCTTGCCGGGGCGCAGTTCACGGGCCATTCTCAGGGTGTCCACCACTCCGGCGCAGAGCTGGGCGATGGGCTCCCTATCCAATAGGCTGAATTCGTAATTCAGGAAGCCGACGTCGAAGTTGGCGTTATGAATCACCAGTTCGGCGTCCTGGATGAAGTCCGCCAGCTCATCCATGATGTCGGCGAACTTGGGTTTGTCCGCCAGGAATTCGCTGCTGATGCCGTGGACCGCCTGGGCGCCTGCGTCGATTTCCCGTTCGGGATTGACGTAGCGGTGAAAATGGCGGCCGGTGAGTTTTCTATCCACCAGTTCCACGCCGGCCACTTCGATGATGCGGTCGCCAAGACGCCATTCAAGGCCCGTGGTTTCCGTATCCAGAACAATCTGTCGCAAGGCCATCAGCGCCCTCCTCTCGCCTTATCCACACCGCGCCGCGCCAAGGCATCGGCACGCTCGTTTTCCGGGTGGCCGTTATGGCCGCGCACCCAAAGCCATTCCAGATGATGTTTCCCCGCCTCGGCATCCAAGGCTTGCCAGAGATCCACGTTCTTTACCGGTTTTTTATCGGCCGTTTGCCAACCGCGCTTTTTCCAGCCGACGATCCACTCGCTAATGCCTTTTTGCACATATTGGGAATCGGTGTGCACCCGTGCCTTCACCGGCCGCTTCAAGGCCCGCAAGGCCTCGATAACCGCCAGGAGCTCCATGCGGTTGTTGGTGGTTTCAAGTTCACCGCCGTACAGTTCTTTTTCATGCTGGCCGAGGCGCAGGATGGCGCCCCAGCCGCCGGGGCCGGGATTGCCGCTGCATGCGCCGTCGGTATAAATGTCGATGCTTTCTTCAGTCATGGGACAGTGGATTGGTTTTTTGGGCCACGCTGACCAAGGCCTTGGCGCGGGCCAGGCGGTCGCGCCATTGGGGCATGATCAGCCGCATGCCGTGCTGACGCTTGATGGCCTGCATGATATAGACGGCACCGGCGTAGGGCCACCAGCGATCGCCGGCGGATTCCATGAAACGGAAGCGGTGCAGCCAGTGGGGTTGCTCTAAAGGCGGGGCATAACAGCCGAAGGCACCGGCCCGGGTTTCAAAGCCCAGCAGGGCGAACCAGTCTTTCAATCTCGGCACGCTGATATAACGGCCCGCCCAGGGCGCCGGTTGGGGTTGGCGCTTGAAAGCGCGGCGCACACCCCACAGGCTGAAGGGGTTGAAACAGGTAATGACCACTTGTCCTTCCGGTACCAGGATTCTTTCCACCTCCCGCAGGATCTGATGGGGATTGGGGTCGAATTCCAGGGCATGGGGCAAGACCACCAGATCGACGCTGTTGGTGGCAAAAGGCAGATGATGAAAATCGGCCCGGACCTCCTCCGCTGGCGTCGCGAGGGCATAGTCGCTATTGCCGCAGCGGAAGCGAAAGGGCATGCGGTTGCCGTGCAGGTAGTCGATTTCCGGCAGGCCGATTTGTACCGCATTGAAGCCAAACACATCCGCCAAGAGCTGCTCGTGGCGCTGTAGCTCCCAGTGCAGCACGTACTGCCCCTGGGGCGTCGTCAACCAGTCGCGAAAACCTTCAATGGGCATGGAACGTCAACAAGTCTGCAAAAATAGCCGGTAACGGATCAATGACGGGAGTCGCTGTGGAAATCATTCGCTTGCATGCCTTTACCGATAACTACATTTGGGCCCTGCGCCAAGGTAACGATCTGGCGGTGGTGGACCCAGGTGAGGCCGAACCCGTCCTTGCCTACCTGGCGCAAAGTGGCACCCGTTTACGGGCCATTTTGCTCACCCATCATCACGACGACCATGTTGGCGGTACCGCAGCCCTTTGCGCCCGGGGCGATGTCGCCGTATACGGTCCGGCCGGGGAGGACATCCCTTGGGTGATCCGGCCTCTCGTGGGCGGTGAAACCATCACCCTGCCCGGATTCCATGGCGATGCCGAACTCACAACCCTGGCGGTACCCGGGCACACCCGAGGACACGTCGCTTATTATCGCCCAGGCGCGGTATTTTGCGGCGACACCTTGTTCACCCTGGGCTGCGGCCGGCTGTTCGAGGGGACGCCGAGCCAAATGTGGCAATCCCTGAACCGACTCGCCGCCCTGCCCCCGCAAACCCTGGTGTATTGCGCCCATGAATACACCCATTTGAACCTGCCCTTTGCCTTGGCTGTCGAACCGGGCAATGCTGCCCTGCAAGCCCGTGCCAAAGCGCTCAAGGAAAAGATCGCGGCAGGCATACCGACCGTGCCCGACACCCTGGCTGCCGAGTTGGCGAGCAACGTTTTTTTGCGTTGTGACCAAGCGGAGGTCATCGCCGCCGCGAAAGCCCGTGACGGCGCGGGAAATGCGCAATCTCCCCTGGAGGTTTTTACCGCGCTGAGAGCGTGGCGAAACACTTATTTACCGCCGTCCATTTGACCCGCATCCTCCCCTCCGCTACCATCCCGGCACTATGCGTCGCAGGCTTCTCTCGTGTCGCGCACGCCTGCGTGCGCTTCTCAAAACTCCCCTTTCCTTCCTTCGCCAACGGACGGGCCTGTTGCTCCTGGCCTGTGGTGTTTTGACGGGCCTGCCCGTTATCGGCAATGCCGAATCCCTGGAACGTCAGCCATCCCTGCGCCTGTCGCCGGTCATCTCCGGCCTGGAGGAACCGCCCACAGCAGGCCCCATGTCAATCGGACCGCTGACGCCCACGACGACCCCAGCCATGACCCCCCGGGGACCGTCACCGCAATTGGAAGAAGACCTGCCGCCCATCGCCACCATCGATTTGACGGCACCGGTGAACGACCTCTGGCAGCGGATTCGCAATGGTTTTTCCATGCCGAATCTGGAAAGCCCCCTGGTCGCCGAGCGCCAAGCCTATTACCTGAACCGCCCCGCCGCGCTGAAGGTGATGACCCAGCGTAGCCGCCGCTACCTGTACCACATCGTTACCGAGCTGGAAAAGCGCGGCATGCCCATGGAACTGGCCTTGCTGCCCATGGTGGAAAGCGCCTACAACCCCCTGGCGCAAAGCCCCGCGAAAGCCTTGGGCATGTGGCAGTTCATCCCGTCCACCGGCAAGAACTACAACCTTGCCCAGAACTGGTGGCTGGACCAGCGCCGTGACATCATCGCCTCCACCAACGCCGCCCTCGATTATTTGCAGAACATCTATGAAATGCACGGCGACTGGCACCTGGCCTTGGCCTCCTATAACTGGGGCGAAAACGCCGTGGCCAAGGCCGTGGCCCGCAACCAAGCCGCCGGCCTGCCCACGGACTACCTGAGCCTGAACATGCCGGGTGAAACCCGTTACTATGTGCCCAAGCTCCAGGCCCTGAAGAACATCATTGCCGATCCTGCCCTGTTCGGCATCCGCCTCGACCCAATACCCAACAAGCCCTATTTCGACACGGTGGACATGCCGGCCACGATGGACGTCGCCACCGCGGCCAAGTTGGCCGAAATCCCCCTGGATGAGTTCATGGCGCTGAATCCGGCCTACAGCCGTCCCCTCATGCCGGACAACGGCAACGCCTCCCTGCTGCTGCCGGCCGACCGCATTTCCATTTTTCAGGCCAACGTCCAGCAGCATGCCCGCCTGGAAAAGCCGCTGTCCCTGTGGAAAACGGCCACCCTCAAGGCCAAGGAAAAACTGGATGCAGTCGCCGCCCGCTACGGTATTTCCACGGCGCGGCTGAAGCAGATCAACAGCATCAGCTCCCGGACCAAGATTGTTCCCGGTATGACGCTGTTGGTACCAGCCAGTCCCGCGGCCGCCAACGACATCGGTGGCCCAATGCCCCAGCCCCCGGCGGAATTGCCTGCCGCCAAAGCGCGCTCTGGCAATGGACGCAGCGCTGCCCCGGTTTCTGCCAAGGATAAGGGCGGCAAAGGTAAACCACCGGCCGGCAAAAACGCCAAGGCCACCAAGCCCGTTGCCATCAAGGGCGCCAAGACAACGTCCCCTGCCAAGGCTGCCACCAAGCCGACAAGCAAAGGAACCGCCAAGCCCGCGGGCAAGGCAGCGGCGAAGCCTGCCCAGGAAAAGAAACCAGCAGCGGGTAAGTCTGCTCCGGCGAAGCATTGACGGACGGATAACGCCATAAAAAAACCCGGCCTAGCCGGGTTTTTTTATGGGGATTGGGACATTCGCCCAGAATGCCGGGGGCTACATCGGGCTGAACTCAGCCCGCTTAACGGGTTTGAGGGCGGCGATCAGGCTCTTGACCTCGGTTTCGGTCAGCTCCCGGGTTTGTCCCCGCTTCAGTTGGGGCGGCAGGGGCAAGGGACCGTAACGTACCCGCATCAGGCGACTGACGGTGACGCCCACCGCGTCGAACATGCGGCGCACTTCCCGGTTGCGGCCTTCGGCGATGGTGACGTTGTACCAGCGGTTGGCGCCATCGCCCCCGGCTTCCTCGATGCGGGTGAAGCGGGCGGGACCGTCTTCCAGTTCGATCCCGTCGTAGAGCTTTTCCATGGCTTCCTCGCTGAGGTCGCCCAGGACGCGCACGGCGTATTCCCGGTCCAGGCCATAGCGAGGATGCATCAGCCGGTTGGCCAGATCGCCGCTATTGGTGGCCACCAGCAGGCCACAGGAGTTGATGTCCAGACGGCCCACGGTGATCCAGCGCCCGCCCCGGATCTTGGGCAGGTTGTCGAAGACGGTGGGACGGCCTTCCGGATCGTCGCGGGAGACGATTTCGCCTTCCGGCTTGTGATACAGCACCACCCGAGGCAGACGGGAACGGCCGACCTTGAGGTTCACCAGCTTGCCGTTCACCCGCACCTTGTCGTTGGGGGTAATACGCTGGCCGACGTGGGCCGGCATGCCGTTCACGCTGACGCGACCGGCGATGATCCATTCCTCCAACTCGCGGCGGGAACCATGACCGGCGTCGGCCAGGGCCTTGTGCAGCTTGGGCGCCTCGCCGTCCTCGTCGTCGAAGGCGCCGCCGGCATAACCGCCGCCGAATTGTTCCTTCTTGGGGCCACGGTTCTTACGACCATTCTGCTTGGGACCCTTGCTCGCTCCCTGGGGTGTGGGTGCGGCATTGGGACCCGGACGGGGGCCTTTGCGCGGTTTGTTTCCCCGGGCCGGACGGTTACCGTCGGCCGCCAGGGGCTGTCCATCGGGACCGACGGCCGGTTGGCCATCCCCTTGGGGACGGGGACCCTTGTTGAAACGACGGGGCTTCCCCTGACCCTGGGGCCGGGGCGGCCGAGGGCCACGGGGAGGACGATTCTCGCCGCCCGTTGCACCACCTTCCCCGGCTTGCACCGGGCTGCCACCTTCAGGAGAGGAGGTCTGGCCCGGGTTCGGGTTGTTCGGATTGTTGCGGTTCTTCTGCGGGCGGCGGAACGGGGTCCGCTTGCGGGGGGGACGGGTTGTCTCCAAGGTCCATTACCCTTTCAATTTCAGTCAAAGGCGGCAGTTCGGAAAGACTGCGCAGGCCCAGGTCGTCAAGAAACTTCTTGGTGGTTGCGTAAAGTGCGGGGCGACCGGGAGCATCCCGGTGTCCCACGGTATCGATCCAGTTGCGGGACTCGAGGGTCTTAAGCACGTTCTGGGAAACGGCAACGCCCCGGATGTCCTCGATGTCGCCCCGGGTCACGGGCTGGCGGTAGGCGATGATGGCGAGGGTTTCCATCACCGCCCGGGAATAGCGGGGAGGCTTTTCGTTCTTCAGCCGGTCCAGGTATTCCTGGTATTCCGGCCGGGTCTGGAAGCGCCAGCCGGTGGCCAACTGGACCAGTTCGATGCCGCGATTGGCCCAGTCCCGGCGCAGGTCGTCGAGCAAGGTGCGCCAGGTGTCGTCGTCGAACTCCTGGTCGAACAGTTTTTTCAACTCGGACAGGGTGACCGGTTCGGGAGCCACCAGGAGCGCGGTTTCCAGCACGCGCTTGAAGTCTTCAGGCTTGTAGAGTTCCATCCGTGAGCATTCCGTCTGCGGCTCTTACATAAATCGGGGCCAATACTTCGGCCTGGGTGATTTCCACCAGGCTTTCGCGGGCCAGTTCAAGAATGGCGAGAAAGCTCACCACCAGGGACTGGGCACCCGCGGTCACGTCGAACAAATCCTCGAACACGACGAAGTTATGGCCCTGTAGTTTGCGCAGAATGTTGGTCATGAATTCCCGGACCGACAATTCCTCGCGCTTGATCTTGTGGTGCTGGGTCACCTTGGCCTGTTTCATCAGCGCCAGCCAGGCCACTTGCAGGTCGTGCAGGCTGACCTCGGGCTGACGTTCCACCACCTTGTCAGCCACCCAAACCGTGATCCACTCGAAATCCCGCCCCGCCTGGGGGATCTCATTGAGCTTGACGCCGGCGGCCTTCATCTGCTCGTATTCAAGCAGGCGGCGCACCAGTTCGGCCCGGGGATCCTCGGGCTCGCCGGTTTCCGTCTTGGGCGGACGGGGCAACAACATGCGCGACTTGATTTCGATCAGCATGGCCGCCATCAACAGGTATTCCGCCGCCAGCTCCAGGTTGCGCTTCTGCATGGCATCCACGTACTTGAGGTACTGGGAGGTGAGCGGTGCCATAGGAATGTCCAACACGTTCACGTTGGCCTTGCGGATCAGGTAAAGCAGCAGATCCAGGGGGCCTTCAAAGGAGTCGAGGATGATTTCCAGGGCGTCCGGGGGGATGTACAAATCCCGGGGCAACTCCGTCATCAGTTCGCCGTAAACCCGCGGACCATGGACGAGGGCCTCCACCGCCGCAGCCGCGTCGATGGGCTGAGCAGGATCGGCGGCGATCAAGTTGGGTGGCAACGCACCCTCCCCTTCACCCGCAGTAATGACCGTGGTTTCCGTCACGTCGTCAGATAAGTTATCGAGAATTCAGCTGTAGTCGAGACCCATGGCCTCGCGCACATCGCGCAAGGTTTCCTGGGCCAGCTTGCGCGCTTTTTCGCAACCGTCGGCGATGATGTTCTTCACCAACTGCGGGTCTTCCTCATACATGCGAGCCCGTTCCCGCATGGGCTCCTGCTCCTTGAGCACGCCTTCGATCACGGGCTGCTTGCAGTCGATGCAGCCGATGCCGGCGCTACGGCAGCCTTCCTGCACCCATTGCTGGGTGGCGGCGTCGGAATAGATTACATGAAACTGCCACACCGGACAGCGGTCCGGATCACCTGGATCGGTGCGGCGCACCCGTTGGGTGTCGGTTTGCATGGCGCGGATTTTCTTGCGGATGGTGTCTTCGTCCTCGCGCAAGGCAATGGTATTGCCATAGGACTTGGACATCTTCTGGCCGTCCAGGCCGGGCATGCGCGACGCTTCGGTCATCAGCGCGCCGGGTTCGGCCAGGATCATCTTGCCGCCGCCTTCCAGATAACCGAACAGACGCTCCCGGTCGCCCATGGAGAGGTTTTGGGTATCGTTGAGCAGCGCATGGGCCTGCTCCAGGGCCTCCGTGTCGCCCTTTTCCTGGAAACGAGTACGCAACTCCTCGTAAAGCTTGGCCCGCTTGGAGCCCAGCTTCTTCACCGCTTCCTTGGCCTTTTCCTCATAGCCCGGTTCGCGGCCGTACATATGGTTGAAGCGGCGGGCCAGCTCACGGGTAAATTCGATATGGGGCAGTTGGTCCTCGCCCACGGGCACCTTGTCGGCCCGGTAGATCAGGATGTCCGCGCTCATCAGCAGCGGATAGCCGAGGAAACCGTAGGTGGACAGGTCCTTGTGGGAGAGCTTTTCCTGCTGGTCCTTGTAGGTGGGCACCCGCTCTAGCCAACCCAGGGGAGTGGTCATGGAAAGCAGCAGATGCAGCTCGGCGTGCTCCAGCACCTTGGATTGGATGAACAGGGTGGCCTGGGAGGGATCGACCCCCGCAGCCAGCCAGTCGATGATCAGGCCCTTGGTGTTCTCGGCGATGGTGCCGGGCTCGTCGTAGGCGGTGGTCAGGGCGTGCCAATCGGCCACGAAGAACAAACAGGGATACTCGTGCTGGAGCTTGACCCAGTTCTTGAGCACCCCGTGATAGTGGCCCAGATGAAGGCGACCCGTGGGCCGCATGCCGGAAAGGACTCGTTCTGCGTACATGTTGTTCTGGTCAGAAACCGAAAAGACTCATCAAGACTGCGTAAAAAAACCTGAGCAGGGGCCGCATGATCAACTCCAGGCCGCCGAAAAACAGCAAGCCGAGCAGAATGATCAAACCGAAACGCTCCAACTGCGCAAACTGCAAAGCGGCCCGCATGGGCAGCAAACTCACGGCAATCCGGCCCCCATCCAGGGGCGGCAAGGGCAGCAGGTTGAGGATCATCAACACGCCGTTGATGTTGATCCCTACCCGGGCCATTTCGGCCAAGGCCTCGTTGTAGCCAACATCAGGCAGCATGACCGCCAGTTTCAAGATCAGTGCCCATCCTATTGCCATCAGCAGATTGGCGCCGGGCCCCGCTGCCGCCACCCAGAACATGTCTTTCTTGGGATGGCGCAAACGACCGAAGTTCACCGGCACCGGCTTGGCCCAACCGAACAGGATGCCGCCTAACATCAGGCTGAGCAGCGGCACCAACACGGTTCCGATGGGGTCGATATGACGCAACGGATTCAAACTGATTCGCCCCATGCGCCAAGCTGTATCGTCACCGAATCGCTTGGCGGCATAGCCATGGGCCGCTTCATGCAAAGTGATGGCAAAAACCACTGGCAGAATCGAAATGACCAGGGTCTGGATCAGGCTATTCATGGGATGGGCGCGATTCTACCAGAGGGATAAGGGAAAGCCCGCTTAATCAAGCCCCAGGGGCTCCAGGGGGCCGCAGCCCAGGCGCACCAGCTCCGGGGCGCCGTCGGCCAGGTTGACCACCGTGGTCATGGCGCTGCCACAACGGCCGCAATCGATCACCAGGTCCAGTTGTTTTTCGAGTCTGGCGCGGATTTCGTCCAGATCGGACAGGGGCTGCTCGTCGCCGGGCAGGATCAGGGTGGAAACCAGCAAGGGCTCGTTCAGTTCCTCCAGCAGCGCCTTGATCAGCGGATGGTCCGGCACCCGCAGGCCGATGGTTTTGCGCTTGGGATGCAATACCCGCCGGGGCAGTTCCTTGGTGCCTTCCAGGATGAAGGTATAGGGCCCTGGCGTCACGGCCTTGAGCAGGCGGTACTGGGCGTTGTCCACCCGGGCGTAGGTGGCGATCTCGGACAAATCACGGCACATCAGGGTGAAGAGATGTCGTTCGTCCACGTCGCGGATGCGGCGAATGCGGTCCAGCAGCGCCGCATCGCCGGTATGACCGCCCAAGGCATAGGCGGCGTCCGTGGGCATGGCGACCAGGCCGCCCTTGCGAATGATGTCGGCGGCCTGCTTGATGAGTCGGGGTTGGGGTTGTTCCGGGTGCAGCGTGAAAAATTGTGACATGGGGCAAGCGAATCAAATGAGGCGCGACCAGACAGGTGTTAGGTCATCGGGCAAGGCAGGCAATTTCCCCAGATCCACCCAGCTTTCGCCTGGTCCGTGGAAATCAGAGGCACGGGATGCCAGGAAACCGTATTCCCGGGCCACGCGGGCGAATTCGTGGGTATCGGCGGGCCCTTGGGAACCGGACAGGACTTCGATGGCTTCACCGCCCAGGTCCTTGAAGGCGTTGAAAATTGCCTTCAACTCGGCCCGGCTGGCCCGATAACGGCCGGGATGGGCGATGACCGCCACGCCGCCGGCGCCATGAATCCAGGCCAGGGCTTCTTCCAGGCTGGCCCAGGGATGGGCCACGTAGCCCGGCTTGCCCTTGGCCAGCCAATAGTCGAAAACCGTTTTGACATCCTTCACCAGTCCCAGTTCGACGATGTAGCGGGCAAAGTGGGAACGGCTGATCAAGGCCGGGTTACCGGCATATTTGAGGGCGCCTTCATAGGCATGGTGGATGCCAGCTTTGTCCAGGGCGGCCGCGATGTTCTGGGCGCGGCCGTTGCGACCGCTGCGGACCCGACCCAGTCCCTCGACCAGGGCCGGGTTTAGCCGGTCGAAACCTAGGCCGACGATATGGATGGTCAAGTCGTCGCCCCAGGAAACGGAGATTTCCACACCGTTGACGAAAGGCAGGCCGCAGATACGGGCTTCGTCCGCAGCGGCTTCCAAGCCGCCAATTTCGTCGTGGTCGGTCAAGGCCAACAGTTCCACCCCGTTGACCGCTGCCCGCCACACCAAGTCAGCGGGCGCCAGTAGTCCGTCGGAAACCGTGGAATGGCAATGGAGGTCGGCGTTGATCATCGGCCGATTCTAACAGCCGGGCTTGCCCAGCCCCGAGGTTCCATGGATAATCCGCGGCCATTGTCGGGAGAGAGCTTTGCAATGCGAAGCCGCCGAAGGCGCAACCCCCAGGAATCGCTCAGGCAAAAGGGCCGACAAGGTAGTAAAAATCTGGAGAGCGGTGAGCAGGACTCACCCACCGACGGGGCCCGGCCAGTGTCATACAGCCGGAAAATCTCTCAGGTACAAGGACAGATGGGGCATGGATCGTGTGGTCCGTGCCCCTTTTTCTTTTCTGGGAAAGCTCATGGCTCTGCGTACGCCCCTTTACGACACCCATGTCGCCGCCGGCGGCAAGATGGTGGATTTCGCCGGATGGGACATGCCCATCCACTACGGTTCGCAACTGGAAGAGCACCACATCGTGCGCAAGGATGCGGGCATGTTCGATGTTTCCCACATGCTGGGCATCGACCTGACCGGCCCCGACGCCCTGCCCTTTTTGCGCCGCCTGCTGGCTAATGATTGCGCGAAGCTCACGACCCTCGGCAAGGCGCTCTACTCCTGCATGCTCAAGGAAGACGGCGGCGTCATCGACGACCTGATCGTCTATTACCTGGCGCCCGAACGCTATCGCATCGTGGTCAATGCGGGGACTGCCGACAAGGACCTGGCCTGGATGAACCAGCAAATCCAGGGGGTCAAGGCTGAACTCAAGCCGCGCCGGGATCTGGCCATGATCGCCATCCAGGGCCCCAATGCCCGGGAACGGTTCTGGATGGCCTTTCCCGTCGCCCGGGCCAAGACTGTATTGCTGACACCCTTCCAGGCCGCCGAATGGGAAGCCGGCGAAGGTGCCGATCGCAGTGAATGGCTGATCGCCCGCACCGGCTACACCGGTGAGGATGGTTTCGAGATCGCCGTGCCCGTGGATGAAGCTGCCGGCGTCTGGGCTGCCCTGCAAGCCGTAGGCATCGCACCCTGCGGCCTGGGCGCCCGGGACACCCTGCGCCTCGAAGCCGGCATGAACCTCTACGGCCAGGACATGGACGAGAGCGTCAATCCCCTGGAATCCGGCCTCGCCTGGACCGTAGATCGTAAAGACGCCAGCCGCGACTTCATCGGTCGCTCTGCCCTGGAGGCGGCGCCCCAGCGCAGCCTGGTGGGCCTTGTTCTGCTGGATCGCGGGGTTTTGCGATCACATCAGAAAGTAATTACTAAACATGGGGATGGAGAAACAACCTCGGGTAGTTTCTCGCCCACCATTCAAGGTTCCATCGCCTTTGCCCGGGTCCCTGCCGGGGTCGCCGTCGGCGATGAAGTGCTTGTGCAAATCCGCGATAAGGAACTCAAGGCAAAGGTGGTAAAACCGCCCTTTGCGCGTAACGGCCAATCTTTGATTCAGGAGAAATGACATGAACACCCCCGACAACCTCAAGTACGCCAAGAGCCACGAATGGGCCAAGCTGGAAGCCGATGGCACCGTCACCGTAGGCATTACCGACCACGCCCAGGAAGCCCTGGGTGACGTGGTGTTTCTGGAACTGCCGGAAGCCGGTCGTGTGGTGAAGGCCGGTCAGGAAGTGGCTGTCGTGGAGTCCGTCAAGGCCGCCTCCGACATTTACGCCCCCGTGTCCGGCGAGATCATCGAATCCAACGGCGCCGCCGTGGATGCCCCCGAGAGCGTCAATGCCGACGCCTACGCCACCTGGCTGTTCAAGATCAAGCCCAGCAACCCGGCCGAGCTGGACAGCCTGCTGGATGCAGCAGGCTACGCCGCCGTCGCCAACGACTAAAAACGCCCTCCCCCGGCCATTCCCTTGCGCAGGGGAATGGCCCGCCACTCTGCCGCCGTTGCCCCTTCCCGCCTTACGCCATGACCGTTACCGCCACGCCCCTTTCCGCCCTGGAACAACAGGACGAATTCCTTGGCCGCCATATGGGCGCCAATCCAGCCGAAATCACCGCCATGCTGGCCGCTCTGGGTGCCCCCAGTTTGGCGGCCCTGATGGATCAAACCATTCCCGCTGCCATCCGCCTGCCCGCCGATCTGGCCCTGCCTGCGCCGCAACGGGAGCATGCATCCCTGGCCGAACTCAAAGCCATTGCCGCCAAGAACGAAATTCACAAGTCCTTGATCGGCATGGGCTACCACGAGACCCTGACCCCCACGGTGATCCTGCGCAACGTGCTGGAAAACCCCGGCTGGTACACCGCCTACACCCCCTATCAAGCCGAAGTGGCCCAGGGGCGCCTGGAAGCGCTGATGAACTACCAGCAAATGGTTATGGACCTGACCGGGCTGGATCTGGCCAATGCCTCCCTGTTGGACGAAGCCACCGCCGCCGCCGAAGCCATGACCATGGCCCGCCGCGTCAGCAAGGCCAAGAGCAACGCTTTCTTTGTGGATGAAGCCTGCTTCCCCCAAACCATCGACGTGGTGAAGACCCGGGCCGAATACTTCGGTTTCGAGCTGGTGTTCGGCCCGGCAAAGGATGCCGTCAACCACGCGGTTTTCGGGGCATTGCTCCAGTACCCCAACGACAAGGGCGAGGTCGTTGATCTAACCGACACCATCGCCACCCTCAAGGCCAGCGGTGCCATTACCGCAGTGGCCACGGACCTGATGGCCCTGGTGCTGCTCAAATCCCCCGGGGCCATGGGTGCTGACATCGCCTTGGGCTCCAGCCAGCGTTTTGGCGTGCCCATGGGCTTTGGCGGCCCCCACGCTGCCTTTTTTGCCTGCAAGGACGAACACAAGCGCTCCGTGCCCGGCCGCATCATCGGTGTGTCCGTGGACGCCCGGGGCAAGCGGGCCTACCGCATGGCCCTGCAAACCCGCGAGCAGCACATCCGCCGGGAAAAGGCCAATTCCAATATTTGTACCTCCCAGGTGCTGCTGGCCAATATGGCGGGCATGTACGCGGTTTATCACGGCCCGGAAGGACTCAAGACCATTGCCGGGCGCATTCACCGTCTCACCTGTTTGCTGGCGGCGGGCCTGCGCCAAAACGGCGTCACGGTGCTGAACCAAAGCTGGTTCGACACCTTGCAAGTGGCCACCGACAAGGCCGTACCCGGTTTCAATCTGCGTCTGGTCGCCAATGACGTTCGCGGCATCAGCCTGAACGAAAAAACCACCTGCGCCGACGTGGCCCTGCTGATCGAAACCCTCAGCGGCAAGCCTGCGGGCATCGATGCCCTGGACCAAGCGCTGCAAAGCCCCATCGCTGGGTTGCTACGCGAGGACGCCATCCTCAGCCATCCGGTGTTCAACACCCACCACACCGAACACGAGATGCTGCGCTACTTGAAGCGCCTGCAAAACCGCGATCTGGCCCTGGACCACTCCATGATCTCCCTGGGTTCCTGCACCATGAAGCTCAACGCCACCAGCGAGATGATTCCCGTCACCTGGCGCGAGTTCGGCGACATTCACCCCTTCGCCCCCCTGGAACAAGCCCAGGGCTGCCTGGAAATGATCGCCGGGCTGGATCAGTGGCTGAAAACCATCACCGGCTTTGACGCCATCTGCATGCAGCCCAACTCCGGCGCCCAGGGCGAATACGCCGGTTTGGTGGCCATTCGCCGCTACCACGCCAGCCAGGGCGAGGCCCAGCGCAACATCTGCCTGATTCCCAAGTCTGCCCACGGCACCAATCCGGCCACCGCTCAGATGTGTGGCCTGGAAGTCGTCGTAGTGAACTGTGACGACAACGGCAACGTGGACGTAGCCGACCTCAAGGCCAAGGCCGCCGAACACAGCGCCCATCTGGCCTGCCTGATGATCACCTACCCATCCACCCATGGCGTATTTGAAGAAGCCATCAAGGAAATCTGTGCCGTCATCCATAGCCACGGCGCTCAGGTCTACATGGACGGTGCCAACCTCAACGCCCAAGTGGGCTGGACCAGCCCCGGCCACATTGGCGCCGACGTGAGCCACATGAACCTGCACAAGACCTTCGCCATTCCCCATGGCGGTGGCGGACCGGGCATGGGCCCCATCGGCCTCAAGTCCCATCTGGCGCCCTTCATGGCCGACCACGCGGTGCAGGCCACCGGTGGGGCTGAGCGGGTGAACAAGGGCCAGGGCGCGGTCTCTGCGGCGCCCTTCGGCTCCGCCTCCATCCTGCCCATTTCCTGGATGTACATCCGCATGCTGGGCGGACGGGGTTTGAAGCAAGCCACGGCCATGGCCATTCTCAACGCCAACTACGTGGCCAGCCGCCTGGATGCCCACTACCCTGTGCTCTACAAAGGCAGCAATGGCCGCGTGGCCCATGAGTGCATTCTGGATGTGCGGCCCATCAAGGCGGCGACGGGCATTGCCGAAATCGACATCGCCAAGCGCCTGATGGACTACGGCTTCCATGCCCCCACCGTGAGCTTCCCCGTGCCCGGCACTTTGATGGTGGAACCTACCGAGTCCGAATCCAAGGACGAGCTGGACCGCTTTATCGCCGCCATGATCGCCATCCGCGAGGAAATCCGTCAGATCGAGCAAGGCCTCTGGCCCGCCGACAACAACCCGCTGAAGAACGCCCCCCACACCCAGGCCGACATCGTGGCAGAGTGGGATCGTCCCTACAGTCGGGAAACCGCCGTCTTCCCTCTGCCCTGGGTGGCGGACAACAAGTTCTGGCCCAGCGTGAACCGCATCGACGACGTGTACGGCGACCGCAACCTGTTCTGCTCCTGCCCGCCCATGGCGTCATGACGTCCGCTAGCGCAATGCCAATGGCCGGTCATTGAGCCAAATGCTCCGGGCATCTCGCTGAAAGATGCCCGGAGATGTCGCCTCTGCGACAAATCGAATTTTCCCCTTGCCGTCGTGAGCGTGGCCTTGCCATGATTTTTGTGTGGCACAACAAGCATATGCTTGGCCCGCATTTCCGCCGTGGTCACGATGGCTTTGTTTTTGCTGAACTCTCTTTAGTCTGTACGAAGTGCCACAACTGAAGGAGTTTCACCATGCGCAGCAACCTGCCTGTCACCGGACACGAGGTTGTGCTGGACGATGAGTCCACCATCGTCACCAAAACCGATCTCAAGGGCATCATCACCTACGCCAATCGGGATTTCTGCCAGATCAGCGGTTTCACCCTGGATGAGCTGCTGGGGCAGAACCACAACATCGTGCGCCATCCCGACATGCCCGCCGAGGCCTTTGCCGACCTCTGGACCACCGTCCGCTCCGGCAAGCCCTGGACCGGGTTGGTCAAGAACCGTTGCAAGAATGGCGATCACTACTGGGTGCATGCCCATGTCGCTCCCATTGAGGAGAACGGCCAGACGGTAGGCTATTCCTCCATGCGCGCCAAGCCGAGCCGTCAGCAGATCGCCATGGCCGAGGCTCTTTATGAAAAATTACGGGGCGGCGCATCGATCAAGCTTGCGGAGGGAGCCCCTGTTCCCCGTTCCTTCCTTTATCGGATGAGCCCTTTGCGGCTGATGCAGGCACTGTCGATGCATCGACAATTCCTGGTGCTGATCGCTGCGATTTTGCTGGGCAACCTGCTCATGGGGGGCATGGTGCAAGCCCTGATCCAACGCATTCAAGTCACCGGCCCCCTTTATCAGGAAATCGTCCAAAGCAAGGACCTGGCGGCCGATATCCTGCCGCCACCGATCTACCTGGTGGAGTCCCATCTGCTGACCCATCAAATGTTGGTGGCCAACGCCAACATCCTCCCCAATCTCGTCAGCAAGGCCAAGGGGCTGGACGAGGAGTTCGATCAACGCATCCGGTATTGGTCTGGCACGACTGAGGTGGCCCGCCAAGCCGCGCTGGGGCTGGATGTGCTGGAACGCAGTGGCCGGGCCTATCTGGAAAAGCGCAACCGTGTATTCATTCCCGCACTACAAGCCGGACGGCGGGAAGAGGCCCAAGCCTTGTTGCCTGAACTCGAGGCGTTGTACGAGGCTCATCGCCAAGCCGTGAATCACACCACCCAAGCTGCCAGGGAATGGGCTGTCGCGACCGAGGCGGGCAGTGCTGCCACCATCCGCATGCGGCATGTCCTCATCCTCAGCATCAGCCTGGCGGTAATGGCTATTCTGGTCTTTCTCGGCTGGGTCATCATGCGCAACCTATTGCGCATCGGCGATCCCCATTACGCCCATAACCTGCTTCACCATCTGGCAGCAGGTAATTTGGCGATCCGCGTCGATGCGATCGACAAGGGCCAGGAAACGCTGCCGGCCACCATCAAGTACCTGCAAGCGAAGCTGCGCCGTCTGATCGGCCAGATTTTCCAGCGGGCCAATACCATGGCGGACAACGTCGCCCGTCTGGCCAGTATTGGCGACCAGCTGGTCGCATCGACCCAGAGTCAATTGGAGTCCACCTCTACCATCGGGGCCACGATCAACGACCTTTCCGCCAGCATCAGTCGGGTGGCGAGCAATGCCGCCGACGCGGAACAGGTATCGGTTCAATCCAACCAGGTTTGCGAGGATGGGGCGAAGGTCATCACCCAGGCCGTGGACAGCATGCAGCAGATCGCCGTGGCGGTAAGGGCCTCATCGGCATCGGTGGTGTCCCTGGGGGTGCAGTCGGAACAAATCTCATCGGTGGTCAAAACCATCCGGGAGATTGCCGACCAGACCAACCTGCTGGCATTGAATGCCGCCATTGAAGCTGCCCGGGCCGGAGAGCAAGGTCGTGGCTTCGCCGTAGTGGCCGACGAAGTGCGCAAGCTGGCCGAACGCACGGCCCAGGCGACTGGCGAAATCGTGGGCATCATCGATGCCATCCAGGGCAGTCTGCAAGCGACCATCCGCCACATGGAGGACAGCGTCAAGGAAGTGGATGAGTGCACGGTACACGCCAGCGCCGCCGGTCATTCCATCGCCGATATCCGGGCCAGCGCGGTCAAGGTTGCCACCTTGGTGGCGGAGATTTCCGAAGCCTTGCAGGAACAGCGCCGGGCCAGCGAGACCATTACCGTCCAGATCGACAGCATCGGCCAGTTGTCGAGCGAGAACCACCAGGCGGCCCGGGTGACGTCGGACAGCGCCCATCAACTGAATGCCATTTCCGAGGCCCTGCAACAGGCCACCAGCCGCTTCGTGATCTAGTGCCCGCCAATGTGATCTGGCAGGCGCTCTTCGCGACTACTGGCCCAGGGCACCACGCACGGCAGCAGCGATGTTCTCGGCTTGGCGCGCCACCAGTTCGCCGTCCCGGCCCTCGACCATGACCCGCAGCAAGGGTTCGGTGCCCGACGGGCGCAACAGGACCCGGCCCTGCCCCGCCAGGGTTTGTTCCGCGCCTTGCTGGGCGGCGGCGATGTCCGGGTCGCCACGCCAGTCGAAGCCGGTCTTCATCGGCACGTTGATCAATTTTTGCGGGTACATGCTGAGATCGGCGCAGGCTTCAGCCAGGGACTCCTGACCTGCCTGCAAGGCCGCCAATACCTGGAGGGCGGCGATGATGCCGTCTCCCGTCGAATGCTTGTCCAGACAAATGATGTGACCCGAGTTCTCGCCTCCCAGTTGCCAGCCCTTGGCCAATAACTGTTCCAGCACGTAACGATCCCCCACCTTGGCGCGAACCAGGGGAATGCCCAGGCGGTCCAGGGCATGTTCGAAGCCGAGATTGCTCATCAACGTGCCCACCACGCCTGGAACCTTGCCCACCTTGGCCTGTTGCCGGGCGATCACGTAGATCAACTGGTCGCCGTCGTACAGCGTACCGTTGCGGTCGGCCATGATCAGGCGGTCGCCGTCGCCGTCAAGGGAAATGCCCAGGTCCGCCTGGTTTTCCAGCACGGCCTTGCGCAAGGCCTCGGGATGGGTGGCACCGACGCCCTCATTGATATTGAGACCGTTGGGCGTGACACCGACCCGCAGCACCTCTGCCCCCAGTTCGTGGAAGACCGACGGGGCGATGTGATAAGCCGCACCATGGGCGCAATCCACGGCGATGCGCAAGCCGCGCAGATCCAATTCGTTGGGGAAGGTGCTTTTGCAGAACTCGATGTAGCGCCCGGCGGCATCATCAATGCGACGGGCCTTGCCCAGCTTGGCCGAGTCCATGCAGCCCATGGGCTGGTCGAGCCGGGCCTCGATTTCCTGCTCCACGCCATCGGGCAGCTTGGTGCCCTGGGCCGAGAAGAACTTGATGCCATTGTCGTGGTAGGGATTGTGGGAAGCCGAGATCACCACCCCTGCCTGGAGCCGCAGGGCCCGGGTCAGATAGGCTACTGCGGGGGTGGGCATCGGCCCCACCAGGCAGACGTCCACGCCGGCGGCGGAGAAACCCGCTTCCAGCGCGGCCTCCAGCATGTAGCCGGAAATCCGGGTGTCCTTGCCGATCAGCACGGCGGGACGCTCACCAGCGGGGAGGTGTTCCCGTGCCACCAGGGTGGTGCCGGCGGCGTAACCGAGGCGTAGAACGAATTCCGGGGTAATGGGGGATTGGCCCACCAGGCCGCGTACACCATCGGTACCAAAATATTTCCGAGTCATCGTGTTCAGTTCTCCAAGGCATTCCAGACGGCCAACGCATCCCGCATGGGCGCCACGTCATGGACGCGGACGATGCGGGCGCCGCGTTGCACCGCCAGCAAGTGGGCGGCGACGCCGGCGTAGACCCGCGCGTCCACGGGCTGTCCGGTCAATAAACCGAGCATGTTCTTGCGGGACATGCCGGCCAACAAAGGCAGATCAGGGGCAATGAATCGCCCCAGGTGGCGCAGCAATGCAAGGTTGTGGTCCAGGGTTTTGCCAAAGCCGAAGCCGGGGTCCACGACGAGACGGTTACGTTCGATGCCGGCTGCCTCGGCAGCAGCGACACGCTCGTCAAGGAAATCCCCCACCTCCATCACCACATCCTCGTAGTGGGGCGCGGACTGCATGGTACCGGGCTCGCCCTGCATGTGCATCAGGCAGACGGCCGCCGTGGTGGGCGCCACGATCGCCATGGCCCCTGGGGCGCGCAGGGCGTTGATGTCATTGATCATGTCGGCCCCGACGGCCAGGGCTGCCGCCATGACCTCGGGCTTGAAAGTGTCCACCGACAGGGGGAGACCGCAATCCTTCAAGCCTTCCAGCACGGGCATGACCCGGTCCAGTTCCTGCTGCACGGAGACGGGCTGGGCGCCCGGCCGGGTGGACTCGCCACCGATGTCGAGCAGATGAGCGCCCTCCTCCTTGAAACGATGGCCCTGTTCGATGGCCCGCGCGGTATTCCCCCGCAGGCCGTCACCGGAGAAGGAATCATCCGTAACATTGACGATGGCCATGATCAGTGGCTGGCGCAGGGACAGCGTAAAACGGCCGCAGTGGAGAGTCGGATTCATGGACGAGGAAAAAACAAAGGGCCGCACCTCAGGCGCGGCCCATGATCGTGAGCTTCAAGTATCAGGCGGGAGCCGGTGCGCTGGGCTCGGCACCGGAAGAAGGATTCTCCGGCGTGACCTTGGGCAGGCTGCTGCTGGGCTTGGGCGGCCGGGGCGGCTTGCCGTCCATGATGTCGTTGATCTGGTCGGCATCGATGGTTTCCCATTCCAGCAGGGCTGCCGTCATGGCCTCTACCTTGTCCCGGTTTTCCTCCAGTAGGCGGCGGGCTAGGGCGTACTGTTCGTCGAGGATGCGGCGAATCTCGGCATCGACCTTTTGCAGGGAAGCTTCCGACATGTTCTTGTGGGTGGTCACCGAGCGGCCAAGGAAGATCTCGCCCTCCTCTTCGCCATAGACCATGGGGCCAAGGCTGTCTGACATGCCCCATTGGGTCACCATGCGCCGGGCCAGGTCGGTGGCGCGCTGGAAGTCGTTGGAAGCTCCGGTAGTCATCTGGTTCATGAACAATTCTTCGGCGATGCGACCACCGAACAGCACGGCGATGGTGCTGAGCAGTCGGGTCCGGTCTTGGCTGTAGCGATCCTCGGTCGGCAACTGCATGGTCAGACCCAGGGCGCGACCACGCGGGATGATCGTGACCTTGTGCACCGGATCGGTCTTGGGCATCAGCTTGGCGACCACGGCATGGCCGGACTCATGGTAGGCCGTGTTCTTGCGCTCTTCCTCGGGCATGACCATGGAGCGGCGCTCTGCCCCCATCATGATCTTGTCCTTGGCCCGCTCGAAGTCGTTCATGTCCACCAGGCGCTTGTTGGCGCGGGCAGCGAACAGAGCCGCCTCGTTCACCAAGTTGGCCAGATCGGCACCGGCAAAGCCAGGGCAGCCCCGGGCCAGCACGGAGGCATCCACATCCTGGGCCACCGGAACCTTGCGCATGTGCACCTTGATGATCTGCTCCCGGCCACGAATGTCGGGCAAGGGCACCACCACCTGGCGATCGAAACGGCCAGGACGCAGCAGGGCCGGATCAAGCACGTCGGGGCGGTTGGTCGCGGCAATCACGATCACGCCGGACGAGCCTTCGAAACCGTCCATTTCCACCAGCAACTGGTTCAGGGTCTGTTCCCGCTCGTCGTTGCCGCCGCCAAGACCGGCGCCCCGTTGGCGACCGACAGCGTCGATTTCGTCGATGAAAATAATGCAGGGCGAAGCCTTCTTGGCCTGCTCGAACATGTCACGAACCCGCGCAGCACCGACACCGACGAACATTTCGACGAAGTCCGAACCGGAGATGCTGAAGAACGGCACCTTGGCCTCCCCTGCGATGGCCTTGGCCAGCAGGGTCTTACCAGTACCCGGAGAGCCCACCATCAGCACGCCACGGGGAATACGGCCACCGAGCTTCTGGAACTTGGAAGGGTCGCGGAGGAAGTCCACCAACTCGGAGACTTCTTCCTTTGCTTCGTCGCAACCGGCAACGTCGGCGAAGGTCACGGTGTTGCTGGCCTCGTCCATCATGCGCGCCTTGCTCTTGCCGAAGCTGAAGGCACCGCCCTTGCCGCCGCCCTGCATCTGGCGCATGAAGAATACCCAGACGCCGATCAGCAGCAGCATGGGGAACCAGGAGACGAACAGGCTCATGAGGAAGGATTGCTCTTCTTCCGGCTTGGCCACGACCTTGACGTCGTTCTTCAACAAGTCGGACACCATCCACAGATCGGGCGGTGCATAGGAAGTGATTTTCTTGCCGTCGCTGGTGGTGGCCTCCAGGGTACGGCCCTGGATCACTACCTTGGCGATGTGCCCCTGCTTCACTTCCTCGAGGAACTGAGAATAGTCCATGGTGGACTGTGCCGTCTGGCGGGCGTTGAACTGGTTGAACACCGTCATCAACACGATGCCGATCACCAGCCAGATTGCAAGATTTTTGAACATATTATTCAAGGTGATGCCTCACTTTCCCCGCAGGGAATATCGGATTGGTCATTCTATGGCGGAATGACGGGGGGCGCAAACTATCGAGATGATTGACAAACCCTGGCTAATCCCGCTTGCCACGGGCCAAAAGGTAGGTTTCTGCACTACGGTCACGGGATGCGGCAGGCTTGCGTACGTGCAGTTCGCTGAAACGATTCATGACTTCCTTGCGCAACTCCATGTAACTGCTGCCTTGGAACACTTTGGTCAACAAGGTTCCCCCCTTTTTCAAATGATCCTTGGCAAAGTCCAGGGTGAGCTCCGCCAGATACATGATGCCGGCCTGGTCCGTGACGGCGATACCGGTCATATTGGGGGCCATGTCGGAAATAACAAGGTCCACCTGGCGCCCGTCCAGGGCCTCAATCAATTGGGCCAGGGGTTCGTCCTCGCGAAAATCCCCTTGGATGAAGGTGACACCGGGTATCGGATCCATGGGCAGCAGATCCAGGCCAATCAGGCGGCCGCCGGGCTGAATGCGCTTGACCGCGTACTCACTCCAGCTTCCCGGAGTGCAACCCAGGTCCACCACGGTCATGCCCGGCTTGAGCAAGTGGTCTTTTTCGTCGATTTCGATCAGTTTGAACACCGCCCGCGAGCGCCAACCTTCGTGCTTGGCTTTTTGCACGAAAGGGTCATGAACGTGCTGGTTCATGTAATGACTGCTCTTTTTCGACCGTTTGCTTCTGATTGTCACTGACTGCCGTCCTACTTACATGCGAAAATACGCACCATGATTGAACTGACCACTGAACAGCGCAAGGCGCTCCGCGCCGCCGCCCACCATTTGAATCCCGTCGCCAGTATCGGCCAGCAGGGGCTGACGCCTGCCGTGCTGAAGGAAATCGACGGTGCCCTTAACGCCCATGAGCTGATCAAGGTCAAGCTCCACGGCATCGAGCGGGACGACCGGGAAGCCCTCTTCACGGAAATCTCTGCCACGCTGGCGTGTGCCCCCGTACAGCATATCGGCAATATCCTGGTCCTTTGGCGGGAAAAGCCGGCAGCAGAACAGGCGCCAACCGCCAAGCCCACTTCGCGCCGGGCGCCCAAGCCAAAAACCAAGAAACAGGCCGCCGCCGCCAACGAACGCCGCCGCAAGAGCACCCGCTAAGCCCCCCTGCCCTTACGGGCAGGCCTCATCGGCTTAGCGCCGGCCCCGCTCCTGCCACACAACCAGCCATAGTCCGAGCAGGCTTTGCACGAGGTAGAGCCCGCTCGATATCCCGTGCCAGGCGGCAAAACGATCCCTTAGCGCGCTTTCCATCACTTGCCGGGGCAAGGCGTCCGCCTTGAGTTGGGCCAGGATGGGCTGCACGCCGAAATGACCGGCTACGGTCAGGGCGACCATGGTCACCACAATCCAGAACAGTGCCGTGCGGAAAGCGCGCCAACCGCGCCGCACCAGCAGATAAAAAAGCAGATAGCCACCGCAGGCCATGCCCGCCCATGCCACGAGCGAAAACATGGTGCCGGCCAGATTGCCGGCCAGCATGCGGTCGCTCAATTGGGAAAACAAAACGGGCGCGGCCAAATAGCCAATAGCAAAAAGGCCACCCACCCACAGGGCGATGGCCAGGGAATACAGCGCCTCGGCTAAGCGGGACATGGGCTGGAAATCCTTTTAGTCACCTGCCGCAAAGCGCTGTGGCCACTGAGAGCCGCCGATTGATCGTTGCCAATCGTTTACTCATAGCGGACGTCGAGGATTTCATACTCCCGAACGCCGCCCGGGGTCTGGACTTCCACTACATCGCCGGCGTACTTGCCGATCATGGCCCGGGCCACCGGGGAGTTCAGGGAAATCTTGCCCACTTTCAAGTCGGCCTCATCATCGCCGACGATCTGATAGGTCACGGTCTTGCCGCCGTCCATATCCTCCAGTTCAACCGTGGCGCCGAAAACCACGCGGCCATCGGCATCCAGGGACTTGGGGTCGATGATCTGGGCATTGGCCAACTTGCCTTCAACCTCGGCGATACGGCCTTCGATGAAGCCTTGACGCTCCTTGGCCGCATCGTATTCGGCGTTTTCCGACAGGTCACCGTGGGAGCGGGCTTCGGCGATGGCGGCGATCACATTGGGGCGATCCACCGTCTTCAAGCGTTGCAGCTCTTCCTTTAGCAGCTCGGCGCCACGCAGGGTGATGGGAAACTTGCCGCTCATGCTGCCAACTCTCCATGGAGGGACTGGATGGAATAGGTTTCCAACCCGGCATGACGCAGACCGGCACAGGCGGCGCGAGCACCTTCTACCGTGGTGTAGACGGTGATCTTCTGGGCCAGGGCCGAGGTACGAATGGAGCGGGAGTCGGTGATGGCCGTGCGTTTTTCATCCACGGTGTTGATGACCAGCACCACTTCGTTGTTCTTGATCATGTCCACGATGTGGGGACGACCTTCCGTCACCTTGTTCACCGCCGTCACCGGAATGCCGGCTTCGGCGATGGAAGCGGCGGTGCCCTTGGTGGCAAGGATGGTAAAGCCCATGTCGTTCAGTTCCCGCGCCACTTCCACGGCCTTGGCCTTGTCGGCGGGCTTGACGCTGATGAACACCTTGCCACTCTTGGGCAACTTGGTGCCGCCCGCCAACTGGGACTTGATGAAGGCTTCGCCGAAGCTGCGGCCGACGCCCATCACTTCGCCGGTGGACTTCATTTCGGGACCGAGGATGGTATCGACGCCGGGGAACTTGTTGAAGGGGAAAACCGCTTCCTTCACTGAGTAGTAAGGCGGGATGACTTCCTTGGTGATGCCCTGATCGGCCAGGCTGCGACCAGCCATGCAGCGGGCAGCCACCTTGGCCAGGGGCACGCCCGTGGCCTTGGAAACGAAAGGCACGGTGCGGGAGGCCCGGGGATTCACTTCCAACACATAGACCACGGCATCCTTACCCTTGCCCTGGATGGCGAACTGGACGTTCATCAAGCCCACCACGTTGAGGCCCTTGGCCATCATTTCGGTCTGGCGACGCAGCTCGTCCTGGATTTCCTTGGACAGGGTGAAGGGCGGCAGGGAACAGGCAGAGTCGCCGGAGTGCACGCCGGCCTGTTCAATGTGTTCCATGATGCCGCCGATGATCACCTGCTTGCCGTCGGACAAGGCATCCATGTCCACTTCGGTAGCGTCATTGAGGAAGCGGTCCAGCAGCACGGGGGAATCGTTGGAGACCTTGACCGCTTCGCGCATGTAGCGCTCCAGATCCTTCTGCTCATGGACGATTTCCATGGCGCGGCCACCCAGCACATAGGAGGGGCGAACCACCAGCGGGTAGCCGATCTCGGCGGCCAGTTCAATGGCCTGCTCGGGCGTACGAGCGGTGCGGTTGGGCGGTTGCTTCAGACCCAGATCATGCAGCAGCTTCTGGAAACGTTCCCGGTCTTCGGCAGCGTCGATCATGTCGGGGCTGGTGCCGATGATGGGCACACCATTGGCCTCAAGGTCACGAGCGCGCTTCAGGGGCGTCTGGCCGCCGAACTGGACGATCACGCCGACGGGCTTTTCCACATCGACGATTTCCAGGATGTCTTCCAGAGTCAGGGGCTCGAAGTAGAGGCGGTCGGAGGTGTCGTAGTCAGTGGACACGGTTTCCGGGTTGCAGTTGACCATGATGGTCTCGTAGCCGTCTTCGCGCATGGCAAGGGCGGCATGGACGCAGCAGTAGTCGAACTCGATGCCTTGGCCGATCCGGTTCGGGCCGCCACCCAGCACCATGATTTTCTTCTTGTCCGTGGGGCGGGACTCGCACTCCTCCTCGTAGGTGGAGTACATGTAGGCGGTGGAGGTGGCGAACTCGGCGGCGCAGGTATCCACCCGCTTGAACACGGGGCGCACGCCCAGGGACTGACGATGCTTGCGCACCTCGGTTTCACCGGTGCCGATCAGATTGGCGATGCGGCGGTCGGAAAAACCCTTGCGCTTGAGACCGCGCAGGGCGGCGGCATCCAACTCTTGCAGGTTTTGGGCGCGAATCCAGCCTTCGGTCTTGACGATGTCCTCGATCTGCACCAGGAACCAGGGGTCGATCTTGGTCAGACGGAACAGGTCGTCCATCGAGTAGCCTTCGCGGAAGGCCTGACCCACGTACCAAATGCGCTGAGCCCCGGGATTGGCCAGCTCGTGTTCGATTTCTTCTTTTTCCGCCTCGATTTCATCCAGGCCGTAAACCCCCACTTCCAGACCGCGCAGGGCCTTTTGCAGGGATTCCTGGAAGGTGCGGCCCATGGCCATCACCTCGCCCACGGACTTCATCTGGGTGGTCAGACGATCGTTGGCCTGGGGGAACTTCTCGAAGGCGAAACGGGGAATCTTGGTGACCACGTAGTCGATGGATGGCTCGAAGGACGCCGGGGTCGCGCCGCCGGTGATGTCGTTCTTGAGCTCGTCCAGGGTGTAACCCACGGCCAGCTTGGCGGCGATCTTGGCGATGGGGAAGCCGGTGGCCTTGGAGGCCAGGGCGGAGGAACGGGAAACCCGGGGATTCATCTCGATCACGATCATGCGGCCGTCCACCGGGTTGATGGAGAACTGCACGTTGGAACCGCCCGTATCCACGCCGATCTCGCGCAGCACCGCAATGGATGCGTTACGCATGATCTGGTATTCCTTGTCCGTTAGGGTCTGGGCCGGGGCGACGGTGATGGAGTCACCGGTGTGCACGCCCATGGGGTCCAGGTTTTCAATGGAACAGACGATGATGCAGTTGTCCTTGCGGTCCCGCACCACCTCCATTTCATATTCCTTCCAACCCAGCAGGGACTCCTCGATCAGCAGTTCCTTGGTGGGACTGGCCTCGAGACCGCGCTTGCAGATCTCGGTGAACTCTTCCATGTTGTAGGCGATGCCACCGCCGGAACCGCCCATGGTGAAGGACGGACGGATGATGGCGGGGAAGCCGAGGGCGCCCTGCACTTGCAGCGCCTCTTCCATGCTGTGGGCGATGCCGGAGCGGGCGGAGCCGAGACCAATCTTGGTCATGGCCTGCTTGAACTTTTCCCGGTCCTCGGCCTTGTCGATGGCTTCCTTGGACGCGCCGATCATCTCGACGCCGTATTTTTCCAGCACGCCGTGCTTGGCCAGGTCGAGGGCGCAATTGAGAGCGGTCTGGCCGCCCATGGTGGGCAGAATGGCGTCGGGCTTTTCCTTGGCGATGATGTTTTCCAGCACCTGCCAGGTAATGGGCTCGATGTAGGTCACGTCGGCCATGTCCGGGTCGGTCATGATGGTGGCCGGATTGGAATTGACCAGGATGACCTTGTAGCCTTCCTCGCGCAGGGCCTTGCAGGCCTGGGCGCCGGAATAGTCGAACTCACAGGCCTGGCCGATGATGATCGGGCCGGCGCCGATGATGAGGATGCTGTTTATGTCTGTGCGCTTGGGCATGTTGTTATCGCGCCTCTGCAATCATTTTGATGAAACGGTCGAACAGGTAGGCCACATCGTGGGGGCCGGGGCTGGCTTCCGGGTGGCCCTGGAAACAGAGGGCGGGCCGGTCGTTCCAGGCCATGCCTTGCAGGCTGCCGTCGAACAGGGAAACGTGGGTCACCCGCACGTTGGCCGGCAAGGTGGCGGGATCCACCGCGAAACCGTGGTTCTGGCTGGTGATCATCACCTGGCCGGATTCCAGGTCCTTGACCGGATGGTTGGCGCCGTGGTGGCCGAACTTCATTTTCAGGGTCTTGCCGCCAGCGGCCAGGCCCATGAGCTGGTGGCCCAAGCAGATGCCGAAGGTGGGCAGCTTCTTGTCCAGCAACTCGCGGATGGCGGCGATTGCGTAATCACAGGGTTCGGGGTCGCCGGGGCCATTGGACAGGAACACGCCATCGGGATTCAGGGCCAATACTTCGCTGGCGGGGGTCTTGGCCGGTACCACGGTCAGCTTGCAGCCGCGCTCGGCCAGCATGCGCAGAATGTTGCGCTTGACGCCGAAGTCGTAGGCCACCACGTGATACTTGGGATTTTCCTGGGTCACATAGCCCTTGCCCAGCTTCCATTCTCCCTCGGTCCAGGGATAGGGCTTGGCGGTGGTGACTACCTGGGCCAGATCCATGCCTGCCAAGCCGGGGAAACCCTTGGCCTGGGCGATGGCGGCGGCTTCGTCGATGTTGTCACCCGTGACCAGGCAACCGGCCTGGGCGCCCTTCTCCCGCAGGATGCGGGTCAGCTTGCGGGTGTCGATGTCGGCGATGGCGACAACGTTCTGGGCCTTGAGATAGGCGTCCAGGGTCTGGGTGGAGCGGAAGTTGGAAGCCAGCAGGGGCAGATCGCGGATCACCAAACCGGCGGCATAGACCTTGTCGGCTTCGCCGTCCTCGTCGTTGATGCCGTAGTTGCCGATGTGGGGATAGGTCAGGGTGACGATCTGGCGGGTATAGGAAGGATCGGTGAGGATTTCCTGATAACCGCAGATGGCGGTGTTGAACACCACCTCGCCGACGCTGGAGCCGACAGCCCCTATGCCCTTCCCTCTAAAAACCGTCCCGTCGGCAAGTGCAAGGATGGCGGGCGGGAATTGAGGCACGATGAGGCTCCTGTCGGTATTTGGCGTATGGGGAAACCGAGGACGGAATCAACTTGCATGCACAATTTTTGCGCGAAATTCTGCCCGTCCCGGCAAACCGGCAAATTATAGCCCGAGGAGCCCTTGCTGGGCAATGCCATGCACCGCTTTGGCGCGGTTTTTTATTTCAATCCCAGCACGTCCTGCATGTCGAACAGGCCGCAAGCCTTGCCCCGCATGTAGCGGGCGGCCCGCAGGGAGCCGAGGGCATATGACATTCGGCTGGCGGACTTATGGGTGATTTCGATGCGTTCGCCGGTACCCGCGAAAAGCACCGTATGGTCGCCGACAATATCCCCACCGCGAATGGTGGAAAAACCGATCTGGCTGGCCGGGCGCTCGCCGGTATGGCCCTCGCGGCCATAAACGGCGTCCTCCTCCAGGGTCCGGCCCAGGGCGGCGGCCACGATCTCGCCCATGCGCAGGGCGGTGCCGGAAGGTGCATCCACCTTGTGGCGGTGATGGGCCTCGATCACTTCCACGTCGTAGCCTTCGTTGAGAATCCGGGCAGCCACGTCCAGCAGCTTGAACACGGCATTGACGCCGACGGCCATGTTGGGGGCGAAAACGATGGGGATTTCCTTGGCGGCGGCCTCGATCTGCTTTTTGCCCTCGGCGCTAAAACCGGTGGTGCCGATGACCAGGGCCACCTTGTGCTTGCGGCAGGCCTCAAGGTGAATCAAGGTGCCTTCGGGACGGGTGAAGTCGATCAGGCAATCAGCCTTGGCCAGCCCTGCGTCCAAATCGGTGCTGATGGCGACACCGCAAGGGGTACCGATCAGTTCACCAGCATCCTTGCCGATGAAAGGGCTGCCTTCCTGGTCGATGGCGGCCACCAGTTCGGCATCCTCGGCCTTCAGAACGGCCTCGATCAAGGTACGGCCCATACGGCCGGAACTGCCCACCAGGGCAAAACGAATCTTGCTCATGTAATTTCCGAAAAGAAGCGGGAAGAAGGACTACTTGGCCGCGGGCGCCGGTGCGGTGATGTCGATCACCTGGGCGGCCGGCACGGGGTTGACCGCCAGGTCGGCGGCATTGCCGGCCATCACGTCGCCACCGACGCGGGTCAGCTTGCCGTCGGTGAAAAAGACCACCAGGCGGCGGGTTTGCACCTGCTGGCTGCTACCGGGCTGAAAACGGTACAGATAGTCCCAACGGTTGCCACCGTGAAAGGCATCCACGATCAAGGGGGAGCCGAGGATGAACCGCACCTGCTCCTGGCTCTGCCCCGGTTTCAACTGGGCCACCATGTCCTGGGTGATGTAGTTGCCCTGATTGACGTCGATACGGTAGGGCGACAGGTAGTCGGTCACTTTCATGTCCGACCACTTGGTGCTGGAACAGGCCGCCAACACGGGCAGGAGAAGGAGGAGGCTTTGCCGAAGGAGTGGCCGCATGGGAATCCTGAAAGGTAAAACGGAAATTTTTCCGAAGCAGCGGAAAACTATATCATAGCGGGCTGAGAACCCTGCCCTGCGCACAAGCGAGCACATTCCATGGCCACCAACCCCAACGCCCAAAGCCTCAAGAGCACCGGCCTCAAAGCCACCTATCCCCGTTTGCGCATCCTCGAACTGTTCCAAAAAGGCGAGGACCGGCACATGACGGCAGAGGACGTTTATCTGCACTTGATGAACGAGGGCATGGATATCGGCCTGGCCACGGTTTATCGGGTATTGACCCAATTCGAACAGGCCGGCTTGGTGGAACGCCACTTTTTCGAATCGGGCAAGGCGGTTTTCGAACTGAACGAGGGCAAGCACCACGACCACCTGGTCTGCCTGCAATGCGGCCGGGTTGAAGAGTTCTACGACGCCGAAATCGAACGGCGGCAAAATGAAATCGCCGCCGAGCGGGGTTTCGAGGTCAAGGAACACGCCCTCTACCTCTACGTGGATTGCAAGAAGCCCAACTGCCACGGTCAGGAAGAATGTCCCCTCAAGGGGAACTGCCAGCACCTCAACGGCGCTGGCGAGTGCCCGCCTCATTGTCCCGAGGTGACCCGCAAGCATCATCCCTGATGCTCCCCCACCCCGCTTCGGGGGCTGCTTCCGTTAGAATGCGCCCCGTCATCGGGGAGTAGCCTCCCCCCAGTCGAGGGGGAAACACATCAACAGACTTGGCTTGCGCCATGGTGTGTTTGGCCACAATGGTTTGGCGAGACCGCTGACGCAGGGCGCCATCAAGGTTGGGCGGGTGCTTTGCGTCATCGGTCAGTACCGCCCGACCCTCAGGAATCCCATGGAAGCCCTCATCACCTCATCCCTCCTCGTCGCCCTCGCGGAAATCGGCGACAAGACCCAATTGCTTTCCTTCGTCCTTGCTGCCCGCCTGCGCAAGCCCTGGCCCATCGTGGCCGGTATCTTCGTGGCGACGGTGCTCAACCACGCCCTGGCCGGCTCGGTCGGCGTTTGGTTGTCCGGCTTCGTCGCCGTCGATTGGCTACCTTGGATCACCGGCGCGGTGTTCGTGGCTTTCGGTTTGTGGACCCTGCATCCCGATTCACTGGACGACGACCCCAAGCTGCACAAGGCCGGCGCCTTCGTCACCACCTTGATCGCTTTCTTCATCGCCGAAATGGGAGACAAGACCCAACTGGCCACGGTGGCCCTGGCCGCCCGTTTTCAGGGCGAATTGCTGGCAGTAGTGATGGGAACGACCGTGGGCATGATGCTGGCCAACGTGCCCGCCGTGATCATCGGCGAGAAACTGGCCCAGCGCCTGCCCCTCAAACTGATCCGCTGGGTTGCTGCCGGGGTGTTCATCGCCACCGGTGCCCTTACCATGGCCGGCGCGGCTGGCGTTGCCCAATAAACGACGGCGCGCAGTCCTTCCCGCGGCTGGTTACAGCCCGAGCATTTCCCTGGCGTGCTGGCGGGTGGTGTCGGTGATCCTGACGCCGCCCAGCATGCGGGCGATTTCCTCCACCCGGCCCAGCTCATCAAGGCAACTCACCTTGCTGAAGGTCTGACCCTCGCGGCTTTCCTTGGCGATGGACCATTGCCAATGGGCCTGGCTGGCCACCTGGGGCAAATGGGTGACGCACAGCACCTGCCGGCTGCCGCCCAATTGCTTGAGCAGCTTGCCGACAATCTCGGCCACGCCGCCGCCGATACCCACGTCCACCTCGTCGAAAATCAAGGTCGGCACGTCGCCGGCCTGGCTGGCGATGACCTGGATGGCCAGGCCGATGCGGGACAGTTCCCCGCCGGAAGCCACCTTGGCCAGGGAGCGCAGCCCTTGGCCCGCATTGGCGGCCACGCGGAATTCGATGCTTTCCAGGCCGTAGCCCGCGCCCCCTTCCACTGGCAACAGGGCGATTTCGAACTGGCCACCGGCCATGGCCAGTTGCTGCATGGCTTCGGTCACCTGGCGGGAGAGCTTAGCCGCGGCCTCGGCCCGGCCCTGGGACAATTTTTCTGCCTTCGCCAGGTAATTCTTGTGGGCTTCGGCCTCCTTTTCGGCCAAGGCGCCCGGGTCCGCCGTCAGGCGTAACTCCTCCAGCCGCGAGCCAAGCCGCGCCAACAGGTCCGGCAACTCCTCAGGGCTGACCCGGTGTTTGCGCGCCATGGTGGTCACGGCCTCGATGCGGGCCTCCAATTCCTCCAGGCGCGCCGGATCCAACTCCAGGCGCTGGCGGTAGCGGGCCAATTCATGGGCGGCTTCCCCCAGCTGGATGCGGGCGCCTTCGATCAACTCCACCGGTTCCTTGAGGCTCGGATCCACCTCCACCAAGTCCCGCAGGCGGCCCAATACCAGGTCGATGGCGGTGGTGGCGGACACCTCGCCGGAGTCCAAAGCCTCCACCGCGGCATCGGCACCCGCCATCAGGCTGGCGGCGTGGGACAACCGGCTATGCTCCTGGTTGTCCTCCGACCACTGGGTCGGCTCGAAAGCCAGGATCGCCAATTCCTTGACCTGCCATTCCAGCAGTTCCCGTTCCTTGCTGCCGGCCTCGGCATCCCGCTCCGCGTTCTCGCGGGCTTCCTTCAGGCGTTGCCAGAGACGGAAGGCCTCGCCCACTTCCTTGCTCAGGGCCCCCAGCCCGGCATGGGTGTCCAATAATTGGCGCTGGGCATCGGCCCGCAACAGGGAATGGTGGGCATGCTGGCCATGGATGTCCGCCAACCAGTCGGAGGCTTCCTTCAGTTGAGTCAGGGTCGCCGCCGCGCCGTTGATATAGGCGCGGGAACGGCCGCCGGCATCGATCACCCGGCGCAGCAGACAAACACCCTCGTCCTCGAAGTCATTGTCCTTGAGCCATTGGTGCAAGGGGCTGGCCGCTGCCAATTCGAACTCCGCCGCCACCTCGGCCTTGTCCCTGCCGGACCGCACCACGCCGGCATCGGCCCGCTCGCCCATGGCCAGGGACAGGGCGTCGATCAGAATGGACTTGCCCGCCCCGGTCTCGCCGGTCAAGGCGCCAAAACCGGTGTCGAACTCCAGCTCAAGCTTGTCGACAATGACGAAATCGCGAATGAACAGGCGTCGCAGCATGGCTTATCCGGGTCAAGAACGCTTCGGGGTGGCGCTCCACTGGAGCTTTTCCCGCAACATGGCGAAATAGCTGTAGCCGGGCGGGTGCAGGAAAACGATATTCTGGCTGGCGCGGCGGATGACCAGCCTGTCCTCGGCACGGGCGTCGCAATGGTCCTGTCCGTCGAAGTGCAGCAGGGCATCGTGGGGATGGAGCAGCTTGAGTTCGATGGTGCTGTTGGCGCTGACGCTGATCGGCCGATAGGACAGGCCATGGGGACAGAGGGGCACGATGGCGATGCCCTGCACCGCCGGGTGCAGGATAGGACCGTTGGCGGACAAGGCGTAGGCGGTGGAGCCGGTGGGCGTCGCCACGATCATGCCGTCGGCCCGCAGCACGTAGATGAACTCGCCGTCCAGGTGCAGTTCGAACTCGATCATGCGACCCGCGTCGCCCTTGGACAGCACCACGTCGTTGAGGGCCAGGTTGGTGGCGACGGTCTTGCCATCGCGGACCAGGTCGGCCTGGAACATGAAGCGCTCTTCCCGGTGGAACTTGCCGGCCAGCAGGTCGGCCATGCCCGACAGCATCTGGTCCCGGGACAAATCCGTCATGAAACCGAGCCGCCCCTGGTTGACCCCGAGCAGGGGCACGCCGCTGGCAGCCAGGTTGCGGGCAGCATTGAGGAAGGTGCCATCGCCGCCGACGACGATCGCCACGTCGACAGCGACGCAACGGCTGGCGATGGCGGTGTAGGAAACCGTGGGATAGTCCTTGAGACCGGTGGCGGCGGCGGTGCCCTCCTCCACCCGGACATCCACGCCTTGCTTGAACAGGAAATCCGCCAGGGCGACCAGGGATTCAGCCACGTCCGGGCTACGGAATTTGCCGATCAGGGCGGCGCTGCGAAGGACAAAAGGGGGTGTAGAAGACATGGGCCGATTTAACCACAAAAGCCCCCCGGCATAGGCCGGAGAAGAGCCCGGGAAGCGGCTTTACGCGATGCCAAGGCAGCCCGGGGCGGCACCACGGCCGCCTCGGGCCCCATGCCGCAGGGGCTGCCGGTCCCGGGCAAAGCGACGCCTTTCAGCGCAGATGAATGAAGCCGTCGCAATACCAGCCATACAACTGCCGGGCCAGGGCGGCATCCACCGCCGTCAGGCAGCGGTCGTCGGCCAGGGCCTGCAAGGCGGAACGATCCGCCGCCTCGACGCCCTCCACGGTCTCGCCGTTCAAGTAGAACTGCTTGCCGGCAAACAGCAATTGGGTTCGCGCATCGAGGCGCAAGCCCTTTTTCACGGCGGCAGCCACGAACCTGGCTTCGCTCAAAGGGTTTTCGGGTGGGTCGAAGAAGACGTGGGGCTTGGGCTCGGTCAGGTGTTCGCCGAGAAAGTCCCGCACCAGTCCCTTGTCCCAACGGATTTTGGCCAGCATGTCCGCCACCTGGTCCACCATCTCGGCGGTGATTTCTCCCGGGTGCTTGGCCGGCTTGAGCCCGGGATCGGCGTAACGGCCGGCGAGACAGAGCTTGTCCTGGAGGAAGCCGAGGAAACCTTCCGCCAGTTCCTGGGCCGGCGCGGTGCGGAAACCCACGGAATAGGTCATGCACTCCCCCACCGCGATGCCGTCGTGGGCGTACTGGGGGGGCAGATAAAGCATGTCGCCGGGGTTGAGCACCCACTCCTTGCTGGGCTTGAAGTGCTTTAGGATGCGGATCGGCAAGCCATCCACCAGGGTCTGGTCCTTGTTGGCGCCAATGCGCCAATGGCGCTGGCCGATGCCCTGCAACAGGAAAACGTCGTAGTTGTCGAAGTGGGGACCGACACCGCCGCCATCGCTGGCCCAACTCACCATCACGTCATCGAGGCGGGCATGGGGAATGAAGTTGAACCGCTGCATCAGGGCCTCGGCGCCGGGCAGGATCAGGTTGAGTCCTTGCACCAGCACGGTCCAGGGATGCTTGCGAGGCTTCAGATCCTTGGCCGCAAAGGGTCCGCGGCGCAGGTCCCAGTCGCCGCCTTCACGGCTTACCAGGCGGGATTCCACGTCATCGCGGCGCGCGGCGGCGAACATCTCGTCCCGGCTCAGCAGGCCGGTAAAGCCCGGCACGGCGTTGCGGATCAAGAGGGGTTTCTTTTGCCAGTATTCCGCCAGGAACTGCTTGGGGGAAAGGCCACCGAGCAGGGCCAACGGTTCGTTGTGCCGGGAGGCGGAGGATGTGCGGTTTGGTTTCATCGTCCCATTATAATTGCGCCCCTTTGCCCTCCCCGCTCAATTTCCATGCGTGCCCAGAAACCGCGCCTCACTCCCGGCGAAGCCCCCGTCCTGATCGAATCCCTGGACCATGAAGGCCGCGGCATCGCCCACGCAAACGGCAAGGTCATTTTCATCGAAGATGCCCTACCCGGGGAATGGGTGGAGTACAGCAGCCATCACCGCAAACCCAGCTACGAGCAGGCGGTGGCGACCCGCATTCTCAAAACCTCCAGCCTGCGGGTGGCACCGAAGTGCCCCCACTTCGGCACCTGCGGCGGATGCAGCATGCAGCACCTGCACCCAGCGGCCCAGACCGCCGTCAAGCAGCGCATCCTGGAAGACGCCCTGTGGCACATCGGCAAGCTCAAGCCCGAGGTGCTCTATCCGCCCATCACCAGTGCCACCTGGGGCTACCGCCAGCGGGCCCGACTCTCGGTGCGTTTCGTCGAGAAAAAGGGCGGCGTGCTGGTGGGCTTCCACGAACGGCGCAGTTCCTACGTGGCGGTGATGGACACCTGCCCCGTGTTGCCCCCCGCCATTTCCGACCTGCTGCCACCCCTCAAGCAGCTGGTGGCGCAGATGGACGCCCGCCAACGCCTGCCCCAGATCGAAGTCGCCGTAGGCGATGGCCAGAAGGTCCTGGTGCTGCGCAATCTGGAACCCCTGAGTGACCGGGACGCAAGCTTGCTGCGGGACTTCGCCGACCGGCACGACATCGTCTGGTACCTGCAACCCAAGGGACCGGCCACGGCCCACCTATTCCACCCGATGGACACGCCGCCCCTGGCCTATTCCCTGCCGGAATTCGGCCTCCAGTTGCGCTTCTCGCCCACTGAATTTACCCAGGTGAACCACGGCGTGAACAAGCTGTTGGTCCGTCGCGCCATGGCGCTGTTGCAGCCCCAGCCCGGTGAGCGCATCGCCGACATGTTCTGCGGCCTGGGCAATTTCACCCTGCCCATCGCCCGCAGCGGTGCCACCGTGGTGGGGGTGGAGGGCAGCAAGGAACTGGTGGAGCGGGCGCGGGCCAATGCCATCCTCAACGGCCTGGAAGACCGCTGCGAATACGGCGTTGCCAACCTATTCGAAGCCACCCCGGAAAGCCTGGCGGCCCTGGGCCACTTCGACAAGATGCTGATCGACCCGCCCCGGGATGGCGCCGCCGAACTGGTCAAGTCCTTCGGTGCCGATGCGCCCAAGCGCATCGTTTACGTGTCCTGCAAGCCATCCACCCTGGCCCGGGACGCTGCCATCCTGATCCACGAAAAAGGCTACCGCCTCAAGGGCGCCGGCATCGCCAACATGTTCCCCCACACCTCCCACGTGGAATCCATCGCCCTGTTCGAACGGGATTAGCACAAGGGAAAACCCGCCCAAGCCTGCATTCCAGCCTATTCATCGGCATCCCCGGGGATAGGCCATAAGTAAGAAAATCATCCCCCGGGTTCCGGCTGTCTGCCAGCCTGAAGCCAGCCAAGGGCATCATTGCGTGCTTGTCCGCAACCACCGATAACGGGCGCATAACCCGTCCCGAACCGGATCCAGGCCAAGATTCGGCCGAAGAAATGTCGACGGCATTACAATAAAGCCCATTCGCATTTGCGTCTGCGCCCGCAGACGCCCGCGGCGTTCAAAAAACAGTCTTTGTATTGCCCTTATCGGCGTTCACGATGAACTCCGCATGACAAGGGAACCGGAGGTCATCAGTGTCGGCAGAAATTCTGGATTTACTTCCTCAATTGGATTTTTTCAGCGCTTACCCCAAGAAAAGCCTAGAAATCATTTCGAAATACCTCACGCGCAGCACGATGAACAAGAATGCCGTCATCTTCAGCGAGGGTGACGCGGGGAATTTCATGCTGTTCATCGTTGATGGGCAGGTGGCCGTCTACAAAAACAGCGAGAACGGCGCCAAGCCGCTGTTGACCTACGCCAGCAAGGGACTTGCCGTCGGCGAAATGGCCTTGATTGAAGGCTCGGCCAGATCGGCGACCTGCATTGCGGAGCGGCGTTGCGACATTCTGGTCATGACCGACGAGGCCTTTCAGTCTCTTGCCTCGGATGATCCCACCGTGGCTTTCCAATTTGCCATGGGTCTTGCCACGCTCATTTCCCGTCGCCTGCGGCACGCATCCGGGGAATTGGCAGACTTCGTCATCGCGGCGCACATGTCCCACTAAGAGGGCGACTAAGGGCCAGCCCGAACGCCGGCCCATCGGGGCCGCCGCCCCTCCACCACCCATGGCGCCAGCGGCGCCCTGCTCCAGCGTTTCCCTATGGCCTCCTTGCGTCAAGGAAGCCATCTCCTCGGGCCTGCGCCTATTGGGACAAGTGATGAATGATGTGGTCCGCCACTTCCCGCCACTTGCTGCTGGAAATCACAGCATGGCCGGCATCCTCGATCATGATCGGATCGGTTTCATAGGAACGGGCCGTGGCGGTCACCACGTCGGCGGGAATGATGCGGTCGCGGCTACCGCCGATCACCTGCACGTCGGCCGTGATGTTGTCGGGATTGACGTAGGCCGGCTTGCCCTCCGCGGCGTGGATGGCGATCATCTTGCCGAGGGGGTCGCCCATGTGCTCCAGCACCGGCTGCAAAGTGCCCGGCAGCAGGCCCCAGGGCGGCACCGACGTCACCAACGACGCCTTCTCGATGTCACCGTTGCGCTCCAACACCCGTTGGGACAGGAAGCCGCCCATGGAATGGCCGACGATGACCTTGGGCTTGACCTCCAGGTGCCGCAACACCGCATGAACGTCCTCTTCGTAGCCGCGCAGGGTAACGTCGTCGCGGCTTTCGCTGCCACCGTGCCCCCGCAGGGAAAGCGCGCTGGCGCTGTAGCCATGGCGGGCAAAGTACGGCAGGAAGTTCTCCCGCCATTGCCAGCCGTCACCGGCCACGCCGTGAATGAACAGGATGTGGTCGCGGGGATCGACGAGGTCCGTATGGAACACCTCGATGCCGTCGATCACCTCCTGGCGGCAGGCCTCCGCCGGATCGGGATCGGCCAGCTTGATGGAGCACGCCGTTTCCTCGCTGTCCTGCTCGAAGATGGTGGTCAGGCCGCGACAAAGGGACGCCATGCGGCTATTGCGCCGCAGGTACTGCACATGCAGCATGGTCAGCTTGCGGCGTTGGGCCTGCTGCAAGGCCTGGTCGAACAGCACCCGACCGACGCCCTTGCCCTGGCAAAACCCATCCACGCTGATGCCCAACTCCCCGATCGGATGTCGGTCACGCTGGTAAACGGCAACGTGAACCACGCCGATCAGCAGTTCCCGGTAATGGGCGCCGATGACCACATCGCGGTTGAAATTGATGCTGTCGGTGTAATGATCCAAGCCCTTCGGCGTGACCTCAAAGCCGAAGCGGGTGAACCGGTCCTCGGACGTCATGGCGTCGAGGTGCTCTCTGATGGCGGGGCGAGCGTTTGCTTGGAGCCGCCTTAATTGAACTTCCATGGCCTCTCCTTGTTATTTGTGCAATGCACAATTGTTAGTGTAGTGATCTCCTCGGGAAAGGCAAGGCTATTGGCGGGGTAGGTAGGCAATATTTTGCTGCGTAGCAACAAAAATCACAAAACGCGCCGTCCGCCAGCACCACAAACAAAACGGCCACCCTTGGGTGGCCGTTGGGGGATGAAGCGAGGGTCCGTTTAGTCGCGGTCGCCGCCGATCACGCCCAGGATTTGCAGCAGGCTGGTGAAGATGTTGTAGATGTCCAGATACACGGCCAGAGTGGCACTGACGTAGCTGGTTTCGCCGCCCTTCACGATACGGTCGATGTCGAACAGGATAAAGCCGGAGAACACGGCGATAGCCACCACGGAAATGGCCAGGGACAGGGCTGGCAGGTGCAGGAAGATGTTGGCTAGGGCCGCCACCAGGATCAGCACGGCGCCCGCCATGAGGAAGGTGCCCATCTTGCTGAAGTCGCGCTTGCCAGTGGAAGCGATGCCGGCCAGGGTGAAGAAGATGGCGCCGGTGCCGCCTGCCGCCATGGCAATCAATTGGCCGCCGTTGCGGAAGTGCAAGGTGTAGGCCAACAGGGGGCCAAGCATCAGGCCCATAAAGAAGGTGAAGCCAAGCAGCAGGACCACGCCGGTACCGCTGTTGCGATTCTTTTCGATGGCGTAGATCAGGCCCCAACTCACGGCCAGGAAGATCACCGTGGACATGATGGGACTACCCACCATGAGGGACACGCCGAACATGGTGCCGAGGATGGCGCCGATGACGGTGGGGATCATGGACAGGCCCAACAGCGCGTAGGTGTTGCGCAGGACGCGGTGCTGCTGGCCGGCGTAGGTACCGGATGTCTGATAGGTCTGGATGTCGATGGACATGGTTGGGGAACCTCCTTGAGTTATTGCATCAGCAACAAATATGGCGAACGGCATTGTAGACACAAACCAGGGCAAAAAAGTTGCACGCCCGCAGCCGAGCAAATGGGGCTTTATCCCGGTTTTTCAAGGGCTTCATCCGTCCCGAACGGCCTACGGCTGCCCTACTCGTCCTCGCCGGCCAGTTCCACCAGGCCGTTGGGCAGGTTTTTGGCCGGTTTCACGCCCAGTTGCTTGAGCATTTCCGCTTGGCGGATCACGTTGCCGCGACCACCGGCCAGCTTGTTGTAGGCGCCGTCGTAATCCTTCTGCGCCTGTTTGAGCCGGTTGCCCAGGGACTCCAGGTCCTCGACGAAGCCCACCAGCTTGTCGTACAGCTCGGCGCCCCGCTTGGCGATGTCCTGGGCGTTGCGGTTCTGGGCCTCCTGACGCCACAGGTGGGCCACGGTGCGCACCACGAAGAGCAGGGTGGACGGGCTCACCAGCAGCACGTTCTTCTGCCAGGCGTCCATGAACAGATCCTTGTCCTGGGTCACCGCCACCATGAAGGCCGGCTCGATGGGGATGAACATCAGCACGAAGTCCAGGGACTGGATGCCGTAGAGGTCCTGGTAGTTGCGTTCCGACAGGCCACGGATGTGGCTGCGCACCGACTCCAGATGCCGTTTCAGGGCTGCCTGACGATCGCCCTCTTCCTCCGCCGAGGCGTAGTCATCGTAGGCGGTCAGGGTCACCTTGGCATCCACTACCAGATGGCGCTCTTCCGGCAGGTGGATCACCACGTCGGGCTGGGCGCGGCTGCCGTCCTCCCGGGTATGGCTTTCCTGCACGTCGTATTCCTCGCCCTTGCGCAGACCCGAGGCTTCCAGCACCCGCTCCAGGATCAGTTCGCCCCAGTTACCCTGGGCCTTGCTCGACCCCTTGAGGGCCCGGGTCAGGTTCTTGGCGTCCTGGCTCAGGGCGTTGTTCAGTTCCATCAACTGGCGCACCTGCTCGGCCAGGGCTGTGCGGTCCTTGCCTTCCTTGACGTACACCTCTTCCACCTTGCCCTGGAACTCGGTGAGCTTGGTCTTCAAGGGCTCCAACAGGGTGCCCAGATTGGCCTGGTTCTGCTCGGTAAAGCGCTTGGCCTTTTCTTCCAGGATGTCGTTGGCCAGGGTCTTGAACTGGTTGGAGAGTTCTTCCCTGGCGCTGCGCAGCAGGGCCAGTTTTTCCTCCGATTGCTGTTTCTCGGCCTCGAAACGGGCATTGAGTTCGGCCAGCTCGGCCTTGAGCCGGCTCACCTGGGTCTCGGCCTGTTCCCGTTGGGCCCGTTCCCCCTGGTTGCCCGCTTCCAGCTCCGCCAGCCGGGCCTGGGTGGTCCGCAGCGACTGGGCCTTTTCCGCCTCCGAGGTGGACAGGCGCAGTACTTCCTGCCGGTCCGCCTCCTGCTGGGCTTGCAACTGGCCGATCTGGCCTTGTAGTTGATGGCTGGCCGCCTGGGCCTGGGCACGGTCCTCTTCCAGGGCGCGTACCCGCTCCGTGGCCCGGGCCAGATCGATGGACACGGCCGCCCGCCCCTGCTCCTGGGCATCGGCGATCCGTCCCTTGAGCAGCAGCCAGGCGCCGACACCCCCCAGACCAAGGCCGACGAATCCCGCCAATACGCTAACTATCTGACCATCCATGCTTTTCATTTTCGAGGGCAATCAAGGCCGACATTATGCCTAGGCTTTGCCCGTGACGACGATGACGCCGGCGCCTTGCACCGCGCTGCCGCTTGCTGCATAGTGCGCCCCCTTTGTTTCATCTCCCGGAAAGTTTCATGCTGCCTCCCATCGAACACCGTATTGCCGAAGAACTGGGTGTCCGCCCGCAACAAGTCACCGCCACCGTGCAACTCCTGGACGAAGGCGCCACCGTGCCCTTCATCGCCCGCTACCGGAAGGAAGTGACGGGCGCCCTGGACGATACCCAGCTGCGCAACCTGGAAGAACGCCTCGGCTACCTGCGGGAACTGGAAGAGCGCCGCGCCGCCGTGCTGGCCTCCATCGAGGAACAAGGCAAGCTGACCCCCGAGCTGCGCAACGACGTGGAAAATGCCGATACCAAGCAGCGCCTGGAAGACCTCTATCTGCCCTACAAGCCCAAGCGCCGCACCAAGGCCCAGATCGCCAAGGAAGCAGGCCTGGAACCCCTGGCCGACGCCCTGTTCAACGACCCCACCTTGACGCCCGAAACCGAGGCCGCCAAGTTCGTGAACACCGCCACCGAGCCGCCGGAAAAGCACGTGCCCGACGTGAAAGCCGCCCTGGATGGCGCCCGCCAGATTCTCATGGAGCGTTTTTCCGAAGACGCCACCCTGCTGGAAAAGCTGCGCAACTACCTGAACGACCATGGCCTGCTGGTTTCCGCCGTGGTGGAAGGCAAAGACAAGGACGAATCCGCCGAAGTGGCCAAGTTCCGCGACTGGTTCGACTTCAAGGAAGCCATCGCCGACATTCCCTCCCACCGCGCCCTGGCCATGTTCCGCGGCCGTAACGAAGGCGTGCTGCGCCTGGCCCTGAAAACCGAGCCGGAGCTGCAAGACCCGCCCATGGCCTCCGCCTGCGAAACCATGGTGGCCAAGCACTTCGGCATTCGCAACGAGAACCGCCCCGCCGACAAGTGGCTGACCGAAACCGCCCGCTGGGCCTGGATGGTCAAGCTGTCCCTGCACCTGGAACTGGAACTCATGAACCAGCTGCGCGAACGGGCCGAAGAAGAAGCCATCCACGTTTTCGCCCGCAACCTGAAAGATCTGCTGCTGGCGGCCCCTGCCGGTCCCCGCGCCACCCTGGGCCTGGACCCCGGCATCCGCACCGGCTGCAAGGTGGCCGTGGTGGACAAGACCGGCAAGGTGCTGGACACCACCACCATCTACCCCCACGAACCCCGCCGCGACTGGCACGGCTCCCTGGCCGAACTGGGCGCCCTGTGCATCAAGCACAACGTGGATCTCATCGCCATCGGCAACGGCACCGCCAGCCGCGAAACCGACAAACTGGCCGCCGACCTGATCAAGGGCCTGCCCCAGCTGCACATGACCAAGGTGGTCGTGTCCGAGGCCGGCGCTTCCGTCTATTCCGCCTCGGAACTGGCCGCCAAGGAATTCCCCAATCTGGACGTATCCCTGCGGGGTGCCGTTTCCATCGCCCGCCGCCTGCAAGACCCGTTGGCCGAGCTGGTGAAAATCGACCCCAAATCCATCGGTGTCGGCCAGTACCAGCACGACGTGAACCAGTCCAAACTCGCCAAGTCCCTCGACGCCGTGGTGGAAGACTGCGTGAACTCCGTGGGAGTAGATGTGAACACCGCCTCCGTGCCCCTGCTGACCCGCATCTCCGGCCTCAACAGCACCCTGGCTGCCAACATCGTCGGCTACCGGGACCAGAACGGCGCCTTCAAGAGCCGCGACGAGTTGCTGAAGGTGCCCCGGCTGGGCGACAAGACCTTTGAACAGGCGGCCGGCTTCTTGCGCATCATGGGCGGCGACAACCCGCTTGATGCCTCAGCCGTCCACCCGGAAGCCTACCCCGTAGTGGAGCGCATCCTGGCCGACATCCAGAAGAGCGCCAAGGAAGTGCTGGGCGACAGCCGCGCCGTGAAGTCCCTCAGCGCCGCCAAGTACACCGACGAGAAGTTCGGTCTGCCCACCGTGCAGGACATCCTCAAGGAACTGGAAAAGCCTGGCCGCGACCCCCGCCCCGAGTTCAAGACCGCCACCTTCAAGGAAGGCGTCGAAGACCTCAAGGATTTGCAGGAAGGCATGATCCTCGAAGGCGTCATCACCAACGTCACCAACTTTGGCGCCTTTGTAGACATCGGCGTGCACCAGGATGGTCTGGTGCATATCTCCGCCCTATCCGACAAATTCGTCAAGGACCCCCACTCCGTGGTCAAGGCCGGCGACGTGGTCAAGGTCAAGGTGCTGGAAGTGGACGTGGGCCGCCGTCGCGTCGCCCTTTCCATGCGCATGTCCGACGAACCGGGCAAGCGCTCCGCGCCTGGCAGCAGCGGCGACCGCAATGACCGCATGTCCCGCAGTGGCGCTTCCCGCCTGCAACAGCAAGCCCCCGCCGGCGGCGCCATGGCCGCCGCCTTCGCCAAGCTCAAGCGCTAGGCTCGACCGCCATTACGCAAACAGCCGGCACGCGGGATATGCCCCCGCTTGCCGGCTGTTGTCTTTATCGGGCAAGGCAGACTTTCTGCCGCAGCGCCAGGCATCACGCCAGGTGTTGCCGGACGTAGGCCTCCAGTTTTGCCAAGTGCTGCTTGCCGCCCTCGATGGCGCCGTATTTCTCGACCACCTCGTCCCGTGCCGCCTGGCTCGGATAAAGCTGGCGCAAAGTAACCAGGGTGCCCGTCGCCGTGGGTTCCAGGGTGACCGTGGTTTCAAACCACACCCGCTGGCCATCGCCGTGGTCGTACACCAGGCGCGACGGGGGCACGATTTCCTTGAACAGCGACAGGTTGGGATAACGGGTGCCGTCGGGCCCCACCATCACATAACGCCATTCGCCGCCGACGCGGAAGTCCAGGGTTACCTCCTCGTTCCTGAAACCGTCCGGTCCCCACCACTGGTTCACGTGCTCGGGGTCGGTCATCGCCCGCCACACCAGTTCGCGGGCAAAGGGGATATCCCGTTGCAGGATCAGCTCTCTGTCTTTATCCACCATCGCCATTACCTTTCCCTTTCTGTTTTTTCCAAACTTTGCAAATAGGTTTCCAGCCGATCCAGCCTGGCTTCCCACACCTTCCGCTGCTCCTCGATCCAATCCACCGCCGTTTCCAACGGCGCGGCTTCCAGGCGGCAAGGCCGCCATTGCGCGTTCTTGCCACGACTGATCAGGCGGGCCCGTTCCAAGACCTTCAGGTGCTTAGTGACCGCGGGCAGCGACATGGCCAAGGGCTCGGCCAGTTCGCCCACCGTCGCCTCGCCCTTGCTGAGCCGCGTCAACATCGCCCGCCGGGCCGGGTGAGCCAGGGCCGTGAATACGGCATCCAGTTGCGTATCGTAATTAACCATTTGGTTAAATTAAAGGCAGGCAGCGCATCTGTCAAGCGCAAGCGGGGAAAATCCAGACCGCTAGGTGGTGGGCCGGACCATGGAAACGGTCGCCATCCGGCAAGGCTGATAAAGTAGTGGGCTACGCTTGCCCAGTGGGCCAGCGAACAACAGAAAAGCCTCCGCGTCGCCGTAAGCCGCGCCATGACAGGGGCTCACCAACGACGCCCCATCATGTCCGACGCCCCAGCCACCGACGCCTCATCCCTTTTCCGCCATCCGGTTTTCCTGCGCTTCTGGCTGGCCCGCATCAGCGCCGCCGCCGCCAACCAGATGCTCACCGTGGCCGTGGCCTGGCAGGTTTACCAACTCACCGGTAGCGCCATGGACCTGGGCCTGGTGGGCCTGTTTCAGTTCCTGCCCCGCTTGTTGCTCACCGCCACCGCCGGCAACATGGCCGACAGCCACGACCGCAAGCGCATCGCCGTGCTATCCCAGTTGCTGCAATGCCTGGCCTTGGGCGCCCTGCTGCTGCTCACTGTGACGGACGCCATCAGTCGCGAGTGGATTTTCCTGCTGGTGGCCGTGTCCGGTTGTGCCCGTGCCTTCGACATGCCCGCCACCGCTGCCCTGTTGCCGCGATTGGTGGCCGGCAATCAACTGTCAAAGGCCGTGGCCCTCAGCGCCTCGGCCATGCAGGCGGCCTTCATCATCGGCCCCGCCCTGGGCGGCCTGCTCTACGCCTTCGGCGCCACCACGGTGTACGGCGTCACCCTGGCCCTGTTCGTCGTCGCCACCTTTGCCTTCCAGGCCCTACCGCCCCAACCGCCCCTGACCACGGGCCAGGCCGGCGGCGAATGGCAGAAATTCATCGAGGGCCTCGCCTTCATCCGTGGCCAGAAGGTGGTGCTGGGGGCCATCTCCCTCGACATGTTCGCCGTGCTGTTCGGCGGCGCCACCTCCCTCATGCCCATCATCGCCGAGGAACTGCTGCACACCGGCGCCTGGGGCCTGGGCCTGCTGCGCGCCGCGCCGGCAGTGGGCGCCCTGTTGATTTCCTTCTGGCTGGCCCGCCATCCCCTGGACAAGCGGGTGGGCCACATCCTGTTCGTCTCCGTGGCCCTGTTCAGCCTGGCTACCATCGGCTTCGGCCTATCCACCCACCTGGGCCTGTCCCTCGCCATCCTCGCCCTGCTCGGCGCTGCCGATATGGTGAGCGTGGTGATTCGCGGCTCCCTGGTGCAGTTGCAAACCCCCGACCACATGCGCGGCCGGGTCAGTGCCGTGAACAGCATTTTCATCGGCGCCTCCAACCAACTGGGCGAATTCGAATCCGGCGTCACCGCCGCCTGGTTTGGCGCCGTGCCCGCCGTAATCCTGGGCGGTGCCCTCAGCCTGGGCGTCACCCTGCTCTGGATGATCTGGTTCCCCCAACTGCGCAAGGCTGAAAGCCTGCAAGGGCACTGAAAAAGCACGCTTTCAACCGTTCGGGCTGAGCCTGTCGAAGCCCCAGCCATGCCGCAAACGCGCCGGCATCCCACTAGCGCCGAATGGGCAGGATTGCGTTAAGGTAGGGGCCCGTCCCTGCCCCGAGCCCACCCATCGCCATGCCCCACGGCCCGCGCCGCCTCGTCGCCCTCATCTGCCTGGCCGAAGCCCTGAGCATGACGGGCTTTGCCGCCTACCCGGCCTTCCTCGCGGAACTCAAGGCCCTGTGGGGCATGAGCGGCGCCGAGGCGGGTTTTGCCGGCGGCGCCTTCTTCTTCGGCTACATGGTGGCGGTGCCCTTCCTCGCCGGCATCACCGACCGGCTCGACGCCCGTCAGGTGTTCGTCGCCTCCTGTTTTCTCGCCGTCGCCGGCATGGCGGGCTTTGCCGCCTTCGCCCAAGGCGCCTTCACCGCCGCCGCCTTCCAAGCGTTGACCGGCGCCGGCTTGGCGGGCACCTACATGCCGGGCCTCAAGGCCCTCACCGACCGGGTGCAGAGCCCGCGCCAGTCCCGCTACATCGCCTTCTACACCGCCACCTTCGGCATCGGCACCAGCCTTTCCCTCATCCTGGCCGGACAACTGGGCAAGACCCTGCCCTGGTCCACCACCGTCACCCTGCTAGCTGTTGGGCCGCTGCTGGCGGCGGCGATCTTTATCGTCGCCCTCGCCCCCCAGGCGCCCGAGGTCCATCGTCAAAGCGGCTGGCTGCCCCGCTTCGGCGACGTGCTGGAGCAAAAGCAAACCCGAACCTACATCCTCGGCTACGGCGCCCACTGCTGGGAACTCTTCGGCCTGCGCTCCTGGATGGTGGCCTTCATCGCCTTCGGCTACGGCCTCGGCAGTAGCCAGCCCTGGCTCAGCGCCACCGAGGCCGCCGCCGCCATCAACCTGCTGGGGCTGCCCGCCAGCATCCTGGGCAACGAAGCCGCCGGCAAGCTGGGCCGCAAACGCTGGATCGCCAGCGTCATGGTGGCCGCCGCCCTGCTCTGCTGGCTGGCCGGCTTCGCCGCCAGCGCCCCCTGGTGGCTGATGCTGTTGGTGCTGGCCGTCTATTTCATCGCCGTCATGGCCGACTCGGCCTCCCTCACGGCGGGGCTGGTGGAAGTGACCCCACCGGCCCAACGGGGCGCGGCCATGGCGCTGTATTCGCTGCTGGGTTTTGGTGCCGGCTTCATTGCGCCGCTGGTGTTCGGGGTAATTCTGGATGTAGCCGGAAATGGGCCGCTGGCTTGGGGGCTGGCGGTGGGGAGTTTGGGGATGCTGGGGCTGGGATGGAGTTTTAAATCACAACAAAACTAACTCCATCACCAATCGGCCAAGAGTCGATCTAGACACTCTAGACTATAGGCTTGCTGGCCGTCCTCCATATCGGAGTCGTTATACTGCAGCGTAAATGACAAATGGCTAATAGCCATGAAAAAGTGGCCACAAATCGAGCGTAGTCGATATCAATATCAATTGTTGTACGGACACAGGGTAAACACAGTTAGTCCTCTAAGGAGAGTTGTATGCACTTATTTTTTCGACTCAACGCTATCGCGGTCCTACTATTTACACACACCCTTGCGTTTGCGGATTCCCTCGCCAATCCCATCGAAGCCAGACAACTGGCTGACCGGGTTATGGCGAAGATAGGTGCGGGAGAAATTGAGGCAGGGCTTCTGTTAACGAAGCCATTTCTCTTGGTTCCGACCCCGGAGTTCGATGTAATGCGAGAGCAGCTAAAGATGCAGTTACCCGCCATGTCGTTACGTTTCGGTAAGAGTGTTGGAACCGAGTTTATTCGCGAAGAAAAGGCGGGAGAGAATCTGCTTCGGCTAACCTATGTGCATCGATTTGAAAAACATCCCATGCGCTGGGTTTTCTACTTTTATCGAGGCAAGGGTGGATGGATGCTCAATACGTTCAAAACTGATGATGACATTCGCCAGTTGTTCGCCCAATACTAACCAGATGTCTAAACCCCGTCGGTAAACACGGACGGTGGAACATGAAGCCACGCAGCGCCGATTACCAAGAACGTTGAACACCACACATGCCCGACCATTCTTGGATTTGCAACCACTGCAGAGAAAACAACCCGCCGTACACCGAAGCCTGTCGCAGCTGCTACGAACTTGCGTCGCAGCAAGCTCAAAAAAACCCCGATGCAATGGCTGTGCCTCCTTTGCCAATCCCGGAAGGCGCTACTTTTCTCGAATTTTTCGCACCGGGAAAAGTTTCCTATTTCATCTCCCTGTGGTTATTGTCCTTAGGGTGTGCAATTACCTTGCTGAAGGTATCACTATGTGCTGAACATCTTGGTATCCACAGTTTCTGGGAACCCCTCCTAATGCTAATCAGCACTTGGGAGATTCGTAGTTACTTTCGGAACGAAACTGTTCACATGAGATTCCAGTCTCTTCCGTCCACCCAGATCGATCCGTCCGCTGATAACAGAGGAGCACGAGGGCTTACAGCCTTCTTCTATTTGATCGTCTACTTGCTATTTCTGTGGTTGTCCTGGCGCTGAACCTTAAGCCGCCGGTCGAGATGGACCGATTTTCATAACAAGCAACGACCGCAAAGGATCGATAGCCGCCTCACCACACAATTCCTGCCTCACCCCTCCTGCTAAAATTCCCCTCCCAACGCAGGAGCCCTCCATGGCCAAGATTTACGGCATCAAGAATTGCAACTCCATGAAAAAAGCCTTCGACTGGTGCGACGAGCACGGCGTGGCGTATGAGTTTCACGATTACAAGAAAGAAGGCGTGCCCCGCGACCGGCTGGTGGAATGGTGCCGCGCCGTAGGCTGGAAGACCCTGGTGAACACCAAGGGCACCACCTACCGCAAGCTTTCCCCCGAAGACCAGGAAATCACCACCCAGAGCAAGGCGGTGGCCCTGATGGTGGCGAACCCGAGCCTGATCAAGCGCCCGGTGGTGGAAACCGCCAGCGGCCAGTTGCTGGTGGGCTTCGATGCCGGCCTCTTCGCCAGCTTTGTGAATTGAGCGGCCATGACCGATAGCGTTAGCCGTTTTTTGCTGGAAGACCTGGACATCCGGGGGGCCATCGTCCATCTCGACCATGCCTGGCAAGGCATGCAGGCGGGCCGTGACTACGCGCCCACCACCCGCGACCTGCTGGGCCAGATGGCCGCCGTGACCACCTTGATCGGCAGCAATCTGAAGACCCCGGGTCGCCTTTCCTTCCAGGTGCAGGGCCACGGCGCGCTGCGCCTGCTGGTGGTGGATTGCGACGAACAACTGCGCCTGCGCGGCCTGGCCAAGGCACCCGCCGACCTGGCCCCGGCGCCGGTGCCCGAACTGCTGGGGGACGGCCAACTGGTGCTGACCCTACAAACCAACACCGCCCTGGACCGGCCCTACCAGAGCTTCGTGCCCCTGGAAGGCGACACGGTGGCGGAGATTTTCGAGCACTACCTGGAAACCTCGGAGCAGGCCCCGTCCCGCCTCTGGCTGGCGGCCAACGAACGCAGCGCCTGCGGCCTGTTCCTGCAAAAACTGCCCGACGCGGACAAGAAGGACGAGGACGGTTGGAACCGGGTGCAACTGCTGGCCAACACGGTGAAGGCCGGCGAACTGGCCCTGGCGCCGGAAGAACTGCTGCGCCGCCTGTTCCCCGAGGAAAACGTGCGCCTGTTCGACGCGATGCCCGCCAGCTACTACTGCCCCCGCGACGAGGAAAAAGTGCGAGGCATGTTGATCTCCCTGGGCCGGGAGGAAATCGCCGGCCTGCTGGAAGAGAAAGGCGAGATCGTCATCGTGGACGACATCTGCAACCACACCTACCGCTTCGGCCCGGAAGTGCTGGACCAGCTTTTCCCGCCGGTCAAACGCACATTGCATTAAAACCGGGGCGCATTCTTCATGCGCCCTTTTTACTTCTCAGCCCCTTTCCGTTTCCCTCCCCATGAACATCGCCGCCATTGAACCCACCGTCGTCTGGAAGCACTTCGATACCCTGTGCCGCATCCCCCGCCCCTCCAAGCATGAGCAACGCCTGCGGGACGAGCTGCTGAACTGGGCCAAGGGTCGGGGACTGGCGACCTTGGTGGATGGTGCGGGCAATCTGATCCTGCGCAGGCCGGCCACGGCGGGCATGGAAAACCGGCCCACGGTGACCCTGCAAGGCCACATCGACATGGTGTGCCAGAAGAACGACGGCGTCAGCCACGACTTTCACCGCGACGCGATCCAGGCCGTGCTCAAGGACGGCTGGCTGGGCGCGGAGCACACCACCCTGGGCGCGGACAACGGCATCGGCGTGGCCCTGGCCCTGGCGGCCCTGGAAGCGGACGACATCGCCCACGGCCCCCTCGAGGTGCTGCTGACGGTGGATGAGGAAGCCGGCATGGGCGGCGCCCGCCACTTACCCGAGGGCGTGCTGGAAGGCGAACTGCTGCTCAACATCGACACCGAGGAATGGGGCGCGGTGTACCTGGGCTGCGCCGGCGGCATGGACAGCATTGTCACCAGCCACTGGCAGGCGGAAGCCCTGCCGGCGGGCCACCGCCCGCTGCGCATCACGGTGAAGGGCTTGATGGGCGGCCATTCGGGCATCGACATTCACCGCGAACGGGGCCACGCCATCAAGCTGCTGGTGCGCCTGCTGCGCGCCCTGGAAAACAAGGGCATCGCCCTGCGCCTGGCCAGCCTGACCGGCGGCACCTCGCGCAACGCCCTGCCCCGGGAAGCCCAGGCCGTGGTGGCCGTGGCCGCAGGCGATCTGGATGCCCTGCGCAGCCAGTGCGCACAGTTGGGCCACCAGTTCCGCCTGGATCTGGCGGGCGTGGACGAAGGCGTGACGGTGCTGGTGGAGGAAGTGTCCGAGCCGGCATTGGAAGTGATGGCCAGAAATGACCAGCAACGCATCCTCGCCGCCCTCCACGCCGCGCCCCAGGGCGTGCAGCGCTGGAGCCAGCAGGCCCATGACACGGTGGAAACCTCCCTCAACCTGGGGGTGATCCGTATCGCCGAGGGGCAGGCAGAGGCGGTGTTCATGCTGCGTTCCCTGGTGGATGCGGCGGCACAGGAACTGGCGGCCAGCTTGACCGACCTGTTCACCCTGGCCGGCATGGCGGTGGAACAGGTGGGGGCCTACCCGGGCTGGCGGCCCAATCCCCAATCGGCCCTGCTGGCCCTGACCCGGCAGGTGTTCCAGCGCGAATTCGGCCAGACGCCGGAGATCAAGGTGATCCACGCCGGCCTGGAGTGCGGTCTGATCGGCGGCAAGTACCCGGCCATGGACATGATTTCCTTCGGCCCCGACATCGTCGGCGCCCATGCCCCTGGCGAGCGGGTGGACGTGGCCTCGGTGGACCGTTGCTGGCAACTGCTCAAGGCCCTGCTGGCGGCCATTCCCGCAAAAACCGCCGCGAAAGGATGATGTGATGAGCCTCTATCAACTCGGCGACAAAGCCCCCGTCATTGCGCCCGACGCCTGGGTGGCGCCCAACGCCACGGTGATCGGCGACGTGCACCTGGGCGCCGGCGCCTCGGTGTGGTGGAACACGGTGATCCGGGGCGACACGGACCGCATCAGCATCGGCGACAAGACCAACATCCAGGACGGCTCGGTGTTGCATACCGATGCGGGCATCCATCTGCAAATCGGCAATGGCGTGACCGTGGGCCACATGGTGATGATTCACGGCTGCACCATCGGCGATAACTGCCTGATCGGCATCGGCAGCATCGTGCTCAACCGGGCGGTGATCGGCCGCAACACCCTGGTGGGGGCCAATACCCTGATCCCCGAGGGCAAGGAATTCCCCGAAGGCGTGTTGATCATCGGCTCGCCGGGCAAGGTGGTGCGGGAACTGACGACGGAGGAAATCGCTCGAATCAGCCGCAGCGCCGAGCATTACGCCAAGAACGGCGCGCGCTACGCCACCACCCTCAAAGCCCTGTAAAGGAGCCCGCCATGCGTGCCTTCGCCCTGTTGTTGGGACTGCTGATCGCCCTGCCCGTCCAGACCACCCTCGCCGCGCCCACCACCGAGGCAGCCAAGGGCACCCTGGTGGACTTCACCGTGGAGGCGCGGCAAAGCGCGCCCAACGACCAGGGCAGCGCCACGGCCTTTATGGAAGCCGACGCCGCCAGTCCGGCGGAACTGGCGCGCAAGGTGAACGGCGCCATCGCCCAGGCCCTGGCCCTGGCGAAAAAGACCCCGGCGGTACAGACCCGCAGCGGCAACACCTGGACCAGCCCGATCTACGGCAAGAACGACCGCGCCATCGTCGCCTGGCGCATGCGTTCCGAACTGCTGCTGGAAAGCCGCGACTTGCCGGCCCTGGCGGAATTGGTCGGCCAGTTGCAAAACACCCTGGGCGTGGGCCAGATCCATCTCCAGCCGGCGCCGGAAACCCGCGGCAAAGCCGAGGACCAGGCCACCCAGGACGCCATCGCCCTGTTCCGCGACAAGGCGAAACAAATCGCCCGGCAACTGGGCCGGGACTATCGCATCGTGCAGTTGAACGTGAACAGCAGCCGGGGCCAGATCTACGCCCCCAAGGCCATGGCCCTGCGTGCCGAAGCCGCCGCACTGCCCCTGGAGGCCGGCGAAAGCCAGGTGACGGTCACCGTCAGCGGCCAGATCGAGGTATTGCCCTAGGCAAACACTGATTAAGTCGTCATTCCCGCGAAGGCGGGAATCCACGTGTTGGTATCCATAGCCTCCCGCTCAGGCAAGGCCTGGCCTGCTCGCCCCTCCCTCTCAGCCCCCACCTTATGCGAACCTTATGCGAACCCTATGCTTCTGTGATTTTTGCCACGGTTAAGCTAAGATGCCATCGCTTTACACCTTAATCAAATCAGGGGCTCGGCGATGAAGGGGATTTTGGGAAGTGCACTTGTGGTGCTGGCATGGGGCATAAGCAATGGCGCCGTAGCGCAGACCGCATCGGGCCTCGACTGGTCGGGCGGCTATGTGGGCGGTCTGCTTGGCGTCACCGACAGCAAATCGGAAGTGAGTTCGGTGGCCGGCAGGTTGCAATACTTTGACGCGACCGATGCCGCCCAGATCGCCCGGGTAGGCAAGAACAAGCTGGATCAATTGGGCGTGTCAGGCGGTCTGGTTCTTGGCTACGGCAAGCAGTACGGGAATGTGCTCGTCGGGATCGAGGCCAGCGCCACGAGCCTCTCCCTCGACAAGGAACACGTGGCGCGGCAGGAAATGGATGCCAATCCCGGTTCTCAAAGCACCATTCGACAATCGGTCTCCGCCGATTGGATGGCCGGATTGCGGCTCCGTCTCGGTTGGGCCGAGCGCAATTGGCTGACCTATGTCACCGCAGGCATTGCCGCCACGCGCCTGAAGCTCAACTCCACCTACACGGACAATGCGTTTACCGGTTTCTCCCACGGTTCCAAGTCGACCTCGGTGACAGGTACGAGTCTCGGCTTTGGCGGCGAATACGCGCTGGATCAGAAGTGGTCGTTCCGAGGGGAATATCTCTACACCAAGTTCGACCGGATCTCGACGATGTCCGATGTGACGTCCACCAACAACTCCGGCGGCACCATGATCCACAAGGCCGACCTCGATAATCACGCCCTCTACGTGGGACTCACCTATCGATTTTGACGCGGCTGGTTAGCGACAGACCGATCCCGCTCACCATCACCAACGCCGGCATCCGCCGGCGTTTTTCATTCCACGGTGACGCTCTTGGCCAGGTTGCGCGGCTTGTCCACGTCGGTGCCCTTGACCAGGGCGGCGTGGTAGGCCAGCAGTTGCAGGGGGACGACGTGGAGCACGGGCGAGAGCAGGCCGTAGTGCTCGGGCAGGCGCAGCACATGGACGTGCTCGCCGGGGGTGACTTCGGAATCCCGGTCGGCGAACACGTACAGCTCGCCGCCCCGGGCCTTTACTTCCTGCAAGTTGGACTTGAGCTTTTCCAGCAGGGCGTCGTTGGGCGCCACCGCGATGACGGGCATTTCCTTGTCCACCAAGGCCAGGGGACCGTGTTTGAGTTCGCCGGCGGGATAGGCCTCGGCGTGGATGTAGGAGATCTCCTTGAGCTTCAAGGCCCCTTCCAGGGCGATCGGGTAGTGGTGGCCGCGGCCCAGGAACAGGGCGTGGTGCTTGTTGGCGAAATGCTCGGCCCAGGCGCGGATTTCCGGTTCCAGGGCCAGTACCTTCTGCACCGCCACGGGCAGGTGGCGCAGGGCGATGAGGTGTTGGGCCTCCGCCGTGGCGTCGAGGCGGCCTTGCTGCTTGGCCAGGGTCAGGGCCAACAGGGCCAGGGCGGCCAATTGGGTGGTGAAGGCCTTGGTGGAGGCGACGCCGATTTCGGGCCCGGCCCGGGTCAGGAATTTCAGGGCCGATTCGCGGATCAGGGCCGACTCGGGCACGTTGCAAAGGGACAGGGTATCGGTCATGCCCAGAGCCTTGGCGTGCTTGAGGGCAGCCAGGGTGTCGGCGGTTTCGCCGGACTGGGAGATGGTGACCACCAGGGTGTCGGCGGCGGGCACGGAGTCGCGGTAGCGATACTCGCTGGCGATTTCCACCGTGCAGGGCAGCTTGGCAACCTGCTCGATCCAGTAGCGGGCCACCAGACCGGCGTGGTAACTGGTGCCGCAGGCCAGGATCAACACGGATTTGACCCGAGCGAAAATGGCCGGGGCGTCGACGCCGAACACATTGGGCGACAGGGCCTGGGCGCCGCCGATCATTTCCAGGGTATTGGCCAGGGCCTGGGGCTGCTCGAAGATTTCCTTTTGCATGTAGTGGCGGTAATGGCCCAGCTCCACCGCGTCGGCGGAAAGCTGGCTTTCCACCACGGCGCGCAGGGCGGCGCTGCCGTCGGGACGAACGATGTGGTAGCCGTCCTGGCGCAGCTCGGCGATGTCGCCGTCCTCCAGGTAGATCATGGAGCGGGTCACTTGCAGCAGGGCCGAGGCGTCGGAGGCGGCATAGTGGCCAGCTTCGCTGATGCCCAGCAGCAGGGGCGCGCCGTGGCGGGCCACGACGATGCGCTGCTCCCCTTCCCGGGTTACGGCGATGGCGTAGGCGCCCACCAGTCGGGCACTCGCCAGGCGGACGGCGGCGAACAGGTCGGGCTCGGTCTTGAGCACTTCCGCCAGCAAATGGGCGACCGCCTCGGTGTCGGTGTCGGAGGTGAATTCGTAACCCAGGGCGCCCAGTTCCCGGCGCAATTCCTGGAAGTTTTCGATGATGCCGTTATGCACCACGGCGAGGCCGCCGGAAATGTGGGGATGGGCGTTGCGCTCGCAGGGCACGCCGTGGGTAGCCCAGCGGGTGTGGGCGATGCCGATGTGGGCGGACAGGCCATCGGCCTGGGCCGCCAGTTCCGCCACCCGGCCGACGCTACGGACGCGGACCAGTTCCGGCTTGAGCAGGGCCAGACCGGCGGAGTCGTAACCCCGGTATTCCAGCTTGCGCAGCCCCTCGATCAGGACCGGGACGATGTTCTTGGGGGCGACGGCGGCGACGATTCCACACATGGGGCGGGTCTGGCAGTAACGGTAAAGGCGGCGATTATAGCCAGCCGGCGACCGGCCCAAAGCCGTGAAAAAGCCCGATTCCCGCCGGGATGGGCGGCTCGCGGAAATACACGGTAACAACTGGGTCGAATAAAAAATTAAAACTACGTATTAACCGCAATGTCCCTCAATTATTATTAAGGTAATATTCCCCGCGATTCGGCTTTTCTGCCGGACTCCCCTTAATAAACGACATCTTCAGGAGAAAACATTCATGGATATTTCCCACCTGTCCATCGCCCAGTTGAAGGAATTGCAAGCCAAGATTCCGGCTGAAATCGCCAAGCGCCAAACCGAAGACAAGCAAAAGGTGTTGGATCAAATCGCTGCCCTGGCAACCTCCCACGGTTTTTCCCTGGAAGAACTGGTTGGCAAGAAGTCCGGCAAGAAATCGGCGGCTGGCGGCAAGAAGGTGGCAGCCAAGTATCGCCATCCCTCCCAACCCGAACTGACCTGGACCGGTCGTGGTCGCAAGCCCGTGTGGGTCAGCGAATTGCTGGCCACTGGCAAGACCCTGGAATCCCTGGCGATTTAATTCCGGCGTTCGGGGATCGCGCCTCGGCGATCCCCGAAAAAACATCCCCGCTCATGCGGGGATATTTTTTCCACCTAGCCTCGCCTGCCCTAGAAAATTCCGCCGCTCGTCGCGCTGTCCCTATGCAAGCCCGGCAGCACCCGCAGCGCATTGGTGCCTGTCGTGGCCATCACTTCGGCAACGCCTTGCTGGCGAAGTTCGGCCAGCACCTCGGCGATGGCCATCAATTCCCCCGGCTCATTACGCTGTTTCCATTTCCATTCGGGGGCAATATCCGGTGCATCGGTTTCCAATACCAGGCTTTCCGCCGGTAAATCCCGCGCCAGGCGGCGCAGATGATTGGCTTTTTCGTAAGTCATGGCACCGCCAAAACCCAGGACAAAACCCAGCTTAATAAAAGCCTCGGCTTGCTGAATACTCCCATTAAAGGCATGGGCTATTCCGCCCACAACCTTGATGCGGCGTAATTCACGCAATATCGGATCGATGGCGCGCCGCACGTGGAGAATGACCGGCAAGGCCATTTCCCGGGCGATTTTCAATTGTTCGACAAAAAAATGTAATTGCCGGGCTTCGTCCCGGGGTTCGACAAAATAATCTAGGCCGATTTCCCCCACCGCCACCGCGCCATTGGACAAATATCGCCGTAATTCGACCAGATCCTCGTCCTGTGCCCGGTCCACATAAAGCGGATGGATGCCGAAAGCGGGAAAACAATCAGATTCCCGCCGGCACAAATCGGCCACCGTGGAGAAATTGTCCTTTTCCACCGCCGGCACCACCAAGGCCCGCACCCCCCGCTCCCGAGCACGGGCAAGAACCGCTTGCCGATCGATGGCAAATTCGGCGGCGTCCAGATGGCAGTGGGTGTCGATCAACATGGGCAACTGACCTGAGTCAAGTAGAGGCAAGGCTGGGCCGGTAGAATCGGCGACCATCGTTTATTTTATGTCCGCCGCCATGTCCCTCGCCCCCTGGAAACCGGAATATGAATTGGGCCTCGCTCCCATGGACGAGACCCATCGCGAATTCATCGACTGGCTCAACCGACTGGACGCCGCCCCGGACGAAGAGTTCCTGACAGGATTGGATACCTTCATCGAGCACACCCAGCACCATTTCGACCAGGAGGACCGCTGGATGCGCGGGTCCATGTTCCCACCCGTGGAGTGCCACGGCGGCATGCACGCGGAAATCCTCAAGATTGCCCGTTTCGTCCGGGAACAGGTGAGCAAGGGCAACCTGAAGATGGGACGGCAACTGGTAAAGGAACTGGTGCCCTGGTTCGACGACCACGCGGCCACCATGGATTCAGCCCTGGCAAGCTGGATCAATCAGACCGAGTACAAGATCGACGTTCCCGTCGCCGCCGACTAAGCCGCCCTCAATCCACCAGGTCCAGGCTGGCCTGGCGTGCCCGCAAGCGCCGGCTGTGGCGATAGCGGGCCATCAGGCGCGGATCGGTGATGATCTTGCCGATGGTCTTGCCCACCACCATCACCACCCCGAGCAGGGGCAGCACCAGCATCAGGCCGGGAATCCCGGCCACCGCACCGCCGACGAAGATCATCAGCACCGCCAACAGGGGATGGATGTGCAGGCTGCGACCGATGGTCAGCGGCATGTAGAAAAAGTCGTCCAATAGGCGCACCGCCACGAAAAGAAAGATGGCGGCGTAGGCCATGCTCGGGTTGGAGGAAAAGTCCGTGGCCGCCACCAGCACCACCAGCAAGCCCCCCAGCACCGAGCCGACGAAGGGCAGCCAGGCCAGCACGGCGCAGACCAAGCCCAGCAACAGGGGGGCCGGCAGGCCGATCCACCACAGTCCGGCAGCCAGGGTGACCGTGTCGAGCAGGGTCAGCCGCAGCAGGCCCTGGAAATACGCCCGAGTGGTGCGGTCCACTTCGTGCAGCAGGCACAGGGTTTTTTCGAAAAAAGCGTTGGGCACGGCCCGCCCCAGCATGTGCTGGAAGTCGCCGCCATCCCGCAAGAAAAAGAAGGCGACGAAGGGGGCCAGCAGCAGGCTCGGCGCCCAGGTCAGCACGCCCAGCACCACCGGTTCCAGGTATTGGCTGACGCTGCCGGTGACCCCCGTCAGCTTGTGTTGGACCTGGTCCGCCAGATGGGCGCTAGAAAGCATGGCGGAGGCCTTTTCCAGGCCGTGCAGAGTACGCCCGAGCAGCTTGGTTCCTCCATCCACATAGCGGATGACCGAGGATTGCCAGTCCAGCAGGTGGCTGGCGATCCAGGGCAGGAAGAAGCTCAAGTAGATGGCCGCCGTCACCAGGAACAAGGTCATGACCACCACCGATGCCAGGGAACGGCTCATGCCCCGGTAGCGCAGCCATTGCACCGAGGGGAACAGGAAGTAGTACAGGATCAGGGCGAGCAGAAAGGGCAGCACCAGCCACAGCACTTTTTGCAGCAGGAATAGCAGCAGGCAAGTGCTGCCGATCACCCCGGCCCAGACGACGGGGCCGTCCCGATCCGGACCATGGAAAAAAACCCAGGGTTGGCGGCTCACAGGTGGTCCTTGCCGTGGTCCCGGCTTTCCACCATGTCCCGCAGGCGGCGGCTCAGGTGGCGCGCCAGTTGCAGGGCGATCTTGGAGGCCACCCGGGCGTCGGAGGCCAACAGGCTATGGAAGTCGGTGCGGAACATCACCCCCAACAGGCAGCGCCCCGAAGCCCGAACCTGGGCAGCGCGCACGGCGTTGTTGAGCAGGGCCTGCTCGCCGAAAAAGGTGCCCGCCTCCAGCTCGGCAATGAAATCCTCTTCCTCGGCACCGTGGTGACGGATCGACACCCTGCCCTCGAACACCAGATAGATGGCCTGGCCTTCTTCGCCCTGGTCGAAGATGACCTCGCCATCCAGGTACTCGCGCTCGTGGAGCATGCCGTCCACGATGCGCAGTTCCCGCGCGTCCAGGGTGGAAAACAGGGGCATGCCCTTGAGCCGGGCCAGGCGTTTGGGCAGGGTGCGGGAGAACAGGGACATGGCGACGGAGAGGAGTCGAGGTTCGGCCGATTCTAGCGGCTAAACCTTGCCGTTCCGTCCCAAGTCGGCGCTAGGCCACGGAGAGATTCATGCCGATTGCAACAGGGCCACCGCCTGGGCGGCGATGCCCTCACCCCGACCGGTGAAGCCCAACTGCTCGGTGGTCTTGCCCTTGATGTTCACCTGCTCGGGCGCGATGCCCAGGTCGGCGGCGATGTTGGCCGCCATGGCGGCGGCGTGGGGCAGGATCTTGGGGGCCTGGCAGATCACCGTGCAATCCACGTTGGCGACGGCCCAGCCGGCAGCCCGCACCTTGGCCGCCGCGCCGCGCAGCAGCACGCGGCTGTCGGCCCCTTTCCATTGGGGATCGGTGTCGGGAAAGTGGCGGCCGATGTCGCCCAGGCCGGCGGCGCCGAGAATGGCGTCGGTGACGGCATGGAGCAGCACGTCGGCGTCGGAATGGCCCAGCAGCCCCTTGTCGAAGGGAATTGTGACGCCGCCGATGATGCAGGGCCGGCCTGTCACCAGGGCGTGCACGTCGAAGCCCTGGCCTACGCGAAATTGAAGGGTCATGATCGGTTTTCCAGAATCCAGCCGGCCAGGAGCAGGTCCTGGGGATAGGTGATTTTGAGATTGGTGGCGGCGCCTTGCACCAGGCGGGGACGGTGGCCGAGGAATTCCATGGCGCTGGCCTCGTCGGTCACCGCCGGGCAGGCCTCCAGGGCCTGCAACAAGGGGCCGTGGCGGAACATCTGCGGTGTCTGCGCCTGCCACAGGTTGTCGCGGGCAACGGTGACGGCGATATGGCCACCTTCCGCCCGCTTCAGGGTATCGGCCACCGGCACCGCCAGGATGCCGCCGACCGGATCGGCCCCGGCCTGGTCCAGCAGGCGTTCCGTCGCCTCCCGGTCCAGGCAGGCCCGGGCCGCGTCGTGCACCAGGATCCAGTCGTCGCGGCCCACCCGGTCGGCGATGGCGCGCAATCCCGCGGTCACGCTGGCGGCACGAGTGGCGCCGCCGCAACGCAGGGGCACCAGGCGATCGCCAAAGGCGGACCAGTCCTGGCTGTCCCAATAGCCATCGTCGGGGGCCAGAACCACGAACAGCTTTTCCAGGGCAGGGACGGCAGCCAAGGCGGCCAGGGTGTGGTGCAACACCGTCTTGCCCAGCAAGGGCAGGTATTGTTTGGGCAGTTCACCGCCCATGCGCGCGCCGCTGCCGGCGGCGGGAACCAGTGCGTAGTAGCTCATATCCCGGATTGTACGGACTAGAATCGCCCTCCAGTCACTGTTCGCCGCCACTTGGGAAAAACATGCCCGCCGATTTGCAAGCCTTCGTCACCAGTCTCGCCATCGGTCTTTTGATCGGCCTCGAGCGTGAACGTAAGCCCGACGCCAAGGCCGGCCTGCGTACCTTCGGCCTGACCGCCCTGCTCGGATGCCTGTCCGCCCTGATCGCCCGGGAAACCGGCAATGGCTGGATCCTCGCCCTGGGCCTGCTGACCGTGGGCGCCATGATGATGGCGGCCATCGCCATGGACCCGCCGGACGACGGCGACCCCGGCACCACCTCGGTGGTGGCCCTGATGCTCGCCTATGGCCTGGGCGCGGCGGTGTGGCTGGGCCATGGCCCCCTGGCGGTGATGCTCGCCATAGCCGCCACCTCCCTGCTCTATTTCAAGTCCCAACTGCATGGCTTCACCGTCTCCCTGTCCAATAAGGACGTACTGTCGGTGCTGCAATTCGCCGTGCTGTCCTTCATCGTGCTGCCCATCCTGCCGGACCAGAACTACGGCCCCTACCAGGCCTTCAATCCGCACCAGATCTGGCGCATGGTGGTGTTGATCTCCGGCGTCTCCCTGGCGGGCTATGCCGCCCTGCGACTGGTGGGCGTCCAGCACGGCGCCGCGGTCATCGGCTTTTTCGGCGGGCTGGTGTCCAGTACCGCCACCACCATGGTCTTCGCCCGCCATGCGCGCAATGAGAGCGGCCTGATCCCCACCGCCGCCCTGGTCATCCTGCTCGCCAACCTGGTGGTGTTGCTGCGCATCGGCCTGGTGGCCGCCTTCCTCGCCCCTGAGCTGATTCCCGACCTGGCGCCCCTGCTCGGCTGCGGCTTCGTCTTCGGCCTGGGGGTGGCCCTGTGGGGATGGAAGCGGCACGGCGAACATCAAGACCTGCCCATGCCCGAGGTGCGCAACCCCACGGAACTGCGTACCGCCCTCACCTTCGGCCTGCTCTATGGCGCCGTGCTGCTGGTTTCGGCCTGGTTGCAGGATTTGGCCGGCAGCAAGGGCATGTATCTGGTTTCCCTGGCCTCGGGCCTCACCGACGTGGATGCCATCACCCTGTCCACCCTCCACCTGCTAGAAATGGGCAAAGTACCCACGGTCACCGCCGTCACCGCCATCACCTTGGCGGTGCTCTCCAACCTGGCCTTCAAGGCCAGCCTGGCCATCAGCATCGGCGGCAAGACCCTGGCTTGGCGGGTGGTGCCGGGCATCATCGCCATCGCCCTGGGCTTGAGCCTCGGCTTGGTGCTGGTCTAGCCCCGCCATGGATCTCGACCACGCCGCCGTCACGGGCCTGGTCCTGGCCGGTGGCCGGGGGCAACGCATGGGCGGCGAGGACAAGGGACTGCTGTCCTGGCAAGGACGCCCCCTGGCCGCCCACGCCCTGGCCCGGCTGGCCCCGCAAGTCACGGGGCTGATGATCAGCGCCAACCGCAACCTGGACACCTATCGTCGCTGGGGCCATCCCGTGTTGGCGGATGCGCTGGGCGACTACCCCGGCCCCTTGGCCGGACTCCAAGCGGGCTTGGCCGCCTGCGACACCCCCCTCCTGGCGTGCATCCCCTGCGACACCCCGAACTTCCCGACGGACCTGGTGACCCGGCTGCGCGCCACCCTGGCGCACAATCCCCAGGCCCTGGTCACCTGGGCGACCACGGACCAGGGAGAACACCCGGTTTTTCTGCTTTGCCAGAAAACCCTGCTCCCCGCCCTGGTCGACTATCTGACGGCGGGAAAGCGGCGGGTCCGGGATTTTTTGCTGGGAGTCGGCGGCGTGCCCACCCATTTCGACCAGGAATCGGCCTTCGCCAACCTGAACTGCCCGCAAGACTTGGCGCTGGATCCATCGACTGAGCAATAACGGCCACCGCGATTGCTTGTCCCACTCCCGCCCAAGTCATGGGCGGCCACCAAAGAGAAAACCCGCTCCGACTCAGGACCTTGGCACTCGCCAGGGAAGAATCGACGCGGGTTGTTCATTGGCGGAGGCGGTGAGATTCGAACTCACGGACGTCTTTCAACGTCGCCGGTTTTCAAGACCGGTGCAATCAACCGCTCTGCCACACCTCCGTTGCGGGCCGCTATTCTGACCATTTCACCATTCCCTGTCCATGGGAACGCAGCAGAAAGTCAGCCGGCACTTCAGAAGTCCGTCATATTCCACTGAATGAACAGGGGTTTACGCCTCCGGCGCAAGTTGTTATAGTGCCGCCCCATGCGTTCAAAAAACTTGATCCTTGCGGCGATTTTCAGCCTCGCCGCCCATAGTGGGTTAGTCGCGGCAGACGAAGCAACACCGGTCGCGGCAGAGACGCCTCCCTCCCTTTTCAAGCAATACACCGCCAAGGCCCAGGCGGCGACCCAGGCTGCCCTCAACCAGGCCATGGACCTGCTGGGCATCCGCTATCGTCGCGGCGGCACCTCTCCCGAATACGGTTTCGACTGCTCCGGTTTCGTCGGCCACGTGTTCCGCGAGGGCATCGGCCTGATCCTGCCCCGCAGCGCGGCGGAAATCAGCAAAACCGGCGAGAACGTGAAGCGGGAAGAACTCAAGCCCGGCGATCTGGTGTTCTTCAACACCATGCGCCGCGCCTTCTCCCATGTCGGCATCTACCTGGGCAACAACCAGTTCATCCATGCCCCCCGCGTCGGCGGCCAGATCCGCATTGAGGACATGCGCGAATCCTATTGGGCCACCCGCTACAACGGCGCCCGTCGGGTCACGGAAGACCAGGGTAGCTGAGCTACTGCTTTCTTCTGCTTGCCTTTCCTCTCCGGAGGCAAGGCAAGCAGAAAATAAAAAAGCCATCCCGAAGGATGGCTTTTTTATTTGATCTGGCGGAGTGGACGGGACTCGAACCCGCGACCCCCGGCGTGACAGGCCGGTATTCTAACCAACTGAACTACCACTCCAATTTGCTGCTGCCGTTGCGCTGGAGAACGCACTGCGCTAACGGGGCGCGAACTATAGCACAGGTTTTTTTTCTGTCCAAGACGTGTAACGAATTTCGACACAAAAGTAGTCATGCGTAGTCGACCGCCGTGAGCGGCGCGGCAACCAGTATGATGACAAGATTGGCCGTGGAAACGGCTTGCTACCTATAACGACAAGAGAGGAAATCATGACGCAACGGGAATCAATGGAATTCGACGTGGTGATCGTCGGTGGCGGCCCCGCCGGGCTGGCGGCGGCGATCCGACTCAAGCAGATCAACGCCGATATCAACGTCTGCCTGATCGACAAGGGCGCGGAAGTGGGCGCCCACATTCTGTCCGGCGCCGTCATGGATCCGCGCGCGTTGAACGAACTGATTCCCGACTGGCAGGCCCAGGGCGCGCCCCTCGACACCCCGGTGAGCGAGGACCGCTTCTATCTGCTGTCGGCATCCGGCGCCAGCAAGGTGCCCAACTTCCTCCTTCCCGACTGTTTCCAGAACCACGGCAACTACATCGTCAGTCTGGGCCTGGTGACCCGTTGGCTGGGAGAACAGGCCGAGGCCCTGGGGGTGGAAATCTATCCCGGCTTTGCCGGCGCCGAGGTGCTCTACGACGACAGCGGCGCGGTGAAGGGGGTCGCCACCGGCGACATGGGCATCGGTCGCGACGGCCAGCCCACCGCCGCCTACCAGCCTGGCATGGAACTCCACGGCAAGTACACCCTGTTTGCCGAGGGTTGCCGCGGCCAGCTGGGCAAGCAGCTGGAGGCTCACTTCAAACTCCGCGACGGCGTCGATCCGCAAACCTACGGCATCGGCATCAAGGAGTTGTGGGAGATCAAGCCCGAACAGTTCCAGTCCGGCCTGGTGCTGCACAGCGCCGGTTGGCCCCTACAATCCGACACCTATGGCGGCGCCTTCCTCTACCACTACGGCGAGAACAAGGTGTCCGTCGGTTTCGTCGTCGGCCTGGGCTACAGCAATCCCTATCTTTCGCCCTTCGAGGAATTCCAGCGCTTCAAGACCCACCCCTTGATCCGCAAGTTCTTCGAGGGCGGTAAGCGCCTCGCCTACGGCGCCCGGGCCATCGCCGCGGGCGGCCTGCAATCCCTGCCCAAGCTGGTGTTTCCCGGCGGCGCCCTGGTCGGCGACGATGCCGGCTTCCTCAACGCGTCCCGCATCAAGGGTTCCCACGCCGCCATCAAGAGCGGCAGCCTGGCGGCGGAGGCCCTGGCCGAAGCCCTGGCGGCAGGCCGGCAACGGGATGAACTGACGGCTTATCCCGAGAAATTCCGCGCCTCCTGGCTCCACGAGGAGCTGCACAAGGCCCGCAACTTCAAGCCCTACATGTCTCTGGGCACCCGTCTCGGCGCGGTGCTGGTGGGCATCGATCAGTTGCTGCTGAAGGGCAAGGCCCCCTGGACCCTGCGCAACCAGGCCGATCACGACAAGCTCAAGCCCGCCGCCGCCTGCGTGCCCATCGACTACCCCAAGCCCGACGGCGTGCTGACCTTCGACCGCTTGTCCTCGGTGTTCCTCTCCAACACCAACCACGAGGAGGACCAGCCCTGCCACCTGAAGCTGGCCGACCCGGATGTCGCCATCACCCGCAACCTGGCCCTCTACGACGCCCCGGAACAACGTTATTGTCCGGCCGGGGTGTATGAAATCGTCCGCGACGAGGGCGGCGCCAATCCCCGGCTACAGATCAACAGCCAGAATTGCGTTCATTGCAAGACCTGCGACATCAAGGACCCCGGCCAGAACATCACCTGGGTTGCCCCCCAGGGCGGCGAAGGGCCCATCTATCAGGGAATGTGAGCGCGGCCAAGGGAATTTTCCACACCGCCCACAAGGCGGTGGTTTTTCCCTAGAATCCGCCATCCCAATTTTCCCGGCCCCTGGGCGTCCATGGAAGAGCACATCGAACCCGGCACCATACGCGTCATCAACGGACAGACGCGCATCTACCAGGAAGGTTACTGGATCAAGACCTATCCGGTGCCGGAGGACACTCTGCTGGCCAAGAAGCGCCTGATCCAGGCGCTGACGCGACGTCTGTTCAACCACACCGAACACGGCCTCAACGTCCCCGGCAACCGTCTGGCGGAAGCGAAGGCCTCCTACGAGCAGGAAACCGATCCGGCCAAAAAACGGGTCAAGGGCGCCATGTACGCCGGCGCCATGTTCAACCGGGCCACGGACATTTTCACCAAGCTGGTGGAACTGCAAGCCATGGGGGTGGAAATCAACCCCAGCAACGACCTGATGCGGGAATGCGGTCGCTGCCTCCAGGAAGCCCTGGGCCTGAGCCGCATGGTCCTGCACCGCAGCGGCGAGGAAGGCATCGACGAACTCTGGGGTGAGCCCTTCCGGGCCTTTTCCATCCCGATCGACGCCTTTTACGAAAGCCGCTACCTGAAGATCGGCCAGGCCATGAAAGGCATCGACCAGATCGCCGACGCCATGATCCAGTTCATCGGCTGTAGTCCGATGTTTGCCGGTATCGAGCCCATCGTCCGCGAATTCGCCATGGAAGCCCGGCAAAAGACCGAAACCCTGCGCACCGACCGGGATATTTTCGACGTCTGGGCCGATCTGGTCACTTCCGGCGAACGCCTGGCGGGCTACAAGCCGATTTTCGAGGACCCCGACAGCGAAGCCGAACAGCGCAAGGCTTCCTTCGGCACCCAACTGATCTGCAATGGCCGCGATCTGATTTTCTACATCACCCGGGCCCGGGTGGCCATGCCCAAGAGCACCCAGGAGTTCGTCGAGCGCTGCCAGGTGTACGCCGAACGGGGCATCGTGGACGTGATGCCCATCCACCTGCCGGCCTGATCGGCGTCCCCGCTGCACCGCCCTGCTCTCCCCGCTTTGTCCCTGACCCTGCTTGCCCGCCACGAGGATTTCGTCGTCGTCGTCAAGCCGGCCGGCATGAGCTTCCATCGGGACGACGCCGATGCCGGCCTGCTCCCCGCCGCCCGCCAACTGACCGGATTGGAAACCCTTTACCCGGTCCACCGGCTCGATCGCGTCACCTCGGGCCTGGTGCTGCTGGCCCGCTCTGAAGACGCCGCGCGTCAGTTCGGCACACTGTTCGCCGAGGGACAGGTGGAAAAGTACTACCTGGCCTTGTCGCGGCGGCCACCGGCGAAAAAACAGGGTACGGTCAAAGGCGCCATGAGCAAGGGCCGCAACGGCTCTTGGCGCCTGGCCCGCCAGGGGGAAACCTGGGCGGTGACGCAGTTTTTCAGTTACGGTTTACCGGAGGCCGCGCCAGGGCTGCGGCTGTTCCTGCTCCGCCCCCGCACGGGGCGCACCCATCAATTGCGGGTTGCCATGAAAAGCCTGGGCAGCCCCATCCTGGGGGACGAGCGCTACGGCGGCGAAGAGGCCGACCGCGCCTATCTCCACGCCTACACCCTGCGATTTCCCTGGCGCGGCGAGCTTCTGAGCTACCGCGCCCTGCCCACGGAAGGGCGCTGGTTCCTTGACCCCACCCTGACGGCCAAGCTGGCCAGCCTGGGGCCGCCCGAAGACCAGCCCTGGCCGGGGGAAACGGCGGCCGATAAAGCGACGAAAACCTAGACCGCCACCAGGGTTTGCCGTCCCAGCCAGGTTTCGCCGGCGGGCAGCAGCACCGGCTGGCGCGCCGCGGCCGCTTCGATGCACAGCATGCGGCGGAATTCCAGCGGCGCCATGTCGGGCAAGGCAGCGCAACGGGTTTCCCAGGGATTCCAGACCACCAGGTCGGGAAAGCCCTCGGCATCGATGCCCAGATTGACGCCGCCGTCGCTGAGCAGCACGGGCTTGCTCACCCCGTGGTAGACGCGGTCCACCTCATCGTCCACCGTCAGTTCCTCGGCGTTGTCCCGCACGATAGCGTCGCCCCGGGCGGCATCCCGGTATTCCAGGCCCTGCAAGCCGCGCACATGAACGTTTTCCACTTCCTTGACGCGCAAATAGGTATGCAGGGCGGCGGTGAAGCTAAACGGCGCCAAATCGGTGTTTTCCACCGCCAGTTCCACATCCAGGCGTGAGCCTTCCAACACCACGGTCAGCTCGGCGCTGAAACGGTGGGGCCACAGGGCCCGGGTGGCGTCGTCATCGCCGGTAGCCAGACAGGCCATGGCAAAACCGCGCCGACCGGCCTGTTCCACCACGGTCCAGGGCTTTTGCCGCAACAGGCCATGCTTGGGCAGTTCGCCCAAGCCGGAAAACTGGGGAAAACAGACGGGAATCCCACCGCGAATGGAGCGACTGCCGTCGAAAACCGCCCGCTCGCTGAGAAACAAACGCTCCTTGCCGTCGCCGGTTTTCCAGGAAAGCACCTGGGCACCAAGCCGGCTGATCACCGCCTCGGCACCGCTTTCCGCCTTGAGAAGCAAGGCTTCTATTCCATTAAATTCAATTTGTTGTACCGATGAACTCATGTAATACCTTAATTATTAATGCCGGGTCGGTTCCTGCTCCGCCTCCAGTTGCCCTTGGCGTCTGGCCTGCTGCCATGCCAGGGCCACCTGGGCGGCTTGGGTGAAAACCTGGGTTTTGATCTCGGCGGGCAAGGTTTGTTGCAAGGCGGCGAACAATTGCTGGGTCATTTCCTGGCCCAAACCATCGCTGGCCAGCCCTTCCGCCAGGCAACGGATCTGCACATGGGCCAGGGCATCGGCCACCAAACGCCAGCCCAGCACGGGCATGGAATTGACCAGGGCCAGCATCAGACTCCCCAGGGCCGTGCAGATATGGGTGGCTTCATCCCGGTCCTCGCTGGCGATCATGGCGTGCCAAAGGGAAAGATGAATGCCCCGGCGCAGATCCACCTTGAAATCGATGGCATTGCCCTCGCTGGCGCCCAGGGCGTCGAACATTTGCAGGAAACGGGCATCCTCTTCCGCCGTCAAGGCGGTGCGCAGGGCGCCCAGCAGCTCGGTCAGACCGGGAATGGCGTTGAGACCGAACGCCTGGCTATAGGCCAGTCCCCATTGGTCCAAGCCTGCCACCAGCAGGGCCAGGCGCAGATGGCGAGCTTCTTCGCTGCCGCCGGCCTTGGCCCAGTTCCGAATCAGGGGCAGCATGTCGTTCACGCCCCGTTGCAAGGCCTCGGGATCGTTCTCGACCGTCAGCCGGAAAATCTGGGTGAAGCCGTCCTGGGCCATGCGCGCCGCCTGGCGCTGCACCTCCAGCGGGGCATGGACGGCCAGAGCGTCCTCGGGAATGTCCTGGGCCTCGTTTTGCGTCGTTTCGCTCATCACTGTTCTCCTCCCGCCAAACGGCGCAGTTCAATGTGTACGGTGTTGGGCCCGTCGGTGAGCCAGACCTGGCCGTCCTGTACCGTGCATTGCAGGTCCATGCCCCGTTCCGCCAGGGCCGCCAGACCGGCGCACGCCTCGTCGTCCAGGGCGAACACCTGCACCTTGTCGAGCCGGCTGATGGCCGGCCCCTCCTTGGCCCACCAGGCATCCATGGCGCGGCCGCCGTAGGCCAGCAGTACCACCTTGTCGGCACGATTCGCGGCGCGGCGCAGCAAACGTTCGTCGGGCTGACCCACTTCGATCCACAGCTTGATGTCGCCGCCGTAGTCCTTCAGCCACAAGGCAGGCTCGTCATCGGCCGAAATGCCGCGACCGAATTCCAAGCGCTCATCGGCGTAAAGGGCGAAGGCCAGCAGGCGTACCATGAGGCGCTGGTCGGTTTCGGAGGGATGACGGGCCAGGGTCAGGCCGTGCTGGCCGTAGTAATTGCGGTCCATGTCCGCAATGTTGAGACTGGCCTTGAAGATGGTGGATTTGAGTGCCATGGGGATAACGCGGTATTGGAAACCCGCCCGGAGCAACGGGACGGCTCGGCACGGCGGGGCATTTTAGAGCCTATTGCCGCAGAAATCGGCCCATGACCGATCTCCCGCCAAGGCGTGCGTAAGAAGAAGGATGCGAAAATGGCCTTTTCGTCTCCCCGCCCCGCCGCCCATGAAAACCGCCCTGTCCGTTGCCGGCCTGCTCTTGGCCCTGATCGCCGCCCTGGTGCTGATCCCCTTTCTCAGTCACGACAAACAGGATGGCGCGGAACCGGCCCACGGCCTGCCCTGGCAGATCGACACCCTCTACGGCGGCAAGTCCCGCGTCTTCAACCTGGTCCTGGGCGAGGCGACCCTGGCCGACGCCCGTCGCCTATGGGGCGGCGACATGCAGGTGGCCCTGATCGCCGCACCGGGGGAAACCGGCACGGTGGAAGCCTATGTCGAGCGCGTTAACGCCGGCTTCGTCACCGGTCGGATGATCGTTACCGCCGACATTCCTGCCGACCAGTTGGCAGGTATGCGGGAACGGTCGGTGAAGCGGGATTACATGGAAAGCACCACGCGCAAGATCACCCTCGCCCCCGAGGATCTGGAACGGGCTCTGGCCGCGCCGATCCGCGCCCTCAGCTTCATTCCCAGCATCAATCTGGATGCCGGCATGGTGGAACAGCGCTTCGGCTCCCCCGTGGAACGCATCCGCCAGGGCAGCACTGAGCACCTGCTCTACCCTAACAAAGGCCTGGACGTGGTGCTCGACAGCGAAGGCAAGGAAATCCTGCAATACGTCGCCCCCGGCCGCTTCGCCCAACTGCGGGACCCGCTGCTGACGGCGACGACCGCCCGCTAACCGCCCGCCCCCCCGCACCCAATCGCCCCATCCTGGCCGATCGACGCATCGTTTGACGGGACGCCAACACGGGACCCGCAGGGAGGCGAAACGACAGGCAAGCCGCCGCCCCTTTGTCGCCCTTGCGACAAGGCGGCGGCGTCCGCGTCATTGCCGCCCACCGCCGGCATCGGGAATTCCATAATAATCAAACGACTAGCATGACCAGGACATAAACCGGCGGGGCTGGCATTCATTCTGCACGGAGGAACAAAAAACCACCCAAAGAGAGAGCCCCATGGACCACACCACGCCCCCCCTGGGTCGGGAAGCCGCCTTGCGCATCGCCCTGGCCGCCCGTGCCCTACCCACCACCACCCTGCCCAAATTGATCGAGGTGCTGCACAGCACCCTCGGCGACGTCCTGGACGAGGAAACCCTGCGCACCATCACCGTCACCAACCTCAAGACCGGCCTCGGTGGCCTGGCCGGGGACGAAGAGGACGGCGAGGACATCGGCCTCGGCCTGGAGGGCATGAAACTGGCAGTGCGCATCCTCTGGGGCGATACCGGCGACGATGAAGGCATCCCCGAACCCCAGCCCTACACCGACGGCGACATCCCCAACTCCCTGCGGGTGGCCATCGCCTCCGACAGCGAAGCCAAGCTCAACGGCCACTTCGGTTCCTGCCTGCGCTTTTTGATCTACCAGGTATCCGCCACGGACTTCCGCCTGATCGACGTGCGCGACGCCCTGGAGGCCGACTTTGCCCCGGACAAGAACGGCTACCGGGTGCAACTGATCGGCGATTGCCACGTGGTTTACGTCGTATCCATCGGCGGCCCCGCCGCCGCCAAGGTGATCCGGGGCGACATTTTCCCCATCAAGCGCATCGAGGGCGGCGAGGCCGACGACGTCATCCGTCAGTTCCAGGAGGTCATGAAGTCGCCCCCGCCCTGGCTGCAAAAGGTGTTGGGCGTCAGTGCGGAAAACCGGCTCAAGAACTACCGGGCCGAGGAAACCGAAAGCTGAGGCCGTGAACAAGAAACCCGATCCTTTCCTGGCCTCGGCCACCCTGGTGGACAACGCCGTCACCGCCGCCCGGGTGCTGGGGGAGAATCCGCGCATTTCCCGACTGGTGGCCAGCAGCGTTGGCCGCTTCGCTGCCGAATTGGCGCCGGAAGAAGGGCAGGCCCTGATCCGCCACGCCCTGGCTCGCATCGGCGCCGAAGAGGTCCCGCTGGTGCCCAAGCTTCACGGCGGACTCGACAAACTGCTGGCCGACAACACCGTCATGCCCCTCAATCTGGACGAATGGCTGGAATCATGAGCGAACCCCTCCCCGGTACCTGCCGCCACTTCCTTACCTACAGTGGCGTCAGCCTGCCCCTGAAACTGGTGGAACCCCTGGACAGCGTAGCCCACCGCAACACCTTTTACCGGGGCTACTTCGATGCCGCCGACCGCCTCACGGCCTGCCAGAAGGTCGTATACAACGAGGTGGAAACCCAGCACCGCTATGACTACCACCCCAATGGCCGCTTGAAGTGGGCGGAGATCATCGACGCCGACGGCGAGCTGACGGTGTTGCACTTCGACGAAGCCGGCGCCGCACGCTAGGGCAGCTCGCAAAAGCCATTGACGCAATCCGCGTCTTTCCCGTGCTGACGGGAATACAGCGGCTTTTCCCAACCGTCACGAGATCCCCGCTTTCGCGGGGAGGATGTCAAGGCAAACCGGTTCCGCCCAACTAGCGCTCAGGACAGGGCATGGGCTTTTTCGTAGGCGGCCAGGGCCTGGGCCACCTGACTCGAGGGCGTGGGCGCCGCCCCGGTACCGAACTCGGACTGCAAGCTGGACTTGTGGCTGTTGATGAAATCGATGGCCCGACTGCGATTGTCCAGGGCGTTCTGGATGAAGTTGCCCTTGTCGTTGAGCAGGTCCGCCGACTTGGCGAAATTGGCGCTGAACTGGTCGATGGCGCTGACCACCCCGTTCCGATTGTTGGCCAGGGCCGAGTCGAAACGGTTGGTGTCGAATGTCGCATGTTTAGTGACGGGATCGATCTCGATACCCAGTTCGCCCAAGCCGCCGATGCCAGCGTCGGCCCCGTTGAAGATGCTGGAGATGTTCTGTTCCAGCTCGAACAGCGAAACCTCGGCGGCCTGCACGTTGTCGAGGACGCCGCCGTCCTTCACGTCGGCACCGAAACGATCCACCCACTGGTTGTACTGGCTGACGAAATCCTGCAACTGGGCCTTCATATCGCTGTCGGCGGTGCTGGTGTCGATATCGCTGAGTTTTTCCCCCACCTGCTCCAGGTGATCGACGGAGCTGCCCATGGCGCTGAGTTCCGCGTATTGGGCCTTGAACTGGACCCCGCTGTTGTTGATGAAGCTCATCATGTTGTAGCCCGACAGCGGATCCCGCAACGACATGTTCATGCCGCTGCTATCCGTACCGCCAGCCAGCTTGCCGTTGAGAATCTGGGAAAAACTACTACCGCTGCTCTTCTGTTCTGTTTCGGTATTGATGTTGAACAGGGAGTTCAGGGCTTGGCTACGAAAATCAGCCAGTTGCAGCAGGATATCGTTGGCAGAAACGTTCATGGTCATCTCCTGGTGACGAGGGGCAAACAACTCGATTGCAAGAATTGAGCAACAAATACGCCTGTTTTCTTACAATCAAAATTTGCTGCCCCTCGTTATCTGCCATGAGCCGTCTCAATCCCTGACAGGACAAGGCTTTCCAGGCGCGCTGAGACCACCAAGCCACGACCAGCCCCGCACACCGTTGCCCCATTTCTGCTGCGTTCCCCACCTCACCGGCAGGAATTGCCGGCAATCTATGTATGCTGGAACCCTTATAAAGCAGCAGAAGCGGCAAGTTTTCCCAAACATCGAAGGTATCGGCCTATTGCCCCAGCACACTGGCCATTGATGTTCATCAGAAGGAACTTATTCACCCGCTGATAGATTTGATCTGCGTAATGACCTTGGGCTCCAACACGGGGCCCCATAAACCAAAGAGGAGAGAGTTCGTGTTGTCCCAATCCCTGAAGACCCGTCTGTGGTTCCTTGGCTGCCTGAGTGCTATCGGCATCGCCCTCCTTGCCGTAGCTAGCTATTGGCACTCAGCCCGTAGCAAAGCGACTTTGGTCCATTTCGTCGAACGCCAGGTGGCCATCAGCCAAACCGCCACGGCGGCCTATACCCAGGGATTGCTCGCCGACCTTGCACTGCGCAACTACCTGCTGAACACCAGCAACAAGACCGCCGTGGAAAACTTCAATGCCGCTGGCAACCAGCTGGCCAAGGAGTTGGACAAGCTGGCCCAATTGCTTGCCGACGACAAGGAGCAAACCGAAGTCGCGACACGCTTGAAGAACAACGTTGCCATCATGCGTCCGCTCCAGCAGCAGGCCTTGCAATTGATCGAGGCAGGGAACCGCGCCGAGGCCGAGGAACTGATCGTGCGCAAGGAGACCCCGGCCTGGAAACCCGTGCGGATCGATTTGACCGATCTGGTCAAACGGGCCAACGAAGCCGCCAACGCGGAGCGCACTAGCCTCGTTTCTGAACTGAACACCTCGCAAATCACCTCCATCGGCCTGAGCCTGGGGGCTTTACTCCTCGTTTCCCTGACCATGGCCTTCGTCGCCCGTGGTGTTTTCCGCCAGATCGGCGGCGAACCAGCCGACGTGGCAGCCGCACTACATCGCATCGCCCGGGGCGACTTGACGCACAAGCTGGATGTTTCCGCGACCGATCAAAACAGCATCATCGCCGCCACGGCCAGCATGCAAAACCAGATACGCGACCTGGTCAGCACCACGGTCAAAAATGCGGAGTCCGTCGTGCGCGAGAGCGAAGGCATCCGCAGCGATGCCTCCCATCTTGCTGAAACCGCGGAAGAGCAAAGTACCGCCACCGCCGCCATTGCCGCGGCGATTGAAGAACTGACCACCAGCATCGGCGTCATGTCCGATAGCGCCAGCGATGTGCGGCGGCTGGCCGAAACCTCTGCCCAGGAAGGCTATGCCGGCTTGAAGGTCGTGTCCGACGCCATGGGCGTGATTCAGGAAGTCGCCCAGGAAATGGGACAGGCTTCCTCCACCATGGAAGTGCTGGTCGGCAAGGTCAATAGCATCAACGGGATTGTCGAAACGATTCGGGAAATCGCCGACCAAACCAACCTGCTCGCCCTTAATGCCTCCATCGAGGCCGCCCGGGCGGGTGAGCAAGGCCGCGGCTTTGCCGTGGTGGCTGACGAGGTGCGAAAACTCGCCGAGCGGACGGCCACATCGACCCATGAAATCTCCGAGATCGTCGACGGCGTCTGCAAGACCAGCACCACCGCCCGCGAAACCATGTTGCGGGCCGATTCGGCAACGTCGAATCTGGCTTCCCACACGGCGGAAATCCATGATGCGGTGGAGCGCATGGCCAAGTCCTCCAACGAGGTTGGCACCGCCATTGAAACCGTCGTCGTCGGCCTACAGGAACAAAGCTCGGCCAGCACCGAAATCGCCCAGCGGGTTGAAATCGTCGCCAACGGCATTGCCGCCACCCATACCGCCTCCTCCGAGGAAAGTCATCGCACCGATACCCTGGTGGAGCTATCCCATGAATTGACGGAGAGCGTGCGGAAGTTCAGCGTCTAACCCCCCACGGAGATGGCCCCCTCCCCTAGTCCGCTAGGCTTGCCGCAGCACCTGCAGGGGGCTATCCCGGCGCGTACACTCGACCCAACTCACTCGGATTGCGCCACGCATTTCTTCCGAGCACAGCAATTGATGCTGCTCATCAATAGCCGATAACCGGCAAGCGGAAACCAAGAGGCAGCCTAATGTCCGCCATTACAAAAAAGAAGGGCCCGGCATTGCCGAGCCCTTCTTTAGCAGTAGCCTGATTAATTTACAGCTTTAGGCGCAATCTGGCCTTTGTAGACAATCTTGATGGTGCCCCCTGTGTTATAGGCCGCCCTTTGGTTATTACATGTACCAGAGGCACTGGTTTGGGCACAGTACTGTGTACCGTCCGGCCCCGTGATCAACGTCGTCGGCGGAGGACAAACACCGTTCTGGGCCTTGGGTGCATCCACCGGGGCAGCGCACTGCGTCGATGGATTCGGGAATCCTTGCGCATTTGTGCAATTGGTTGCTGCCCAACCGAAAACGCCGGGCTGATTGGCGTTGCTCCCCAAGAGGCCATTCAAAGCAATGCGGGTGCCCTTAGGCCATGCCGCCCCCTTGCCATGGCTTTGAGTATTGACGCTGAGAGTTGCATTCACACCGTTCACCGCGCTGATATCGGTATCGTCCGCATTGGCACAAGTTGGCCCTGAAACAGAGCCTACCGCGCCATTGGCGCTGAAATTGATGGAACCCTCGGCAAGATTGGTGGCATTCGGATAAGTGGTGCCGGCTCCACCGCATCCGTTGTTGCCTGTGCTCGTCCCATTGAATCCATCGGTAAAAAAGAAGTTGAAGGTCATCGCGGGCGTGCAGGTCTTACCGGAAAAACAAGGGAAGGTTCTGGGCACATAGGTGATGGTCTCCCCTGCGCTCATCCGGTAGGCACCCTTGGTCGTGACCCCCTTTGGCCCGACAAACCGTACCTTCTTGCCGGAGACGGAAGACTTGAACTCCAGATTCGGTTGGCCGTTGGATAAATGGCTGACAGAAGTGACTTGCGTTCCCAGATTGCTGCATCCTGGGGGATTGCTTGTTGGCGGCTGCCCCAGCACCAGATTCGCATACACCGCCTTCTTGCTGCCATTGGTCACGGTCAACACCGTCGGTGTCTGACCTGACACCAAGTGATAATTTTTTTGCGCGACGTCCTGAGCCAACGCTGCTTCCGCCGCCAAACCGCCGATCACCATTGCTCCCAATACCACGACCAAACTACGATGAGCGATACCGACCTGAGTACGCATGATTCACTCTCCTGGGGGATGGATTGCTGGATGCAGGGGAAGCTTCCGACAATTACCTCGCAAGACGCGATGCAACTGAAGCCCACCCACACTGAGTGCACGGCGGATCGTTCGATCATCGCGCGCCCACCCGCCAGAATATGACATAGTTCTTAATTCAAATGTATTAATTATTTATTGGGAATAAAACTGCCTTCCTATCAACATTGCCAGACGGCAGATGCGCCTAGGCGGGAGGCGTGATCTAAGTCAGACTTCCCTCAATACTTGCAGCGGGCTGCTGAGTCTGGCTTGACGCGTACCCCACCAACCGGCAGCCAGTACTAGGGCCGATCCCAGGACCACCCCGGCCAGGGGCAGCAAGGGCTTGGGCAGGTAGTCCAGATGAAACACCTGCCGCGCCAGCACCGTCGCCAGGGCGGCGGCCCCCAGCCCCGCCAGCAGGCCGGCGCCCAAGCCCAGCAGCAGGAATTCTGCGCGCAAGACCCGGCCCAACTCGCGGCTGCGCCCGCCCAGGGCCCGCAGCACCGCCAGCTCGTGGCTGCGTTCGTCCGCCGTGGCTTGCAGGGCGCCGTAGAGCACCGCCAGGCCGGCCAGCAGGGCGAAACCGAACACCACCTGCACCGCCCGCGCCACCTGGTCCAGGGTGTCCTGCAATTGGCGCACCACGGCGGCCACATCGATCAAGGTCAGGTTGGGAAAGGCCTTCACCAGATCGGCGACGAACACCTGCCGACCTGCCGGCAGATGGAAACTGGTGATGTAGCTGGCCGGATAATCGTCCAGCACGCCCGGTGGCGTGATGACGAAGAAATTCACGCGCATGGAGTCCCAATCCAGCTTGCGCAGGGAGGTGACGGCGGCCTCCAGCCGATTGCCGCCGATGTCATAGCCCAGCACGTCGCCCAGTTTCAAGCCCAGGGTTTCCGCCAGGCCCTGCTCTACCGAGAATTGGGCAGCGGCATTCGGTGCCGGCCAGCGCCCGGCGCTGACTTGGTTGCCCGTGGGTAGCATGCCGCTCCAAGACAGATTGAATTCCCGTTCCACCAGCCGCTTGGCCTTGTCGTCGACGTAGCTGTCGGCGTTCACCGGCTGGCCGTTAACCGTCACCAGGCGTCCGCGCACCATGGGTTCCAGCACCGGCCGAGCCAAGCCCTGGGCACTGAAAAAGGCGGCCACGGCTTCCCGCTGTTCCGGTTGGATGTTGATGACAAAGCGGTTGGGCGCGTCGGCAGGCAGGCGCGACTGCCAGGAGGCCATCAGATCGTCCCGGGCCACGGTGAGCAGCAGCAAGGCCGTGAGCCCCAGCCCCAGGGCCACCACCTGGACCAGGGTGGCACGGCGATGACGATGCAGATTGGCGACGCCGTAACGCCAGCCCAGGCCGGCCCCGGGACGTGTTTGCCCCCAGCGCCGCAACAGGCCCAGCAATCCCCAGGCGATGCCGCCGTAGAGAGCGATGGCGGCGGCAAAGCCCCCCATCACCACCGCCCACAGCCGCCAATCGCCGGCAATCCAGCGCATCAGGGCCGCCAGGGCGACGATGCCGGCCAGGCTCACCAGCAGACTGCCGGTATCCGGAGCTTCCCACTCCCGCCGCAGCACCCGCAAGGTCGGCACCCGACGCAACCGGAGCAAGGGCGGCAAGGCAAAACCGGCCACCAACACCAAACCCACCAGCACGGTCTGCCCCCAGGCGAGGAAACCGGGCGGGGGCAGGTCCGTCGCCACCAGACCTGCCAGCAGGCTCGTCAACAGGGCTTGAACGGCATAACCCAGGAGTGTTCCGAGCAAGGTCACCAGGGTGCCGAAGAGGAGGAATTCGCCACCGTGGATCCACAGCACCTGGCGCCCAGACGCGCCCAGGCAGCGCAACACGGCGCAGCCATCCAGGTGGCGACGCAGGTAGCGATCCGCCGCCAGCCCCATCGCCACGGCGGCCAGAACCACGGCCAGCAAGGCCGCCAAGCGCAGGAAGCGCTCGGCCTGGGACAGCAGATTGCGCACCTCGGGCCGGGCATTGTCCAGGGTCTCCAACTTCTCGCCGCGCCCCAGACGGGGCTCGGCCCAGGACTGGTAGGCCGCCACGGCCCGGTCCGGTCCGGCCAGGTGCAGGCGATAGCTGACCCGGCTGCCGAAACCGATCAAACCGGTACGGTCCAGGTCGGCCCGATTGAAGAGCAGGCGCGGCGCGATGGCGAAAGGATTGAAGCCCCGGTCGGGCTCCTGGGTGAGCACGGCGGCCACGGTGAAGGACTGGCTGCCAAGGCCGACCCTATCGCCAACGGCAACCCCGAGGCCTGCCATAAGGCGCTCGTCGAGCCACACCGTGCCACTCGCCGGCACGCCGGCAACCTCGGCATCCTCGCCGTTGAGCGTCGCCGCCGTCCGCAACTTGCCGCGCAAGGGATAGTGATCGCTCACGGCCTTCACGTCCGCCAATTGGGTGCCGCCGCCGTCCCTGCTGACCATGCTGGGGAAGCCGATACTCTCCGCCACCTGCAAGCCATTGGCAATCGCTTGATCCCGCCAGGACCGGGCCCAGGGATGGTCCGCCGTCAGCAGCACGTCGCCGCCCAGAATGCGCCGGGATTCCTGGGCCACGCCCCGCGCCACCCGATCCCCCAACAGGGAAACGCTACCCAGGGCCGCCACCGCCAACAGCAGGGCCAAGCCCAGCACCGTCAATTCGCCGGCGCGCAAATCACGCCACAACATGCGGACCATTAACCTTGTCATATTCATGGGGATTACTTGATCATCATCAATACTTCAAATTGAAACGAAATTACCATCCAATTCTCCGTTTCTGGTTCTGGCACCCAAATACACAAATGGAGGAGACGCCATGAACACCCTGAGCGAAAACCTGATTCCCTGGCACGACGATTACGGCCTCGGCCTGAGCGAGATAGACCAGCAACATCAAACCCTGTTCCGGCTCATGAACCAAGTGTGGGACGCCGTGAATCAGCGGGAAAATGCCATCACCGCCGGCGAGCTGATCCTGCAACTGGAAGAGTACGCCCAGAACCATTTCCGGGCGGAGGAAGTTTTCATGGCGGAAACCGGCTATCCCCGCCTGGATCACCACAAAAAAGCCCACGACGCCTTCGTCCAGCGCCTCCACAGCGAAAAAGCCACCATGCTCGACGGCGGCTGGATCAGCATCAGCCTACTGCTGTTCCTGCGGGACTGGTTGATCACCCACATCCTGGTGGCGGACCGGGAATACGCCGCCCACGCCGGCTACGTGCCGCCCTGCGAACGGGTGGAAGGCGAGTTGAACGAAGCCTCCTGCCCCGCCTGACAGGGACTCAATCCAGTTGCCGTAAGCGCTCCACCGCCTGCTCCACCCGATCCACCGCGATGACCTCGATGCCCTTGATGGCCTGCTTGGGGGCATTGGCGGTAGGAATGATGGCGTGGGTGAAGCCCAGTTTGGCCGCCTCTTTCAGCCGCTCCTGGCCCCGGGGCGCGGGGCGGACCTCGCCGGCCAGGCCGACTTCGCCAAAGGCCACCAGTTTTTGCGGCAGGGGCTTGTTGCGCAGGGAGGACACGATGGCCAGGACGATGGCCAAGTCCGCCGCCGGTTCCTGAATCTTGACCCCACCCACCGCATTGACGAACACATCCTGATCGAAACAGGCCACCCCGGCGTGACGATGCAGCACCGCCAACAGCATGGCCAGCCGCTGGGCTTCCAGGCCCACGGTCAAACGGCGCGGGCTGGGGGTATGGGCCGTATCGACCAGGGCCTGCACTTCCACCAGCAAAGGGCGGGTGCCTTCCTGGGTCACCAAGACGCAGGAACCGGGCACCTCCTGGGCGTGCTGGGAAAGGAACAGGGCCGAGGGATTGGAAACGCCGCGCAGGCCTTTGTCGGTCATGGCGAACACGCCCAGTTCGTTCACCGCGCCAAACCGGTTCTTGAAGGCACGGATCAGGCGGAAGCTGGAATGGGTGTCCCCCTCGAAATACAGCACCGTATCGACAATGTGCTCCAGCACCCGGGGACCGGCCAGGGCGCCGTCCTTGGTCACGTGGCCGACGAGGATCACCGTGGTGCCGCTTTGCTTGGCCAGCCGCGTCAGCTGGGCCGAGCATTCCCGCACCTGGGCCACGGAGCCCGGGGCCGATTGCAGGGCTTCGGAATAGATGGTCTGGATCGAGTCGATCACCGCCACGGCGGGCTTTTCCGCTTGCAAGGTGGCGACGATCTTTTCCAGGTTGATCTCGGCCAGCAATTGCAGGTGGTCGGCCTGGAGTTGCAGGCGCCGCGCCCGCAGGGCGACCTGCTCGCCGGACTCTTCGCCGGATACATAGAGCACGGGTTGACCGATTTCCGCCAGGCGGCACAGGGCCTGGAGCAACAGGGTGCTCTTGCCGATACCCGGATCGCCGCCGATTAGCACCACGCCGCCCTGGACCAGGCCACCGCCCAGCACTCGGTCGAACTCCTCGATGCCGGTGGGTTGGCGCGGCTCCTCCTTGGGGTCGATTTCCGCCAAGCGTTGCAACTTGCCCGAGGCCGCCAGGGCGGAATAGCGGTTGTTGGCCGCCGTCGGCGCGGTTTCGGCAATGGTCTCGACCAGGGTGTTCCACTGGCCGCAGCCGGGGCACTGGCCCTGCCACTTGGGAGAACTGGCGCCGCACTCGGTGCAGGAATAGATGGTTTTCGCCTTGGCCATCAGTTTTCCTCGATCACCGGCACCCGTCGGGCCACCGCGCAGAACAATTCATAGCTCACCGTACCCGCAGCAGTGGCCACGTCGTCGGCCTCCAGGCGCGTCTCGCCGTGGCGGCCCCAGAGGGTGACGATGCTGCCGACCTTGGCCTGGGGCACCGGCGTCAGATCGACGCAGATCTTGTCCATGGACACCCGCCCCAGGATGCGGCTGCGCACGCCGGCCACCAGCACCGGCGTGCCGGTGGGGGCATGGCGCGGATAGCCGTCACCATAGCCGCAGGCGACGATGCCGATCCGCAGTTCGCCCGCGGCCACGTGGTTGCCCGCATAGCCGATGCGGTCGCCGGCTTGCAGGGTGCGCACGGCGATCAATGCCGACTCCAGGGTCATCGCCGGGCGCAGGCCGATGGCCTGGGCGTCCTGCATGGTCGGGAACGGCGATGCACCATAAAGCATGATGCCGGGCCGCACCCAGTCGCCCTCCCGCCCCGAGGTTTCGGGGAAGCGCAGCAATGCCGCCGAATTAGCCAGGGACACGGGCAAACCGTAGCCCCCCGCCATGGCGGCAAACCGCGCCATTTGCTCGGCGATGCCGCGCGGCTCGTCGGCATCGGCGAAATGGCTCATCAGGGTGATCGGGCCGGCATGGGTGCAGGCCTCCAGCTTGGCGAAGGCAATGGGCAGTTCGTCCGGGTTCAGGCCCAGGCGATTCATGCCGGTGTTGAGCTTGAGATGGACGGGCATGGGCGCCGTCAATTGGGCGTCGCAAAAGACCCGCACCTGGTCCAGGCTGTGGATCACCGGTTGCAGGTTGTGCCAGGAAAACTGGGCCAGCTCGCCGGCCTCGTAGAACCCCTCCATCATCAGGATGGGCTCGTAAATGCCCTCTTCCCGCAGTTCAATCGCGGTTTCCAGTTCCACCAGGGCGAAACCGTCCGCGCCGTCGGCGCCACCGGACAGGGCTTTTGCCACGCGCAGGGCGCCATGGCCGTAGCCGTTGGCCTTGATCACCGCCCAGACATGGCTGCCCCGGGCATGGTGACGGGCGATGGCCAGGTTATGACGCAATGCGGAAGAATCGATGCGGGCGCGAATCGGGCGGGTCATGGCGAATCGGAAAGTCAGCGGATGGCAGGGACGAAGTTTCGCATAGTGCACCGCCCCGCTGCCCGCTGCCACAAATTCGCCCGGCTTGCAAAGGGTCGGGGAAGCCTCCCTTTCGTGATATAAACACCCCGCCTCAAAAAAGCGGACCCCATGAATCTAGGCTTTTACACCATCATGGCGGCGCAATTTTTTTCTGCGCTGGCCGACAACACGCTGTTGATTGCCGCCATTGCCCTGTTGAGGGAAATGGACGCGCCGGCATCCCATGCGCCGTTGCTCAAGACCTTCTTCACGGTCTCCTACGTGGTCCTGGCCGCTTTCGTCGGTGCCTACGCCGACTCCATGCCCAAGTGGCGGGTCATGTTCATCAGCAACACCATCAAGATCCTCGGCTGCGGGCTGATGTTCCTCAACGTCAATCCCCTCTACGCCTACGCCGTGGTGGGCCTGGGCGCCGCCGCCTACTCACCGGCCAAGTACGGCATCCTCACCGAATACCTGCCCCACCGCCTGCTGGTGGTGGCCAACGGCTGGGTCGAGGGGCTCACCGTCATCGCCATCATCCTCGGCACCGTCCTCGGTGGTGCCCTGATCAAGCCCGACCTGGCCCAGGCCCTGCTCAACTTTGACTTCCCCGGCTTCGACACGGGCATCGACACCGTGGGCGAAATGAACCTGCTGATCGTCGGCGCCCTGTACGTCGTCGCTGCCATTTTCAATCTCTACATTCCCGACACCGGGGTGGACCACGTTCCCCTGAAAAAGAACCCCTGGTATCTGCTCCACGAGTTCAACCACTGCCTCAAGCTGCTGTGGAAGGACAAGCTGGGCCAGGTCTCCCTGGCGGTGACCACGCTGTTCTGGGGCGCCGGCGCCACCTTGCAGTTCATCGTCCTCGACTGGGCCAAGGCCGCCCTGCACCTGGACCTGTCCAAGGCCAGCATGTTGCAGGGCATCGTCGCCTTCGGCGTCGCCGCCGGTGCCTTCGCCGCCGCCCGCATGATTTCCCTGCGCCGCTCGGTCAAGGTGATTCCCCTCGGTATGATCATGGGCGTCGGCGTCATCGTCATGATCCTGGTGCCCTACGTGCCCACCTATGAAATCGCCCGCTTCGACTTCACTCTGTTCGGCAAGCCGGTGCATTGGCTGATCGAGCTGCGCATGGCGGTGTCCATGTTGTTGCTAGTGGTGGTCGGCATCCTCTCGGGCCTGTTTGTCGTCCCCATGAACGCCCTGCTCCAGCATCGTGGCCACGTGCTGATGGGCGCGGGCCATTCCATCGCCGTGCAGAACTTCAACGAAAACCTGTCGATCCTGGTGATGACCTTCGTCTATTCGACCCTGGTTTCCCTGCATCTGCACATCTATTGGATCATCGCCCTGTTCGGCCTCTTCGTCGCCGGCATCATGTGGCTCATCCAGAAGCGCCACGAGGCCAACCAGCGCCAGTACGACGACGTGGCCCACCTGGACGACTGTACCCACTGACCGTCGCCTGAGCCCACCGGCCGCCGTCCAACCATGCTTGCCCAGCAGTTGCTGAACGCCCTGACCCTGGGCAGCGTCTATGCCCTGTTCGCCCTGGGCTTCACCCTGGTATTCGGCGTCTTGGCGGTCATCAACCTGTCCCACGGCGCCGTCTTCATGGCCGGCAGCTACGCCGCCCTGGTGCTGGTGACCCAGTTGGACTGCTCCCTCTGGCTGGCCCTGCCCGCTGCTGCCCTGTTCAGCGGCCTCCTCGGCCTGTTGGTGGACCTGCTGGTGCTGAAGCCGCTGCGGGCCCGCAATGCCCCCCACCTGATTCCCATGATCGCCACCATCGGCGTCGGCATCATGCTCACCAGCAGCGCCCAGGGCCTGTTCGGTGCCGAGATTCGTCGTTTCCCCGAGGAAATCCTGCCCGCCGCCGATTTCGTCATCGGCGACATCCACGTTCGTGCCCTGGAACTGGCCATCGTCGCCATCGCCTTCCTGCTCATGGCGGTGCTGTTCACCGTGCTCAAGCGCAGCCAGCTGGGCCGCGCCCTGCGGGCCATCGCCGAATCGCCCAAGGCCGCCTGCCTGCTGGGCATCAACGTCGAAGCCTTGTTCCACGTCACCTCCTTCGCCGCCGCGGCTCTGGGCGGCGTGGCCGGCGTGCTGATCGGCCTCGACTTCAATGCCATCACGCCCCAGATGGGCCAACCCATCCTGCACAAGGGCATTGCCGTCATCATCCTCGGCGGCATGGGCGACATCCGTGGCGCTCTCATCGGCGGTCTCTTTCTCGGTTTTGCCGAAGTCATCAGCAAGGCCTACCTGTCCAGTCAGATGGGCGATGCCGTGGCCTTCGGCCTGCTCTTCCTGATCCTGCTAATCCGCCCCTCGGGCCTGTTCGGCCGGGTATTGGAGCGCAAGGCATGATCTGGCTTGCTGACTTCTGGGCCACCTACAGCACGCTGGTGTTCAGCGTCGGCGTACACATGCTGCTGGCCCTGTCGATCTTGCTCACCCTCTCCTGCGGCCTGCTGTCCCTGGCCAACGCGGCTTTCATGGGGATCGGCGCCTACGTCTCGGCCCTGCTCACCCTCAATGCCGACTGGTCCTTCCCGGCGGTGCTGGCCGCCGGCGGCATCGCTCCGGCCCTGGTGGCCCTGCTGATCGGCGCCCCGGTGCTGCGCCTGTCCGGCGTCTATCTGGCCATGGCGACCTTGGCCTTCGGCGAGGTGGTGCGCATCACCGTACTCAATCTGGACATTACTGGCGGGCCGGAAGGTCTCAACGGCATTCCCCTCGCCACCGAGGGCTGGCACATCGCCCTGCTGCTGGCCCTTACCGTCTATGGTCTGACTCGCCTGCGCCGCTCCCGCATCGGCCGGGCCTTCGAGGCCATCAAGGAAGACGAAGTGGCCGCCCGGCTGATGGGCATCCCCGTGGATCGCTACAAGCTGCTGGCCTTCGTTCTCGGCGGCTTCATCGCCGGCATCGCCGGGGCACTGAATGCCCACTTCACCTTCTTCATCAGCCCCCGGGAATACGGCTTTGAAGCGGCGGTAGACATCCTCACTATGGCCGTCCTCGGCGGCACCGGCAGCCTGCTCGGCCCCGTGCTCGGTGCCGGCATCCTCACCCTGCTACCGGAACTGCTGCGTTCCCTCCACGACTTCCGTTCTTTGGTGAATGGGGCCGTGCTGGTGCTGGTGGTGCTGTTCCTGCCTAAAGGCATTGTCGGCGGCGTACGCCGGAAAACACTAGGCACGGCATTGGGCCTTGAAGCTGACCTAGCCGCAGGAAGGGCCGAACAGCACGCGACCCGCGAAGCGCAACAACCCGATACGGCAGCCCCTTCCGCCCCCCTGCTCTCCATCCGCAACCTGGGCAAGCACTTCGGCGGCCTCCATGTCCTCCACGACGTGAGCTTCACCGTTCCCGCCGGCAGCATCTACGGCCTGATCGGGCCCAATGGCGCCGGCAAGACCACCGTGTTCAATCTGGTCACGGGCCTGCTGCCGCCCAGTGCCGGACAGATCGACTTCCAGGAGCAGAACCTGGTGGGCAAGGCACCCCACGCCATCACCCGCCAGGGCGTCGCCCGCACCTTCCAGAACATCCGCCTGTTCAAGGAAATGACCATCCTGGAAAACGTCATGGTGGGCATGCACGCCCACCTGACTTACGGCGCCCCGGCCCTGCTGCTGAACACGCCGGCTTTCCGCAAGACCGAGCAACAGGCCCGCCAACGGGCCTACGAACTGCTGACCTGGGTGGACCTCCACGCCAAGGCCGACCAGGTGGCGGACAACCTTTCCTATGGCGACCAGCGCAAATTGGAATTCGCCCGGGCCCTGGCCACCGAGCCCCGCCTGTTGCTGCTGGACGAACCCGTGGCCGGCATGAACCCGGCCGAAAAAACCGCCCTGATGGCGGAAATCCGCGCCATCCGCGACCGGGGCTACAGCGTTTTCATGATCGAACACGACATGCGCTTCGTCATGGGCCTGTGCGACCGCATCGCCGTGCTCAATTTCGGCCGCATCATCGCCGAGGGCACGCCGGAGGAAATCCGCAACAACCCCGAAGTGATCGAAGCCTATCTGGGTAAGGAGGACGAGTAATGAGCGTCATCCTCCGCGTCCAAGACCTTGCTGTGTCCTACGGCCACATCGAAGCGGTGAAGGGCCTCACCTTTCACCTCAACGACGGCGAGATAACCGCCCTGGTGGGGGCCAACGGCGCCGGCAAGAGCACCACCCTGCTGGCCCTGTCTGGCCTGCTCAAGCCGGGCCGGGGCAAGATCGAATTTAACGGCGAGGACATCACCCGCCTGCCACCCCACGAGCGGGTCAAGCGTGGCCTGGTGCAGGTGGCCGAGGGCCGCGCCATTCTCACCACCCTGACCGTGGCGGAAAACCTGCTGCTGGGCGCCTACACCCGCCAGGACAAGGCCACCATCGCCGCCTCCCTGGAAGAGGTCTATCACCTCTTCCCCCGCCTCAAGGATCGGGCCGAACAACTTGCCGGCAACCTGTCCGGCGGTGAGCAGCAGATGCTGGCCATCGGCCGCGCCCTCATGGCCAAACCCCGGCTGCTGCTGCTGGATGAACCCTCCATGGGCCTGGCACCGCTGATGGTGCAGGAAATCTTCCGCACCCTGGTGCAGATCAACGCCGGCGGTCTGCCGGTGATGCTGGTGGAACAGAACGTCAAGCAGGCCTTGAAGATCGCCCGCCACGGCTACGTCATCGAAACCGGCAGCATCGTCCTGGCCGATGCCGGAGACAACCTGCTGCACAATCCCAAGGTGCTGGAAGCCTACCTGGGCACCTGACACCTTGCCGTCAGGATGAACGGCGTATGCTCATACGTCATCATCCCGTTTTCGATTGCGATGACCCCTTTCCTCCCTGCCACGGCAATCCGCTGCTGCACTCATGGGCACTAGCCAACGCCGCATCCTGGGCGACCCCATTCCCGATCACCCCCTGCTCAAGGGCAGGAAGGAGCTCGGTCGCGGCGAAAACACCATCGTCGTCGAGGGCGACACGGTGCGGGGCCAGGAGCGGGTTTTCAAGATCCTCTCCTCGCCGACCGACTACGCTTTCTTCACCGCCAAGGACCGGCCCCGTGGCCCCCACTTTCCCGTCGTCTTCGGCGACCACGGTGTCGCGGGCATGTCCAGCCACGGCCACCCCTTCCACATCATCGAGGTGGAACGGCTGTACCCCCTGCCCGGTAGCGGCCAGGCCGCCGAGCTGGCCACCAAGATCAGCAGCGCCTATTTCGACGCCTGCCGGATGTGGAGCAGCCTCGGTCACGAAATGGGCCTGATCGCCCTCTACCATCTGGCCGCGACACCCATGGGCTGGAGCGATGCCATGAAGCAGTCCCTCAAGGCGCTCGAGGAATTCAGCGAAGGCTACGGCGCCCTGCCCGACCTGATCAAGGCCGACAACCTGATGATGCGCAAGGACGGCACCCTGGTCTTTTCCGATCCCGTATTCATGGGCTGAGCCCCTGCCCTGTTACACTGCCGCCCCGCCTCGCCCGGCGGCAACGCCGGCCCTGCGCCACTGCCCATTTCCTGAAAGACAAAGGTTCCCGATGCACCCGACCCATGACGTGGATGTCGTCATCCTGATGGCCACCACCCTCTGTTCCAAACGCCGCCCCGCCCGTTTGGATGAGATCGTTGCCGCCGCCGACATGATTCAGGGCTTCATCCCCTACGAGTCGAAACTCCACGGTGCCTTCATCCGGCTCTCCACACACGGGCTGATCTGTGCCGCCGGGGATGGCTATACCCTCACCCCCGCGGCGCAAACCCTGCTGGCCTCCCTGCCGCGCAAGGGCAGCACGGAGGAACATATCGCCCTGCTCAAGGAAAAGGTCGTCGCCTATTACCCCTACCGCCAGCAAGAGGCCATCGAACTCACCGCAGCCCAGATCACCGATGCACTGGTGGCCCACAAGGCCGTCAAGAAAACCCCGGGCGACAACATGCTAATGCCCAAGGCCGAAGCCGACCGCTATTTCAAGGTGGACGGCCGCTGGCGCAAGGCCCCGGCCAAAGGGACCCGCAAGCACTAAAGCGGCATCGGTGGCGATATCGCCGTCGCTCCGGTGCCTCTCCCCAAGCCCGCAGTCAGTTCCTTCTTTCTCCTCCCTGCTTGGGCAAACCCCTCGCCCGTCACACATAGCGGTCGCCTAAACACGCGGTGCCGTGCCGCTTCCAGGGCACATACCTCGATGTTTATTTGCCGCCCGCCGGCGCCATTCTTTTCACCGGCACTTCCCGATCTCGCGAAAATACGTTAGATTTAAAAATAACCAGCTTCGATTAAGTCACATCACATCTGGTCACCCTGATGACACCCAGGGTATCAAGTGGCCATAGAGCCATCCCCGCAATGCGTAACACCCGTAAAACGCTTCGGAGGATTGCATGAATCGCAGAGAGACTGTGCAACACAGCCGGTGGCCCCTTGGCCGCTTGGCAACACGCCTTTTAGGTGCCGGCCTTTTACTTCCGGCGCTCCCCGCCCTCGCAGAGTACAAGTTCAACTTCCCGGAACCCGCCACCCCCATGGCCCGGGACACCTTGCACATGCACAACCAGTTCATGCTGATCATCACCGTGCTGTTCGTGGTGGTGTTCGCCATCATGGTCTATTCCATGATCAAGCATCGCAAGAGCCAGGGGGTCGAGCCAGCGAAGTTCACCGGCCCCACCGGCAAGCTGCAATGGTTCTGGGTGCTGGTCCCCTTCGCCATGCTGCTGTTCATCGACTTCATCCTCATGGGCATCCCCGCCTTTCACGCGGTGATCGAAATGGAGGACACCCAGACCAAGGCCGACATGGTGCTCAAGGTCACCGGAATGCAGTGGAAGTGGCAATACGAATATCCGGACTCCGGCATCAAGTACGTCTCGGCCCTGGCCACGCCACGGGAACAGATCGAGAACCAGGCGGACAAGGGCGAACACTATTTGCTCGAAGTGGACAATCCGGTGGTGCTGCCCGTGGGCAAGAAGGTGCGGGTGCTGATCACCTCCACCGACGTGATCCACACCTGGTGGGTGCCCCAGTTCGGCGCCAAGCGCGACGCCATTCCCGGCTTCCTGCGGGAAACCTGGGTCAAGATCGACCAGCCGGGCATCTACCGCGGCCAATGCGCGGAACTCTGCGGCAAGGACCACGGCTTCATGCCGGTGGTGGTGCAGGCGGTGACCGAGCCCGAATACGCCGCCTGGGTGGAGAAAAAGAAAGCGGAGCAGGCCGCCGCCGCCAACAGTTCCGACCGCACCTGGAGCAAGGACGAGCTGGTGGCCAAGGGCAGCGAGGTCTATGCCAAGAACTGCGCCGCCTGCCACCAACCCAACGGCCAGGGTCTGCCGCCGGCCTTCCCGGCCCTGGCGGGCAGCAAGGTGGTCAATACGCCACTGCTCTCCGCCGACGGCAAACTGGTCCCCGACTCCCATGTGGCTCGGGTATTGAACGGCAAGCCCGGTACGGCCATGCAGGCGTTCAAGGCCACCCTGTCCGACGTCGAGCTGGCAGCGGTGATCACCTTCGAGCGCAACAGCTTCGGCAATACCCAAGGCGACATGATCCAACCCGCCCAGATCAAGGCCCTTCGCTAGGAGACGGCTCATGAATACCGCAACCATCGCCCACGACGGCCACGCCCATCACCATGAGCCCAAGGGCCTGATGCGCTGGCTCACCACCACCAACCACAAGGACATCGGCACCATGTACATGACCTTCTCCCTGGTCATGTTCTTCCTCGGCGGCCTGATGATCCTGCTGGTGCGGGCCGAGCTGTTCCAGCCCGGCCTGCAATTCATGCACCCCGAGTTCTTCAACCAGCTCATCGGCAACCACGCCCTGGTCATGATCTTCGGCGCGCTGATGCCCGCCGCCACGGGCTTCGCCAACTGGCAGATCCCCCTCATGATCGGCGCCCCGGACATGGCCCTGCCCCGGCTCAACAACTGGGGCTTCTGGCTGTTGCCACCGGCGGCGCTGATGCTGACCCTGCCCTTCGTCCTCGCCCTGTTCGGCGTTGGCGACGGCGCCCTGGCCACGGGCTGGACCTTCTACGCACCCCTCTCGGTGCAGGGCGGCATCGGCGTGGACTTCGCCATCTTCGCCGTGCATATCCTGGGCATCAGTTCCATCATGGGCTCCATCAACATCATCGTCACCATCTTCAACATGCGTGCCCCGGGCATGACCCTGATGAAGATGCCCCTCTTCGTCTGGGGCTGGCTGATCACCGCCTTTCTGTTGGTGATCACCCTGCCGGTGCTGGCCGGCGCCGTGACCATGCTGCTCACCGACCGGCATTTCGGCACCCACTTCTTCAACGCTGCCGGCGGCGGCGATCCCATCCTGTTCCAGCACCTGTTCTGGTTCTTCGGCCACCCCGAGGTGTACATCCTGCTGCTGCCGGTCTGGGGCCTGATGCCCCACGTGCTGTCCACCTTCACCCGCAAGCCCACCTACGGCTACAAGGCCCAGGTCTATTCCTTCATCGCCATCGGCGTGCTGTCCCTGGTGGTGTGGGCGCACCACTTCTTCACCGCCGGCATGCCGGTGCCGGCCCTGCTGTATTTCATGTACAGCACCATGTCCATTTCCCTGCCCCTGGCGGTGCTGTTCTTCTGCTGGATCGCCACCATGTGGCGCGGCGCCATGACCTTCGAGACGCCCATGCTGTTCGCCCTCGGCTTCATCGTGCTGTTCGGCATCGCCGGCCTCACCGGCCTGGTGCTGGCCGACGTGGCGGCGGATGCCCAGTACCACCACAGCTACTTCGTCGTCGCCCACTTCCACTATGCCCTGTTCACCGGCGGCATCATGGGGGTGATGACCGGGGTGTACTACTGGCTGCCGAAATGGACCGGCCACATGTACGACGAAAAGCTGGGCAAGCTGCACTTCTGGCTCACCGCCATCAGCTTCAACTTGACCTTCATGCCCCAGTTCTTCCTCGGCCTGGCCGGCATGCCGCGGCGGATTCCCGACTACGCCCTGCAATTCGCCGAATTCAACGCCATTTCCACTATCGGTGCCTTCATCCTCGGCTTCTCCCAACTGCTCTTTGCCTGGAACATCTGGCGTTGCATCAAGGGTGGGGAAAAGGCCCAGGCCAAGGTCTGGGAAGGCGCCGAGGGGCTGGAATGGGAACTCTCCTCGCCGCCGCCCCACCACAGCTGGGAAACCCAGCCCACGGTGCGCTGAGATGATGACGGCCCAATTCACGCCCCAGGAGCTGGTCCGCCGACGCCGCCTGGCCGGCCGCATCGCCTGGGTGTTGTTCGCCGTCGCGGCCCTGCTCTACGGCCTCGGCTTTCTGATTCCGCGCTGAGTCCGCGTCATGAGCACCGCCCTGCCCCCCGCCCCCTCGCCCCTGGGTCGCCACCGCGCCCTGGTGGCGAAGCTGGTGGGCCTGACCGCCGTCAGCTTTGCCTTCGGTTTTGCCCTGGTGCCCTTCTACGACACCCTGTGCAAGGCCGTGGGCTTCAACGGCAAAACCCTCAAGGATGCTGTCGCCGCCAAGGATGTGGCCCCACTCCAGGTGGACGCCGCGCGCACCCTCACCGTGCAATTCACCGCCACCCTGATGCCTGGCCTGCCCTGGGAAATCCGACCCCTGGAGCCGGTCATCGACCTGCATCCGGGCGAGATGCGCACCACCCGGTTCCTGGTACGCAACATCTCCCACCAGACCGTCGTCGGCCAGGCCGTCCCCAGCGTTTCCCCGACCCAGGCGGCCTTGAGCTTCCAGAAACTCGAATGCTTCTGCTTCCGCCAACAGACCATGGCCCCCGGCGAGGCGAGGGAAATGCCCCTGACCTTCGTCATCCATCCCGACCTCGACCGGAACATCCGTGAACTGACCTTGGCCTACGCCTTCTTCCCTGCCCCCCCAGGAGAACAACGATGACCTCCCACAGCCACCACGCCAGTACCGCCGGCCAGCATTACTTCGTCCCGCAGCCGAGCATCTACCCCGTCATCCTGGCGGCCAGCATGTTCAGCCTGGCCCTGGGCTTCATCCTCAAGATGAACCACTACAGCCCCGGCGCCTGGATCATGACGGCGGCGGCGGCAGCCATCATCGCCGTGCTGTTCAAGTGGTTCGGCAAGGTCATCTACGAAAACCAGACCGGGGCCTACAGCGACTGGGAGGACCGCTCCTTCCGTCACGGCATGATCTGGTTCATCGGTTCCGAAGTGATGTTCTTTGCCGCCTTTTTCGGCGCACTGTTCTACACCCGCAACATTTCGGTGCCGGACCTGTTGTCCATGATGGCCAACCACGGCACCTCCCTCTACCCGGACTACCAGGGCAGTTGGCCCCTGTCCGGCGCGGGCCCGAAAGGCCCGAGCTTCACCCCCATGGGCGCCTGGGGCCTGCCGGCCATCAACACCGCCCTGCTGCTCACCTCCGGGGCCACCCTGACCTGGGCCCACTGGGGCATGCTCAAGAACCGCCGCGGCCAACTCACCCTCGGCCTGGCGCTCACCGTGCTACTGGGTGTGCTGTTCCTCTGCTGCCAGGGCTGGGAATATCACCACGCCTACACGGAACTGGGCCTGACCCTGGGAGCCGGCGTGTACGGCGCCACCTTTTTCATGCTCACCGGATTCCATGGTTTCCACGTCACCCTCGGCGCCATCATGCTGGCGGTGATCCTGGCCCGGACCCTGGCGGGGCATTTCGACGCCGAACGCCACTTCGCCTTCGAGGCGGTGGCCTGGTATTGGCACTTCGTCGATGTGGTCTGGCTGCTGCTGTTCGTGCTGGTGTATTGGCTATGAATGCTGGCGCAACCAAAACGCCAGGCAGAGGCCGATGAACAGGGCGATGGACAGGGAAATCCGCACCGTGAGGGCCTTGGCCACCCGCGAACCGGCGCCCCGATCCCGATAGACGAAGAATAGTCCCGAGAACAGGCTGAAGACGATTCCCAACAGCATGAGCACCACCAGCAAGGTATACATGACGAGCGCGCTCCGTAAAGGACTGGACCGATTCTGCGCCGCCAGCCCCTTCCAGGGCAAGCGTTTCGCACCCCGCTGGTGGAGCATTCCCTTGGTGGCGGCCTGCGTGGCCCTGTTCGTCCATCTTGGACAATGGCAGCAGGGCAAGGCCGAGCGCAAGCAGGAGGCGCAGGAACGCTTGGCGCAGCAGGTCCATCGCGGTCCCATCGCCCTGCCCACCATCCCCCTCGCCCCGACCGACCTGGACGCCCTGAACTACGCACCGGTCACGGTGCGAGGACGCTTCGAGCCAGAACGGCAGTTCCTGGTGGATAACCGGGTGTACCAGGAGCGAGCCGGTTACCACGTCATCACCCCGCTGCACCTGGCCGGCTCCGATCTGCGTTTGCTGGTGAACCGGGGCTGGATACCCGCGGCCGCCGATCATCGGGATATTCCGCCCATCACCACGCCAGGGGAAGAACTGACCCTGAGCGGTATCGCCCTGGTCCCCGGCCAGCGCTTCTTCACCCTCGGCGCGGAGCCGCCCCAGGGGGCCGGCATCCCCTGGCAGGTACTCTGGCAGAACCTGGACCTGGCCCGCTTCCAGGCTGCCGTGCCCTATCCGGTACACGGCCTGGTGCTGCAACTGGACGCCAGCGCGCCCGCCGGCTTCGTGCGCGACTGGCCGCGTCCCGACGAGCGTTGGGAAAAACACCTATCCTATGCCTTGCAGTGGTACGGCTTCGCGGTCTCGGCCCTGTTGATCTGGTTCTTCATGGGATGGCAACGGCGATGAACAAAAGCACCCGCACCCTGCTGCTCATCGTCGGTCTGCTGGTTTCCCCGGTGGTCGTCGCCAGCGTCCTTTACCTGTCCGGTTGGCAACCCGGCGGACAGCCCAATGGTGAATTGTTGCAACCGGCGCAATCACTGACCTTGCCCGCCGAACTGATCAACGACCGATGGATGTTGGTGGTGGCCGGCAACGGCCCGTGCACGGCCCAATGCGAAAAACTGCTGGAGGAAAGCCGTCGCGTCCACGTCGCCCTCTACAAACAGATGCCCCGCGTCGCCCGGCTCTGGCTCAGCGACGACGCCAAGGCGATCGCAGCGGACGGGGCAAGGCTGAAGCAAGCGCAGCCGGATTTGCTGAGCGCCGCCCTGCCCACCTGGGGAGAGCGTTCGGACAGCGCCACGGATCGGCGTTATCGCCTGTACCTGATGGACCCCAAGGGGCGCTTGGTCATGCGTTACCCGGTGGACGCCGCCCCCAAGGGAATTCTCAAGGACCTGGAACGCCTGCTGCGCTATAGCTAGGAGCATGTCATGAACCGCACCGCCCCCACCCATACCGCCCATAGCCCCCTCGCTCTCCCGCCCCTGCGACTCAAGCTGGCCGCCTTTGTCGACCAATGCAAGCCGAGGGTGAACAGCCTGATCGTGTTCACCGCCATGATCGGCATGTTGGTGGCCGCCCCCGGTTGGCCCTCCCTGACACGGCTGCTGTTCGCCAGCGTCGGCATCGCCCTGGTGGCCGGGGCCGCGGCGGCCATCAACTGCCTGGTGGAACGCACCATCGATGCCCGCATGGCCCGCACCCGGGCCCGTCCCCTGCCCCAGGGGCTGATCTCGCCGGCGGAAACCCTGACCCTGGCCTGCCTCACGGGCGGCCTTGGTCTTTGGCTGTTGGGCAGCGCGGTCAACGCCCTCACCCTGTGGCTGACCCTGGCCACTTTCCTCGGCTACGCCATTGTCTATACCCTGCTGCTCAAGCCCAACACCCCCATGAACATCGTCATCGGCGGCGCCTCGGGCGCCATGCCGCCGGTGCTGGGGTGGGCCGCCATGACCGGGGAAGTGAGCCTCACCGCCCTGGCCCTGTTCCTCATCATCTTCCTGTGGACGCCGCCCCACTTCTGGGCCCTGGCCTGCTACCGGCGCGACGAATACGCCGCCGCCGGCCTCCCCATGCTGCCCGTGACCCACGGCGTGCCCCTCACCTGCCTGCACATCCTGCTGTACACCGTGCTGCTGGCGGCGGTGAGCTACCTGCCCTTCACCCTGGGCGCCACCGGACCGATCTACGTCGGCCTGGTGACCTTGCTCAATCTGCGCTATCTGGCGGTGGCCTGGGATCTCTGGCGTCGTTACTCCGATGCCGCCGCCCGGGCCGCCTTCCGCTGGTCCATCGTCTATCTGACCGGCCTGTTCGCCGCTCTGTTCGCCGACCGGCTGATCTGATGATCAAAAGCGACACCCTGCCCATCGCCCTGGCCCTGTTGCTGGCTTTTTGCGTCATCGCCCTGGGCGCCTACGTGCGCCTGTCCGATGCAGGCCTGGGTTGCCCCGACTGGCCCGGTTGCTACGGCCACCTAACCGTGCCCAGCGCGCCCCAGGAGCATGCCGCCGCCAGCGCCGCCTTTCCCAACAAGCCCGTGGAGGCCCACAAGGCCTGGAAAGAAATGGTGCATCGCTACGCCGCAGGCACCCTGGGCCTGCTGATCCTGGTCATCGCCCTGTCGTCCTGGCGGCGCCACAACCGGCGCCGTCATTCCCCCTGGGTGCCCAGCCTGCTCTTGCTGCTGGTGATCGGCCAGGCCCTGCTGGGCATGTGGACGGTCACCCTGCTGCTCAAGCCCGCAGTCGTCACCGCCCACCTGCTGGGGGGCATGAGCATCTTCGCCCTGCTGCTCTGGTTGTTCTGCCGGCGCAACATGGCATACGGCGACCGCGACCACGGCTCCCTGCACCGCTGGACCCTGGCCGCGATGGTGGTGGTGCTGGGCCAGATCGCCCTCGGCGGCTGGGTCAGCAGCAACTACGCCGCCCTCATGTGCGACGACTTTCCCTCTTGTCGTGCCGGCCAATGGCTGCCAGAGGCGGACTTCGCCCAGGGCTTCCAACTACGTCGGGAACTGGGCCATACCGCCAGCGGCGAATTGCTGCCCACCACAGCCATGACCGCCATCCATCTGGCCCATCGGGGCGGTGCCCTCGTCGTCTGCCTGACGGTGGCCGGCCTGGCCCTGGTCCTACGCCAGCATGGCGCCCTGCGCGCAGTCGGCAACGCCATGCTGGCGGCCCTGGCCCTGCAAATCGGTTTGGGGATCGGCAATGTGCTGGGCGGATTGCCGCTGCCGCTGGCCGTCGCCCACAATGCGGGAGCCGCCCTGTTGCTGGCCACCCTCACCATCGCCGCGGCCCGGCTCTGGCCCCGGCGCGGCTGGAGCTAGAATCCGGGCTTCCTGTTTTTCCGCCGCTCCGCTTTGTCCGCCACCGAAACCCGAGACGACACGCCGCTCGACATCCGCTGTCCGCGTTGTCTTCACTACTACATCACCTTCGATCCGGGGTTTCCCTACGGTTGCCGCGCCCTGGGCTTCAAAAGCCGGACCGCGCCAGAACGGGAAGTGGTTGCCGCCTCGGGCATGAGCTGCCAGTGCTTCACGGAAAAGCCGCCCGCCAGGCGACGCTAGCCGGCTAACGGCAATAGGACGTCACGGCTAAACGGGACAAACGGAACTAAGGCGCTGAGCGGCTCAGAGCGCCACCACCCGGTTGCGGCCGCCACGTTTGGCCTGATAAAGGGCCTGGTCGGCGGTGGCGATCATCTGGGCGGATTGTTCTTCGGCCCGGGCGCCGGCCTTGACCGGCGGCAATACCGAGACGCCGATGGAGGCCGTGACCACCAGGGGCGCCTCGCCGGCCATGGGCTCGAAGCAATGGGCGGCGATGGCGGCGCGGATGCGCTCGGCGATTTCCTTGGCGTGGGCCAGGGAAGTCTGGGGCAACAGGGCGACGAACTCTTCGCCGCCGTAACGGGCCAGCACATCGCAGGAACGCAGCATCAGCTTGATGACGCTGGCCACCTTGCGCAAAGCTTCGTCCCCGGCCTGATGGCCGAGACTGTCGTTGATGTGCTTGAAATGGTCCAGGTCGAAGAACATGCACGCCAGGGGAGAACCGTTGCGTCGGGCCAGGGCCACTTCTTCCAGGCAGCGGCTTTCGAAATAGCGCCGGTTGTTGATGCCGGTCAGCACGTCGGTCAGCCCCACCGATTGGAGCCGTTCGTGGTTGAGGGCGTTTTCCAGACAGATGCTGGCAATGGAGGTGAGCCGTTCGAGGAAGTCGGTGCTGTCGTCGGCGCTGAACCGGTCCGCGCTGGCGCTACCGAGGTGAAGGCCGCCGATCAACGTGTTCTGGCGCAGCAGGGGCAGCAAAGCCACCGAGGCTAGTTCGGCATGGGGCGGAAACTGCTGGGCGGCCCGCCCCGGGTCGTAGGGCCCCAGACAGGGACGGTTGCGGGGATACAGGGAGGAGAAGGAGGAGGCATCCTCCAGCAGGCACAGGCCGGGGAAAGGCATGCGCCCGGCGCTTTCCTGCTCCAACAGTCGGGTGATTTCGTACTCGGGATCCACCAGCAGCAAGGCCATCGCATCGAGGCGGAAAGCCTCGCGGAAGTCCTTCAGCAGGAACTGGATCAATTCAACCAGGGAGCGGATGCCGATCAAGCGGCGCTCGATCTGGTCGAAACGCCGCAGTTTTTCCTCGTTCTGCCGCGCTTTCGCCAGCAACGATTGCAGCTGCTGGCGCAAGTAGAGGTTTTCGACGGTCAGAGCGTTATCCATGGGATCACGGCACAAGGCAGTGACGTCATGGTAGCCGAGGGGTTCTGGAGGAGGTGTGACTTTTGTGACGTAATGGCGACGATATTTGCCCGGCCGCAACACTCGGCCCCTAGCCTATCGACGCACCACAAACGGGGTCAGCGCTTGCCGACGAGTCGTCGTTTCCAGGGAATCGCCGGTAACCGCGCCAGAAAAGCTAGGTCCCCCGCCATGCTTGCCGCCAGGGCCCGACGTCGCTCCCCATGCCAGTGCCGGACCCGTTTGGCGGCCGCGCGGGTAGTGGCGGTGCCGTCAAAATCCTTGCCCAGGCGTGCGTCCAAAGTCGCCCAGTCATTGAGCAAGCCCAGCGTCTCCTGGTGCCGGGCCAGGCCGGCCAGCAGTCGTTCCCGGGCCTTGTGCCGCAGCAGGGGGGCAAGGAACTCCAGGCTGTAGCGTAGCCGCTTGATCGCAATCCGCAGGCGATGGAGAGAGGCCCAATCCTCCGGCTCTGCTTCCGTCGCCCGTCGCGTTACGCGCCGGTGGGCCCGCGCCAAGCGGTGGGCAGCAAAAGGCACCAGGGCCACCTCCCCATCCTGGGTCGGCCCATTGGCGTGCCAGCCATGGGCGAGACGCAAGGCCGCCAACAGCAAGCGGCCATGGGCTGGACTGCGGATCAGGGCCGCCACCCGATGCCGGGCTGCCTGTCGCCGCACCTGGAGATCCCTCACCAGGGCGGTCAGGGCACGATCCCGGGGACGCTCGGCCTGCACGGGAGCGACCATCTCCAGCGCCACCACGTCCAGGTCCCGTGCCTCGCCCAAGGCCGCCAACAAGGGCCGCAAGGCCGGCAAGAACGTCTGGGCCGAGGCCGGCAACACCGGGGCGAACAGTGCCAGGACCGCCCGCAGGCGGCGCAAGGCCACCCGCATCTGGTGAATGAATTCCTCGTCTTCGCTCTGGAGAACGCCGGGCTGGTTGCGCAGGCAATGCTCCAGGCAATCGAGCCAGAGGGTGCGAAAGGCCGACCGCGCCGTGCCCTGGAGCGACAAGGGAGAAATGCCGGCCTTGTGGGGGGACTCCGCCTGGCCCAGGGCCAGGCGATAGCCCCGTTCGGCCTTGGAGCGCAACTCCGGCAGCAGACAGATACGTTGCCCCAGGCCTTCCGCCAGATCGAACGCATCGTCCACCGTCGCCCCATCCAACTCCAGTTCCAGCTCGGAAATTTCTTCCTGCCGACCGCCAGCCAAGACCTGGCCGCGGTCCAACATCAGCAGCAGGCCCTGGCCGGGACGGGGTTCGAAGCGCCAGGTACTGCGCCAAAAGGTGGTTTCAAAGCAGGGCAACAGGCGCGGCTGGCAATCCGGTCCTTGCAAAAACCGCCGCAGGGCCGGGTCATCCACGACGGAAAAGTCGAAGCGCCCGATATAGGCGGTCTCCCATTCCGGTCGCGTGCTCAAACCGCCGCCGGAAACGCCCTCGGCCTTGACCGTCTGCAACCATTGGCTGCCCAGGCGGCGCAAGCGCAGGGCAACGCCCCGCCTAAACAAATGCAGATCGGGCGTATCAAAGTACAGATTGACGATTTTCCGCCGCTGGAGCAGCCGACCGCGCTTCAGCAGCGGGTGGCGCAACAGGCGACGCTGATCCGCGCCGGCCAGGGAGAGCTTGAGTTCGACCTCTTCGGCCACGGCGGCGCGGAGCGAACGGAAGGATCAGCGCCGTTGGATGCTGCTGCCGCTGGCGCGGACCGGCGTGCCGATGGCCAGGCCGGGATCGTTGTCGAAGCTGTAAATACGCTCGCCGCCATTTTCGAAGCGGACGGTGACCTTCCAGACTTTTTCCGACTTCATCTTGCCCTCGATGGCCCGGCCGGCAAAAGCACCGCCCACGGCACCGGCGATGGTGGCCAGATCGCGGCCGGTGCCCTGTCCCACGCCGCTGCCCAGGGCGGCACCAGCGACGCCGCCGGCAATGGTGCCAACCGCGCTGCCCTCACCGGCCCGCTCCTCCACGTTCACCGCCACCACCTGGCCGCATTCGGCGCAGTATTGGCGGCTTTGGTAGGTGGAGGACGAGGGCGCGGTCTGCACCGTGGTCAGGGCGCGGTCGTACTCGGCGCGGGCATCGCGCAGGCATTGCATGCGGGCGCTGGAGGAGGATTCCTCATAGCAAAGCTTCTTGTCCTCCGCGTAACGGGCCTCGGCCTGGCGCCGGTCCATGGCGTGGGCGGTCGTGGCGCCAGCCAGGAGGGCGGCGAGACAGAAGGTACGGAAAAGGAATTTGTTCATGGCAATCTCCTGCGGTGAACGATCAATCGGCGCCGGCCATCCGGCATCGGCCCACTTTAAGGGATGCACCACCACGGAGCAAGCCGTGTAGTTGCCTGTGTCACGTTCGCCCTCGTACGACGCTCGGACGACGGCGTCAGGACGAAGGTTCGTCCTTTGCCAACAGGCGCTGCCACCCCTCCGGTCCCAGGCGCCGCAGGGTTTCCATGTTGCGCTCGTAGATGGACTCGGGATCGGGAAAAGCCGCCACGGCCCGGTCGATACTGGCTTCCCGCAGCAGGTGCAGGGTTGGATAAGGGGAGCGGTTGGTGTAGTTCTCGATGTCGTCCGGCGCACTGCCGGCGAACTCGTACTGGGGATGGAGGCTGGCGATCTGGTAGATGCCCTCGTAGCCCTCGTTGCGCAGCAGGGCTTCGGCTTCCTGGAGGAAGAAATGGTAGTCGAGGAAATCCACCATGGCCCGGGGATGAACCAACAGAATCGTGTCCAGGAGCTTGGGCTCGGTGTCGGTCAGCAGGCGGAACTCGTTGGCCAGTTCGGCCAGCAATTCGTCGGCGGTTTCCGCCGCGGTGATGGCATAGCGCACCTGTTTCTTGACATGGACCGCCTTGGCGAAGGGGCACAGATTGAGGCCAATGACGGCCTTCTCCAGCCAGTGCTGGGTTTCCGCCTGGACGGTGGCCACGAAACCGGCATCGTCGAAGGGCTTGAGCACGGGCGTGTCGTGAACCATGGCGGTCATTGCCGGGACACTCAATGCACTTCGCGGGTTTCGTGGAACTGGATGTCGGGGAAGCGTTCCTGGGTCAATTGCAGGTTGACCCGGCTGGAAGCCAGATACACGTAGTCGCCGCCGCCATCCAGGGCCACGTTCATGGGATATTTGTCAGCAATGGCGCGCAGTTGGTCCGGCGTGCCGGTGAGCCAACGGGCGGTGGCCACGGACACGGATTCGAACACGGCATCGACGCCATATTCGTTTTCCAAACGGTGGGCCACCACGTCGAATTGCAGGGCACCCACGGCGCCCAGGATCAGGTCGTTGGTGCCGACCGGACGGAACAACTGGGTGGCCCCCTCCTCCGCCAACTGCTGCAAGCCCTTTTGCAATTGCTTGAGCTTGAGGGGGTTCTTCAGCACGGCCCGTTGGAACAGTTCCGGCGCGAAGGAAGGAATGCCGGTGAAGCGCAGATCCTCACCCTCGGTGAAGGTTTCGCCGAGGCGGATGGTGCCGTGGTTGGGAATGCCGATGATGTCGCCGGAATAGGCCTCGTCCATGATGCTGCGATCCTGGGCCATGAAGGTGATGGCATTGTTCACCGCCATGGTCTTGCCGCCGGCCACCTGCTTGATCTTCATGCCGCGCTCGAACTTGCCGGAACAGATGCGCAGGAAGGCGATGCGGTCCCGGTGCTTGGGGTCCATATTGGCCTGGATCTTGAAGACGAAGGCGGCGAACTTGGGTTCGTTGGGCGCCACCGTGCGGGTCTGGGCGGGGCGGGCCAGGGGCGGCGGCGACATGTCCACCACGGCGTCGAGCACGCTTTGCACGCCAAAGTTGTTCACCCCGGAACCGAAGAACACCGGCGTCTGCTTGCCGGCCAGATAGGCTTCCTGGTCGAAGGCATGGGACGCGCCGCGCACCAGTTCGATATCGTTGCGCAACTCCTCGGCCTGGCTGCCGAGGAGTTCGTCCAGGCGCGGATTGTCCAGGCCCTGAATGATTTCGGACGTGCCTTTCTCGGCCTGGGGGTCGAAAAACTGCACGCTGTCGTTGGTCAGGTGGTAGACGCCGCGGAAGCGCTTGCCCATGCCGATGGGCCAGGTCATGGGGGCGCACTGGATGTTCAGCACGGACTCGATTTCGTCCAGCAGATCAATGGGCTCCCGGCCTTCCCGGTCCAGCTTGTTGATGAAGGTGAGAATGGGCGTGTCGCGCAGACGGCACACGTCCAGCAGCTTGATGGTGCGTTCCTCGACGCCCTTGACCGAGTCGATCACCATCACGGCCGAATCCACGGCGGTGAGGGTGCGGTAAGTATCCTCGGAAAAGTCTTCGTGGCCGGGGGTGTCCAGCAGATTGACAATGTAGTCCCGGTAGGGGAACTGCATCACCGACGACGTGACCGAGATGCCCCGCTGCTTTTCCAGCTCCATCCAGTCAGACGTGGCATGGCGGCTGGCCTTGCGGGCACGCACTTCGCCGGCCACCTGAATGGCACCGCCGAACCAGAGCAGCTTCTCGGTCAGGGTGGTCTTACCCGCGTCCGGGTGGGAAATGATGGCAAAGGTGCGGCGACGGGCGATTTCTTGGTCGAGGGCGGACACAGCGGGCTTTCCTGGGGGAGGGATGCCGAATGAAGGCCATGCGCGAACAGGCGGCGCATGCGCGGCAAAGGGGCGCGATTATACCCAAGCAGCCAAGTTGGCCGCCCCAAGACAACCATCTGGAAGGACAGCCATTGACGGAGGACCACCCCAATGGGAAAATAAGAATGGTTCTCAACTAGAGCAAGCCAGCCCACCTCCGGCCAGCCAGCCAATTTTGCGGTCCCTGGACCGTCCCGGAGGCAGCCGTGAGCATCATTTCCCCATCCAACGTCGCATCGGACCCTATCGCAGGCCTTTACCACGACCATCACGGTTGGCTGCGGAATTGGTTGCGGCTCAAGCTCGGCTGTGCCGAGCGGGCCGCCGACTTCGCCCACGACACCTTCCTCCGCATCCTCTCCTCCCGCAGCGAGCAGCTTGAGCATGTCCGCGAACCCCGGGCCTTCCTCACCACCATTGCCCACGGCCTGGTGGTGGACTTCTATCGCCGCCGGGAACTGGAAAAAGCCTGGCTCGAATCCCTTGCCCACCAGCCGGAAGCCACGGCGCCCTCGCCGGAACAGCAGCATCTGATACTGGAAGCCCTGCTGGAAGTGGACCGCCTTCTCGACGGCCTTGCCCCCAAGGTGCGCGCGGCTTGGCTCATGAGCCGGCTGGACGGATTGGGGCATGCCGAGATTGCCGCGGAACTGGGGGTTTCCGTTTCCCGGGTGCGCCAGTATCTCGCTACCGGCGCCAGGCACTGCTACCAACTTCGATTCGGCGCGGTGACACCGTGATGGCGACACAAACGGCGCGACAGGAAGACGAACAGCCGGTATCCAGCAAAGTCCTGGATGACGCCATCGCCTGGCAATTGCGCCTCGATGCGGACTCGACTGAACATCTGCCCGGCCTACAACGTTGGCTTGACGCCCATGCCGACCATGCCCGTGCCTGGCGTCAGCTCGGCATGATCGATGCCCGCCTCCAGTCCTTGCCCCAGGCCCCTGCCCTGCGCCAGGTGCTGCTCAAGCCACGGCGCAATCGCGTCAAGCCCCTCGCCACGGTTGCCAGCATGCTGCTGCTCGCCGCCATCGGCCTGGGCGCGGTGGACCGTTTTCAGCCCCTGTCGGGTCTGCTGGCCGATTACCGCACGGGCACCGGCGAACAACGCCGCGTGGTGCTGCCCGACCAGACGGTGATCGTGCTCAACACCCGCAGCGCCGTAGACCTCCAATTCACGCCATCGCGCCGGGCCCTGCGCCTACTGTCCGGGGAAATCCAGGTCGAAACCGGCCACGGTGATCCCCGTCCCTTTGTAGTCCTGACCGAAGACGGCAGTCTGCGTGCCTTGGGCACACGCTTCCTTACCCGCCGAGACGAGCAAGGCACGATGATCACCGTCACCGAGTCGGCCGTGCTTGCCCGCCCCCGCGCATGCAACGACGCCGTGGACAGCCCTTGCCGGGAGGAGCAACGGGTCACGGCAGGCAGCAGTTTGCGCCTTGGCCCCCAGGGTCTCGGCGAGATCCAACCGGCCCGGCCCGAGGCGGATGCCTGGGTAAGCGGCATGCTGGCCGTGGAAAACATGCCCCTGGATGAACTGGTCAAGGAACTTGCCCGTTACCGCCCTGGCTACCTTTCCGTCGCCACGACGCTTGCCCAGCTGCGCGTCACCGGCACGGTCCCCCTCGGCAACACCGACTACGCCATTGCCTCGCTGACCCAGGTGCTTCCCGTCCGTCTGACACGACGGGGAAACCTCTGGCTGCGCATCGAGGAACGGCAGGAACCTTAAAAATTTCGCCCGGCCCCTGTCACTTTTCGCTCCTCGCTCGGCATAGGGAAAAACACCCCTATCCCCTGCTTTTGGAGTATCCCCATGCCCCGTGATTTCACCCCGAGCTTCCGTCCCACGCCGCTTGTGCTGGCCCTGGGTCTTCTCCTGCCCCTGTCGTTTCCCTTCCCGGTGCTGGCGCAAGCCAACCCGGCCCAGGTCCAGGCCCATGAATACGACCTGCCCGCCGGCCCCCTGGCCGCCAGTCTCAACCGCATCAGCCGGGAGGCCGGCCTGACCCTGACGGTGGACGCCGCCACCATCGGCAGCCGTCAGGCCGCGCCGGTCAAGGGCCGCATGGGGGCCGAACAAGCCCTGCGCCAAGCCCTGGCCGGCTCGGGCCTGGAACTGGTCAAGACCGATCTGGGCAGCTACACCCTGCGTCCAATTCCCACCACGAAAACCGAAGCGGTGCTCCCCGCCGTCAACGTCAAGGCGACCCAGGAAGGAGAGACCGCCTGGGGCCCCGTGCACGGCTATGTCGCCCGGCGCACGGCCACCGGCACCAAAACCGACACGCCCCTCGCGGAAATCCCCCAGGTCGTCACCGTGGTCACCCGGGACCAGATGGACGACCAGGGCGCGCCCTCCCTTCAGGACGCCCTGCGCTACAGCGCCGGCGTCGTATCCGCCCGGGGCATCAACCTCACCGACGACTCCTTCAACCTGCGCGGCTTTGCCGCCGGGCTCGCCACCACCGATACGGCGGTTTATCGGGATGGCATGCGCCAGGCCCTGGGTATCTACGCCTCCACCGTCGAGCCCTACGGCCTGGAACGGGTGGAAGTGCTCAAGGGGCCGGCGTCCGTCCTCTTCGGCCAGGTCGCCCCGGGTGGTGTGATCAACGTGGTCACCAAACGTCCGACCCAGGAAGCCTTGCATGAAGCCCAGTTCCAGACCGGCAGTTACAACCGTCGCCAGGTGGGCGTCGACCTGGGCGGGCCCGTGGGCGCCACGGGAGAGTGGTCCTACCGCCTGACCGCCATGACACGGGATGCGGACTCCATGACCGACCACATTCCCGACCGGCGCACCTACATCGCCCCCGCCCTGACCTGGCGACCGTCCGCCGACACCAGCCTGACCCTGCTGGCCAGCTACCAGGAAACCCGCACCGCCTACAACTGGGGCCTGCCCGTGGCGGGAACGGCCAAGGCCAATCCCTACGGCGAACTGCCGCGCAATTTGTTCACCGGCGAACCCGGTTTCGACAAATGGGAAACCAAGACCTCCACGGTCGGCTATCTGTTGGAGCACCGTCTCGACGACACCTGGAACTTCCGTCAGAACCTGCGCTACTACCACTCGGAAATGGTCTGGAACTCCGCCTACGGCAGCGGCCTGCAAGCCAATCAGCGCCTGCTGAACCGCTTTGCCTATATGCGCAATGATGAATACCAGGCCCTGACCATGGATAACCAGATGGAGGCCAAATGGCATCATGGGGAATTCGAGCACACCAGCCTGATCGGCCTCGACTACCTGAATGCCCCGGCCACCCGCCAGGAACGCCGGGGCACCGTGGCGGCCCTGGACCTGTACGCCCCGGTGTACGGCGCCACCATCACCCCCAACGCCAACCTGAGCCGCAACGCGGACACCAGCAGCATCCAGACCGGGCTCTACGCCCAGGAGCAGATCAAATACCAAAAGCACTGGGTTTTCCTAGTGGGGCTGCGCCAGGACTGGGCCCGCAGCAGCACCAAGGACTTGCTTGCCAAGACCATCACGTCCCAGCAGCAATCCGCCCTCACGGGACGGGCCGGCGTGGTTTACCTGTTCGACAACGGCCTGTCGCCCTACGTCAGCTACGCCAAATCCTTTGAACCGGCCAGCGGCACCGACTTCAACGGCAAAGCCTTCGATCCCCTCACCGGCAAACAGACGGAAGTGGGCCTCAAGTACCAGCCAGCGGGCAGCGACAGCAGCGTCACCGCCGCCCTGTTCGACCTGCGCCGCAGCAATGTGCTGACCACCGACCCGGACCCGTCCCATACCGGCTACCAAGTCCAGACTGGGGAAATCCGTTCCCGCGGCCTGGAGCTGGAAGCCGCCACCAAGGTCGGCAAGACCGTGGACCTGCTGGCTTCCTACGCCCATACCGACGCCAAGGTCACCAAAAGCAATGGAGCCGACCTGGGCACGGTTCCTTCCGGCGTACCCAAGCAAACCGTATCCCTCTGGACTCGCTACAGCTTCAACACGCCTGAGCTGCAAGGTCTGCAAATCGGTGCCGGCGTAAGACGCATCATGGGCACCAGCGGTTATGTCCTGGGCAGCACCCCGACGCCGGCCCGACTGCCCGACTACACCGTCGTCGATGCCCTGATTGCCTACGATACCGGCGCCTGGCGGGCGGCTTTGAACATCAACAACCTGTTCGACAAGAACTACATTCAATCCTGCTACTACAGCACCACGACCTGCTTTTACGGTGCCGAACGAAGCGCAATCGCCAGCCTCACCCTACGATGGTAAAACGCCCACACCTAGTCCTCATCCACCGCTGGCTGGGGCTGACCGCAACGCTCTTTCTCGTCATCACGGGCCTCACCGGGGCGCTGTTGGCCTGGTATGAGGAGCTGGACACCTGGCTGGCGCCATCGCTCCATCTGACGGCCTCCCCAACGGCAGGACAGGCTCCCCTTGACCCCGTCCTCCTGCGAGCCCAGGTGGAGACTTGGCTGAATCAAGATGCAGGCCTCAAGCAAACCCGTCGCGTCGATGACATGCCCCTGCATCCGCACCCCGGCCACACGGTCCGGATGCGGATCGCCCATCCGGGATCAACCGTTCAGGATGAGGTCTTCGTCGATCCCTGGCAAGGCACCGTACAGGGCATTCGCTCCCGGGGCACCTTCCACTGGGACCGGGAAACCCTGATGCCCTTCATCGCCCGGGTGCACTACACCCTGGCCCTGCCCAACCCCTGGGGAACCCTGTTGCTGGGGGTCATTGCCGTACTCTGGACCATCGACTGCTTTGCCGGGGCAATCCTGACCATGCCCAAGGGCCGTCCGTTCCTGAGCAAATGGCGAACGTCCTGGCAGATCAAGCGCGACGCCGGCTTCCATCGCCGCACCCTCGACCTGCATCGCGCCGGAGGACTCTGGTTCTGGGGGCTGCTGCTGATCCTGGCCTGGTCCAGCGTCATGTTCACCCTGCGCGACCAGGTCTATTTGCCAATCATGAGCCGTCTGCTCCCCTTTGATCTTTCCTGGCGCAACGTGCCCAAACAGGCCGAACCGCTGACCACACCGGTCCTGGGTTGGCAGGTGGCCCTGGAAAAGGCCCGCCACCAGATGGCCGTCCTGGCCCACCGCCAGGGATTCACCGTTGATTCTGAAGAAAGACTGCGTTTCGACCAGGGTCGTGGCATCTACGCCTACATGGTCCACAGCAGCGCTGACCTGCGCCACGATGTCGGCAACACCGGCATCCTCATCGACGCCAACACCGGTGAAGTGCGCGGACAATGGCTGCCCACCGGCGGTGCCCGGGGAAATACCTTCAGCAACTGGCTGGGCGCCCTGCACATGGGCCATGTTTTCGGCCTGCCCTATCGCATGCTGCTCACCGCCGCCGGCCTGGCAACAGCCCTGCTGGCGGCGACCGGTGCCATCCTCTGGTGGCGCAAGCGCAAAGCCCGCAAGCACAAGACCAGGCAATCCTGAGAATCGATGTGGCTTGTTCAATCAAGGTCGAATCGGCGACAATAGCGGGCTTAATTGCATCAACTTCCGCACCAACTTCCCGAAAGCGCCTTCGCCATGAGTCAAGCCGAACAGAACGCCGCCCCTTCCGCCCCCGCCCAGGACGAGAACCACATCATCGCCGAGCGGCGCGAGAAGCTGAAAGCCTGGCGTGACGCCGGCAAGGCCTATCCCAATGACTTCGTTCGGGAAAATCTGGCGGGCAAGCTCGGCGAACTCTACGAGAACAAGACCAAGGAAGAGCTCGAAGCCACCCCCATCGAAGTCAAGGTGGCGGGCCGCATCCTGCTCAAGCGCGTGATGGGCAAGGCCAGTTTCGCCACCATCCAGGACATGTCCGGCCGCATCCAGATTTTCGTCAGCAAGGATGGCGTGGGCGACGAAAGCTACGCCGAGTTCAAGAAATGGGACTTGGGCGACATCGTCGGCGTGGTCGGCACCATGATGAAAACCAAGACCGGCGAACTGACCGTCAGCGCCGTCTCCATCCGCCTGCTGTCCAAGTGCATCCGCCCCCTGCCGGAAAAATTCCACGGCCTGTCCGACGTGGAAACCAAGTACCGCCAGCGCTACTTGGACCTCATCACCAGCGAAGAGTCGCGTTTCACCTTCGTCGCCCGCAGCAAGATCGTTTCCAGCATCCGCAACTACATGATCCACGCCGGTTTCATGGAAGTGGAAACGCCCATGATGCACCCCATCCCCGGCGGCGCCTCGGCCAAGCCCTTCGTCACCCACCACAATGCCCTGGACCTGGAAATGTTCCTCCGCATTGCCCCCGAGCTTTACCTCAAGCGCCTGGTGGTGGGCGGTTTCGAGAAGGTGTTCGAAATCAACCGCAACTTCCGCAATGAAGGCTTGAGCCCCCGGCACAATCCCGAATTCACCATGATGGAGTTCTACGAGGCCTACGCCAACTACCAGACCCTCATGGATTTCACCGAGGGCCTGCTGCGCCACTCCGCCCGGGAAGCCCTGGGCACCGAGGTATTCCAATACCAAGGCAAGGCGCTGGACCTGTCCAAGCCCTTCCACCGCCTGACCATGGTGGAAGCCATCCAGAAATTCCACCCCGGCTTCAGCTTCGAGCAATTGAGCGACGCCGCCTGGCTCACCGACAAGCTCAAGGCCATGAAGGTGGACGTGAAACCCGGTACCGGCCTGGGCACCCTGCAACTGCTGGCCTTCGAGGAACTGGCCGAAGCCGAGCTGTGGGAACCTACCTTCATCATCGACTATCCGGTGGAAGTCAGCCCCCTGGCCCGCGCTTCCGATGACCGTCCCGACATCACCGAACGCTTCGAACTGTTCATCGTCGGCCGCGAAATCGCCAACGGCTTCTCCGAGCTGAACGACCCCGAGGATCAAGCCCGCCGCTTCCTGGAGCAGGTCAAGGCCAAGGACGCCGGCGACGAGGAGGCCATGTACTACGACGCCGACTACATCCGCGCCCTGGAATTCGGCCTGCCCCCCACCGGCGGCTGCGGCATCGGCATCGACCGCTTGGTCATGCTGCTCACCGACAGCCCGGCCATTCGCGACGTGATCCTGTTCCCCCAGATGCGGCGCGAGGATTGAACGCTCGCAACACGTTCCAGGCCCTGCCCGCGCAGGGCCTTTTGCTTTTCTGAAGCCCTGATGCCGCGCCAGCCATGACCCATCCCGACGCCATCGTCCCCGCCCCCCTGGCCTTCAACGACCAGGGCGTGCCCCTTTCCAGCGCCTACGACGACGTCTACCACTCCACCGACGGCGGCCTGGAACAGGCTCGCCACGTGTTCCTCGGCGGCAATGGCCTGCCCGAACGCTGGCAGGATCGCGACCGCTTCACCGTGCTGGAAACCGGCTTCGGTCTCGGCCTTAATTTCCTCGCCACCTGGGATGCCTGGCGGCGCGATCCGGCCCGCAGCGGACGGCTGCATTTCGTCTCGGTGGAACTCCACCCCTTCCGCCGCGACGACCTGGCCCAACTGCACCAACGCTGGCCCGAATTGGCGGCACTCTCCGCCGAATTGCTGGCGGCCTGGCCGCCCCTCACGCCGGGCGTCCATCGTTTGTTGTTGGACGCTGGCCGGGTCACCCTGACCCTGTTCCTGGGGGATGCCCTCAAGCTATTGCCCAAGATGGTGGCCCGAGCCGATGCCCTTTACCTCGACGGCTTCGCCCCGGCCAAGAACCCCGCCCTGTGGAGCCCGGGCCTGATCCGTACCGTCAGTCGCCTGTGTGTCCCCGGCGCCAGCCTCGCCACCTGGAGCGTGGCCAGTGAAGTGCGCCAGTCCCTGGGCCATCAGGGTTGGCAATTGGACAAGAGCGCCGGTTTTGGCCGCAAACGTGAAATGCTGGTCGGGAGATTCGCCCCCGTGCGGAGCAAGGGCACGGGGGCACCGCGCCCTGCCGCCGCCGACCCTAGTGGCGTCGCTGACAAACGTGCGCTGGTCATCGGCGCCGGGGTTGCCGGTTGCGCCACGGCGGAGCGCCTGGCCGCCCGGGGCTGGCAAGTGCGCCTGCTGGAACGTCGTGACGGCCCAGCCCAGGAGGCGTCGGGCAACCTGGTGGGCCTGATGCACCCGGTACTGTCCCGGGACGACAACTTCATGGCCCGCATCACCCGGGCCTGCGCTCTCTACGGTGCCCGCCTGTTTGCCACCCTGGCGGCGGAAAACCCCGGCCTGCGCTGGGGTGCCAGCGGCGTCCTGCAACTGGCGCGGGATGGCGAACAGGAAAAACAGCAAAGACAAACCATCGAGGCCCTCGGTTTTCCCGCCGATTACGCCCGATACGTGGACGCCACCGAAGCCTCGGCCCTGGCCGGCGCGCCGGTCGCTGCCGGTGCCTGGTATTACCCGGGTTCGGGCTGGCTGTCGCCGCCCACCCTGTGCCGCGCCCTGCTCGCCCGCTGGCCCGTGACCGCGACCTTCAACGCCAAGGTGGCCCACCTGTCCTACCGCGATGGGGAATGGCGGGCCCTCGCTGCCAACGGCCAAGTCTTGGCCAGTGCGCCCCAGGTCATCTTGGCCAGCGCCCACGAAACCCTGTCCCTCGTCCCCGAACTGCCGCTGTCGAAAGTGCGGGGCCAGGTCAGCATCGCCAGCACGGCGGCGCAAGGCGGTGCCATTCCCGCCCTGAAGGCCGCCCTGTGCGGCAACGGCTATCTGACGCCCGCCCTGGACGGCCGCCATTGTTTCGGTGCCACCTTCGATTTCAACGACGACGACCCACATCCACGCGCCGAGGGCCACGTCACCAACCTGGACCACCTCCGGGCCTTGCTGCCCGGCATCGACCTGTCGGCCTTCGACCCGCAAGACATGGAAGGCCGGGTCGGTTTTCGCACCGCCACCCCGGACCGTCTGCCCCTGGTGGGCCCGCTGCCCGACACGGCAGCCTTCCTCGCCGATCCCTTGCGACGGGAAGCCCAACTGGCCGAAGTGCCGCGCCAGCCAGGACTCCATTGCCTGGTGGGGCTCGGTAGCCGGGGCATGGTCTGGGCCCCGCTGGCGGCGGAATTGCTGGCCTCCCGCCTGGATGGCGATCCGCTGCCCCTGGAACGGGAATTGGCCGATGCCCTGGACCCGTCCCGTTTCCTGTTGCGTAGCCAACGCAAAAACAGTGGAAGCTAAGACCGAGAGGCACTCGCGCAAGGTTTTAATGCTTTCACCAGCTTTGTAACGGTCTGTTGCCGCTGTCCTCCGCCGGCACCGGCTGGCGTTAATGTGCCCATATTCGCACTAACGAGGAGAACGCCATGAGCGACGACAACACACCCACCCCAATTTCCAACGCCGCGCCCAAACGGGGCGGCCTGCATCCCATGCTCTGGGTCGCCGCCAGCGCCGTCACCGTTTTCGCCCTGGCCGGCACTGCCTACGTCACGGGTCTGCTGCCGCGCCATGAGGCCGAGCCCCCCACCCCCGTGGTCGCCGCCCCTGTCGCCCCGGTCGCCGAAACACCGGCGGCTCCCGTTGCCGCCGCACCGGCCGTCGCCACCGACAAGGCGATTACGGTCAAGAAGACGGAACATGCCACCGTGCCCCGCAGCGTCGACAACAGCCGGGAATACAGCAGCCGCCCCGCTCGCCGCCAGTACAGCCAATACGACAATGGCCGCGAGGACGCCGTGGTGCACTACCCTGAGCCCAGCTACAACGCCCCGCCGGCCTATTGCCGTGAATGCGGCGTGATCGAGTCGGTGCGGGCCGTCACCCGCGAAGGCGACGGCTCCGGCCTCGGCGCCGTGGCTGGCGGTGTCGTCGGCGGCGCCCTCGGCAATGGCGTCGGCCAAGGCACCGGCCGGGACATCGCCACCATCGCCGGCGTCATCGGCGGTGCCGTGCTGGGCAACAAGATCGAAAAGAACCAACGCCAGACCGTCAGCTATCACACCACCGTACGCTTCGACGACGGCACCAGCCAAACCTTCGTCAGCGAACGGGAAACCGCCTGGCGTCCCGGCGACCGGGTGAAGGTCATCAACGGTCAGATCATTCCGCGCTGATCGCTGAAGTTCAAAAAAGCCGACCGTGGCAACACGGTCGGCTTTTTCATGGGCATTAAATCTGCCCTCCTCCTGCAATCAGGCCGCTTTGTGCAGTCGCAAGGGAATCCGCCGTGGGCCGAAGGGGACATCGAAATCACCGAAGCGCCCGGCGATGGCCGTGCCGCACTCTGGGCAATGGCCGTCCTCGGTGAGACGGTAATCGAGAATGTCGTACCAATCGCGCTTGATCAACGCCCGGCCGCAGCCGGGACAATAGGTCGCATCGCCAACACGGTCGTGCACGTTGCCGGTATAGACGTAGTGCAGCCCCTCCTCCATGGCGATGGCACGGGCGCGTTGCAGGGTCTGGGGCGGCGTGGCGGGAATGTCGAGCATTTTCCAGTCGGGATGGAAGGCGGAAAAATGCAGGGGCACATCCGGGCCCAGGGCTTGGCGTAACCAACGACACATGGCCGTCAGTTGTCCGTCATCGTCGTTCTGGCCGGGGATCAACAAGGTGGTGATCTCCAGCCAGCATTCGGTCTGGTGGTGGATGTAGGACAGGATGTCCAACACCGGTTGCAGATGCCCGCCGCAGAGTTTGACGTAGAAGTCGTCGCTGAAACCCTTGAGGTCCACATTGGCCGCGTCCATCTTGGTGTAGAACGCCTTGGCCGGTTCGAGGTGCATGTAGCCCGCCGTGACCGCCACGGTCTTGATGCCGAGGGCGTGGCAGGCATCGGCGGTATCCATGGCGTATTCGGCAAAGATCACCGGATCGTTGTAGGTGAAGGCGACGCTCTTCACCCCATGATCCCGGGCGGCCTGGGCGATGGCCTCGGGCGAGGCGTCATCCATCAGGGTATCCATTTCCCGCGACTTGGAAATATCCCAGTTCTGGCAGAACTTGCAGGCCAGGTTGCAGCCGGCGGTACCGAAGGAAAGGATGCTGCTGCCGGGATAGAAATGATGCAGGGGCTTTTTTTCCACCGGATCGAGACAGAAACCGGAACTGCGCCCGTAGGTGGTGAGCACCATTTTTCCCTGGGCCATGGCGCGGACGAAGCAGGCGCCGCGCTGACCCTCGTGGAGCTTGCAGTCGCGGGGACACAGATCGCACTGAATGCGGCCGCCGTCGATGGCATGCCACCACCGGGCGGGCGCGCCCAGGGTCACGTCGTCTCTTTCCATTTGCGCACCTCGTAGCGGTATAGCCGCACGTCCGGCGCCCAGAAATAGCCAGGCAAACCGGCCTTGCACTTGAGCTGGTAAAGAAAATCCCTCGGCTCGGGCAGGTTTTCCCAGACCTGGGGCAGAAAAGTGCTGCGCGCATCCTTGTACTGGAAGATCACGCCATCCTCATGGGGCCGGAGTTGGCGGATGGCGTCATCCTCGTCCCGACATTTGAAGGGCTGGGGCGGGGTCAACAAGGACACTTCAACATGGATGCGGGAAAATTCGTCCCGCCGCAGGGGCATGAAGCGGGGATCGCGGAAAGCCGCCGCCCGGGCATTGGCCCGCACGTCCTCCTCCACGCTGCGCCATGCGTCGAGGGTACCGATGCATCCCCGCAATTGATCGCTGCCATGGCCGGGACTGGTCAGCGTGACGAAGGTGGCCCCCGACGCGGCCAGCGCGGGATGATCCGGCTCGGGCTGCAAGGGCAGTCCCAACTCCTGGGCAATGGCATTGCGGGCCCGAGTCAGCAGGGCCTGGCCGAGGGCGACATCCTCAGTCACGGTGCGTCTCGCCTCCCTCGAAAAAAGCAAACGCGGAATATCCCACCACCCGCGACCGATCCCCGGCCGTGTCGCCGCTGTTACGCAAATCCAGCAAGCGCGGCCACAGACCGTGACTGCGCGCCACCGCCAACAAACCGTTGATGGGCGTGGCACCACAGGCCTGCTCGTAACTTTGCAGAGGCACCAGGTGCAGCACCTGGTCCACCGTGGCCTGATCCAGTTCCCGGGCCAGGGCATAGGGATGGTAGTGGGACAAATCGGAACTGATCACGATCAAAGTGTCATCGTCGCCCCACACCGTTTCCAGCACCCGGGCCACGGCCTCGCCATCGGCCGCCCCCACCACCAGGGGCAGCAAGTCGAAATCCGCCAGCACGGTTTGCAAAAAGGGCAGTTGTACTTCGAGGGAATGCTCCAGGGCATGGGCATCGTCGTTGACCTTCACCTCGGGCAAGGCGAGCACGCGGGCCAAGGCCTCCTCAGCCAGGGGAACCCGCCCCAGCGGCGTTTCAAACCAGGCCGCGCTACTGGCGGCCAAGCCACGGAAAGGCAGCCGATGAGCCGGCCCCAGCAACACCACATGACGGATGCTGTCACGCCACGGGGTCAGGCAAGCGTAGGCCCGCGCCGCCACCGGTCCCGAATAGACATAGCCGGCATGGGGCACCAGCAACACCTTGGGTTTGTCCTGCGATTCGGCCGGTGCGTCGGCCAACAGGGCCGCCACTTGGCCAGCCAATTCCCCCGGATTGCCCGGATAGAACATTCCCGCCACCGCGGCGGGACGCAACGTTTCGGTCATGGCGACACCCCTTGCCTATGGGAGCCGGACCATTCTAGTCCTTACAATCGGCCCCATGACAGACAGTTCCCTGCCCAGCGGCGGCGCGGCTACACAACGGGTTTTCTTCGCCCTCTGGCCGCCGGCCGCCCATGCCGCGCAACTCCATCAGACAGCCCGCCACCTGGCCAACGACCGGGGCGGCAAGGCGATGGCCGAAGCCACGCTGCACCTGACCCTGGCCTTCCTGGGCAGTCTCGATCGCGCTGCATTGGCACGGGCGATCGCTGTGGCCGATGCACTGCACGGGATGCGTTTTGACCTGACCCTGGACAAGCTGGACTACTGGCCAGACAAGAAGATTCTTTGGGCCGGCTGTAGCCAAACCCCAGAGGCACTGCTGTCCCTGGCGCGCACGCTGCAAGACGGGCTTCGTAGCGCCGGGCTGTCACTCCCGATCGGCGAAGGATTCACGCCCCACGTCACCCTGCTCCGCCACTGCCCTCGGGGCACGGCCGCGCCGTTGACCCGTGAGGTCACTTGGCCGGTCGGGGAGTTCCTGCTGGTGGAATCCCGGCCCGAAGCGGGCCGGGCCCATTACCACCCGCTGCGCCGCTGGCCCTTGGGGCCGGGCGCGGCGTAGCCGGCCTTACAGGAAGCGGTCGAGGCGGGGTAATACCCGATCCCGTCCCATCACTTCAAGAACGGCGTCGATGGAGGGCGACTGGGGCAACCCGAGCAACGCCACCCGCAGGGGAATGGCCACGGCGGGCATTTTCACGCTCAAGGCCGTGCAGGTTTCCTTGATGGCCTGGCTCAGGGCGGCCTTTTCCCAGGCAACGACCGCCAGTTTGGCCCGCAGCTCGCGCAGGGCATTGAGGCCGGCCTCGGTGAAATGGGTGGCTTTCATTTCTTCGCTGGGATGCAGTTCCACCAGCACCGGCTCCACGGCATCGGCCAGCTCGTTGAGGTTGACCGCGCGGTCCTTGTAGAGGGCCACCACCTGCGCCAAGTAGGCATCGGCGGCAACCGTCACACCACGCTTGCCCAGGCGCCGGCTGACTTCGCCTGCCAAATAGGCGTTGTCGGCGGCTTTCAGGTATTGCTGGTTGAGCCAGTTGAGCTTCTCGGTGTTGAACTGGGCGGCGGAAGCGGTGATGTGGTCCAGGTCGAACCATTCCACGAACTGCTCGCGGCTGAACATTTCCTCGTCACCGTGGCTCCAGCCCAGGCGGGCCAGGTAGTTGATGATGGCGTCGCGCAGATAGCCGGCATCGTCGTAGTCGGTCACCGCCACGGCGTTGCGCCGCTTGGACAGTTTCTGCCCGTCGTCGCCGAGGATCATGGACAGGTGGCCGTAGATCGGCACCGGCGCCTTCAGCGCCTTCAGAATGTTGATCTGGCGCGGCGTGTTGTTCACGTGGTCGTCGCCACGAATGACGTGGGTGATGCCCATGTCCCAATCATCCACCACCACGCAGAAATTGTAGGTGGGCGTGCCGTCGGCCCGGGCGATGATGAGGTCGTCCAGTTCGTCGTTGGCAAACTCGATGCGACCCTTCACCGCGTCATCCCAGGCGACCACGCCACCGATGGGATTCTTGAAGCGCACCACGGGCTGGATGCCTTCCGGCACGGCCGGCAGCGTCTTGTCGGGCTCAGGCCGCCAGCGGCCGTCGTAGCGGGGTTTTTCCTTGCGGGCTTCCTGCTCGGCGCGCAGGGCGTCCAGTTCCTCGCGGGAGGTGTAGCAGTAGTAGGCGCTGCCCTCGGCCAGCATCTGCGCGATCACCGCCTTGTAGCGGTCCATGCGCTGCATTTGATAGAAGGGGCCTTCGTCGTGTTCCAGCCCCAGCCATTTCATGCCGTCGAGAATGGCCTGCACGGCCTCGGGGGTGGACCGGGCCACGTCCGTGTCCTCGATGCGCAGAATGAACTGGCCGCCGTGGCGCCGGGCGTAAGCCCAGGAAAACAGGGCGGTACGGGCGCCGCCGATGTGGAGATAGCCGGTGGGACTGGGGGCGAAACGGGTGCGAACGGTCATGGCGACGGGCATCGAAGGACGAAAAGGAAAGAATTTTAACCGCGTTTAATTGACCCTCCCGACCCTTTGTGATTTAATGCGCGCCTTCCGCAAACGGGTGGTTAGCTCAGCGGTAGAGCACTGCCTTCACACGGCAGGGGTCACAGGTTCAATCCCTGTACCACCCACCAAATGAAAAGGCCCCGGTTCCAACGAACCGGGGCCTTTTGCTTTGCCGGGCCGCGTTGTCGCGGCCGCCTGGCCTCAAGCGTGGCCGGTGCTGCCGAAACCCGCCTCGCCGCGATGGCTGTCGCCGAATTCCTTGACCACGTTGAACTTGACCTGCACCACGGGCACCACCACCAATTGCGCCAGGCGGTCCAGGGGATTGAGGGTGAAGGTTTCCTTGCCCCGGTTCCACAGGGAGACGAAGATTTCCCCCTGGTAGTCGGAATCGATCAGGCCAACCAGGTTGCCGAGCACGATGCCATGCTTGTGGCCCAGGCCGGAACGAGGCAGCACCATGGCCGCCAGGCCGGGGTCGGCAATGTGGATGGCGATGCCGGAGGGCACCAGGTGGGTCTCGCCGGGATGTACCTTGAGGGGAACGTCGATGCAGGCCCGCAGGTCCATGCCCGCCGAACCGGGCGTGGCGTAGGCCGGGGGCAGTTCCTTGATGCGTTCATCCAGAATTTTGACGTCGACGGTGCTCATGGGGATCCTCAGTGGGCAAAAACAGGGGGAAGGCGCTCGGCCAGTTGCTGCGCGATGGCCCGCGCCACCGTCAGCTTGTCGCCGGCCGGCAGGGGATGGGCGCCGGCGGCATCGAACAGGGTCACGACATTGTGGTCGCCGCCCAGGCCATCCTGCACCAGGTTGCCCACCACCAGGGGCAGCTTCTTGGCCACACGCTTGCCTTGGGCATAGGTTTCCAGGTCGCGGCTCTCGGCGGCGAAACCCACGCAGTACGGCGGGTTCGGCAATGCCGCCACTTCCGCCAGGATGTCGGGATTGGGCGTCAGTTCCAGGGTCAGGGCTGCGCCGGACTTCTTGATCTTGTGCTCCGACGGAGCGACGGGCCGGTAATCGGCCACCGCCGCCACGGCGATGAACACCTGTTGTTGCAGCAGGTTTTCCAGCACCGCCTGGCGCATGTCCAGGGCACTGCGCACGTCGATGCGACGCACCCCCGGCGGCGTAGGCAATTCCGTCGGGCCGGCCACCAGGGTCACCTCGGCGCCCGCCTCGGCGCAGGCCCGGGCCAGGGCAAAGCCCATCTTGCCGGAACTCAGATTGGTCAACACCCGCACGGGATCGACGGCCTCCTGGGTTGGCCCGGCCGTCAGCAGCACCTTGCGCCCCGCCAGAGGCTTGGCGGCCAAGGCGGCACCCAGGGCGTCGAAAATTTCCACCGCTTCCAGCATGCGGCCCTCGCCCACTTCGCCGCAGGCCTGTTCGCCGCTGGCTGGCCCCAACAGGGCAACGCCATCGGCCCGCAACTGGGCCACGTTGCGCTGGGTGGCCGGGTTGGACCACATCTGCCGGTTCATGGCGGGAGCGGCCAGCAAGGGGCAATCCCGGGCCAGACAAAGGGTGGACAGCAGGTCGTCGGCCCGTCCCTGGGCCAGCTTGGCCAGAAAATCCGCCGTGGCGGGAGCCACCACCAGGGCATCGGCGCCCCGGCTCAAATCGATGTGGGCCATGGCATTGCCCATCCGTTCGTCCCACAGGCTCTGCCACACCGGCCGGCCCGACAGGGCCTGGAAGGTCTGGGCGCCGACGAAACGGGCTCCGGCCTCGCTCAACACCACATCCACCGTGGCGCCGGCCTTCACCAGCAGACGGGTCAGTTCCGCCGACTTGTAGGCCGCCACGCCGCCGGTGACGCCGAGCACGATGCGCTTGCCGGAAAGCATTGTCATGACATTAGAATTCCGTAAAAACCGAGAGGGGAATTCTACATGGCAATCAGCGACTGGCCCGCCGCGGAGCGGCCTCGGGAGCGGCTGTTGGCCCAGGGCGCGGAAGCCCTTTCCGACGCGGAATTGCTCGCCATCTTCCTGCGGGTGGGCATGCCCGGCAAAAGCGCGGTGGACCTGGCGCGGGACCTATTGTCCCGCTGCGAGGGGCGGCTATCGGTCCTGGCCCGGACCGCCGCGCCCAAGCTGGCGGCCCTGCCGGGCCTGGGCCCCGCCAAGGCCAGCCAGTTGGCGGCGGTCTTCGAATTGGCCCGGCGCGCCCTCAAGGAAAGCCTGCACCACCAGGACCTGCTGGGCAGCCCGACCGCCGTCCGCGATTGGTTGCGCCTGCGCCTGGCCGCCCTGCCCCACGAGGTGTTCGGCATCCTCTGGCTGGACAGCCAGAACCGCCTGATCGAGTACGACGAACTGTTCCGCGGCAGCCTCAGCCAGACCAGCGTTTACCCGCGCGAAGTGGCCAAGCAGGCCCTGCTGCGCAACGCGGCGGCGGCGATCCTGGTACACAACCACCCCTCCGGCGTCGCCGAACCCTCCCAGGCCGACACCCTGCTCACCCGCAATCTGAAGGAAGTCCTGGCCCTGGTGGAGGTCAAGCTGGTGGACCATTTCATCGTGGCCGGTAACGCCCCACCCCTTTCCCTGGCAGAAAAAGGGCTTTTATAACAATAAGGTAAGTGCCGACATGGACGCCAAGCACGGCGGTAAGGCGCCGGCTACGCCCCGCCATTGGCCCGAACAGGCGGCAAAAGGCCGGCCAATTCCGCGTCGAAACAAATTACAGAAGGACTTGAGTCCTATGGTTTTTTCAAATAGAATGCTGCGCTTTGCTGTTACCGACGAACTGGAGCAACCCAAATGTCCCGCGTGTGCCAAGTAACGGGGAAGGCCCCGATGGTAGGGAACAACGTTTCCCACGCCAACAACAAGACCAAGCGCCGCTTCCTGCCCAATCTTCAGAGCCGCCGCTTCTGGGTGGAATCTGAAAACCGTTTCGTGCGCCTGCGCGTTTCCAACGCCGGCCTGCGCACCATCGACAAGAAGGGCATCGAAGTCGTCCTCGCCGAGCTGCGTGAACGCGGCGAAGCGTTTTAACTACCGGAGATAGATCATGGCTAAAGGCGGCCGCGAAAAGATCAAGCTGGAATCCACTGCTGGAACCGGCCACTTTTACACCACCAACAAGAACAAGCGCACCACGCCCGAAAAGCTCGAATTCATGAAATTCGACCCCAAGGCTCGCAAGCATGTTCTGTACAAGGAAGTGAAGCTGAAGTAATTCGGCGCTTCCCCATAAAAAAACCCGCTCCGGCGGGTTTTTTTATGGGTATTTAGCTTGTCGTCGTTTTCCGTCCGGCATTCTCCCTTGCCCCGGTCCTCTCCCACCAGGGGTGCGGGAGAGTTCTTGCAACCATATTTGCAGCAGGTTCCCTCTCCCCTCGCGGGAGAGGGACAGGGTGAGGGGCCGCACGCTTCATGTGCAGTGTTGCCAGTCAAATAGGCAACACTTTTTATATTGGCACTTCCCGGCTCTGTTAGCGGCTTGCATCGCAACACCGACCGGCCCAAGCCCCTCTCCCGCCGGAACGGTACGGCTCAGGGATTCGGATTCGACAGCAGGCGCACCTCCCGCTGCGGGAAGGGAAACTCGATGCCGGCGTGGTTGAAGCTGCGCCAGATGGCCAGATTGACCTCGGACTTGAGGATGCCGCTGCCCTTTTCGGGATCGGCGATCCAGAAGCCGACCTCCAGATTGATGCCGGAATCTGCGAAGCCCAGCACCACCGCCGTCGGCGGCGGATCGGTCAAGACCCGCTCCTGGGCAGCGGCGGCAGCCACCATCAGCGCCATGGCCTGTTCCAGGTCGGTGGCGTAGGCCACCTGCACCGGCAAGGCCACCCGCACCCGCCGATCCGTTAGGGATTCGTTCAGCACCACCGACCCCATCAGCACTTCATTGGGCACGATGGCCTCGACGCCGTTCTGGGCCCGCAGCACCGTATAGCGCGTGGTGATGCGGGTCACCTCGCCCCGGTCGGTGCCCACGGCGATCACGTTGCCGATGCGGATGGAACGGTCGAGCAGGATGATGAAACCGGAAACGTAGTTGCTGGCCACTTTTTGCAGGCCAAAGCCCAGACCGACCCCCAGCGCGCCGCCGAACACCGACAGCGTGGTCAGATCGATGCCCACCAGGGGCAGGCTGATGAGCACCGCCACCAAGATCAGGATCGACTTCACCAGCCGCGACAGCACCAATTGCAGATTGCCGTCCAGCCCCGCAGTGCGCGCCAGGCGGTCCTCCACCAGGCCGCCGATCCACAGCGCGAACAGCAGGCTCATCACCACGGTCACCAGGCCCTGGCCCAGCAACCACAAGTTGAGATGCTGCTTGCCCACGGTAAAGCGGATGTCCTCCAGCATGTCCACCACCGGCGTCAGCAGGCCGAGGATGTGCAAGGCCACGACCAGCCACACCAGGGTGGAAAAGATGCGCTCAAAGCCCACCAGCCAGGGCGAACTGCGGAAGGACACCCGCAGGGCGTAGAACACCGCACGGATCACCGCCAGGGAGCCCAGCAGGGGCAAGGCCACGGACAGCAGATTGACCGGATGCCATTGCTTCAACACCGCCCGGCCGACGAACACCAGCAGCATCGCCGTCAGCGGGAACACCAGGCGCTTCAGGCCGCTCTGGCCCACGTGGTGACGCTCGCTGGGGGTCGCCGCCGCGTATTGGCGAAAGCTCCGCGCCACCAGCCAGGCCACCGCCAGGCAGGCCAGCAGCAACAAACCCTGCCACCAGAAGTCGGGATGATCCAGGTCCCCGCGCAGGGCGTTGAACAGGCTATCGAGGTCGCGCTCCATGGAAATCTCCGTCACACCTTGTCGCTAAAGCTGAAACCCAGGGCCGGCACTTCCCGCCGCATGATCTCCAGCGCCGCCTTCACATCCGCCGGCCGGCCCCGCGCGCCCAATTCCACATGACGCCGGGTGGTCGCATCCCCCAGGTTGGGCAGGCTGAACACCGTGGTGCCGGGAAACTCCGCCTCGATGCGCTGCATCAGGGGAATCATGATGCCCTCCATGCCCTCCCACACTAGGATCGCCTCCTCGGTTTCATCCACCAGATGAAAACGGTCGGCGTAGTGGGTGTCCAGCACCCATTCCACCATGGGCCAGGCCATTTGCGGAAAACCCGGCACGAAGTGGTGATGCCCCCAGGAAAAGCCCGGCATGCGGTTGAAGGGATTGGGAATGATGCGGCTGCCCACCGGAAAGAAGCCCAATTGCAGGCGCTGGGGCGTCACCTCCTGTTGCAGATCGGCGAAGCGGGCACGGATTTCCACCTCCGCCTCGGGATGCAGGGCCAGCTCCACGCCCGCAGCAGCGGCGGCCGCCTGACGGGTGTGGTCGTCCGGCGTGGCGCCGATGCCGCCGAAGCTGAACACCACGTCGTCGGTGGCGAAGCTGCGGCGCAGGGTATCGGTCAGACGTTGCCGGTTGTCGGCCATGTAAAGCGACCAGTCCAGCACCAAGCCACGTTTTTTCAGCATCTCCACCAGGGTGGAAAAATGCTTGTCCTGGCGCTTGCCGCGAATAATCTCGTCACCGATGATGATGGCACCAAAGCCCATAACAATTCCTCTCTAATTCAGCAAAAGCGTTCGTCCGCTGCCGCTCGCATTTGTTGGCGCTGCACGTCGTCCCCGCGAAAGCGGGGACCCAGCGACTTTCTAGCAGAAATGCCCCAAGACACGGGATTCCCGCTCGGGCAAAGCCCGGCCTGTCCTGAGTGTGGCGAAGGGCGGGAATGACGCCATGCAGCCATCAATCCTCACCTTGGCCTACCGTCCCACATCTTCTGCAAGCGCTTCACCGACACCGGCGAAGGCGTTTTCAACTCCTGGGCGAACAGCGCGACCCGCAGTTCCTCCAGCAACCAGCGGAATTCTTCCATGAAAGGATCGTTCACGCCGTTCTTGAGCTGGGCCAGGCGTTCCCGCTCGAAGGGCTTGGACAGGGCCTGCCAATCCGCCATCGACCGCGCGTCCCGCTCGGCGTCGTTGCGGGCCTTGTCCAGGCGCAGGGCGGCGGCCTTGAGATAGCGCGGATAGTGGCTGAGGCGCTCATAGCTGACGGCCGTGATGAAGTGCTTGCCGATCAACGCCGTCACCTGGGCGCCGATGTCGGTGCAGACCGCCGGGAAGGCCTTCTGCGCCCCGGCCAGTTTCTTTTGCAACGTGCCGTACTCGGTCAGGATCGCCCCCACCAAGCGCCCCACTTCCTGGGCCACCAGGGTGATGCGGCCCTTGGCGGCGGCAGCCCGCGCCTCGAAGTCCGCCTGGCTGGCCGGCAGCGGTTCCATCATGCAGGTGCGGTCCAGGGTCACGGCGCTGACCTGCTCCTTGAGTTCCTTTTCCGTGCCCAGGTTCATGTAGGCCAGGCCCAGCTCCCGGGGCAGGTTCTTCTCAATGAACTTCACCTGCTCCTTGAGCGCCAGGGCAAACAGGCGACGCAGGCCGGCCCGGTGCTTGGCGGCGGCCATCTCCTCGGTGTCGAAGGCCCGCAGGGCCACGGTGTCGCCCTCGTCCACCAGGGCGGGGAAACCCACCACCGTGCGCTTGCCCACCACCACTTCCATCAGTTCCGGCAAGGCGCCGAAGCTCCAACCGGTCAGCCCGCTCAACTCCCCTTCCCCGCCGCCCTCGCTGCTGGCCTTCACTTCGGCCTGGGCAAAGGTCTGGGTCACCCGGTCGCCGTATTGGGCGCGCAGTTCCGGCAAGGAACGGGAAAAGCCCAGGGTGCCGCCATGTTCATCGAGCAGGCGGAAGTTCATCAACAGGTGGGGACGCAACTCGCCGGGACGGAAGGCATCCAGGGGCAGCTTCATCGCCAGGGCCTCTTCCACCGCCCGGTTGAGGGACTTCACCAGGGGCTCGTCGGTTTCCGGATTGCTCTCGCAGAATTGTTCAGCAAAGGCATCCAGGGGCTGCAAGCGGTGGCGGTACTTCTGCTGCAAGGTCTTGAGCAGGGCCACCACTTTTTCCTTGAGCAGGCCCGGCACCAGCCATTCGCAGCGCACGGCGTTGATCTGGTTCAGGGCCGGCAGCGGCAACGAGAGGGTCACGCCGTCGTCCGCCGCGCCGGGGTCGTGCTTGTAGGCCAGCTTGAACTGCTGGCCACGCTGTTCCCAATGGGCGGGGAAGGCATCGGTGGTGATGCCTTCCGCCTCGTGGCGCATCAGTTGTTCCTTTTGCAGGAACAGCAGCTTGGGGTTTTCCTGCTCGGCCTCCCGCCGCCAGTGGTCGAAAGCGGCCAGGGTGGTGATGTCGTCCGGCACCTTGGAGTCGAAAAAGGCGTGGATCAGTTCTTCGTCCACCAGCACATCGGGCCGGCGCGACTTGTGTTCCAGATGCTCGATCTCCCGCATCAACTTCAGGTTGTGCTGGAGGAAGCGCCATTTCTTCAGCCAGTCCTCGTTCACCTCGGCCCGCACCAGGGCCTCGCGGATCAGGATTTCCCGCGACAGCTTGGCGTCGATGGGGCCGTAATGGATGCGGCGGCGGGCATGGATCAGCAGGCCGTGGAGGGTCACCCGCTCCCAGGCCACCACCTGGCCGGGGCCCTTTTCCCAATGGGGATCGAACACGTGCTTGCGTAGCAGATGCTCCCCCACCTGCTCCAGCCACTCGGGCTCGATGCGGGCCACGCAGCGGGCGAACAGGCGCGAGGTTTCCACCAGTTCCGCCGCCACGATCCAGCGCCCCGCCTTCTTCGCCAAGTGGGAACCGGGATGGATGAAGAACTTGATGCCCCGCGCCCCCAGGTAGTGGGCCTCTTCCTCGCTCTTGAGGCCGATGTGACCGAGCAACCCGGTCAGCAGCGCCTTGTGCAGGGACTCGTAGGAGGCCGGCAGTTGGTTTTCCTTCCAGCCGTGTTCATGGCACAGGGTCATCAACTGGCCGTGGATGTCACGCCATTCCCGCAGCCGGATCCAACTGATGAAGTTCTGCCGACACCACTGGCGCTGCTTGCTGCTGGTCTCGTGCTTCCACATTTCATCGGCGGCGGTCCACAGCTTAAGCCAGGTGAGGAATTCGGACTTTTCGTCCTTCCACTTGGCGTGGGCCTGGTCGGCGCTGCCCGCCTGCTCCTGGGGCCGCTCGCGGGGGTCCTGCGCCGACAGGGCCGAGGCGATCACCAGCATTTCCTTGAGGCAACCCTGCTCCTTGGCGGCCAAGATCATGCGACCGATCTTCGGGTCCAAAGGCAGCTTGGCCAGTTCCTTGCCCACGGCGGTGAGCTGCTTGTCGTCATCCACCGCACCCAACTCATTGAGCAGTTGGTAGCCATCGGCAATCATGCGCGGCAGTGGCTTGTCGAGGAAGGGGAACTCCTCCACGTCGCCCAGGCCCAGGGACTTCATGCGCAGGATCACCCCGGCCAGGGAAGAGCGCAGGATTTCCGGATCGGTGTGGGCCGGACGCTTGTTGAAGTCGTCCTCGGCATAGAGGCGGAAGCAGACGCCGGAAGACACCCGGCCGCAGCGCCCGGCCCGCTGCTTGGCGGCGGACTGGGCCACCGCCTCCACCTGCAACTGCTCCACCTTGTTGCGGTGGCTGTAGCGCTTGACCCGGGCTTCGCCGGTGTCGATCACGTAGCGGATACCCGGCACCGTCAGCGACGTTTCCGCAACGTTGGTGGCCAGCACCACCCGACGGCCCTGGTGGGGCGCAAACACCCGGCTCTGCTCCTGGGCCGTTTGGCGGGCGAACAGGGGCAGCACTTCCAGGCCGGGAGGATGTTGCTTGCGCAGGGCTTCGGCGGCTTCGCGGATCTCCCGCTCGCCGGGCAGGAACACCAGCACGTCGCCGGGGCCGGTGCGGTGGGCTTCGCTCACGGCCTCCACAATGGCGTCGTTGACGTCCACATCTTTGCGCTCGTCGAAGGGCCGGTAGCGCATCTCGATGGGGTAGAGACGGCCAGACACCTCGATCACCGGCGCATCCTTGCCGTTCAAGGCAAAGTGCTTGGCAAAGCGCTCCGCGTCCAGGGTGGCGGAAGTGACGATCACCTTGAGGTCGGGCCGCTTGGGCAGCAACTGGCGCAAATAGCCCAGCAAAAAGTCGATGTTCAGGCTGCGCTCGTGGGCCTCGTCGATGATGATGGTGTCGTACTGGCGCAGCAGCGGGTCACCCTGGGTTTCCGCCAGCAGAATGCCGTCGGTCATCAGCTTGATGTAAGTGTCGCTGCTGGCCTGATCGGTGAAGCGGATCTTGAAGCCCACGTACTTGCCCAGCTCGCTTTTCAGTTCCTGGGCAATGCGGGTGGCGGTGGCCCGGGCGGCAATTCTCCGCGGCTGGGTGTGGCCGATGAGCCCGGCGCAGCCCCGGCCCAGCTCCAGACAAATCTTGGGCAACTGGGTGGTCTTGCCCGAACCGGTTTCGCCGCAGATCACTACCACTTGGTACTCACTGATGGCCTGGGCAATCTCGTCCCGCCGGGCGTTCACCGGCAGGGCGTCGTCGTACTCGATGGTGGGCCGGGCGGCGAGGCGAGCCTGTAGCCGGGCTTCTCGCTGGGCGGCGCGCTCCTCGGGGCTCAAGGCCGGGCCGCTCTTGCCTGGGCCGCGCCCTTGGCGCCGACCGGCGGAAGCCCCCTCCTCAGCCCGGCCTGGGCGGGGCGAACGGTCGTTTCCGGTGTGCTTGCCGCGTGGGGCGGCGTCCTGGTTTTGCTGGCCCAACAGGCGGCGCAGGTCCTTCAAATCGCCGCTCACAACGGGGCCTTGGGGGAATGGTCAATCAACATGGGGCCATTTTACCGGCCCCGCGCCCCTCCCTGCCCCCGATTCACCGGGGTTTTACAGGGCCAGCAGCACCACGGTGCACACCACGGTCACCAGACAAAAGACGGCGGTATCCACGTCAAAAGCCGGCCATTCGGCCTCGGCGGGGGCTGCTTCATGGGCGGACAGGGCAAAGGGCTGGGCAAGGCGAGCAACAAGCTGGGACATGGCGGCTCCAATCGGGACAGGGTTTCCGTTTCCGGGATGGAGGCATGTTGGCAGGGATGAGGCTCAGAGGATGAGACAGCTAAGAAGACACACCTAGATTAGCGCTATACCAGTTGGGCAGGTATCGGCCAGTAGCGGACAGTAAGTCCTAAAGACTCGAAGACTGATATCGCCCTAAAGCGGAAGTTCATCAGGCAGTGAAGTGTTTAGTTGTTTCTGGGCTATTAATCGGGGAGGTCCCCCTCCCCTTGATTCTTGTTCCGCTATTTGCGCGGCGGGTTGTTACCTCGGCCACCACCAGAGGGTTTGCCGGTTTGACTTGGTGCGTTGTCGAGATGGAATGTCATAATGGTTCTCCTAAAGTTTGGCTCGGGATGATGAAGGAATGTGCTCGTCCGAGTCCTTCCGGGCACAATCGGTTTGATGCTGGAATAGGTGAGTGGTGGCTAACTGGTTTCAGGGGCTAGCCACGATTGAATTTTTTCTATGGCTAGCTGAATATCCGAATGGCGCCATGGCGCTGTCACCAGTTCCCCGCAGGCGAGTTCTTCCACCAAGCGAATCCGATAACGAATTCCACGAGGAGTTAGGCGGTCGGAATAAGGTGGGTCTAGATGAAGGTCAATACAGTGATCTCCTGCAACACGCCAATACTGAAGTGGGTAAGAAGCGAGCTTTGGCTCCAGTCGCTCTCGAAGGTCTGCCAGCAGCCAGCTGACTATCAGGCAATGGCTACTGCTTTCACGAGCGAAGCCTTCCTTGGTGCGAATATGCATTTCGTCTAGGCGGCCAGTGACGAGTTCGGTTCCGATTGCTTGAGCATAGCTACCTTCATGTTCGGTAACTATCAGACGTAGCTGCTCTATCTTCTGCGGTGATGTCGGGGCCTCAAAGATTGAAACGAAGTTGTATGTGCTGCGCGCCCAATCGCTAAGCGGATCGGCAATTAGGTATTCGTCCCGCCAAGACTGAGCTACCCAGCGAAGACCGTTCGGATCAGGTTGGCAACGCACAAAATCGATGCGCATCAGGTCGCGGAGCGATGGGCGGGATATTTCAATGCGATACCAGTAGCCATCGCGCCACATTCGGATCGTGCCGTCAGTTTCGGTTTCGTTGAAATATTTCTCGACCTGTTCTTTGATGTGCCACAAGATTTGCCCTGCACCATGAAGGATGTCGGAGCGATTACATACGCGTGAGGTCATCGTGATAAACCAGTGCCCCTTCAGGTTTGCAGGTGTTAGCAGTTCGGATTCGCTTAATCCGGTATAAGCGATGAGATCAGCAATTTCTGCCGGATTGCGTCCAAGCTGAACAGATTCGATGCGCTCGCTGATATCTTCTGCAAGCCATTCAATCCCTTCGTCTTTACATGGGGCATTCAAATTGGATAGGGCGGATAGCAGCGCCTGGTTGTCTCCGTTGGCAATCTGCTCGCCGATCAATTTGGCGATTTGCTTCAGGTAGTCGGCAGAGTCAGGAATCTCATTGCCTTCGAGAAATGCGAGCGAAACACCGAGTGCTTTGGCGATGGCTTCGGCAGTTTTCCGACTCGTACTCCCTGTCCGCTCAATACGCTGATAGTTGGCTGTTCGCGTTGCTTCGGAACTTCCTCGGCCCCAGTTCGGATAATTGGCGGTAATGGCGTTGGAAAGCTCGACGAGCGATAGCCCCTTTTCCTTCCGCTGGCTGCGTAAGCGCTGTTTGTCGAGCTTGAATGATGGTCTGCCTCTGGTCATACGTCCTCCGTTTGCTTGAGGGTATGATCACGCATTCAATTAACGCTGTAAATGAGCAAAAATACAGCTTTTAATATAATGAAGTGAGTGATGCCAGAAAGGTAAACACGACTTCCGAACTGTTCATGACCACCTTAAGGCACGGTTTTGCCGCAGCATTAATTTTGCTGTCACTCTGACGCTTAGTGAGGCTTTGAAACCTGTATCTAGCGTATGACTGGTGTCGCCTTTGACCAAGACGTATGAATTAGTGCTACGACTGTTTCTCGACTGATATCGGTCGTTGTGCCCTGCATGGTTGTTCGACAGCAATGGGTCGCTAACAGTCATTAACCAGTCAGACTAGTCAGCACACCCTATCCCCCCAATAGCCACACCCTACCCCCGTCGGCGGTAGACTCCCGGCAAGGCCCGCACTGACGGGCCACCGACATAAGGCTATTGCCATGCCCCCGACAACTTCCACCGCGCCGGCGCTGGCCGAGGCTTCGGCCCTGCCGCCGCCCTCGCCCCACTACGCCGCCCTGGGCGCGCCCTACCATCAGCCGGTGCAGCCCACGCCCCTGCCCGAGCCGGCGTTGCTGCACCTCAACCCGCCCCTGGCGGAAGCCCTCGGGCTGGCGGGTTTACCGGCCGACACGCTGCCCGGGCTGTTGAGCGGCAACGCCCCTTGGCCCGGCTATGCGCCCCTGGCCTCGGTGTATGCGGGCCACCAGTTCGGCGTGTTCGTGCGCCAGTTGGGCGATGGCCGCGCCCTGATGCTGACGGAGCTGACTGACAAGGACGGCCAGCGCTGGGAACTGCAACTCAAGGGGGCGGGCCGCACGCCCTATTCCCGTGGTGCCGATGGCCGTGCCGTATTGCGTTCGTCGATCCGCGAATATCTGTGCGCCGAGGCCATGCACGGCCTGGGCATCCCCACCACCCGCAGCCTGAGCCTGGTGGCTTCGCCCCAGCCGGTGTTGCGGGAAACGGTGGAAACCGCCGCCGTGGTGTGCCGCGCGGCGCCCAGCTTCGTCCGCTTCGGCCACTTCGAGTTCTTTTACTACCGGGGCGAGTTCGACGCCCTGACGCCCCTGGCCAACCACGTGATCGCGGCGCACTTTCCCCACCTGCTCGACATCGCCGCGCCGGAGCGCTACGCCGCCTGGCTGCGCGAGGTGGTGGCCCGTACCGCCCGCATGGCGGCCCAGTGGCAGGCGGTGGGCTTTTGCCATGGGGTGATGAACACCGACAATTTTTCCATCCTCGGACTCACCATCGACTACGGCCCCTTCGGTTTTCTCGATGCCTTCCAGTGGGACCACATCTGCAACCACTCGGACGACACGGGGCGCTACGCCTACGGCAACCAGCCTCAGATCGCCCATTGGAACTGCTCGCGCCTGCTCCAGGCCACCCTGCCCCTGCTGGCGGAGGACCAGGATGCCGCCGCCGAGATGGCGCGGGAGATCTACCGGGGTTTCGCCACGGTGTTCAAGGAGACGGCGGCCCGCCTCTGGGCCGACAAGCTGGGGCTGCGGGAAATCCGCGAGGGCGACAACCTTCTGGTGGAAAACCTGTTGGCCCTGATGCACCAAAGCCGCTGCGACTTCACCGACAGCTTCCGCCAACTGGCCCTGGTCAGCAGCGACGACGCCAAGGCCAAGGCACCCGGCTTGCGCGATCAGATGCTGGACATGGCCGCCTTCGATGAATGGTTGCTGGCCTACCGCGAACGCCTGCGTGCCGAGGGCCAAAGCGGCGAAGACCAGGACCGGAACCGGGCTACCGCCATGAACCGCGTCAACCCGCGCTACGTACTGCGCAACCATCTGGCGCAGCGGGCCATTGAACAGGCCCAGGCCGGCGACCCCACGGAGATTGAGCGTCTGCTTGCCCTGCTGGCCGACCCCTTCGAGGAAAAACCGGGTTGGGAGGACTACGCCGCGCCACCGCCCGCCGATGCACCGGCCATCGAGGTGAGTTGCTCTTCCTAAGGCCCAGCACGGCAAACCACGCTGTGGCCAGGGACTAGGGGCTAGGGGCTGAGTCGACGGCCCAGCGTTGCAAGACCGCCGCCAGTTGCTTGATGTCGATGGGCTTGGGCAGGAAGTCGTCCATCCCGGCGGCCAGGCAGCGCTCCCTGTCGTCGGCGAAGGCACCGGCGGTGAGGGCGACGATGGGCAGGCGGCCGTTGCCGGTGTCGTTTTCCCAGCGGCGGATGTGCTCGGTGGCCGTGATGCCATCCATCACCGGCATCTGCACGTCCATCAGCACCAGGTCGGGCCGCTCGCTGGCCACGGATTCCAGGGCGGCCTGGCCGTTGCCGGCCCAGTCGTAGCGGATGCCCAGGTGTTCCAGGGCCGCCTCGATCACCTCGCGATTGATCCGGTTGTCCTCGACGACCAGTACCTTGAAAGACGCATCCCCCGCCCAGGGCGACACCTCGGCGGCACCCTGGGCCGGCTGAGCCCGCTCCAGCCCCGGCAGCACTTCCGCCGACAGGCGGAAACCGAAACAGGAACCGACGCCAACTTCGCTTTCCATCCAGACCTCGCCGCCCATCATGGTCGCCAAGGCCTTGACGATGGACAGCCCCAGCCCCGTGCCGCCGTATTCGCGGGTGGTGGAGCCATCCACCTGGGAAAAGGGCTTGAACAGCACGTGCTGCTTGTCGGCGGGAATGCCGATGCCGCTATCCCGTACGGAAAACCCCAGGACGGCCTGCATGCCGTTGCGCGACAGCTCCTGGGCCACGACCTCGATGCGGCCCGTGGGTGTGAACTTGATGGCGTTGCTGATGAGGTTGGACAGCATTTGCCGCAGGCGCAGGGGATCGGCGCGGTAGCGCCGGCCCACCTCGCCCTGCCAGCGGGTGACGATCTCCAGCCCCTTGCCCTGGGCGGGCTCCTGGAACAGGGCCACGCTTTCCTCGATCAGGGTCTGCGGGTTGAAGTCGCCGGGCATCAGTTCCAGCTTGCCCGCCTCGATTTTCGACAGGTCGAGGATGTCGTTGAGCAACGTCAGCAGCGTCTCGCCCGAGGTGAGGATGGTGCGGGTGTATTCCAGCCGCTCCTTTTCGGTGATGCCGGGCAGCATGAGGAGCTGGGCCATGCCGAGGATGCCGTTCATGGGGGTGCGCAGCTCATGGGACATGGTGGCCAGGAACTGGCTCTTGGCCATGTTGGCGGATTCGGCCGCGAGCTTGGCGTGGATCAGCTCCTGCTCGGCCTTGCGCCGCTCGGTGATGTCGTGGATCACCGAGTACAGCAGGTCGCGGTCGCCGACCCGGGCCGGCCCCGAATACACCTCCACGTCGCGGACCTCGCCGGAGGCCAGGCGGTGGCGGAAGTTGAAGTACTGGCGGTGGCTATGGCGGGCGTCCTCGATTTCCGCCTGCACTTCCTCGCTGGTCATGCAGTTGATGTCGCGGATGTTCATGGTCAGCAGGCAGTCCAGGGGGTAGCCGTAAAACTCCGCCGCCGCCGGGTTGGCGTCCACGATGGCGCCGGACTCCGGATCCACCACGATCTTGACCGCCGTGTTCACCTCGAAGGATTGCCGATAGCGGGCCTCGCTCTCGGACAGGGCCCGGGTGCGCTGGGCGACCTGGGCTTCCAGTTCGCCGGTCAGGGCGGCGTAGGCGTCCAGGGTGCGGCGCAGGGCCAAGGACAACAGGCCGATCTCGTCATTGCCGCCGTCGGTGGGAATGGACGGCGCGGACAGGTGGTCGATGTCGGCCACGGCGGAAGATAGGCGGGTCAGGCGCCGGGTCAGACGTCGGGCCAACAGGCCGGAGGCGCGCCAGACCATCCACACCAGTAGGGCCGCCGTCAGCAGGTAGATGCCGCTCATGGGCCAGAGCAGGCCGAGCCAGGGCGAGTCGATGCGGTACAGGTCGATGCGCAGGCGGTAAAGCGCGGGGAAGGCGGGATGGAAAACCTCCTCGGACACTTCGCCGTAGCGGGTCGGCGCCTCCGCCGGCATCTGCAACAGGACATGGCCGTCCATGGACACGGTGTAGCCCAGGCCCGACTCGATGGCGTCGTGCCGACCGGCGAACTCCCTGGCCAAGTCCAGCTCGCCGAGCAGGACGCCGATGGTTTCGTCGCCGTAGGGATAGCGCACGGGGAAGCCGATCAGGAGCCGGCGCGCCCCGCCCTCGCCCAACTGGGACGCCGGCTGCCCGCTGGCGAGGATTTTCTGCACCATGATCAGGGGATCGTCGCCGCCCCGGGTGAGCAGGGACACATCGCCGGAAAGGGGCCGGCCGCGATAATCGAGCAGGACGACGCGGAAGGAGTCTCGCTCCGGCGCGTTCAGGTTGCGCAAATAAGGCGCCAGATAGGCCTCGCGCCCCACCGTGTCGGAAATGGCTGTCCACACCAGGGGGCTGGCGCTCAGTTCGCGCAGGGAGTCGGTCTGCTGGTTGATCCGCGCGCGCATGTCCCCCGCCAGGATCTTGAGGGCGGTGGCATTGCCCGTAGACAGGTTCTCGCGCGTGGCCTGGAACTGGGTCACCAGAATCACGGCCCCGAGCAGGGCCACCATCTGCATCGCCAGGCCGAAGGCGGCGCGGCGGAAGCGCTGTTCCAGCCCGCCGCTGGGCAGGGGATGGTCGGTCGAGGGGGTCGAGGGGGTCGAGGGCTTTTTCATGATTTAGCGCGGCCGCCAGGGAAGGGGCACCAGATGGCCGCCCTCGTCGAAGCGGGCCATGATGACCTGGGCCGGGCTCAGGGCGTCGTGCCGCCCCGGTGCGAAGGGCTGTTCGTAATCGCGCACCAGCCCCTGATAGGGCCCCAGGTGCTCCAGGGCCGTGCGGATTTTGGCCCGGTCGGTGGAGCCGGCCTGGTTGACGGCGCGGGCCAGGAGGTGGGTCAGGTCGTAGGCATGGGCGACGCCGACCGGACTGGTGACCTGTTGCGGCGGGTTGATGCCGTAGTCGCGCCGCAGCGCCGCCATCACGCGCTTGGCGGCCGGCCGGTTGGCGCCGACGAAGCTGTAGGTTTGAACCACCACGAGGTCGATCTTGGCCAGGGCATCCCCCGCCAATTCGACGATGTTGCCGCCGGTGATGCCCCAGTGACTGATGAGGGGAAGCCGCTGCTCCGCCGGCAGGGCGGCCACTTCCTTGAACAGCACCGCCCCTTCCGTTTCATTGCCGATGAACACGATGGCCTGCGCTCCGGTCTGGCGCAATTCGCGATAGAGGCCGATCAGGCTTTTGTCGCCCCAGTTGTACCAACGCTCGCCGACGATGGCGACGCCCGCGCCCTTGGCGGCCTTGTGCAGGGCCGCCTGGTTGCTGCGGCCCCAACTGGTGTTCGGCAACAGCACGCCGACTTGACGCGCCTTACGCTGCTCCTTGGCGAAACGCAGGAAGGCCGGCGCCGCCCAGGCATCCTTGAGGGACAGGCGGAAGCTGTAGCTGGGCTTGTACTGGTGGTCGGTGATGGGATCAGCGGAACTCCAGGGCGCGAACACCGGCATGCCCAACTCATGGGCGACGGGCATCCATTCCATCACCACGGTGCTGAACTTGGCGCCGAACACGCCCACCAGGTCCGGCTTGGCGGCCATATCCCGCAGGTTGTCCACGCCGATGGCCGGGATCGAGCGGTTGTCCGAGGTCACCAGGACCAGGGGCCGCCCGCCAAGGACGCCGCCGGCCCGGTTGATTTCGTCGATGGCGATTTCCATGCCCTGCTTTACCGCCTGGGCCGAGGTGCTGGTCTTGTGGCCGAACTCGGCATCCAGGCCGATCAGCACGGGCGCCTTCTCCCCCGCCCAGGCGATGGCCGCGCCGAGGACGAGCAGACAGCCCAAGAGCCGCCTTGCCAGCGGAATGCCACGCCATGGGTCCATCGCCCCTCCTGTTGATATAACTAAAGTTCTAGAAATTTTAACAGGGTGGCATGAAAAAAGGGCGCGGGGCGGGATGCCAATCGGCAATCCCGCCCCGCAATTCCTCAATGATGGAAGGGACTTAGCCCTTCCCTCCGCGCCCGATCAGGCGGGTGCCGAGCTGCGGATCAGGTGGTCGAAGGCACCGAGGGAAGCGGTCGCCCCGGCCCCCATGGCGATGATGATCTGCTTGTAGGGCACGGTGGTGCAGTCGCCGGCCGCGAACACGCCGGGCACGGAGGTCTGGCCCCGGCTGTCGATCTCGATCTCGCCCCGGTTGGACAAGGCCACGTCGCCCTTGAGCCAGTCGGTGTTGGGCAGCAGGCCGATCTGGACGAAGATGCCCTCCAGCGCCACGTGCTTAACGTCGCCGCTGGCGCGATCCTGGTAGGACAGCCCGTTCACCTTCTGTCCGTCGCCGGTCACCTCGGTGGTCTGGGCCTCGGTGATGACCGTCACGTTGGGCAGGCTGTACAGTTTCTTCTGCAACACGGCGTCGGCCCGCAGCTTGCTGTCGAATTCCAGCAGGGTGACGTGGGCGACGATACCGGCCAGGTCGATGGCCGCCTCCACGCCGGAGTTGCCGCCGCCGATCACCGCCACCCGCTTGCCCTTGAACAGGGGACCGTCGCAGTGGGGGCAGAAGCAGACACCCTTGGCCTTGTATTCCTTTTCGCCGGGCACGTTCATTTCGCGCCAGCGGGCGCCGGTGGCGAGAATAACGCTCTTGCTCTTGAGCACCGCGCCGTTTTCCAGGGTGATTTCCACCGGACCGCCCTCGGCGCCTGCTTGCAGCCTGGCCGCCCGTTGCAGGTTCATCACGTCCACGTCGTAGGCCTTGACGTGCTGTTCCAGGGCCATGGCCAGCTTCGGTCCTTCGGTCTCCTTCACCGAGATGAAGTTCTCGATGGCGAGGGTATCCAGCACCTGGCCGCCGAAACGCTCGGCCACGACGCCGGTGCGGATGCCCTTGCGGGCGGCGTAGATGGCCGCCGCCGCGCCGGCGGGACCGCCGCCCACCACCAGGACGTCGAAGGTGTCCTTGGCATTGATCCGTTCCGCATCCTTGGCGGCGGCGCCGCTGTCGAGCCGGGCGACGATCTCTTCCACCGTCATGCGGCCCTGGCCGAATTCCTGGCCGTTGAGGAACACCGTGGGCACGGCCATGATTTGGCGCTGATTCACTTCGTCCTGGAACATCGCTCCGTCGATCATGGTGCTGGTGACGCCAGGATTGAGCACCGCCATCAGGTTGAGGGCCTGCACCACGTCCGGGCAGTTATGGCAGCTCAGGGAGATGAAGGTCTCGAAGCGGAACTCGCCAGACAGCCCCTTGATCTGCTCGATCACCGCTGCGTCCACCTTGGGCGGATGGCCGCCCACCTGCAACAGGGCCAGCACCAGGGAAGTGAACTCGTGGCCCATGGGGATGCCGGCAAAGTGGATGCGGGGCGCCTCGCCGGGCACCGCCACGGCGAAGGAAGGCCGCAGGCTGGCCGCGCCGTCCTCGCGCAGGGTCACCTTGTCGGACAGGGCGACGATGTCCTGCAACAGGCCGCGCATTTCCTCGGCCTTGGGACTGTTGTCGAGGGACGCCACCAGTTCGATGGGACGCTGCAATTTTTCGAGATAGGCGCCCAACTGGGCCTTGACGTTTGCTTCAAGCATTTCTTTCTCCATTCGTGTTGCCGGATTGCACTGGAAAGCCGCGCCGCGGATGCCGTCGCGGCTTTGCGCTGGAATCCGCGCCGCGCCCGGAGGCGCGGCGGGTTACCGTGTGACGGACTGGGGTTTAGATCTTGCCGACCAGGTCCAGGGAGGGGGCCAGGGTGGCGTCGCCTTCCTTCCACTTGGCGGGGCAGACTTCGCCCGGGTGGTTGGCCACGTATTGGGCGGCCTTCACCTTGCGCAGCAGTTCGGAAGCGTCGCGCCCCACGCCACCGGCGTTGATCTCGATGATCTGGATCTTGCCCGCCGGGTCGATGACGAAGGTGCCGCGATCGGCCAGGCCGGCTTCCTCGATCATCACGCCGAAGTTGCGGGTGATGGTGCCGGTGGGGTCGCCCACCATGGGGAATTGGATCTTGCCGATGGTGTCGGAAGTGTCGTGCCAGGCCTTGTGGGTGAAGTGGGTGTCGGTGGACACGCCGTAGATTTCCACGCCCAGCTTCTTGAACTCAGCGTAGTTGTCCGCCAGATCGCCCAGCTCGGTGGGGCAGACGAAGGTGAAGTCGGCGGGGTAGAAGAACACCACGGACCACTTGCCCTTCAGGTCGGCGTCGGACACGCTGATGAACTTGCCGTTGTGGAAGGCTTGGGCGGTGAAGGGCTTGACTTCGGAATTGATGGTTGCCATTTGCGATTTCTCCTGATTGCGTCGTTGAAAGGATGTGACTGAACACAGGAGTCATCTTAGGGAGGCGACATCGATTGATCAAATCAATTGTTAAAATTATCTCAATACTACTTTCCTATTGAAGTGCCTTGACGCGATTTATCGTTCAACGACGACCATGCCGCCCCGGCGGCGCACCCTGTCAGCGCGCCGCACGTCGGCAGCAAGGGAGGGAATAAGCGCATTTACCCAGGCACTGCGACCACGCCCAGGATCGGCTTGTCGAAACGCCTGGTGCCCGGACACGGGGCGTCGCCACTCACGGTCCGAACGGTGGCGTCCTATTCCGACAGGCCGTAGCCGAATCCACCACGACAATCCGAGCGGCGACGTAAACGACGCGGGGGAGGATGCTTGCGCACCCTCCCCCGTCGCGGCGGTGAAACCGGATCAGCCTTCGAGCAGGCTGCGCAGCATCCAGGCGGTTTTTTCGTGGATCTCCAGGCGCTGGGTCAGCAGGTCGGCGGTGGGCTGGTCGTCCGCCGCGTCGGCCACGGCGAACAGCTTGCGGGCCGTGCGGGCCGTGGCTTCCTGGGCGGCCACCAGGTGGCGCACCATGTCGTCGGCGTTGGGCACGCCGGAGACTTCCTTGATGGAGGTGAGCTTGAGGAAGTCCTTGAAGCTGCCGGGAGCGGGATAGCCCAGGGCGCGGATACGCTCGGCGATCAGGTCGAGGGCGTTCCATTGCTCGGTGTACTGGGCCATGAACATCTGATGCAGGCTGTTGAACTGGGGCCCTGTCACGTTCCAATGGAAGTTGTGGGTCATCAGGTAGAGCGAGAAGCTATCCGCCAGCAGGGCGTTCAAGCCCTGGACGATACGTTCCCGGTCCTTGGCGCTGATGCCGATGTCGATGGTTGGTACCTTGGTTTTTTTCGTTGCCATTTTGCTTCTCCTTTTCAAAAATCAGCCCAGGGTGGTGTCCAACACCATCATCAGGGCAAAACCCGCCATCAGGCTCATGGTAGCAACCGTCTGATGGCCGTTGCGATGGGTTTCCGGGATGACCTCGTGGGACACCACGAACAACATGGCCCCCGCCGCCAAGCCCAGCCCCGTCGGATAAGCGACCGCCAAGCCGCTCGACAAACCCACGCCCAACAACGCGCCCACGGGTTCCAACACGCCGCTGGCGATCGCCACCAGCACGGCGAAGCCCGAGGCGAAACCCGCGCCACGCAGGGCCAGCGCCACGGCCAGTCCCTCGGGGATGTCCTGCAAGGCAATGGCGGTGGTCAGGGGCAAGCCGACCCGCATGTCGCCCTGGGAAAAACTGACACCGATGGCCATGCCTTCCGGCAGATTATGCAGGGCGATGGCGAAGACGAACAGCCAGATGCGACTGCATCGTTCGTAGCCGGGACCGCAAGGGCCAGTTTTTTCATGTTCGTGGGGAATGAAGGCATCCAAGCCCAGCATCAACAACACGCCGAGGGCCATGCCCAGCACCACCACCGCCGCGCCGCCGCCCTTGCTGCCGAGAATCTCGGCACCGGCCTCCAGGCCGGGCAACAACAGGGAGAAGGCGCTGGCCGCCAGCATCATGCCTGCGGCGAAACCCAGCAGACTGTCCTCGACCCTCTGCGGCAAGCCGCGCAGGACCATGGCCGGCACCGCTCCCAGGGCCGTGGTGGCAAAGCCGGCCACGCCCCCCAGCAGCGCCAGGCGCAGCCCCGGTGCAGCGGTGCCGCCGATCACCTGACCCAGGCTTTGCAGCAACAGGGCGATGACGGCAGCCAAGCCCAAGCCTAGACCCAAAGCGGAAAAGCGGTGGGTCCGGGCATGGTCGCGCAGCAGCGAAAACCAGTTGGGCGCGGTGGAAACAAACTCTAGCGACATGGCGGCGTAAAGGCGATCAATGGTGAGCGTTGATAGGGAGCCCGGGGTTCGCGCCCAGTTTCGGCGAGATGCTGCCCGGTGTTTTCCGACGGACTGGCCTTGGCCGGTCGGTCGATGGGCACAGGGAAATTCCCCCGCGACCATGTGGGTCACTGTAGCAAAGACCTTCACCCCGTGAAAGCCGCGCAAGTCCAGCGTTTCGTCGATCATCACGCGAAAACCCGCACCAGTGGCGGATCTACGGCAAGGCAATGAATTCGGCAATCGGATCCATTACCGTCACCTATTGACCAAGGTCAATGTGCACCCTGGCCGCCCCACCTACAGTGCCGGATTTTCACAATGCCAGGGAGCGACTTGCTATGGATTTCGATCTGCTGATCATCGGTGCCGGCCCGGCCGGATTGAGCCTGGCCCTGGGCCTCAAGGACTCTGGCCTCAAGATCGGCATCGTCGAGCGCCAGTCCCGGGATGACATCGCCCATCCCAAGTTCGATGGCCGGGAAATCGCCCTCACCCACCATTCCATGAAGCTGCTCAGGGGCCTCGGCCTGGGCGACGTACTGGCGCCGGAGGTGTCCATCCTGGCCAAGGCCCGGGTGGAGGATGGCAGTTCCGCCGCCTATTGCCTGGACTTCACGCCGCCGCCCAAATCCGACGATCCCCTCGGTTTCCTGATTCCCAACCACGCCATCCGCCAGACCCTGTGGGACGGTGTGGCCGCCTGTGCCAACATCACCCTGCTCGACCAACGCAGCCTCAGCGCCATCGACACTGGCGCCGACAGTGCCAGCGTGCGCACCGCCACCGGCGAAACCTATAGCGCCAAGCTGGTGGTGGCCGCCGACAACCGCTTCTCGGAAACCCGCCGCCTGATGGGCATCGGTGCCTCCATGCACGACTTCGGTCGGACCATGATGGTCTGCCGCATGGAACACGAAAAGCCCCACGACCACGTGGCCCTGGAATGGTTTGACTACGGCCAGACCGTGGCCCTGCTGCCCTGCAACGGCAACGTGACCTCGGTGGTGATGACCCTGCCCGGCCACGAACACGCCCACAACATGGCCATGGACGAAACTGCCTTCGCCCGGGAAATGGAACGCCGCCTCAAGCACCGCCTGGGCGCCATGAAACTGGTCAGCGAACGCTTCGGCTATCCCCTGGTGGGCGTCTATGCCCACCGTTTCACCGGTCGTCGCTTTGCCCTGGCCGGCGATGCCGCCGTGGGCATGCACCCGGTGACCGCCCACGGTTTCAACTTCGGCCTGTTGAGCGTGGAAACCCTGGGCAAGGAAATCCTCGGCGCCCTCAAGAGCGGCCAGGACATCGCCAATCCCCAAGGCCTCGCCCGTTACGAGCGCAACCACCGCCTAGCCACCCTGCCCCTGTTCCTGTCCACCAACGCGGTAGCCACCCTGTTCACCGACGACCGCGCTCCCGCCAAACTGGCCCGCAAGCTGGCCCTGCGGGTGAGCAACCATCTGCCCTTCTTCAAGCAGCAGGTGGCGGGACGTTTGCTGGCCCATCGCAACTAGGGCGCATCCCCAAAGAAAAAGGGAATCCCTTACTTGAGTTGAATCCCCCCTCACCCCGGCCCTCTCCCGCAAGGGGAGAGGGAGAGTACTTGTCACAAGCTTGGCAGCAGGTCCCCTCTCCCCTTGCGGGAGAGGGATAGGGTGAGGGGAAGTCACTTGGCGTGACGATGCTGCAAATCGCGTATGTAATTCCCCAAAGCCAACGGAGAAAAACTCACTGTTTTTCTTACTGGTTAAACCCAGAAGGCTAGGCCAGTTTTTCCACCAGCAAAGGTTTGACCTTCTCCAGCCAGGCGTCGATGCGCTCGTCGGTGAACATGCCCTGGGTGCGCTGGTCGATGACCAGGCCGACGAACTTGTCGCCCACGGCGGCAGCGGAATGCTGATAGGTGTAGCCCTCGGTGCTCCAGTCGTCGGCCACGATCTCGGCGCCATAGCCCTTGAAGGTTTCGTATAGGCGCATCAAGGAACTGCAAAAGCGGTCCGCGTAGCGTTCCTGGGCCCCCAGGCCAAACAGGGCGATGCGCTTGCCGGCGAAGGCCGCCTTGTCGGCGTCGGTCATCTGCACCAGGAACTCCTCCCAATTGGGTTCCAGGCAACCCGCCGTCTTGCCGGGGATTTCCTCGATGCCGTAGCTGGGGGTGCCCAGGATCAGGACGTCGTAATGCAGCATGTCCGCCGGGGCGATGCGATTGACGTTGACCGGCTTATCGGCGATATCGTCGCCCAACTGCTTGTGGATCTTCTTGGCTACCAGACGGGTGGTGCCGGTTTCAGTACCGAAGAAAATGCCGATTTTGCTCATGGTCGTTGGCTTATCAAGCGCAAGGAATAGGGACTTGTCGTGGAAGCGACAAGGGCGGCCGTACCCTGGTCAACTAGCGATAATTGTGCCTACCAGGAAAGTCAAGGCACTTATGTTTTTATTTTGCTGGCTATTCCGCCTGGGAGGTCCATGATGAGTCATATATGCCCGCTGCTCGAATCGAAACTGCGGTTTGTGAGCAATGAATACAAGGAAAACACCATGTCCCCCCTGAGCCCCCTCCGAATCAATACACGCATTCCCCCATGGCTGGCGGGGAAATCCAGCATCAGTCACGCCATCACCGAACTTACGTCCGCGGCTCCAGAGAAGAAGTTCGCAGGTGACGGTCTCATGCCTTACGAGGCCGTGGCGAAAGCCATTTTCATCAAGGCCAACGGTTCACCTGCCTATTACAAAGCTACCGGGCTTCCCGAGCACTAGGCCGCACTCCCCATCCCATCGCAAAGGAAACGACCATGCAGAGACCAATCATCACGATGGGCAACCTGTTTGCCCAATTAGGGCGCGCTGGCGATGAAGAAGCCATCGATCGATTTATTCATGAACACAGCCCGATGCCATCGGCACTTCGCTTGGATGAAGCGGCTTTCTGGTCGCCCTCCCAATCGGCCTTTCTCAGCGAAGCCATTCTGGAAGATTCTGACTGGGCGGACATTGTCGAAATCCTGAACACAAAACTGCATACGGGAAAGAGCATTGAGTATCGCGGGTCGCGTTTAACCATAAACTCGCCAAGCTACCGCCGGCAGCTCGCAAAACACTAGTCGGCCGATGACCTCAGCCCCGTAGTCTTGACAACAGGCGACGATCCCTTTTCGTTGGCCGCCCTTTACTGTCGGCCCCGGGTGCAGGTGCCAGTGCACGCAATTCGGCAGCCTGGCGTCGTCGCTCCACGCTTTCTTCCGACTCTTCATACATCAGCCTGGCCTCTGGCGCTGGCCGGCGCTGCTCGTTGAGGGCCAACACCATCACCTCGTAGTCCTGCTCCCCGGCCCGGATATGCAGGCGGTCGCCCACCCTCACCTCTTTGGCCGGCTTGACATGGACACCGCCCAGCTTCACCTTGCCGCCGTCCACCGCGTCGGCGGCCATGCTGCGGGTCTTGAAAAAGCGCGCGGCCCAGAGCCACTTATCCAGCCGCATCGACGGCCTCCTCCGGGGCGAAGAACGCTTCCACCTCGGCCACGTCCCGGGTGCGCTTCATGGGCGGCAGGGAGCGCCAGATGGCCTTGCCGTACTGTTTTTCCACCAGGCGCGGGTCGCAGATCATCAGCACGCCCCGATCGGTCTCTGCCCGGATCAAGCGACCGGCGCCCTGCTTCATGCTGATCACGGCCCGGGGCAATTGGTATTCGAAGAAAGCGTTGCGGCCCTGCTTCTTCAGGTGGTCGATCCGGGCCGACAGCACCGGATCGTCCGGCGGGGCGAAGGGCAGCTTGTCGATCACCACCAGGGAAAGCGCATCGCCGGGCACATCCACGCCCTCCCAGAAGCTCTGGCTGGCGACGAGGATGGCGTTGCCCAGGCGACGGAAGCGGTCCAGCAGCTCGCTGCGGGAACCTTCGCCCTGCAACAGCAAGGGAAAGTCGAGGGCGGCCCGCTCCAACTTGTCCTTGAGCAACTCATGGATGCGGCGCATGGCCTTGAGGGAGGTGCACAGCACGAAGGCCCGCCCGCCGGCGGCCACGATGGCGGGCCAGGCGGTCTCAACCACGGCGTCGGTGTACTCCGGCGTGTTGGGCTCGGGCATGCCGGTGGGGCAATAAAGCAGGCCGTTGCTACCGTAGTCGAAGGGGCTGCCCCACTGGCCGGTGTCGGCGTCGGTGATGCCCAGTTCGCCGCAGTAGTGGCCGAAATCGCTGCCCACGGCCAGGGTGGCGCTGGTGAAGATCCAGGCCCGGGGATGGCCTTCAAGCTGGCGCTGGAAAATCTCCGCCACCGACAAGGGCGTCATGTTGAGGGCCAGGGACTGGCTGTAGACCTCGATCCACTTGACCCAGGCCTCGTCCTCGGCGGCCTCCGCCTCGGTACCGGCGGGTACCGTCCCACTCGCCTGCCAACGCTTGAGGCGCAGCATCATCTCGCCGGTGCGCCGGGCGCAGTTGTCGATGCCCTCGCTGCGGCCCGCCTGGGCCTCCAGGTGGCGCGCCAGCCCGGCCAGGGCCTGGGCCACGCCCATCAGGTTATCGTTGAAATCCTTGTCGTTGCCGACGCGCTCGAAGGGCAGCCGGGCGTTCTCGGCCCGCACCGCCAGGCGCAGATCGCGAGCCGCCTTGTCCAGGGTACGGCAGGCTTCCTGCAAGGGCGGGTAATCCTTGGCCTCGGCGAGGGCCTCGTTACGGCTGTCCCGGGCCAGTTCGATCAACTGGGAAGTGCCCAGGCTCTCGCCAAAGAACAGGCTGGCCACTTCGGGCAATTGGTGCGCTTCATCGAAGATCACCGCGTTGCAGGCCGGCAGCAGCTCGCCCAGGCCTTCGTCGCGCAGCATCACGTCGGCAAAAAAGAGATGGTGATTGACCACCACCACGTCGGCGGTCAGGGCTTCGCGCCGGGCGTTGGCGACAAAGCAATCCTTCAGGTCCGGGCAGTCCTGACCCAGGCAGTTGTCCCGGGTGGAGGTGGCCAGGTTCCACACCGGGGAATCCTCGGGTACGGCGGCCAGCTCGGCCTTGTCGCCACTGCGGGTGGTCTTGGCGAAACGGGCGATGGTGCGCAGATGGGCCACGTCCTCGCGGCTTTGCAGGCGGCCGTCCTGCTGGGCCCGGGCCAGGTGGTAGGGACAGACGTAATTGGCGCGGCCCTTGAGCAGGGCGATGGTGGCACCCACCTTGAGGGCATCCCGCACCATGGGCAGGTCGCGGTTGTAGAGCTGGTCCTGGAGGGTCTTGGTGCCGGTGGAAACGATGATCTTGCCGCCGGACAGCAGGGCCGGCACCAGATAGGCGTAGGTCTTGCCCGTACCCGTGCCGGCCTCGGCGACAAAGACCTTGTTGTCCTTGAGGGCGGCCTCGATGCGCAAGGCCATTTCCCGTTGCTGGGCACGCAAGCGGAAACCGGGAATCGCCGTGGCCAGCAGGCCGTCGGCGGAGAAAACGTCGTTCAAATCGGGCATGGGGCCGGCGATGGTAGCATGGGGCGACGCCGTCAAAACGCTTTCACAGTCCCGGCAAAAACGGCCAAGCCCCTGTAAAAACTGGAGAAAACCGCCATATCGTGCTAAGGTTGGCTAGTGGCGTCGGATGATGCCGCCCTGCAAGGAGTCGATCATGGCCTCAACCATTCAAAGCGCATCGATGGCCGCCAACAGCGCCATCAGTTCCCTGACCTCCGCCACCCAGGCGAACAGGAGCAATAGCGTCAACAACAGCAGCAGCAACCAGGCTTCCTCCAGCACCACCCAATCGGTGTCGGCCAATGCCCGGACCGAGGCCAAGGCCGCTGCCAAGACCGAAGCCGCGCCCAAGCCCGAGGACAACAACCAGACCCGGGTCACCATCAGCCAGCAACCGCCCCAGCCCGACACCACCAACCGCAACGCCAAGCCGGTGGAGCAGTATCAGGCGGTGTCGGCGATCCGCAGCTAAGGCACGGAGCAAGCAAAACGAAAAGGCGCCCGAGGGCGCCTTTTTCTTTGGCAGGCGATGGCTGGCGGTGATTGAGACCGCCGAAACAACCCCGATTCAGGCGCCAGTCCTGTGCCCCTGCCAGCGTTCGCCGGGTTGGGCGACGGCATACCACTGACGCAATGCCCCCGCGCCGTCGGCATCGAGGGGCTGCCAGGGGGCCGTGTCGGCCGGACCGACCGGTTGATAGGGACCGTGCTTGACCTCGAAGATCACCCCGCCTTCATCCAGGGAAAGCACCGCGTGCCAACAGCCGGCGGGGTTTTCCTGAACCTGGCAGTCTTCCCCGAGTACGGTGCGGGCCGTGACCGTGCCCGCCTCGTCGAAATGGAGCACGACGAAACGACCGCGCAAGGGATAGAGCAACTCGAAGGTCTGCGGATGGCGATGGACCTGGACCAGGGTATCCGGCTCCATGGCGATCGCCAGGCGCTGCACCGGATCGGCCAGGTCTTCGTGCAGGTTGCAGTTGGCGCGGCGACGGGGCGAGGCCTTGGCCTCGGCCGCCAGTTGATCGAGACGGGCGGGAGTCAGTTGTTTCATCGTGGGGTCTTTCGTTGCATCAAATCAGTACCGGGGCGTCCGGCAGTTCATTGGGGTTGTCGCCGTCGCGGGCGGGGAAATGGGTCGCCAGCAGTTGTCCCGCTCGCGCCACGGCGGCCAAGGCACCTGGCCCATAGTGGCCCTGGCGGAAGGCCTGCTCCATTTCGCGGCATAGGGCATCCCACTCGACCTGGGCCACCCGGGCGGCGATGCCCCGGTCGGCCACGATTTCCACCTTGCGGTCCACCAGTTGGACGTAGATCAGGATGCCGCTGTTGTCCTCGGTATCCCACACCCGCAGCAGGCCGAACAGTGCCTCGGCGCGTTGACGGGCAGTGCGGCTGGCGATGAGGTCGAGGGGATGCAGCGGTCCTTCGGCGACGAAACGCAATTCGCCGCGATGACCGGACTCGGCCGCGCCGATGGCGGCCTCGATGGCGCGCAGATCGGCCTGGCCGAAGCGGCGCCGCGCCAGCCAGCCCGGCGTCAGTGCATGGCGCAAGAATCGTTTCAGTTCCATCACCAATCCCCCGAGGCACCACCGCCGCCGAACCCACCGCCGCCACCGGAAAATCCACCACCGGAATGGCCGCCCCAACCGCTGCCGGACACCCAAGCGCCGGGCCCGCCACGCCCGACGCCGAACAGGGCCAGGACGAACACGGCGACCGCCGCGCCAAGGCCGAACAGCAGGGAAGCCGTAGCCAGATAGATCAGGACGCCGGCAATGCCGGAGACGACGAGATAGCCGAAAAAGCCCAGCACCGCATGGAGCACGGCGGCCGCCATGAGCAGGACGAAAATGAGGGTCAGCGGATCGACGCCCCAGCGCTCGAGCATGCCGCCATCGCCACCCGTCTCGGTCTTGCTGGGGACGCCCGGCCCTTCGGCGGCGATAACCCCATCCAGGGCTGCCACGGCCTGGGCCAAACCGCCGAAATAATCCCCCTGCTTGAAGCGGGGCGCCATCTCTTCGCTGACGATGCGCTTGGCCACGGCATCTGGCACCACGCCTTCCAAACCGTAGCCGACCTCGATGCGCATACGCCGGTCGTTCTTGGCGACGATGATGATCAGGCCGTCGTCCACGCCCTTGCGCCCCAGCTTCCAGGCATCGGCCAGGCGGATGCCGAACTGCTCGATGGACTCGGGCTTGACGCTGGGCAGCAACAGAATGGCCAATTGGGCGCCCTTGGCGCTTTCAATCCGCTTGAGGCCGTCTTCCAGTTGCGCGGCCTGGGGTGCCGTCAGGGTGGCAGTCAGGTCCACCACCCGGCCCGTCAAGGCCGGCAGGGCCTGGGGTCCGCCTTCCTCCGCCCCGGCGGCCAGGGGCAGGCACAGCAGGCCCGCCAGGCAAAACCAGAATCCGATCAGCCAGCGACGCACGATAGGCAATTACTTGGCCGCGGCGGGTGCGTCGAACTTGATGGTCGGCGGCGAGGAAATCGCCTTTTCATCCTCGACGACAAAATTCGCCTTGGTCTTGGCACCGATCACCATGGCGGTCAGATTGTTGGGAAAGGTCCGCACCGACACGTTGTAGTCCTGCACGGCTTTGATGTAGCGGTTGCGGGCCACGGTGATGCGGTTCTCGGTGCCCTCCACCTGGGCTTGCAGGTCGCGGAAATTGGCGTCGGCCTTCAATTGGGGATAGTTCTCGGATACTGCCAACAAGCGGGACAAGGCGCCGCTCAACTGAGACTGGGCCTGCTGGAACTTGGCAAAGGCGGCGGCATCGTTCACCAGCTCGGGGGTTGCCTTGAGGCCGGCCACGTTGGATCGGGCCTCGGTTACTTTGGTCAACACTTCCTTCTCATGGGCGGCGTAACCCTGGACCACGGACACCAGATTGGGGATCAGGTCGGCCCGGCGCTTGTACTGGTTCAGCACCTCGGACCAGGCGGCGTTCACCGCTTCGTCGTTGACCTGGATCTGGTTGTAACCGCAGCCGGAAAGCAATGCGACGGCAAGGGCAAGAACAGTCAGCAGACGGAATTTCATGGGACTCCCCCGAGAAAGATGGTTGCAGGCCTGATGTGGAGGCACGACGACGATTTTCAAGGCGGGAATGATAGGCTCAATATTCGCCAACTTGGAGATTCCCCATGAGCTACGACCCGAACAACGTGTTCGCCCGCATCCTGCGCAAGGAACTGCCCTGCATTCCGGTGTATGAGGACGAGCACACTCTCGCCTTCATGGACATCATGCCCCAGGCCGAGGGCCACACCCTGGTGGTGCCCAAGGAAGCAGCCGCCACGCTGCTCGATATTTCCCCCGCCATGCTGGCGGCGGCCATCGCCACCACCCAGCGCGTGGCACGGGCGGTCAAGGCTGCCACGGCGGCACCGGGGCTGATGATTGCCCAATTCAACGGCGCCGAGGCAGGCCAGACCGTGCCCCATCTGCATTTCCACATCATTCCCCGCCGCGGCGGGGAAGCCTTGCGTCGTCACGCGGGAGAAGCCGCTGACCGGGCGCAATTGCTGGCATTGGCGGAAAAGATCAAGGCCGCCCTGGCATAAGGGCAGCAGGCTGCGACTATCATGGGCGCCTAACTGCGCCGGCCATCCGGCGAGGTATTTCTGGAGAAGACACCATGGCATCCCCTCACGACACCGCCAGCATGGCCCTATTCTGCGACTTTGAGAACGTCGCATTGGGCGTGCGCGACGCCAAATACGAAAAGTTCGACATCAAACTGGTGCTGGAGCGGCTGCTGGTCAAGGGCAGCATCGTGGTGAAAAAAGCCTATTGCGACTGGGACCGCTACAAGGGCTTCAAAGCCATCATGCATGAGGCCAATTTCGAGCTGATCGAGATTCCCCACGTGAGGCAATCGGGCAAGAACTCCGCCGACATCCGTCTGGTGGTGGACGCCCTGGACCTGTGCTACACAAAATCCCATGTCAATACTTTCGTCATTATCAGTGGCGATTCAGACTTCTCCCCTCTGGTTTCCAAGCTGCGGGAAAACGCCAAGCAAGTCATCGGCGTCGGCGTGAAGCAATCCACCTCGGACCTGCTGATCGCCAATTGTGATGAGTTCTTTTTCTACGACGATCTGGTAAGAGAAAGCCAAAGAGCCGCGGCAAAAAAGGCACCCAGGGATAGCGCCCCCGTCGGCAAGCGTCCCGGCGAGGAGGACAAAAGTCGCAAGGATGACCTGGATATCCGACGCAGCACCGCCATCGAGATGGCGGTGGAAACTTTCGATGCCCTGGTCGCCGAGCGGGGGGATAGCGGAAAAATTTGGGCGTCCGCCCTGAAGCAGGCCATCAAACGGCGCAAGCCCGATTTCAGCGAGTCCTATTACGGTTTCCGCAGCTTTGGCAACCTCCTGGAAGAGGCCCAGCTTCGTGGCCAGTTGGAGCTAGGACGGGATGAAAAGTCTGGCGCCTATATTTCCCGCAGCACAGGGAAAAGGCTCCCTCATGGGGAAAGTCTGCCGGCGCCGGCAACAGAACTCCTTTCCGCGACCGTTGCGGAGGAATCCAAGCCCAAACCCCGCAGGAGCAAAAGCAGCAAAACAAGCACGCCGGGCATGACAGCAGACGCCGATGCCGTAAAGCCATCCGTCGTTCAACAAGAAAGCAAGGCGCCACCATCGCCCCGTCGGCGCAAAGTCAGCAGAGCTTAATTTCACCCCTGCCCTGCTACCCGAGTGATATCAGCCTATAGTGGGCTGATACCGGGCATTCGCCGGTGCCTTAGAGGAGCCATGTCATGGGAAAACTCAGACAAAGCAACAAGGAAGTGAAAAAACAAGCCTTGCTGACGCCAAAAGAGAAAAAAGCAGTCAAGCAAGCGAAAAAGCACGCAGGTGATAGTGTTCCCTTACTCGAAAAGCGCTAGCCCAATGGACGGGCGGTGATCGCGATCCCTTCCCTTAGCTAAAAAAAGGCCGGGAAGGCAATGCCGACCCGGCCGAAGGTGCAGAGAGAAGCGTTAAGCGGTTACGCCGTTATGCCGCTGCGGTACACCACTGGAGGAGAAACAACATCAAAACTGGTTGCGCCGCTTATTCGTCCTCGTCGCCGCCGACGCCGTCGCGGCGCGGTACGGTTTGCGGGTCACAGGTGATGCCCCGGTAAATCTCCACCCGGTCGCCGGGCCGCAGGGCGGCGTCCAACTTCACCAGGCGGCCGAACACACCGACCTTTTGCTGGGACAGGTCGATATGGGGAAACATCTTGAGGATGCCGGACTTCTCGATGGCCTCGCTGACCTTGGCCTCGTCGGGAACCTCGATGGTGAGCCAGATTTGCTGGGACGCTTCGGAATAGGCGACGCCGACTTGCATGGCAGAGTTCCTTTCGATCAGGCCAGGGCGTGGCCGGCGGATTCGGTGATGGCCTGGCCGGTCTTCACCTGATAGACGCGCTTGGCGGCCAACAGGCAGCCCAAGACCAGGAAGCCGCCGGGGGGCAGGATCATCAGCAGGAAACCGCCGTAGTCGTTCACCACCGTGGTTTCCAGGAACTTGAAGGAAGGCCCCAGCAACAGGCTGGCTTGGGAAAACAGGGTGCCGGCGCCAAGCAGTTCGCGGATCAAGCCGATGACGGTGAGGGCAATGGTGAACCCCAGGCCCATGAACAGGCCGTCCATGCCCGAGGGCAGCACCGGCTCCCGGGCGGCGAAGGCCTCGGCCCGACCCAGCACGGAGCAGTTGGCCACGATCAGGGCGATGTACATGCCCAGCACCTTATAAAGATCGTGCAAGTAGGCGTTGAGGGTCAAATCCACCACCGTCACCAGGGTGGCGATCAACACGATGTACACGGGAATCCGCACCTGGGGCGTGACGTACATGCGCACGCTGGACACCAGCATGTTGGCCACGGCCAGCACCGCGGTGGTGGCGAGGCCCATGCCCAGACCGTTGGTGCCGCTGGTGGTCACGGCCAGGGTGGGACACATACCCAACAACTGGGAGAACACCACGTTCTGTTCCCACAGGCCGTCCTTGGCGATTTTGCTGTAGCTCATGGCGGGCTCCTTAAAGGTCTTTCTTGGCCGGGTCCTGGTGGGGACCGGACTGCTCGTGCGTCAGGGTCTTCTCGCTGCCGGAGGCGGCGAGGATTTCGTCCTTGTGGGCGGCGAAGAACTGCAAGCCCTCGCGCACAGACTTCACCACCGCGCGGGGGGTGATGGTGGCGCCGGCGAACTGGTCGAAGATGCCGCCATCCTTCTTCACGGCGAACTTCTCCACCGGAGGATCCCCCAGGGACTTGCCGTTGAAGCTGAGAATCCAGTCGCCCTTGGCTACTTCGATCTTGTCGCCCAGGCCGGGGGTTTCCCGATGCTTGACGACGCGGACACCGAGCAGCTTGCCGCTCACATCCACGCCCATCAGCACCACCACGTCGTCGGCATAGCCGCGATTGGCCTGCTGAAACACGGCGCCCTTGGCCTCGCCCTTGAGTCGGGCGCGGAAGACCTGGACCTCCTGGCCCTTGTCATCCTTGATGGCAACCTTGTCCTTGAGCAGGTCGTTGTCGGCAAAACCCTCGGGCAACACCTGGGCCAAAGATTGTTGGAGGTCGCGTTTTTCCGCCTCCTCGATGCCCTCGCGGGTGCCCTTATCGGCAAAGGCCAGGGTGACGCTGGCCACCAGGGCGATCACCCCGAGGGCGGCGGCGTGGTAGCCGAGTTTTTCGCGCAATGCTTGCAGACTCATGTCGATTCGCCTCAGTTAACCTTGTCCGCCGCGATGGGCTTGCCGCGCCGGTTGCGGCCGTAGATGCGGGGCTTGAAGGCGCGGTCGATGACCGGCGTCAAGGTGTTCATCAACATCACGGCGAAGGCGACGCCCTCGGGATAGCCGCCCCAGGTGCGGATGATCCAGGTCAGCAGGCCGATGGAAAAAGCGAACACCATCTGCCCCAGGGGCGTGTTGGGGGAAGTCACGTAGTCGGTGGCGATGAAGAAGGCGCCAAGAATGACCCCGCCGGACAGCAGGTGGACGCCGACGCTCAGGTAATGGGTGGGGTCCAGGCCGTGGGCGATCAGGGCCGGCACAGCCACACCCGCCAGCATGGCGACCGGGATGTGCCAGGTGATGATGCGCAGCCACAGCAGCAGCAAGCCGCCGCCCGCCACCAGCAGCGATGCGGTTTCCCCCAGGCTGCCCTGGCGGAAACCTTCCAGGGATAGCCCCGGCGCGGTGGTCGCGGCAAAGGCCTGGACCAGATCCAGGCCCCGGCTCATTTCGGTCTTGGCAAAGCCCAGCAGGGAGGCGCTGGCGATGGCGTCGTAGGCCTTGGGCACGCCGGTCAGGGTGATCATCAGGCCCTGGTGCAGGCTGGGTGCGTCGACGGCCGTGATGGGCAAGGGGGCCACCCAGGAGGTCATCGGCACGGGGAAGGAAATCAGCAACGCCACCCGGGCCACCATGGCCGGATTGAAGGGGTTCTGGCCGAGACCACCGAACACCTGCTTGCCGAACACCGCCGCAAACAAGCCACCCACCACGCCGATCCACCAGGGCGCCCAGGGCGGCAGGGAAACGGCCAGCAGCCAGCCGGTCAGGGCGGCGGAACAGTCTCGCAGCACCGGCTTCACGTCCTTGCCCATCAGGCGCAGGCAGAAGGCCTCGCCGCCCAGGGTGGACAGGATGGTGATGGTCCAGAGGAAAATCGCCGGCCAGCCATAGAGCCAGAAACCGTACAAGGTCGCCGGAGCCAGGGCGATCATGACCCAGCTCATCACGTTGCCGACGCTCTTGGCAATGTAGGTATAGGGAGCGGCCACCACTTGGACCATGGGGGACTGGCTCATGATGCGGCTCCTTCGGTGGTCGCCGCCTGGGCGGCGGCTTTCTTGGCGGCTTCCCGCTCGGCCTTGCGTCGGGCGGCGGCTTCTGCCTTTTCCTTGGCTTCGCGCTCCAGCCGCGCCGTGCGGGCCTCGGCAAGGCGCTTGGTGGCGTCGGTGCGCAACTTGGCGCGCTCCTGGGCGTACAGCTCACCCTTGGCATGGTTGAAATACTGCACCAGGGGGATGTGGGACGGACAGATGAAGGAGCAGCAGCCGCAGGCGATGCAATCCTGCAAGCCATAGGCCTCGGCGCCTTCCAGATCGTCGGCGCGAATGTGGGCCGCCATTTCCAAGGGCAGCAATCCCATGGGACAGGCCTTGGAGCAGCTGCCACAGCGGATGCAGGGGCCGGCCTCGGGCACGGCGGCCTCTTCGGCGTTGAAGGCGAGGATGCCGGAAGCGCCCTTCACCACCGGCGTGCGGCCATGGGGCAAGGGCGTGCCCATCATGGGGCCGCCCAGGATCAGGCGCGACGGAGTTTCCTTGATGCCGCAAAAGGCCACCAACTCGTCCACCAGGGTACCGATGGGCACGAACACATTGCCCGGCTTCTGCACCGCGCCGCCATTCACCGTGACGATGCGTTCCACCAGGGGCTGGCCCAGGCGCACGGCCTTATGCACGGCAGCGCAGGTGGACACGTTGTGTACCAACACGCCGAGTTCGGCGGCGCGGGCGTCGGCAGGCACTTCCTTGCCGGTCAGCACTTGGATCAACTGCTTGTCCGAACCCATGGGATACCAGGCGGGGACGGGGCGGATATGGATGTTGTCGAAACCCTCGGCGGCCTTGCGCATGGCGGCGATGGCCTCGGGCTTGTTGTCCTCGATGCCCACCAGGGCTTGGCGGGCGCCGATGGCGTACATGATCAGACGGACGCCGTCGATCACCTGGTCGGCATGGCCGCGCATGATGGCGTCGTCGCTGGACAGATAGGGTTCGCACTCGCCGCCGTTCACGATCAGGGTGCTCACTTCCAGGCGCTTGCCCAGGCTGAACTTGACGGCGGAAGGGAAAGTGGCGCCGCCCAGGCCCACCACGCCAGCAGCGGCGGTGATCTTGGTGATCTCCTCGGGCTTGAGGCTGAAGGGATCGGCCACGCCCTCGGTGGCGATCCATTCATCGCGGCCGTCGGACTCAATGGTGATGGCGGGCAGGGTCAGGCCCGAGGCATGGGGAGCGGTGATGTCGCCGATGGCCACCACCGTACCCGAGGTGGAGGCATGGACCGGCGCCGAGATGTTGCCGCCGGGCTCGGCGATCAACTGTCCCTTGAGCACCTTCTGTCCCACCAACACCACCGGCCGTGCCGGAGCACCGACGTGCTGTACCAGGGGAATGTAAAGACGGGACGGCGTGGGCAGATGGCGCAAGGGCGCATCGGCGGCCGGACGCTTGTGATCGTCGGGATGGACGCCCCAGCGCGGTTGCTTGAAGATTTTTTCCATGAAGCCCATTGCGGCTCTCCGAATGATCAGTCTGAATCAGGCCGCCAGGGGCTTGGGCCACACCCAGTGCTGCACGGTGACGGGCACCGGCTGCATGGTCATGGCCTCGGTGGGACAGCGGTCCACGCAACTGGTGCAACCGGTGCAGGCCTCGCGGATCACGGCGTGGATCTGCTTGGCCGCGCCGATGATGGCGTCGGTGGGGCAGGCCTTGATGCAGCGGCAGCAACCGATGCAGATTTCCTCGGTCACGTGGGCGATGCGGGGGCCTTCGTCCTTGACCTGGGACAGATCCAGGGACAGACCCAACTTGGCCGCCAGGGCCAGGGCCAGATCCTTGCCGCCGGGCGGGCAGACGCTGGCGGCGGCCTTGCCGTCGGCCAGCGCGTTGGCGGCGCCGGCGCAGCCGGGGAAGCCACATTGGCCGCAGTTGGAACCGGGCATCATGGCCAGGATTTCATCCACCACGGGGTTCGACTCCACCTTGAAAATCCGGTCGGCGACACCCAACACCAAACCGAGGAACAAGCCCAAGGCGGTGAGACTGAAAATAGCGGCGATCATGTTGGCAACTCCTGAAACTGACGGCGACTCATTTCACTGGCAGGCCCGAGAAGCCCATGAAGGCCAGGGCCAGCAGACTGGCGGTGATGAAACTGATGGGCGCGCCGGCGAAGGTGGCCGGCACCCGGGACAAGGCCAGGCGCTCGCGGATGCCGGCGAACATGGCCAGCACCAGGGTGAAGCCGACGGAGGAGCCGAAGCCGAACATCACGGCATAAACGAAGGGGCTCTTTTCCTGGGCGCTCACCAGGGGCAATCCCAGCACGGCGCAGTTGGTGGTGATCAGGGGCAGGTAGATGCCCAGGGTCTGGTAGAGGTCGGGGCTGGTCTTTTTCACCACCATCTCGGTGAACTGCACCACGGCGGCGATGACCAGGATGTAGGAAAGGATGCGCAGATAGACGATGTCGAAAGGAATCAGGATCCAGTTTTCCAACATCCAACAGAAGGCGCAGGCCAGGGTGATGACAAAGGTGGTGGCCAGGCCCATGCCGACTGCGCTGTCCATTTGCTTGGACACCCCCATGAAGGGGCACAGACCGAGGAACTTCACCAACACCACGTTGTTGATGAGGGCGGTCGAAACAAGCATCAGAATGTAGGCGGTCATGGCGGCGTCTCCTTGATGCCCCAAGTGCAGAAACCGTGCCATCCGCCTACGCCTTTCCTCCCCCTTTTCGTGCATCAGCCATAAGTCCGCACCATCATTGGGTTTATTCCCCCAAGCGCGGCCACCGCGACGCATTCACCGACGCACAAGGTTTTGTCGGATACCCAACAATGGCGCTGTCGGCAAAAAACCGAAAAGCGCCTAAGTCCTTCTTGTTGCATATCCGACAAAAGGGCACGGAACCTGCTAATCAAGCCCATAGTGCCTTGATGTGGGCAGTCTTTCAGGAGCCAGCGCGCCATGGAAACGAAAAAAACCGAAACGGACAGCCTGCTGCCCACCACCCCTGCCCACTGCCAACCCGATGCCGGCCTGCTCGGCGACAACGTGTTCCTCCACGCCGTGGAACAGGCCGACATCGCCATCTCCATCACCGATGCCCACGCCAACATCCTCTACGTCAATCCCTCCTTTAGCCGCGTCACCGGCTATGCCCCCAGCGAGGCGGTGGGTTGCAACGAATCGATGCTGTCCAACAAGACCACCCCGCCCGAGGTGTACAAGGCCCTCTGGCGCAACATTTCCCGTGGCAAGGCCTGGACCGGACGACTGATCAACCGGCGCAAGAACGGCAGCCGCTATCTGGCCGAATTGACCATCACCCCGGTCACCGACGACCAGGGCCTGATCGTCAACTACCTGGGGCTGCACCGCGACCTGACCGACGTACACCGGCTCGAATGCAAGGTGCGCAATCAGATGGCCCTGATCAGCTCGGTGGTGGACGGCGCCCCCATGGTGCTGGCCCTGCTCAACGAGAACAACAAGGTGGTGCTGGACAACCAGGAATACAAAAAGCTGCTCACCGACCTGGACATGGCCGAGCCCGCCCATCTGTTGTTGGACGCCCTGGGCAGCGCCTACAACCGCGATCCGGCCACGGCCAAGGACGGTTATGCCTTCCTCGACCAGGAGGTCCGCATTGACCGCAAGGGGAATGGCACGCCGCGCTGGTTCTCCTGCTCCGGGGTCTGGGTCAAGGTGGACGACGACCATGCCGATGCCTTTTTCACCGCCAAGGCCAATGTCTACTTGCTCTTGGTGGCGAAGGAAACCACCAGCCTGCGTGCCCAGCAGGAAAAGGCCCGCATGGCCGCGCTGCAAGCCCTGGTGGCCGAGGAAGAACGGGTCAACGCCTTGCGCGAAAGCCTCTCCGCGGCGGTGTACCAACTGGAAGGCCCCCTCAACATGATCTCCTCCGCCGTGGGCATGATGGCCCGCCGCAATCAGGATGAGCCCATGACCCAGGCCCTGGCCGAAGCCCTCAAGAACGGCGAGGAAGCGCTGGAAAAACTGCGCGGCATGATTCCGCGCCAATCCTCCACCGCCTCGGCCACCGCCAACATCAACGAACTGCTGCACAGCGTGCTCGACCTGTCCACGCCCCGCCTGCTGGCGGCAGGCATCAGCGTCGCCTGGAAACCCCAGGCCACGCTGCCGCCCATCAACGGCTACCCCAACAGCCTGATCACCTTGTTCAAATCCCTGGTGGACAACGCCATCGACGCCATGAGCACGCGCGGCTGGCGCGAGCGGGAGTTGACCCTGGTCACCCGCACCGTGGGCAACGACATTGAAATCCTGGTGCAGGACAGCGGCCCCGGCATTCCCGCCGACCTGCAACTCAAGGTGTTCGAGCCCTTCTTCACCACCAAGCCCCAGGGCCGACACATGGGCACCGGCCTCGCCATCGCGCAACAGATCGTGGTGGACCACGGCGGCACCATCGCCATCGAATCCGGCCCGCCCCAGGGCTGCACGATGCACATCCTGCTACCGGTCAGCCGCTGAGGAGAACCATCATGAGCGATCACTTCTCCTCCCATCCGCCCACTTTGCTGCGGACCCAATTCGACACCCTGTACCGGGTCAGCCAGGTGTTGTCCCGCTCCCTCGACTTCCGCCAAACCCTGCGCGAAGTGCTGCGCGCCCTGGAAATCACCGGCGGTCTGACCCGGGGCATGGTCAGCGTGGTGGACCCGGATACCGGCGAACTACGCGCCCACGCCGTGCACGGCATGGAAGACTCGGAGTACGAGCCCATCCGCTACCAACCCGGCGAAGGCCTGATCGGGCAGATCCTCGAGGAAAACCGCACCCTGGCCATTCCCTGTCTGGGCGACGACGCCCGCTTCCTCAACCGGCTCGATCTCTACGAACCGGAACTGCCCTTCATCGCCGTGCCCATCAACGTCGGCGGCACCCTGCAAGGGGTGTTAGCCGTCCAACCCCATGAACCGGACGACGGTCGCCTGCCCGAACACACCCGCTTCGTCGAGATGATCGCCAACCTGATCGGACAGAGCGTGCGCCTCTCCCTCGACATCGAGCAGGAGAAGAAGAGCATCGCCGAGGAGCGCGACACACTGCGTCGCACCGTGCGCAACCGCCATGGCTTCGACAACATCGTCGGTCATTCCGACCACATGCGTCGGGTGTTCGACCAGATCCGCATGGTGTCCAAGTGGAACACCACCGTGCTGATCCGGGGCGAGACCGGCACCGGCAAGGAACTCATTGCCAACGCCATTCATTACAACTCGCCCCGGGCCCGTGGTCCCTACGTGCGCCTCAACTGTGCGTCCTTGCCGGAAAACCTGTTGGAATCCGAACTCTTCGGCCATGAAAAAGGCGCGTTCACCGGCGCCATCGGCGCCCGCAAGGGCCGCTTCGAAATGGCAGACGGCGGCACCCTCTTCCTCGACGAGATCGGCGAAATCTCGCCGGCCTTCCAGGCCAAGCTGCTGCGCGTCTTGCAGGAAGGCGAACTGGAACGGGTCGGCGGCGGCCGCACGGTAAAGGTGGACGTGCGCCTCATCGCCGCCACCCACCGCGACCTGGAGGCAGCGGTGGATACCGGCGACTTCCGCGAGGACTTGTACTACCGGCTCAACGTGATGCCCATCTCCCTGCCCGCCCTGCGCGAGCGCATGGAGGACCTGCCGGAAATCGCCCGCCACCTGGCCGAGCGCATCGGCGGCAGCCAGGGGCGCAAAGTCACCGTCACCGAGGCCGCCGTGCGGCGCCTGTTGCAGCATAGCTGGCCGGGCAATATCCGCGAACTGGAAAACTGTCTGGAGCGAGCCTCGGTCATGTCCGAGTCGGGCGCCATCGACGCCGACCAGATCCGCATCGACCGGGTCCGCGACAACCATGTCACCCCGCAAGTCCCGCGCAACGGCGCCGGCATCCACATGGCCCATCTCGCCGGCGGCGACCTGGCCGCGCCCCCTGCCCCACCGGCCCGTCAGGCGATCGACGTCAACGATCCCAATCTCGGTGAGCGGGAACGGGTGGTGGCGGCCCTGGAGCAGGCCGGCTGGGTCCAGGCCAAGGCGGCCCGACTGCTGGGCATGACGCCGCGCCAGATCGCCTATCGCATCCAGACCCTCAACATCGAGGTCAAGCAGTTCTAAAGGGGGGCCGGGCACCAGCCCGGCCTTCGCGCCCTAGGCGTTTTCCCGCTTGCGGGCCGTGACCTGCCGCAGGAAACCCTCGGGCACCGTTTTGACCTTGCGCTGCCGGTAATCGAAAAACAGCATGCCCGACTTACCCCGGGCCACCTCGCGCCCCGAGGCCCGGTCACTGACCCGGTACACCAGGTCGAAGCCCTTGCTGTGGATGTCGTGTGGCGTCATCTCCACCAGCATCACCTCGCCGTGAAACGCCTCCGAGCGGTACTGCACCGCCGCGTCGGCCATGATGACCCCCAGTCCCTCCACGTCCAACTCCGTATAGCCCAGGGCCTTGAAGAAGCGGACCCGAGCCTCCGAGACCAGGGTGAGCAACAGGGCGTTGTCCAGGTGCCCGCCGTAATTGATGTGGCCGATGTAAATGGGCAGCTCCGTGGCAAAGATGAATGCCTCGGGCAGATCGATCTGGATGCGGGCCATGGCGGTATCTAACGAAGGTGGGAGAAGCATCTTAACCGCAGAGCACCGCGACGGCTATATCCATAGACAGACTCTATCCGGGGTATTGGCACAATTGGCTGGCATACGCCGGAGAGCCCCCCTAGACTGGCCCGGCAGTCCCCCACCCACCCCAACCGCCGTTACGAGCGGGATTTCCGTGCAAGAGAAGATCATGACCACTACCGTTACCCTGGGCGGCAACCCCATCACCGTTGCCGGTCGTTTCCCCGTCAAGGGCCAACAGGCGCCGGCATTCACCCTGGTCGGCAAGGACCTGACGGACGTTCCCCTGGCCAGTTTCGCGGGCAAGCGCAAGGTCCTCAATATTTTCCCCAGCATCGACACGCCCACCTGCGCTACCTCGGTGCGCAAGTTCAACCAGACAGCCGACACCCTGCCCAATACCGTCGTGCTGTGTATTTCGGCGGACCTTCCCTTTGCCCAGAACCGTTTTTGCGGCGCCGAGGGCCTCGCCAATGTGCAAACCCTTTCCCTGATGCGGGGGAGGGAATTCCTCGAGGCCTATGGCGTCGCCATCCAGAGCGGCCCCCTGGCGGGGCTCACGGCCCGGGCGGTGGTGGTCCTGGATGAAAACGACAAGGTGCTGCATAGCGAGCTGGTCGCTGAAATCAAGCAGGAGCCCGACTATCTGGCCGCCCTCGCATCCCTGAGCTGACCTCGGACAGCCGCATGAATCACCGGCCCACCTCGCCGGGGCCATCCGACACGCAACGATCCGGATATTTCCGGCGGACGACGTTGGTTCAGTGCCGGGAAAACAAGTCCCGCACCTTGCACAGGACCCGGGTCGGATCGAAGCGCTGGTCGGGCAACACCTCCCCCGCCAGCACCGCGGCCAAGGCCTTGGCTGCGTCGGTCTCGCCGGTGAGCAACACCTCAGCCCCACGCTTGGCCATGTGGCGAATGAAACCGTCGCCGGCACTGGCGGCGATGACCACCTCGACCCCGTCCAGCGGATGGGGGCCATCGTCCTTGAAATAATGGATGAGCTGTTCTTTCTCCAAGGTCACACGGAGGGGCTCCCCGGGGACGTCGCTGTCGTAAACCAGCCAGTGGCGCGTCTGCCCCGCATGGCTGGAGACGGTGGCGAAATCCTTGGAGGCGATGGCGATTTTCATGGGGCTTCCCAGAGATAGGCAAAAGACGTCGACGCCAGCGGCTTCAGCAAATTCTCTGCCAGGTCGTACTCGGCCACTGGGCTCAAGGGACCACCGATCTCGGTACTGGCATACACCATGAAAGCGATGCGCCGCACCGGCAATGCCAGGGCCGGCTTCGCCGCCCAATGCCGCCTCGCCGCCACCACGGGCTCCAGCGTGTGGGTTCCGTCATAGAGACCGATCGTCACATGGGGCTCATAACCCTCGTCCCGCACCTCCGTTCCCCCTTGGGCCAGGGCGCCGCGCAGCGCGGTCAGGGAGTTCGTCGGATCGGCGACGGCCAGAAAGGGCGCAGTGGCGAAACTGCTCAAACCGCCGACCATCAGCGTGAAGGGAGCAAGCGCCAGGGCCTTCAACGCCGCGATCTGGGCATGGAACTGGCCGGGCAGGAAGTCGTCATCGTGACGCCGCAGCGGCGCGGGAAAGCCGCATACGTGCAGCGTGACGTGGGCCTGGCGCCGATAGTCGGGCAGCAACAGCCCGACCAGACGCTCGCGGGCGTCGTCCAGGCGCGCCGTCAGAACCTCGTCCTCAGGAACAATCACCCACACGCCGTAATGAGGTCGCCCCCGGTGCCATTCGGGGAAGTCGCGATGCACGTTCGCCTGGGTGACCCCGCCGCGTAGGAACGTCTGCCAGGCGTCGGCAGCATCCGCCCTCATGCCAACAGGGCCACCGACTTGATCTGCGCCCAGACGGTCATGCCCACTTTCAACGCCAGTTGGTCGTAGGAACGACGGGTGATGCGGGCCAGCACCGAGGGACCGGTATGGTTCAAGGCCAGGCGCAGCGTGACCTGGGGCTGCGTGCCAGCCTCCAGCACTTCGGCCACCCGGGCCTCGATACGGTTGAGGATGCTGCTTTCCTGGCGACTGTCCAGGGCGATGCTGACGTCCTTGGCCAGCACCCGCAGGCGGGAACGCTGGCCCACCGGCAGGTCGTTGCGGGTGACCCAGATATTGCCGCCGGGGAAATCGAGCCGGGTCAGTTGGTAGCGGGTGTCGTATTCACCGACACGGGCCTCGATCACCACGGCCGCCTCTTCGTCGGTGGCCGTGGGCAGATCCAGTCGGGCCATGGTTTCCGCCAAGGGACCGCTGACCAGCACCGTGCCCTGCTCCAGCAGCACCAGATGGTCCGCCAGCCGTGCCACTTCGTCCGGCGCATGGCTGACGTAGAGGATGGGAATCGACAGGGTGTCGTGAAGCCGTTCCAGGTAGGGCAGGATTTCCCGCTTGCGCTGCGTATCCAGGGCCGCCAGCGGTTCGTCCATCAGCAACAGCTTGGGGGCTGTCAGCAGGGCACGGGCAATGGCAACCCGCTGGCGTTCACCGCCAGAAAGATGGCCCGGCTCCCGTTCCAGCAGATGGCCAATGCCCAGCAGGTCAAGGATGCCCTGGCGGTCGATGCCGCCGCTCGCGGCACCGGCCCGGCTGCGGCGGGCGCCATAGTCGAGGTTCTGTTGCACCGACAAATGGGGAAACAGGCTGGCTTCCTGGAAAACATAACCCAAGGACCGCTTGTGCACCGGCAGGAAGACGTGACCGTCCTGCCAGACTTCGCCATTCACCACCAAGCGCCCACCGGGCACTTTTTCCAACCCGGCGATACAGCGCAACAACGTGGTCTTGCCGGAACCGGAGGGTCCGAAGAAGGCAGTCACGCCCCGCCCAGGCAGTTGCAGGTCCGCCTTGAGGGAGAATGCGGGAAAGGCCAGATCGAAGGAAGCGTCGATGCTCATACCTGCCGCTCCTTGCGATGGGTCGGATTGAAGCGATAAAGCACCACCAAGACCAGGAAACTGAACAGCAACAAGCCGCCAGCCAACCAGTGGCCCTGGACGAATTCCAGGGCCTCCACATGGTCGTAGATCTGCACGGAGATCACCCGTGTCTTGCCTGGAATGTTGCCGCCAATCATCAGCACCACGCCAAACTCGCCAATGGTATGGGCAAAGCTCATGACCGCCGCGGTGATGAACCCTGGCCGGGCCAGAGGAAGCACAACGCTGAAGAAGGTATCGAGCGGCGATGCGCGCAGCGTGGCCGCCACCTCAAGGGGACGCTCACCAATCGTCTCGAATGCCTGCTGAATCGGCTGCACGGCAAAGGGCAGCGAATAGAAAATCGAGGCGATGACCAGACCCGAGAATGTAAAAGGCAACAAGCCCCAACCCAAGGATTGGGTCAAATGCCCCACCGGCCCTTCGGCCCCCATCAAGACCAGGAGATAAAACCCCAAGACTGTCGGCGGCAGCACCATCGGCAATGTCACCACGGCCCCGATCCATTGTTTCAGGCGCGATTGCGTTCGCGCCAGCCACCAAGCGATCGGCGTGCTGATCACGAGCAGAGAGAACATGACGATGGTGGCCAACTTGATGGTCAACCACATGGCCTGAATATCGCTATCCGTCAGGGTCATTGAGCACCTTACTAATGACTGTGTTTAAACGTTTTGAAAGCCGAAATCAGCAGAATGGCACCCAACCCCGCCATGAGCAGCTGGGGAGAAAACAAGCCAAGCATCATGACACCCAGCCAGGCGCCAGCAATCGACCCAGCCGCCATCCAGAAACAAAAAGCGCGTTCTTGTCGTAGAACAACAAAGGCGTCGCTACGACTGTAGCGGGCAAATCCCACGATCATCGTCGGCAGACTGACCATCAAGGACAGCGTACCGGCGTGCTTGATGTCCACACCGTAAAGCAGCACGATGGTTGGAATCAGCAACTCTCCGCCGGCAACGCCCAAGAAAGCCGCCACGATGCCAATCAGGAACCCGGCAGCAATGCCGGCGCCCCACAGCAACGGGGAAAAACCCTGTTCGACAACGTCCACTGCGTCAGCATTGATACCGTGCAATGACTCGAAAATCATGAGAACTGCCAAGGCAACCAGCAAGATCAAGACGAAGCGGTTCAACCAATGCCGGGAAATCGTCATGGCGTGACCGGCTGCCCACCAAGCCCCCACCAGACTGCCCATCAAAAGGTTGGCCACGATTGGCCAGTGATGAAGGACATCCTTCCATGAGATTGCCGAAGAGCGAAACAGCAAGGCCATCAGCACAACCACGAGGCTCATGGCTTTATTGAGAATGACGGCTTCCAGCGTGGAGAAACGAAAAATCCCGACCAAGACAGGAAGGCGAAACTCGGCTCCCCCAAGCCCGATCAATCCGCCCAGACTGCCAATCAGCGAGCCAGAAAAAAAACCGGCTGTTAAACGCTTCTTCACCATTCAATCCCAGCAGGTTTCCGAGACTCCTTCGGAGTCCCGGAATTGAATCCACCCAATTACTTGCTCAGTGCGTAACCGTAGCCTTCGATCACCTTGAGGACGAAGGGGCTCTTCAGATACTTGAGCAAAGCGGCGGCGGCGGGCTTGTCCTTACCCTTGTCCAGCAGCACGGCGTCCTGACGGATCTGGGTGTAGTACTTCTCGGGCACCACCCAGACGGAGCCGGACTTGAGCTTGCCGGTTTCATCCACCACCTGGGCCAGGGCCACGAAGCCGATCAACGCGTTGCCGGTAGCGATGAACTGGTAGGCCTGGCCGATGTTCTCAGCCTGGACGATCTTGGGCGCAATCCCATCATAGAGCCCCAGGTTCTTCAGGGTTTCGACGCCAGCAGCGCCATAGGGCGCCAACTTGGGATTGGCGATGGAAAGATGATCGAAGCCACCGCCCTTGAGCACCTCGCCCTTGGCATCCACCACGGCGGGCTTGGCGGACCACAGCACCAGCTTGCCGATGGCGTAGGTGAAGTGGCTGCCCTTCACCGCCAGGCCTTCCTGTTCCATCTTGATGGGGGTTTCATCGTCGGCCGCTACCAAGACCTCAAACGGGGCACCCGCCTTGATCTGGGAATAGAACTTGCCGGTGGAACCGAAGGACAGGGCCACCTTGTGGCCACTGGACTTCTCGAACTCGGCAACGATCTTCTTCATCGGCTCGGTGAAGTTGGCGGCCACGGCCACGGACAATTCGTCGGCATGGACGGAGGCCGCGCCCAAGGCGAACCCCGCCACGAGAAGACGGGACAACAGACGCGAAAGGGAACAGGGAAGCAACTTCATGGGAATCTCCTTTTAAGGACTTGGCGAATAGGTCAATTGAAAACGGCAAGAATCACGTTGGACGCCTTGAACACCGCGCAGGCCGGCTTACCTATCGCCAAGGCCAGGTTGTCCACGCTGTCGTGAGTGACAATGGCCGTGACGTTGCGGCCACCAGGCAGGGCGACGATCACCTCGGAACTCACCGGCCCTTCATGGATGCGGGCGATCTCGCCCCACAAGTGGTTACGCGCCGTGGTGCGGACATTGGGCTCCGTCAGCAAAATGACCGATGAGGCCTTCACGAAGGCATAAACCTCCTGGCCGATGGTTAATTCCAGCGCCTCAGCACTTTCCCGAGTAATGATGGCGACGATTTCGGTAGCCTCATCAAGACGGATGCCCACCTCGAAACTCACCTCGCCTTCCCGCAATGCGGTGACCGTGCCGACAAATTGGTTGCGGGCACTGGTTTTCATGGACATCCGGCGCAACATGGACTGGAACTGGCGCACATCGCCGGCACCGCCTTCCCCCATGCGCTGGGCAAGGCGATCCAGGGCCGCCTGGTATTCCTGCTCCACGGCACGGTACATGGCCACCAAGCGCCTTCCGTAGTCGGTCAGATTGGTGCCCCCGCCATGCTTGCCGCCGACGGAACGTTCCACCAGCGGCTCGTCCGCCAGATTGTTCATGGCATCCACCGCATCCCAAGCTGCCTTGTAGGACAGCGGCACGGCTTTCGCCGCCTGGGAAATGGAACCGTAACGCTCGATGGACTCCAGTAGCTTGATCCGGGTATCGCCAAGAAAGGCACCGAACTCGGTATCCACGGTGAGCTTTCCGACAAGTTTGTGCTGAACAGGACGACGGGCTGCCATAATCAACCTATATAAATTGCTACATAACGAATATTGCCACACTCCCAGCAAAAGACGGGCCACAAAAAAGCAGGCGCTATGGTTGATGCGACACAGAAGAAGCCCGTAAAGTGAGGCCGTCATTCCCACGTTCCACCCACTTATAGGAGTTGCCCTCGATGAAAATCAGCGCCCGCAATGTCTTTAACGGCAAGATCGATGCCGTCAAACCCGGTGCCGTCAATAGTGAAATAGACCTCTCCATCGGCGGCGGCGACAAATTGGTCGCCGTGGTCACCAACGAGAGCGTGAAGACACTGGGCTTGGCGGCCGGTAAGCCCGTCACCGCACTGGTGAAAGCCTCCTCCATCCTGGTCTTGACCGATGGCGCCGGCACCAAGCTTTCCGCCCGTAATTGCCTGCCCGGCACCATCAAGAAGATCACCAACGGCCCCGTCAGTGCCGAGGTGGCCATCGCCCTGAACGGGGGAGCCGTGGTACATGCCACCATCACCCACGATGCCGTCGTGGAGCTAGGCCTCAAGGAAGGGGCTTCCGCCACCGCCGTATTCAAAGCCTCCGCCGTCATCCTTGGCGTTCCCGCCTAACGGCACGAAGTAATAGCGCTTTCAGGAAGGGGGGACCTCCCCCTTTCCCACATCTATAGCCTGAGCAACATAACGACTCAGCCCCATCACCTCCACCGCCTAACCATCCTCAGCAGCCCCTCCTTCGTAGACCAGCAACCGAGAACTTCTCACTTAGCGCTGTATAGTTAACAACATAACTATTGTAGAAAACAAAACAATACGGCACCTGCAAGAACTGACAAAGACAACATTAACACTTAATAAACAGTTGGTTAAAAAGAAATAGCACGGATACCCAACTCCCGTCTCACCTGGCACGCCTATCGCTATATACATTTATATATTTTGATAACTACCCAGGACAATCTCCAGAAAGGAAAGCGCCATGCACCAGAGCAATCACCGCCATTTCCTCAACGTCCAGGGCCTTCCTGAAACCGTCCGACTCAGGGGTGATGGGGCAAAGGGATCCGCCATCATGACCACGCAATCCCCTGGCTCCCTGTGCCACGAGGTGCAAAGAACATCGCCAGGACAGGAGGAGGCATCCACTCCTGAAACGAGGCTACAACCCGATCCCCGGCTTTTCCGCGAAGCAGGCGCCCCACTGTTGCGCCGCCTGGTACGCCGTCATCACGAGCGACTGCGGCTCACCTATCTCGGCCACGCCTTTCCGGACCAGGACAAGGATTTCCAGACCTATGTCGACGCCATCGCCGACAACACCATTGCCGCCTGCGGCGGCCCTGCCCGTGCCCTCCGTAAAGCCACTGCCGACAAAGCGCCGCGTACGGAAGTTCCAATTTGGCTGACGGCCAAAGATCGCGCCATCTGGCTGGCGGAGCTTTGGCAAGCCATGGCCGACGTACGCTTCCCTGCCGACCTGCGCCAGGACTACTGGGACTGGGCCGAAGCTTTTTCCCTCCACATGATCCGACACCCCGACGAACAGGAAACCTGCGCCCGCTATCCCTATGCCGGCGCAGGCATCGCCCTGGCGCGACACATGAGCCCTGTTCCCGCCGTCTTCAAAGCCCTTTGACGAGCCCAACATGAATACGCTGACACCCCATCAACTGGCCGCCCTGGCCCTCGGCCCCAAGAACCATGAGCAATACCCCTGGCAGGAAGGCTTGCCGAAGGAATGGCGCGACATGACCAGTGAGCCGCTCTACTTCCGCCACTACCAGGAATACGAAATCAGCGCGGAACGCAGCGTGGGCTATGACGAAGACGACAGCCCCTGCTTTTGCTCCCATCGTTTCCAACTGAGCGACCTTCGCTCCGAAGACGGCGAGGAACTCTATGAGGAGACCACCTACGCCGAATCCCTCACCGCCTGGCGACTACGGGATAGCCGCTGGCTGATTCACCGCATCGTCCTTTGCCACGAGGACTGCCGCACCGTGCGCGGTTTTTACAGCTTCAGCGAAACCATGCCGCGCTGAACCTCGCCCGGCGGTCGGCACTTGCCGGCGCCGCCAAGACATAACGCCCACGACTCGAGCTTGATTGCTTGCGGTGCCCTCACGCCCGTAGTCCGACGACTTTGACGAACCATCTCTTCTCGCCTTCAACTCTCAAGGAGCCTTGCCATGACCCACCGATTGATCCTGCCAACACTGGGACGACAGCGAATCCTGCCCTGCCTGATCGCCGCATTCTGTACCGCGGCATCTGCCCACGCTGCCGAAGACGTATTCACGCTAGGCACCGTCAATGTCGTCAGCAACGCGATCGACCAAGGCGGTGATGCCAGCATCGACCGGGAACAATTGGAATCCTTCGGCAAGGAAACCGTCAGCACTGCCCTGTCCCTCCTTCCCGGCACCAGTGTTAGCCACAATGCCCGCAACGAGGACATCGCCTACCTGCGGGGTTTCGACTCACGCCAGGTGCCCCTCTACATCGACGGCATTCCGGCTTATGTTCCCTACGACGGCTACGTGGACTTTTCCCGCTTCACCACCTTCGACCTGTCGGAAATCCGGGTTTCCAAGGGAGCCGCCTCCCTGCTCTACGGCCCCAACACCCTGGGCGGCGCGATCAACCTGGTCACCCGCAAGCCTAGTCGCAGCCTGGAAGGAGACGTGGTCATCGGCTTCGCCAGCGGTGGCGGACGCAAGACCTCGGTCAATCTGGGCAGCAACCAGGGCATGTGGTACCTGCAAGCCGGCGCGTCCTATACCGGCGCGGACTTCTTCCCCCTTCCCGACAGTTACAAGGCGGTGTCCGTTCCCACCAGCAGCGGCAACGCAACGCGCAACGTACTTGAGGAAGGTGGCAACAGGGAAAACTCCTACTATTCCGACCGCAAGGTTTCCTTCAAACTGGGCCTGACCCCCAATGCCAGCGACGAATACGCCCTGGGCTACGTCAGCCAACTGGGCGTCAAGGGTAATCCGCCCTACGCCGGCAATGCCCCCGGCCAGTACCTGAATGTCGGCAATCCGGTCGGCAGCAACAGCCGTTTTTGGCAGTGGCCCTACTGGAACGTGGAAAGTGCCTATGTGCTCGCCAATGTGGCCCTGGGACAAAACCACAGCGTCAAGGCCCGCTTGTACGAAGACAAGTACAGCAACAGCCTGCGGGCTTACACCAACAGCACCTACACGACGGAAATCAGCGATACCCGAAATTTCCCGAGTTGGTATGACGACGTGACCAAGGGCCTTTCCGTGGAACTGGCCAGCACCGCCATTCAAGGCCACGACCTCCACGTTGCCATGCACTACAAGGAAGACAAGCACAAGGACAGCGGCTTCTCACAAGTCAAAAGCTATCGTGACGTCACCACCTCCCTCGCGGTGGAGGATGCCTTTGCCCTGGCCACCGACTGGCGCTTGCGACTCGGGGCCAGCCACGACAAACGGGATGCCAAGGAGGTCTACTACTGGCCCACCGGCAGCGCCACTGGCAACAACTGGCTGGCGGAGCTCACCCATACCCTAAAGCCGGGTGCCGAGATTTTCACCAGCCTGTCCCGAAAAACCCGCTTCCCCACCATCAAGGACCGCTACTCGGCTTCTCTCGGCAGCGGCCTGCCCAACGCCGACCTGAAGCCGGAACGGGCCTTCAATTTCGAACTGGGGATCAAGGGGATGCCGTGGCAGGGTGCTCGTGGCACGGTCGCTTATTTCAACAGCCGGATCGAAGACCTGATCCAGAGCGTGAACATCATTCCCGTCACGACCTGTGGCGCAAGCGCCACCAACTGTAAACAGATGCAGAACGTCGGCACGGCCCGCCACCAAGGATTGGAGTTTTCCCTCACCCAACAAGTCAGCAACACCGTCAGCCTCGGCGGCAACTACACGTATCTGGAGCGGGACAACCTGAGCAATGCCGCCATCCCCCTCACCGACGTCCCACGCAACAAGCTTTTCGCCTACCTGACCTGGAAGCCTAGCGACAGCTGGGAATACCAAGCCACCCTGGACGGCGAGACTGGCCGCCGCGTCGCCTACGGCTCGGGCAACAGCGCCGGCTACACCACCTTGCCCGGCTTCGCCGTGGTGGGCGCCAAGGCGGCCTACAAGCCCCGCCGCGATACCACCCTGGAAGTCGGCGTCAGCAACCTCGGCGATGAAAACTACGCTTTGAGCGACGGCTACCCGATGCCTGGTCGCATGTACTTCGCCAACGCACGATTCACCTTCTGATCATGACGACCACACCTCACAACCTCAAGCGCCGCCGGCTGCTCAAGGGTCTGGCGGCGGGTGCCGCCGTGCTGGCGGCACCGATCCCGCTGATGGCACATACTCGCCCGGCCAAGCCACGGCCCGTGGTGGTGCTCACCGCCTACCCCGACGACGTGGTGTCCCGCTTCGAGGCGGCCTTTGAAAAAGCCCATCCCGAGTTCCGGCTGCAAATCGTCTGGCGCATGCCCCACGACGCCTTGCCCTATCTGCGCCAACCCCAGCAGTCGGGCGTCGACGTCTACTGGTCGGCCTCGCCGCGCACCTACGCGACCCTGGCGCGGGAAGGCGCCTTCCGCCCCCTGCCCTCGCTTAGCGACGGTCTGCCGAACCGGATCGGCAACGCCTCCCTGGCGGATCCCCAGGGCTTCTATCGGGCCACGGAAATGGCGGGCTTCGGCTTTGCCGTCAACCGTGGCGCCCTGGCACAACGGGGCTTGCCCGTACCGGCCACCTGGCGCGATTTGGCCGATCCGCGCTACCAGGGGCTCATCGCCCTGCCCGTGCCGTCGAAGGTGGGGTTCGCGCCGCCCCTGGTGGAGATCGTGCTACAAGCCTACGGCTGGGAGGCCGGTTGGGCGCTGTGGAGTGAAATCGCGGGTAATGCGGGATTGATCGAGCGGGGCTCCACTTTCGTCAGCGACGAAGTGGGCAGCGGTCGCCGCCCCATCGGGCTGTCCATCGACTTCTTCGTCGCTTCCGCGATAGCCAACGGTGCGCCGCTGGAGTTCATCTACCCCGACCATAGCGGCATCAATCCGGCCCACATCGCCCTCACCCGCTCGGCGCCCAATCCGGCAGGCGCCCAGGCCTTCGTCGAGTTCGTGCTGTCCAAGGCCGGCCAGACCCTGCTCACCCATCCCGACATCCGCAAATTGCCCGTGCGTCCCGACGTCTATGCCGGCCTGGAGCGAAGCTACTTCAACCCCTTCGCCGCCGCCGAGCGGGGCGTGTTCGACTATGACAGCAGCCAGGCCCAAGGCCGCCTGGGATTGAGTACCGCGATGTTCGAGCAGATGCTGATGAACGATCACCCCACCCTGATCCGTCTATGGCAGCGCATCCATGCCGCAGAAGCCCAGGGACGCGACGTGGCCTCCGCCCGTGCCGTGCTGACCAAGCCGCCCCTGACCGAGGCCGAAGCCTCCCTCGACAGCCTGCGCCGCCCCTTCGCCGAACGCCTCGAAGGCTCGACCAGCGACAACCGGACGACACTGGAATCGGCCTGGCGCGGCTACGCCCAGGCCCGTCGCGAGGAAGCCGACAAGTTGTTGAAGGTGGCCGGCGCATGAGACTCCCCATTTCTGTTGCCATTGCCCTGGGCCTGACGGCCTTGCTGAGCCTCAGCGCCACGGCCCAGGAGCCCGCATCCAACGTCGACGATGCCAGCCGCGAGGCCTATTCCCGCCCCCTGCCCGGCTTGTCCGAGCAGGATCGGGAATTGTTTTTCCATGGCCGCTCCCTGTTCCGCCAAAGCTGGGTGGTGGCCCCATCGGCCGAGTCGGCGGTGGATGGGCTGGGCCCCCTCTACAACCGACTCGCCTGTGCCTCATGCCACCAGAAAAACAGCCGGGGCACGGCGCCTGAGCAGCCCGGCGAGCGCATGCAGTCCATGCTGGTCCGCCTCTCGATCCCCGGCAGGAATGCCCATGGCGGCCCCAAGCCACACCCGGTGTATGGCGACCAACTGAACGAGGAAGGCATCCCCGGCGTCACCGGCGAAGGCCGTGCCGTGCTTCATTGGCGCTACCGCACGGTGCGCCTGAAGGATGGAGAACGGGTTCAGCTCCGCTATCCCAAGCTCGAATTCCGTGAGCTTGCCTACGGTTCCTTGGCGGGCGCCCAAACCTCCGTACGGATTTCCCCTGCCGTATTCGGTCTCGGCCTGCTGGAAAGCGTGTCGGCTGAAACCCTGCAAAGCCTGGCCGGGGAAAGCAAGGCCGATGGCGTCAAGGGCCGCGTCAACCGGGTTTGGGACGCCGCGCAAAAGGCCACCACGGCGGGCCGATTCGGCCTCAAGGCCAACGCCCCCAACCTCCGCCAGCAATCGGCGGGGGCCTTTATCGGCGACTTAGGCATCACCTCACCCCTGTTCCCCGATGAAAACTGCGGCAAGGGACAAAGCGCCTGCCACAGCGCGCCATCCGGTGGACATCCGGAACTATCGGCGGAGCAGCTGGACGCGGTGGAGTTTTATCTGGCCCATCTGGCCGTCCCCGCCCGACGCGATCGGGATGTGCCCCAGGTACAGCGCGGCGAGGCCTTGTTTGCCCTCATCGGCTGCGCCCTCTGCCATCGGCCAAGCCTCGCCACCTCGGACCATCCGAAGTTCCCCCTGCTGTCGCGGCGGACCATTGCCCCCTACACCGATTTGCTGATCCACGACATGGGCTCCCGTCTGGCCGACCACCGCCCCGACTACCAGGCAGGTGGACGCGATTGGCGTACGCCACCGCTGTGGGGTATCGGCCTGGTGCCACGGATCAACGAACAGCCGCGCTATCTTCATGACGGCCGGGCCAGAACCGTGCAGGAAGCCATCCTCTGGCATAACGGCGAGGGAAGCATGGCCCGCCGCCGCTACGCAGCACTCAGCCGGGAGGAACGGCAGGCCCTGCTCGCCTTCATCGCCTCGCTCTGAATCACTGTCATCGGACAGTCATCCGCCACGGGCCATCCGTGGCGGATGACTGAAAAAAACAATAGCCCTGTCATTACAAGTACTTACCTATACCGCATTTTCCATAGGGCTTTTATATGACGAAGGTGCGTTACAAGTACTTACACGGAATATGACGAAAGTCAGGATTCCGACAGAACCTGCGGCGATACTCGGACCCCACATGCCAAGGAATCACGGTTCATCCACGGCAGAAGATCATCCTCCTCGACAGGTTCATCCATGAAAATCGCCAACCGCCTCTATCTTCTCGTCTCAGTCTTCGTCCTCGGCCTGATCGCCGTCGGTGTCATCGGTATTTTGTCCATGGACCGGGTTTACCAGGCCACCAACTACGGCAATATCAACACCGTGCCCAGTCTGGAAACCCTGGACCGTGTTGCGCGTGCCTTCGGCGACGCCAGAACCCGCCTCTACCGTCACCTGATTTCCTCCGACCAGGCCAAGATGAAGGACATCGAAAGCCAGATTCAGCAAGCGCTGCAAGAACGGGACAAGGCCCTGGCGGACTTCGAGAAATACGTTTCCGACGACAAGGACCGCCAATTCCTCAACCAGGAACTGGCCATGTCCAAGGAGTACGACGCCAGCATCCGACTGGTCTTGGAGCACTCCTACAAATCCCAGAATGAGCAGGCCCAGGCGGAACTGGCGAAACTCGCCGTCCAGGGCGACAAGCTGATGAACGTGATCGACCAGCACATCGCCTACAACAAGTCCCTGGGCGTGGAAGGGGCCGCCGCCGCCGTCACCACCGAGCAACGGGCCAACAGCCTGATCATCGCCGTCATCCTGGCGATCGTGATCGGCACCGTCCTTTATTCCATCCAGACCGTGCGCAGCATCACCGGCCCGATGAGCGACGTGGTCGCGGGACTCGACCAACTGGCCGAAGGCAATCTCGCCGTCACCATCAACCAACGGGGCTCCGGCGAAATCGCCCACGTCAAGACCGCCCTGATCGCCATGGCGACGCGTCTGCGCAAAACCCTGCGCGACATCACCGAGCAGGCCGAAGTGATCGCCGCCTCCGCCGTCAACCTATCCACCGCCGCCAGCCAGGCCGCCACCGGCAGCGAACAGCAATCGGAAGCCACCTCCTCCGCCGCTGCCGCCGTGGAGCAAATGACCGTGAGCATCGACCAGATCGGTCAAAGCGCCGACGATGCCAACGACCAGGCCCATCAGGCCGGGGAAAGCGCCGTCACCAGCGGCGCGGGGGTCAAGGCGGCGACTGGTGAATTCCGCCAAGTGGCCGAGCAGGTGAACCAAACCGCACAGCAGATCCAGGTTCTGTCTGACCAGGTGCACCTGATCAGCAACGTCACCGTGGTGATTCAGGAAGTGGCCGAACAGACCAATCTGTTGGCCTTGAACGCCGCCATCGAGGCGGCCCGGGCCGGCGAGCAGGGCCGCGGCTTCGCCGTGGTGGCCGATGAGGTGCGCAAGCTGGCGGAACGCACCACCCACTCGGTGCAGGAAATCGCCACCATCATCAGCACCATCCAGAACGGCGCCACGGCCGCCGTCAGCAGCATGCAGGGCACCCGGGACGTGATCGGCGACGTGGTCAAGCACGCCGCCCACACCAGCGATGCCATGGACGGCATCCGCGACGCAACGGAGGTCGTACTGCATTCCATTTCCGGCATTTCCGAAGCCATCCGCGAACAGCGCTCCGCCTCCACCGTGCTGGCGAAGAACGTGGAATCCATTGCCCAGATGTCCGAGGAGAATTCGGCGGCCATTGCCTCGGTGGCGGACACCGCCGGCCAGTTGATGCAGGTGTCCGGCCGCTTGAAGACCGATATCGCCTACTTCCGTTTGTAACCGGTAACCGGCCCCGCCGCCTCAGGCGGGGAAGATCCGCACCTGCACGTCGGCGGGGCGGCTGAAGAAAGGCGCCGAAGTCACCAACAAATCGGCGCCGGCCTGGGCATAGGTCACCGCGTTGGCGGCATGGATGCCGCCGGCGGCGGCCAGCTTGGGCGACAGTCCTTCCGCCGCCAGGGCGGCCTTGCACTGGGCCACCTGGGCCGGGGTAAACTTTTCCAACTGCAACACCTCCACTCCGCAGCGGGCGGCCATCAGCGCATCCTCCAGGCTGTTCACCTCCACCACCCGCTTTTTCTCGGGACAGTGTCTGGCCAGTCCATCGAGGGCGGCCGCTCGTTCCGGTTCCGGCAGGAAGGCCAGGTGCTCGGGGAAGACCAAGAGGGTTTCCGACAGACCCAACCGATGCATCACGGCGCCGCCGGACAGCACGGCCTTGACCGCCACGGCCTTGGTGCCGGGAAAGTTCTTGCGGGTGCAGGCCACCGGCACCGCCCAGCCCGCCTCGTGCAGGGCGCCGACGATGGCAGCCGCCGTGGTGGCGATGCCCGAGGCGTATTCCACCAGGGTCTGGGCCACTTTCCAGGCCAGGTGCAAGGCAGCCGCCGATCCTTCGGCCTGGAGCAGCTCGGTGCCTTCGGTGGCGAAAGTGCCGCTGGCCCGTTTCACTTCGCTCGTTGCCCCGGTCAGCTGAAACAGCCGGGACGCCTCTTCCGTGGCGCAGACCCGCATCGGCTGTCGCGCATAAAAAAATGCCCGCCCCGGCTTGGCGCCGATGCCGAGCTGGCTGGTGGTCAGGTCGCCATGGGGCGCATCGTCCCGCAGCAGGGCATGGAGGGTGGCATCGTCAAGGCTTGAGCGCATGAATGCGGATTACAGGGCAAGGGAAACGGACTTCGGCAGCAGGGATTCCCCCTCCTCGGCGCCGAAGCAGACGCCGTGATCGTCGCACACCATGCAGTTGGGCGACTTACAAATCAGGATTTCCTCCTTTTCGCACAATTGGCGATAGAAGAATTTCTTCCATTTCATGTCTCCCACGTTCAGGGCCGCCAGGCGGGGGAAATAGGTCGTCATCAAACAGGACAGCACGGCCCGGTTCGGCAGTCCCAGGTCCTGCCACAGATGGTTGCTGCTCAAGCAGGCCGTGGCGATGGCATGACTGAGCCAACGCACTTCCCGTCCCTCGTCGTCACGGTAGTCGAGCAACAGATTCACCAGGTCGTCGTACTCGTCGCTACGCTGGGCGGGGCCGGCAGCGGCCGCCGCATCCAGCACGATGCCGGGGAAACAGGTGTCCAGCATGGCGTGGAAATCCTCCCGGTCCATACCGGGCAGCAGCGGACGCCGTCCCAGAGCCAGGCCCTGGGCCAAGACGCCCGCCAGGGCCAGGGTCAGCGGCGCATCGGGCAAGCGGGCGGCCGCCATCAGCGTTCCATACTCCGGGCAGTCCCGGCCGCTTGCTGCTTCCGTCGGCAGTGCCATCATCGCCATGCCCCTTTCCTCGCAAAAACATTGTCGCCCCTCGGGCCCTGATGCCATTGCAGCAAATACCGCACCAAGCCCATCATGCTGTTACCACCGCCGACACCTGCACACGCTTTTTGCTTAGGTGAAGAAAAACTCCCCAGAGGTGACCGCCATGACCGCTCCCCATCGCTCCGCCCCACCCGCTCCCCGCCCCGCCGTGCCCGTTCCGCCGGGCTTCGGCTACCAACTGTGGGTAGCAGGCCTGCTCGGCAACCTGCACGACGCCGGTTTCGCCGTGGACACCTGCGTCGCCGGCCAGGAACAGGACGACCTGTTCGCCTCCCACCTGACCTGCCAACAGGTACTGCAATGCCTGCGGGTCATGGCCAACAGCGCCAAGGATCTGCCGCCCGCCATCCAGGCCTTGATGCCCGGCATTGACTGGCCCGCCCTGCGCGCCATGGAGTCCCTGCTGGCGGCCCGCAGCAGCCGGCAGCGCAGCGCCCTGTGGGCGGCCATGACCGAACTGGTGCCCCACACCCTACGCAGCCTGAGCCGCTATCGCAAGCAAAAACCCGGGCTTTTCTCCTTCCGTTTGGCCCCCTGGGAGCAATAACCCTAAAAGCAGGCACCCTATTTGCTGGAAGAGGAAAAAACCTTTCCCATCCTACAAAACGAGGCAATCATGCTGTTCGACACCTACGAAACCAAAGGCCTTCTGTTCAATATGAACTTCAAGGAAGGCGACGGCAAATACGCCGCCTACCGTGGCGACCTGGTGCTGGGCCTGGGCGAAGTGGGCGATGCCCACGGCCACAGGCTGCCCCCCACCCACACCATCAAGAACACCGTGGTGCTGGCCGAAGGCGACAAGATCAAGCTCTACGCCGGCAGCCTGGACGACCTGGCCGACCTGCCCCGCGTGCTCCAGTACTACAAGGATGATCTGGCCGCCGACGTGCGCTTCGTCATCTTCGTGGTGAACATCGCCAAGCCCCTGGTGATCGAGATGGACGGCTTCAGCTTCTCCGCCATTTCCATGCAGGAAGGCCTGATCTGGAACGAACTGATCGACCTGGCCGCCTTGGAAAAGGGCGACTTCAAGGGCCAGTCCCCCCTGGAAAAAATCGTCACTGTTTACAACGCCTTGAAGGACTACAAGGCCAAGGGCGACAAGGTCAGCTTCGACGAAGCCATGACCCGCGTCGTCGAGCTCAAGCGCGCCGGCCGCGGTCCGGTCTGATCCCGCTTTCATCCTGAGAGACAAGCACGGTCGATTCCCGCCTCGCTTGTTCCTTTTTCCGCCGATTGTCGCGATTGCGACAATCGGCGGTTTTCTTTCCACCGTCCCCTGTCGATTGTCGCCATGGTTTTTTCCTTGCGGCGCAATCGCCACAGGGCGCCCCGGTCTTGACGGCGGTTTACCGCCAGATGCCGGCCACCACCGCTCAACCACGCTCCCTTGACCACTGGCACGGCGATTGCAATTGATGCCTGACACCGCCCCAAGGAGCCGCCATGAAAGCCAATGAAGTCGCCGCCCTGCTCGACGAGCCCGCCTGCGCGCACAACAAGAAAGAAAAATCCGGCTGCGCCAAGACCAAGCCCGGCGCCACCGCCGGCGGTTGTTCCTTCGACGGCGCCCAGATCGCCCTGTTGCCCATCGCCGACGTCGCCCACATCGTCCACGGCCCCATCGCCTGCGCCGGCTCCAGTTGGGACAACCGGGGCACCCGCTCCAGCGGCCCCACCCTCTACCGCTACGGCATGACCACCGACCTCACCGAGCAGGACGTGATCATGGGTCGCGGCGAAAAGCGCCTGTTCCACGCCATCAAGCAGGCCATCGACACCCATGCTCCCAAGGCCGTGTTCATCTACAACACCTGCGTCCCCGCCTTGATCGGCGACGACGTGGATGCCGTCTGCAAGGCCGCCGCCGAGCGCTGGGGCGTGCCCGTGGTGCCGGTGGACTGTGCCGGCTTTTACGGCACCAAGAACCTGGGCAACCGCATCGCCGGCGAAGCCATGTTCAAGCACGTGATCGGTACCCGGGAGCCCGAGCCCGTTTCCGAGGCCACCAAGGCCAAGCTGCCCCCCGGCGTCAAAACCCACGACGTGAATCTCATCGGCGAATACAACATCGCCGGCGAGTTCTGGTATCTCGCCCCGATCTTCGACGAACTGGGCCTGCGCATCCTGTGCACCCTGTCCGGCGACACCCGTTTCCATGAAGTGCAGACCATGCACCGGGCCGAGGTGTCCATGGTGGTCTGTGCCAAGGCCCTGCTCAACGTGGCGCGCAAGCTGCAAGACAACTTCGGCGTGCCCTTCTTCGAGGGCAGCTTCTACGGCATCACCGACACGTCCCAAGCCTTCCGCGACTTCGCCCGCCTGATCGGTGACGACGACCTCACCGCCCGCACCGAAGCCCTGATCGCCCGCGAGGAAGCCAAGATTCGCGCCGCCCTGGAACCCTGGCGCGAGCGCCTGCAAGGCAAGCGCGTGTTGCTCTACACCGGCGGCGTCAAGAGCTGGTCCGTGGTCTCCGCCCTGCAAGACCTGGGCATGCATGTGGTGGCCACCGGCACCAACAAGTCCACCGAGGAAGACAAGCAGCGTATCCGCGAGATCATGGGCGACGACGTCAAGATGATCACCGACGGCAGCCCCAAGGCCCTGCTCCAGTGCTACAAGGACTACCAGGCCGACATCCTGATCGCCGGCGGCCGCAACCTCTACACCGCCCTCAAGGCCCGCATCCCCTTCCTCGACATCAACCAGGAACGGGAATTCGGCTACGCCGGCTACGACGGCATGCTGGAACTGGTGCGCCAACTGGCCCTGACCCTGGAAAGCCCGGTCTGGAACAAGGTCCGCGCCCCTGCCCCCTGGGCCGTGCAAAAGGCCGTGGGCCAGCCCCTGGTGGCCTGATCGCCACTTTGTCATCCCCATCAGCCACCTTCGGGTGGCTGCTTCATTTCCACGCCATCCGCCCCATGAGAAAACCCACCCTGTCCCAGCGGCTGAAGGCCAAGAACCGCAGCCAGTCCCTGGTGGTCGGCGTCACCTGGTACACCGAGGAAACCTGGGCCCAGGTCAAGGCCACCGCCCTCGACCCCGAGTGCTTCGAGGACAGTTTCGAAAAATGGAAAGCCGCCGCCGTGGCCGCCCGTCGCGAATTCCAGCGTTCCGGCATCGTCGCCCTGGAATGCCAGGTGGAACCCCAGGAGTTCGCCGACTGGCGGGAGCACAACCAACAACCCAACAACGCCGCGGCCCGGGCCGAGTACGTCTCGCAAAAACTCACCGCCGCCTACCAAGCCAGCCAAACCGCTCCCCGGCCTTGAATCATGTCGCGGATGCCTGTCGCATCCCAGACAAAACCCTGTCGGCATGCATTAAGAAACAAAAGCTTAGCTAGCGGCACAAACCTTGCACGGTTATGTACGACCCCGTACCCGGACTGATGCCATGGCCGAGATCCTCAAACGTGCAAAACCCCTGGCGGTGAATCCCCTCAAGGCGAGCCAGCCCGTGGGGGCTTCCCTGGCCTTTCTCGGCCTGAAGAACGCCATCCCGATGTTGCACGGCTCCCAGGGCTGTACCGCCTTTGGCAAGGTGTTCTTCGTCCGCCACTTCCGCGAACCCATTCCCCTCCAGACCACCGCCATGGACCAGGTGTCCACGGTCATGAACGCCGACGACAACGTCATCGAAGGCCTCAAGGTGATTTGCGAAAAGAACAGCCCCGACGTGATCGGCCTGCCCACCACGGGCCTGTCGGAAACCCAGGGCACGGACATCAAGCGCCTGGTCAAGCAGTTCCGCGAACTGCATCCCCAATTCGACAAGATCGCCGTGGTGCCGGTGAATACCCCCGACTTCACCGGCTGCCTGGAGTCCGGCTATGCCCTGGCCCTGGAGGCCATCATCGAGGCGATGGTGCCCGAAACCCGTCATGCCGGGCGGCGCAAGAAACAGGTGAACGTGCTGGCCTCGTCCATGCTCACCCCTGGCGACACCGAAGCCATCAAGGAATGGATCGAGGCCTTCGGCCTGCGTCCCATCATGTTGCCCGACGTGGGCGACTCCCTCGACGGCCACCTGGTGGACCGGGAGACCTCGCCCCTCACCCTGGGCGGCACGCCCCGGGCCGAAATCGAGATCATGGGCGAGTCCGTCGCCACCCTGGTGATCGGCCGCTCTCTCAACAAGGCCGCCGACCTGCTCAAGGCGCGCACCTTCGTTCCCGATTACCGCTTCGACCATCTGCTCGGCCTGGACGCCTGCGACGCCTTCACCCTGGCCCTGGCGGAAATCAGCGGCCAGCCGGTGCCGGACCGCATCGACCGCCAGCGCGCCCAGTTGCAGGACGCCATGGTGGACACCCATTTCATGACCGGTTTCTACCGGGTTGCCCTGGCCGCCGACCCGGACCTGCTGGTGGCCCTCGGCCAGTTCCTCACCGGCGTCGGCGCCCAGATCGTGGCGGCGGTTTCTCCCGCCAAGGCCGATGTGCTCACCGACATGCCCTGTAGCGAAGTCCGCATCGGTGACCTGGAGGACCTGGAAAACCTGGCCCGGGCCGGCGACGTGCAACTGATCATTTCCAATTCCCACGCCGCCCAGGCCGCCGAACGCCTGGGCGTGCCCCTGTTGCGGGCAGGCTTCCCGCAGTACGACTGGGTGGGCGGCTACGCCCGCACCTGGGTGGGCTATCGCGGCGCGCGACAGGCCCTGTTCGATCTGGCCAACCTTTTCCTGGGACATCATCATGACGCCCAACCCTACCGATCCCTCTTCTGGACCGACGGACCCCGCCAGTACGAAGCCGGAGCATCCGCTGGCACCGGCTTCCCGGCGGCTGGCCCTGGCCTGGTCGGCCACTGAAACCGCGCCGACCATGCTCAAAGTGGCTTTCGCCTCCGGCGACCGGAACACCATCGACCAGCACTTCGGCGCCGCCGAGGGCTTCGTGGTCTACGCCCTGGACGAGGAACGTGCCCAACTGCTCGAGGTGATCGAGTTCCCGCCGGAAACCATGGACGGCAACGAGAACAAGCTGCCGGCCAAGATCCAGTCCCTGGCCGGCTGCGCCGCCGTGTATTGCCTGGCCGCCGGCGCCTCCGCCGTGCGCCAGTTGTTGGCCGCCGGCGTGCAGCCCGTGCGTCTCGACGACGAGGCACCCATCGAGCCGGTGCTGATCCAATTGCGCAAGGCCATCAAGGACGGCGGCATTCCCTGGGTGGACAAGGCGGTCAAGAAGCAGACGGGCGACGACAGCCGCTTCGACAAAATGGCCGAAGAGGGGTGGGAAGAATGATCCAGACCCAAGGACGCATCATCGCCATCCATGACGGCAAGGCCGACGTGGAGCTGGCCCAGACCACCGCCTGCACCAGTTGCAACTCCAAGAAAAGTTGCAGCAGCAGCCAGGACCAGGGCCGCACCCAGGTGGTGTCCATGGAGGCGCCCCTCCACGCCCGTGCCGGCGACCAAGTGACGGTGCTGGTGTCCACCGGCGGCTTCCATACCGGCGCCCTGCTGGCCTATCTGCTGCCCTCCGTCACCACCTTGCTCGGCGCGATGTTGCTGTCCCCCGCCGGCGATGCGGCCTCGGCCCTGGGCCTGTTCGGCGGCCTGGCGCTGGGCCTGGGCCTGGTGCGCGTCGTCGGCAAATGCCTGCCCGGCCTGCTCTCGGCCCACTGCGAACCCTTATCCACTTCCCACCCATCCCTCTGACTCCACCGGAGACAACGCCATGAACGCCCCCGTCGAACAAGACCCCATCTACACCACCGCCTTCGCCAAGGAAATCAGCCGTCAGACCCGCGCCCTGGACAGCTACGGCCAATGGGACGGCAAGCCCATCGAAGCCATCCTCGCCCCCTTCATCCTGACCAAGGAACAGAAGCGCGAAATCCCCATCATCGGCGATCCCGACGACGTCCTGCTGTCCCGGGTCAAGGCCTTCTACAACGCCATCGCCGTCATGATCGAAACCGAGTGCGGCAAGATGGCCGTGCCCTTCATCCAGATCACCCACGAAGGTTTCGGCCGCGCCCTGATCATCGTCGGCAAGCTGGTGGTGATGGACAAGACCCTGCGCGACGTGCACCGCTTCAGCTTTGAGAGCGTGTCCAAGATGAAGGACGAAGCCGACAAGTATTTGGCCGTGGCGCTGGAATTGATCGGCAAGCACTCCGAGGTGGCGGGTCTTTGAGCGAAGCTCAAAGCCTCTTGGCAAACCAAGCCCCCACCCCCAATCCCCCGCCCGGGCGGGGGTACTGATTAGCGGACTTTGTCCGGTTTTATATTGGAACCGTCATGAGTGAAGAAGAACTGAAGGACCTCGACAAGGAGGTCAAGAAGCTCAAGCGCATCGCCACGGAAAAGGCCTCGGTCCTCCACGACCTGATCGAGGATTCCCTGCCCGCCGCTTTTGAAAAACTCCCGGGCATCGCCCAGGAAACCTACGACGCCTGCAAGCTGTGGGCGGAAGCCAACGCCAAACTTAGCGCCGCGCAGAAAGGATAAATGCCATGGCCTCGATCACCGGAAAAACCAAGGGGGGAACCGAATGGATTCCCGAGTTCGCCATTGCCATCGATGCCAAGAAATGCATCGGCTGCGGCCGTTGCTACAAGGTCTGTCCCCGTGACGTGCTGGACCTGGTGGAACGCGGCGAGGACATGGAAGCCGACGACGATATGGACGACGACGACAACATGATGGTCATGACCATCGCCCACGGCGAGGACTGTATCGGCTGCGGTTCCTGTGGTCGGGTCTGTCCCAAGGACTGTTACACCTACGCTCCGGCATGAACGCCCCGCTCAGCCAAGCCATCGTCGGCGACGACCTGACGGCACGGATCGCCGCCGAGCGGACCGCCGGCGAAACGGTGGTCGCCGCCATGACCGCGCTGGCCGACAAGCACGGCATCGGCCTCACCGGCCTGGGCTGGGACCAGGCCAACTTCTCCTCGGCCAAGGATCCCTTTTCCGGCGAGGAAAGCCTGGTGGCCCGTTGGGCCGGCAAGGTGCGCGGCACCCTCAGCATCCGCCCCGGCGGCTGGATCTACGGCGAGGTGGACGTCTGCCAGCCCCACCCCACCAAGCCCGGCCAGTGGATGGAAGCCGTCGTGGCCTGGGGCCACGTGGACAAGATCAAGATGGAAATGCGCCTGATCGACACGCCGATGTGATGCCGATGTGAGTCACTTGCACTGCTGCTCGTCATAACGTCATTCCCGCGCAAGCGGGAATGACGGTTTCACAGATACCGTCCGCCCCCCATGTCCGTCTCCACCCCGCTGCCGCCCCGCCTGATCCTCTATCACAAGCAGTCCACCAGCGGCCGCACCCGCTACCTGCGCCTGCCCACGGGCATCCTGGCCTTCGACCCGATGCCCGTCCTCTCCTCCCTCAAGGAGGAGGATGAAGCCAAGTCCAGCATCCGCCCCCATCCCGCCGCCTGTCTGCGGGCGGCGGAAAACCGCCTCGGCCTGGCACCGGGCAGCCTGGAGGCCGAGGCCGAGTTCTACGCCGAGATCGACACCCCCGAGGGCGTCGTGCCCGTGCTGCTGGCACGCTTTACCGCCATCGATCCCCCTTTTGCCGAGGCGGAAAGCCTCGAGGGCAAGTTCATCAGCCTCACCGAGGCCCGGGGCCTGCACCCCATCGAACTCGACCTGGCCCGCCGGGCCTATGAGCTGATCCTGGGCTGACGCGGGACGTCTCGGCGGCCCGCACCCTGGCGCCGTACGACTCGGTACAAACCCGAGTAAATCCCTCAAGAAAATGTCGATTGTCGCAAACGCGACAAGCCACCTTTGCGCCCTGGCAGCCAGCCAAGGGGCATGGTTAAGCCAAGTCCCTATTAACGTCATGGTGGTATGGGGATTGCAAAAACACTGGCAACCAGCGGCAAACAATATCCCAATAAACCCCCAACAGTGACTGGAGAGACCCAAATGATCAACCTGACACCCAATGCCTCCAAGGCCATCCACCGCTTCATCAAGGGTTCGGAGAACCCGGTGGCGGGGCTGCGCATTTTCGTTTCCGGCGGCGGTTGTTCCGGCCTGCAATACGGCCTGCGCCTGGAACAGGAAAAGGGCGAGGACGATTTCGCCGTGGAAGTTGATGGTTTCACCCTGTTGGTGGACCCCATGAGCCGGCCCATGATCGAAGGCATCACCGTCGATTTCGTGGACAGCCTGACCCATACCGGTTTCAAGTTCAACAACCCCAACGCCACCGCCTCCTGCGCCTGTGGCCAATCCTTCTCGGCTTAATAGGGAGCACGCATCATGTGGGATTACTCTGACAAAGTTCGCGAACACTTCTTCGACCCCAAGAACTCCGGCCCCCTCGAAGACGCCAATGGCGTCGGCGACGTGGGTTCCATCAAGTGCGGCGACGCCCTGCGCCTGATGCTCAAGGTGGACCCGGAAACCGACGTCATCCTCGACGCCCATTTCCAGACCTTCGGCTGCGGCTCCGCCATCGCCTCCTCCTCGGCCCTGACCGAAATCATCAAGGGCATGACCCTGGACGAGGCCCTCAAGGTCAGCAACCAGGACATCGCCGACTACCTGGACGGCCTGCCCCCCGAAAAAATGCACTGCTCCGTCATGGGCCGTGAAGCCCTGCAAGCCGCCGTGGCCAACTACCGCGGCGAAGTGTGGACCGACGACCACGAAGAAGGCGCCCTGGTCTGCAAGTGCTTCGCCATCGACGCCGTGATGATCGAAGACACCGTCCGCGCCAACAGCCTGACCACGGTGGAAGAAGTCACCAACTACACCAAGGCCGGCGGTGGCTGCTCCGCCTGCCACGAGCAGATCGAAGAGATCATCGCCAAGGTGGTCAAGGAAACCGCGCCCGCCGCCGCTGCCGCACCGGCCCCCAAGGCGGAGCCCAAGCCCGAGGCCAAGCCCCAGCTGACCAGCTACCAACGCATGCGCAAGATCGAGGAAGTGGTGGAGTCCATCCGCCCCATGCTGATCAAGGACGGCGGCGACATCGAAATCGTCGAGGTGTCCGGCAAGGACATCTACGTGAACCTCAAGGGCGCCTGCGCCGGTTGCATGATGGAACAAGCCACCCTGGGCGGCGTCCAGCAGAAGCTGATCGAGGCCCTGGGCGAGTTCATCCGCCTGCTGCCCGCCAAGTTGCTGACCGAGATTCACTAAAAAACGTTTAGGGTTTCCGTTCGTCCTGAGCTTGTCGAAGGGCGAACGGCTAGACAAGAATCCCGCCCGTTCATGCTTCGACAAACTCAGCACGAACGGGCTCCTTCAGAGAGCGCGCCATGAAACCCATCTACCTCGACAACAACGCCACCACCGCCTGTGACCCCGCCGTGGTGGAAGCCATGCTGCCCTACTTCACCGAGCAGTTCGGCAACCCCTCCTCCATGCACAGCTTCGGCAACAAGGTGGGCGGCGCCATCAAGGAAGCCCGCAAGAAGGTGCAAACCCTGCTGGGCGCCGAGCACGATTCCGAAATCGTGTTCACTTCCTGCGGCACCGAATCCGACTCCACCGCCATCCTCTCCGCCATCAAGGCCCAGCCCGAGCGCAACCAGATCATCACCACCGCCGTCGAGCACCCGGCCATCCTCAGCCTGGGCGAATACCTGGAAAAAGAAGGCTATATCGTCCAAAAGCTGGGCGTGGACAAGCGCGGCCGCATCGACATCGACGAATACAAGTCCCTGCTCAACGACCGGGTCGCAATCGTCTCCGCCATGTGGGCCAACAATGAAACCGGCACCATCTTCCCCGTCGAGGAAATGGCCGAACTGGCCCACGCCAAGGGTATCCAGTTCCACACCGACGCCGTGCAGGCCGTGGGCAAGATTCCCATGAGCCTGAAGGACACCAAGATCGACATGCTGTCCCTGTCCGGCCACAAGCTCCACGCCCCCAAGGGCATCGGCGTGCTCTACCTGCGCCGCAACACCCGCTTCCGTCCCCTGCTGCGGGGCGGCCACCAGGAGCGTGGCCGTCGTGCCGGCACCGAGAACGCCGCCTCCATCGTCGGCCTCGGCGTCGCCTGTGAACTGGCCATGCAGAACCTGCACCACGAAAACACCGAAGTGAAGCGCCTGCGCGACAAGCTGCAAGCCGGCATCCTGGCCAACGTCACCCACGCCTTCGCCACCGGCGACGCCGGCCCCAACGGCAACCGCCTGCCCAACACCTGCAACATCGCCTTCGAGTACATTGAAGGCGAAGCCATCCTCATGTTGCTGAACAAGATGGGCATCGCCGCTTCCTCAGGTTCCGCCTGCACCTCCGGCTCCCTGGAACCCTCCCACGTCATGCGCGCCATGGGCATCCCCTACACCGCCGCTCACGGCACCACCCGTTTCTCCCTCTCCCGTTACAACACCGAGGAAGAAATCGACCGCGTGATCGAGGCCGTGCCCCCCATTGTGGCTCAGCTGCGCAAGCTGTCCCCCTACTGGAGCGGGAATGGTCCGGTGGAAAACCCCGAAGCGGCGTTTGCACCGGCTTACGCGTGAGGCTGGTAACTCCCTAACAAAAAGCCACCCGAGGGTGGCTTTCTTCATTCAATGATTTGGCTTCTTACGACACTAAGCAGACTTCGCCGCCTGCGACTCCAGCCCCCGGAAGCAGACCAAATCTAGGTCTTAGTATTGGTCTTGTGGCGCCCCACGTGCGCTACCAGCGCAATCTTCTCCTCCTTGTGCCACGCCCAGTGAATAGAGATACAAGTGTCGGGCTGCTTAGCGCCCAGGGTGATGTGTGGTGAGATGTCCAACTCCTGCCCGTTGTAAGTTGCAGTGTACTCGCTGCCCCATTTGCTCTTAGATGTCTGCGATACATCATCTGCATAGTCAAAGCCTCGCGCTTTGAAAAGCTGGCGAAGGGAGCCACCTGCTTTTCCTGAGCCGACAGTATTGGCCCAGATCGACGCTACTTCCTCCAGAGCCGCAAGCGCTTCCTGCACACGCTCGGGCTGTTTGTAGGGGGAAGCAGAAGCGGAAGAATGGGCAGACGGTAGGAAGCGGACGTTCTTGAATCTAGCTTCTGCCTGTTGCACGGCCTCTTCGACATTCGCTGGAACTACAGGTTCCGGGACGGAAACTGGTGCTTGTACCTGTGAGGCAGGAGGCGTCAGGTCCTTCCAAGCGGTATGCGCCACGATGGCTGCGGCATTCTCGCGCAAGATCTTGTTCTCTTGCACCAGCTCTGCGTTGCTGGCCTGTGCTGCCGTGAGTTTCCGCTCCACCTCAATGAGGTCGTCGAGGAGTTCGTGTTCAGACTTCGTTCCGCTGTTGCGAGCTGTCTCACGTGCTTCTCGCTCTGCCACCGAGCGAATTCGCGAGATAGCGATGGGCTCTACATGCCTGAAGGCAGCCGCGTCAAAGACCATATTGCAGATGCTACCGAGCGTACGCTCGGTAGCATCTGCATCTTTGAACTGCCAGGGCATCCAGAGCGGATGCGTGACCGGATCAGCCTTGTCATTGAAGCGAGGCCAGTAGAGGCGAACAGCGCCGCCAAAGCAAGACAAGGTCTTGCCGACTTCTTCTGTCAGACTGAACGCTGCCCACTTGTCGGCCAACTCATAAACCTTGGCCACGCCTGCAAGACGTTCTGCTAGCTCATTTGAGTTAACCAAGGGCACGTCATCATGCACGCGCCTCGACACGAGAACGATGGGGTATGGACGAGTTGAATCCGTCATTTCACTCACAAGCAACTCGACGTGCTCTGCGCCAACAAGCTCGGGAGTGAGGTTGTAAGGGTGGCCTTCAAGGCGTATTGAGCGAAGACGTGCAATGTCACGGATGACCCGCGGCGAACCGAGCTTGACATTTGCAGGCGCTATCATCAGTTGTAAGCCTGTCACGGCCAAGTCCAGCGACAACAGCAGTTCATCACCTTGCCGGAGCAGGGATAGGGTGATGACCCATCCCAGGCTCTTGTCGTATTGATCTGGATATGCCCACCGTAGGTCAATCAGTTGTTCGCCTGGAGCTTCCTTAGTGGCGTGGTGTCGAATGGAGAACTGATGCCCTTCAGCGGGACTGATCTCTAAGTCTCCTTCCCCAAGGTTCTGAAACACGTCAACGGAGAGTCGTTGGCGCAGGTACCAGTCCTGTATCCACTGGCCGACGTAGCTCAGCGAGGCTGTAACGTCGGATTGATCGCCGATCTCTAGTGCAACGCCATAAACGGTTCTCATGCCTACTGCCTTCCTCGATGTATCGATCGTTCATGCCAGTGGATTATCTGCTTATCATCTCACAGCTAGTCATCTTTTCTGCTCAACTTCAGAAGAGCAATGATGCATAACCAACATGTTTCACGCATCCCGGAGCTGCCATTTAAGACTGACCGAAATTGGCCGATTGCTGCTGTCCCAAAGGCCTTAAGCCCTCATCCGCTCCAACACAAACCGCGTCATGCCCAAGGCCAGTTCATGCTCGCCCATGAAGACCTTGCCCACCTTTTCCTTCATCAGCAATTCGGCTTCGTCATCGCTGTGGGTGCGCACCACGATCTCGATGCCGGGATTCAAGGTGCGGGCGGTTTCCACCATCTGCCGCACGTCGAAGGCGTCCGGGGTCGCCACCACCAGCAGGCGGGCACGGGCGATGTGGGCCTGGATCAGTACCGCCGGATCGGCGGCGTCGCCGCTGACGGCTTGCAGGCCCTTGGCGCGTAGGGATTCCACCGCTTCCCGGTTGCGCTCGGCCACCACGAAGGGGATGTTGGCGGCCAGAAGAGCCTCGCCGATGCGGCGGCCGACGCGGCCGTAGCCCACCAGCACCACCTGGTTTTGCAAATAGGCCTCGCTGGTGGTCGTGGGCAGGGTGGCGAGGGGATCGTCGCGCTGTTCCAACAGGCGGGCCAGGCTGGAGCGGGCCCGTATCCAGCGCTGCAAGGGGGCGACGCTGTGGAAGACGAGGGGGTTGAGGGCCATGGAAATCAAGGCGCCGGCCAGGATGAGGCTTTGGCCTTCGCCGGTGAGCAGCCCCAGTTGCATGCCCAGGCCGGCGAGGATGAAGGAGAACTCGCCGATCTGGGCCAGACTGGCGGAAACGGTGAGGGCCGTGTTGAGGGGATAGCGGAACAACAGCACGATGCAAAAGGCCGCGACGGATTTGCCGACCAGGATGATCGCCACCACCAGGGCCACCTTGAGGGGCGATTGGACCAGGATGGCCGGGTCGAACAGCATGCCCACGGACACGAAAAACAGCACCGAGAAGGCGTCCTGCAAGGGCAGGGATTCCTCGGCGGCGCGATAGCTGAACTCGGATTCGCGCAGCACCATGCCGGCGAAGAAGGCCCCGAGGGCGAAGGAGACGCCGAACAGCTTGGCCGAGCCGTAGGCGATGCCCACGGCGGCGGCGATGACGCACAGGGTGAACAACTCGCGGGAGCCGGTGCGGGCCACCTGCCACAGCAGCCAGGGGAAGAACTTGCGCCCGACGATGAGCATCAGGGCGACGAACAGGGCGACGGCGCCCAGGGTTTTGGCCAGGGCCCAGCCCAGCTCGCCGCCTTCGCCGCCGGCGGGGGCAATGCCTCCCAGCCAGCCGGCCAGGGGCGGCAGCAGCACCAGCACCAGCACCATGGCCAGGTCTTCCACCACCAGCCAGCCCACGGCGATGCGGCCGTTCATGGATTCGAGCACGCCCTGGCTTTCCAGGGCCTTGAGCAGGACCACCGTGCTGGCCACCGACAGGGCCAGGCCGAACACGACGCCCTGCCCCAGAGGCCAGCCCCAGAAGGCGGCCAGGCCCATGCCCATCAGGGTGGCGACGCCGATCTGCGCCACGGCCCCCGGCAGGGCGATACGCCGCACCGCCAGCAGGTCTTCCAAGGAAAAATGTAGGCCGACGCCGAACATCAGCAACATGACACCGATTTCCGCCAACTGGCCCGACAGTTCCACGTCGGCCACGAAGCCGGGCGTGGCCGGGCCGATGGCAATGCCCGCCAGCAGATAGCCCACCAGGGCCGGCAACTTGCAGCGGACGGCGATGAAGCCCATGACGAGGGCCATGCCGAGACCGGCGGCGATGGTGGTGATCAGACTGATGCTATGGGGCATGATGGCGTTGGCGAGATGATGAAAGGAAAGAAAGACCCCCGGCACGACGGCCAGGTTCCCGAAAATACCCGAAGAAAGGCCGCGCTGCCCGGGCCTTGCCTGGCCGGCGACGGACGATAATGGCCGTCATCAAAACGGCATGACTTTGCGCTATGTAGGCGAGTGCGCCCAACCCTCCCCCACCCTGCCATCCCAACCATGCGCCCTATCGACCTGATCCCCGTTCCCAGCGCCCTCGGCGCGCCCGATGCCGGTGCCGCCCAAGGCCCCGCCGCCTTGCGCCGCGCGGGCTTGCACACCGCCCTGACGCAAGCGGGGCTGACCGCCACGTGGCAGGCGCCGGTGACGCCGCCCGCCCTGGCGACGGGCCATGACGCGGCACAGCGCTGGGCGGCCCTGGAAACCCTGTGGTCCGCCCTGGCACAACGGGTCGACGCCAGCCTGGAACAAGGCCACCAGCCCCTGGTGGTGGGCGGCGACCACGCCATCGCCTTCGCCACCTGGCGTGCCGTCGCGGCCCGCCTCGCCACGCCCATGGGGCTGCTCTGGATCGACGCCCACCTGGACGCCCACACACCGGAGGACAGCGCCAGCGGCAATCCCCACGGCATGCCCCTGGCGCTGCTGCTGGGGGATGGGCCGGCGGGCACGGCCGGGCCGGTGCTCAACCCCGCCCACGTCTGCCTGATCGGCGCCCGCAGTTGGGAACTGCCGGAACAGGTGCGGCTACGGCGCTACGGGGTGAGGGTTGTCGACCAGGAGGAAATCCGCCAGCGGGGCCTCGGCCCGGTCCTACAAGAGGCCCTGGCCATCGTCCGTCAGGGCACGGGCGGGTTCGGCCTTTCCATCGACCTGGACGTTTTCGATCCCACGGTCGCGCCGGGGGTGAATTCGCCGGTACCCGGCGGCCAGCCGGCGGATGAATGGCTGGCCCAACTGACCGGGCTGGCCTTGCTGCCCGACTGCCTGGCGTTGGAAATCGTCGAATGCGATGGACTGCGGGACCGGCAGCGCCAGGACGCCACGGCCCGGCTGGGCGTGGCCCTGGCGCAGGCCTTGTTTCGGCGGGAGGCGCTGCCCTCAGGGGCAGCAATGGCGGGCTGAAGATCCGCCGTCAGGGGACTTGCACTCACTTATTTCAGATGAAATCGTGACCGCACGCCGAAGGTCTGCGAGAGGGAAAATACCAAGAAAGGCACCCGACGCCTGGATCCGCACAAGCGATGGACCAGGCTGACATCCCGCTGCGCGGCAGGCGATCCCGACCGAAATAGACGCTTAATGCATCTGGCTTTCGATGTTGGCGAACAGGGCGTCGTAGATGCCGATGAGGGTTTCCCGGTCTTCGCTGCCCCGCACCCAACGCTTGGACTCCACCAGGGAGACCACTTCCTTCTCCATGTCGCCCAGGGTGGAAATCTGCACGTTCTCGCCGTGCAGGATCGCAGTGACGTCGGAACGGGCCTTTTGCGCCAGTTCCACCAGGCCGATGGAGGTGGTGACCCCCTGCGCCCCGTCGCTGATTTCCCTGGCCAAGTCCTCCACGTGGGCCGCCGAGGAGGCCGACTGGGACAGCTCGGAGCCGAACTCGTCGGCAGTTTCCCGCGCCGAGGTGACGGAGACGTTGAGTTGGCCGATGGTGTCGGTGGTGCTGCCCAGGGCCGCCAGGATTTCCTCGATCGCCTGGGTGATCTGTTCCGCGGACTGCTGGCACTGGTCCGCCAGCTTGCGCACTTCGTCCGCCACCACGGCAAAACCGCGACCGCTCTCCCCTGCCCGGGCCGCCTCGATGGAAGCGTTCAGGGCCAGCAGGTTGGTCTGCTTGGCGATGCTGTCGATCTGGGCGGTGATACGCTGGATGCCTTCCGATTTGACGTTGAGGTCGGCCAGGGAAGACACGCCGCTGGTGGCCGATTCCTGGGCCTTGCCCAGGGCGGAGGACATGCGACCGGCGGCTTCCGACATGCGGGTGGCGGAGGCGGCGAAGGTGCCCGCCAATTCCTGCGAATGGGCGGAGTTTTCGCCCACCTTGGCCAGGGAGGTGACGGTATGGTCGATGGCCTTGGTCAGGCCCTTTTCCGAGCGCAGGAAAATCCGCGACAGCAAGGCCTCCCGGGCCGTGGCCTCGCGGCTTTGGTTCACCTGGTCGAACATGACTTGAATCTTTTCCAGCACGTCGTGGAAGGTGCCGTGCAGGCCCCCGGACTGGAGCCGGCGGAAGGTGCGCTCCTCGGCGGAGGCCTTCATGCCGCCAAGGATTTCGCGGAAGGTGGTTTCGGTCTGGTCGAGCACGGAATTGAGGTTGATCCGGATCTCGTCCAACACGGGGTTGCCCACCGTTTCGGGCAGGCGGTGCACCAGATCCCCTTCGTTGATTTTTTGCAGCAGTTTGTTCAGATTGACCAGGGTTTCATCGTTGCCCCCTTGCCGCGAACCGGCCAGGACCAGAACAATGCCCGCCACGATGCACCCGACGCTGGCCCAGGGCTGATAAAAGGCCAGCGCACCGGCTGCCGCCAAGGGCACCAGCGCCAGGAACTTAAAGCGAGAAGACCAGTTCGTCATAGCTCAGGTTTGCCTTTTTCAAAAAGTCCATGAGTACCGCCGTGCCGGCAGCAATCGCATCCTTGGCGCCGGCCTGGCGCTCGGCTTCCAGCATCGCCTTGTACAAGGGCTCTACCGCCGCAATCGCCTTGGGCGTGGGGCAGCGCCGCACCGAGGTATACCCCACGATCTGACCTCGATCATCATAGTCCGGGGTGATGTGGGCCAATACCCAATAGTAGCTACCGTCTTGGGCCATATTCCTGACATAACCGAAGAATTCCTTGCCCTGGCCGATGGTGTCCCAGGCAAGCTTGAAGACGGAACGGGGCATGTCGGGATGGCGCACGATGTTGTGCTGCGCGCCCAGCAATTCGCTTTCGGTATAGCCTGAAAATTCGATGAAGATCGGATTGCCGTAAAGAATGCGCCCCTTTGCATCGGTTTTGGAAACGATGAAATCTCCGTCGCGCATGCGACGTTCTACGGCGGTCGGGGTGATATGGCGTTTCATGGGGGCTAATGGCAGGCCCGATCCCTACATTGGGGACCAGGTCATGTTGTGATGGGATTCCCATGCCGGAAACGGTGCAATGCCCGTCCGGCGCGTCTCTCAAACTATATTAGCCGACCATAACACAAATAGGGCCTTAATACTTAAGTTTAATGCTTCAAGATGTGCCTACGGCCCCCTCTCAGGCACACCGACGATCCGGCTCAGTCCTTGAACTGCTTGTGGCAGGCCTTGCAGGACTCATGCACCCGGCTGTAGGCCTTTTCCACCGGACCGCGCTCGCCCTTCTCCGCCGCGACCAGCAATTGGTCGGTGGCGGTCATGAATTCCTGCTTCGCCGACTCGAATTTTTCCGGCGTTTCCCAAACGCCGGCCTTGGCATGACTGGGGGGATAGTTGGTGTCGGCACCGAAGTACTGCCATGGTCCCTCGCGTTTGGTTACCAGGTCCTTGGCCAGTTCGCGGAAGCGGTCGGCCTTGAAATCCTCTTCCCGCAACATCACGCCCATGGGTTCGAAGGTTTTCAGCATCGCCTTGAAGGCGGCCTGGCGATGGGCCACGGGCTGACCGGGGCGGGTGTCCTGCACCGGGCCGCAGGCCACCAGCAGACTAGACAGGGAAAGACAGCAAAAAAGCGTACGCATCATGGCAAGGGTGTCGGGAAAACAAAGGCGGTACTCTACCGCCAGTTTCGTTTCGCTTTGCTGTCGCCGCCTAAAAAGCAGAGGCCATGACCCCATCGGGGCGATAATGGCGGGCTGTCCATCTTGTTTTCCGCCATGTCCGCCACTGCTGCCCTTCCCGCGACCGACGCTTCTATCCCGATCGACCCCGCCCTCGTGGCAACGGCGGCGGGTCACGTGGCCGACATCCTGGCCCAGGCCATCGAGCACAGCCCGGAGCTCCGGGCCGTCGTGGTCTTCGACCGGCAATGCGCCCTGGCCGCCACGGTGACGGAAGCCTATCGCCGCAGCCTGCCCACCGCCCGCTTCATCGATTTCGACGCGGTGACGGCAGACGCGGTGCTGGCCGCCTTCGCCGCGTTGTCGGCCGGCGACCTGGTGGTGCTGATCCAATCCACCAGTTTCCGCCTGGAGGCCTTCCGCATCCGCGTCGAGTTGTTCAAACGCGGCCTCAAGGTGGTGGAACACCCCCACCTGGCGCGGATGAAGGCCGACGAGGCCGACCGCTACGTGGCCTCATTGGCCTACGAGGGCGATTATTTCCGCACCACCGGGCTGGCCCTCAAGCGCCACATCGACACTGCCCGTGGCGGCGTCATCGACAGCGGCAACGGCGCTCTGCTGACCCTGGCGGGGCCCCTGGAAGGGGCCAAGCTGAACGTGGGGAACTACCGGGAAATGAAGAACGTCGGCGGCCAGTTTCCCATCGGCGAGGTGTTCACCGAATCCCTCGACCTGGAAACAGTAGATGGCAAGGTGCGCATCTACGCCTTCGGCGACCAGGATTTTTCCGTGAACCTGCCGCCCCAGCCCATCACGCTGACCGTGCGCCGGGGCCGGGTCGTCGCCACCGAGGACGCCACCCCGGCCTTCGCGGCGGTGCTGGAGGACATCCGCGCCGAAGAGGGCGAAATCTGGGTGCGGGAACTGGGCTTCGGCCTCAACCGGGCCTTCAGCCCGACCGTGACGGTGCACGACATCGGCACCTACGAACGCATGTGCGGCATCCACCTATCCCTCGGCTGCAAGCACATGAGCTACGACAAGCCCCAGATCAAGCGCGCAGACGCCAAGTACCACGTGGACGTCTTCGTCTTGACCGAGTGCTTCCGCCTCGACGACGCGGTGGTGTACCGCGACGGCGCGTGGACCGTCTAGGACACGTGCGACAGGCCGGACTTACTTGCCGGTGCTGGGCGCACTGGATACTTTAGTCGCCACTTCAGCCGCCTTGCGCACCTCGGCCAAGTCGGCCTTGACCTTGGCGTACTGGGCGCCGGTGTGGGCCCTTTCCTGGGCGTTTTCCTCGCACCGCTGGATTTCCAGTTCCTCGAGTCTCAGCCGCAGGTCGAACTCCCGCTCGATCAACTCGATCATGGTCAGTCTGCTTGTATTTGTCATGGCCGCTCCTCCTTTGCATAGAGGCAATTATCCGCCGGGGCATGACAACAGGTTTTGACGCCGATTAAAACAGCGCGACCTTTTCTTAGAACTTCTCGCCTTCCCGCAGATAACGCCACTGTCCCAGGGGCAGGTCGCTGAGGGGGATGCGCCCGATGCGCACCCGCTTCAAGCCCACCACTTTCAGCCCCACCAACTCGCACATGCGGCGAATCTGCCGCTTTTTGCCTTCCCGCAAGACGAAACGCAACTGGTCCTCGTTGGACCAGGAAACCTTCGCCGGACGCAGGGGTTTGCCATCCAAGCTTAGGCCGTGATTGAGGAGTTTCAAACCGTTTTCCACCAGCTTGCCCTCGACCCGGACCAGGTATTCCTTTTCCACTTCGGAGTCGTCGCCAATCAATTGCCGGGCGATGCGACCGTCCTGGGTCAGCACCAGCAGACCGGTGGAGTCGATGTCCAGCCGACCGGCCGGCGCCAGGCCGCGCAAGTGGGCGGCGCTGAAGCGGATGTCCCGATCCTGACCGAACTGGTTTTCCGGCTTGATCAGCACGGCGGCCGGTTGGTAACCGTCCTCGGCCTGGCCGGAGACGTAGCCGATGGGCTTGTTGAGCAGAATGGTGACGCGCCGCCCCTGCTGCACCTTGGCCCCCTTGTCGAGGGTGATAACGGCCTTGGGATCGGCACGGGTGCCCAGCTCGGTGATGCGCTTGCCGTCCACGAACACCAAGCCCTGCTCGATGTAGCCGTCGGCCTCGCGCCGGGAACACAGGCCGCGCTCGGCCATGAGCTTGGAAACCCGCACCCCGAGGGGATTGTCTCCCGCCGGACGGGAAGCAGACGAGGACGATGAGGGCGCGGCGGCGGACGCGGCCGCCACCTTGCGGAAGCGGGGCTTGGGGGGCTGATTGTCGGAAGAGTTCATCCGGGGATTTTACCCGTGGTACTGTTGCGCCCCGTCATCCCCACCCTTTGCCGCCTTTTCGAGCATGCTTAGTTATCGTCACGCCTTCCACGCCGGCAATCACGCCGACGTCCTCAAGCACTTCGTCCTGGTGCAATTGCTGCGCTATTTCAACCAGAAGGACAAGCCCTACTGGGTGGTGGACACCCATGCCGGCGCCGGGCTCTACGCCCTGCAAGACGATCATGCCGCCAAGAACGCGGAATACGAGACGGGCATCAGCCGCCTCTGGCAGCGGGACGACCTGCCCCCGGCCCTGGCCGACTACGTGGCCCTGGTGAAGGAACTGAACGGCAAGAGCGACCGCCCCCGCTACTACCCCGGCTCGCCCTGGCTGGCCCTGCGCCTGATGCGGGACGACGACCGCCTGCGGCTGTTCGAGCTGCACAGCACCGACGTGAAGAACCTGGCCAACACCATGGCCCGGCGCTTCCCCGACCAGAACAAGCGCTACGCCATCCGCCAGGCCGACGGTTTTGCCGAGATCAAATCGGTGCTGCCGCCGCCGCCCCGACGCGGCCTGGTGTTGATGGACCCCTCCTACGAGGACAAGCGGGACTACCTGCGCACCCTGATGACCCTCAAGGAAGGGCTGTCCCGTTTCCCCACTGGCACCTACGCGGTGTGGGTGCCCCAACTGCAACGGGGCGACGCCCGCCAGTTGCCGGAAAAGCTGGCCAAGCTGCCCATGAAGAGCCACCTCACCGTGGGCATCACCGTGGCAGCCCCAGCAGAAGACGGCTTCGGCATGCACGGCAGCACCATGTTCATCGCCAATCCGCCCTGGACCCTGGAGGCCACCCTCAAGGAATGCCTACCCCTGATCGTGGCAGCCCTGGCCCAAGACGACAGCGCCAGCTTCCACCTGGAGTACCGGGAACACACGGCTAGCTGAGGCACGCCACCCTTGCCCGGAAAACGAGCAGGCACAAAAAGCCCAGCCTCGGCAGCCACTTAAGTCGCCTGCTCAACAACGCCCCCCAGGGTTGTCCACAGCTTCTGTGTAGAAGTGCCCAATCCCCCTCGTCCAGGCCCTCAACGCCGGGGATGGCGGCGGCTTTTTCACGACAAAAAGAACCAGAACGCCCAGCCGGGGCTCCCGACACCGCCGTTGCCCATAAAACGGGCAAAGCGAAAAAGCCCAGGACCGGCAATCACTTAAACCGGGTTCTCAACAACGGCCCCCAGGCTTGTCCACAAGTTCTGTGAGCAACCGGCCCGTTGTTCACCGCCCATGCCAATAGCGCCGTTGCCCCTCGCGTTCCCTCACCAGGAGCGGACCGTTTTGGTCGAAGGTGACCGTGAGGGCGCCATCAAAATCGGTTCGCCCTTGGGCCACCGCACCGTAGCGGGCGACGATGTCCTCCTTGGGATGACCAAAGCGGTTCCGATAGCCGACGGGAAACAAAGCCAGGCGCGGGGTCACGGCGGTGATGAAGGCCTCGGTGGAGGACGTGCGACTGCCGTGATGGGGCACCACCAGCACGTCCGCCGCCAGGTCCGCGTGCCGCGCCAGGAGTTCCGCTTCCGAAGCTGCCTCGATGTCGGAGGGAATCAGGACGCTGCCCGACGAAGTCGTCACTTTCAGCACACAGCTCATGTCGTTGCTTTTGCGTGTCGGCTCGTCATGGCGGGCGAACACCGGATGCAGCACGCTGAAATGCACACCGTCCCAAGTCCATTCCTGTCCATCGAAGCAAGGCCGGGCAGCCGACGCCTGGGCCAGCAGTTCATGGTGTGCCGGCAGGGCATGGATCATCCAGGTTGTGGACACCGCCTCCAACACCGAGGCGGCGCCACCGGAGTGGTCCTTGTCGGCATGGCTCACCACCAGCCCGTCGAGACGCGTCACGCCGACCGCCCGCAGATAGGGAACGATGATGCGATTGCCGCTGTTGGCCTCGGGCGAAAACAAGGGACCAGTGTCGAACAGCAGATCGTGGCGCGCCGTCTGCACGTGGACCGCCAAGCCCTGGCCCACGTCCAACACCACCACTTTCGCCATGCCCGCCACCGGCCGTTCGAGCGGTAGCAGGAACAGGGGTAGGCACAACACCGCCCCCAGCCAACGGGCGGGAACCCCCCGGGGCGCCAGCAGCCAGAGCACGCCGGGCAAGGCGAAGGCCAGGGCCCAGGGCGGCGGCGCGGCCTGCTGCCAGACGGCCCAGGGACTGGCCGCAAGGTAGTGGCACGCGTCCAGCAGCCGATCGGTGAGCCAGGCCACCAGGGGCAGCAAGCCACCCAACCCAGGCACCATGGCGGCCAAGGCCAAGGGGGTGATGATGAAGCTCACCAGGGGAATGGCGAAAGCGTTGGCCAGGGGCGACACCAGGGAAAACTGCTGGAACAGGGCCAACAGCAGGGGCACCATGCCCGCCGTCATGGCCCACTGGGCGCGGCCCCAAGCGGACAGCCAGCCATGCCCGCGTGGCTCTTCCCCCACCCGTGCACTGCCGACGTAAAACAGCAGCGCCACGGCACCGAAAGACAGCCAGAACCCGGCCGACAACACGGCCCAGGGGTCGAGCACCAGCACGACGCCGAGGGCCAAGGCCAGCACCTGGTGGCTGGCCACGGTACGCCGCGCCGCCAGGGCGGCGGCCACCACCGCCAGCATATAAAAGGTGCGCTGCGCCGGTACCGCGAAACCCGCCAGCAGGGCATATCCCCAGGCCGTGACCATGCCGGCCAAGGCCGCCGCCCGAGGGGTTGCCAGGCAATGGACCAGCCGCGGCGAACGACGCCAAAAGAAAGCCGTCAAGCTATAGACGAGGCCGGCCACCAGGGTAATGTGCAAACCGGAAACGCTGAACAGGTGGGTCAGCCCGGTACGGGAAAAATCCTGCCACTGGGACTGGGCGATACCGCGTTGATCGCCCACGGCCAGGGCCACCAGGACGCCCTTGGCCGGGCTGTCGCCGAGGATGGCCTCGAAGCGGCCGCGCACGGCCTCGCGCCAGCGCTCGATGCGGTTCATGGGGCTGGGCACGAAGGTCGCCAGACGCTCATAACCGGCGCTGGCGCGGACGTAGCCGGTGGCACGCAGGCCCTGCTCCAGCAGCCAGGCCTCGTAATCGAAACCGTGGGGATTCAGGTTGCCATGGGGCCGCTTGAGGCGCACGGTAAAGCGCCAACGCTCGCCGGCATGGACGGTCTCCAGGGGCAGGGATTCGCCGGCCTCGTCCAGTTGCCGGCTTTGGTACCAGGCCAGGGAAATCAAGCCGGGAACACCGACGGGCGCCTGCTCGACCCGGAAGACGAAACGCCAGCCGTTCTCGAAACGCTGGGGCATGGCCGCGACCACCCCGACCACGGCCACGTCGCGGCCCTCCAACGCCTCGGCCAGGGCATCGGCCATGCGCTGTTGGGCGCAGAGTCCGGCCCAGGCCAGGCCCAGCAGGAAAGCGCCGCCCCAGAGGATCAGCCGATGGCGACGGCAGGCCCGCGGCAGGCACAGCGCGACACCGAGCGCACCCGCCGCCGTCAACCCGGTCCAGCCGGGCAGCGTAGCTTGCCATTGCAGGCAGGCAATGCCGAGGGCGAAGGCAATGATTCCCGTTGTCATATTTTGGGATTCTACGGTCACGGGGCGCCCCCGACGAGCGCCAGGCCGGGCGTTACGGGTTACACTGCACCCCGCCCGCCAAGGCGGCGCCCGTGCAACACAGGAACTCCCCAGCCGTGGAACCCAGGATCAACCGCTTCGAGCACATCAAGCCCAAGGTCAGGAACAACCAGCTGCCCCGCATCCTGGTGCGCATCTATATTTCCCTGGGCATCCTGCTGTTCCTCATCGCCACCTCGACCCTCGGCTTCCGTTACCTGACGGAACCCATCGCCGACTGGTCGGACGCCCTGTACATGACCCTGATCACCATCACCACCGTGGGCTACGGTGAAATGGTGCGCATCGACACCCTGGGGGAGCGCCTGTTTGCCGGCTTCGTCGCCCTGGGCGGTTTCGGTACCCTCACCTTCCTGTTCACCAGTTTTTCGGTCTTCTTCCTGGAAGGGGACTTGGACGACACCTTGCGGAGACGGCGCATGGAAAAGCAGATACGCAAACTGCACAACCACTTCATCATCTGCGGCTTCGGCCGCGTCGGCCGCAACGTGGCCCACGAGCTGGTGCAGACCAACCGCCACTTCGTCGCCATCGACCCGGATGAGGTCCGGCTGGAGGAAGCTCAGGAAAAATATCCCGGTCTGCTCTATCTGGCCGGCGACGCCAGCGACGACGACCTGCTGGTGGCCGCCTATCTGGCCGACGCCCGGGGCGTGTTCGCCGTCACCGGCGACGACAGCCGCAACCTGATGATCACCCTCACCGCCAAGCAGCTCAATCCGAACATCCGTATCGTCGCCCGCTGCAACGAGGTGCGCAATGTGGAAAAACTGAAAAAAGCCGGCGCGGACACTGTGGTGTCCCCCGACTTCACCGGCGGCATGCGCATCGCCTCGGCCATGATCCGGCCCCAGGTGGTGTCCTTCCTCGACGAAATGCTGCGCTCCGAGCATCGGCTGCGGGTGGAAGAAGTAGTGGTGCCCCGCGAATTCGAGCCCACGCCCCTCGCCAACCTGAGCCTGCACAGCCCCAATTTCATCCTGCTGGCGGTCCGCACCGGCAGCGAGTGGATGTTCAATCCCACCGGCGATTTCCTGCTGCGACCGGGCTACGCCCTGATCGCCATGGCCTCGCCCCAGGGCCGCCAGGAGATGGAAACGGCCCTGCTGCCCGTCGTGGACGACCTCGCCACCGAATAATCCCGCCCTCCCCTTGGCCCGGCGGCCTGCCAAGCCCCGGCCGGCCCCTATGGGCCCTCGTGCCGTCCAAACAACACTTGACCCTGTGATGATCGCGGCCTCTTAATAAGAATAATTCTTATTGATATACTGCCGCCATGGTTCGCGGTCGGAACCTCCTTGATGCGGGAGAAGGGTGGACTCTCGGGATGGCGGCATTTTCCCGGCCACGATTTCGACAGGCATCGCCCTCTATCAATGCAGTCCTCAAGCCAGCCAGTCACCTAGGCGCAGCGCCACGGCGCTCCCGGTCAGCCAGCCAGAGATTTCAGGAGTTGAACATGTCGTCCACCCGAAAAATCCTTGCTGTGCTCGCCTTCGCCGCAACCCTGTCCGCCCCTGCCCTGGCCCTGGAATACCCCATCGGGGTGCCCCAGCAGCGGGCCGGCATGGAAATCGCCGCGGTTTACCTGCAACCCATCGAAATGGAACCGGACGGCATGATGCGCAAGGCCTCCGAATCCGACATCCACATCGAAGCCGACATCCACGCCCTGTCCAACAACCCCAACGGTTTCGAGGAAGGCGCCTGGATTCCCTATCTGGCCGTGAAGTTCGAAGTCAGCAAGATCGGCGGCGACTACAAGGTCGCCGGCGACTTCATGCCCATGGTGGCCAACGACGGTCCCCACTACGGCGACAACATCAAGCTGGCCGGCCCGGGCAAGTACAAGGTGAAGTACACCATCCTGCCGCCTTCCGCCAATCCCCATTCCCATTTCGGTCGCCACACCGACCGCGCCACTGGCGTTCGCCCCTGGTTCAAGCCCTTCGAGGTTGAATACGAATTCACCTACGTCGGCATCGGCAAAAAAGGCGGGTACTGATCATGAAGCTGACACGACTGACTGCTGCCCTGATGGCAGCAGGGGTGGTGCTGCCTGCCTTCGCCGCCCCGACCGCCGCGCCCAGCCCGGCCCTGCTGGAAAAGCTGATGAACCGGCTGGAAAAGCTCGAAGCCCAGAACGCCGCGCTGGAAAAGGAAGTCAAAGCCCTCAAGGGTGAGAACGAGCGCATTGCCGTCGCCCTGGACAGCCCTCGCCTGTCCGAGGAGGAGCCCGACCTGACCGTGCGCCTGAAGGCCGTTGAAAAGGACGCCCTCAACATGAAGAAGGCCGCCAAGATCGCCGAGTCCTTCGACGGCATCAAGGTGGGCGCCTCCCTCGTCACCGTGGCGCAGACCGCCCGGGGCCTGCCGCGCGGCGTCGAGAACGGCGTCAGCCAGCTCAACTACCGGGCCGACATGTCGGTGGAACTGCCCCTGGCGCCCATCAGCGACATCGAGCACAAGCTGTTCGCCCACATCCGCTTCGGCCAGGGTCAGGGCCTCAACAACGCCTTCACCAACCTGGGCCACTTCGCCAGCGCCCCCAACGCCATGGCCTTCCGCGCCTCGGGTCTCGACCCCGACAACTCGGTGGCCATTCTGGGCCAGGCCTGGTACCAAGCGGCGATTCCCCTGCCCTACGGCGGCTTCAAGCCCTACTCGCGGGAAACCCTGGAGCTGACCTTCGGCAAGATGGACATCTTCGGTTTCTTCGACCAGAACACCGCCGCCGGCGACGAGTCCAAGCAGTTCCTCAGTTCGATCTTCGTCCACAACCCCCTGCTCGATGCGGGTGGCGAAGTTGGCGTCGATGCCAACGGTTTCCAGCCGGGTTTCATCGCCGCCTATCGCAACTACTTCGACAAGACCCAGCCCTGGAAGCTGTCCCTGGGCATCTTCGGCGCCGGCAGCAAGGGCGCCAACTACCAGCGCAGTCTGTCCTCGCCCCTGGTCATGCTCCAGGCCGAACAACAGCTCAAGCTGTTCGGCGGCCTCAACGGCAATTACCGGGCCTATCTGTGGAACCGCAGTCAGGGCAACGACTTCGACGACACCCAGGCCCGCCACACCGGCGTCGGCATTTCCATCGACCAGCGCGTGGGGGATGGCGTGAACCTGTTCACCCGCTACGGCAAGCTGGTCAAGGGCGAACTCAAGTTCAACCAGGCCCTGACCCTGGGCGCGGAATTCTCCGGCGGCTATTGGAGCCGGGGCGCCGACTCCATCGGCGTAGCCACCGCTTGGCTGCAATCGGGCAAGGGCTATCGCAACAGCACGGCCACCGCCTGGCTGGATGGAAACAAGAGCCAGGCGGCCTACACCTTCACGCCGGAAGGCGCGGAAAAGGTCACCGAGCTTTACTACCGCTACCGCATGTCGCCCCAGTTCGAGTTGTCGCCGGACTTCCAGTACATCACCAACGCGGCGGGTAATCCGGATGCCAAGGCGGTCAAGGTCTTCGCCCTGCGTGCGAATATTGCTTACTAAGGCCTCATCATGAAAAAAACGCTCTTTTCCGTGGCCCTCGCTGTCCTGCTTCCGACATTCAGTGCCATGGCCGACGATCTGCCGACCTTCCAGTTGCTGATGAAGAACGGCCGCTTCTATCCCGAAACCGTCGAAGTGCCCGCCAACACCCGGTTTCGCCTGGAGGTGAAGAACGAAGGCCCCGGGGCCACGGAATTCGAGAGTCTCGAACTGAAGAAGGAACTGGTGCTGGCCCCCGGCGTCACCCGCAGCCTGGTGTTCTTCCCGATGAAACCCGGCACCTACAAGTTCTTCGACGACTTCCATCCCGACACCGGCCAGGGCCGGATCGTGGCGAGGTAAGGAGGCTGCCATGGGTAACGCCCTCTTCGTGGTGTGGCGCGAAAGTCTCGAGGCCTTCCTGATCGCCGGCATCCTCTACGCCTGGCTCAAGGTTAACGACGACTCCGGCCGTGGCCGCCACGCCCTGTTTGCCGGCCTGGCCGCCGGCGTCGGCCTCGCTCTGCTGCTGGGTTGGGCGTTGCTGACGGTGCAGGACGAACTCACCGGCAACGCCCTGGAACTGTTCCAGATCGCCACCCTGTTCGTGGCCGCCGCCCTCATCACCCAGATGGTGCTGTGGATGAAAAAACACGGCCGGCAAATGAAGACCCGACTGCACCAGGACCTCAGCAGCGCCGCCGAGAAATCCGGCTACTGGGGCGTCGCCGTGGTGGCGGCCCTGGCCGTGGCGCGGGAAGGCGCGGAAACCGTGATCTTCCTCTACGGGCTGGCCCAGGGCGGCGAATTGAGCGCCCTCGCCGTGGGCGCCGTGGTCGGCTTCGCCGCCGCCGCCGTGACCGCCCTGCTTGCCGCCAAGAGCCTGGCCCGCCTCAACATCGGCCTGCTGCTGCGCCTGTCGTCCATCTTGCTGCTGGTCCTGGCCTCGGCCCTGCTCGTTTCCGCCGTGGACCGGCTGATCGGCAGCGGCTGGCTGCCCCCCCTGATGGACCCGGTATGGGACAGTTCGGCCATCGTCGACGACACCACCACCGCCGGCAAGCTGGTGGCCGATTTCGCCGGCTACCGTGCCCGTCCGGCCCTCAGCACCCTGCTGGCCTGGGCCTTGTACTGGTCCGCCGTCTTCTTTGCTTCCCGTCGCCTACGCCGTGAATGAACAGGTAATCACCTTCCACCCGCAAGCCCCCAAGGGACGCCTGGAAAAACTCGGGCTGTTCCTACGTCGCCATCGCACCCCCATCATCGCCACCCAATGGGTGGTGGTGGTCGTTTACGCGGCCCTGGTGATCCTGCCCGCCTTTCTCCCCCTGCCGCCGGAAGGCGCGCATATCTGGGACAACCTGCGGCTCTTCGCCCAGTTCTGTTTCTGGGGCCTGTGGTGGCCCGGCGTCATGATCGCCACGGTAAGTCTGGGCCGGGTCTGGTGCGGCATGCTCTGCCCGGAAGGCTTCATCTCCGAATGGATCAGCAAGTACGGCCGCGGCAAGGCCCTGCCCAGTTGGCTCAAGTGGTCCGGTTGGCCCTTCGTCGCCTTCGTTTGCACCACGGTGTATGGCCAGTTGGTGAGCGTTTATGAATATCCCCAAGCCGCCCTGCTGGTGCTGGGCGGCTCCACCATCGCCGCCATCGTCATCGGCCTGCTCTATGGTCGGGAAAAGCGCATCTGGTGCCGTTACCTGTGCCCCGCCTCCGGCGTCTTCGCCGTGCTGGCCAAGATCGCCCCCCTGCACTACAAGGTGGACCGGGCCGCCTGGGACAAGCACCACGAGGCCTTCGAGCCCGTCAATTGCGCACCCCTGATCGACGTGCGGCGCATGACCAGTGCCTCCGAATGTCATGCCTGTGGCCGTTGCGCCGGGCAGCGGGACGCGGTGGCCTACTCCTGGCGCTCGCCCTTCGCCGAGGTGCTCGACATCGGCACCCAGGCGCGGACGCCCGACGCCCTGACCTTGCTCTACGGCGTGCTCGGCGTCGCCACCGCCGCCTTCCAATGGACCGTCAGTCCCTGGCTGCTGTCAGTCAAGCTATTCCTCGCCGACTGGCTGGTGGAGCACAACTATTTCCTGCTGCTGGACAGCGACGTGCCCTGGTGGTTGCTCACCCACTACCCGGACGCCAACGACCTGTTCACCTGGCTGGACGGCGCCCTGGTCCTGGGCTACCTGCTGGGCGGCGGTTTCCTCCTCGGCAGCCTGCTCTGGCTGGGGGCGCGCCTAGCCAGCCTGGCGGCCCGACACACCGCCCTCACCTGGCAGCGCTACACCCTGGCCTTGGCCCCCATGGCCGCCGCCAGCGTGATCCTGGGGCTATCGATGCTGACGGTGACCCACCTCAAGGCCGAAGGCTTCTGGCTCGGCTGGCTGCCCTATTTCCGCACCACGCTGCTGACCCTGGGCAGTCTCGGCAGCCTGTGGCTGGTCTGGGGCCTGGGCCGGGTCGCCGCGCTGGGCTGGGGCCGACGCATCGCCACCCAGGCCATCATGGCCCTGCCCACGGCCCTGATGGTGGGCATCTGGTATCTGGTCTTCTTCGTCTGGTAAAGCGGGGCCGCGCCCCGCTCCCGGCCCTCAGGCCAACGCCACGAGACCGCCGTCGCTGAGGCGGTAGCGGCGGGCCAAGCGCCCCGCCAGTTCCAGGTCGTGGGTCACCACCACCAAACCGGCCTGACGCTCTTCGTTGAGGGACAGCATCAGGTCGAACACTTCCAAGGCGGTATGCCGGTCCAGGTTGCCCGTGGGCTCGTCGGCCAACAGGCAGGCCGGTTCCGTCACCAGGGCGCGGGCGATGGCCGTGCGCTGGCGCTCGCCGCCGGACAGTTCGCCGGGACGGTGGTGCAGGCGATGGCCCAGGCCCACCCGTTCCAGCATGGCGGCGCTGCGGGCCAGGGCCTCGGCCTTGTCCAGACGCCGGATCAATAGCGGCATGGCGACGTTTTCCAGGGCGGAAAACTCGGGCAGCAGGTGATGAAACTGATAGACGAAGCCCAGGCGCTGGTTGCGCAACTGGCCCCGCTCTTTTTCCGAGACCAGCGCCAGATCCTGGCCCAGCAGGGTCACCGTGCCGCTGGAAGGCGCGTCGAGCCCGCCCAACAATTGCAGCAGGGTGCTCTTGCCGGAACCGCTGGCGCCGACGATGGCGACGGACTCGCCCTTGGCCAGGGAGAAATCCACGCCCCTCAGCACGGGCACTTCCAGGTCCCCCTGCCAGAAGGACTTGCCCAGGCCCTGGCAAGCCAGCACGACCTCGTTCATGGCGGTCTCACTCATAGCGCAGGGCCTCCGCCGGATTGACGCGGGATGCCCGCCAGCTCGGATAGAGGGTTGCCAGCAGCGTCAGCAGGAAGGACACCCCGGCGATGATGCCCACGTCGGACCAATGCAGGTCCGAGGGCAGTTCGGAGATGTAATACACGTCCTTGGCCAGGAACTGGAAGCCCAGCATGCGCTCCAGGAATGGCACCACCACGTCGATGTTGAGGGCCAGGGAAACCCCGCCCGCCACGCCGGCCAGCAGGCCCACCAAGCCGATCACCACGCCCTGCACGACGAACACCGCCATGATGCTGCCGGGGCTGGCGCCCATGGTGCGCAGGATGGCGATATCGGCCTGTTTGTCGGTGACCGCCATGACCAGGGTGGAGACGATGTTGAAGGCTGCCACGGCCACGATCAGCAGCAGGATGAGGAACATCATGTTCTTTTCGATGGCCACGGCGCGGAAGAAGTTGGCGTGGTTGCGGGTCCAGTCGGTGACGAACAGGCGCGGGTCGAGATAGCGGTATAGCTCGCGAGCGATGCGCGGCGCCTCGAACAGATCGGCCACCTTGAGCCGCACGCCGGACACGGTGTCACCGAGGCGGTAGAGTTTTTGCGCGTCGTTCATGTGGATCAGGGCCAGGCCCGAGTCGAACTCGTACATGCCCACCTCGAAAATGCCGACCACGGTGAACTGCTTGAGCCGGGGCAGCACCGCCGCCGGGGTCACCAGGCCCTGGGGCGCGATCAGGGTCACCTTGTCGCCCTGGACCACGTGCAGGCTACGGGCCAGCTCGGTGCCGAGGATGATGCCGAACTCGCCGGAGCGCAGGTCGGCAAAACGCCCCATCTTCATGTGCTGGGCGAAATCCGCCACCTTGTCCTCGGCCTCGGGCACGATGCCGCGCACGATGGCGCCCCGTACCTGGCTGTCGAAGGAAAGCATGCCCTGCTCCTGCACGTAGGGCGCCGCCGCCAGCACCTTGGGATGCTGCCCGGCGGCGGCCATGGCGGCGGGCCAATCGGCCAGGGCATCGCCCTCGCCGATGATCTGGATGTGGGCCGCCACGCCGAGGATGCGGCTGCGCAGCTCCTGCTGGAAGCCGTTCATCACCGAGAGCACGACGATCAAGGCCGCCACGCCGAGGGCGATGCCGGCCATGGAAATCAGGGAGATGAAGGAGATGAAACGGTTGCGTCCGGCGCCGCGCTTCTTGGCGCGGGTGTATCGCAGACCGATGAACAGTTCATAGCGCATGGGGGCTGCATGTTAGCATCCGCCGCCTATGCCTCCCGCCGCCCCCGCTTCCTCCGCCGCCGAACTGACCCTGCTGCTGCCGGGCTTGCTCTGGCCCGAGCCGGCCCTCAGCGACACCGTTTTCGACCTGCCCCTGCCGGCCCTGCAAACCCTGCTCGGCCGCAGCCGACGCCAACGGCAAGCCCTGGAGGAAAACGCCTGGTGGACGCGCCTGGCCGGCCAGCCCCTGGCCGCCGCCCCCCTGCGCCTGCACGCCTTCGACGTCGCCCCCGGCGAGGGGCCCTGGCTCTGCGCCGACCCGGTGCACCTGCGCTTCGAACAACAAACCCTGGTCCTGGCCGATCCCGCCGAGATCCAACTGAGCCCGAGCGAAAGTACCGCTCTGGCCGCCACCCTGACGCCCCTATTGGAGAGCTTCGGCGTCCTCCACGTCACCGCGCCGAGCCAATGGCACTTGCAGCCCAACGAGGCGCTACCGCCATGCCCCCCCTTGCTCGGCGACCTGATCGGGCAAGCGGCCCAGGCCCTGTTGCCCGAAGGCAGCGAACACCGGCCCTGGCGGCGCCTGTTCAACGAGGTACAAATGGCCCTGCATGGGCATCCGGTCAATCAGGCCCGGGAAGCGGCGGGCAAGCCCGTGATCAACAGCCTGGCCCTGTGGGGCGGCGGCACCATGCCGGTCGCCGGGGCGCCAGGGGCGCCCTTCCAGCGCCTGATCGGCGACGATGCCGTATGGCGCGGCCTGGCCCGGCATTGGCGGATCGACATCGCCGACCTGCCGGTGGACTACCGCCCCCTGCCGGGTAGCACCCTGGCCTACGTGCCGGCCCTGCTGGCGCCCACCCGGCAACGGAATGCCCTGACCTGGCGCGAGGGCCTCAAGGCCCTGGAACAACACTGGTTCGCCCCCATCCTCCAGGCCCTGGATCGAGGCGCCTTGCAGGCCTTCACCCTGGTGGGCTTCGGCGACGACCAGGCGCAAAGCCATTGCCTAACGGCCACCACCCGGCGTTGGGATCGCCTCAAATTCTGGCGCCGCCCCTGCCCCTTGAGCGAGCTGCATCCATGACCCGCATCGTCACCCGTCCCACGCCCGTCAAGACCGCCTGGGCCCTCGAGCAGGCCGGACTGCCGCCCCTGTTGGCGCGGCTCTACGCCGCCCGGGGAATCGCCAGCAAGGAAGAAACCGAGACCAAGCTGGCGGCGCTGATCCCGCCCGAACAGATGAAGGGCGCCGCCGAGGCGGCCCGCTTGCTGGCGGATGCCATCGCCGCCGGCAAAAAACTGCTGATCGTGGCCGACTACGACTGCGACGGCGCCACCGCCTGTGCCGTGGGCATCCGCGCCCTGCGCAGCTTCGGCGCCCGAGTGGACTACCTGGTGCCCAACCGCTTTGAAACCGGTTACGGCCTCTCGCCGGAAGTGGTGCGCCTGGCTGCCGCCCTGCCCGACAAACCGGACCTGCTGATCACGGTGGACAACGGCATCGCCAGCGTGGAAGGGGTCGCCGAGGCCAGCCGTCTCGGCATGGAAGTGCTGATCACCGACCACCACCTGCCCGGCCCCGAGTTGCCTGCCGCCGCCGTCATCGTCAATCCCAACCAGCCGGGCTGCGGCTTTCCGAGCAAGGCCATCGCCGGCGTCGGCGTCATGTTCTACGTCATGCTGGCCCTGCGTGCCGAGCTGCGCAAGCGCGGTGCCTTCGCCGACAAGCCCGAGCCCAACCTGGGCGAACTGCTGGACCTGGTGGCCGTGGGCACCATCACCGACGTGGTGGCCCTGGACCGCAACAATCGCATCCTGGTCGCCCAGGGCCTCGCCCGCATGCGCGAAGGCCGGCTCAAGCCGGGGCTCGCCGCCCTGTTCAGCGTGGCCGGTCGCGACCCGCGCACAGCGGCCACCTTCGACGTGGGGTTTGCCCTCGGCCCCCGCATCAATGCCGCCGGACGCCTGGGCGACATGGGTATCGGCATCGAATGCCTGATCACCGACGACCCGGCCCGGGCCCTGAACATCGCCCAGGAACTGGAAAACCTCAACAAGGAACGGCGCTCCATCGAAGCCGACATGAAGGCCACGGCGGAAAGCCTGCTGGAGGACGTAGACCCTGGCGAACAGGCCAGCATCGTGCTGTTCGACCCGGATTGGCACCAGGGCGTGATCGGCATCCTCGCCGGCCGGGTCAAGGAGCGCTTCCACCGCCCCACCTTCGCCTTCGCCCGGGGCGGCGAGGAAGGACAACTCAAGGCCTCGGGCCGCTCAATTCCCGGCCTGCACCTGCGGGACGCCCTGGACCTGGTGGCCAAGCGCCACCCGGACCTGCTGATCCGTTTCGGCGGCCACGCGGCGGCGGCGGGCCTGACCCTGCTGGAGGACGACCTGCCCATTTTCGAGGAAGCCTTCGAACAAGTGGCCCGGGAACTCCTCTCCCCCGCCGACCTGACCCGCACCCTGGAGACCGACGGCCCCCTCGAGCCGGCCTACTACAACCTGGAGTCGGCCCGCCTGCTGCAACGGGAAGTCTGGGGCCAGGGCTTCCCCCAGCCCCTCTTCGCCGACCGTTTCGAGGTGCTGAATCAAAAATTGATCAAGGAAAAACACCTGCGCCTGACCCTGCGCCCGCGGGGCGGCAACGGCCAGGTGGAGGCCATGTGGTTCAACGCCGCCTGCACCGTCGGCAGCGGCGTGGAAGCCGCTTTCCGCCTGGCCATCAACGATTACATGGGCCAGCAAACGGTGCAATTGATGATCGAACATTGCAATCCGCCGACATAAAACCGTCTTGTCAACGCCCTAAACTCGATGTTTTTTTCAAAAAACCATTGACAGATCAAGCCCATCAATTAGAAGCTATCGCCTGTTGTTCCTTTGAGTAAGTTTCTGCCGTGAATACCGAGACCAAGAAAACCCGTTACTGCTATCACTGCCGCACTTATCACCCCGAAGAAGAAATGCGTCTGATGGTGACCAAGACCGGCTCCCGTTGGCGTTGCATCAAGAGTATCGAGGCCACCAAAAAGCCCCAGGCCGAGCGCGAGGCCTATGGCCGCCAGGTGTCCGAAAACAACAAAGCCGAAGCCCAGAGCAAGGCCCGCCTGATCCTCAATCAGCCGGATTGAGCGATGTCGCCCGCGCTGGCGGGCACCCTTCAAGAAAGTCGAAATCCTGCCGTTAGAACCGGCAGGACTTTCTTCGATGAGGCATCCATGGTCGTCACCGATCACACCCGCAACACCGCCATCGTCATTCGCAACGATGGTCACAAGGTCACCCTGGTTCCCATGAAAAGCGGCCGCCTCAAGGCCCGCACCATCAGCTTCGAGGAGTTCCGCCAGGAATGGCGCGAAACGGGCTACGCCCTCTCCATGGCGCTGTCCACCTTCTTCGCCCACGTCATGAAATGGGGCGCCTCCCTGGAAGTGACCAAGGGCCTGGAAAAGCTCGCCGCCCGCGATCGCTTCGTCGTCGGCAGCCTGTTCTAAACGGGCCCTGACTCCGTCCTGAGCCGGCCCATCCGGGCTGGCTCAACCATCACCCGCAGCCCGGGCGGACGCTCCTTCATCCGCCTTGCCCTGCGGCGCTATTGCGCCATCGCCTGCTGACAGACGGTTTTCACTTTTGCGCGGATGATTTCCGCCAGGCGTCGCACGCCGGGACCGGCGAAATCCGGATCGGCCAGAATCAGATACAACACCACCCGTCTTTCCACCCCTTCCCGCAGCGGCAGGGGCTTCAAGCTGCCCGCCGCCAACTCGTCCCGTATCCGTTCCCGGGGGAACCAGGAAAAACCGTGGCCGCCCTTCACCGCCTCGATGGCGGTGGCCAGATGGCTGACGGTCCAGCGGCGCTCCACCTCCACCGACAGCGCCTTGCGGTCGCGGTTGGCGCCGGTGTCCCGCACCGTCAGGTGGCGGTGGTTCTTCAAGTCGCGATAGGTCAGTTCGCGTCCGAGCTGATGGAGCGGATGGCTGGGCGCCGCCACGGCGAGGATCTCCATGGTCATCAGCGGATCGCCGGCGAAGCCCGGCGGCACCCGGGGCGAAATGGCCAGTTCGGCCTGGCCCTTGAGCAGGGCCTCGGGCGTGCCGCCCAAGACCGATTCGATCACCTCCACCCGGGTCTGGGGGCTTTCCTCGCCGAAGGCCGCCAGACAGTCGATCAGCAACCAGGTGGGGAACAGGATTTCCACGGCGAGGCCGATTTCCGCTTCCCATCCGGCGGACAGGGTGCGGGCCGCTTTTTCCAGTTCGGCCGCTTCGGTGATCAGGGCCAAGGCCCGTCGGTAGAGCATGTGCCCGGTGGGCGTCAGCACGGCCTTGCGGCCTTGCAAGACGAAGGCCTTTACGCCCAGTAGTTCCTCGATCCTTTGCACGGCGTAGGTCACCGCCGATTGGCTCTTGTGCAGGCGTTCCGCTGCCTGGGCATAGCCGCCGGCCTCCACCACGGCCATCAAGGCCCGCCACTGGTCCAGGGTGATATGCAGGGTTTCCGTCATGGCGCCACACAATCAATCTAATTAATTGATAGTTTTTAGCAGAATTTTCTACTTTTTTATCTTTTTGATTAATTATTTAATGCACCCATGGCGCATCGACGCCCCAACCCCAAGGAGAATCCACCATGAGCCACGTTCTGCAAATCAACGCCAGTCTGTTTTCCAAGCAAGGCCAATCCAGCCAGTTGGCCGACCAGTTCGTCGCCGAACTGAGCCAGCGCCACGCCGGTACCCAGGTGACGCGCCGCGACCTCGCCGCCGACCCCGTGCCCCACCTGGACGGCGAACGCTTCGGCGCCTTTCTCGCCAAGGCCGAGGAACGCACCCTGGCCCAACAGGCCGTCGTGGATTTTTCCGACGCCCTGATCGCCGAACTCAAGCAAGCCGACGTGCTGGTGCTGGGCGTGCCCATGTACAACTTCGGCATTCCCTCCGGCCTGAAGGCCTACTTCGACCACATCGCCCGGGCCGGCCAGACCTTCCGCTACACCGAGACCGGTCCGGTCGGTCTGCTCACCGGCAAGAAGGCCTACGTTTTCGCCGCCCGGGGCGGCAAGTACGCGGGCACCGCCAAGGACAGCCAGACAACCTACATCAAGGACTTCCTCGGCTTCATCGGCATCACCGACGTCAGCTTCGTCTATGCCGAGGGCCTCAACATGGGCGACGACAGCAAACAGACCGCCCTCAGCCAAGCCAAGGCACAGTTGGTCAGCCTGGCCGCCTGAACCCCACCACCGGGAGACCGTCATGAGCACCCGCATCCTGCAACAGATCATTCCTTCCGTCGCCACCTCGGACGGCGCCGGCGTCAAGCTGCGCCGCAGCCTGGGCCACCGTCAGCGGTTCGATCCCTTCCTGATGCTGGACTGCTTTTCCTCCGACAATCCGGACGACTACATCGCCGGTTTCCCGCCCCATCCCCACCGGGGTTTCGAGACGGTGACCTACATGCTGGACGGCCACATGCTGCACGAGGACCACCTGGGCAACAAAGGCGATCTTCGCGGCGGCGGCGCCCAATGGATGACGGCGGGCCGGGGCATCATCCACTCGGAAATGCCGCAGCAGGTGAACGGCCGGCTGCGCGGTTTCCAGCTCTGGATCAATCTGCCCGCCAAGGAAAAAATGAAGCCCGCCGCCTACCGCGACATCCAGCCCGAGGATATCCCCGCCACCGAGCTGCCGGGCGGCATCCGGGTCAAGGTCATCGCCGGCACCCTGGACAGCGCCGGCACCGTGCTGGCGGGCCCGATCCAGGGCCTGTCCACGGCACCCCTGTTCCTCGACGTGACGTTGCCCGCCGGCCAGACGTTCCGCCAGCCCCTGCCCGCCGACCACAACGCCTTCGTCTATCCCTACGAAGGGGAGCTGCGCATCGGCGAGGATCGTCGCGCCCTGACCAAGGATCAGGCGGGACTGCTTTCTTCCGGCGACATCGTCGACGTCCAGGCCGAGGCTGAAGAGGCCCGGTTCATCTTGCTGGCGGCCCGTCCCCTCGGCGAGCCCATCGCCCAATACGGCCCCTTCGTCATGAACACCCGGGAAGAAATCGAGCAGGCCATCGAGGACTACCAGCGCGGAGAACTGGCTTGACCGCCCCAGCGTCCACCACCGCTGGCGGCGACCGCGACCTGGTGCGGCGCATTCTGCGCCTGTCCATCGCCGCCTTCGCCAGCGGCGTTTCGGCGCGCCTCTGCGACCCGCTGTTGCCGCAACTGGCGGAGGGCTTCGCCGTCAGCACCGGCGAGGCCGCCCATGTCGTTTCCGCCTTCGCCCTGGCCTACGGCTGCCTGCAAATTTTCTACGGTCCCCTCGGCGACCGCTACGGCAAATACCGCATCGTCACCTTCGCCGCGCTGCTCTCCCTGCTGGGCGTCCTCGGCTGCACCCTGGCGACGGACTTCCACTGGCTGGTGGCCTTCCGCTTTCTCACCGGCACCACGGTGGCGGCCATGATTCCCCTGTCCATGGCCTGGATCGCCGACAAGGTGCCCTACGAACAGCGCCAGCACATGCTGGCCTACTACCTCTCCGGCCAGATCCTCGGCGTCATCGGCGGCCAGATGATCGGCGGCATCCTGGCCGATCTCACCGGCTGGCGTGGCGCCTTCTGGGGCCAATTCGCCATCCTCCTCCTGGCGGCCAGCCTGTTGCTGCGGGAACTCCGCTCCAGCCCGGAGATCGACGCACGGGAACAGCACGACCAGCCCATCGGCGGTTTCGTCGCCCGTCTGGTGGAGATTTTCCGTACTCCCTGGTCGCGCCTGATCCTCGCCTGCGTGGCCCTGGAAGGTGCCTTGCTGTTCGGTTCCCTCGCCTTCATCCCCACCTACTTGCACCAGAATTTCGGCATTTCCCTGTCCCTGGCGGGCAGCGTCGTGGGCATGTTCGGTATTGGCGGCCTCAGTTACACGGTTTTTGCCAAGCGCCTGGTGAAACGCCTGGGTGAGGCGCGTTTGGCCGCCACCGGGGGTGGCGCCCTCGGTCTGGCCTTTTTCCTCCTGGTCGCCGCCCAGCATTGGCTTTGGGTGCTACCCGCCGGCTGGGCCATGGGTTTCGGCTTCTACATGCTGCACAACACCTTGCAGATCAACGCCACCCAGATGGCTCCCCAGGCCCGTGGCACGGCGGTGACCCTGTTCGCCTCCTGTTTTTTCCTCGGCCAGTCCCTGGGCACCGTTTTCGCCGCCCTGGTGGTGGACCACGCCCATATTTACGCTGTGTTCGGCTCCGCCGCGGTCTTGCTGCCCCTGCTCGGCATGTTTTTCGCCCAGCGCCTGTGGTGGCGACAAACCGCCGCCTGAGGCCACGCCGCGGTTTCCTGCCAAGCGCTCAATCGCCCGCCGAAAAATTTTCAAAAATTACTTGCAATTTAATAGCGCGCTATTTATTATTTAGCCATGACCTCGACACCGAACCCACCGCCAAGCAACCCTGCCCTGCTGCTGGACAGCCAGCTTTGCTTCGCCCTGTATTCGGCGTCCCTGGCGATGAACAAGGTGTATCGCAAGCTACTCAAAACCCTCGACCTGACCTATCCCCAATACCTGGTGATGCTGGTGCTGTGGGAAAACGATCAGCGTACGGTGTCGGAGATTGGTGCCCGTCTTTTCCTCGACTCCGCCACCCTGACCCCCCTGCTTAAGCGCCTCGAAGTCGCCGGCCTCATCAGCCGGCAGCGGGCTACCAGCGACGAACGCCAAGTGCTGATCAGCCTGACCGACAGCGGGCGGCGCTTGAAGAACAAGGCCGATGCCGTGCCGCAAGGTGTCTTTTGCGCCGCCGAATGCAGCCTGGAGGAATTGACCGCCATGAAACGCCAGTTGGAAAGCCTGCGTGACCGACTCATGAAGAACGTCTGATTTTTTTGATCATTATATAGTGCGCTATTTAATAGCTAGTTACTTTTACAGCAGCACCCTTGATCGCAACACCCTCTCAACTGAAAAGGAGCAACACCATGTCACTCGAAAAAGTCCTCTATCGTGCCCAAGCCCAGGTTTCCGGCGGTCGTGACGGCCATGCCGTCTCCTCCGACGGCGCCCTCGACGTCCGGCTGACCACGCCCAAGGAACTGGGCGGCGCCGGCGGTGCCGGCACCAACCCGGAGCAGTTGTTCGCCGCCGGCTACTCGGCTTGCTTCATCGGCGCCCTCAAGTTCGTCGCCGCCAAGGAAAAGATTGCCCTGCCCGCCGACACCAGCATCACCGGCAGCGTTGGCATCGGCCCCATCCCCACCGGCTTTGCCATTGAGGCGGAACTGCGCATCTCCCTCCCAGGCCTCGACCGCGCCCTGGCCGAAAGCCTGGTCGCCAAGGCCCACGTGGTCTGCCCCTACTCCAACGCCACGCGCGGCAACATCGACGTGAATCTGGTCATCGTCTAAAGCCGCCAGCCCCAACCCCAAGGAAAACATCATGAAAAAATTCAAACAAAAACTCTCCGGTCTGGCATTGGCCCTGGCCACTTCCGCCACCTTCGCCGCCGGCAGCCCCGGCGTCGAACACCAGACCCAGGCCTTCCTCAATGCCCTGGAATCCGGTGGCGGCAAGCCCATCGAAAGCCTCTCCCCGGCCGATGCCCGCGCCGTGTTGGTGGGAGCCCAGGCGGGCGTCAAGCTGACCCTGCCGCCGGCAACCGTGGAACAGCGCGGCATCCGCGTCGACGGGCGCGACATCCAGTTGACCATCGTGCGCCCCAAGAACGCCCAGGGCACTCTGCCCGCCTTCATGTTCTTCCACGGCGGCGGCTGGATCCTCGGCGACTTCCAGACCCACGAACGTTTCGTCCGCGACCTGGTGGCGGATTCGGGTGCCGTGGCCGTCTTTGTGAACTACACGCCCTCGCCGGAAGCCCGCTTCCCCGTGGCCATCAATGAGGCCTACGCCGCGACCCGCTGGGTGGCGGAACATGGCCGCGAGATCGGCGTGGATGGCAAGCGCCTGGCCGTGGCCGGCAACAGCGTCGGCGGCAACATGGCGGCGGTGGTGGCCCTGATGGCCAAGGAACGGGGCGGTCCCGCCCTGCGTGCCCAGGTCCTGTTCTGGCCGGTGACCAACGCCAACCGGGAAAACGCCTCCTACGACGAGTACGCCAACGGACACTTCCTCACCAAGTCGATGATGAAGTGGTTCTGGGACGCCTATACCACCTCGCCGACGGAACGCCAGGACATTCACGCCTCGCCCCTGCTGGCCACGACGGAACAGTTGCAGGGCCTGCCGCCGGCCCTGGTGCAAACCGCCGAGAAGGACGTGCTGCGGGACGAGGGCGAGGCCTACGCCCGCAAACTGGATGCCGCCGGCGTCAGCGTGGTGGCCACCCGCTACAACGGCATGATCCACGACTTCGGCCTGCTCAACGTACTGCATGACTTGCCCGCCACCCGGGCCGCCCTGCACCAGGCGGCCGAGGAGCTGAAGCTGCGGCTGAAGTAATCGTCACCAGACGGCCGCTGGGCGCAACCCGGTGACAAAAACAAGGGGCCGACGCACCGTCAGGTACGTCGGCCCCTTGCCACGCCAAGCCGCTTCAGGCGCGGGACTTGAGCCCGGCCATGGTGCGCCGCGCCAGCACCAGGTCTTCCCAAGCCTTGGCCTTGTCGGTCAGGTTGCGCAGCAGATAGGCCGGGTGATAGGTGACGATGACGGGGATGCCGCGATATTCATGCAGCCGTCCCCGGGCGCTACCGATCTTCACTTCCTGCTGCAACAGGGTCTGGGCGGCGGGGCGGCCCAGGGCGACGATCAAGCGGGGCTTGATCAGGTCGATCTGGCGTTCCAGATAGGGCCAGCAGGCGGCGGTTTCTTCCGGCTCCGGCGTGCGGTTGCCGGGTGGGCGGCACTTCACCGCGTTGGCGATGTACACGTCCTCGCCGCGCTTCAAGTCGATGGCCGCCAGCATGGCGTCCAGCAGTTTGCCGGCCTGGCCGACGAAGGGCTCGCCCTTTTCGTCCTCCTCGGCGCCGGGGCCTTCGCCGACCAACAACCAATCCGCCTGGCGGTCGCCGACGCCCGGCACGGCCTGGCGACGGTCGCGGCACAAGGGGCAAGCCGTGCAGGACTTGATGGCGGCTTCCAGCTCGGGCCAATCCAGGGCGGCAACGCTGCTGCTCGCCTGCACCGGCTGCGTCGGCTCGGATGGGGCCGGTGCAGCCAGGAGCGAGGGAACGGACGGCGCGGGCGCCATCTCGTCCCGGCTATGCATGGACATTTCGGCCACCGCATCGGGCACAGCAGCATCCCCCACGGCGGGCTGGCGCAACTTCCACAGGGGGCCCAACCCCATTTCCCGCAGGATGGCTTCCCGTCTTTGATTCACAGCGTCAACTCCATCACGATGGCGTCCTCCCGTCCCTCAGGAGCGGGATAGTAGCCCTTGCGCCGACCGATGGGGCGGAAGCCGAAACGTTCATAAAGGGCCAGGGCCGGCTGGTTGCTGGGGCGTACCTCGAGGAACATCCGACTGGCGCGATGGCGGCGCGCATCGGCGCACAGGTATTCCAACAGCCGGCGGCCCAGACCATGGCCCTGCCAGGCGGGCAGGATGCTGATATTGAGCAGTTGCGCCTCGTCCAGCACCTGGTTCACCACGGCATAGCCCAACAGGGCCCCGTCTTGCCGCCACAACCAGGCCCGATCCCCCGCCGCCAGGGAGTCGCGGAAATTGCCGGCGCTCCAGGGAAAGGGATAAATGGCCTGCTCGGCCTCGGCCACGGCGGCCAGGTCGGCCTCCGTCATGGGCAAGAAGGCACCGTCCTGGCCCGCCAACAGGGCCGCAGAGGGCTGCGCCATCAGCGCACTCCACCCCGGGCCAGGCGCTCGGCGGTGGTCAGGGCGACCTTTTCCCGCACGTAGAAAGGCTGGGCCTGGGCCGCCGCCACGCCCTCGCCCCGGGCGAAGCGGGGCAAGGCCAGGCGCAGCACGCCCTCGGCCGTGGGCAGACGGCTCTCGCCTTCCGGCGTTACCCCACTGCCCAGTCGCGCGGCCAGGGCCGTAGCGTAACTAGCAAAACCGTCGCCGACGGCGATCCAGCCCGAACCCGGCGGCAGGGGCGCGGCCTCGGGCGGGCACACCTGGGGGGCCACGACAGCCACGGGCTGGCCGTCCCGCCGTTCGTAGGCAGCGGCATACACCTCGTTCATGCGGGCATCCAGGCAGGCATAGACGCGGTCGGCACCGCTTTCCACAGCCAGGGCTTCGAGGGAGCAAACGCCGACCACGGGCAGGTCGGCGCCGTAGGCCAGGCCCTGGGCGACGCCGCAGGACAAGCGGATGCCGGTGAAGCCGCCGGGGCCGGCGCCGAAGGCGATGCCATCCAGTTGCGTCAGGGCGATGCCCGCCTCCGCCAGCAGTTCCCGCACCCAGGGCAGGATGCGGTCGGAACCACCGTTGGCGTGGTGTTCGCTGCGGCGGTGGAGGGTGCCGTCGCAGGACAGGGCAACGGACAGGAGGGCGGAAGAGGTTTCCAGGGCAAGAATTTTCACCCGGCGATTTTACCGGCTGGCGACGTCATCCGCCCCATTCCCGGCACAAAGCGGCAACTGGGCACGCCAATGGGGGGTGGCCGACCGCGCCGGCTCCCGCCGACCACGGCACAACAACCCCGACGCCGACCAGTTCTTTCCCGCGCCCGGTAGTGGTAGTCTGCGCCCCCTTCGCCGACTGCTTGACTTCGTTTTCGCCATGGCCCTGAAACGCCCCGAACTCCTCGCCCCTGCCGGCTCCTACGACATGCTCGACACCGCCTTCCGTTTCGGTGCCGACGCCATCTACGCCGGCCAGCCCCGCTACAGCCTGCGGGTACGCAACAACGACTTCGGCAAGCTGGAAATGCTCAAGAAGGGCATCGACCGGGCCCACGAACTGGGTAAGCAGTTCTTCCTGGTCAGCAACATCTACCCGCGCAACGCCAAGCTCAAGACCTACATCGCCGACATGACGCCGGTGATCGCCCTCAAGCCCGACGCCCTGATCATGTCCGACCCGGGCCTGATCCTGATGGTGCGGGAAGCCTTTCCCGACATGGCCATCCACCTCTCGGTGCAGGCCAATACGGTGAACCACGCCGCCGTGCGCTTCTGGCAACAGGCGGGCGTTTCCCGCGTCATCCTTTCCCGGGAGCTGTCCCTCGACGAAGTGGCTGAAATCCGCCAGGCATGCCCCGACATGGAACTGGAAGTCTTCATCCACGGCGCCCTCTGCATTGCCTATTCCGGCCGCTGCCTGCTCTCCGGCTACTTCAGCCACCGCGACCCCAACCAGGGCACCTGCACCAACTCCTGCCGCTGGGACTACAAGGTGAAGGAAGCGACGGAAGACGCCAGCGGCGACCTGCACGAACTGGCCAAGGCCGCCACGGAGGCGGCCCCCGGCGAACTCACCAGCCGCCAGTGGCTGATCGAGGAAGCCCAACGTCCCGGCGAGCTGATGCCCATCGAGGAAGACGAGCACGGCACCTACATCATGAACAGCAAGGACCTGCGGGCCATCGAGCACGTGCAGCGCCTGGTGGAAATCGGCGTGGACTCTCTCAAGATCGAAGGCCGCACCAAATCCCCCTACTACGTGGCCCGCACCTGCCAGAGCTACCGCCAGGCCATCGACGACGCGGCACAAGGCAAGTCCCTCGACCCGCGCCTGCTGCGGGAACTGGAGGGCCTCGCCAACCGGGGCTACACCGGAGGCTTCTACGAACGCCACCCGGACCGGGACTACCAGAACTACCTGCGCGGCCATTCCGAATCGGACCGCAGCATCTACGTGGGCAATGTGCTGGGCTACGGCAGCGACGGCTTGGCGGAGGTGGAAGTGAAGAACAAGTTTTCCGTCGGCGACCGGCTGGAGATCGTGCATCCGGCGGGCAATCGGGAGGTCCGCCTGGACGCCATGATCGGCCGTGACGGCAGCCCCGCCGACTGCGCCCCCGGCAGCGGCCACACGGTGCGGATTCCTCTCCCCACCGGCCTGGAAGGCGCCTTCATCGCCCGCTACCTGGCCTAGCGCCCTCGTCTGTCATCCCCGCCCTTCGACTTACTCAGGACAGGCCAGGCTTTGCCTGGGCGGGAATCCAGGGGGCGTCTGACCGCACAAGACACGGGATCACGCTGGCGCGGAAATGACGTTGTTTGGGCAGGTCCTCCTCGCCCAAACTCGGCGCAGCCCACGCGCCACCTGGCCGACTCAACCGCCGCCGCGCAGCAGGACTTCCACCTGGTCCGCCGGCAGGGGCTTGCTGAACAGATACCCCTGGAACTCGTCGCAGCCCTCGGCCTTGGCGAAGGCCAGTTGTTCCGCCGTCTCGATGCCCTCCACCACGGTCTTGAGCCCCAGGTTGCGGGCCAGGGCGATGATGGTGCGGGTGATGGCCACGTCATCCTGGTCCGCCGGAATGCCGCGCACGAAGGACTGGTCGATCTTCATGAAGTCCAGGGGGAACCGCTTCAGGTAGGACAGGGAGGAATAGCCGGTGCCGAAGTCATCCAGGGCGATGGCGATACCCTTGGCGCGGAATTCACTGAGTTTTTCCACCACGGCCCCCAGGTTGCCCATCAGCGCGCTCTCGGTGATCTCCAACTCCAGCCGGTCGCCGGGTAGGCCACACTCGGCAAGGATGGTCGCCACCATGTCCACCAGGTCGCCCTGGTCCATCTGCCGCGCCGAGAGGTTAATCGCCATGTGGTGGGGCGCGATTCCGGCATCCATCCACTGCTTCTGTTGGCGACAGCCCTCCCACAGGGCCCATTCGCCCAGGGACAGCATCAGGCCCGCCTCTTCGGCGATGGGAATGAAGCGGGCCGGGGAAATGAAGCCCATCTCCGGATGGTGCCAGCGCATCAAGGCCTCGACGCCGACGATGCGCCCGCTGCGCAGATCCACCCGGGGCTGATAGTGCAGGCTCAATTGGTTGCGGCTGATGGCCTCGCGCAGGGCGTTCTTGAGGGTGAGGAACTCCAGGGCCTGGTCGCTCAGGTCGGTGGAGAAAAAGGCATAGCGGTTGCGGCCGCCGCTCTTGGCCGCGTGCATGGCGGTGTCGGCATTCTTGAGCAGGGTTTCCACGTCATGCAGATCGCCGGGGTCGAAGGCGATACCAATGCTGGCCGTCAGATAGACCGGCGCGCCGCTGCTGTCGAAGGGTTCCGCCAGGGCCGCCATCAGTCGTTCGGCGCAGGTCGCCAGCTCGGCCTCGCCCCGGGCCACGTCCACCACCAGGGCGAACTCGTCGGCCCCGAGCCGGGCCAGGACGTCGGTGGTACGCACCACCGATTGCAGGCGGAAGGCCACCTCGGCCAGGAGCTTGTCCGCCTCGGCATAGCCGAGGGAGTCGTTGATGTTCTCGAAATGGTCCAGGTCCAGGTGCAGCAACCCGACCCGTCGGCCGAGGCGGATCGCCCGCTGCATGGAGCGCTGGCAGCTTTCGCGGAACAGGGTGCGGTTGGGCAGGTTGGTCAGCAGGTCGTACTGGGCGTGGTAGTTCATGGAGCGCAGCCGCTGCACCATGGAACGGGTCATCTCCAGGGCCACCAGGGGTTCCTTGCGCACCAGGGCCAGCAGGCGCTCCTTGTTCACCGCCACCACCTCGCAATCGGTGAGGGCGATGGCGCTGGCACTGCGCACCTCATCGTCGAGCAGAGCCATTTCACCCAGGGTGCCGCCGGCCTCGATACAGGCGAACACCCGGTCCCCCACCCGGATCTCCGCCTTGCCGGACTTGACGATGTACATCACGTCCCCCGGCTGGCCCATGGCAAAAATCACTTGCCCGGCACTGAAATGTTCAACCTTGTCCTCGGCACTGAGCTGGGAGGTGTAATCGAAAGGCGTGGCCATGGGTCCGCAGGATTCGAATGTCGATTTCGCCAATATATACAGGAGCGGACCCGGCAAACAGATGGAATGCACGGTTTTTCCATGCCAGCGGCTTAAAAAGGCAACACCGCCACGGACGCGTTCCGGGATACCATCGCCGCCTGTCGAATCCGAGGAAGCCCCCGATGAAACTCCACGCCCTGCTCCTGTTACTCCATCTGCTGGCCGTCACCGTCTGGGTCGGCGGCATGTTCTTCGCCCATCTGTGCCTGCGCCCCGCCGCCACGGAAAGCTTCGAACCCACCCAACGCCTGCCTTTCCTGCTCCGGGTCTATGCCCGCTTCTTCCGCTGGGTTACCGTCGCCGTGGCCCTGGTGCTGCTCAGCGGCTTCGCAATGCTGCACCGCTCACTGCCCGGCGCCGTGCCCCCGGCCTGGCACACGATGATGGCCCTGGGCCTGGTCATGGCGGCCATCTTCGCCAGCATCCTGATCGGCCCCTACCGTGCCATGGGCCGCGCCCTGGCCACCAACGACATCCCCGCCGCCGCCGAGGCCCAGGGGCGCATCCGGCGCCGGGTGCTGACCAATCTGATCCTCGGCCTGCTCACCATCGTCGTCGCCACCCTGGGACTGGCTTTTTGAGGACTGCCGCGGTCCGCTTCCCGTTGCCGGGACTGGTATCATGGGCGGCTGTTTTTTCCTGGCGCGAGGGGATTTCCCCGCCTTGACCGATGGCCTCCGGGCCTGAAGGGCGAACCTGGCGGTTCGCCTTTTTCCTTCTCCAGCGAGCTTTACCGACATGTTCGATTCCGTCCGCAACAACCGTCGCATCGTCCAGATTTTCCTGGCGCTGATCACCCTGCCCTTCGCCTTCTTCGGCGTCGAGTCCTACTTCAACAGCCGGGGTGCCGGCGAGGATGTCGCCAAGGTGGGCGACAGCAAGATCACCCAGCAGGAATTCCAGAAAGCCCTGCAAGCCCAGCAGGAGCGGCTGCGCGCTTCGGTGGGCCGCGAACTGCCTGCCAGCGCCCTGGACAATCCCGAACTGCGCAAGGCGGTGGCCGAGTCTCTGGTGAACCAGCGCCTGGTGGCGGTGCATACCGCAAAGTCCCGCCTGCTGGTGCCCGATCAGGTGCTGGCCCAGTTCATCGCCAGCGTGCCCGAGTTGCAGGAGAACGGCCAATTCTCCAAGGCCAAGTACGAGGCCCTGGTGGCCGCCCAGGGCATGACCATCGACGCCTTCGAACAACGCCTGCGCCAGGACATGGTGGCGCAACAGGCCGTGGGCGCCGTGGCCCAGGCCGTGCTGCCGGGTAAGACCGCCGCCGGCCGCTGGGTGGCCGCCCAACTGGAAAGCCGCGAGGTCGCCACCGCCCAGCTCCGCGCCGAGGACTACCTGGCCCAGGTGAAGCTGGCCGCCGACGCCGCACAACGCTTTTACGACGCCAACCGCCAAGCCTTCGAACTGCCGGAACAGGTGAAGGCCGAATTCCTGGTGCTCAACCGACAGGCCCTGGCCACCCAGGCCAGCGTCAGCGACGAGGAAGTGAAGGCCTGGTACAACAGCCACCAGGACCAATACCAGCAGGCCGAGGAGCGTCGCGCCAGCCACATCCTGATCACCGTGGACAAGGCCGCGCCGGAGGCGGCGGTAAAGGCCGCCCAGGCCAAGATCGCCGACATCCAGGCCCAGTTGAAAAAATCCCCGGGCAATTTCGCCGCCCTCGCCAAGCAATATTCCCAGGACCCCGGCTCCGCCAAGCAGGGCGGCGACCTGGGCTGGTTCCCCAAGGGCGCCATGGTCAAGCCCTTCGAGGATGCCGCCTTTGCCCTCAAGGAAGGCGCCGTCAGCGACGTGGTGCGTTCCGATTTCGGCTTCCATCTGATCCAGCTGACCGGCGTGCGCGGCGGCAAGGTCAAGCCCCTGGAGGAAGTAAAGGCCGCCATTGCCGCCAGCCTCAAGGATCAGAACGCCCAGAAGAAATTCGCCGAGGCTTCCGAAGGCTTCAGCAACACCGTTTATGAACAGGCCGACAGCCTCAAGCCCGCCGCCGACAAGTACCACCTGACCGCCCAGCAAACCGGCTGGATCGGCAAGGGCGGCCAAGGTGCCGGCCCCCTGGCCAATCCCAAGCTGCTGGCCGCCCTGTTCTCCGACGACGCCATCAAGAACCATCGCAACACCGAAGCCGTCGAGGTATCCCCCGGCGTGCTGATCTCGGCCCGCGTACTGGAACACAAGCCTGCCGCCCTGCGTCCCCTGGCCGAAGTGAAGGCCGAGATTGAAAAGGGCCTGCAACGGGAGGAAGCCGCCAAACTGGCCCGCCAGGCCGGTGAGGAAGCCCTGGCCAAACTGGCCAAGGGCGAGGCCGGCAGCCTGAAGTGGGCGCCCGCCAAGCCGGTGGCCCGCCTCGGTGCCCAGGGCCAAAGCCCGGCCGCCCTGGCCGCGATCTTCAAGGCCGACGCCACCAAGCTGCCGGCCTACGCCGGTGCCGCCCAGGCCGACGGCAGCTACGCCCTGTACCGCATCGAGAAGGTGAAGGCCGGCGGCGACGAGGACAAGGGCCAGGAGAAAACCGCATTCCTCAACCAGCAGTACGCCCGCGTCGTGGCCCAGGAGGAAATGGCCGCCTGGCTCGCCACCCTGCGCCAGCGCTATGGCGTCGAAATCAACGCCAAGTTGCTGGAAGCCGCCAAGGACCACTGACCGCGCGCCATGAAGCTCCAGCAGCTCCGCTTCCTGATCGAAGTGGCCGACAGCGGCCTCAACGTCACTCTGGCGGCGGAGCGTCTGTACACCTCCCAACCCGGGGTCAGCAAGCAGATCCGTCTGCTGGAAAGCGAACTGGGTTTCAGCATCTTCGAACGGGCCGGCAAGCGCTTCACCGGCATCACCCCGGCCGGCGAGGCCATCATCCAGGCCTCGCGCCGAGTCTTGCTGGAAGCGGAGAATTTCCGCCGCATCAGCGAGGAACTGCGGGACGACGAAGCCGGCACCCTGACCATCGCCACCACCCACACCCAGGCCCGCTACGTGCTGCCCCGGGTGGTGGCCGAATTCACCAAGCGCTACCCCCGGGTGCGGCTCTCCATCCGCGAGGGAGACCCGGGCCGGGTGGCGGACACGGTGCGGCGCGGCGACGCCGACCTGGGCATCGCCACCGAGGCCCTGGCCGACACGCCGGGCCTGGTCTCCCTGCCCGCCTACACCTGGAAGCACTGCATCATCGCCCCCAAGGACCATCCCATCCTGGCGGAAAAGAACCTCACCCTGAAAACCCTGGCCAAGTATCCGCTGATCACCTACGACCCGGCCTTCTCCGGCCGCACCCGCCTCGACCAGGGCTTCCACAAGGCCGGCGTGGCGCCCAACCTGGTGCTCACCGCGGTGGATTCGGACGTGATCAAGACCTACGTCAACCTGGGCCTGGGGGTGGGCATCATCGCCGAAATGGCCTTCGATCCCCAGCGCGACACCGGTCTCCAGGCCCTGCCTGCGGGCCAGTTGTTCGGCACCAACACCACCCGCATCGCCTTCCGCCAGGGCAGCCTGCCGCGCCGCTTCTCCCTGGTCTTCGCCCAGTTGCTCTCCCCCAGCCTGACGCCGGAACTCATTTCCACCGCCAGCGCCGACGGCACCCAGAGCTACGACATCTGAGGGGCCGCAGCCCATGATCCCCTGGCTGCCCCAGGAGCTGGTGTTTCCCCCGCTCGACAGCGCCCTGACCTCGGCCGACGGCGCCAACGGCCTGCTGGCCGCCGGCGGCGATCTTTCTCCCCAGCGCATCCTGGCCGCCTACCGGCGCGGCATTTTCCCCTGGTTCAGTGCCGGCGACCCCATCCTCTGGTGGAGCCCCGATCCGCGCATGGTGCTGGTTCCGGACGAAATCCGCATCAGCAAGTCCCTGGCCCGCACCCTGCGCAACGGCGACTACGAAGTCCGCCTGGACGGCGCCTTTTCCCAGGTCATCGCCGCCTGTGCCAACACGCCGCGCCACGGCCAGCGCGGCACCTGGATCCTGCCGGAAATGCAGCAAGCCTACATCCGCCTGCATCAACTGGGTTACGCCCACAGCGTGGAAACCTGGGTCGGCGGACAACTGGTGGGAGGGCTCTACGGCATCGCCCTGGGCCGGGCATTTTTCGGCGAGTCCATGTTCAGCCATGGCAGGGATGCGTCAAAAATCGCACTGGCCCACCTCTGCCTTTACTTGAAACGTCAGGAATTCGGCATAATCGATTGCCAGATGGAGACCGCCCATCTGGCCAGCCTCGGCGCCAAGCCCATCGCTCGTAACGCGTTCGCCGCGCAACTCGACGAACTCGCCCAGGGCGGAAACCCGGCACCCTGGCCGACGGACGGTATTCTCAACGCTTTCAAGACCGACCACGCCCCACGTCCATGACCTACCTGAAGGACCTGCCGCCCTTTCCCCTCTTGCAGTTCTATGCAACGGCGCCCTATGGCTGTTCCTATCTGCCGGGGCGGGTGGCCCGTTCCCAGGTGGCGACCCCCACCCACCTGATCGACGCCGCCACCTACGGCGAGTTGGTGCGGGTCGGCTTCCGTCGCAGCGGCGTGTTCACCTACCGCCCCCATTGCGACTCCTGCCAGGAATGCCAGCCGGCCCGGGTGCGGGTGCACGACTTCAGCCCCAACCGCAGCCAGCGCCGCGTGCTCAAGGCCCACGCCAACCTAGTCGCCAGCGAGCGCTATCTGGGCTTCCGCGAGGAGCACTACCAGCTCTACCAACGCTACCAGGCGGCCCGCCACCAGGGCGGCGGCATGGACCAGGACAGCCGCGACCAGTACGCCCACTTCCTGCTGCAAAGCCACGTGGACACCCGCCTCATCGAGTTCCGCGACAACGGCGTGCTGCGCGGCGTCAGCATCATCGACCTGCTGTCCGACGGTTTCTCCTCGGTCTACACCTTCTACGAGCCCGACGCCGAGGCTGGCACCAGCTACGGCACCTGGGCCGTGCTGTGGCAGATCGCCCAGTGCCAGCACCTGAACCTGCCCTATCTGTACCTCGGCTACTGGATCAAGGACAGCCGCAAGATGGCCTACAAGATCAACTTCCAGCCATTGGAGGTTTATCGGGACGGCAGTTGGATCGAGGCCGCTCCTTAAGCGTTCGCACCACCGTCAGGCGACAAACCAGTCACCGCCCTCACCCGACGAGGGAGTCCGCGAGGGCGTGTTTCTCTTCCCGAAGGGAAGCATCGCTGGATTAAAATCCCGCCATGCTTCCCTACTGCCTAATCAAGCCCGTCCTCTTTTCCCTGGACGCAGAAACCGCCCACGAACTCACCATCGCCAGCATGAAGCGGCTCGGCGGCCTGATGCCGCCCGCCACTTTCGCCAACCAAGGCATCGAGGTCATGGGCCTCCACTTTCCCAACCGGGTCGGCCTGGCCGCCGGCCTCGACAAGAACGGCGAAGCCATCAACGGCTGGGGCCGTCTCGGCTTCGGCTTTGTCGAAATCGGCACCGTCACTCCCCGCCCCCAGCCAGGCAACCCCAAGCCCCGCCTGTTCCGCATTCCCGTGAAGCAGGGCATCATCAATCGCATGGGCTTCAACAACCACGGCGTGGATGCCCTCTTGGACAACGTCAAGGCCGCCGGCTTCAAGGGCGTGCTGGGCATCAACATCGGCAAGAACGCCGACACCCCCATCGAAAAGGCGGTGGACGACTACCTGATCTGCCTGGACAAGGTTTACACCGCCGCCAGCTACGTGACGGTGAACATCTCCAGCCCCAACACCAAGAACCTGCGCCAGTTGCAAGGCGAGTCGGAACTGGATGCCCTGCTCGGCAGCCTCAAGGCCCGCCAGACCGCCCTAGCCGACCAGCATGGCCGTTACGTGCCGATGGCCCTCAAGATTGCACCGGACCTGGACGAGGCCCAGATCACCAATATCGCTGACGCCCTGCGCCGCCACCGTATCGATGCGGTGATCGCCACCAACACCACCCTCTCCCGGGACGGTGTGGAAGGCCTGCCCCACGCCGAGGAAACCGGCGGCCTATCGGGGGCGCCGGTCTATGAAAAATCCACGGCGGTGGTCCGCGCCCTGGCCACCAAACTGGCGGGGGAGTTGCCCATCATCGCCGCCGGCGGCATCACCGACGGCGCCAAGGCCAAGGCCAAGCTCGATGCCGGCGCCAGCCTTGTGCAGCTATACTCGGGCCTCATCTATCGCGGTCCCGACCTGATCAAGGAATGCATCAACGCCACCCGCTGACCCCATGAAAGCCCTCGTTCGCCAACTGCTGCTGATCCTCGTGGCCATCGCCCTGCCCTTGCAGGGCCTGGCGGCGGTGACCATGGGTATTTGCGGCGGCGAACATCATGGGGTTACCGCCCCCCTGGCCAGCGTTCCTGTTGAACAGCACCACGATCACCACGACCACCATGCCGTGATGGCGCAACATGACCATTCGTTCGCGCAGGATCACCAGCACCACGGCTCGCCCGACAAACAGGACAAACATAAGGCCGCCTGCGCCGCCTGCTACGCCTTTTCCCTGCCGGCCAGCATGACGCTGACAACCCCGGCCCTGCCCCGCGCCGACCATCCGGTCGCCACCGTCTCCCGCTTCATCGGTTACCAACCGGACGGCCTCGAACGGCCGCCCAGACCCTTCCTCGCCTGATCCCATCCGGCGCGCGCCGTTCTCGGTCGCGCCCTTCCCATGGATTACCCGCGCCCTCCCATGACGGGAACGGCGCCCAGACGAGGTTACACACATGTCCGCACCCACTCGCCGCCAGGCCGACCACCCCTCGGCCACGGCCCCATTGCTCATACCCGACCCAAGCCGCCGCCATTTCGTCCAGGGACTCGCCGCTGGCGGCCTGCTGCTCTCCTTGCCACGCCTGGGACTTGCCCATGGCGCCATGGACCACGGCCTCGACCCAGCCTCGGCACCCCGCAGCAGCACCGGCACCGCGCCTGAATTGCGCGGCCGCGAGTTCCACCTGACGATCGCCGAAACCCTGGTGAACTTCACCGGCCAGCCGCGCCTCGCCACCACGGTGAACGGCTGCTTTCCCGGCCCCACCCTGCGCTGGAAGGAAGGCGACACCGTCACCCTCCACGTCACCAACCGGCTGCGGGAAGACACCTCCATCCACTGGCACGGCATCAAGCTGCCCTATGAGATGGACGGGGTACCCGGCATCAGCTTCGCCGGCATTCCCCCCGGAACAACCTTCACCTACCGCTTCACCGTGCGCCAAAGCGGCACCTACTGGTACCACGGCCACTCCGGCATGCAGGAACTGCTGGGCCTTTACGGCGCCATCGTGATCGAGCCGGCCGGAGGGGAACGCATCCGCGCCGACCGGGAGCACATCGTGCACCTGGGCGACTGGACCGACGAGGACCCGATGCGGGTCTACGCCAAGCTCAAGGCACAGAGCGACTACTACAACTACCACCGGCCCACGGCGCCGGACTTCCTGCGCGACGTGATGGACCACGGCTGGCGCCAAGCCATCGCCAAACGCCGCATGTGGCACCAGATGCGCATGAATCCCACGGACCTGGCCGACCTGTCCGCCGCGACCCTGAGCTATCTGGTCAACGGCAAGACGCCCCATGGCGAAAACGGCAACTGGACCGGTCTGTTCAAGCCCGGCGAGAAGGTGCGCTTGCGCTTCATCAACGGCGCTGCCCACACCTTCTACGACGTGCGCATTCCCGGCCTCAAGCTGACCATGGTCCAGGCCGACGGCGGCGACATCGAGCCGGTGACGGTGGACGAATTCCGCATCGGTCCCGGCGAGACCTACGACGCCCTGGTGACGCCCGTGGACGACGCCTACACCCTGTTCGCCCAGACCATGGACCGCAGCGGCTACGCCCGGGCGACCCTGGCGGTGAAGGAAGGGTTGAGCGCGCCGGTGCCGGCCCTGGACCCGGTCCAATGGCTCACCATGGACGACATGATGGGGGCGATGATGGGCGGCCAAGGCACCGAACGGGCGGTGAACCACGCCCGCAGCGAGTACGGGCCGAGCACCGACATGCGGGTGGACGTGCCCCGCATCAACCTGGACGACCCGGGCATCGGTCTGCGCGACAACGGTCGCCGCGTGCTGACCCTGGCCGACCAGCACAGCCTCGCCGCACCGGAGGATGCGCGGGAACCGGAACGGGAAATCGAACTGCATCTCACCGGCAACATGGAGCGCTACGCCTGGTCCATGGACGGTCTCGCCTTCGGCGACTCCACCCCGGTCCATTTCAAGCACGGTGAAAGACTGCGGGTGGTGCTGCACAACGACACCATGATGACCCACCCCATGCACATGCACGGCTTCTGGTCGGAACTGGAAAGCCCCGAGGGCAAGTACCAGGTGCGCCGCCACACCCTGCCCCTACAACCGGCCCAGCAGATCACCTTCCGCGTCAGTGCCGACACCGTGGGGCGCTGGGCCTGGCACTGCCACCTGATGCTGCACATGGACGCGGGCATGTTCCGCGAAGTCGTCGTGGCCTGAGGAGAATGATCATGAACAAGACACTGACCGCCGCACTCCTCCTTGCGCTATCCGCCTTCGCCACCACAGCCCAGGCCGAGGCCGGCAACACCGGCATGGACATGGTGCACGACATGTCCGACGCCTCCGGCGGCACGGCGCCGCCCGATGCCCGCGATCCCCACGCCTACGCCGACGGCTACATCCTGGATAGCGGCGCCTACGCCCTGCCCGGCCCGCGCACCTTGAAACTCGCCGACGAGGCCAACTTCGGATCCCTGCTGGTGGACCGCCTAGAACGCAGCCACAGCCACCAGGGCAACGCCACCCGCTACGACGCCCAGGCCTGGTTCGGCCGCGACTTCGACCGGCTGGTGATCAAGGCCGAGGGTGAATACGAAGGGGGCAAGCTGCACGACAGCCGCAACGAACTGCTCTGGGGTCACGCCTTTGCCCCCTACTGGGACCTGCAAGCCGGCCTGCGCCGGGACGGCGGCAGCGGCCCGGGCCGGAGCTGGCTGGCCTTCGGCGTCCAGGGCCTGGCGCCCTACTGGTTCGAGGTGGATGCCACGGCCTACGTCGGCGACAACGGCCGCACGGCACTGCGTTTCTCGGCCGAGTACGAACTGCTGTTGACCCAGCGCCTGATCCTGCAACCGCGCCTGGAGTTCAACGCCTATGGCAAGGACGACCCGAGGCGGGAAATCGGCCACGGCCTGAGCGATAGCGCCCTGGGCCTACGCCTACGCTACGAATTTTCCCGCCAGTTCGCCCCCTATCTGGGCGTGGAGCGCAGCGACAAGTGGGGCAAGAGCGGCGACATGGCCGCGGCCGACGGCAAGCCCCGCAAGGAAACCCGCTGGGTCGCCGGCCTTCGCTTCTGGTTCTGACCCGACATCGACAATAGAAAGGTACCAAGATGAAATCCATGCACCTCAAATCCCTTCTCATCGCCGCCCTCCTGCTCGGCACGACAACTGTTTACGCTGAGCCGGTTCAGGATGGCGGACACGAAAGCCATCACGCCACCTCTGCCACCGCTGCCACCTCAACCACAAACGCCGAGCCGGCGGCGGATGCCCAGCCCTGGGTGGACGCCATCGTGCGCAAGGTGGACGTGGCCGGCGGTCGCATCATGATCTCCCACGGCCCCATCCCCAATCTGGGCATGGGCGCCATGACCATGGTTTTCCCGGTGCGGGACACGACCTGGTTGGCGGACCTGAAACCCGCCACCAAGCTGCGGGTCGTTCTGGAGGAAATCAACGGCGAAGCCACCGTGGTCCAACTGGAGCGGATCAAGAAGTAAGCGACGCGAAACGGAGGGGATGTCGGCCAGGGCCGGCTAGGCATTCACCCAATCCACCAGCGCCTCGGCGGAGGAGAACTCTTCCGCCGAGCGGCTGCGGGCGTCCGGCAGCAGAGCTTGCAACTGCTTGGACAAATCGTTGCCCGGCCCCAGTTCCAGATAAACGTCGGCGCGCAGGCCGGCCAGGTCCTCGACGATCCAGTCCCAGCGCAGGGCTTGCGCCACCTGGCGGGACAGGGCGTTGATGGCCTGCTCCCGGCCCTGCACGAGGGAAGCGTCGATGCCCGCCACCACGGGAATCCGGGCCTGGGTCAAAGAAGAATTGCCCAGCGCTTCGGCCCAGGGAGCCACGGCCCCCTTGAGCCAGGACGTATGGGACGGCAAGGTCACCGGCAGGCGCAGGCAGTGCTCGCCGAAACCGTCGGGCAGCGCCAGGAAACGATCCACGGTCGACGCCGGGCCACCGATCACCAACTCCTCATCGTTGCGATAAATCGCCATCTCTAGGCCCAGTTCCGCCAGGGCCCGGTCTCGTTGCGCCGCCAGGGCGGTGGGCGTCCGCCCGCGCCAAAGTAGGAGACAACCGTTGTCACCGCCCTCGGGCGCGGCGGCGTCCATCAAGCGTCCCCGCAAGGCGGCCAGGCGCAAGGTTTCCGCCACATCCAGGGCGCCGGCCACATGCCAGGCGATCAACTCGCCCAGGGAATACCCCGCCACGCGGCAAGGCGTCGGCAAGCGGGATGCCACGGCCTGCCAGCGGGCCACCTGATACAGGGCAATGGCGAACTGGGCATTGGCGTTGGCAAAAATGTCCCGCTCCGTCAGCCGATGCCACCAGGTGGCAACATCCTCGCCCAGCACGCCGCTGGCGGCAGCCAGGACGCCATGGGCATCGGCCTGCCCCAACAGGCGGTCAAGCATGCCCGCCCGTTGCCCGGCCTGGCCGGAACAGAGCACCACCAGGCGCATGGCTAACGCTCCGGCTCCAGCACATGCAGCAGCCACGCCACCGCCGTCAGGTCGGCGCTGCCGCCGGGGCTCAAACGGCGCGCCACCAGGGCATCATGAAAATCCTGCAACTGCTCACGCCAATCGTGCTGCATCACGCCGCCGTCGGCATTGAAAGTCGCGGCACGCCGCCAGACGTATTCGAGCCCGGCCCCACCGCCGCGCCAGACCAGGTTGCTGTCCTCCACCCGTGCCATCAGGGCCAGCAACGCGCCCACCAAGGCCCGCTCCTGGTCCGCGCCCTGGGCCAACAGGCCGTGCAGACAGGGCAAGGCGGCACCATAAACGGTGGGGAATCCCGCTGCCGCCTCGGCCCGTGCGCCGCCCACGCCGTGGCTGGAGAACACCCGCTCGCCGTGGGAGCGACCCGTTCCAACGGGGCGGGATGCCAGGATCGCCTCGCCCCAACGGCGGGCCACGATCTCGCCCAGGCCCAGGCCGGACCAGGCCGGATTCTCCCGACGCAAACCGGCCGCCGCCGCCAGCAAACCCAAATTGAAAATGGCCCCACGATGGGTGTTCACACCGCCGGTGGCCGCCAACATGACCGCCTCGGCGTCGATGCCGATGGACTGCAAGTCACAGAACTCGGCATCGGCGCCACCGGCATCGACCATGGCGGCGAAGCTGCCCGTCAAGGCAGCAATGCTGGCGAGGAAGGTATTCACATCCATATCGCTGTGGCTGCCCGAATCCCGGGGCGTCACCAGCCCCGGCTTGGGCCAGGACATGATTTCCCGGTGCAGGGCGTCGAGACAGAGCCGGTCGATGCCCTCGGCGAAACCGCTCCCCTGTCCCAGGACCGGGGCATGCAACAGCAATGCCGCGCAATGGTCGTTCAGGCGGGACATGGTTCACCGATCAGATCGGCCACCCGCATCAAGGCCAGGGCCTGATCGGCCTTGGCCAACACTTGAGCCTCCGTTGGGACCTCAGTTGAAACCTCGCTTACCGGCCAGACCTGGGCCAGTTCCCGCCAGGACACGGCCCAGCCGCTAGGGAAACGGATCTCGCCGTCGAGCCGGGGCAGCCCGGCCACGACATCCGCGGCGGCCAGGATGGACAGCACCGCAGCCACCTGTTCGCCATCAACACAATCCAGCAGCAAATCCAGATCGCTGTCCGCCCGCAGGGTAGCTTGCCCAGTCAGGCAATGGGTGACGGCGGAGCCGAACAAGCGCGCCACGCAATCCACCGCTTTCAGGGCGACGTCGAGATCAGCCAAGGCCGGCTGCCAATTCGCGGGTAGCCTGGGCAACAAGGACGACAAAGTGGGCGCGTCGCCCTGACGCTCCAGGGCGGCGACGGGGGCCGTCACCGTCACCCGGTGGCGCGGCCCAAGACCGGGCCGAGTGAAACCCAGCCGCAATTGATCCTGCCGGCCGCCCTCCCGCCGTGCCGCGACGAAGGGCAAGCCCGCGGCGATCCAGTCGGCCACCACCTCGGGCGCGGCGCCCCACACCGTGCGGGGAGCGTCCGGGTCCAGCCAGACCAGATCGTGGCGTCGGGGCAATGCCATCACGCGGCGCCGATACGTTCCGCCACGGTCGCCGCCAGCAATCGGCCGCCCCGCTGCAAGCCCCGCGCCGCCCGCACATCGTCGCCCGCCTGCTGAGCCAGGGCTTCTTGCAGGCGTTGCGGCCAGGGATCGGTCTCGGACCAGATGGCCTCCAGGGCCCCCATGCGCCAATAGTTCTCGGCGCCTGGGGCAAAGACGGGCGACTCCTGGGCCAGGGTCTCCAGTTTTTCCAGGGGGATCTTGGTCACCCGGGCCATGGCGCGCAGGTCCATGACCCGCACCTGGGCCTCGGGCAGAGCGAACACCTGATCAGCCAGGAGACCGAAGGAAAGAAAGCCGCCGCTCACCGCTTCGCCGTGCACCACGGTCACGGTGCGGTGGCCCTGGCGCCGGGCCAGGTCCACGCAGCGGGCGATGTGGGCGAAGTAGCCGTTGAGGCCCAACAACTCCTCATGACGGGACAGGGCCTGGCCCTGGGTGTCGGCGATGAAGACGATGGGACGCTTGGTCCGCCCCTCGTCCCCCTCCACCACCGTCAGGATGGCATCGGCGATGCGCAGGGCCAGGGCGCCATCCACGGCGGCCTTGTCCCAGGTGCCGATCACGGCGACGTCGCCCCCGGCGACCTGGGCCGCCCCTTGGACGAAATGGCCGTCCACGCTGACCCGGTGATTACCGCTGCCGAACAGTCGGTCGAATATGTTCTGCGCACTCATGCGGCGACCTCCCCTTGCGTCCGCTCTGCCAATTGGCGGTTGAATTGATCGGCGGTCAACGTGGGCACTCCTTTCGGTTCAGCAAACCCCCGTGCGTGCCAGATTTCCAGACCGTCCCGGGCTTCGGCGAATTGTTCGGCCCGGGCCGTCAGGCGTGCCTGGGCGGTCCACAACTGGGTCAGGCATTCGCCATTGCGGGAAGCGGCTGTCGGCAACAGGGCCACGACGGCATCACGGAAAGCCGTCATGTCATCGTCCACCAGCCGGTCCGCCTCGCCCAGGGCGCAGCGTTCCTTGCCGCCGGTGACGCGCCAGACCAGGGCCCGGTCGCGGGAATCGAATTCGTCCACGCCCTTTACCGTCTCGATCACCTCGGGGCCGGACAGCCCCAGGCGCCCTTCCTCGGACATGATCACCCGGTCGCACAAACGGGTGACGATGCCCATGCCGCCAAAGGCGCCGCAGGAACCGCCCACCAAGGCGAACACCGGCACGCCGACGGCGCGCACGGCAAGCACCGCCCGCATGATTTCGGAAATGGCGATCAGGCCGGCGTTGGCCTCGTGCAGGCGCACGCCGCCCGAATCCACCAGCAGCAGGACGGCGGCGGGTTTTTCCTTGACGGCCCGCAGCAGCAGGCCACGAATCTTGGCGCCATGCACTTCGCCGACGGAACCGCCGTTGAACTGGCCCTCCTGGGCGGCGATGAAAACGGTCTGCCCGCCGAGCCGGGCGCTGCCCACCACCACGCCGTCGTCGAAGGCCAGGGGCGCGTCGAGACGTGCGAGATGGGGGCTGGTCAGGCGTTGGTCGGGAGGACAGAACTCGATGAAGCTGCCTTCGTCCACCAGCCCCGCCACCCGCTGGCGGGCCTCGGCCTCGTAGTAGCTGATGCGGCGCTTGGTCGCTGTGCTCATGATGGCGCTGCTCATGATTGGGCGCTCCGGCAAGCGTCGAAGGCCTGGTCGAGGCGCAGGCTCACCACCGCCGGCGTCGCCCCGGCGTCGTTGATGGACAGGCGCAGGCCGCCCACCGGATGGCGTTCGGCGAAGTCCTGGAGCACCGCTTCCCAGATGGTGCGAAAGCCGTGGGCCGAGGTATTGACCGTGATGGCGCAACGGTCCGGGGTCTGGCCCGGCTCCAGCAACACTTCCAGGTTGCCCGAGGACACCACGCCGCGCAGGGTGGGCAATGCCGCCACGGGGAACGGTCCCTTGGCAGAAAGAATCAATTCAAAACTTTCCATGATGCAATCCTCACCAGTTGCGGAACCGCTGCGGCGGGTCGTAGAGATAGCCCGAGGCCTGCACCAGTTCCTTGATATTGCGGGCGGCCAGCAGGTCGCGGGTGGCCCGGCGCTTGTCGATGCCCAGGTCCTCGGGACGGCGGATTACACCCCGGTCCCGCAGGTTTTCCACCATCCGCTTGTCCCGCGCCAGCCCCACCGGGGTGTAGCCCGCCACGCCGCGAATGGCCTGCTCCCGCTCCTCGGCGCTGTCGCACAACAGCAGGTTGGCGATGCCCTCCTCGGTGATGATGTGGGTCAGGTCCTCGCCGTAGATCATCACCGGCGGCAGGTCCATGCCCACGCTCTCGGCCAGGTCCCAGGCATCAAGACGCTCGACGAAAGCCGGCGCCATGTGCTCGCGGAAGGTTTCCACCGTCTGCACTACCAGCTTCTGACCACGGGGCATGCCACCATGGCGGCGCGCTTCCTGTCCGGCCTTGAGCCAGGTGGGGGAGGCATGGCGGCGACCACGGGGGTCGGAGCCCATGTTGGGTGCGCCGCCGAAACCGGCGATACGGCCCTTGGTGGCGGTGGAGCTGTTGCCCTGCAAGTCGATCTGCAAGGTGGAGCCGATGAACAGGTCGCAGGCGTAATGGCCGGCGGCCTGGCTGAAGGCCCGGTTGGAACGCAGATTGCCGTCGGCGCCGATGAAGAAGACGTCGGGCCGGGCGGAAACGTAGCGCTCCATGCCCACCTCGGAGCCGAAGCAATGGACCGACTGCACCCACCCCGCCTCGATGGCGGGAATCAGGGTGGGATGGGGATTGAGCGCCCAGTGGGTGCAGATCTTCCCCTTCAGGCCCAACTCCTCGCCGTAGGTGGGCAGCAGCAGCTCGATGGCGGCGGTATCGAAGCCGATGCCGTGGTTGAGCCGGGTGATGCCGTATTCGGCGTAGAGCCCCTTGATGGCGATCATGGCCATCAGCACCTGGGTCTCGGTGATCTGGGCCGGATCGCGGGTGAACAAGGGCTCGACGTAATGGGGCGTGGGCGCCTCCACGTAGAAGTTCACCCAATCGGCGGGAATATCCACCCGGGGCAGCTTGTCCATCACCTCGTTCACCTGGGCGATGACGATGCCCCCCTTGAAGGCGGTGGCCTCGACGATGGCCGGCGTGTCCTCGGTATTGGGGCCGGTGTAGAGATTGCCCTCCCGGTCTGCCGCCTGGGCCGCCACCAGGGCGATGCGCGGCGTCAGGTCCACGAAGTAGCGGGAGAAGAGTTCCAGGTAGGTATGGATCGCGCCGATGGTGATGCGCTTGGACTCCACCATGCGCGCCAGCCGTCCGGCCTGGGGACCGGAAAAGGAGAAGTCGATGCGGCTCACCTGCCCGCGCTCGATCAGGTCCACATGCTCGGGCAAGGCCAGCACCGACTGCACCAGATGCAGCTCGCGCACCTTTTGCGGATCGGTCTGCACCAGGGCCCGGGCGAGGAAGTCGGCCTGCTTCTGGTTGTTGCCCTCGATGCACACCCGGTCGCCGGGTTCGATCAAGGTTTCCAACAGCGCGGTGATGTCCTCCGCCGCCACCCGGCGGCCCCGAGCCAGCGCCAGGGCCGACACCCGGGACAGACGCTCGGCCCGGTTGCGGGCCAGGTGGTCCCAGTCCTGAGGATTGATGTCGTTGGCACCCATGGCGTCACTTGCCTCCCATCAGCATGTCCGGCAGGCCGGTGGCGATGCCGGGGAACAGGCACAACAGCAGCACGGCCAGGGCCATCAGGCCGACGAAGGGCATGACGCCCCAGATCACGTCCTTGAGGGGAATGTCCGGCGCCACGTTCTTGATGACGAAGATGTTGAGGCCCACCGGGGGATGGATCAGCCCCATTTCCATGACCACGGTCATCACCACGCCGAACCAGATCAGGTCGAAACCGGCGGCCTTGAGGGGCGGCAGAATGATGGGCGCGGTCATGAGGATGATGGACACCGGCGGCAGGAAGAAACCGAGGACGATCACCATCAGCAGGATGGTCACCAGCAGCAACCACTTGGACAATTGCAGGGCGACGATCCACTCCGCCGTGGACTGGCTGATGTGCAGATAGCTCATCACGTAGGAGTACAGCAAGGACATGCCGATGATGAACATCAGCATGGTGGACTCCTTCAGGGTGGAGGCCAGGATGGGCTTGATTTCCGACGGACGCCACATGCGGTAGATGGTGGCGATCAGTACCAGGGCCAGCACGCCGCCCAGGCCGGCGGTTTCCGAGGGCGTCGCGTAACCGCCGTAGAGGGCCACCATGACGCCGATCAGGAGGATGACGAAGGGCAGTACCCTGGGCAGCATGCGGGTCTTGTCGCGCAGGGTGTACTTCATTTCGTCCAGGTAGGCGGACTTGACGCCGGAGCGGGAAAACACGTCCAGGGCCACGTTGTACTCGTAGCGGTAGCGCCACACCGCATAGCCAGCGAACAGGCCCACCAGCAGCAAGCCCGGCCCGACGCCAGCGAGGAACAGGCGGCCCAGGGATTGCTCCGCCGCCACGGCGAACAGGATCATGGTGATGGACGGCGGCAGCAAAATGCCCAGGGTGCCGCCGGCGGCGATCAGTCCCGCGGCGAAGCCCGGCGAATAGCCCCGGGCCCGCATGGCGGGGATGCCGGAACTGCCGATGGCGGAGCAAGTGGCGGGGCTGGAGCCGGCCATGGCGGCGAACAGGGCACAGGCAAACACGTTGGCGATGCCGAGGCCGCCGGGGATCTTGTGCATCCAGGCGTGGATCGCCGAGTAAAGATCCTCCCCCGCCTTGGATTTGCCGATGGCCGCGCCCTTGAGAATGAACAAGGGAATGGATAGCAGAGTGATGCTAGCCATTTCCTCGTACACGTTCTGGGTCACGGTATCCAGGGCGGAGCCGGGCATGAAAAAGAACATGAAGACCACGGCGATGGCGCCCAGGGCGAAGGCGATGGGCATGCCGGAAAACATCAGCAGCAGGGTGCCCAGGCCGTAGAGCCAGCCGATCAGGGTTGCGCTCATTTTTGTCCTCCCTTGGCCGTGCAGCCAGCCACGAATTGCAACAGCAGTTGAAGGGCGAGCAGGCTCATGCCCGTCGCCATCAGCCCATAGGGAATGGCCAGGGGAGGCGCCCAGGAGGATGACGTGGTCTGGCCGTCCACATAAGCCTCATGGAACAGGGTCCAGGACTTCCAGGAAAAAAAGGTGCAGAAGGCGAAGGAGGCCAAATCGCAAAACGTCCTGCGCAGCCGATTGACGCCGTCGGGCAGCAGGGACGACACCGCCTCGATGCCCACGTGGCCGCGCTGGGCCTGAACGTGGGCACCGCAGAGGAAGGTGGCCCCCACCAGCAGGAACACGGCGGCCTCGTCCTGCCAATCGGTGGGCACGTGCAGGAAGTAGCGCAGGAACACGCTGGCGGTGAGGATGGCCGAAGCCACCAACAAGGCCAGCATGGAAGTGCCCATCACCGCCCGGTTCACCCAGCGCAGCAGCCAATCCACCGGCGTCAGAGCCTTGGGCAAGGCGAGCGGCGGCTGGCCGCCGCCGGGGTTGAGTTCGAAGCCGTGGCTCACAGCATTTTCTCCACCAGTTTGAGGATACGGGCACAGTTGTCGTTCTTGGCCGCGTAATCCTTCCAGGCGGTTTCCCGTGCGATGGCCTGCCATTTCTTCACCGTGGCGTCGCTCATGTCGTAAGCCTTGGCGCCGGCCTTCTGATAGATCTTGGCAACCTCCACGTCGTCGCCCTTGGCGGCCTCCATGGCGAACTTCTCCATTTCGGCGCCGATGGTCATGATCAGGTCCTGCTGGGCCTTGGGCAGTCCGTCGAAGATCTGACGGGAAATCAGCAGAGGCTCCAGCATGAACCAATAAGTTTTGCCCCGCCCCGTGGTCAGGTGCTTGGCGACCTCTTCCAAACGGAAGGAGATCAGGCTGGTGGAGGAAGTCATGGCCGCATCCAAAGCGCCGGTCTGCATGGCGGCGTAGATTTCGTTGGACGGCAGGGACAACACGGCTGCCCCGGCCTGCTTCAGCACCATGTCCATCTCCCGGCTGCCGCCGCGCACCTTGAGGCCTTTGGCATCCTCCGGTTCAATGATCGGCTTGGCCCGGCTGGCGACGCCACCGGCCTGCCAGATCCAACTCACCACGTACATGCCCTTGTCGGCGAGGATGCCCGACAGCACCTTGCCCACTTCACCGTTGCGCCAGGCGGCGCCCTGCTCATAGGAGGTGACGACGCCGGGCATCAGGCCGATGTTCACTTCCGGTACTTCGCCGCCGCCGTAGGAAAGGGGGATCAGGGTCATGTCCAGGGCGCCCTTGCGGATGGCGCTGAACTGGGCATTGGTCTTCATCAGCGAAGAGCCGGGGTAAACCGTGCCGCCAAGGGCGCCATTGCTGCGTTTTTCCAGTTCCGCCGCGAACTTGCGGCAGAGACGGTCGCGGAAGTCCCCTTCGGTCAGGGTACCGCCAGGAAATTGGTGGGAAATCTTGAGACTGGTGGCCGCAGCCGCGTTGGCGTCGCGGCCCAGCAATGTGACGGCCGGTGCGGCGGCCATGCTCAACAGGAAAGTACGACGATCGAACTTCATGGGGAACCTCCTCCTTAACCAGGGAAAACACCTTGGATCGACTACCCGCCGGGTCACCTCTTTCCCGTCATATGTATTTTTATGAGGTAATCTTGTATACGAGATTACGCCATAAATATTAGATGTCAAGTTTTCTTGTATAATATTTTCATGTTATTGCGGGAGGCAACGCCATGAACGACCCCACCCCCGTGCCGAGCGGCCGTCTCTCGGAACAACTGCGCGACCAGATCGAGGAAATGATCGCCACCGGCAGCTATCCGCCCGGGACGCGACTGGATGAGACCGAGTTGTCCAACCAGTTCGGCGTGTCCCGCACGCCGATCCGGGAAGCCTTGATCCAACTGGAGGCCGCCGGCCTGGTGGAAATCCGCCCCCGGCGCGGTGCCGTGGTCTGCGACATTCCGCCCCAGCGGCTATGCGAGATGTTCGAGGTGATGGCCGAACTGGAAGCCATGTGCGCCCGCCTCGCGGCGCGACGGATCCGCCCGGAGGAACAGGAGCAATTGAAGGCCGCGCATCGCAATTGCGAAGAGGCCCGGGACCGCAACGATCCCGACGCCTACTACCAATTGAACGAGGACTTCCATCTGTGTCTTTATGCCGCCAGCCACAATCAATTTCTGGCGGAACAGGCGGCACAACTTCACCGCCGGCTCAGGCCATATCGACGGCTGCAATTGCGGGTGCGCAATCGCATGAACACTTCCTATGGGGAACACAGCGGCATCGTGGATGCCGTGCTGATGGGGGATGCGGACCTGGCGGCCGAACGGACGCGGTCCCACGTGATCGTGCAGGGGGACCGCTTTGCCGACCTGGTGGCCACGCTCCAGCGTTGAAACCGCCCCACTGGGGGCATCGGGACGGACTGGCGCCGTCCCGTGACTCGCCTTATTCGGCGGACTTCTTGCGGAAGAGCAAGGCGGTGTGGCTACCGTCGGCCGTATGGGAACGGCTTTTCACGACCCAACCGCGGGACACCTGGACCTTGATCTGGTCTTCCAGTTGGTGCTTGTCTTCGTGGGCGAGTTCGACGGTCTCAACATTCATGCCCCGGGCCGGGGCGTGTTCGACGGGAATTAGATTGGTCCACATAGCGATTTTTTAGACAGTCCGACAACAAGGACATCCAGAAGAGAAAACCCCGCACAGGTCATCACTTGTGCGGGGTTTCCTGTTTTTGGCGGAGACGAGAAGATTCGAACTTCCGATACCCTTATGGGGTATGCTCCCTTAGCAGGGGAGTGCCTTCGACCACTCGGCCACGTCTCCAACAGGGGCGCGATGATACCTGCCGCCCCCCATTAAAGCAACTCAAGAAAGGGGCTTAAACCGCCGCTTGATCGAGATCGAAGGTTTTGTGCAGCACGCGCACGGCCAATTCCAGGTACTTCTCGTCCACCACCACGGAGATCTTGATTTCGGAGGTGGAGATCATCTGGATGTTGATGCCTTCCTCGGCCAGGCAGCGGAACATCTTGCTGGCGACACCAGGATGGGAACGCATGCCCACACCCACCGCCGACACCTTGCAGATCTTGTTGTCGCCGACCACGGCACGGGCGCCCACATGGGGCTTGACCTTATTTTCCAGGATGTCCAGGGCGCGGGTGTATTCGCCGCGATTCACGGTAAAGGAAAAATCGGTCGTGCCGTCATGGCCGACGTTCTGGATGATCATGTCCACGTCGATGTTGGCATCGGCGATGGAACCCAGGATCTGGTAGGCGATGCCGGGTTTGTCAGGCACGCCCAGCACGGTGAGCTTGGCTTCGTCACGGTTGAAGGCAATGCCGGAGATGATGGGTTGTTCCATGGTTTTGTCTTCCTCAAGAGTGATGAGCGTGCCGTTGGTTTCCTTGCCCTCCTCCTCGAAACTGGAGAGCACACGCAGCTTGACTTTGTACTTGCCGGCGAATTCCACCGAGCGGATTTGCAGCACCTTGGAACCGAGGCTGGCCATTTCCAGCATTTCCTCGAAGGTGATGCGATCCAGCTTGCGGGCCTCGGGCACGATGCGGGGATCGGTGGTGTAGACGCCGTCCACATCGGTGTAGATCTGGCACTCGTCCGCCTTCAGGGCGGCCGCCAGGGCGACGCCGGAGGTATCGGAACCGCCGCGACCCAGGGTAGTGATGTTGCCGAACTCGTCCACGCCCTGGAAACCGGCAACGATGACTACCGTGCCCTTGTCCAGGTCGCGCTTGATGTTGTGGCCTTCGATGTCGAGGATGCGGGCCTTGGTGAAGGTGCTGTCGGTCAGGACCTTGACCTGGGCTCCGGTATAGCTCTTGGCATCGACGCCGATGTCCTTGAGGGCCATGGCCAGCAGGGCAATGGTGACCTGCTCGCCGGTGGAGAGCATGACGTCCAGCTCCCGGGCATCGGGACTGGGGGAAACATCCTTGGCCAGGGCGATCAGGCGGTTGGTTTCACCGCTCATGGCGGAAACCACCACGACTACCTGGTTACCCTGGGCTTTCCAGCGGGCAACCCGCTTGGCGACGTTGCGGATGCGATCCGGGGAACCCATCGACGTGCCGCCGTATTTCTGAACTATCAGAGCCATTGTCGTATCGAACTCATCACTAGAGCGAAAAGAGGCGGGATTTTACCCGATCCGGCCTTTTTCGTGTCCTGGACCACGATTGCTCTCAGCCAATCATTTCCCCTATGCCATGTGGGGAGAAAAATGATGTGTCCGTATGTTATGTGCCTATCCCGTATAGTCAAAGACATATAACTTCGGTTATACTCGCCTCCACCTGGAAGACATAGGAAACCCGTTTTCCAAATTGCGTCGCCCAACAGCTAGCTAGTCACTGCAAAACACTTATCTGAAGTAATAGGAGAGATACGATGAAACCCGTTGAAAAAATCGATGCCCGCGAAATCCGCCGCAAGCTGGGGCTCAACCAGCAGCAGTTCTGGTCCAAGCTGGGCGTCACCCAAAGCGGCGGCTCCCGCTATGAAAGCGGCCGCAACATGCCCCGCCCCGTGCAGCAACTGCTGCGTCTGGTGCACGTGGAGCAGATCGACATCGGCAAAATCAAGCGCGATGACTTCGAAGTGGTGGACTACCTGAAGAACAACGACTCCAACCTGTTCAAAGAATTGAAGAAGCTGGCCAAGGCTGCGCGCAAGGCCGGCTGATACCGAATCCTGAGAGAGGATGTTGTCTTTTAGGGGCTGACCGTTACGGTCAGCCCTTTTTCTTTGAGCCGCGCGGCCAAAGCGTCGAACCAGGCCGCCGGCAGGGCCCGCAAGCGTTCGGCGCCGGGTTGCAAAGACGGCCGGGCCAAGCCGTAGAGGTGGACCCCGCGAATCGCCGCGGACACCCGCTCCAGCATGGCCACGTAGGCGGCGATACGTTCCTCAGCCGGCGGCGCGTCGTCCTCCATGAAGAAACAGGACTGGACCCAGGTCGGGCAACGCACGGCACAGGCCAATAAGCGCGCCAACTGCCGCTCGGGCGCCGCCTGGCTGCCGTTGATGTGGCGCACGTCCTCGCTGCGGGCCCCATCCATCTTGAACCAAACCTCCCCGCCGATGCGAGCCAAGGCGGCGATGCCATCCCGTACCGCGGCCCGGTCCAACAAGCTGCCGTTGGTGATCAGGCGTACCGGCAGGTGGCCGACCAGGCCCCGTTCCGCCAGAACCTCTCCCACCACCACGACGGCCAAGCCGAACTCCGCCGCACTGGTGGGCTCGCCATTGCCGGAAAAGGCCACGTCCATCAGCCGCCGCGCCTCCGGCGGCACCCGCCGCGCCATGAAATCGCCTTGCTGAATGTCGGCCAGGAGTCGCGTCAACTCGTCGCGGAGTTGACGCAGGTCCAGGGGCGGCGGGCCGCCCCGCTTCAGGTCGGGCACCTGGCAATAGATGCAGCGCCAGTTGCAGGCATTGTTGGGGTTGAGATTGATGCCGACCGACACGCCGCCGGCCCGACGCGAAACCACCGGATAAACGTAAGTCATCCCGGCGCTGTCGCGGGAATGCTGGTCCACCGTGAGCAGACTGGACTGGCTAACCGTCTCGGCCATGGCGATAGGGGAAAAATAGGGGATTCAAGGGTGATCGCTATAATGCGCGGCCCAAGCATAGCACCCAGCCCCATGCAAATTACCCGCCGCCTTGAGTTCGATGCCGGCCATCGCATTCCCAACCATCAGAGCCAATGCCGCCACCTGCACGGCCATCGCTACGTCTTGGAAATCACCCTGCGCGGCAACGTCATCCGCGATACCCAGTCCCCTGCCGACGGCATGGTGATGGATTTCGGTGACGTCAAAACCATCGCCAAGACCCATGTGGTGGACCGGTGGGACCACGCCTTCCTGGCCTGGAAGAACGACCATGCCATCGTGGATTTCCTCGCCACCCTGCCCGACCATAAGACCGTCCTGCTGGACCGCGTGCCCACCGCCGAAAACCTCGCCGCCTTGGCCTTCGACATCCTGGCCCCGCTTTATCGGGACAGCTACGGCAATCAACTGAGCCTGGAAAGGGTGCGCCTTTACGAAACACCCAACTGCTGGGCCGACGCATTGGCCGGCAGTGCGGGTCAGTAGCCGCTAGCCCCCGGCCCGGACACGGGCCGAACTTTCAGCACCGTTCCGTTCAGGCAATCGCCACGCCGCTACCGTCTTGCATCGCCACCGCAGATGAAAAAAGGCGACCGCAAAAAGCAAAACGGACACATTGAAATCAATGTGTCCGTTTTTATTTGGCGTCCCCACGGGGATTCGAACCCCGGTTCACACCGTGAAAGGGTGTTGTCCTAGGCCTCTAGACGATAGGGACTTCGTCGTTACGACCCGTCTGCGTTGCAGACCGTGCCGTTCAAGAGCCGCGCATTCTATGGGCTCCATCGAAAGCTGTCAACAAAACCGGCAATAAAATTTTTCATTTCCGCCAATCCCGACCCACACTATCCTTTCCACCCATTGCCATCGATTCACCCGCACCCCCACCATGAAACAAATCGCCACCCTGCTCTGCCTGCTCAGTCTCGCCATGCCCCTGTCGGCGGCCGATCCCCTGCCCACCGTGACGACACTGGATGTCGGGCGCTATGCCGGACGCTGGTTCGAAATTTTCCGTTTGCCCAATCGCTTTCAAGAGCGCTGCGCCGGCGAAGTCACCGCCACCTACGCCCTTCTGCCGGATGGAAAGATCGAGGTGCTGAATGCCTGCCGCAAGGGCGATGGCAGCACCATCGACGCCAAGGGGGTAGCGCGACAAGCCGAGGGGCCGAGCCAACCGGGCCGTCTGGAGGTCCGTTTCGCCCCGGCATGGCTGGGCTTCCTGCCCTTCGTCTGGGGGGATTACTGGATCATCGACCTGGCACCGGACTACGGCACCTCCCTGATCGGCACGCCGGACCGCCGCTATCTCTGGCTGCTGTCCCGCACGCCCCAACTGGACGATCAGCGCCAACAGGCACTCCTGGAAAAGGCGCGGGCCCTGGGATTCGACACGACGCAACTGGTCCATACGCGGCAAGCCGCGCCCTGAATCGTTGACCAGAAAACGCCCGTTGACGGCGACCGTCAACGGGCGACAAGAACAGTCCGGCTTATTTCCCGGCTTCGCGGCGGCTACGGGAGGTGGGCATCATCATCGCCTCGCCCTCGATGACCACCTTGCCGCCGACGGTGCACACCGTGTCCAGTACCACCCGGCCCTTATCCAGCAGCACTTCCTTCACCGTGACCTTGGCCGTCACCGTGTCGCCGGGCCGTACCGGCGCCTTGAACTTGAGGCTCTGGCTGACGTAGATGCAGCCCGGCCCCGGCAGGCGGTTGCCCAGCACGGCGGAAATCAGGCCGGCGGTCAGCATGCCGTGGGCGATGCGGCCGCCGAACATCGTCGTCTTGGCGAATTCCTCGTTCAGATGCACCGCATTGACGTCGGTGGACACCCCGGAGAACAGGATGATGTCCGCGTCCGTGATGGTCTTGCCGATTTCGGCGCTCATGCCGACGCTGAGGTCCTCGATGTCGTAGCCGTTCTGCGGATTCATGGTTTTCCCTTGCACAAAAGAAGAATAGGAGCAAAGCGCGATCTTACCGGGATCAGCTTAGCGCGCCCCCATTACCCCAAGGCGACATCGGCCGCCGCCAGGCTGGCGGGACCGCGACGGATCATGGTCAGCAAGGAAGCGCTCAAGGGCAGCACCTGGTCGGCGTAGAAATTCGCCGTGGCGATCTTTTGCCGGCAGAAACCGGCGTCACCACTACCACCGTCCAGCTTGGTCTGGGCGGCCACGGCGCTACGCACCAGGCTCCAGGCACCGGCCACGGTGCCGAACAGCTTGAGGTAGTGCACTGCACCGACCAAAGTCCCCGGCGTGTCGCCGGCGTAATGGGCCACGATCCAATCCGTGGCCGCCTTCAGGTCGGCCACGCCAGCCGTCAGCGCCTGCCCCAGGACGGACAACGACGCCAGCCCGGCGGCCTTGGCGGCATCCGCATCCATTTCCGCCAGCAGGGCATAGGCCGCGGCACCGCCATCCCGGGCCACCTTGCGCCCCATCAGGTCGTTGGCCTGAATGCCGGTGGTGCCTTCGTAGATGGTGGTGATGCGGGCGTCCCGTTGGTGCTGGGCGGCCCCGGTTTCCTCAATGAAGCCCATGCCGCCGTGTACCTGCACGCCGGCATAGGCCACCTCGTTGGCCAATTCGGTGCACCAGGCCTTGACCACGGGAATCAATAAATCAATGCGGGCCTGGTGGATCTTGCGCTGCTCGCCGTCGGCGACGCGGCCCGCCTTGTCCATGGCAGCGGCGGCGATGAAGGACAAGGCGCGCATGGCTTCGGTTTGGGCGCGCATGGTCATCAACATGCGGCGCACGTCGGGATGGTAGGCGATGGGCAGATTGCCCTCACGTCCCACCACGCGGCCCTGGATGCGCTCCAGGGCATAGGCCAGGGCCTGCTGGTAGGCGCGCTCGGCGATGCCCACCCCCTCCAGGCCGACCGCCAGGCGGGCGTGGTTCATCATGGTGAACATGTACTCCAGGCCGCGATTGGCCTCGCCCACCAGATAACCCACTGCGCCGCCTTCCTCACCGAAGGCCATGACGGCGGTGGGACTGCCGTGGATGCCCATCTTGTGTTCGATGGACACGCACTTGGCGTCGTTGCGCTTGCCCAGGGAACCATCGCCATTCACCAGGAACTTGGGCACCACGAACAGGGAAATCCCCTTCACCCCGGCCGGTGCGTCGGGCAGACGGGCCAGCACCAGATGGACGATGTTGTCGGTGTAATCGTGCTCGCCATAGGTGATGAAGATCTTGGTGCCGCTGATCAGGTAATGATCACCATTGGGCACGGCCTTGGTCCGCACCGCCGCCAGATCGGAGCCGGCATTGGGCTCCGTCAGGTTCATGGTGCCGGTCCATTCGCCGGAGATCATCTTGGGCAGATAGATCGCCTTCAACTCGGCGGAGGCGTGATGGGTCAGGGCCTCGATGGCGCCGCTGGTGAGCATGGGACAGAGGGCGAAGGCCGTGCTGGCGGAGTTCCAGATTTCGCTGACGGGAATGCTGAGCAGATAGGGCAGGCCCTGGCCGCCATAGTCGGGGTCACAGGTCAGCCCCACCCAACCGCCCTCGGCGAACTGCCGGTAGGCGTCCTTGAAGCCCGGCGCCGTTTTCACCGCGTGGTCGGCGAAGGTGGCGCCTTGCTGGTCCGCCGTCTTGTTGAGGGGAGCGATGACCTCCTCGGCCAAGCGCCCGGCCTCTTCCAGCACGGCGGCCACCAGGTCGGCACCGACCTCGTCGCAACCCGGCAGGGCAGCCACCTCGTCGAGGCCGGCCACTTCCTCCAGCACAAACATCATGTCCTTCACCGGGGCGACATAGACGGTCATTGCTCGCTTCTCCTGTTCGTTGCGTTAGATCGCCGCGGTCAATTGCGGCACGAGGTCAAACAGATCGCCCACCAGGCCATAGTCGGCCACCTGGAAGATGGGGGCGTCCGGGTCCTTGTTGATGGCGACGATCACCTTCGAATCCTTCATCCCGGCCAAGTGCTGGATCGCCCCGGAAATCCCCACGGCGATGTACAGCTGCGGCG
>NZ_BAAGIA010000003.1:0-669907 GCF_054658675.1 Denitratisoma sp. agr-D3 | reverse complement strand
ATCACTTTTGCGCATTTTCGCGGCGGCCACCCATAACCCCTGAATCCGCCGCCATCCCGCACCGTTGCGGGCTATTCACCTACCAGCCCGCTCTCTTCCCCCGTGCCAAAACGATCACCTCCCCACAAATTCCCCCGCTGCCGAGCCGGCCGGGGTTGGCGTGTGGTGGACGAAGGCGGGGTCCGGGGCCAGACCGCTATTGGGGTTGGGATTATGGTTTTCATCCCCGGCCTGGCCACCCCAGGAAGTATTTTTCCCCGTGGAATACACCACTGCGGCGGCGCTGTCGGTGATTTTGCCGCTGCTGTCGCAGGCGGCGTTGGCCGTTCCCGCCGCCACGATGGTGCTGCTGCCCGTGCAGATGCTGAGCAAGGGATTGGCTCCCATGTGGGCTGACAACGCGGCCAGGGTCGCGGTGCGCAAACCGTTGGCGGTGACGAACACGCCCGTGCTGATGCCGCCGAAATTGGCGCCGCTGACCGCGTAGCGCAGGGGTTGCTGCCAGCCATCCTGCATCCGCCCTTGGCCGTCGCTGGGGAGCCCCAGTTTGGCGGCCGGCAGGTAGCCGTAATAACCGCCATTACCGGCACTGCCGGCACAATCCTCCTGTCCCTGGGACGTCGTCGTGGCGGGACAGGGCAGTCGGCCATTGATGGCGGCGAAACCGGTCAGGGCTTCGCTGGCATCGGTCAGTCGATGCTGGGTTTCCTCCAGCGCCCGCATTTCCTGTTGGGTGGAGAGGGGGAGTGCCAGGCCACCGATCAACAGGGCGACGATGACCAGGACGATCGCCATCTCGGTTAGGGTGAAACCCCGTATTTCCTTATCGCAGTTCATCGCCGTACCGCCTGGAAGTTGCCGATATTGACCTGCTGGCTGCCACCCCCCTGCATGGAGGTGGTGAAGCCCAGGTAGATCTTCTGCATGGCCTCGCCATGGTCGGGTAGGTCGGTCAGGGCAATGCTGTCCGAGACCATGGATAGCCCGCTGGCACTGGTGTTGAGGGAAGGACAGAGCACATCCAGGTCCTGGCTCAGATTGGCGAAATCGCTGGACAAGCAGTTCATTCCCGAAAAACTCTTGGCCAGGTAGGCGACGATCTGGTACTTCCCTGTCTGGTTTGCAGGGGAATAGCTGCGGCTGATATCCAGCCGGACATAAACCCTGGTGCCGTTGGCGATGTTGCTGCTGGGGTGGGCCAGGCCCGGCGTACTGCTGGGATTACGCGGCGTTGCCATGCCGTCGCCCGCACCGTGGGTCACGTCGTCGCTGCCGTCATCGTCTACTCCCCAGTAGTCGATGGCGAAGTGCAGGGCGGGCGCAGTGGCTGGATCGTGACGGTCGATACCCAGGGGGCCGGGATTGCTGGTGGCGAAATCAAATTCGACGGCCATCTTGGGCGGGCGGATGGGCGCGACGGCGCCGTTATTGCCGGCATAACCCAGGGCATCGCCATGGCTGCCGCACATATTCGTCGACGGATTACGGCGTGTATCGGCATCGGCCAGGGTGAAAGTGAAGCCCTCACTGCGGGCGCTGACCACATAGTCGAAGTAAACCCGCAGTCCGCTGCCAAAGGGTTGTGGCAGTGGATACCAGAAGCAACCGTAATAGTTGAGGGGGCTGACGCTGCCGGAAGGACTGGGGGTGCCCAAGCGCAAGTTGGTGCCGGTGGTGGTAACGAGGGCGGCATAGCCGGTCACCCTCGGATTGGTGGCGCTCATCATGTCGCTGTTGCTGATGGGCTTGGGCGTGAGACACAGTACCAGGTCGGTCGTAGGGGACAAGTTGCTGAAGTTTTGCGGCGCGTTGTTCAGGCTGGTGGTGGTCCCCGCCAACAAGGGGAGCGCGCCGGCGGGTTCAAAGTAATGGGCGTCGCTCCGCAGGGAGCTCGGTCGTGGCGAGGCCGTGCCGTTGGCGACGGCGTCAGCGCTGCCAGCAAACAGCAGCAAGCCGTCGCAGGCTGCGCCGTTGAGGCTGTAGCAGTAGCTGTTGGCGGTGGCGCAGCGCAGATAGCGCAGGTGGTCCTTGAACGCGGCGTAGTCGTTGGCCAGGGCCGTGTTGCTGCCATAGACCAGGTTGGTCGGCATGGCGCGGTTGGGGGCAGTTGAATAGCTGTTCAGGTTATTGCTCAACTTGGCCTGGAGGTCCAGCAGCAAGGCGTTGATCCTGGCATCCAATGCGCTGCTCAAGTCCTTGCGTTTGAGGATCGATTGCCAGAGTTCCTTGGGCGTAATCCAGACCAGGCGGTCGTTGTTGCGACCTGGGACGTTCGCACCCTGGACCAGACGAAGGGGCGCGAGGGATTCGCCGGGGAAGGGCGCAGAAAGGGTGGGGTCTGCCCGGCGGGGATCCACGTCCACATATTGGGCATAAACCTCGGCCGCCGGATGGGCCGCCGAGACTCCGCAGGGCTGGGATGCGCCGATGCTGCGATCCTGGCCGGGAAGGGGTGGCCCGACGGCAAACACAACGGCCGCGGCACCGCCTCGGGGATCATCGGGAGCTTCCAGGATGGCATCCTGTGCGTCGCGAATATCGAATTGGCCTTGGGTGTCCCAGTTCAGGGCAGGCGCCTTGCTGGTGGCGGCCTTGAAGGCGCCCGACACCGCATACCAGAGGCATTGCCCGCTGCCGTCCTGATTGTCCGCGAGACCGAGGGTTTTATAAGGCAGCAGGCCGATAGTTGCCTTGCCGTCATTGCCGCCGCAGGCGGCGTCCGCAGAGTCGGCGTCACCGTCGCCATCGCTGTCGGGGCAGGGAAAGTAGCCGAAAACCTGGTTGGGATGGCTGTCGGGATAGGTGGCGGCGTAAGCCAGCAGGGCATCCTTGGCCCATTGCAGTTGTCGGCCGGTGGTTTCCGCTTCGTGACGTATCCACCCCTGTTGCCCCAGGCCGCCTGCGACGTCATAGAGCAGGGCCATCGCCAATAACGCCAGCAGGGCCATCAAGGCAATGCCCCGATGGCGTCGGGGGTGCAGCGGGCGACGGTGACCTTGGCCCATGGCGGACTGGGGAGATTCAGCGTTGGCGCTGAATCAGCAGGATGCCCGAGCCCAGCAGCGGACGTCTTTGTCCCGAGGGGCGATGGAAGCCTTCCCCGACGGCCAGGGTTTCGCCGCCGGTTTGCGTTGCCAAGCGGGCCTGATCGGGCGATGTTCCACGGGGGACCACCAGTGGCCCCACACTGCCCGGGGCGAGGCGTTGGCCATTGACCCAGACGGTCGTCGCTCCGCCGCCGCGACGGACGATGCCATCGAGGCGCAGGACCTCCCCGGTGAGGAGCGATGCCTCCCCCTGGGCGGATTGGCGTTGCCGATCCAACAACTGGCGCTGTTCCGGGGTGAGGAATAACCGGCCCAGGAGGGCGTTGGTTGCACCGGCCTGGGGTGGAAAAACACCGAGGCCCCAGGCCGCGAAGAAGGTAAACAGGGACCATCGATGACTCATCGTGCATCCTCCAGGGTGATCCAGTCCAATTGGCACTCGGCCCGCAGTGTCGCCAGTGTTGGAGCGGACTCGATGGGGAGGCGGGACAAATCACAACGGCGGGGGCGGACGAAGGCGGGCGCTGCTTGTGCCAGGTCGTCAAGCAGGTGCAGTAGATCCTCTTCGTGCAGCAGGTTGAGGCGTAGGGTCATGGTGCTGGATTTCCATTGGGCGCCCAGGCCCCTGGTGGACGGGGCGGCAATGTCCACGGGCCGTTGGGCGGCAAGTTCGTACTGAAGGTCCGGTAGTTTTCTGTCTTGGCGTATGCGATCAAGGGTCGCCAGCCACGCCCAGCGCTGCTCCGGGCCGACGATGCCCCGGCTTTCGAGGCGACCGTAGCCGGCGATGGCCCTCCGCAACTCGTTTTCCTCTTCCTGTAAGCGGGACAGCTTGTGGTGTAAGTCGCGGCTTTCTGCTGAGAGGCGTTGGGCTTCGTGCTGGATTTGGTTGTCGCGGTCACGGGCGGCGGTGAGGACGCCGGCACCGAGGCAGGTCGCCAGCAACAGCCGGGTCAAGCTGCCGCGCAGGGGTTTGAGTGTCGCGAGGGAAAGCGGCGGAGCCATGGTCAGTCCAGTCGCCGGATGAAGCGCAGGCTGAAGGCCTGTGCGGGGCGCTCATCGATGGTCGCTGCACGATCACGCAATACGCCTGCCGAAGCGTCGGTCTGGGCGTGGCGCCGGATGGCGACGTGGGTCCGTGGTGTCTGGGTCAGGGCCTGGGCAAGGCTTTCGATGTCATCTCTCTGATCCCGGTTAATCGTGACCGGCATGAGCTTGGCGTCGAGTTCCAAAATGGAAAACTGTCGTCCCGCCGTATCTTGACGGTTATTGGCAGGGGGGCGGACTGTTTGACTCAATCCAATATCTTCGTTCGGCGTATCGCTCAGCCGCCAGTGGATGTGCTCGAGTTCAATCCCGGGAAAATCGTCCAGCGCACGACTCAAGGGGGTCAGGACGCTGTCCAGGGAGGGGGAGTGCTTTTCTAATGAGAAAAACGAAGCCATCCGGTCGCGCAGGGCATCGAACCCGATCGGGACGGTCGGTAGTGTCGCCAGCATGGCTTCGTAGCGCTCGCGGTCTTGCTGGGCCGCGACGGCCATGTCCTGATTGCGTTGGGCCTGGGTATGGGCGTGGAGCAGAACGCCGACGGCGAGTAAGAGGCAGACGGTCAGTCCTGCCAAGGCGACGAGATCGAGACCGCGTCGTAGCCACCAGAGTCGATGGGGGCGGAGCAGGTCAGCGCTGGCGAATTGGGGCAGCCTTTGCCAATGCTGTTGCTCTGATAGCAGAACTTCTTCGCATAGGGAGTGATCGGCCGTGCTGGCGGGATGCAAGCGCCTGTATTCCTGCGCCAAGTCCAGGAAGATGAAAGACAAGTGATCCGTATCGTGGCAATGTTGGCGTAGCAGCGGGTGGTCGTCGCGATGGGCGAGCAAGAGGACCGGGAGTGGGGCCTGATCACCGGTGGGGGATTGGCCTGCCAAGTAGTGGCTGATCTTCATGGCTTCCGCCATGCAGTGGCGGGCGATGTCCTCGGCCGCCAGGGTGGCCATGGGCGTCAATCGTGAGAAGCGAACCTGGCCTTGCGCGCAATAAGTCTGGCGCAAACCGCCACGGCTCATGGTGAGTACCAGTTGCCCGACGCCCGCTGTCTGCCTGCGGCGATGCCAGGCGGCAACGAGAAAGGGCATCGAGTACAGTCCGCTACAGCGGCTACCGGTCGTCTTGAGTATCTCCAACCAGGGAGAAATCAAGGCGGTGCGGGGCAGGGCCGCCAGCAGAACCGATTCGTCCCGTCGACCCTGGCGGGATCTCCCCAGGGATAAGGTGGCTAAATGGGGTAGGCCATGGAAGCATTGTTCCAGGCGCCGAGCCAGCAGTGCCCGGCGATCGCGGCCATGGACGGGGGGAATCCGTTCCTCGCGGAATTCCTCGTCTACCAGGTCGGCCACCACGGTGAACCGGCTGTCCTCATGGCGGCGAAGATAGGTGGCAAAGGCTTCCCGGCCTGGTGCGTCGGCACCGAACGTTTCCTCCAGGGACAGGGCGCGCCCGTGTTTCCGATATGCCCGTAGTCCCAGGTCGTCGAGCAGCAACAGACGTCGTGGCGAGAGGAGGGCCATGGTTCTCAGATTTTCAGCCGGGCGATGGTGTCGTAGATGGGGCCCAGCACCGAGAGTATGATCCAACCTAGGAGAAGACCCACCAGCAAGGTCATCACCGGTTCGATCATGGCCTGTCCCCGCTCAATGGATTCCTTGACGTCCCGGCCGTAGAAATAGGCGATATTGGCCAAGGCCGTGTCGAGGGCGCCGGTGCCTTCGCCGATTTTGAGCATGCGGATGACCAAGGGCGGGAACAGGGGCAGTTGCTGGAATGCACCGGCGACGCTGTGCCCCTCGGCGATCAATGAGGCGGCCTGCTGCAAGCCCTGGCGTAGCACATGGTTGTTCACCACCTGTCCGCTGCTGCGCAGGGCATCGAGGATGGGAATACCCGCGCCGTACAACATGGCGAATACGGTGGCGAAGCGCGAGAGCAGGGCTTTTTTCAAAATACCCCCGATGAGCGGTAGCCCCAATTTGATGCCGTCGAGTCGATGCCGGAGTTGAGGGGACCGACGTGCCGCTTCGTACACGGCCAGGCCAGCAAGGATGGGTGTTGCCAGCACCAGCAGCCAGTGATGGACGATGAAGTCCGAGGTCGCCAGAAGGATTTTTGTTTGCAGGGGAATTTGCTGTCCCATGTGCTGGATGAAGATCACCATCTTGGGGACCAGATAGGTCATCATGAAAAAGAACACGGCCAGGACCACGACGCCGAGAAAACTTGGATAGAGGATCAGGCGCTTGGTCTGGGCCACCAACTCGTCCTGCCAACGTAAGGAAGACCCCAGGCTTTGCAGCACTTCGGGCAGGCGTCCGCTTTCCTCCCCCGCCCGGACCATGCTGACAAAGACCTCATCGAAAATCCTGGCTTGCTCACCCATGGCCTGGGACAGGGATTTACCGCCGCCAATGCCCTCGATCAGGCCGGCGATGACCTCCCGTCCCCGTATCGTTTCAAGGCTGTCGCGCAAGTCCACCAAGCTATCGGCGATGGGTACGCCGGCACGCCCCAGCTGTTCCAGGTGAAAACAAAGGTTGATCAACTCCCGACGGGACAGGTGTCCGCTGCCGCGCCAGGCCCGATGGCGGCAGGGGGAACCGACGATCAGGTCCAGGTCCATGCGGGCAAGGCGCATTTCCAAATCCGTCGAATTGATGGCTTCCAATCGGCCGACGACGACACGACCGTCCACCGTCATGGCTTTGTAGGCGTGCAGGGTCATGGACGTTGCTCAGTGTCGCCTGCCGAGGTCCACCACCCGGGCCACCTCGGCCAGGGTGGTAACGCCTTCCGCCACGCGGCGCAGGCCGTCCTCGGCGAGGGAGCGGAAGCCCCGCTCCTCCGCGACAGCGCGCATTTCCTGGGCCGTGGCGCGGCGGGCGATCAGGTCGTCCAATTCCTGGTCCATGGGCAAGAGCTCCATGAGGGCGATCCGCCCGCGATATCCCTGGAAGTCGCAGGCCTCGCAGCCGACGGCTGCGTAGTGCACGATGTCGGCCAGCATGGGCGATGCCATGGTGGCGGTTGTGTCCGCTGCGATCCGGCGACAGTGGTGGCAAAGCTTGCGAACCAGGCGCTGGGCGATGATGCCGATGATGTTGCCGGCCATGATGTCTGGCAGGATGCCGATGTCCAGCAGGCGGGGAATGGCGCCGATGGCGGAGTTGGTGTGCAGGGTGGCATAGACCTGGTGGCCGGTCATGGCGGCACGGAAGGCCATGTCGGCGGTGTCGCTGTCACGGATTTCGCCCACCAGGATCACATCGGGGTCCTGGCGCATCATGGAGCGAATGCCGTTGGCGAAGTCCAGCTTGACCGACTCGGCGATGGAGGTCTGGCGGATCATGGCCATGGGGTATTCCACCGGGTCCTCCAGGGTCATGATGTTCACGCCCTCCCGATTGATGTGGTGGAGCATGGAGTAGAGGGTGGTGGTCTTGCCGCTGCCGGTGGGGCCGGTGACCAGGATGATGCCTTCGGGACGGGCGATCATCCTGGTCAGCAACATCTGTTGCTGTGGGTCAAGGCCCAGGTGGTCGATGGGAACGATGCCGTTTTGCCGATCAAGAATCCGCAACACGAGATTCTCGCCGTGGATGGTGGGATGGGCGGCCACCCGGAAGTCCACGGGGCGTCCGTTGATGCCCAGGGTGATGTGGCCGTCTTGAGGGGCCCGGGTCTCGGCGATATTCATGCCCGCCATGACCTTGAGCCGTACCGCCATGGCCGGCCAATAGGATTTGTGCAGGGCCCGTATCTGACGCAGCATGCCGTCGATGCGGTAGCGTATGCGGAGGAAGCCGGCTTCCGGTTCGAAATGGATGTCCGAGGCGTTGCGTTTGACGGCATCCGTCAACAGCGCATCCATCAGGCGCACGACGGGTTGTTTGTATTCCTCCGTGGAGACTGCCAGGGAACGGTAGTCCACTTCCCCGGTTTCGATTTCGTGGAGGATGCCGTCAATCGAGAGCTCATGGCCGTAATACTGGTCAATGGCGCGGTAAATCTCCTGTTCGCCGGCCAGCAGGGGTTCGATGTGGGGCGTTCCTCCCAGTTGGATTTTTAAGCGATCAAGGGCAACGATGTCGTTCGGATTCGCGGTGGCGATGGTGAGCCGCTGCTGGAGCGCGTCGTAGGCCAGGGGAAGCAGGCCGTGGCGCTTGGCCAGTTCCTGCGGCACCATGCCAAGCGTCGCTGCATCGACGGTGACGCGGGCCAGATCTACCGCCACATGGCCCAGGGATTGCCCGAGGGCATCGCGCAGGGTTGCCTCCGTGATGAAGCCGAGTTCCACCAACAGCTTGCCCAGGGTTTGCGGCGATCTCTCCTGTTCCAGCAAGGCGATGCGCAGTTGATCCTCGCTGATCAGCCCCTGATCCAACAGGATTTGGCCGATAGGACGACGACTGTCGGTTCGCAGGGGGTAGGGGGTGTCCATGGGCGGCTTTCCGGTCAAGGGGAAAGAAGGCGTAGTCGTGCCTCGGCCTGTGATCGCTCGAAGGCAGGGGGCACGTGTTCCGCGACTGCCAAGGCCTGGGCGTAATAGCGGCGCGCCAAGGGCCACTGCGCCAATTGATCCAGGCTGACGGCCAGGTTGAACAGATAGTCGGGGTTGCCGGGCTCCCCTTCCACGGCCAGGGCATAGGCATGACGGGCGTCCTGCCAACGCCCCTGGCGGGCATATAGGTTGCCCAGACCGAAATACAGAATCGGTACACCTCCCTGATCGGCCAGTGCTGTCTTGAGATGGCTTTCCAGCAGCGGTGAGGCCATGCTTGGCCGTAGGCTCACCAGGGCGTTATGGGCGAGGCCGTTGCGCGGGTCGAGTTCCAGCACACGCTGGAACAGGGACAGTGCCTGGGCATCCTCCCCCTGGCGCAGGCGGCTTGCGGCCAGGCCCGTGAGCGCGTCGATATGGGTGGGCTCCCGTTTGAGCACTGCCTCGTAGTTTTTGATGGCAGCGTCGAGTCTGCCCTCTTGAAAGAACGCATAGGCACTTTCCAATAAGGGGTCGTGGGCCGGACGGAATTTCTCGATACGGATCGCCGTGGCCCCGGCAAAGACTGCGGCAGTCTGATTCCGTACTGGACTATGGCCTTGATCCTCATCACTGGATGCGGATCGGTAGGCGCTACGTCCCGACGCTTTCCGGGCAGCGGCGGATGAATGTCGTGGTGGTATGTCGTCGAGGCCCTGGTTCTTTACCCCGGCAGCACTGGCCGAGGAATGCGGAGGGACGAGCGGCCATGAAATGCCCGCTTGGGTCTTGCCTTCCAGGCTGGGCGTTCCGCCGAGCCAGAGGCAAAGGGCCAAGGTCCCGGTCACCAGAGAATTTTGGTGGGAGTACGTGCATCCTCGGCGTGCTTGTTTGGCATGGAAAACATTCAACACCGCCAGCCGGGCCAGGGTTTCCGGTGGAGGAATGCCATCGCTTCGAATTTGGATGGTTTTGCCAAGGGCATTCGCAAGTAGGCTCACGGTGTTCCCCCCTTGCGTCAGCGCGAGTCCTGGGGCATTGAAAAGAATTCCTTGCCCGGAAGATTGTCTTGCATGGCCTGAAAGTCACCCCTCAGGCTGGCTTCCTTGATGACAGTGGGCCTGAGAAAGACGATGAGCTCTGTTTTGTTCCGGCTGTCGTTGCGCTGTTGAAAGAAGTTACCGACCCCTGGCAGCCGGGACAGGCCGGGGATGCCGTCCCTTTGTTCATTGAGTTCATCCTCCATCAAGCCGCCCATCACCGCGATGTTGCCGTTGTCGATGCGCATCATGGATTCCATTTCCCGGGTGCGGATGACGGGAATCTTGCTGGTCACGCCAGCGGCCTTCAGGGCTGGATTGGGATCGTCCACATAGTCGACGATGCGCGAGATACTGGGGCGGATGTTCAACAACACGGTGTCCTGTTCCCCGATTTGCGGCGTCACGTTCATGACGAAACCCACGGGTACCGATTGCAGGGTGGTCGTGTAGGTGGTGGTGCTGGTGGTCTGGTTGGTCGTGGTGTCGGCCTTGATCGTGAAGTACACATTGTTGTCCACGACCTTGAGCACGGCTGTCTGATTGTTGATGACGGAAAGTTTGGGACTGGAAAGGACGCGGACGTTGCCAAAGCTTTCCAGCAGCTTGATCGTGCCGGAAAGGTTGCCCAGGCGGGAGGCGTTATTGCTGTAGGACAGTTCCAGAAAGCTGGCGGTGGGCGCGGTCAGGGCACCGGCTGCTCCTTGCTTGACGGTGAAACCGGCCCGTCCCAAGGCAAGCGCTGACCAATTGATCCCTTGCTGATAGTTGTCGGCCAGCCGCACCTCGGCGATGGTGGCTTCGATCATGACTTGGCGTCGAGCAGAAGCGAGCACCTGGTCGAGGAATTCCTGAATTTTTTCGTGCTGCCTGGCGGTAGCGCGTACGGTGACAACGCCTGCCTCGGCGTTGACGATGACGGCAGCCGCTTCTCGGAAGGTGCTACGCCGGACGAAGGTGGAGCCTTCTTCCTGGCTTGTGTCCACTCCCCCGTGGGAAGGGTTGAGATTTCCATTCTTGTGCTTGAGTGGGGATCCGTTCCTTTTTTCGCTTTCCACCGTTCTCTGATCCGTGCGCTCGATCAGGGTCTCGCTGGAGCCTTCCGGCAGGATCTTGTCCGTCTCGTGGAGGATGTCCTTGATGTTTTTTTCCAGGGTGCCCCAGAAGTGGTGCTGGGCCTTGTTCTCTATCCGCGTCAGGGAATTGTTGTTGCCACCGCTGGTGGGGCTCCCGGCCACCGTCGTCGTCCCGGCCATGCCCGGCGACGAGGCGATCTGGGTGGTGACCGTTACCGTGCCGCTGGTATCCCGGTTCATGTTGACGTAATCGACCCGGTAAGTGCGCAGGAAAGGCGTATCGGGCACGACTGCCAGGTTCTTGCCGTCCAATTCCCAGCGCATATCCACTTGTTTGGCGATACGCCCCAGTAGTTGTTGCAAGCTTTGGTCGATGGCGTTGAGGGTGACGTTGCCGTCGATGCCGGGATGGATATCGATGTTGAGCTTGGCATCCCGTGCCAAGGCAAACAATAAATCCTGGGCGCGAACGTTATTGACGACGACGCTATAGGTTTCGGTTTTGGTGCTTAGGCGTGGCCTGGGCAGCGACAACGTGGTTTGTACCGGTGCCGGAATGGTTCCCGTGACTAGCGGGAGGTCCTCGGTACTGAGATGGGCCGACGCGGGCCCCATGGCACGTGGCGTGGCGCAGCCCAGGACCAGGGAAAGGGGCAGTAGTACAGCGGCGGAGGAAAGTGGGAGCCGGGACACTGGAATCACCTTGTCGAGGGACATGGCCATGCCTGGATGGGCATGGATTTATGCCAAGGGGATTCAGCTTATCCTGTTATGCCAAGGGAATTTGTTGACCTTGGACAAATTTCGGCGGGTTTTCCGGATTGGGAACTAGCGAAGCTGTTTGATGGGCCGGGCGAAGGGATTACTGGATTGGATGGCTGGCGGCAGGTGGGCGATGGCCTGGTGGGCCTCCTGGGCGCTGCCGTAGTCGCCGTAGATGACGCCGAGGCGCATGCGGCCACTGAGGTCGGACTGGTAGCCGCGGGTCTGGCCCATGTCCAGGCCGGCAGTCTTGGCCTGGGTGAGGAAGGTTTCCACTTGCGGCATCTTGCTGGCATCCACGGAGAACAATTGGATGAACCAGCGGTCGGTCGGGGCGGTCTTGATCCACTGGCTACCCGAGGCCAGAGCGGTATCCCAGAGGGGATTGGTTGCGGCCGTCGGTGTGCTTGCCTGGGGCGTCGGCACGGCGGGTTTGGACGCTTCCGGGCTGGCGACGGGTGTCGTTACAGGTGCGGAGGGGGCGCCAGTTGCCACTGCAACCACCGGGGCGGCGGCGGGTGGTGTGACAGGTGCAGGCACGGCGGCCATGGGCGGTTGTTCGGCCGGGGCGGGTTGGGCCTGGGCCGAGGATGGTGCTTGGGGAGGCTCTCCATCCTGGCCGGAGAATTTGGTGAGGAGGTAGGTGGCGCCGATCAGGGTCAGGGCGATGGTGGCCGCCAGGTAGGGGCGCGCCTGCTGGGGGGGGCGGTAGCCGGGAAGGGTGGCGGGGCTAAAGTCACAGTCCTTGATGGCGGTGCGGACGTGTTTGGCGGTGATCTGGTGGGTGTTCTCGGAAAAGGCCGCCAGCAGGGTCTTGTCGGCGAGTATGTTGATGCGTCGGGTCAGTCCCAGGGAGGCCTCGGCGATGAGCCGGGTGGACTGGGGGCTGAAGACGTTGGGACCGCGATAACCGGCGGCCCGCAAGCGGAATTCGATGTATTCGGCTACGTCGTCCCGCACCAGGGGTTCCAGCAGGAAGTTGTGGGTGATGCGTTCCTTCAGCTGCCGCATGTCAGGCCGGGCGAGGATGTCGTTGATCTCTGGTTGGCCGAACAGCACCAGGTGCAGCAGCTTGTGGCGCTTGGACTCCAGGTTGGAGAGGAGGCGGATTTCCTCGAGGGCCTCGACGGGCATGGCGTGGGCTTCGTCCACCAGGATGACGACCCGCTTTTCCTCCCGGTTCAATTGGGTCAGGTGTTCCTGAAGCTGGCGCAGCACGGAGTTGGGGCGCATGCCCTCGGTCAGGTGGAGGTTCAGCTCGTCGGCGATGGCGTAGAGGATATCGTCCCGGGACAGGCTGGGATTGGCCAGGTAGACAATGGCGACGGAGGCGGGCAGTCGTTCCATCAACACCCGGCAGAGCATGGTCTTACCGCTGCCGACCTCGCCGCTGACCTTGACGATGCCTTCGTCATGGGTGATGGCGTAGAGCAGGGCGTCGAGGGTCGAGCCCCGATTGGCGCCGGAGAAGAAGAATTCCGTATGGGGGGTGATACGGAAGGGAAGCTCGTTCAGGCCGAAGTGATTGAGATACATCGGAATGTCTGAATAGAGGAACGATTGCTCGATGCCGACCACCGGGGCGCGGCCGGAGGGTAAAACCATGGTCCGGCGCTGCCCGAATCCGTCGCGGGCAAGGGCGGCGGCAGGGCGGTGGCGAGGCCCATGGCGGCCGATCATAGCCGAAGGTCAGTCATTAAGGGAAAAGGCGGCATCTGATAGAATCCAGCCTCTTTTACGTCAGGATTCGTTTCAGCCGTGTCTACCCAGCCGCTGGTCAAGATCAGCAACCTCAATTTCACCTACGACCGTCGGCCTGTGCTGACCGGGATCAATATGGAGATCCATCGGGGCCAGGTGGTGGCGATCATGGGCTCCAGCGGTTGCGGCAAGACCACCACCATGCGCCTGATCGGGGGGCAGTTGCGTCCCACTTCCGGCTCGGTGTCCATTGACGGCCAAGTGGTGCATGAGTTGGATGGCGACGGCCTCTACGCCCTGCGGCGACGGATGGGGATGTTGTTCCAGTTCGGTGCCTTGTTCACGGACATGTCGGTTTACGACAACGTGGCTTTCCAGATGCGGGAGCACACCGATCTGCCCGAGTCCCTGATCCACGACCTGGTGCTGATGAAACTCCACGCGGTGGGTTTGCGCGGCGTGCACAAGCTGATGCCCTCCGAGCTGTCGGGCGGCATGGCGCGGCGGGTGGCCTTGGCCCGGGCCATCGCCCTGGACCCGATGATCATGATGTACGACGAGCCTTTCGCCGGGCTGGATCCCATCTCCCTGTCGGTGGTGGGGCAATTGATCCGCACCCTGAACGACGCCCTGGGCGGCTGCTCCATCGTGGTGACCCACGATGTGCAGGAGTCCCTCAAGATCGTCGATTACGTCTATTTCGTTTCCGAGGGCAAGATCGTGGCCGAAGGCACCCCGGAGCAGATCAAACAGTCCCGGACGCCTTATGTACACCAATTCGTCTGGGGGGAGGCCGATGGCCCCGTTCCCTTCCATTATCCGGCGCCGCCCTATGGCGCCTCGTTGCTGCAAGAGGTAGCCCGTGCTTGAGAAAGTCGTTCGCGCTCTGCGCTCCCTGGGTCGTAGCGTCACGGACCGCATCTGGCGGCTGGGGTTTGCCAGCCGTTTCTTCCTGGCCATTTTTCTGTATTCGGGAACCGCGCTCCGCCGCTTTAATCTCACCATCCGGGAAATCTATTTCACCGGCGTCCTGTCCCTGATTGTTATTCTGGTTTCCGGCCTTTTCGTCGGTATGGTGCTGGGCTTACAGGGCTACGACACCTTGCAGCGGTATGGTTCATCCGAAGCGGTAGGGATTTTGGTGGCCGTTTCCTTGGTGCGGGAATTGGGCCCGGTGGTGGCTGGCCTGCTGTTCGCTAGCCGCGCAGGCTCCGCCATTACCGCCGAAATCGGCCTGATGAAGGCCACCGAGCAGCTTTCTGCCATGGAGATGATGGCGGTCAATCCCATTGCCCGCGTCGTGGCGCCCCGTTTCTGGGCTGGCGTGATTTCCATGCCCTTGTTGGCCGCGCTGTTTTCCGCCCTGGGGGTGTTCGGCGGCTATTTGATCGCAGTAAAGATGATCGGCGTGGACGAAGGCTCCTTCTGGTCCCAGATGCAGGCTTCCGTCGATTTTCGTGAAGATATTGTGAATGGCGTCATCAAGAGCTTTGTTTTCGGCGTCATCATCAGTTGGATTGCGGTATTCGAGGGCTATGATGCCGATCCGACTGCGGAAGGTGTTTCCGGCGCTACGACCCGCACAGTGGTGACCTCCTCCCTGGCCATCCTGGCGGCTGACCTTATCCTTACTGCAATCATGTTCCGAGGTGTTTAAATGAATCGTGCCACGCTCGACCTTTGGGTTGGTTTTTTTGTCGCTATCGGCATCGTCGCGCTGGGTTTCCTGGCCATGAAGGTCGGTAATCTCACCGGCGCCAGTAGCGGCGAGACCTATACCTTGCAGGCCAAATTCGACAATATCGGCGGCCTCAAGCCCCGGGGTGCTGTCAAGAGCGCCGGCGTCGTCGTGGGTCGTGTTTCCGCCATCACCTTCGACCCGGAAAACTATGTCGCCCAGGTGTCCATGCAGATCGACGCCCGTTACAAGTTCCCCCGGGATACCTTTGCCACGATCAACACCTCCGGCCTGCTCGGTGAGCAATACGTCGGTTTCGAGGTGGGCGGGGACACCGAAATGCTGAAAGCCGGCGATAGCATCAAGAAAACCCAGTCGGCGGTAGTGTTGGAAAAGCTCATCAGCCAGTTCATGTTCAACAAGGCTTCCGAGCCTGCCGCCGCCAAGTAAATGGCAAAATCGGGAAAATTTCAAAAAGGAAGGGGCTGTTCGTGAGGTCTAATCGAAACAAGCGCTTGGCAACGTTTGCCGCTTTGGCTGCCACCGCCGGGTTGTTGGGCGGCTGCGCCACCTCGGGGAATCCCAAGGATCCCATCGAAGGGTTCAACCGTGCCATGTTCGCCTTCAACGAAGGCCTCGACAAGGCAGTGCTCAAACCCGTGGCCCAAGGCTACGACGAAGCCCTGCCCACGCCCGCCAAGACCGGCGTGTCGAATTTCTTCGGCAATATCCGCGACGTCTTCATCGGCGTGAACAACCTGTTCCAGGGCAAGGTGCCCGAGGCTGCCAGCGATCTGGGCCGTGTCGTGGTCAACAGCACCATCGGCGTGCTCGGTCTGATCGACTGGGCCAGCGACATGGGGCTGGAAAAGCACGATGAGGACTTTGGTCAGACCTTCGGTCGTTGGGGTGTCGGTCCGGGCGCCTATGTGGTGGTGCCGGTCTTCGGCCCCCGCAACGTACGGGATACGGTGGGCTTGGTGGCTGACGTAGCGGCCGACCCCGTGGCCGACATGCATAATGTCGCTGCCCGCAACACCTTGATCGTGACCCGCTTGGTGAGCGACCGTGCCGAGTTGCTGCCGGCCGACAAGGTGATCGAGGAAGCTGCCCTCGACAAATATTCCTATATCCGTGACGCCTACCTGCAACGTCGTCGTAGCCTGGTCTACGATGGCGCGCCGCCGCGTAACACTGACGACGAGTGATTGACTGGAATCGGAAAATGAAAAGACTGTTTGCCCTGCTGGCCTGTGCTGCTCCCTTGTTCTTGTCCGCCCCGGCCCATGCCGATGACGCGCCTGATGTCTTGGTGAAGAACGTTTCCAATGAGGTCCTGGAAATCATCCGCAAGGACAAGGATATCCAGAACGGCAACACCAAGAAGGCCATCGAACTGGTGGAGGCCAAGGTGCTGCCCCATTTCAACTTCCAGCGCATGACCGCTCAGGCGGTGGGCAAGGACTGGCGCCAAGCGACCCCGGCTCAGCAGAAGGTGCTGTCCGACGAGTTCCGTACCCTGTTGGTCCGCACTTACTCCAATGCCTTGACCGCCTACAAAAACCAGACCATCGACTTCAAGCCGCTGAAAATGGCTGCTGCGGATACCGAGGTGACCGTGCGCACCGAAATCAAACAGCCTGGCGCCAAGGCCATTGGCATCAACTACGAGCTGGAGAAGAATGGCGCTGGTTGGAAGGTGTACGACGTGGTGATCGCCGACGTCAGCATGGTGACCAGCTACCGTGACCAGTTCCGCCAGGAAATCGCCAACAATGGCCTGGACGGCCTGGTGAAGTCCCTTCAGGCCAAGAACAAGGCCGCTGACACTCCCGTTGCCAAAAAATGATTCGTGAGGAAACCGGTCGCCTGGTGGTTGAGGGCGACATGAATCTAGGCTCCGCCAAGACCCTGCTGGAGGCCGGCAACCAGGCCTTGGTCAAGCTTGCCGAGGGTGGTAAGCCCGTGTTCGACCTGGCGGCCGTGACCGAGGTCGACTCCGCTGGCTTGGCCGTGGTTTTCGGTTGGTTGCGGGCGAGCAAGGCGCGCAACCAGACGTTGCAATTGATCAATCCTCCCCAAGGCCTGCTGAGCATGGCTGACGTCTACGGCGTCAGCGATCTGCTGCCCCTGGCCTGACGGTTCGCCGGCAGGCATTTATGACTCCGGCGATTGCGATCCGCCAGGTTGCCAAGCGCTATGGCGATCTCCAAGCCTTGGCCGGCGTCAGCCTGGACGTTGCCCAAGGGGAATTCTTCGGCCTGTTGGGTCCCAACGGGGCTGGCAAAACCACTTTGATTTCTGCCCTGGCCGGCTTGGTTGGGGTGGATAGCGGTTCCTTGGCGGTGATGGGGCACGACGTGCGCAAGGATTTTCGCCAGGCCCGTCGGCATTTGGGCGTGGTTCCCCAGGAACTGGTGTTCGATCCCTTCTTCACCGTGCGGGAAGTACTGCGCTTTCAGTCCGGGTACTTCGGCATTCGCCGCAACGATGATTGGATCGATGAGGTCTTGCACAATTTAGACCTGACCGACAAGGCGGATGCGGGCATGCGTTCCCTGTCCGGCGGCATGAAACGGCGCGTCTTGGTAGCCCAGGCCCTGGTTCATCGGCCGCCGGTGATCGTACTCGATGAGCCCACGGCGGGGGTGGATGTGGAGTTACGCCAGGCCCTTTGGCGTTTCATCCGCCGATTGAACGAGGAAGGCCATACCATCGTTCTCACCACCCACTATCTGGAGGAAGCGGAAACCCTCTGCGGCCGTATTGCCATGCTCAAGGGCGGGCGCATCGTGGCTTTGGATAGCACGGCCAATTTGCTGCGCCGTTTCTCCGCCCATGCCCTTCATGTCCGTTTGTCGAACGGGCAATCGCTGCCCCAGGATCTGGCCGTCGTGGCCCGATCCCTAGGCGATGGCTGGGTCATCCCCTTCGCCCAGGCGGACGAGGTGGAGGGAATCTTGGCACGGCTGCGTCAAGCGGGTTGTGCATTGGCAGATGTGACCGTGAGCCAGACCGACCTGGAAGAGGTCTTCGTCCGCCTGATGCAGGAAGATCGGCACAGCGAGGGGGCGGCATGATCAGTTTCCTGACCTTGCTCTACAAGGAAATCCTGCGTTTCTGGAAGGTGGGTTTCCAGACCGTGGCGGCACCGGTGTTGACCTCGCTGCTGTATTTGCTGATCTTTTCCCATGTGCTGGAAGACCACGTGCGGGTGTACGACACCTTGCCCTACACGGCCTTTCTGGTGCCTGGCTTGGTCATGATGGCGGTGTTGCAGAATGCCTTCGCCAATTCCTCTTCGTCCCTGATCCAGGCCAAGGTCATGGGCAGCATTGTTTTCATTCTGCTCCCGCCCATTTCGCCCTTGTCCCTGTTCAACGCCTATGTGCTGTCATCCACCATTCGCGGGTTTATCGTGGGGATCGGGGTGTTGGCGGTTACCTTGGCCTTCGCCCCCGTGGGATTCAACAGCCCGGTCTGGATTGTGGCTTTCATCCTGCTTGGCGGCGCTTTGATGGGGGCCCTGGGCATTCTGGCCGGGCTGTGGGCGGACAAATTCGACCAACTGGCGGCTTTCCAGAACTTCGTGATCGTGCCGTTGACCTTCCTTTCCGGGGTGTTTTACTCGATTCACTCCCTGCCGCCGTTTTGGCAAGGAGTGTCCCGGTACAATCCTGTTTTCTACATGATCGACGGCTTCCGCTACGGCTTTTTCGGTATTTCCGACGTGTCGCCTTGGCAGAGTCTGGCGGTTGTTTCCTTCTGCTTTGCCTGCATCGGGGCGGTCGCCTTGATTCTGCTCCAGCGCGGCTACAAGTTGCGGGCCTGATCGATCGGCCCTGAAAGAGAATTTCCATGCTCGACCCCCAACAAATCGAAACCTGGATCACCGAGGGCATGCCCTGCTTGTTTGCCCATGTGGAAGGCGATGGCCAGCACTTCGACGCGGTGATCGTCAGTGCCGAGTTCGCCGGACTCAATCGGGTCAAGCGGCAACAACGGGTGTTCGATACGGTACGGGACCATCTGGCGTCCGGCGTGCTTCACGCCTTATCCATGAAGACCCTGACGCCCGAGGAATGGGAAGCCAGCCGTGGATAAGTTGCTGATTGAAGGGGGCGTGGCCCTCAAGGGCGAAGTGGCGATTTCCGGTGCCAAGAATGCCGCCTTGCCGCTGCTTTGCGCCGCGTTGCTGACGGCGGAGCCCGTCACATTCACCAATGTGCCCGACCTCAACGACGTGGGCACCATGCTCAAACTGCTGGCCCAGATGGGGGTGGCGGTGGAGCGTTATGGCAACACGGTGATTCTCGATGCCTCCGGCCTCAACAATCCGGTGGCGCCCTACGAGATGGTGAAAACCATGCGGGCTTCCATCCTCGTTCTCGGCCCCTTGATGGCTCGCTGTGGGTCGGCCCGGGTTTCCTTGCCCGGCGGTTGCGCCATTGGCGCCCGGCCAGTGGACCAGCACATCAAGGGCTTGCAGGCCATGGGTGCGGAAATCACCGTGGACCAGGGTTACGTGCAGGCTCAGGGCGGCAAACTCAAGGGGGCCCGTCTGTTCACCGACATGGTGACGGTGACCGGCACCGAGAATTTGATGATGGCCGCATGTCTGGCGGACGGCGAAACCGTGATTGAAAACGCTGCCCGGGAACCCGAGGTGGTGGATCTGGCCAATTGTCTCGTGGCCATGGGCGCGCGGATTTCCGGCGCTGGAAGCGATGTGATCCGCATCCAGGGCGTTGCGTCCCTGCGCGGCACGACCCATCGCATCATGCCGGATCGTATTGAGACGGGTACCTATCTGTGTGCCGCCGCGGCCACTGGTGGCGATGTGACCCTGACCGGTACCTCCGCCGCCTACTTGGATGCCGTGATCGATAAATTGATGGACGCCGGCTGCGAGGTGGTGTGCCAGCGGGAGAGCATTCGCCTCAAGGCGCCGCAGCGGCTCAATGCAGTGTCCATCCGCACCGCGCCCTATCCGGCCTTTCCCACGGACATGCAGGCCCAGTTCATGGCCATCAACTGCGTGGCCAACGGCACGGCCGTGATCCGGGAGACCATTTTCGAGAATCGCTTCATGCACGCGGTGGAGTTGATCCGCCTCGGCGCGGACATCAAGATCGACGGCAATACCGCCGTCGTCACCGGTGCCGCCAGTTTGAGCGGGGCCACCGTCATGGCAACGGACTTGCGGGCCTCGGCGAGTTTGGTGGTGGCTGGCTTGGCGGCGAGAGGGGAGACCTTAATCGAACGCATCTACCATTTGGACCGGGGCTACGAAGGCCTCGAACAGAAGTTGGCCGGTCTCGGCGCCCGGGTGCGCCGGGTGAATTGAGGGCCTGGGCTAAAATCGCAACCTTTCCCTGATCGGACGGAATCCTCTGTGGACGGCATCACCATCGCGCTCTCGAAGGGCCGCATTTTTGAAGAGACGCTCCCCTTGCTGGCAGCGGCAGGGATCGTGCCGAACGAAAACCCGGAAAGCTCGCGCAAGCTCATCATCGGCACCAACCGGCCGGATGTACGGGTCGTGATCGTGCGGGCCTCCGACGTACCCACCTACGTGCAATACGGCGCAGCCGACTTGGGCATTGCCGGCAAGGACGTGTTGATCGAGCATGGTGGTGCTGGCTTGTACCAGCCCCTGGACTTGAACATCGCCAAGTGCCGCATGTGTGTTGCCGCGCCGGTCGGTTTTGACTATGCCGCAGCCGCCCGTCCTGGCGCCCGGTTGCGGATCGCAACCAAATACGTGAACACCGCGAAGGAGCACTTTGCGGCGAAGGGCGTCCACGTGGACCTGATCAAGCTTTATGGCTCTATGGAACTGGCGCCGCTAGCTGGTCTGTCCGAGGTCATTGTCGATCTGGTCTCGAGTGGCGCGACGCTCAAAGCCAATCAATTGATGGAAGTGGAAGAGATCATGGCGATTTCCTCCCGTCTCGTGGTCAACCAGGCAGCGCTGAAGGTCAAGCACGACCTGCTTCAGCCGGTGATCGAGGCTTTCGAAGGGGCCATCCAATGAGCACGCCCATTTTCATCCGTCGCATGAGCACCCGCTCGCCGGAGTTTCTCTCGGACCTTGATCGTTTGCTGGCGTTCGACAACAGCACCGATGCGGCCATCGAACAGGCCGTGGCTGACATCATCGCTAACGTGCGTCGCTTGGGTGACGAAGCGGTGCTGGATTACACACGGCGTTTCGATGGCTGCGATGCGGCCTCGATGATGGCCTTGGAACTACCCAAGGCCGAGTTGACGGCTGCCTTCGCTGCACTGCCAGCGGCGCAGCGCGAGGCTTTGCAGATGGCGGCAGAGCGGGTGCGCAGCTACCACGAGCGGCAAAAGGCGGACTCCTGGGAATACACCGAGGCGGATGGCACGCGCTTGGGGCAAAAGGTAACGCCTCTGGATCGTGTCGGCCTTTATGTGCCGGGTGGCAAAGCGGCTTACCCCTCATCGGTATTGATGAATGCCTTGCCCGCCAAGGTGGCCGGCGTAGGGGAACTGATCATGGTTACCCCGACGCCCAGGGGTGAAAAGAATCCGCTGGTGTTGGCGGCCGCACATTTGGCCGGTGTCGATCGTGTTTTCACCATCGGCGGTGCCCAGGCCGTGGCGGCCTTGGCCTACGGTACGCAAACCATTCCCCAGGTGGACAAAATCGTCGGGCCCGGCAACGCCTATGTCGCCAGCGCCAAGCGGCGTGTGTTCGGTACGGTGGGCATCGACATGGTGGCAGGACCATCCGAAGTGCTCATCATCGCGGACGGTACCACCGACCCAGACTGGGTGGCCATGGATCTTTTTGCCCAGGCGGAACACGACGAACTGGCCCAATCCATCCTCCTATGCCCGGATGCCGCGTACATCGAGCAGGTCATCCTCAGCATCGAGAAGCTGTTGCCGACCATGCCCCGCAAGGAAACCATCGCTGCTTCACTGAGCGGCCGGGGCGCACTGATCCATGTGAGCAATCTGGATGAGGCATGTGCCGTTGCCAACCGCATCGCCCCCGAGCATTTGGAATTGTCCGTGAAGGACGCCCAGACATTGGTGCCCAAGATTCGGCACGCCGGCGCTATTTTCATCGGCCCGTACGCCTCCGAATCCTTGGGAGACTACTGCGCAGGCCCCAACCATGTGTTGCCGACATCCCGCAGTGCAAGGTTTTCCAGCCCGCTGGGCGTCTATGATTTCCAGAAGCGTTCCAGCCTGATTGATGTTTCCGCCCGGGGCGCCGCAGGCCTTGGAAGCATTGCCTCCATTCTCGCGCATGGCGAAGGTTTAACCGCCCATGCGCGTGCAGCAGAACTTCGCCTAGAAAAGTAGTAAGCTTTTCCCGCAAGCAGCCAATTTTTTGGCAAAAAGCCTTGGCTTGGAAGAATTTGCCGGTATAATCTTTGGCTCGTTGGCTTGGTAGCTCAGTTGGTAGAGCAGCGGATTGAAAATCCGCGTGTCGGTGGTTCGATTCCGCCCCAAGCCACCACGCCCTTCAATGAAAGCGCCAGCCCATACGGTTGGCGTTTTTGTTTTACACGGTCAAAAGTTCGTGTTCCGGTGTGATCCTGTCATGCAGTAGGCCGTGACATCGCACGCAAATCTGTCAATCTGCCCCAAAAATACCAAATGCGATAACACATTTGTCATGCCATTGCAAATGATCAATGGTTGGGCTGCTACCGATTTCAAAGGCACCCAGTTAAGGTGTCACAATGAAACCAGAGGTGGTGAATGAGTACAAGAAAGATATTCACTCGGGAATTCAAGGTTGAAGCGGTCCAGCTGATGACGGAACGAGGTGTATCCGTCAGGCATGCGTCGCAGGATATGGATGTGGAAAAACCGTTCTGCGTCGCTGGGTTCGGGAACACAGTACCGAACCCAAGCAGGCATTTTCTGGTCAGGGAGTCATGAAGCCCGAGTAAGTAGAGATTGCGCGAGTGCGCAATGAAGTGGTCATGCTCAAGATGGAGTGCGATATCCTAAAAAGTCGCTGCCTATTTCGTCAAAGAGTCGATGTGAAGTATGGTTTCGTGGCGAGGCACACGAGGTGTTTGGCTGGTCAATTTGATTTCCGCGTCCTTCGGCGCCTGGCGCAGTGGTTTCTGTGCTTGGTTATGCCGCCACAGGAGCCGCCATAACCTTGTTGATGAGGTACTTCTCCCCCATTGGTACGTCAAATTTATGGACAGTGACAGCACTTATGGTGCCTGGCGGGTTTGGCGCGATGCCTTGGCGCAAGGACAGCGTTGTGGTCTGCACCGCATTGAACTACTAATGTGTCACAAGCCTTACGTGCTCGCCCACATCGGCGTGGTTTTCCTAAAGGCTCGAGGTGAGCGGCGCTATTGCAGACAAAGTCCTAGATTCCCAGTTTCAGGCGGATTGCTCGAATCAGAAGTGGGTGGCGGACTTCATCTATATCAGAATAGCGGAGGGCCGGCTGTATGTGGAGGGAGTCCTTGATCTGTTCTCTAGAAGGATCGCAGGCTGGTCCATGCAGACCAGCGTGACCTCGCAGTTGGTCGCGGATGCCTTGGTCATGGCTGTCTGGCGACGGGGCATGTCTTTGTCACGGCTTCCCTACTCGGATCAGGGGCGCCAATACACTAGCGAACATTTTCAGGGATTGCTTAAGGAACTGGGCATTACTTTGCAGCAAGAGTCGCGCAGGCAAGGTCTGGGGCAACTCTGCGGTAGAGAGCTTCTTCAGTTCCTTGAAGACCGACCGCACTGCCCGGAAAGTGTATCGGCCTCGGAAAGAAGTACGATCTGATCGTGTTTGATTGCATAATGTCATTTCACAATCAGGCGCGTCGTCGTTTCACCCTGAGATACGTCGATCCAGTACAGTTCGAGGAGCCTTTAGAGGCTAACTAAGTTGGTATCTTCTGAACTGGCTGCAGCCCATTTGGAGGTGGCGTGCACTGATATCTCGTTCATACCATGCACAGACTGGGTGAGTGAGCCCTCGACAACATCCACAGGCAGGGTTATCAGTGCCACCACCCGACACTCCCGTCCGAGAAACTCTGCAAAGGACTGCTAATCGTTGCGGTTGAGCCCCTGTTTCTGCGTTACCTGTTCATCCATTTGGGGCAGGAGGACTTAGTCAAAAGCTGGGGGCCCATTCGCTCAATTCAGGGTGTTAGCCGGCTGGCCAGATTCGGGGTCGAATCGGCGCAGGTGATGGTGGGGTGATTGAACTGCTGCAAAGCCAGGAGGCATCGGTTCAATCAGAACCGGAACGATTGTTCAAACAGGGGGAGCGCGTTCGTCTGACCGAAGCGCCGTTCCGGGCATCGAGGGCGGCTACAAATAGCCGATGGCGAGTGTCGGGTCATGTCGCTCTGATCGAGATTATGAGCAAGCCGGTGGCGGTGTGTGTCGCACAGGCCAGTTTACGCAACGCCGGCAACAAATCGGCCTCTCTATTGCCTGTTTGGCAAAACAGCCTTTCGCAAAGGCATTACAGTATGGCACAATTGTATTCGTCTGCGAACTTGCAGCAGCATCCTTCGCGACACTTTATTGCTCCGCTCTCCCTGCTAAAATCTCCTAGCCGCACTTGCTGTTGGTGAGGCGGTATGGCGGTAGCATGTCAAAATTACTTTGAGCCTCGCGTCCCCACTTCAGAAATTGGCTGGTCTCCAGGAGGAAACCCAGTTACGAAGTCCTGAGCCGTTTGCATTGCGGCGCCCTAAGTCAGTCAATGTAAGCTAGTCAGGGATTTAGGCGTGGGGCTTGGCGCGTCAATTTTTATTTTCAGGCGCTTTGGGGTAAGGGCTTAGGGATTTTCTGAAAAGCCTGTCCAATGGCATATGTTAAGCAGAGGCTTCATCATTGTGTATTTCCGAATGTCAAAACTTAAGCATTCATCGGCCAATCTGCTAGAGGTTACCGTCTCTCAGCCTAGCATCTTGGTTTGCTGTTGGGTGTGATGTCCAGTTCCACACTAAACGGCACAGAGTCCGATGGATGGGCACGATTTTTACTCGAAAAAATCGCTGCAAGTGTTGCTGAGCGGCGAGGGCAAAATGGGAGATGCAGCGTCGCGCTGACAGGTGGTCGAAGTGCTGAACGACTTTATCGAGTTGGGGCTGCTTCGCACGACTTTTTGGCGAGAATGCAAAATGTAGATTTCTTTTTTGGAGATGAGCGATGTGTGCCGCCCGATCATGCTGACAGTAATTACCGATTGGTTATGGATACGTTATTTGCCAGTGGGTTGCCAAAAGGCGCTTACGTTCATCGCATAGAGGCTGATAGCGCCAATTTGGAAGAGGCGGCAGATAGGTATGGCAGTCGCCTTCCGTCGTCTATTGATGTGTTGCTGCTCAGTATGGGAGAAGATGGGCATATTGCTTCGATCTATCCCCGAAGCCCTGCCATTGTCGAGTCCAAGCGGCGAGTCATTCCCGTAAAAGGTTCAAGGCCTCCGTATTTGCGATTGACCCTTACGCCCACTACGATCCAAAAGGCTCACCATGTTTTTGTATTGGCATTAGGGCCGCAGAAGCGCGCGATATATGAGGAAGCCTTGCGTAAGCCGTTAGATGTAGATCAGATTCCAGCTAGGTTGGTACTGAGTCGGGAATGGACGTTTGGCCCAGCGGTATAGTGAGCTTCCCCGAAATTTCGTCCTTCAGGAGAGCTGGGATAGCGAAGAAGGAGGGGGGGGTGTTCAAGACCTCGAAGCAGGAATACGTGGCAGAGTTCAAGGGGCTGATTGTCAAGCGGGTGAGGGCTAGGCAAGGAGGGGTGACGTGGGGGTTGACCTGAATCTGGTTGAGCAAGCACCGGGTAACCTTGTCAAGAGCGCCAACTCGAAAATGACTGAGAAAAACCGAGGTAGAGATTTTCCTGCGAGCAAGGGCGGGGGGGGGGGCAATGACTCATTCGCGAGAACGGTGTACGTGCCCGGCACAAGCGATGCTTTAAGGAGGCAACGGGCTCGGCGCAGTCTGCTGATAGTCCCAAACCTGCTGGACAGGGACTTCACGTCGGCAGATCCGAATCAGGTGTGGACGGCCAATCTGACCCACATCTTGACGGCTGAGGGATTGCTCTGCCTAGTCGCGGTGCTCGACCTACTCAATCGGAAGGTCATCGGCTGGTCCTTGAAGCCCAGGATGATGGCCGATATCGTGATCGATGCAGATGCACTGACCATGACGTGGTTCCGCTGCAAGCCGATAGCGGGACAGATGCAACATTCGGGCAGAGGATGCCAGTATGTAAACCACCTTTTTCAGGCGCGGCTGAAGGAATACGGGGTGGCCTGTTCGATGAATCACAAAGGGAATCGCATAGGGCTATGCGCCCACCGAGTGCTTTTCAACAGATCCAAGAATGAGCGAGTGCGTGGCACCCACTACGAAGCCAAGATGAAACCATTGCCAACGTCTGATTACATCTAACTGTTCTAAAACCACAGGTGCTGGCATTCCACGCTCGGCTACGCCTCGCTACAGAAATATCTGAACGACTGGATCAGGCGTCAGCATGGGTAAGAATTGGCGGTGTAATGCCGTAGGGTTGGAACGCGAAAAACAGAGGAGGGCTCAATAATGATTGACCAGAATGGCAGGATTTTTATCGCGGGCCATAAAGGTATGGTGGGTAGTGCGATATTTCGTACCTTGGTTGCTCAAGGTGTTCCCGCCGGTCAGATCATTACGCGCACGCATGCCGAACTTGATCTGTGCGATCAGCAGGCAGTGAATGAATTCTTTGCGATGGAGCGACCCGCACAAGTTTACTTGGCTGCAGCTAAGGTTGGAGGCATTCACGCCAACGCCACTTACCCAGCGAACTTCATTTATGCAAACCTCATGATTCAGGCGAATGTAATCCACGCAGCCCATCTTCACGGCGTGCAGAAATTGTTATTCCTTGGCAGCGGTTGCATCTATCCAAAACATGCAGAGCAGCCGATAACTGAGGACACGTTGATGTCGGGGCCGCTCGAAACTACAAGCGAACCGTATGCGGTTGCAAAGATCGCCGGCATCAAGCTTTGCGAGAGTTACAATCGACAATATGGTCGTGATTATCGTAGTGTGATTCCTGCCAATCTTTACGGCCCCGGCGACAACTACCACCCGGACAACAGCCACGTAATACCAGCCCTGATCCGACGCTTCCACTTTGCCAAGGTCGAGAGTGTTCCAGAGGTCGCCATCTGGGGCAGCGGCACGCCGCGCCGCGAATTCCTATACGTAGACGACATGGCTTGCGCGAGTGTGTTTGTCATGAACTTGGACAATGCCAGCTACCAAACCCATACCCAGCCAATGCAGAGCCATATTAACGTGGGATTTGGCGGCGACGTGACGATCAGCGAACTTGCTGCTACCGTGTCCCGTATCGTGGGCTATGCCGGTCGCATTACCTACGACACGACCAAACCCGATGGTGCTCCGCGCAAGTGGTTGGACAGCCGCCGGCTCAGCACGCTGGGCTGGAACGCAGCTGTGCCGCTGGAGCAAGGCTTGGAGTTGGCTTACCAGGAATTCCTGCTGTCCCACGCATAATGGCCAACTGGTTCCGCATCCTGTTGTTCGACAAGTCCGTCATCATGTGGGCTGCGTTGATGTACGGGGAGCATAGAACACTATGTGTTTAAGTGCGCGTGCTGGATGTACTGGGCTTGGCTCGTCGTTGCGCTCAGAAACTTCGGCAGCATTTTTTGCCACAATATCAAGGCAATTGAACAACGAAACGCGGGTGAATGGAAATTCGTTTTTGATAGGCAATCAGGCCAGCCTCTCACTCGCCCCACGGACTCGCCACCCTGCCGTCCAAAGCAATGAAAGCGTAGAAATGGCGAGGGGGTTATCATGACCCAGCTCTGGTTTCATCTCAGCCCTCGGCGGCGGATCCAGTTAATGTCCGTGCTCGCGCTGATGCTGATTGTCGGGGTGGCCGAAGTTGCCAGTCTCGGGGCGGTACTGCCCTTCCTTTCTGTTATGGTCGCAGCCGATAGCACATTGCGGACAATAAAATTTGGAGCGGCTATTGCGGACTTGGCAACAAATATGCATATCAGTTCAAGCCTACTGGTGGCGGGGCTTTTTTGCGTAATATTGACTCTAGCGTCCGCACTGCGTGTTGCGTTCTTAGTGATCAGTACCCGTCTTGCAGGGGCTATAGGATCTGATCTGAGCATTGAGGTGTACCGACGGGTGCTGCACCAGCCCTACAGCGTACATGTGGCTCGCAACGGTAGCGAGATCATTGGCGCGATTGTAGGGAAGGTCAACACCACAGCCAATGTCGTATACCAGCATTTGGTGCTGGTCTGCTCGGCCTTTCTGGTTTTTGGGCTCATTGTCGCCTTAATCGCCATCGACGCGCGGGTTGCGATCATCTCTGGATTATGCCTCGGTTCCGGGTACCTGATCGTCGGAAAGATTTTCCGGCGCATGCTACGCCGTAACAGTCAGCAGATCGCTGAACAACATGTTGCACAGTTGAAGAACCTGCAGGAAGGCCTGGGCGGGATTCGTGACGTATTGCTTGATGGCTCCCAAAATATTTATTGCAAGTCGTTCAAGGGAGCTGACCGAAACTTGCGAAAGGCGCTAGCTGACAATGCCATCATTTCGGGGAGTCCTCGCTACCTGATGGAAAACGTTGGCATCATTTTAATCGTCGCTCTGGCCTATGGTATGAGTGCGGAATCTGGAGGATTCGTCGAGGCGTTGCCGGTCCTGGGGAGTCTGGCACTAGCGGCCCAACGTCTATTACCCGCGATGCAGCAGAGCTTTGCAGCATGGGCCATTATTGCCGGTAGCCATGCCTCGGTGTTGGATACCATTGCCATGCTGGAGCAGCCACTTCCGGCAGATTTGGCGCTACCACGCCCTGATCCGTTGGCACTGGATGACTGCATTGAACTTGATGCCGTTTCATTCAGGTATACGGCGACCGGTCCGAACGCGCTCAATGAGGTGTCGCTACGCATTCCACGGGGGGCACGAGTAGGTTTTATCGGGGAGACCGGCTGTGGCAAGAGTACCCTGGTAGACCTGATCATGGGCCTGCTGGTACCTACCTCCGGATGCATTCGCGTCGATGGGGTGCCGATTACTGGCACCTTGGTGAGGGCTTGGCAGAGCGCCATCGCACATGTTCCCCAGAGTATCTTCCTGTCGGATGCCTCGGTCGCCGAGAACATTGCCTTTGGCGTGGAGTTCCATGCCATTGATCTCCAGCGCGTGAAAGAAGCGGCTCACCGGGCGCAGATTGCAGAGTTCATCGAGAGTCGAAGCGAAGGATATGCGCAGGTCGTGGGTGAACGTGGGGTACGTCTTTCCGGTGGGCAGAGGCAGAGGATAGGTATTGCTCGGGCGCTCTATAAGCAGTCGGCCTTGCTGGTTCTGGACGAGGCTACAAGCGCGCTGGACAGCGCAACCGAACAGGCCATCATGGACTCAGTGAACTCGCTGGATAGCGGGCTTACGATATTGATGATCGCGCATCGTCTCAGCACCTTGAAAGATTGTGACATTATCTACAGATTAGAAAACGGCCGAGTTGCTGCGCAGGGCACCTATGACAAGATGATTGATCCCAGTCCTTCGTCTCGATGCGAGACTCGGTCGCAGACCTGACAACACTCCGTCAATCCATTTGCTGAATTCCATAAGGCTCTAACATGATCATTGTGCGTACCCCGTTCCGCATCTCATTCTTTGGTGGCGGCACAGATTATCCGGCCTGGTACCGAGCGCACGGAGGGGCCGTTCTTGCCACGACCATCAATAAGTACTGCTATATCAGCTGTCGTTACCTGCCGCCGTTCTTCGACCACAAGCACCGTATCGTGTACTCTCGCATCGAGAACGTGCGCGACATTTCGGAAATCGAGCATCCGGCGGTACGGGGTGTCCTTGACTATACCAAGATGGAACATGGGCTGGAGATCCATCACGATGGAGACCTTCCTGCGCGTTCTGGGCTTGGTTCCAGTTCATCATTCACTGTAGGTTTGCTGCACGCGATTGCCACCCTGCGTGGTCAGTATGTGGGCAGCGAGTTTCTGGCCCGGGAAGCCATCCATGTGGAACAGGACGTCATTGGGGAGAATGTCGGCTCGCAGGACCAGGTCTCGGCGGCGTATGGTGGCTTCAACAGGATCGACTTCCTCCGGAATGGTGGCTTTGAGGTCAACCCGGTCATCATCGAACAGGCCCGCGCGGAGGAGTTGCAGAGCCACCTGATGTTGTGTTTCACCGGCATCTCGCGCATCGCGTCGGAAGTGGCCAAATCGAAGATCGATAATTTCGACAATCGGCAGCAGGAACTCCATGCCATGCGTGCCATGGTGGACGAGGGGATGCGGATTCTCCAGGATGGCAAAACCTCCATCGAAGAGTTTGGCGCCCTGTTGCACGAGGGTTGGCTGGCCAAGCGCAAGCTGTCCGACAAGGTTTCAAGTAGCGAGATCGATGCCATCTATGAAGAGGCGCGTCGGGCTGGGGTACTTGGTGGGAAATTGCTGGGAGCTGGCGGCGGCGGGTTCCTCCTGCTCTTCGTGCGGCCGAAGGATCAGGCAGTTGTCCGGGAACGACTGCGCCATCTCGTCCACGTTCCCTTTGAATTCGACTACTCGGGCAGTCGGGTGGTGCTATATCAACCCAACGGATTGCAGTAATCCGTACATGGGCAGGATGATCTTTCCATGATGATGAATGACATTGAACTTGCGACAAAAGCAAAGTCGGTCTGGCTAGAGACCTTGCGGGTTCACCGCAAGGCGCCTGAAACACGCATCGCCTCCTCGCTCTCGCCAGTCGAGATTTTCGTGGCGCTGTATTACGGTGGCGTGCTCCGGTTTGATCCAAAGGATCCAAGGGTGCAATGGCGGGACCGCTGCATCATCAGCAAGGGGCATGGATCGATCTGCATGTACCCGATACTGGCTGACTTGGGCTACTTCCCGGCAGAGGAGCTTGCCAGGGTGTGTCAGGCCGGCGGATTCCTCGGAGGAATTCCCGATCCGGTTATCCCGGGCTACGAGACCGTGAACGGTTCCCTGGGGCACGGCCTGGGAGTGGCGACCGGAAGCGCGCTGGCGTTGAAAAGTAAGAAGAGCGACAGCAGCATCTTCGTGGTTACCGGCGACGGCGAGTTGCACGAAGGTTCGAACTGGGAGGCCATCATGTTTGCTTCCCATAATCGACTGGATAATTTGAATCTGGTGATAGACAACAACCAAATCAGTATGCTGGGGCGCACGGACAACATCGTGTCACACCAATCTTTGGTTGGTCGACTGACGGCCTTCGGTTGGGATTGCCGCGAGGTCGATGGACATGACGTCGCCGCCGTCAGGGAGGCGCTGCTCCAGATGAAGGAATTGCATGATGGCCAGCCCAAGGCACTAATCGCGAATACGAAGAAGGGCCACGGCGTTCCCTCCCTGGAGGGACTCGATCTGGCGCATGTGATGAACCCCAATGCGGCCTGGCTAGAACAGATTCTGGAGTTGAACAATGAGTGAGAAACCGAGAGCTATGCGCGATGCGTTCCTGGAGCGCATCCACGGTGCCATGCAGGTCGATGAACGGATCTTCTTCGTCACTGCCGATTTCGGCTCGCCGGTGCTGGATAGGATCCGCTCGGACTTTCCGGAGCGCTTTGCCAACGTGGGTATCGCCGAGCAGAACCTGATTAATATCTCGTCCGGGTTGGCGATCGAAGGCTTCAAGGTCTTCGCCTACGCGATTGCGCCGTTCATCACCATGCGGTGCTACGAGCAGATCCGGGTCAACCTGTGCCTTCTTTCGGAAGTGCGCGCTATGAATGTGACGTTGATTGGTGTAGGTGCCGGCTACAGCTACGTAGTGTCCGGCCCCACGCATCAGTGTTACGAAGATCTGTCCATCATGCGGGCCCTGCCCAGCATGTCCATCTATTCGCCCGCCGACCATGTCTCGAGCGCGGCGATATTCGACGAATGCCTGAATACCGACGGATTGAAATATCTCCGCCTGGATGCGCAGGTGCTGCCGGTCATTCATTCTGTGCAGAAGCTCCCGGCTGTAGGATTCCATGCCCTGCGCGGCGGCGACACGGTGTGCCTGCTAGCCACCGGTTACATGCTGCATGTGGCGATCAAGGTGGCCGATCGCCTGGCACTTCAAGGCGTATCCGTGGGTGTGGTCGACATGGTGTCGATCACGAAATTTGACCAGGATGCCATGGCAGAGCTGCTGGGTGGCTACCGGGGACTGGTGACAATGGAGGAAGGCTTCCGCGGGCGTGGCGGCATCGACAGCATGATGTTTGAATTCCTAGCACGCCGGAACCTGCCTGTACGCATGCTCAATATCGGTGTCGAACCCGCCTACCGATTCGAACTGGGTACGCGAAGCGAGCTGCATGAGCAGGTCGGTATCGGTGAAGCTGCCGTGACAGAATCAGTCAAGAACTTCCTGGCCGAGGTGATCGCGCCGACAAGCAGCCGGGGCTGAGTTGTACCCCTATTAGTCAAAGGAACCTGATCCAATGAAATTTCCCCTGATGCGCAACAACATATTGCGGTCCGATCTTGACGCGTTGATCGAATACCTGAAACAGGATGATCCTATCCTGACGCACGGTGCGAATGTCCGTGCGTTCGAAGCGGAATGGTCCGAGTGGCTGGGCATGAAGTACAGCGTGTTCGTCAACTCCGGCGCATCCGCCAACCTTCTGACCATGGCGATACTGAAAATCCGCCATCCGGAGGGCGGCGAGGTGATCGTTCCCCCCCTGACCTGGGTATCCGACATCGCTTCCGTGATGCAGAACGGCTTTACCCCGGTGTTTGCGGATATCGATCCAGTCTCGCTGGCGATGGATCCGGCAGAAATTCTTGCCAAGATCACCGGCAAGACCCGTGCCGTCTTCCTGACCCATGTGCAGGGATTTGACGGACTTACCGATGAACTGGTCGCCGAACTCAAGCAACGCGATATCCCCCTGATCGAGGACGTGTGTGAATCCCATGGCGCGACCCACAATGGGCAGCGTCTGGGCAGCATCGGCTGGATTTCGAACTTCTCCTTCTATTACGCGCACCACATGAGCACCATCGAGGGCGGGATGGTGTGTACCAATGATCCCGAGGTGTACCAGCAGGTGCGCATGCTGCGCTCCCACGGCATGGTGCGAGAAACGACGGATGCCGATCTGAGGGTAGCCTTCCAGACGCAGTATCCCCAGTTGAACCCGGACTTCATTTTTGCCTATCCGGCCTACAACACGCGCAACACCGAGCTGGGGGGGATCCTGGGGCGCCACCAGTTGCGCAGGCTGGACGCCAATGTCAAGCGCCGCACCGAAAACATGCTGCGATTCCTCCGCCAGATCGATGCAACCAAGTACCGGACTGATTTCAAGATCGAAGGTTCAAGTAACTATGCTTTCAACCTAGTGCTGCGCGAGCCCGATGAAGAGTTCGTTCAGCGCCTGATGAAGAAGATGAGAGAAAACGGTATTGAATTCCGGCGTGGCAGCGCCGGCGGTGGCAACCAGATTCGCCAGCCCTACCTCAAGGGTGTGGTCCCTGCGGATCACCACCTGCAGTTCCCGAATACCGAGCACATCCATTTCTATGGCTTCTATATCGGCAACTTCCCGGACCTGAGGGACGAGGAAATCGACGAACTGTGCGCCATCTTGAATGCGGTCTGATACGGGTGTGAGTAAGGTGCATGTTGCTGTCATTTTGGCCGGAGGGCTGGGGACCCGCTTGCGTAGCGAAGTGCCGACCCTGCCCAAACCGATGGCGCCGGTAGCGGGGCGGCCATTCCTCGAGCACCTGATGCTCTATTGGCGTGCACAGGGAATCGACCGTTTCGTGCTTTCGGTCGGCTATAGGCATGAGGCAATCCAGGGCTATTTCGGCAATGAATTCCAAGGTGCTGCGGTCGAATATGTCATTGAATCTGAGCCCCTGGGAACGGGCGGTGGCGTGTTGCTCGCTGCGCAAAAGCTGGATTCTGCAGAAAGGTTCCTGCTGCTCAATGGCGATACATACTTCGCGGTGGTACTGCCGACCCTGGAGGCATTTGCCCTGACCCATGACACTAACTGGTGCTTCTCCCTGTTCAGGACGCAGGAGGCCGGCCGCTATATGGGCATGGACATCGGTCCTCAGGGGCAGGTCCGGGGGGTGAAATCCAGCTCCGGCGAAGTCGGCGGGCTTGCGAACGGTGGCGTCTACCTGGTGCATCCACGAGCCCTGGCTGGGCTGGTCTACCGAGCTGGCATGGCCGCTTCGTTGGAGGACGACCTCTTCGAGGCCGCCCTGCGTGCGGGACAGCCGATGTTCGGGCTGGAGTTCGGTGGGACTTTCATAGATATCGGGGTGCCGGTCGACTACCGCCGGGCACCCCAAGTACTAGGGTTGGAGGTTGAGGAATGAACGCTATTGAACGGCTGAGGAAAAACGTGCTGGCCGCCGTGGAGGCCAAGCAATTGTTGTTGCAAGATGAGGCTACGCTGACGATTTTTTCTAAGGCGGTGGATACCGTCGTCGGCTGTTACAAGGCGGGCGGCCGCATCTACATTGCGGGTAACGGGGGATCGGCGGCCGACGCGCAGCATCTGGCTGCGGAATTCGTCAGCAAGCTCAGCCGTGACAGGGCGCCCTTGCCGGCCGAGGCGCTCACGGTGGATTCGTCCATCCTGACGGCAATAGGAAATGACTACGGATACGATAAGGTGTTTTCACGGCAACTGGCCGGCAAGGCGACGGCGAATGACGTTTTCCTGGGTATCACGACATCGGGCCAATCCCCCAACATATTGCTGGCGCTGCAGGAGTGCCGACAGTTGCAGATTCCCTCTCTGGCATTTTGCGGACGTGATGGTGGTGCGGCGATAACAGCGGCCGACTATTGCATCATCGCGCCGGGGAAAGCCACCAGTACTATTCAGGAAATACATATCGTGCTTGCGCACACCCTGTGCGAATGCGTGGAAGTCGCCATCTTCGGCGAATGATTAACAGTTGAACAGAGGACTAGAAATGAGCTACAACATTCTCGTGACCGGCGGCGCCGGCTATCTGGGGTCTACCATGGTGCCAGACCTGTTGGCTGCCGGTCATAAGGTGACCGTGCTGGACAATTTCATGTTCAAGCAGTCCAGCCTGAACCACGCTTGCCACCATCCGAATTTCAACGTGGTCAAGGGTGATATCCGGGTCGAGTCCACGGTGGCGCCGCTGCTAGCGAAGGCCGATATCGTGATACCACTGGCCGCGTTGGTCGGTGCGCCGATCTGCTCCCTTGATCCAGTAGGCGCAACCACCACCAACCACGATGCCATTGCGCTGATGCTTCGGCTCCTGTCCCAATCGCAGATCGTCCTGATGCCGACCACGAACAGTGCCTACGGTACCGGGGATGAAAACAATTTCTGCACGGAGGACTCCCCGCTGCGCCCGATATCGCAATATGCGATTGAAAAGGTGGCAATCGAAAAGGAGTTGATGCAGCGAGAAAATGCGATCAGCTTCCGGTTGGCCACGGTGTTCGGTATGTCTCCCCGGATGCGCATCGACCTGCTGGTCAACGACTTCACCTACCGCGCGGTGCATGACCGTTTCGTGGTGCTGTTCGAGAGCTCGTTCAAGAGAAATTACGTCCATGTGCGTGACGTTTCCAGGGCATTCCAGCATGCCATCCAGAATTTCGACAGGATGAAGGGGCAGGTCTACAACGTGGGCCTGAGCGAAGCCAACGTATCCAAGCGAGAACTCTGTGAGTACATCCAAAGGCAGATCCCGGACTTCACGTTCATCGATGCGCCCGTGGGCAAGGATCCGGACCAGCGGAACTACATCGTCTCGAATGCGAAGATTGAAGCCACTGGCTTCAAGACTTCAGTCACGTTGAGTGCTGGCATCGCTGAATTGATCAAGGGCTTCACTATGATCAAGAACACGAAATACGGCAACGTATAAGTCGTCGAATCCTGGCCTGCCGCTCCAAGTGAACTTCTCCGAATTTTCCGCGAGGGCTGTGGCCAGGCTCCGTGGGTATTCAGGCCGTGCGCTCCGGTTTTCGAGCGCAACGCCCAAGCGCCTGTTTTCACGTTCGCTGGCATCGCTGCTGGCTTTGCGCAATGGCATGGGAAGTGCGCCGGCAGGCGCACGGCACCGGCAGAAGCCGCATCTCCTGATACTCCGCAATAGACACTATGCAAGCAATTCCGCGCAGGTATCGACCGAACAGATCCACCTGGACCAAACTCTACAGGCATGCGGATTGGCGACCTTCGAGGTGCTCACCTATGACGCAGACCTCGGGACATGGCCGCGCGTAGATCTTCAGCTTTTCCGTGCCTGCCAGGCACGACGCCCGGACGCCATCGTATTGAGTTCCTGGTGGGATACGCCCCGGCAGCCCAGCGTCCATGTATTGGGGCTCATCCGTCGCCTTTTCGGCATCCGCCTGGGTGTCATCTGGTGGGATACTTGCAGCAGCGCCTTCTGGCGTGCGGCGCGTCCGTACCGGGATCTGTTCGACGTCCACGTGGTGCTGGACAACCCGATGCTGCATTTCGCTGATCAGGATGATGTCTTCCGGGACAAGATCCTGAAACTCTGGCCCCCCCAGGACGAAGGACTCTACCACCCACGGGGCGTGAAGGATATTCCGGTCAGCTTCATGGGGCAGGTATCTGCATACCGGTCCTATCGCAGGGAAGCCATTGAGCACCTTGTCGCACAGGGTGTCCCGGGGAAGTTCTACACGAATGACCGCGGACAGCAGGTGACCCATGCGGTGTACGCGGACGTGATGGGACGGTCGGCCATGTCGATCAATTTCTCCTACAGCGTTGACTGTCACCAACTGAAGTCCAGGGTGTTCGAGATACTGTTCAGCGAAGCGCTGCTCCTTGAGAGTGAAAATGAACAGACGGCGGCGATGTTTGAGCCGATGAAGGATTACGTCCCTTTCAATTCCAAGTTGGACCTGGAGCAGAAAATCGCGTATTACGCGGCGCACGAGGAGGAGCGGGTCCGCATCGCCAGGCAAGGTAGGAAGACAGCAATGGAAAAATATCGCTCATCGGAGTTCTGGCGTCTTTTCCTGGCACGCCTGATGAACGATCAGGGACATTGAAGGCAGGCTATGGACCTTTCAATCATTATCCCGACGATGAACAGGCCTGACCTGTTGCTGCGCCTGCTTGGCTACTATTTCGCGGTGGGGTTCGATGGCTGCATTCTGGTAGGTGACAGTTCCAGTGAAGCATTGTTCATGCAGGCGTCCAGGGACATGGAAAAATTCCGGGGAAGATTGCATATCCATCATGTGCATTTACCCGGGCGGTCCGTGGCCGCTGCGGTCATGGAGATGAATGCACATGTGGCCACGCATTATGTCTGCTTGGTCGCAGACGATGATTTCATTGTTCCTGCGGGCGCGGAGCAATGCATTGCATACCTCGACGGCAACCCAGACTATGTGGCCGCGCATGGTGTTGGAATATTGATTGCGAGTACCTCGGGCCGGGCAGACGAGATAACCGGTGCCTCTGCCTATCCGCAGACGGTGAGGGAAGAGTCCGGCGCAGCACAAAGGCTGCTGGCTCACCTAGCGCATTACCGTGTGGTCCTGTTCTCCGTGCATCGGGTGGCGACTTGGCGCCGCATGTTCGCGCAGACCCCCATCCCGGCGCTCGCACCGGGGTTGGGGGACAAGACATTCGCGGACGAACTGCTTCCATGCTGCCTTTCCGTGGCCATGGGAAAAGTCAAGGAAGTCGACGGCCTTTACCTAGTGCGCCAGGTGCATGACGAGCGCTATCTCCTTCCGAACTGGTTTGCATGGATCAACACTGCAAGTTGGCAGGGAAGCTACCAGTATTTCCGGGACCAGCTGGCGGACGTCCTGCAGGCCCAGGACGGGGTGTCTGCCGAGTCGGCGAGAAGCAGCGTCGACGAGGCCTTCCGCCGTTACATCAGCGCCATGGCGGCTGCGGATCACCAAGTACCATCCCAGATACGCGCTTATGCAAGACAGGTCAGGGTGATGCGATGGCTCTGGGGCAGTTTGCAGCGCATGAGGGAGCGCGTGACAGGCGGGCGGGTTGTTTCCCTGCAAAGCCTGCAGTGGCCGAGGTCGCTCTATCACGCCGATTTCCTGCCGGTGTATAGGGCAGTGACCCAGCGCGATGCGGCCAGGTAATCACAGGTATCAGCGCCAGCCATGGGGCATGGGCGCATATTTTGAAAGTGGCAAATGAAAGCAGTAGTGATCGGCGTCGGGAGAATGGGCCGTCGCCATATCAGTGCAATCCGTCGCAACGACTGGCAGCTTGGGGGCATCTACGACCTCAGTTCTGAGTCCCTGCGCTTGGCCAAGGAAGAACATGGACTCGCAGACAACCAGTTGTTTGCTGATCTGGACCAGATGTACAAAGTCTGCGCACCGGATGTCGTCGTGATCGCCACCAACGCAGACACGCACTGCGTCCTGACCTGCGAGGCCGCCCGGCGCGGCGCGAAGTTCATCCTAGTGGAAAAACCCATGGCGGTGTCTCTGGAAGAGTGCGACCGCATGATTGCCGCCTGCGCGGCGACTGGCGCCAAGCTGGCGGTGAACCACCAGATGCGGTTCATGTCCCAGTACGCCGTACCCAAGGCCATGGTCACATCGCCCGCCTTTGGCGGCCTGTGCAGCATGACGGTGATCGGCGGCAATTTCGGCTTTGCCATGAACGGCTCCCACTACTTCGAGGCTTTCCGCTATCTCACCGAGGAAATCCCGGTCGAGGTGTCGGCCTGGTTCTCGCCGGAAATCGTGCCCAATCCGCGCGGGCCTCAGTACCGGGATCGCGCCGGATGCATACGCGCGGTCACGGCATCCGGCAAACGGCTGTACATGGATGTCGGCGCCGACCAGGGCCACGGCTTCGGCGTCACCTATGCCTGCCGCCTGGGGGTGATCTCGGTCGATGAACTTGTCGGCGAAATCAGCAGTTCGGCCCGGGAGGCGCAGTACCGGGACCTGCCGACCACGCGCTACGGCATGCCCAGCGAGAACCGGCGCGAACCCCTGGCGCCGGTGGACCTGGTGGAAATGACGGCCTGTGTGCTCAAGGCGCTGGTGGAGGGGCAGAATAGCGTCACCGGAGAGGCCGGGCGCCAGGTCATCGAGTTGCTGGTGGCGGCACATGAGTCGGCGGAGCAGGGGGGCGCTCCGATGCGCCCGGGCGACGGCCTGGACCGCACGCGTGTCTTCCCGTGGGCTTGAGCGACAGGCGTTCGGAAAAATTTTTTGCATTGGCGGTGGCGCCAGTTTTCTAGGTGACAATGGTGATGACGAACAGTATTTGCAAGGTCGCGATCGTGGGCGCAGGCTACATGGCGCGGGAACATATCCGTGCTTTTCAGGACGTACCTGGCGTCACGGTGGCAGGCATCTACAGCCGGACCCGGGAGCGGGCTCAGGATCTGGCGCAGGAATTCGGGATTGCGGTGGTCTGTGACTCGGTCGCCGAACTGCATGCCAGGACGGGCGCGGACTTGGTTGTCGTGGCCGTGCGCGAGTTGGCGGTTAATGCGGTGAGCCAGGCCTGCTTTGAATTCCCATGGACCGCGCTGATCGAAAAGCCAGCAGGCTACAACCTGGAAGATGCCCAGGACATCGAGGCTGCTGCCTGCAAACACGGGCGGCGTGCCTACGTGGCACTCAATCGGCGGCACTATGGGGCGACCCAGGTGGTGCTGCAGGACTTGGCCAGCCAGGATGGGGCGCGACTGATCCGGGTCCAGGACCAGGAGGCGCCCACGGCAGCGTTGGAATCGGGGCAGCCCGAGCTGGTGGTGCGCAACTGGATGTTCGCCAACTCGATCCACCTGGTCGATTACTTCAGCCTCTTCGGCCGTGGCGCCGTCACCAGTGTGGAGCCCACCCTGCGCTATGACCCCAAGCGGCCACGCTATGTGGCGGCCACCATCAAGTTCGACTCCGGCGACGTCGGCCTCTATGAGGCCATCTGGGACGGGCCGGGCCCCTGGACGGTCTGCGTCAATACTGACGCCAAGCGCTGGGAGTTGCGGCCGCTGGAAAAGGCGGCCTCCCAGCTGGCGGGTACCCGTGTCCTGCAGCCCGCCGACGACCATCCCTGGGACAGCCAGTTCAAGCCGGGCCTGCGCCGCCAGGCCCAGCAGGCGGTACTGGCGGCCCTGGGCCAGCCAGCGGACTTGCCGACGCTGCAGGATGCGCTAGCATCCATGCGGTTGACCCAGGCGATCTACTCTTGACGACAGGCAGGCCGTGAAAAAGATACTTGTTACCGGTGCCGATGGGTTCATCGGCTCCCACCTCACAGAGGCACTGGTGCGCAGCGGCCATGACGTGCGCGCTTTCGTGCTCTACAATTCCTTTAACTCCTGGGGCTGGTTGGACCAGTGCGGCGCCGACGTGCGCGGACGGTTCGAGGTGTTTGCCGGCGACATCCGCGACCCACATGGGGTACGTACCGCCATGACCGGCTGCGATACGGTGCTGCACCTGGCGGCACTGATCGCTATCCCTTATTCCTACCATTCGCCGGACACCTATGTGGATACGAATGTCAAGGGCACGCTCAACGTGGTGCAAGCCGCGCGGGACCTGGGCGTGTCCAAGGTGGTGCATACCTCGACTAGCGAAGTCTATGGCACAGCGCGATTCGTTCCCATCACCGAAGACCATCCGCTGCAGGGGCAGTCGCCGTATTCTGCCAGTAAGATCGGCGCGGACCAGATCGCCCTGTCATTCCACAGTTCGTTTGGCACACCGGTAAGCGTGCTGCGGCCCTTCAATACCTACGGCCCCCGGCAGTCCGCGAGAGCGGTGATACCGACGATCATCACCCAACTCGCTGCCGGTAAGGAGCGGATTAAGCTCGGCGCGGTCCATCCGACCCGGGACTTCAACTATGTCAGCGACACGGTTGCCGGCTTCATTGCGGCGATGCGCTCGGAGCAGGGCTTGGGCGATGTGATCAATATCGGCAGCAATTTTGAGATCTCCATCGGCGACACCGTACGGGCGATCGCCGAGGTCATGGGCCGCGAGGTTCAGATCGAGGCGGATGACCAGCGCTTACGGCCCGAGAAAAGCGAAGTGGAGCGTCTGTGGGCCAGCAATGTGCGTGCCGCGGAGTTGCTGGACTGGCGCCCCGCCTATGGCGGCAGGGAGGGCTTCCGGCGAGGCCTGGCGGAAACGGTCGCGTGGTTCCAGGAGCGTGAGAACCTGAGCCGTTACAAGGCGGACATCTACAACCTGTGATGACCATGTCCACTTCCTTGCCAGACCTGGTCGTCGCGGCAGTGCGCAATGTGACGGGCAACGGCCCCGTGGCCTTACATGAGCCCAGCTTCCAGGGTAATGAGTGGACGTATCTGAAGGAGTGTCTGGACACGGGCTACGTCTCCTCGGTGGGCGCTTTCGTGAACCGGTTCGAGGCCGATCTGGCCGCCTATACCGGCGCACGGCATGCCGTCGCGGTGGTCAATGGTACTGCCGCGCTGCAGGTGGCTCTGCACTTGGCCGGAGTGCTGCCTGGCGAGGAGGTTCTGGTGCCTGCGCTGACATTCGTGGCAACGGCCAGCGCTGTCATGCACGGCGGTGCGGTGCCGCATTTCGTGGACAGCGAAACTGGCACGCTGGGCATTGACCCAGTGCGCCTGCGCGAATATCTGGCGCAGGCCACGGAAATGCGGGGTGGGCTGTGCTGCAACAGGCGAAGTGGCCGTGTCATACGTGCTTTGGTGCCCATGCACACCTTCGGGCATCCGGTGGACATCGACGGCCTGATAGCTGTGGCGCATGACTTCCAATTGGAGGTCGTGGAGGACGCAGCGGAATCGCTGGGCAGCACCGTGAATGGCCGGCATACCGGAACCTTTGGAAAGCTGGGTACGCTCAGCTTCAACGGCAACAAGACGATCACCACTGGCGGCGGCGGTGCCATACTTACAAATGATCCCGAGATGGCGCGACGGGCAAAGCACCTGACCACCACGGCCAAGGTGCCGCACCGCTGGGAATATGTGCACGACGAAATCGGCTTCAACTACCGTATGCCCAACATCAATGCGGCACTGGGTTGTGCCCAGTTGGAGCAGATGCCGCGCATGCTGCAGAGTAAGCGCGCGCTATACCACCGGTACGTGCAGGCGTTTTCCGATGTGCCGGGCGTGGGCATCGTTGGTGAGCCACAGGCTTGTACCAGCAATTTCTGGCTGCAGACCCTGCTGCTGGATACCGACGTCGCGGATCAGCGTGATGCCATCCTGCAAGCTACCAATGATGCCGGCCAGATGACGCGCCCGGCTTGGCGCCTGCTGCACCGCCTCCAGCCCTACCAGAACTGCCCCCGCATGAATCTTGCGGTGGCAGAGTCGCTGGAGCAGCGGCTGATCAACCTGCCCAGCAGCGCCGGCCTGGGGGGGGCGTGATGGCTATTGCGCTCCTGTTGGTCGGGGCAGGCGGGCATGCGCGTGCCTGCATGGACGTCATCGAGCTGGACGGCCGCTATAGCATTCAGGGGCTGGTCGGATTGCCCGAAGAAGTTGGAACAGCCATCCTGGGGGTGCCGGTGCTGGGCACCGACCAGGACCTGCCAGCGCTGGCCCGCAAGTTCGGTGCGGCGCTGGTCACCGTCGGGCAGGTCAAGAGTCCGGATATGCGCATGCGCCTATTTACGCAGTTGCAGGCTTTGGACTATGACCTACCGTCCATCGTGTCGCCGCGTGCCCATGTGTCGCGCCATGCAACCGTCGGCGCAGGTACCATCGTCATGCACGGGGCCGTGGTCAATGCCGCGGCCACCGTGGGGCGCAACTGCATCATCAACACGCAGTCCCTAGTTGAGCATGATGCACAGGTCGGGGACCATTGCCATGTCGCCACCAGCGCCATCATCAATAGCGGCGTGCGGGTGGGCGAGGGGAGTTTTGTCGGCAGCGGCAGCACCGTCCGGCAGATGATCCGTATCGGGCAGCGGTGCGTGGTTGGCATGGGCCAGCGGGTCGTGAAGGATTGCCCGGATGGCGCATGGCTACCTGCACGAAAGGACATGCCATGAGGACACTGATCATTGCCGAGGCCGGGGTGAACCACAATGGAGATCCGGAGTTGGCCCGGCAACTGGTGGATGTGGCGGCACAAGCTGGCGCGGATATTGTCAAGTTCCAGACCTTCAAGGCGGAGCGCCTAGTCACTGCCGCTGCCGTGAAGGCCCAGTACCAGGCCAGATCGACGGGGGTGCAGGAAACTCAGTTCGAGATGCTCAGCCGGCTGGAGCTCAGTCATGCTATGCACTTGGAACTGATGGCCCACTGTGCCCAGCGGTCGATCCAGTTTCTTTCCACCGGCTTTGACATTGCGAGCTTGGATATGCTGGCGGAACTTGGCATGGGATGCATCAAGGTGCCATCCGGTGAGATCACCAACCTACCGTATTTGCGCCACGTGGGGCAGTATCGCCTGCCCGTCATCCTGTCCACGGGCATGTCCGACCTAGCGGAGGTGGCTGCTGCCATGGAGGTGTTGGTACAGGCCGGCACCGCGAGAAGCGACATCACCATCCTGCATTGCAGTACCGAGTACCCTACGCCCATGGCCGACGTCAACCTGCGTGCTATGCTGACGTTGGGCCGGGAGCTGGACGTTCCGGTGGGTTACTCCGACCATACGGTGGGTATCGAGGTGGCGATTGCCGCAGTGGCGCTGGGTGCTACCGTGATCGAGAAGCACTTCACACTCAGTCGGGAGCTCCCCGGCCCGGACCACAAGGCCAGTCTGGAGCCGGATGAGTTGCGTGCCATGGTGACGGCCATCCGCAACATTGAGCAGGCCATGGGGGATGGTATCAAGCGGCCCTGCCCGAGCGAGATCAAGAACTTGCCGCTGGTGCGCAAGTCGATCGTTGCTGCGCGCGCGATCGTGCCGGGAGAATCGTTCAGTGAGGCCAACCTCGCGGTGAAGCGCCCCGGTACAGGTATGTCGCCCATGCTGTGGGACAACGTGGTCGGCCGTCGCGCGCAGCGCGCCTACGCGCCGGATGAGCCCATAGAGCCATGAAGCGCAAGATCTGTGTCGTGACGGGCTCCCGCGCAGAGTACGGACTGCTGCGTTGGGTCATGCAGCGGGTGCGCGACAGCGCTGCGCTGGAGCTGCAGGTGCTGGTGACCGGCGCGCATCTTTCGCCGGCATTCGGGGAAACCTACCGGGAGATCCAGGGCCATGGGTTTCGCATAGACCGCATGGTAGACCTGCACCTAAGTGTGGATTCAGAGGCGTCGATCGCGCAGGCCATGGCGCTGGGCCTGAGCGGTTTTGCTGCAGCATTGCAGGAACTGCGGCCAGACCTGCTGCTGGTGCTTGGCGATCGTTACGAAATATTTGCCGCCGCCGCAGCGGCAATGGTGTGCCGAGTGCCCATTGCCCATCTGCATGGTGGTGAAACCACCGAGGGTGCCTTTGATGAGGCGATCCGCCACTCCGTGACCAAAATGTCGCACCTCCATTTCGTGGCGGCACCCGAGTATCAGCGGCGTGTGGTGCAGCTTGGTGAAGATCCGGCCAGGGTGTATCTGGTCGGGGGGTTGGGTATAGACAGCATCCTGCAGTACCCGGCGCTGACGCGGACCGAGTTGTGCCGAGCCCTAGAATTTGAGTTGCGCCCGCGCAACCTGTTGGTCACCTTTCATCCGGTGACGCTGGAGGATTCAACTGCGCAGGCCCAACTGGCCGAGCTGCTGCAGGCGCTGGACGGGATGGAGGATACTGGACTGCTGTTCACCATGCCGAATGCCGATCCCGGGGCACTGGCCCTGACTGAGCAGATCATGCGCTTTGTGGCGGACCGCCCGCACGCGCGTCTGTATGCTTCGCTGGGGCAGCAGCGATATTTTTCCTGCCTGCGCCAGGTAGATGGCGTGGTCGGTAACTCCTCCAGCGGCCTGCTGGAGGTACCCAGCTTTGGCAAGGGGACCATCAATATCGGCGACCGGCAGCGCGGACGACTGATGGCTGATAGCGTGATCCAGTGTGAACCCGATCGGGACAGTATTGCCGCTGCGCTCCAGACTCTATATTCGCCGGAATTCCAGGGGTGCCTTCAGCATGTACGCAATCCTTACGGGGAGGGCGGTGCAAGTGAGAAAATAGTAGCTGTGCTGGAAAAGTGCTCGCTGGTCAATATCCTGAAAAAATCGTTCCATGACATCCCCTACTGAAAGCCATCGCTATGGTCGTTGATCGTTGGCGCCGGGCGCTGCTGGACAAGAATGCCTCACTGCAACAGGCAATTCGAGGCCTGGAGGAGTCGGCAACGCAGATCGTGCTGGTCGTGGACGACCAGGGCATATTACTTGGCACCCTGACCGATGGCGACATACGGCGCGGTCTGCTGCGCGGAGTGGAGCTCGATAGTCCGGTCGAGTTCATCATGCACCGCGATGCGCTGGTGGTGCCGCCGCAGATGAGCCAAGAAATGGCACTGCATCTGATGCAGGTCAATGTGATCCACGCTCTGCCGATCGTCGACACCTCACGGCGGGTGGTCGGACTGCATCTGCTCAAGGAACTACTGCTGCCGGCCCATAGGGCGAACCCGGTGGTGATCATGGCCGGAGGCCGGGGCACCCGGCTGAGACCCCATACCGAAAACTGTCCCAAGCCGCTGATCCAGGTTGGTGGTAAGCCAATGCTGGAGCACATCATCGAGCGTGCCAATGCCGAGGGATTTCGCAATTTCATCCTGGCAATCCATTACCTTGGGCACATGATCGAGGACTATTTCGGCGACGGCAGTCGCTGGGACGTGCGCATCGATTACCTGCGGGAGGACGTGCCGTTGGGTACTGCAGGCGCGCTGAGCCTGCTGGAACCCGCGCCGCAGATGCCGTTCTTGGTGACCAACGGGGATGTGCTGACGGATATCCGCTACGGGGAGTTGCTGGACTTTCATTGCCGCCATTCGGCGGCGGCCACCATGGCGGTTCGTCAGCATGAGTGGCAGCATCCCTTTGGCGTAGTGCATATCAAGGGCGTCGATATCATCGGATTCGAGGAAAAGCCGATCGCCCGCAGCCATATCAACGCTGGGGTCTATGTTCTTGAACCCGTGGCGTTGCGTACACTGGTCCGGGGCGAGCATTGCGACATGCCTACGCTGTTCGGCCGCCTGCAGGAGCAGGCCTGCCGCACGATCGTCTATCCGATGCACGAGCCCTGGCTGGACGTGGGGCGTCCAGACGACCTGGAACGCGCGCATCAACTTAACCTGGAAGGGAAATAATCCGATGGAAAACACAGCCACACCGGCGGTGCACTGGTGCAGCAATTGCCTGAGCATGTCCACACGTCCGCGCATCAAGTTTGATGCGCGCGGCTGGTGCAACGCCTGCCAGTGGAGTGAAAAGAAGCAGACGCTGGACTGGCCCAGCCGCCAGAAGGAACTCGAGGCTTTGCTGGCGCGCCACCGGCGCAATGACGGAGCGTTCGATTGCATCGTGCCGGTTAGCGGCGGCAAGGATGGTTCGTACGTGGCCTATAACCTCAAGCACAAATACGGCATGAATCCGCTGGCCATGACGGTGACGCCGGCACTGGCGCTTCCCCTGGGTGAGGAAAACCTGAAGTCCTTCGTGGCCAGTGGCTACAACCATCTCTCAATCAATCCGGACCAGCATGCAATGCGGACTCTGAACAAGACCGGATTCCTCGAAATGGGTTTCCCCTACTACGGTTGGCTGATTGCAATTCAGGCGGCCATTGTACGCATGGCCGCGGTCCACCGTATCGGCCTGATCTTCTACGGCGAAGATGGCGAAGTCGAGTACGGCGGAACCACAGAAACCGACAAGAACCCGATATATGACGTCGGCTACATGAAGAAAGTCTACCTGGAGGGAGGGTATGACAAAGTGTTGCAGAAATCCGGTCTCAAGGATGAGCAACTCTATTTCTTCCGGTTCCCTTCAGACGCGGAGTTGCAGGGTGGAAAGATCGACATTACCCACTGGTCCTATTTTGAGAATTGGGATCCCTACCGCAATTACCTAGTGGCCAAGGAGTTCTGCGGCCTAAAGGAGGCGGACGGCTCCAATGCCGGTACGTTCACCAACTTTGCCCAGAATGACCAAGCGCTATACGCACTTCATACCTATCTGATGTACCTGAAATTCGGATTTGGGCGCGCCAACCAGGACGCTAGCATCGAGGTGCGGCGCGGTGCCATGGACCGGCAGCAAGCGGTCAACCTAGTGCGCCTTTACGACGGCCATTACCCGGAAGAGTTCATGGGGATGTACCTTGACTACTACCAGATGACGCAGCAGGAGTTCGATGCCGTCCTAGACCGCTGGGTCAACAGGGAACTGTTTGACAAGGTGGACGGACGTTGGAGACCGCAGTTTCAGGTACGCTGACCATGCTAGTATGTGTTATTGACTTGGGCGTAAGCAACATCCGTTCGCTCATGTCTGCACTGAATTTCCTGGGGGTGACGCACAGGGTCACTAGTAGCACGGCGGATTTGGCGTCCGCCACCCATGTCATTCTGCCGGGCGTTGGTGCCTATGACGCCGCGATGCAGAGAATGAACCTGCTGGGGTTGGCACCGACACTTCGGATTCATGCTCGAGAGCGGCGACTGCCCATCCTGGGGGTCTGTCTGGGAATGCAACTGTTGTTCGAGGGAAGTGATGAAGGCCAGTTGCCGGGCTTGGGCATCATGCCGGGGTATTTCCGGCTGCTCCAGGCTTCTCCGACCAAGGGAAGCAAGGTGCCGCATGTCGGTTTTTCGCCGGTCCATGGATTCCACCCCCAAGGATTGTTCGCCGGTTTCGACGGTGCCCCGTATTTCTATTTCACCCATTCCTACGCGATGCTTGAGGTTAGGTCGCAATGCAACATTGCCTGGTGCGAACATTCAAAACCGTTTGTGGCCTCTTTCCAGATGGACAACGTATGTGGCGCACAGTTTCACCCGGAAAAGAGCCAATCCGCTGGTTTGCGCCTGCTCAGCAACTTCCTTGAACTGGGCTACACCGCACCATGACCCGCCGCCTGATATTCACCTTGCTGCATGACTCGGGGCAGTTCATGCTGAGCCGGAACTTCCGACTACAAAAGGTCGGCACGATCAACTGGCTGTTCGACAACTACGACTTTGCCAAAGTGTCGCACGGGTTGGACGAACTGATGGTGCTGGACGTGACCAAGGGTCCGCGCAACGCCTCTGAGTTCTGCGAGAAAGTCCAGCATATTGCCGGTCGCTGCTTCATACCGCTGACTGTAGGCGGTGGTATCGATAGCTTTGAGGTGGCGCAACAATACATGGGCAGTGGCGCGGATAAGCTACTAGTTAACAGTGCCTTCGGATCTGCGCCCGGAATGTGCATGGAGCTGGCAGCACATTTCGGCCGGCAGTGCATCGTGGCCGGCATTGACTACCGCATAGACGCCCAAGGCCGGCGCACCGTCTTTACTCAGGGGGCCACGCAGGGCGTGGGCCAGGATCTCTCGGACTGGGTGGACCATGTGCTCGCGTGCGGCGCGGGGGAGTTGCTGTTCCAGTCCGTCGACCAGGACGGTACTGGCATGGGCCTAGACATGTCCGTGCTGCAATCCCTTCGCATGCAACCCGAGGTGCCGTGCATCCTGATGGGCGGTGTGGGTAAGAGCAGTCAGATCATCGCGGCCATGCAGCAGCCTGCAGTAGATGCCGTAGCCACGGCCAACCTCTTCAATTTCATTGGCGCCGCCTTCCTGGAAGCGCGCCAGGCGATCGTCCATGCCGGTGTTCCGATCCCACAATGGGACGACAGGGACTACGCCATGCTGCGCAACAGATTTGCGGGGGCCTAGCCATGGATGCACCTAACCGCATCCTAGTCGTTGGCCTGGGCAGCATAGGCCGGCGGCATGCACGCCTAGTCCGTCAGGCCCATCCGCAGACCCGTGTTGCCGCGTTGCGCCGTACTGGCCAGGCCGATCTGGAGGACGGTCTGGTTGACATGGTATTCCATTCAGTGGCTGATGCCATGGACCGGTTCGCGCCCCAGGTGGCTATCATCGCCAACCCCGCCAGTTTGCATCTGGATTATGCCATGGAGCTGGCGCTGGCCGGCGTGCACCTGCTGGTCGAAAAGCCGCTGGCACCTTCGAAGGCCGGGGTTGCGGAGCTGATCGCGGTGTGCCGCCGGCAAAAAGTGGTACTAGCGGTAGGCTACAACTTGCGGTTTTCTGCATCGCTGCGGGAGTTTCGCAACCAGCTTTCGCGCGTGGGTACGTTGTGCTCTGTGCGCGCTGAAGTAGGGCAGTATCTGCCGAGTTGGCGCCCGGGCGCAGATTACCGCGAGGGTGCGTCGGCATCGCGGGCGTTGGGCGGCGGGGCGCTGCTGGAACTCAGCCATGAGATGGATTACCTATGCTGGGTTTTTGGCGATGCCGCTTGGGTCAGTGCTCGCATGGGCCGGCAAAGTACACTGGAAATCGATGTGGAGGATACGGTGCACCTAGTGCTGGGGCTAAACCGCCCAGAGGCGACTGCTCCACTGATGGTGCGGCTGGACATGGATTTCTTGCGTCATGACACCGTGCGCCAGTGCATAGCGATAGGTACCGCCGGCAGCCTGCGCTGGAACGGCTTCGCCGGTACGGTAGAGTTCTTTGCCGAAGGCGCGTCAACCTGGCAGACGGTGTTCTCGCATACGCCGGTGCGGGACGAGACCTACATGCTCCAATGGCAGCACTTCCTGGAATGCGTGCTTACCGGCGCTGCGCCGCTGGTCGACGGTGAAGCTGGCTTGCAAGTACTCAAGCTGGCGGATGCAGCGAGGTTGTCGTCCGACCTGTCTCGCGTCGTCACACTGGAGTGACTAGTCGCGCCGCTTTCATCCATAAGGGTCGAACATGCAAAACATAGCGCTCATTTGTGCCCGCGGGGGCTCCAAAGGGTTGCCAGGGAAGAACATCCGGCTGCTCGGCGGTCGGCCGCTGATCGGCTGGTCCATCGCGCAGGCGCGGGCAGTTCCCGCGATTAGCCGGGTGATTGTGTCCACCGACTCCCCGGAAATTGCCGAGGTGGCACTACAGCAGGGAGCCGAGGTGCCGTTCATGCGTCCGGCAGAACTCGCGCAGGACAACAGTCCCGAGTGGCATGTCTGGCGCCATGCGCTCGACTACCTCCGCACAGACATGGGGACCTACCCCGACAGCCTAGTGGTGGTGCCGGCAACGGCGCCCCTGCGAGATGTCTCGGACATCGAGCGTTGCCTAGACGTGTTCCATGGCGGCGAGATCGACATGGTGATCACGGTCACCCAGGCGCAACGCAGCCCCTACTTTAATATGACACGGCTGATGCCGGATGGTTGCGCCGGGCTGCTCATCCCCCCGCAGGGCCGGATTTTTCGGCGCCAGGATGCTCCAGAAGTGTTCGACATGACAACTGTGGCCTATGTTGCTCGGCCGCAATTCGTGATGGAGCACAGCGGGATTTTCGAAGGTCGGGTGCAGCAGGTGCTGATACCGCATGAACGAGCCATCGACATCGACACGCCGCTGGATTTCAGGATCGCCCAGTGCCTGCTGGAAGACAAGGAGGAAAAACACCATGGGTAGACTTTCGCAGCAAATGGACATGGCCGGCCGCCGGGCGCTGATTACCGGCGCGGCCGGCGGCATCGGCGGCGTCATGGCGGCCACCTTGGCGGAGATGGGCGCGGACCTGGTTCTGGTGGACCGGCCCGGAGCGGTCTATGCCAAGGAAGTCAGCGAGCTATCGCAGCAGTTTGGGGTGCAGGTCACCTTTGCCGGGTGCGACCTGGAGCAGGAATCTTCGCGCCAGGAATTGATGACGCTGGTGGCGCGGGGGAGCGAACAGTTGCATGTTCTGATCAACAATGCCGGCTTTGTCGGTACCACGGGGCTACAGGGATGGGTCACCGAATTCGAGCAGCAATCGGTGCAGACCTGGCGTCGGGCCCTTGAGGTAAACCTGACGGCTGGTTTTGACCTAGTCAAGGGGATGGCACCCTTGCTGCGCAACAGCAGAAAGGGCTCTGTGATCAACGTTGCTTCCATCTACGGAGTTCTGGGGCCCGATTACAGTCTGTACGAAGGCACGTCCATGGGCAATCCAGCGGCTTATGCCGCATCCAAGGGGGGGCTGATCCAGCTGTCACGCTGGCTGGCGACCACGTTGGCTCCCTCGATCCGGGTCAATACGATTTCTCCGGGCGGTGTGGCCAGGGATCAGGCTTCAGAATTCGTGCAGCGGTATACGGCGCGCACCCCGCTGGGGCGGATGGCGACCGAGGACGATTTCCGTGGCGCAGTGGCGTTCCTGGCCAGCGACATGTCGGCCTATGTGACCGGGCAGAACTTGATGGTGGATGGCGGATGGGCTGCCTGGTAACGAGGCCGACCTGTCGGTGCTACCGCTGCGTGCGCCCATGAACAGCAACGAGGTCAACAACGCGTTTTCTGAGGAGGCAAGGCGTTGCCACGCCAGGCTCGCGCAGCGGCTGTCCGGCGTGGGGGCTGTGACGGCAACGATCCTGGCAGACCGGTTGGTACAGCGGGTACTGGAGCTAGGCCGGCTGCCCTACGCACAACAGGCCCTGCAGGGACACTTGAAAGAGGGAACGGTGCTCGACATGGGCGCTGCTCGCCTACAGACGGGTTCCGGGAGGGTCCTACTGAGCCTAGGGCAGTGGGGGCGGGGCGTTCTGCAGTTCCTAGCACATTGGATGTACTGTCTGATCGCCATGCTGTGGGTGCGACCATATGCGGTGGCTCGCGGGCCCGTGACGCTGGTGACAGGAATTGGCGAGGAGTCATTGGCTGACGGGGGGGGCGACACGGAGTTCGCAGCGTATTGCCGCAATGGCCCCATCGCACCACTGCGGGACGCGGCGCAGCTCTACATCCAGACTGCATCGCCGGGCAGGAGGTCGACGGATCCCCGTATCCGGTATGTGCGCCGGCCCCTGTTTGAACTGATACGGTGCGCCAGATTAGGTCTGCCGGGGCGGTTACAGGCGCTGGCCGAACATTTCCAGGCGTTACCACGTTTCCTGGCGGCTGCGGCACGCCGACCGGAGCTCGCGCTGCTGGGGCGAGACTTTGCCTATATTGTGCCTGCGATGGCCGTGGACAACGCGGCAGGCATGGCAGCGGTGGTGCTGACCTGCACCAGCATCTCCGAGCAGTCACTCTGGGGACGCTGCCTGCGGCATGCCCGGGTGCACATGGTCTGGTATGCGCAAAATTGGAAACCGGTAGTCTTTAAGGAAGGCGGCGTGGAGTCGGACATTCCGTTCCTGCGCTGGATTCGGGCGGACGTACACTGGGTGTGGACAAAGACTTTTGCTCGCTACCTCTCGAATGTGAATGGATGCAGCGAAGTTCGGGCAGTGGGGCCCATCATCTGGCGGCTGCCAATAGAGGGTGGCAATACGATCTCTCAGACCCTGTACCTTGGGATATTCGATATTTCGCCCTACGATGACCAAGTGGCGCTGTCCTATTGTGAGTCCCCCAATTTCAATGGACCTGCCAACCTCACACGTTTTGTACAGGCGCTGCTTGCGGTGCGGCGACGGCTGGAGGATCAGCTCGGTGCGAAAGTGGTTCTTCGCTTTAAGACTAAGCGCGGCTACAGAGCTGCATATGACCGCAAGTATTTTGATTTCATTGAATCATTGGCGGATGGCGGTCAGATTGAAATGGTGCATTACGCAGCCAATTTGTTTCAGATGATCTCGCAATGCCACGCTGTGATTGCCTATCCGTTTACTTCGCCCCCCTATGTTGCTGCGGAGCTAGGTGTGCCTTCGACATTTTTTGACCCCACACAGTGCATACTGCAGGAACACTTCGCAGACGAGGGGGCCGCGGTGGCCTTCGCAGGCAACGACATCGAACTTGAAAACTGGTTGCTTGACTGTCTTAAACCCGCTGTATTGAGTGCTGGCGAACTGGTGGCCTCCGGTAGGGCGCTTTGGCATAGTTATGAGCACGTATGATGTCGGGAGTTAGAAGTTGTTTGTTGTTTGGCTTTCAGTTTTTTGTCAGAAACCGGCAACGCGAATCAATGTAAATTGTATCGGGCCAATTTCAGATGGAACTACTTAAGATCGGCATCGCCGGCTTCGGCGTTGTAGGCAAGCGCCGACGTGACTGCATTGCACGCAGGTCCGACATGCAGGTTGTGGCAGTATGCGACCAAACCTTTGGCGGCGACGGCGTGCTGCCAGACGGTACTCGTTACTACCCGTCCTACCAGCGCCTGCTGGAAGAGGACCTAGATGCCCTGCTCGTTTGTCTTACCAATGACATTGCGGCCGAGGTCACCATTGCTGGCTTGGAACGCGGATTGCATGTGTTCTGCGAGAAGCCGCCAGGGCGCAGCGTGGCAGACATCGAGGGGGTGATGGAGGCGGAGCGTCGCCATCCGGGTCGCAAGCTGATGTATGGTTTTAATCACCGCTACCATGAGTCGGTACAGGATGCACTGCGCATCCTGCGCAGTGGCGAGTTGGGCCGAGTTATCAATATGCGTGGGGTATATGGCAAGGCTAAGCTGATTACCTTTAACCAGCCAGATTGGCGCACCCGCAGGGAAATTGCGGGCGGCGGTGTGCTGCTGGACCAAGGTATCCATATGGTGGACCTGATGCGTCTTTTTGGCGGCGAATTCTTGGACGTGTTCAGTTTTATTTCAAACAGCCACTGGGGCTACGACGTGGAGGACAACGCCTATGCGTTGATGCGGTCCCGCGAAGGCGTGGTAGCAATGCTGAATTCCTCAGCCACCCAATGGCGACATAGGTTCCATCTTGACATCAATTTGGAACGCGGTAGCTTGATCCTGGGGGGGATTTTGTCTGGCACCAAGAGTTATGGAGCCGAAACCCTCACAGTGGTGCGCGCCGACCCGGATAACGATGCCGGGGATCCGAAAGAGCAGACCACAAGATACAATCGGGATCCTTCCTGGGACGAGGAGATCGCCGCCTTTGGCGAGGCGGTGCTGGGTGATAAACCGGTGCAGAGCGGTACCTCGAGCGATGCTTTACGCACGATGCAACTTGTCTTCAGAATTTATTTTTCCGACCCGCAGTGGCGTCAGCGCTACCAGATCCCCTCTCCAGGGAACTGAAGGCCTTGGGCGGTTATCGCGGGTTGTTTTATAGGGCTTCAACGACGAATGAATAATATCGACAGTTTCTACACTGCTGATCCGGTGGCTTTCGCCAAGGAGTATTTAGGTTATGTCCAGAAGGTGTTGGCAAGCATTGAACCTGGCGCTGTGGGGCGGTTTGTTCAGATACTACTGGCGGCCCGTGAAAACGGCGCAACGGTGTTCTTCATTGGCAACGGCGGCAGCGCCGCAACGGCCAGCCACTTCGCCAACGACTTGGCCTATGGCACCAACGAGTACCAAAAGCCATTCCGGGCATTGAGCCTGACCGACAATGTTCCAGTGCTGACGGCCATTGGCAACGACAATGGCTACGAAGAGGTGTTCGTGCGCCAACTTAAGGTACTGGGGCGTCCCGGCGATGTGCTCGTGGCGATTTCAGCCTCGGGGAACTCCCCCAACCTACTGCGTACCATGGAGCATGCCAAGGCGGTGGGCATCAAGACCGTGGCGGTAACAGCCTTCGATGGCGGCAAGATGAAGCAGGTGGCCGACGACGGCATCCATGTCCCGACGGGACCCAAGGAGTACGGACCTGCTGAGGATGCGCACATGGTGCTGGACCATCTGGTAGGTGCCTACCTCATGCGCCTGGTGCACCAGACAGTCGCCTGATTCATGGGCTGGACAGACAGAAAGGTCTTCGTTACCGGGGCATCCCGCGGAATCGGCCGGGCCATCGCGCTGGCATTGCGCCAGCAGGGCGCCTGGGTTGCCGGCAGCCGCACTACCGACGCGGAATCCGATGATGCTTGCCAGGACTGGGTGGTGGCCGATTTTTCTCGTTCCGAGGACATCGAGCATTGCGCACAGGCGCTGCGGTCCCTCCAGGTGGACATCCTAGTGAACTGTGCGGGTATCAACAAGATTGCACCGTTCGTGGAGATTGATCCGGCAGATTTCCAGTGCATCCAGCAGGTCAATATCTATGCGCCGTTCCGTTTGTGCCAGGCCGCGTTGCCGGCCATGCTCGAACGTGGATGGGGCCGGATCGTCAATATTTCTTCTGTCTGGGGAAAAGTTAGCAAGGAATTCCGTGCTGCGTATTCGGCCAGCAAGTTTGCCCTCGATGGCCTGACGCTGGCGCTGGCGGCAGAGCACGGCGACCAAGGCGTACTGGCTAATTGCGTGGCTCCGGGGTTTATCGACACCGAGCTGACACGCTCGGTACTGGGTGAGGAAGGTATCAGCAAGATGTGCCGGGGAGTGCCACTGGGACGATTGGGGTCGGCAGAGGAAATTGCGCGCTTGGTGGTGTGGCTGTCCAGCGAGGAAAACACCTACATAAATGGCCAGAACATCGCGATCGATGGAGGTTTCACCCGTGTCTGAGATCATGGAGATCCAGTCCCACAAAGGGCCTTATCGGGTGTTCTTTTTGCCGGGGTTGCTGGATACACCAGGGCCCATCACGCAGGGCGACTGCCATTTCCTGGTCGATGCCCGGGTGGAGGCCCTCTACCACCATCAATTGCTGCCCGTGCTGATGCCGCAGCGAACCATCCTGATCGAGGCGGTGGAAGAATCCAAGTCACTACAGAACATCATCCCGGTCATCGAGCGGCTGGTAGCTGCCAAGGTGCGGCGGGGGCAGGTGTTGGTAGCTATCGGTGGAGGCATCATCCAGGACATTTGCTGCTTCATAGCGAGCACGCTATTGCGCGGCATTGAATGGCGGTTCGTGCCGACCACGCTGCTGTCGCAGGCTGACTCCTGCATCGGTTCCAAGAGCTCGATCAACCTGGGTGACGCCAAAAATATCTTGGGGACATTCAATCCTCCCGCACAAATTCTGGTCGAACCGGCCTTCCTGGATAGCCTGGATGAACGCGAGATTCGTTCCGGGATAGGTGAAATCCTCAAGGTTCATGCGATTGCCGGCCCTCAGGACTTCGACATGCTGGCGCGGGATTTCCCTCAACTATTCAGCGACCGCATGGTGCTCCTCCACTACATCCGCCGGGCGCTACAGATCAAGCAGCGCTACATTGAGCAGGATGAGTTTGACCGCGGCATCCGCAATATCTTCAACTATGGTCACAGTTTTGGCCATGCGATCGAGTCGGCCACCTACTACGGCATCCCGCATGGTATAGCCGTGGCCATGGGCATGGACATGGCCAACTTTATTTCCGCGCGGCGGGGCCTGCTGCCACAGGCGCATTACAGACGCATGCACCCCACGCTTCACAGTAATTACGCACCCTTCGCCGCGACGCCCATCCCGTTGGAATCACTACTGGCGGCGCTACAGAAGGACAAGAAGAACACCGCCACCCAGCTTGGTCTCGTATTCCCCCTTGGGGAGGACGCCGCGGTGAGCCGCGTACAGATGGAGTCAGATCCGCAGTTCGCGGAGGACTGCCGTGTCTTCCTGGAGGGCCTTGCCCATGAATACCACTGACAAGGTCGCGGTCTGCTCCCGCTCATTTTCCAACAACCCAGTGCTGCGGGCGGAGCTTCTGGGGCGTTACCAGCATGTGACCTTTAATGAAACCGGGGTTTCGCTTGCAGGGGATGTGCTGATCGACTTCCTGCAAGGGCATGACAAGGCTATCACTGCGCTGGAAACACTGGACGAGCGTGTACTTTTGGCACTGCCCCAATTGCAAGTGATAGGCAAGTACGGTGTCGGTCTGGATATGATCGACCTGAGGGCGCTGCATCGCCTGGGCAAGCGTATCGGCTGGACCGGTGGCGTAAATCGGAGATCGGTGGCCGAGTTGGTCATCTCCGTTGCGATCGCTATGTTGCGCTATGTGCCAGCTGCCAACCGCGAGGTGCTAGCGGGTACTTGGCGCCAGCATGTCGGACGCAACCTGAGCGCCCGTACCGTGGGCATAATCGGCTGTGGCTATGTGGGCAAGGACTTGGCGGGACTGCTTGGTGCCTTTGGCTGCAAGGTACTGGCCCATGACATCCTAGATTTCTCGGATTTTTATGCCGCTCATGGCATCGAAGCGGTGGGATTGGACGAATTGCTCAGGCGCTCTGAAGTGGTTAGTCTGCATGTGCCGCTGGATGACAGCACGCGCGGAATGCTCGATGCCAGCCGGCTGGCGCTGCTGAGGCCCGACGCGGTGCTCATCAATGCTTCGCGTGGGGGCATGGTGGATGAGGCTGTGCTCAAAGCGATGCTCAAGGAAGGGCGCTTGGCCGCCGCTGCGTTCGATGTATTTGCCACGGAGCCCCCGTCCGATATGGAGTTGCTCGCTCTGCCCAACTTCTTGGTGACGCCGCATATCGGCGGTTCGTCCTATGAGTCCATCCTAGCCATGGGCCGCGCCGCAATTGATGGACTGGACAAGAACCAGATTCCCACAGCCGATGGTCAGCTGTCCTAGGAGCCCGATGACTATTCGCCCTCGTCCTACACTGCTCGACCCCACATTGCAGCGGCCCAGTGCACTGGCTTCGAAACCGCGCGCCCCGTCATTGATCTGGCTGGACAAGAACGAGAACCTAGATCCCACGCTGATGCAGGTCACCAGCGCGGTGCTGCAGAAGGTCGACCGCAGCGCGCTGACCTGCTACCCCGAGGCGGGAGCGCTGTACCGCAAGCTCGGAGCCTGGGCCGGGGTGTCGCCGGACTCGCTGCTGCTGACGCCGGGCAGCGATGGCGCCATTCGGCTGGTGTTTGAAAGCTTTGTCGAGCCGGGTGATTTGGTGTTCATCACAGAACCCACGTTTGCAATGTACCCGGTGTATGCCAAGATGTTCGGTGCACGGGTGACCGCGCTGCAATACCAGCCCGGTGAACGAGGCCCGCAGCTGGACTATTTTGCCCTAGCACGGTTGGTGCGTGAGCAGAAGCCTAAGCTGCTGTGCCTGCCCAACCCGGACAGTCCCACCGGTACCGTCGCCCCGCCCGACGCCATGGCGAAACTGCTGGCGGCCTGCGAGGTGGCTGGTACCGTGTTCTTGGTTGATGAAGCCTACCACCCCTTCCACTCCGAGACCCAGATCGGGCATACGCAGACCAGCCACAATCTGGTCGTGGCACGGACCTTTGCCAAGGCCTGGGGCGTGGCCGGGTTGCGCATCGGCTATGCGGCGGCCCATCCGGAGACCATAGGTCTGCTGCATAAGATGCGGCCAATGTACGAAGTCAGCACGTTGGCCACCGACTTCATGACGCATATGCTGGACAACAGCGATGCCATGCAGGCGTCGGTCGACCGTACGCTTGCGGGTAAGCAGTGGTTCGCAAGTGAGATGCGAGCCCTGGGGTTTGAGGTGCTGGAGACCGCCGGCAATTTCCTGCACGTGCGGTTTGGCGCGGCAGGCACGGTGGTTCACCGAGCGATGGAAGATCGAGTGCTGTACCGCAAGGGCTTTGATGTCCCAGCGCTGGCTGGCTACAGTCGTTTCAGTATGGCGCCGCAAGAAATTCTTGCGCCGGTGGTCGGTCTGATTCAGGAGGCATTGAAAGGGATAACATGAGCGAGAGTTTGGTTAGGGTTGGAATCATTGGTTGCGGACGGATATCCGGCCACCATTGTCGAGCCATTGTCGGTACTCCGGGTGTGGAACTGGTTGCAGTCTGTGATCTCGAGCCTTCCAAGGCTCAGGCCTACCAGCAGGAGTTCGGTTGCAAGGCGTATGTTAACTACCATCGCATGATCCAGGAGAACCCTGGTATCAACATGGTCGCGGTCATTACGCCATCGGGCATGCACCTAGAACATGTCAAGGACGTTATTACCCGCTACCGCAAGAACATCATCGTCGAGAAGCCGACTTTCATGCGTACGTCGGATATGTGCGAAGTACAGGCTTGCGCCGAGGCTACAGGCGTACGCCTGTTTCCGGTATTCCAGAACCGGCACAATAAGGCGGTGCAGCGGGTGCTGCAAGGCCTTCGGTCCGGCGAGTTGGGGGGCTTGCGCATGGCGTCGGTGCGGGTACGCTGGTGCCGCCCCCAGCGCTACTACGACCTAGCACCTTGGCGCGGCACCTTTGCCATGGACGGTGGTTGCCTGACTAACCAGGGCATTCACCATATCGATTTACTACGTCAACTCGGTGGCGAAGTGGTGCGGGTCTGCTCCACACACCGCACCATGGGAGCGAACATCGAGGTCGAAGATACGGCGGCTGCCGCGCTAGAGTTCGCCAGCGGCGCCGTGGGCACTCTGGAGATCACTACGGCCGCGCGCCCCATCGACTACGAGGCCAGCCTATCCTTGGTCTGCGAGAACGGTCTGGCGCAGATCGGCGGCATCGCGGTCAACGAACTGCAGGTCTATACCCCAGATCCATCAGCCTGCGCCGAATGTTCGGAGGATTTCTCCGGCAATGTCTACGGCAATGGGCATGCCAAGATCTATGGCGAAATCGTGGCGTCATTCGCCAGCGGCGCACCGTTCTCGGTTACCGCGCAGGATGCCCAGGCATCTATACAGTTACTCAATGCCTTCTATGTGGCGGATGAATCACGCGACTGGGTCAGCGTCCAGGGCGCCGGTGACAGCCAGCGGCTGGGTCGTGCCAACAATGGCTTGGCCAACCTCTACCGTACCCCTTTCCAGTCTTTTTCCTGAACTATCTAACAGGTGTTGACCATGGCGAAAAAACCGAAAATTCTGGGCCTTGTTCCCGCCCGAATGGCGGCGTCACGCTTTCCCGGCAAGCCGCTGTTCCCGATCCTGGGGCGTCCGATGGTTGAGCACGTGTTCATCCGGGCTGCGATGTACACCGGCTGGGACGCGTTGGCGCTGGCCACATGCGATCAGGAAATCGCCGCACTGGGCGAGAGCAAGGGGTTCCCAGTCGTTATGACCGGAAATCACCATACCCGTGCGCTAGACCGGGTCGCTGAGGCAGCGCTGAAACTGGGTGTCACGGTGGACGACGAGGACATTGTCGTCTGCGTGCAGGGCGATGAGCCCATGATGCGCCCCAATATGATCGAAACCGTCATCGCCCCGCTGCTGCAGAACCAGGATATTGCCGGAACCATTCTGGCTATGCACATCGTGGACAAGGAAATCTGGCTGAATCCGGATACGGTCAAGCTGGTCTACAACGCTAACGGCGAGGTGCTCTACACGTCCCGTGCGCCCGTGCCGTACTGCAAGGGTGAATTTGGACCTGAACTGGAGGCACGGCGTATCTATGGCATCTTCGCTTTCCGCTGGAAGAATCTACGCGCCTTCACCGAGCATGACGAGACCCGCCTTGAAAGGCTGGAGGCCTGTGACAGCAACCGTATTCTGGACATGCCGTTCCGTCAGCATATTGCGCCCTATCCCAACCTGCCTTCGTTTTCGGTTGATAGCCCCTCGGACATCGGACTGGTTGAAGCGCACATGGCAACCGATGAAATCTGGTTGAAATACCGATAACTATGGCCAATATCGAATACCAGACCAGCGCAATAGCCCGCTACTTTGCGACAAACCGGATTCGTTGGGACCAGTTCTACGAATCCGAACGCCGGGTAATACAGGCGCTGGGCCCGGATGCCAACTGCAGCGTACTCGATATCGGCTGTGGATGCGGCGGCCTGGGCCTGGCGCTGCGAGCGCACTTCGGCATCACGCGCTACACGGGCGTGGAGATCAACGCTGAAGCCGTTGCGGCGGGCAACTGCATGAATCCTGGGGCCCTGTTGCATGGCGATATCCTGCAGGTTCGCGACGATCAACTGGCGGGACGGAAATTCGATCTGGTGGTTTCACTGAGCTGCGTGGACTGGAATGTCGAATTCACGGACATGCTGCGCACCGCATGGGACCTAGTCCAGCCGGGAGGCGACTTCGTGGCCACATTCAGGCTGACCGATGGCACTGGTTGCAGTGACATGACAAAGTGTTACCAGCACATCAATTACCAAGGTGAGCGCGAAGGCGAGTTGGCTTCCTATGTCGTGCTCAATGCGGGTGAGCTGATGTCCAAGCTGCTTGACTTCGACCCTGCTCGAGTGTACTTCTATGGTTATTGGGGTGCCCCATCCGCGAGCGCAGTGACCCCGTATGGACGTCTATGCTTCGTTGCCTGCTCGATGTCCAAGCGAAGTGTAGCCGATGGCAACTCGCCGTTGCAGGTCTCGCTGGATCTGCCGCCAGAAATCCGGGCGCAGATGGGGCAAGCGCTGAACGCCTATTCCAGATAGCTAGGTCGTCAGTGGGTTCGCTTGGTGTCAACACTGTGCTGCTGGTTTGGGACCACGCTGTCCCACCTATGCACGATCTGGGAGAACTGGTTGTTCTGGCCGGACAGCATGACGCGCCACCCGGAAGCATTTCATTGCCGGCATACCTGGACACGCATGGTGACGCGCTGCGTGCCGCCTATGTGGCCTTTATCCATGAACTGGGTGCGCAGGATGTCCAGGGGCGATCCCTGGCGGCGGCACTGACTGACCATGAGGGTTTCAGCTACTGGTGGATGACACATCTAGCGGAGAAGAGTCCATTCAAGTCACCTCGCATCTACGATTGCCTTCGCCTGCTCGGGCTGGAGATGCTGATGCGGGAAAGCGCCGCGCAGGCCAGCTGCCTAGTTCTCTACGGAGGCGATGTCGCCCTTTCGACTACGTTAGCGTCGTTCTGCGGGCGCAGGGGCTTGGCGTTCCGGCATCAGCCCGTGGCTGCCATTGGCAAGCCTAGCCTACTGTCCCGGCTGCATCACGCCCTGCCGTGGCGGTTGAAAGGCTTGTTAAGTATGCGGCACTGGCTGCGGCGCTGGAGTCTTCGCGGTCTCTCGTCACCCGCCTGGTTTACCAAGCCTAAAGGGGTGCTTTTCTGCTCTTACTTCTTCAATCTCGATGGGCAGAGGGCTGATGCGGGCAGTTTCTATTCCCGTCAGTGGGAGCTGTTGCCAGCGCAGCTGCAGCGTGACGGCTGGCGGCTGAACTGGCTCCACCACATGCTGTTGCTCCCGGGAATACGCAGCGTGCGTGAGGCACTGGAAAAGGCCATGAGCTTCAATGCAGACGGTGCGGGGCAGGGATGCCATAGTTTCGTGGAATCACAGCTGAGTGTTCGCCTGATCGCCGGCGCGGCGCTCGAGTGGCTGCGAATCGGTCAGCGCGCCAGCAAGCTGCGACCTTGGCTCTCGTTTGTGCCGGCGGGGTCGCAACTTGACCTCTGGCCATTGCTAGAGGACGATTGGGAAACTTCGCTGACCGGCTCTGTAGGGCTTGCCAACTGCATATGGCGGCGGCTTTTCGACCAGACATTGTTGACCATGCCAGCTCAGGCAGGCGCTTTTTATCTTTGGGAGAATCAGGGTTGGGAGGTTGCGTTCCTTCATGCTTGGCGACGTCACCAGCGTTCGCAGGTCATCGGATTTCCGCATGCCACTACAGCTTTCTGGCACGTGAACAACTTCGATGACCCGCGTCTCTTCGCGGACAATAACGTGGATGCCACCAAACCCTTGCCGGACCTGCTGGCAGTCAGCGGACCGATGGCTTGGCACATGTTTGTCCAGAGCGGGTATCCGAGTGCGCGCATGGCACCGGTTGAAGCAGTGAGGTTCCTGCACCTTCTGCAGCGTCCACCAACGCTGCAGCGGCATCCGCGCAAAATAGGTAAGCCACTGAAGATCCTGTTGCTGGGGGACTTTTCCCGAGAGCAAAGCAGGGCCATGGGAGCTTGCCTAGCGCATGCTGCACGGATGTGGGGAGGGCAGATGGAATTGACTGTGAAGCCGCACCCGATTACCCTGCTGGGGAGCCAGGATCTGCTTGGCTTATCATTCACCCTGTCGGACAGGCCGCTGGGAGACATCCTTCAGGAGTTTGACTTGGCCTTTGCAAGCAATTCGTCTTCGGCCGCACTGGATGCATGGCTGTATGGGGTGCCGGTGGCGGTTTTTCTGGACGATTCCAGCCTGAACCACAGCCCCATGCGAGGTGCGCCGGGAGCATGCTTTGTCAGCAACGGCGTGCAGTTGGCTCGAGTGTTGGCGGAAGGAGTCGAGCATCCGCCAATGCCAGTCGGTGAGTTCTTCTGGCTGGATGGAAGTCTGTACCGATGGCGCCAGTTGGTGGCGCAAGCGACAGGCCAGGTCCAGACAAGCGAACACAACCCATGACTATTCGGAAAATTTTGATTACGGGCGGCAGCGGCCTGCTGGCGCTCAACTGGGCGTGCGCGCTGCGACAGCGGTGCCGGATCACGCTAGGTGTGCATCGACACGATGTGAGGCTTGCTGGCGTGGACAGCCTGCGATTGCGGCTAGATGATGCCCAGTCCTTTTCCAGCCAGCTGCGTGAGCTCGCACCGGATTTGGTGGTCCATGCCGCCGGGTTAACGCGGGTCGACCTGTGCGAACAGGATCCTGCGGCCGCCAAGTTTGCCAATGCTGAAATTGCCCGGATCGTTGCGCAATGCGTTCACTCTCAGGGAATCCGGTTGCTGCACATCTCTACTGACCACCTATTTTCTGGACAACAGAGCATGTATTCCGAGACAGCGCTACCCCAGCCCTTGAACGAATACGGCCGCAGTAAGCTACTGGCGGAACAGTGGGTGGCTCAGGCTTGTCCGCACGCGCTGATCTTGCGCACCAACTTCTTTGGTTGGGGACTCTCGAGCCGGCAGTCCTTTAGCGACTGGGTAATCTACGGTTTGCGCGAAGGTCTTCCCCTGTCAATGTTTACCGACGTGTATTTCACGCCCATCCTAGCGGATGCGCTGGCGCTGTCGGCGCACAAATTGGCTTCCTCGGATGCTTCAGGCCTATTCAACCTTGTGGGCAGCGAGCGCATTTCCAAATATGAATTTGGATTGCGGCTTGCACGCGCCTTCGACCTGCCGCAGGACCTAGTGCAGCCGTCACATGTCGCGCAGGCGCGGCTGAAGGCTCAGCGTCCCCCCGACATGTCACTGGACAACCACCGTTTTCTGGATCGGCTCGGCGAGCCGTTGGGCAATCTGGAAGATTGGTTTGAGGTCCTGCGCGAGCAGGAGCGCCTTGGACGCCGCGAAGAATTACTGTCCGCTGTAGAGGAAGCTCGTGCGGGTTGATGCCAGGGATACAGCCCAAGGCAGCGCTTTTGAACCTGCGATCAGCGTAGTCATCGCTACGCTGGGAGGGCCGACCTTAGCCGATACCTTGCAGATGCTCAACCAAGGCAGTGTGGAACCGGCGGAAATCCTGGTTTGCATTCCGCAGCGTGAAGCCCAGCGGGTGCAGGGACTGGACTTTGCGAATCTGCGTGTGCTGGTCACGGAATGCCGAGGGCAGGTTGCGCAGCGTATACAAGGTTTCCGTGCAGCCGCTAGTCCGCTGGTTCTACAGTTGGATGACGACATGCTGCCGGCACCGGATTGCCTGCAGCGCTTGTGCCAGACCTTGCTTGCGCATGGCAGCAGCTGCGCAGTTGCCCCCGCGATGGTGGATCGCACTACTGGTATTTCTGCCTATCGCAAGCCGGTGACCGAGCCGTGGGTACTACGCATTTACTACTGGTTGATGAACGGCAGCCAGGGCTATGTACCGGGGTATGTTGATCGCGCCGGTAACGCAGTTGGTGTGGATGCCGATGCTGTTGGTCACCAGAAGGTGGTGCATGCAGAATGGCTCGCCGGGGGTTGCGTGCTGCACTACAAGAGCAATTTGTTGCTTGAGAACTATTTCCCGTTTCCCGGGAAAGCCTATGGGGAGGATGTCATCCATTCCCATTTGCTGCGAAGCAGGGGAATTGAATTGTTGGTGGATACCGATGCCCGGTGCGCGCTAGATCTAGTTTATGCGCATAGCATGAGCTGGCGAGATTTCTGGAAGAACCTGCGCGGTGACTGGCGCGCGCGTCGCTATGCCATGGCCTTGCGGGGGCGCTCCAGTCCCCGGATTGTTTTCATTTATCTGGTCAGCATCGCCGGCTACCTAGCGCGAAGAATCCTGCGACGGAGGGCAGCATGACGCAAATCGCCGGTCGTCACTGCCTGGTCGTGTTGGGGAAAACAGGTTTCATTGGAGGGTATTTCCTACCGGCTGCGCAGGCCCATGGTTGGGGGGGCGGGTTGACGCGCAGCGTCAAGTCGGAGTCGAACTGCGATGGAGAGGAGTGGGCGCCGACTAATATCCAGGATGCGGCGGTCTGGCAGCAGCTGCTTATCCCGGATCGCGATGTGGTCAGCTTGGCTCACGCTAACCAGGCAGCGGGGACTAAAGAGCGGACGCGACCCGCTTCATGGCGGATGTCTGTAAGCAAGCCGGGGTTTTCCGGTTGGTACATTGCAGCAGCATTTCGATGTGCACCCACGCGTCGATGTGGTCGGTTGATGGGCGGTCATTGTCGGCCGTTTTTCCGCAAAGCCAAGTGGTGACCATCAGTGCAATTACCTCTGCTGCCGTTGACGCCTATTGTGCCGAGCGTTCAGTCACGCAGGTCACAAGTGGCCGTGGCCTGAATGTAAATGTCCAGCGCGGCAAGGATGGGGCGCTTGTGGAATCTCCAAGCGAACTGATCCATGGGCTGAATCAGGCCGAGGCAGAGAAGGCCCCCTTTGCACATGCAGATCATTACTTCAATCTGTGTGTGTCGTTGCTGGGGGGCATTCTGGCCTCCGGGAGTGCCGTAGGCGTGATGACCACAATTGGGGTAGCGGGAGAGATGTGATGTCGATGTCGCAAGAGATTCCGATACCAGACAATACCGCGCCAGCTAACTTTCCCATTGTCATTCCTGGCCTAGGCAGCGAGCTGATCACACTGGCCATCGAGAAGATAAATCTCGGCTCGGCGCGCCCGAAGGAAATCCTCGTGTGTATTCCCGAGATGGAGACCCACAGGGAGCAGGATCTTCTCTACGACAATGTCCGGCTCGTTCCGACGCCTGTTTGTGATCAGGTCGCCCAGAGAGTGTTCGATTTCTCACAAGCCAGGCCTTCGCTCGTGATGTAACAGAGCGGATATCATGCTTACACACGATACCATTACTACTTTGTTCAGCGCCTTGATCTCACTAGGGCCGGGGCACACCGTCGGGCCTGTGTTCCACAACGTCGAGGTCGGTGCGCGGCTGTTGAAGATCGACAGCAGACTCAAGGGGCTCGTGATCAACGTGTATTCTGCTTTGATCCGCAGCATGCCAGGGGGAGGAGAATAATGGGCGCACTTAGTGATATCGGCGGGTGCGGGTGTTTCGATTCTCACCTGTACGACGTGGCTCTGGTCAGATCGGCGTGGTTGCAGGGGGAATACTCGGTGTCGTATAGCGACGAACTCGTCTTCGAGGCATTCCTTCCCTACCCGGGGAAAACGTTTTCCGATGGTGTGCTTCATTCGGCGCGGAGAGCACGCAATGCTATTACGCAACTTATCATCATACATGCAAAGACGACCATCCTGCTGCTCGAACGTGGTATGACTCTTCACAGCGTGGTCGCTGAGATCAGGGCTCGGCGATATGCGACACGGATGCTCGCCGGGGATACTGCACGCGCATGCATTACCTCAGTTCTGGGCATTCTGCGGCGACAGATCGCTGTCATGCTGACACGGTAGGTAAGCGCGTGAAATCCTCCCCAATCGTTGTTACGGGTGCAAGCGGCTTTATCGGGAAACATTTCCTCGATGCGGCGCGAGCGCGAGATGTGCGTGCCCTCAGTCGATCAGGGAAAGACCGGGGTAACGGTCACGACCAAGTTCGATGGATTGAGGGCAATCTGGCCTCGGCGAAATGTTGGCAGGGGGTGCTAGAGGCTGGCTGCACGGTCATTAACCTAGCCTATCCGAAGAGCCTGCCAGCCAAGGAAGCGGTGACGGCGGCGCGGCACATGGTGGCAGCGTGCGCAGAATACCAGGTCGCACGGCTGATTCATTGCAGCACCGTGTCGGTCTACGGTAGGACCGAGGGTGGAGTAATCGACGAATCGACGCTGTGCAAACCACAGGATGATTACGGTAGGACGAAGCTGGCAATCGAAGAGGCGATCTTGAGCACCGAAACCGGCGCCTGTGATGTCGGGGTAATACGACCTGCCGCGGTGTTCGGCGCTGGTGGGCGCAATCTCGTGACGTTGGCGCAAAGTCTGCAGCACGGTTCGAACGTTAGCAATTACCTCCGGGCCTCGTTATTCGGGCGCAGGAAGATGCACCTAGTACCGGTCGAATCGGTGGTGGCCGCGCTGTTGTTCCTGTGCGACAGCACGCGTCCGTTGTCCGGGAACGTATTCAACGTGGCAGAGGACGACAACGCATTGAACAACTTTCAGGACATCGAGCGGATGCTGGCAAAGGGAATGGGCGTGGAAGGACGGTGCGTTTCGCCACTGCCGATCCCTCCGTGGGTGCTTCGCATGCTGTTGCGCTCACGTGGCCGCAGTGAGGTTGATCCCAACTGTGTCTATCGAGCAGACAAAATCCGCGCTTGGGGCTTCGTCAGCCCCGTGTGCTTCGAAGAGGCTCTCATGGCTTTTTCCGCCAATTTCCGCAGTAACACGAGTTCGCGAGGGCTCTCTTGAAAATCCTGCTCGTCAATCATCTGCTCGATCCGGTGAGCGGTGGCGGGACGGCTGAGCGAACGTTGCAGTTAGCCCGGTTCCTTGTGCGCGAGGGCGCCGAATGCACCGTGCTTGGACTGGATATCGGGGATATGGACGCCGGTAAGCATCTGGTCAGTCGGTATGGGGTCCGAGTGAATGCGGTTCCATGTATCTACCAGCGGTTTTTCGTTCCTTGGTTAATGCCGTGGCGGCTCGACCAGATGGTTCGTGAGGTGGATGTCGTCCTTCTTTCTGGGCACTGGACGCTCCTGAACGCGCTGTTCTTCTGGGCATGCCGCCGCAGGGGAACACCTTACCTGTTCTGCCCTGCCGGAGCGCTAAAGCCGTTCGGGCGGTCGACGTTACTGAAGTGGATCTACGCTAAGCTAGTTGGTAGTGCCGTGGCCCGAGGGGCTGCAGCATGCATTGCGGTAACCGAAGCCGAAATTACCGATTTTGTAGACTGCGGTGTGGCTGCCGAGCATGTGGAAGTGATCCCGAACGGGATCGATCCGGATCAGTACAAGCTTGATGACACGACAATCGCTGTTGAGCGCTTCCGCTCGGCACACGGACTTGGCGATGCGCGTGTGGTTCTCTTTCTGGGGCGTCTGAACCCCATCAAAGGCCCAGATCTGTTGCTTGAAGCGTTCTCGCAACTTGCGCAGCGGCTGCCGGACGTGCACCTACTCCTGGCTGGACCCGATGGTGGAATGCGAACAGAGCTGGAGGCCCGAGCGTACACACTGGGGCTTGCTAGCCGGGTTCATTTTGCTGGCTACGTAGGTGGGGCTGACAAGCTGGCAGCCCTCCAAACCGCTGAAGTCCTGGCGATTCCGTCGCGCCGTGAAGCGATGTCGATCGTTGTTCTCGAGGCGGGGATCTATGGGCGCCCCTCCGTCTTCACAGACACCTGCGGGCTCGACGGGCTTGCAAGGGCTGGGGCAGGAATAATGACATCGGTATCAGTGAATGCGCTTGCTGCTGGCCTGCTCCAGTTGCTTGAAGCTCCCGATCAATCGCGCGAGGCTGGAGTGAAGCTTCAGCGTATGATCCGTTCGGAATATCTGTGGGAGTCTCAGGCAAGGCGCGTTCTTGCCCTTGCGGCACGGGTTCTGCTGCGCCGCTGACGTTAAGGTTTTTGTTAAGGCTGCCCATCCATGATTCGGTCGATATACGTCTTTTCCCTGCTCGTAGTCACTGGCCTTTATTTCCTGGCAGCGCCTCACTACCCAGGTCACTGGCTTGAGTACCTCGTGTTTTCCATCGCCGCCAACGGATTACTGTTTGCCGGTTTTCGTCGTCGGGCGCTCTATTTTGATACCTTCATTGGCGTTTTTCTCTGGTTGGGCTTCTGGCTGAAACTGTCCCTGCGTTTAGTGATTGCTGGTGGGGTGTTCAGTGAGCCTGTGGGGGCTTTCGACGGGGCGCCGGCATCTTTCGATGCCGTCATGCAAGTTGCTACATTTGCATTTTGTGCGCTGCTCTTCGCCAGCTTTGTAAGAGAGCGCGCCTTCACCTATCCTATTCGGGTGCCCGCATGTGGTGACTCAGGCCTGTTTCGCTTCTACAACCGTTATCGTTGGAAGATCCTAGCTGCCCTGTTCTTTGTCGTTGCAGCCACGGCAGGGACGAATCTCTGGCTGGGTATCTATCAACGCGGCATGGTCGCCGAGACTCGGCTGCTCTTTGGTTTAAATGGGGTGTTCGCATGGGCGTTGCAGTTCGGTCTGGCTTCATCCGTAGCGATTATCGTGCGCTTCGAGTTGGATATGAAAGAGCGACTCTCCGCCGTAGCGGTGCTAGCGCCGGTGATAGAAGGGTTCATGACAAACACGTCGATGCTGAGTCGTGGGATGGTGCTCAACGGGATGGCCGTTGGCTTGGGCGGGTTGCGGACCATGCTGGCGCGGCGCCTGCCGATCGGCGTCTGGCGAATCGCCGCGGCATCGGGGCTGTTCTGTTTTTTCTTTGTGGTGTCTGTGTTCGCGGTCAATTACCTGCGGATTTCCAAATTTAATATGGGCGAAGCCGGACTGAGCTCACAAACAACGACAATGACTCGAAGCTTAACTACGCCTTTGTTCATCGATCGCTGGGTCGGTATTGAAGGTTTGATGGCTGTCGCATCTTCAGACAGGCGTGGTTGGGATCTTTGGAGAGATGCCTGGCTAGAGGAGTTTCAGCCGGGGACGCCAAGCCTTTATGATTCACAATTGATCGTTTCACCTTACGTTGCGGGTATTGATGGAACACGCAACCATTTTGTTTCCCTTCCTGGAATAGTCGCGTTTTTGTACTATCCTGGCTCGCTACCATTTATGCTTGTTTGCCTTGTATTGGCAGCCTGGCTGGCAGCATTCCTCGAAGCGCTCGCGTTCATGTTTTGCGGACATAATTGGGTGCTTTGTGCGCTTTTTGCTCAGGTGATTGCGTTTCGCTATGCGAGTTTCGGCTATGTGCCCGGGCAGTCGTATCTGCTGTTCGGCGCGCTCTTCCTGAATGGGCTCATTATCCATGTGGCAGACAGACTGTGTCTGACGTGGTATTCGCAAAGAGCGTCGTCATGATCTGCAGTGAATCGGACATTCGAGAGGCAGCATGAGGCAAAAGACTTTCTTGCTGTTTCCCCTTGCAGTCCTGTTCAATTCGTTTTCCATGACCGCTCTGATGTTGGCCTTTGGCTTAGTGGGGCGCTCCGAGGTGGCGGCTGATATTGGACTCGTGCAGGCTGCGTCCCTGGCGTTGTTCTTCGCGTTTTCGGCTAATGGGCGCAACGTGGTACTCGCCGAGACTGGCGCCGGTGCTCGGGAAGCAGCGTCGTCGCTGATTCTGACGAGACTGGCGCTCATGGTCCCGCTGGCTGTTGCGACCTACTTCCTGAGCGTGTCCGTAGGGGGGGCGATTGCTTCCCTGTCAGTGGTGCTCATCCTGCGGCGGGCAAGCGAGTGGATCGGCGAAATTGCGTTGGCTAGGCATGAAGTACTCGGGAACGTGCGTGCTGCTTCGCATACGGTCTTGGCTGAAAGCGTCTCATTGCTCGGCTGCCTCGTCGGCACGGTGCTCTTTGATATCGATCTGTCAATTTGCACCTTGCCCTGGGCGCTGGTGCCACTGGTTGCTGTCCGGGGGGGCGGTCTGGCGTTGGGCTCTCAGCATCTGGGATTCCGTGCGTTGCTTCCGCATTTCGGTTCGTCGGGCATCATTGGCGCGAGTGTTTTCGTCTTTCGACTTTCTGTCACGCTGCTTGCCGGAAAAGCCACGGCGGGAAGCCTGTTTACTGCGTTTGCAATTGGTAGCCTGATTCCGACCGTGTTTGGTCAGGCGCTCGCTCCGACATTGATTCGACGCTATGGCAATGGTCGTTTGCCCCGTGCGTTTGCCATTGCGCCCTTGGGTATGCTGCTGGCAGGGGCAGCGCTAGCCGGGTCTTACGTTCTGTTTCCTGCGTTCGTGTCAGATACAGGGCTCGCTCCCATCTTCTGGCTCGCAGCGGGGCTTTCCATCATCGGTGGCGGTCTCATGACTCTGGCGATCCTGCTTCGCACTCGAATTCTCCTCGACCGAGGAGGGAATGTATTCGGACCGGATTTGCTCGCTAATGTGCTGATCGCGACGTGTGTACCTTTTGTCTACCATGTGTGCGGAGTTAAATGCCTCGGTGCACTCTATATGTTGAGTGCGCTTCTCAATCTCGCGTTCCTGGTCGGCGCGAAACGCCAACATCTCGAACGTCGGAAGGGCCAGTATTGCTTTGTGCTGATCATTTGTCTGCTGCTGGTCGCTCCCGTGTTTTTCCAGTTGGAGGGGGGGATTTTCAGCGATCCTGCATTCGTTTTTGATGCACAAGGGAGCATCCTGAAGCTCCCGTTGCCAGTGTCGATTCTGGCACTGTTCGTGGGTATTGCGGTACTGGGAAATTACTGGCAAGCATCACGAACGCTTACGACGTTGTTTTTTTCTGCCCTTTTGTTTGTGATGACCTCACTGATCACGGCTCAGGGGGTTGGCGCTCAGGAGAGCGCCAAGCTGCTCCTTCTGGCGCAGTACCTGATGCCGATGTTTGCGCTTGTTCTGGGGGAGATGATTGGCGTTACCTTCTACGGCGGCCGGCTGTTTTTGTGGGCAGCATGTACCACGCTGCTCTTGGTACTGCCCGCACAGTTAATAGCCAGCATCCTCCAAGGTTACACATTGCTGAGTCCAAAGGTTTTTTTGTTCAGCATCTATCAACATCTTCAATATTTTCCGATGGTCGTTTCGGCGTTGGTGATCGCGGTATTGATTCCCTTCTACAGCCGAGGCGGGGTTGAGAGGCTAGCGGCGGGCGCACTTCTGGTCGTGTCGACGGTTTTCCTTCTTTGGGCACAGTCATTAGTGTCCATTGTCGGCCTAGTTATCGCAATCTGTGGCATTTTTGCGGCCCATCTGTCGCAGAAGTATTTTTCTCGCCGAGCCATGCTTGTTTCGGCAGGCTTTTTGGTGACGCTGGTCGGTCTTGTGATGGTGGGGCTGACTTGGGTGATCGATGCGAAAATCGAACCGGCGAGCGACCAGCAGACATGGCACTCCAAGTTTTCAGCGAAGTCGAATGCGGCAGGTACCGGGTTGCCCTCTGGCCTCGAAGAGCGCAAGGCGCATTGGCGCTTCTTTTATGATGGAGTTGTCGAGTCCCCGAGGGTGTTTCTGATCGGGCACGCGTTACCCCCGCCGCGCGAAGCACACCCAAGTGCACACAATTACTGGCTCGATACTGCTTACAACTTTGGCATCCTTGCGCTTCTGCCGATGGGGTTGCTGCTTGTCTGGAGCGTACGTCACATCTACCGTGCGAGAGTGAACTTGCTCGTGCAACCCGAGACACTCGGTCTTGTGCTTGCGCTGAGCTACCTGTTGTTCATTGAAAATATGTTAAAGGTTGGGATGCGACAGCCTTATCCCGGTATACTTACTTTCTTTCTCTGGGGCTTGCTCGTGGCCCGTCTGCGGGCCGATTATTCGGTGTGCAAGACCACAGCGGAGGCCTCAAAGGGATGAGGGTGCTGGTTCTGTCTCAGTATTTCTGGCCGGAGAATTTCGGCATCACGAGGCTTGTGAAGTCGCTGGAGGATCGCGGCGTGGAGCTGACGGTGCTGACCGGGCAGCCAAACTATCCGGATGGCGCGGTTTTCGATGGCTATTCCGCCTGGCGAACCTCCCGGGAGTTGATGGATGGGATTCCGGTGTTTCGTGTCCCGATTGTGCCACGAGGGAATAAGTCTGTTTTGAGGCTTGCCATCAACTACCTTGCTTTTGTCGCAAGTGCGTTCGCATTCGGTCCGTGGTTGTTGCGTCGTCAACGTTTCGACGTTGTCTTCGTCTATGCCCCATCTCCGTTGCTCCAGGCGATTCCGGCCATTTTCATCTCGTGGCTGAAGCGCGCTTCGTTGGTGCTCTGGGTCCAGGATCTCTGGCCTGAGAGCCTGTCGGCGACAGGCTTTGTCCGTAATGCGCGCGTACTCGGATGGATCGGTTCGGTGGTTCGTTTCATCTATCGACACACTGATCTGGCCCTCATTCCCTCGGAAGGTTTTCGCAAGCCGATTGAGAAACTTGCTCCCCCTCGAATGCCGATCGAGTACTACCCCAATGCTGTTGCCCGCACCGATCCCCGTTCCGAGCCACTTTCCGATCCTATCCAGGCACTGCTAGCCAGGATCGCAGGGTGCCGCTCAGTGGTTTTCGCCGGTAATCTGGGGGCTGCGCAATCCTTGGAAACGATCCTGGGTGCCGCAGAATATCTGTTTAAAGAAGGACATGATGCGCGGTTCTTCCTGGTCGGCAGCGGTAGCCTGTCGGATTGGCTTGCAGCGGAGATTGAGCGCAGAGGGCTTTCAAACGTATCGCTTCCTGGACGCTTTGCACCAGAGTTGATGCCGGCTATCTATGATGCAGCGTCGGTACTTCTGGTCAGTCTTCGTGATGAGCCGATTTTCGCATTGACTATTCCAAGCAAGGTGCAGAGTTATCTTGCAGCGGGAAAGCCGATTATTGCTGCGCTCAACGGTGAGGGTGCTCGGCTTGTCGAAGCTGCCCGCGCTGGTGTTACTGCACCTGCTGGTGACTGTAGGGCGCTCGCGGACCGTGTCATTCAAATGTTCGGACTGGAAGCGGCCGTGCGACAAGATATGGGGGGTAATGGGCGGCGGTTTGCACAAAAGCATTTCGAAGTCGATGGACTAGCGGACACACTGGTCTCCCTGTTAAATGATTTGACCGTGAAACGGAGAAACTCTTCACCATGAGGATTCTGGTACTTGGCGTGTCGGGCATGTTGGGCAATGCCATGTATAGGACGCTCTTCCGGGCCTCCGGGCTTGAGGCTTGGGGGACGGTGAGGTCTGCGGGCGTAATTCGTCACTTCGACGATGAGATGAGGGCACGCATCTTGTCAGGAGTCGATGTCGAGACGGCCGATGGGCTGTTGGGCGTGTTCGAGCGTGTGAAGCCGCAACTGGTGGTAAATTGCATCGGGTTAGTTAAGCAATTTGCGGCGGCACAGGACCCTTTGCTCGCACTCCCGATCAATGCGATGCTGCCTCACCGGTTGTCGCGATACTGCGCTCTCGTAGGTGCCCGCCTAGTGCACTTCAGCACCGACTGCGTGTTCAGCGGGAAAGTCGGCGGGTACCGTGAATCGGACACGTCTGATGCTGAAGACCTCTACGGGAAGTCAAAGTTCATCGGCGAGGTGTCGGATGCTCATACGGTGACGCTCAGGACCTCGATTATTGGGCATGAACTGGAAAGTCATCATGGGCTAGTCGAGTGGTTTCTGCGCCAGATGGATTGTGTCTACGGATATCGACGCGTTATTTTTTCGGGGCTCCCAACGGTCGAAATTTCAATGATCGTCAGGGATTTTGTGATCCCTCGACCCACTCTGTCCGGTGTCTTCCACGTGGCATCGGCTCCCATTACCAAGTACAACCTGTTGCAACTGGTCGCTGCGGAATATGGCAAGTCGATCAGTATCTTGCCTGACGATTCGGTCGTGCTCGACCGCTCGCTCGTCGCCGATCGTTTCAGGGATGCGACGGGTTATGTGGCGCCGGACTGGCCTGAGCTAGTCAAGCGCATGAAAAACTTCAGCTAAGAGGACGTATATGTTTTCCGGAAAGACACTGATGATCACCGGCGGAACGGGGTCGTTCGGCAATACGGTTCTGACTCGGTTTCTCGACACGACGATCAAGGAAATTCGAATCTTCAGCCGCGATGAAAAGAAGCAGGAAGACATGCGTATTGGGCTCAATCATCCTAAGCTACGGTTTTACATAGGCGATGTGCGCGACGAGGCAAGCTTGAGGCAGGCCATGAAGGGGGTGGACTATGTATTTCATGCGGCGGCATTGAAACAGGTCCCCTCCTGCGAGTTCTACCCGATGGAGGCCATGCGCACCAATGTGATGGGCACCGAAAACGTGCTAAATGCCGCAACGGATGCAGGCGTCGAGCGTGTGGTGGTGTTGTCTACCGATAAGGCGGTCTACCCGATCAACGCCATGGGCATATCTAAGGCAATGGCCGAGAAGGTGATGGTGGCCAAAGCGCGTTTGCAGCAGCCGGGTGAAACTGTTTTCTGTGCCACCCGCTACGGCAACGTCATGGCATCCCGTGGGTCTGTGATTCCTTTATTCGTGTCCCAACTCAAGGAAGGGCGGCCACTGACAGTCACCGACCCCAACATGACCCGTTTCCTGATGTCTCTGGAAGACTCTGTTGACTTGGTGTTGTATGCCTTCACCCATGGTCAGCAGGGTGACATTTTTGTGCAAAAGGCGCCTGCCTCAACCGTGGGAGACCTTGCACAAGCACTGAAAGAACTGTTTGGTCAGCCCGAAATGCAGACGCAGGTGATTGGAACGCGGCACGGTGAGAAGCTTTACGAATCGCTGATTTCCCGTGAGGAGATGGCGCACGCCATCGACATGGGCGGCTACTACCGTATCCCCGCAGACAACCGCGACCTGAACTACGCCAAGTACTTCAGCGAGGGGGAGACAGATATTTCCACGCTGGACGACTACACCTCACACAACACTCGCCGGCTGAACGTTGAGGAGGTCAAATCCTTGCTGCTGACCTTGGACTACATCAAGGACGAGTTGCATGCTTAAAGTCATGACCATAGTCGGCACCCGGCCAGAGCTCATCAAGATGAGTCGGGTGATCGCCGAATTCGACCGCCACACCCAGCATGTGCTGGTACACACCGGCCAGAACTACGATTACGAGCTGAATCAGGTTTTCTTTGACGACCTTGAAATCCGCAAGCCTGACCACTTTCTCGAAGTTGTGGGGGACAATGCGGCGCAAACCATTGCGAGGGTGATCGAGAAAGCCGACGAGGTGCTGGCTGCAGAGCAGCCGGACGCCGTGATGCTGTACGGCGACACCAACTCCTGCCTGGCGGTCATTGCCGCGAAGCGTCGCAAGGTACCGGTGTTTCACATGGAGGCGGGCAACCGCTGCTTCGATCAGCGAGTGCCCGAAGAGCTGAATCGCAAGGTGTTGGACCATCTGAGCGACATCAACCTGGTCTTGACCGAGCACGCACGCCGTTATCTGATTGCCGAAGGCATTCCGCCTGAAACGATCATCAAGACTGGATCGCACATGCGCGAGGTCTTAGACCACTACATGCCCAAAATCCAGGCCTCTGATGTGCTCCAGCGCATGCGGCTTGATCAGGGCCGCTACTTCATCGTCAGTGCGCACCGCGAAGAAAACGTGGATTCCGAAGAAAACCTCCTGGATTTGCTGGATACCCTGAATGCACTGGCTGAAACGTACGATGTGCCCGTGATCGTCTCGACCCATCCTAGAACACGCAAGCGGCTCGACGCCCTGTCGGGGGTGGAGCTAGATACTAGGGTTCAGTTCATGAAGCCATTTGGTTTTTGTGACTACATCCGGCTGCAGATGGAGTCGTTGTGCGTGATTTCTGACAGCGGAACGATCACTGAGGAAGCCTCGCTGCTGAATCTGCCTGCCATCACGATTCGTAATGCGCATGAGCGTCCTGAAGGGATGGATGCAGGAACGCTGATCATGGCAGGGCTGAAGAAGGAACGTGTGCTGGATGCGGTTCGAATCACAGTAGCGCAACACACCAATGAGAAGGCCACAGTGCGCCCTGTGCAGGATTACGAGAACCCTTCGGTCTCCAAGCAGGTCCTTCGCATAGTGGAAAGCTACACCGATTACGTGAACCGAACGGTCTGGCGTAAGGCCCTGTAAATCCATGACAACGTTGGTGACGGGCGCGAACGGGTTTGTCGGTTCTTCGCTTTGTGCGAGATTGCGCAGAGACGGCGTCTTTGTACGAGGTGCTGTGAGATCGCTGAACTCAAAGCCAGATGGTGCTGAGGCTTTCGCGATTGGCAGCCTTTCGTCAGTCACCGACTGGACGGAGGTCTTGAGCAAGGTGGAGCAGGTTGTGCACTTGGCCGCCCGCGTTCACGTCATGAACGACAAGAGCTCGGACCCATTGGCAGAGTTTCGTCGCGTGAATGTCGAAGGCTCGGCTGCTCTTGCACGCCAGGCAGCGGTCGCGGGGGTAAGGCGCTTTGTTTTTCTAAGCTCCGTCAAGGTGAACGGTGAATTCACGGAAGCGGGGCATCCGTTCACTGCAGATGATGCGCCTGCACCAGAAGATTCCTACGGCGTGTCCAAGTACGAGGCAGAGCAGTTGCTCCGACAGATTGCCGATGAAACAGGCATGGAGGTAGTGATCATTCGACCGCCCCTGGTGTATGGACCGGGCGTGAAAGCCAACTTCGAGTCCATGATGCGTTGGCTGGCGCGCGGTGTCCCGCTGCCACTGGCTACAGTGACTGAAAACCGCCGCAGCTTGGTCGCACTGGACAACCTGGTGGACTTGACCATGACCTGTTTGAACCACCCTGCAGCAGCCAACCAGACATTCCTAGTGAGTGACGGAGAGGATATATCAACTGCAGAACTGCTCAAGCGTATGGGCGCTGCCATGGGGAAGCCGGCACGACTGTTTTGCGTTCCATCTGCACTCTTAAAGCTGGGCGCAACCGTATTGAACAAGCCGGGTATCTATCAGCGTCTGTGCGGCTCGTTGCAGCTGGACATTGCCAAAACCAGACAACTGCTTGGGTGGGCCCCACCGGTGTCGGTGGATGAAGGGCTGCGGCGTGCCGCTGAAGGCTTGCGGTCATGAAGCGTTTGTTTGACGTGGTTGTGGCGTTGGTGGCGGCTGTGTTTCTTGCCCTGCCGATTGTGATGACGGCGCTGGCCGTTCGTCTTACTTCGCCTGGGCCAGCCTTGTACTGGAGCGACCGTGTGGGCCGCCATAACCGAATTTTCAGAATGCCCAAGTTCCGCAGTATGCGCATCGACACGCCGGCGGTGGCCACGCACTTGCTGCAGAACCCTGAGCAATGGCTCACTCCCGTCGGTTCTTTTCTGCGCCAATCCAGCCTGGACGAGCTGCCCCAGTTGTGGTGCATCCTGAAAGGGGACATGAGCCTTGTTGGCCCACGCCCGGCGCTGTTTAATCAGGAAGACCTGATTGCTTTGCGCACAGAAAAGGGCGTGCACGAACTGGTGCCTGGTTTGACCGGGTGGGCACAGGTTAACGGACGAGATGAGCTGCCAATTCCTCAGAAGGTGGAGCTGGATGCGGAGTATCTGCAGCGTCGGTCATTGCTGTTTGATCTGAAGGTACTGTGGATGACGGCGTTAGTGGTTCTGGCAAGGAATGGAGTGTCACATTGAAGAAAAGCACAGATCATCTTGAGGACTCAGGATTCAGGAAGCTGTACGCAATGAGAATCTGCATGTCTAAGCTCGTTGTCCCGTTACTGGGTTTGCCACGAGCAGCAAAGCGATTTTTGGTCCTATCCGTAGATATGGGGCTGTGTGTCCTGACCGTATGGCTTGCCTACTACCTGCGACTTGGTGAGTTCGTCGCCCTTTCTGGTGCCGCCCTTTGGGCCGTAGGCGCTTCAATCGGAATTGCACTGCCCATCTTTATCGTGTCAGGTCTGTACCGTGCCATCTTCCGTTACAGCGGCTGGCCGGCCTTGCTGGCGGTGGCCCGTGCCGAGGGAATTTACGGCTTGCTCTATGCCTCGGTCTTCACTGCCATAGGTGTAACCGGTGTGCCACGCACGATCGGCATCATCCAACCTATCCTGCTGCTGCTGTTTGTGGGTGCGTCGCGCGCACTGGCCCGGGTCTGGTTGGGTGACCAGTACCTAAGCATCCTCAAGCACGCCTCGCGGCCCAAGGTGCTGATCTACGGTGCAGGCAGCACAGGGCGCCAGTTGGCGGCGGCCATGGCCAACAGCCACGAAATGCAGGTGGCTGGATTTCTGGACGACGATGATCGTCTGCACGGCCACGTGCTCAATGGTCAACCCATCTACAATCCGGCTGATTTGAACAGCTTAGCCAGCACCCTCAATATCAGCGACGTGTTGCTGGCAATGCCCAGTCTTTCGCGCCGCCGCCGCAACGATATTCTGGGCCAGGTCCGTGTGGCAAAAGTAGCTGTGCGTACCCTACCCAGCGTGACCGATCTGGCGCAGGGCAAGGTCAGCATCTCAGATCTGCGCGAACTAGACATTGACGACCTACTCGGTCGTGAGCCGGTGATGCCCAATCACATCCTGCTGGCCATGAACGTGCGCGGCAAGGTCGTGATGGTGACCGGTGCCGGCGGTTCCATCGGTAGCGAACTATGCCGCCAGATCCTGACGATCGGCCCAAGCAAATTGCTGTTGATCGAACAAAGTGAGTTTGCGCTCTATGGCATTCATCAGGAACTCGAAGAAAAGCTCGCTGGTCGTGACATCGTTCTAGTACCCTTACTGGCCTCGGTACAAGAAAACGAGCGTATGCACGAGATTATGTCAACCTGGCATCCAAATACGGTCTACCATGCGGCAGCCTACAAGCATGTGCCCATGGTGGAGCACAACCCAGCCGAAGGGATCAAGAACAACGTGCTCGGCACACTGCGTACAGCCCAAGCGGCGGTAGAAAACGGTGTCTCGGATTTCGTTCTCATCAGCACCGACAAGGCGGTTCGACCGACTAACATCATGGGGGCCAGCAAGCGACTGGCAGAAATGGCGCTGCAGGCTCTTGCTGTGATCAGCCTCGGTACCAAATTTAGCATGGTGCGCTTCGGCAATGTTCTGGGCTCATCGGGGTCAGTGGTACCGAAGTTCCGACAGCAGATTCGTGATGGCGGGCCGATTACGTTGACGCATCCTGAAATCACTCGATACTTCATGACAATTCCTGAAGCCTCGCAACTGGTGGTCCAAGCTGGCGCCATGGCAAAGGGCGGGGATGTGTTCGTTCTCGATATGGGACAGTCGGTCAAAATTATGGATTTAGCTCGTCGCATGATTGAGCTTTCAGGTCTGACCGTCAAAGATGAACAAAACCCCGATGGTGAAATCGAGATCGAGATTACTGGTCTGCGTCCCGGTGAGAAGCTCTATGAAGAACTGCTCATCGGTGACAACCCCAAGCCCACAACCCATTCGCGGATCATGAAAGCCCATGAGGACTTCATTCCGTGGTCTGAGTTGGAGCCAAAACTCAAGGCTCTGGAGTTGGCTTTGAACCTGAACGATGTTGCTGTGATTCGTTTGATGATGCAGCAATTGGTGACTGGGTATGTTCCCAATAGTGAAATTGTTGACTGGGTCTACATGGAGCAAGAGGCCGAGGCTCAGGCTGGTTGAAAGTAGAGACCACTTGAACGTCAATGCGCGAAGCCCATCTTTACGGTGGGCTTTTTGTTTGGACGGCGTGGTTGATTGAGGCGATAGCTGGTGCTCACCAGTTTGCCAGTCGTAGGTGAAACCGCACAATTTGATGTTACGACCATGTTTTCTAAGGTTTATTGTTGGTAAGCTCTATAACCAATAGCCATGCCTCCACATGATGTGGCAAATGCGGTGGTCTGATGGGGATTTCAAGGAAAGTGCGATGGCGAAGCTCATTTTGAGTATGGATGGTCTGACGTTGAAGGAGATTCCGCTCGTCAAAGAGCGGGTCACCATCGGTCGCAAGCCTCATAACGACATCCAAATCGATAATCTGGCGATTTCTGGCGAACACGCCGCCATCGTGACCATTCTGAACGATTCCTTTCTGGAGGATCTGGCCAGCACGAACGGTACTTACGTGAATGGCAAGCAGATCCAGAAACACTTCCTTCAGCCCAACGATGTCATCGAGTTGGGTAAGTACCGTCTCAAGTACATCAATGATGTTCCTGTTCAACAGACGCAGGATTTTGAAAAAACAATGGTGCTGCGCCCGGACATGATGCGGGCTAGCGTGGCTAATGCGCCATCTCTAATGCCGTCTGCTGCGACGCGGACAAGTGAGGAGGCCGATGTCCCAGGGGGAGGCGTTCCTCCCATGGGTCAGCGTCCGCCCGTCGAAGTGTCCGCTGCTACCAGCCAAGACCAGGCAATGCCCTTGGGCGTCATCCAGGTGTTGAGTGGTGGCGCTCACGGTCGGGAGTTGGCCCTGGTCAAACCCTTGACGACCTTGGGCAAGACCGGTCTTCAAGTGGCGGCGATTACTCGCCAGCCTCTGGGCTACTTCATTACTCATGTCGAAGGGACCACATTCCCCATCGTCAACGGGACGATGCTCGATACCAAAGCCCACCCCCTTCAGGATCGGGATGTGATCGAGTTAGCGGGCGTCAAAATGGCATTTTTTCTGAAACGTGCCTGACCGTCGCCGACCGTGAGACTCTCCTTGAATCAGCATTGGATCCGCTATTGCCTGGGCTGTGCCATTGCCTTGGTACTCCTGGGGCACTCGGTCCAACTCTATCGCATTCCCCTCATTAGTCATCTGGATGCTATTGCCTATGACGCCAAGGTACGGTTGACCTTGCCAGGCGGTATCGACGACAAGGTGGTGATCGTCGACATTGATGAAAAATCCTTGGCGGAAGTGGGCCGCTGGCCATGGGGCCGGGATAAGCTGGCGAAACTGATGGACCGCTTGTTCGATCAGTACAAGGTCGCCGTGGTGGGTTTCGACGTGGTCTTTGCCGAGCCCGACGATAGTTCGGGCATGGGTTCCCTCAATCGCTTGGCGAGCAAGGACCTGAAGGATAACGAGGCCTTCCAGGCGCTTCTGAACAGCCTGCGGCCACGGCTTGATTACGATGCCCGCTTCGCGGCCGCCTTGGCCAAGCGTCCCGTCGTCCTCGGTTACTACTTCTCGAATCAGGACGAAGTCCACACGAGTGGCGCCTTGCCCGCGCCGGTGGTGCCTGCAGGGGCCATCCCCGAGGGGAGTACGGCGATTTCTTCCTGGTCGGGTTACGGCGCCAATCTGGAGCGGTTCCAGCAAGCCGCCGGGGCCGCCGGCCATTTCGATGCCCTGGTGGATTTTGACGGCACCACGCGCCGGGTGCCGCTGCTGGCCGAATACCATGGCGCTTATTATGAGTCCCTGGCCCTGGCCATGGTGCGGCGACTATTGGACGTACCCACGGTCTTCCCCGGCTATCCCGACGATGCCGATCCCCGCAGCTTTGGTTCGATGGAGTGGTTGGACCTTCCCTCCGATCGTGGCCTGCTGCGCATTCCCGTCGACGAGAACGGCGCCACCCTGGTGCCCTATCGCGGCTATCGCGGCAGCTTCCGCTACATCCCCATGGCCGATGTCCTGGCGGGACGTACACCGGCGAGCCAGTTGGCGGGAAAAATCGTGTTGATCGGTGCCAGCTCGCCCGGCTTGATGGATTTGCGGGTAACGCCCGTGGGCAATGTGTACCCCGGTGTCGAGGTGCATGCCAACTTGGTGGCTGGCATCCTCAACGGCAACTTGAAACACAAGCCCGCCTACGTGCTCGGGGCCGACTTGTTGTCGGTGCTGCTGGCGGCAGTGGCCATGATATTCCTGTTGCCGCAGTTGAGTCCGCTCAAGGCCAGCCTCGCGGCGGCCGGCATTGCGGCGGCGCTGATCGGCGTCAATCTGTCTTTCTGGAACAGCGGCATGGTCCTGCCGCTGGCGAACGGCTTGGTCTTGGTGGCCTTGCTCTATGGCCTCAACATGGCGTGGGGTTACTTTGTCGAGTCCCGCACCAAGCGCCAGTTCACCGAACTGTTCGGACAATACGTTCCACCGGAGTTGGTGGAAGAAATGGCCCGTAATCCGAAGGGCTACAGCATGGACGGACGCAAGGCCGAATTGACCGTGCTGTTTTCCGACGTGCGGGGTTTCACCACGATTTCCGAAGGCCTGGCGCCGGATCAATTGGCCACCCTGATGAATGAATACCTGGGGGCCATGACGGCCGTTATCCGCGATCAAAAGGGCACCCTGGATAAATACATCGGCGACGCCATCATGGCATTCTGGGGAGCGCCAATGGAGGATCCCCAGCACGCCAAGCGTGCGGTGGCGACGGCGCTGGCCATGCAGCAAGCCCTGGTCGATTTGAACCGTCACCTGGTGGCGCGCGGCTGGCCGGAATTGAAGATCGGTGTCGGCATTAATACCGGGGTGATGACCGTCGGCGACATGGGTTCGCCGGTGCGCAAGGCCTACACGGTCATGGGCGATGCGGTAAACCTGGGCTCGCGCCTGGAGGGCATCACCAAACAATACGGCGTCGGCATCATCGTCGGTGAAACCACGCGCCAATTGCTGTTGGACATAGCGGTATTCCGCGAGTTGGATCGGGTGCGGGTGAAAGGCAAAGAAGAGCCGGTGGGCATTTACGAACCCCTGGGATTCCAAGGGCAAGTGGCTGCGGCCGAACTGGAGGAGCTCGCTTGCTGGGCGCAGGCCTTGAACGCTTACCGCGCCCAACAGTGGGATCAGGCCGAAACTTTATTGCGCCGCCTGACAGGGGATAATCCACGCTATCTCTACCAGCTCTACCTGGAGAGAATCGCCCATCTGCGGCAGGATCCGCCGGGGGACGGCTGGGATGGAGTCACGACGTTTGAAACAAAATAAGCCCTGCCACGAGGAGCGCCCAATGACCTCGGATTGCCGAGGGGAGTGCCTCTGTTTGGCCCGGCGCCTGGGTGTCCGGCCCGGGGCCGGGGCGGCGGGCATAATAATGGGCATGAAGGGCAGTCGGCACGCAGAGGGGGAGCAACAATGAGCGCAATACCGGCCAATCCGGCGGACGGTGCCGGACAGGCGGATGTGGTCAGCCGGCTGGCGTTTTTCAAGAGCCTGCAATCGGTCACCAACAAAATCCATGCGACCTCCAACATCGACGAGATCATGCTGGAGTTGTCCCAGGACATCTGTAGCCTGTTCAACGCGGACCGCTTGACCATCTACGCCGTCGGTGACGACAAGGCCTCCATCATCTCCAAGGTCAAGACGGGGCTCAATTCCTTCAAGGACCTGCGCCTGCCCATCACCGACCAGAGCATCGCCGGCTACGTCGCCCTGTCCAAGCGCATCATCAACATCAGCGACGTTTACGACGAAAAAGAACTCAAGAAAATCCACCCCAGCCTGCGCTTTCTCCAGGAGGTGGATGCCAAGACCGGTTACCGGACCAAGCAGATGCTGGTGGCGCCCATCGTTGACCATGTCGGCGGCGAGTTGTTGGGGGTGGTGCAGATCATCAACAACAAGGCCGACACGCCCTTCATCCAGGTGGCGGAAGAGGGCGTCAAGGGGCTTTGCGAAACCCTGGCCATTGCCTTTACCCAGCGCAACAAACCAGCCCAGATCGCCCGGTCGAAGTACGACTTCCTGGTGGCCGACGCCGTCATTGGCGCCGACGAACTAGAACAGGCCAAGCGTGCCGCCCGCAAGGAAAACTGCAATATCGAAGTGGTCCTTGCCAGCCACTACCAGGTGCAATTGCCGGCCCTGGGCGCCGCCCTGTCCAAGTTCTTCAACGTGCCCTACGAGCCGTTCAAGTCCGATCGGGTCAAGCCGGTGGACTTGCTCAAGAATCTGAAACGCGAGTATCTGGCCCAGTACCAGTGGGCGCCCATCGACGACAGTCAGGAGGGCATCGTCGTCTTGTGCCTCGATCCCGAACAGGTGAAGGGCTCGCGGGTGGTGAGCAACGTCTTTCCCCGGCGCAAGATCGTCTACCGCGTCACCACCGCCCATGAGTTCAAGGAAACCTTGGACCAACTGTTCGGCCCCAGCGGCCCGGCCATGGACGAAACTTCCGTCGGCGACCTGCTCTCCAGCCTCGACGAGGGCGACGGCGATGGCTTCGAGTCCACCGACGACGACGTTTCCGCCGCCGCCGATAACGAGCTGGTCAAGCTGGTGAACAAGATCATTGTCGATGCCTACCAGCAGGGCGCTTCCGATATCCACATTGAGCCGGGCATCGGCAAGGACAAGGTGTTGATCCGCTTCCGCAAGGACGGCTCCCTGGCCAAGTACATCGAGGTGCCCGCGGTCTACCGCAACGCTATCGTCGCCCGGATCAAGATCATGTGCGACCTGGACATCGCCGAGCGGCGCAAGCCCCAGGACGGCAAGATCAAGTTCAAGAAGTTCGGCCCCCTTGACATCGAGTTGCGGGTGGCGACCATTCCTTCCACCGGCGGGGTGGAGGATGTCGTGATGCGGATCCTCGCCGCAGGCGAACCCATCCCCATCGACAAGCTGGGTGTGCTGCCGCGCAATCTGGAAAAGCTCAAATCGGCGGTGAGCAAGCCCTACGGTCTGTTCTTCGTCTGCGGTCCCACCGGTTCCGGCAAGACCACCACCCTGCACTCGGTGCTGGGCTATCTCAATACGCCGGACACCAAGATCTGGACCGCCGAGGATCCGGTGGAAATCACCCAGAAGGGCCTGCGCCAGGTTCAGGTGAACAAGAAGGTGATGGACTTCGCCACGGTGATGAAAGCCTTCCTCCGGGCCGATCCGGACATCATCATGGTGGGGGAAATGCGGGATGCCGAAACCACCAGCATCGGCATCGAGGCCTCCCTGACCGGGCACTTGGTGTTCGCCACCTTGCACACCAACAGCGCGCCGGAATCCATCATCCGTCTGCTGGACATGGGCATGGACCCCTTCAACTTCGCCGATGCCCTGCTGGGCGTCCTGGCCCAGCGCTTGGCCAAGCGCCTGTGCAGCAAGTGCAAGGAAGCTTACGTCCCCGACGCGGAGGAAGTGAAGCTGTTCATGGCCGAGTACTGCAACGAGCTGCTCAACACGGCGACCTTCAAGCGCGACGGCAAGGCCGCCTACGAGAACGTCTACCGCCGCCTGGTGAACGACTACGGCGACGACGGCAAGCTGACCCTCTACCGGGCCGTGGGCTGCCCCGAGTGCGGCGGCACCGGCTACAAGGGCCGTGTCGGCCTGCACGAGCTGATGCTGGGCACCGACGCCACCAAAAAATTGATCCAGGAACACGCGCGGGTGGCCGAGTTGTTCGCCCAGGCCCTGGAGGATGGCATGTTGACCCTGAAGATGGACGGCCTGGAAAAGTGTCTGCAAGGCATCACCGACGTCAAACAGGTGCGGGCCGTCTGCATCAAATAATCCCTTGCCGCGAGACCACACCTCCAGCACCGACATGGACAATGCCGACGACCTGTTCCGCCGTTTGGAGATGCTCAACGCGGTGGGAACCGCGTTGTCCCAGGAACGGGACATCCAGCGTCTGCTGGAAGGCATCCTGCTGGCGGCCAAGGACATCACCCGGGCCGATGGCGGCACGCTCTACGGTCTGACCGAAGACCGCAACCACCTGCGCTTCGAGATCATGCGCACGGACTCCCTGGGCTTGGCCCTGGGCGGCACCACGGGCAACCCCATCAAGCTGCCCGACGTGCCCCTCTACGACGAGAGCGGCCGGCCCAATGACGCCACGGTGGCGGCCTATGCCGCCCTGCATGGCTGCACCGTCAACATCGCCGACGTCTATGCCGCCGCCGGTTTCGATTTTTCCGGCACCCGCCGCTTCGACCAGAAAACCGGCTACGCCTCCAAGTCCTTTCTCACCGTGCCCCTGCGCAATCACGAGAACGAACTCATCGGCGTCCTGCAATTGATCAACGCCGTCGATCCGGCCACGGGCCAGGTACAGGCCTTTTCCCCGGGCGATCAGCGCCTGGCCGAGTCCCTGGCTTCCCAGGCTGCCATCGCCCTCACCAACCGGCAGCTCATCAGCCAGTTGGAGACGCTGTTCGAATCCTTCATCGGCCTCATCAACCTGGCCATCGATGAAAAGTCCCCCTATACCGCCGGCCACTGCCAGCGGGTCCCGGAACTCACCTTGATGCTGGCCGATGCGGTCAACCGCACGGAGCAGGGCCCCCTGGCGGATTTCGCCATGTCGGAGCGGGATCGTTACGAACTCAAGATTGCCAGCATGCTGCACGACTGCGGCAAGGTCACCACGCCTGTTCACGTGGTGGACAAGGCGACCAAGCTGGAAACCCTGTTCGACCGTATTCATCTGCTCGACACCCGTTTCGAGGTGATTAAGCGGGACGCGGAGATCGCGGCCCTGCGTCGTCAGGCCGACCTGCCCGACCCCACCGATGCACAAGCCAAGGCCGCCATTCAGGTGGAGTTGGAGGCGACCCTGCGCCAACTGGAGGACGACCGCGCCTTCCTGCGCCGTTGCAACATCGGTGGCGAGACCATGAAGGACGAGGATCAGGACCGGGTGCGGCGAATCGCCAAGGCTTACCAGTGGCGCAATCCGGCCGGGGCGGAAGCGGATTTCCTGTCCGTCGACGAGATCGAGAACCTGTCGATTCGCGCCGGCACCCTCACCGCCAAGGAACGGGAAGTCATCAATTACCACATCGTCGCCACCATCAAGATGCTGGAGCAACTGCCCTGGCCCAAGCATCTGCGCAACGTGCCGGAATTCGCCGGCGGCCACCACGAGCGCATGGACGGCAAGGGCTATCCGAAGGGTCTCACCCGCGACCAGATGTCGGTCCAGGCCCGCATCATGGGTATCGCCGACATCTTCGAGGCCCTGACCGCGCGGGACCGTCCCTACAAGGCGGCGATGAAGGTTTCCCAGGCGGTGAACATCCTGGCGGCCTTCGCCCGCAACGGCCATATCGATCCCGACCTGTTCCAGATTTTCATGCAGGAAAAAATCTACCTGCACTACGCCCATCGCTTCCTGGACCCCGGCCAGGTGGACGCGGTGGATCCGGTCGCCGTTCTGGCCAGCCTGTAAGACTGTCTATAAGCCCGCCGAGGGACCATGAAAAAAGGAGGCATCGCCTCCTTTTTTCATGGGTCGCCGCCATTCATGGGCGGTGGTGGACCGCCCTCAGTCCGCCTTGACGTAGCCGATGGCGGCGGAAATGGTGTCGGCGGTTTCCTTGAGGATGGCGGCCCAGTCCGGTTTGTGGCGGTCGCTCGGGGCCGAGATGGACAGGCCCGCCACTAGCTGGCCGCTGTCGTCCCGCACCGGCGCGGCGATGCAGCGCAGGCCCTGCTCGATTTCTTCCCGGTCGAAGGCCACGCCGTGGCGGCGCACCCAGTCCAGTTCCTTTTCCAGGGCGGGCAGGGTGGTGATGGAGTTGGGCGTGGGGCCGGGCAGGCCGGTGCGGCGGGCGTAATCGCGCACGCTGTCGGCGCTGTCCTCGGCCAGGTAGAGCTTGCCCACCGAGGTCACGTGCAGGGGCGCCCGGGCGCCCACCAGGTGCACCACCCGCACCGACGAGCGGCCGCTGGAGGTCCGTTCCACGTAAACGATCTCGTCGCCCTGGCGCACCCCGAGGTTGATGCTTTCCCCCAGGCGTTGGTGCAACTGCTGCATCAGCGGCATGGCGGCGTCACGGATGTTGATGCGGGATTTGACCAGGTTGCCGAGTTCCAGCAGGCGGATGCCGAGACGGTAGGTGCCGCCGTCGGCTTTTTCGGCGAAGCCCGAGGCGGCCATGGCGGCCAGGATGCGATGGGCGGTGGAGGGATGGAGGTCGGTTTCCAGGGCCAGTTGCTTGAGGCTGACCGGGTCGTGGTAGTAGGACAGCACATCCAGCAGGCGCATCATCCGCTCGATGACCTGGATGCCGCCCTTTGCTTCCGTCGTTTTTTCAGTACCCGCCACGTTGTCCATCCGTCGTTTCACGAGGCGCAGAATGTATCACATTGTGAAACGAAGTTCCCGGCCATCTCGGGAGGCCGGGAGTTTTCTTCACTTTTTCAGTACCTTGCCGGTGGTGATGAACACCACGCTGCGGGAGGCCCGGATATCCGCATGCAGGGCCTCGACCAGGGGCGGATTGATGGCCGCGTCGGCGTTCCAGACGATGATGAAATTAGCGCCGGAGCCGCCGGAAACGTCGGTATGGGGCACGAACAGTTCCAGGGTACCCAGGGGCGGCACGGTGCGGGGGCTGGGCACGTATTCCTTCAACAGCTTGCCGTTGGTGTCGTAGTAGCGGGCCGAGGCCACCCGCAGGCTGGCACCGCCGTCCGTGTTGCGGATGCTGATGTGGGCCGAGGTCAGGGTTTCCCCGGGCTTGCCGCTACGGTCCAGGTCGCCGTGGTAGAGGTGGGAATAGATCGGCAGGTAGAGGGTCTGTCCCGTGGTCAGGGCTTCCTGGGCCAGGGCGAGGCCGCTGCTCCACAGGGCGGCTAGGAGCGCGAGCAGTGCCAGGGGGCGGAATGCGGTTTTCATGTTTTGGATTCCTCCGGGGTGTCGGTGCTGCCGGCCACGTCCTTGCGCCGGATTTTCGCCAACCCCCTTTTTATCATGCCGGTTCGTTCCTGCTGGTAGTACTCCCGCAGGGAGGCGTAGCGTTCGGCGCGGATGGCCCGCACCCGCATCAATGCCTGCTCGGTGGGAATACCCAACTGGGACAGGGTTTCTGCCGCGATCATCAGGCTGCCTTCGAGCACCTCGGGCACCACTTCGGTGGCGCCGGCCGCCTTCAGGCGCGGCACCGAGGATTCGTCCTGGGTGCGCACCACCACGGGAATATCGGGGCGCTGCTGACGTACCACCCGCAGCACCTGCTCGATGGAGGACTGGTCCGGGTAGGTGATCACCACCGCCCGGGCGCGGTCGATGCCGGCGGCCTTGAGGATCTCCTCCCGGTCGGCGTTGCCGAACACCACCCGTCGTCCTCGCGCCACCGCTTGCCGCGTGCGCCGCGGATCCACGTCCAGGGCCAGGAAGGGCACGCTCTCCCCTTCGAGGAAGTCGGCGATGCGGGCACCGGTGCGACCGTAGCCGCAGAGGATGACGTGGCCGTCCAGGGCGCCGCCTTCGGCCGCCACCTGTTCCACAACCTTGGCACCGCGACTGCTGGCCCGGCTGCGGGCAAGATGGCTGCCCAGTCGGGCGGCCTGGGCTATCAGGAAGGGGGCGAGGAACATGGAGATCAGGGCCGCAGCGGTGACCACCTGGAAGGTTTCGCCGCCGAGCAGTTTCTGGTCGTGGGCCAGCTCGATCAGCACCAGGCCGAATTCGCCGGCCTGGGCCAACTGAGCGGCGGTGCGCAGGGCCACCTCGCGCGGGCTGCGGGCGGCCAGGGAGACGATCAGCACCACCAGCCCCTTGCCCGCCACCAGGGCGAGCAGGGTCAGGGCCAGCAGGTGCAGGTGGAGGGCGACGAAGTGCAGGTCGAGCATCATGCCCACGGTGACGAAGAACAGCCCGAGCAGGATGTCGCGGAAAGGACGGATGTCGGCTTCCACCTGATGGCGGTAGGCGGTTTCCGACACCAGCATGCCGCCGACGAAGGCGCCCAGGGCCAGGGACAGGCCGCTGCGGGCGGTGGCGTAGGCCAGGCCCACCACGACCCAGAGGATGGTGAGCACGAACAGTTCCTGGGAGCGGTGGTGGGCCACGGCGTCGAACAGGGGCTGCATCAGGCGTTGTCCCAGCCAGACCAGCACGGTGAGCACCAGCACCGCCTGGAGCAAGGCCGCGCCCAGGGTGTTGAACATGTCCGCCGCCGGCTCGGCCAGCGCCGGCAGCAGGATCAGGCAGGGCACCACGGCCAGGTCCTGGAACAGCAGCACCCCCATGGTCTGCCGTCCGGAACGGGAATGGAGTTCGAAGCGTTCCGACAGCATCTTGGCGACGATGGCGGTGGACGACATGGACAGGGCCAGGCCCATGGCCAGACCGCTGCGCCAGTGCTGGCCGACGGCCAGTGCCACCGCCAGCGTGACGCTGGTGGTCAGCAGCATTTGCGCGCCGCCGAGACCGAACACCAGGCCGCGCATGGCCTTGAGCCGGGTCAGGCTGAATTCGAGACCGATGGAGAACATGAGGAAGACCACGCCGAATTCGGCCACGGTATCCACCGTTTCGCTTTCCGCCAGCAGGCGCAAGCCGTGGGGGCCGATGGCGATGCCCACCGCCAGGTAGCCCAGCATCGGGGGCAGGTTAAAGCGACGGGTGGCGGACACCGCGCCGACGGCGGCGGTCAGGAGCAGCAGCAGGGAAAACAGGGAGTTGTGCATCGGCGACGAAAAAGGGTGGGTATGGCGCTTGCTAGAATTCGGGTTTCCTATCCCCCATTGTAGTGAAAGCGACCTGATGGAATCCTCCGCCGCGATCGAATTAGCCAAACACGTCCTGTCCACCTTCGGCCTGATCCTGGCCTTCGGCACCGCCTTCGGCCTCTTGGCACAGAAGCTGAAGGTGCCCGACGTGGCCGTCTTCCTGTTGTTGGGCATGGCCCTGGGCCCGGGCGTGAGCGGTGTGGTGGACATCAAGCCCGATTCCGCCCTGAACCAATTGATCCTGATCTTCGGTTCCTGCTACATCCTGTTCGACGGCGGTGCCTCGCTGCGGCTCAAGGTGCTCAAGGAGGTGTGGGTTTCCATCGTGCTGATGGCCACCGTCGGTGTGCTGATCACCGCCTTCATCACCGCTGCCGCCGCCTGGTACGTGTTCTCGCTGCCCTTCATCGTTGCCCTGCTGCTGGCCTCCACCATCGCCTCCACCGATCCGGCCACCCTGGTGCCGGTGTTCAAGCAGGTGAAGATCAAGGACCGGGTGGCCCAGACGGTCATGTCCGAGTCGGCCTTCAACGACGCTACCGGCGCCATCATCACCTTCGTCGTGCTGGGCCTGTCCATGGGCCAGGGCGAGTTCTCCCTCGGCGCTTCCCTGCTGGACCTGGCCCAACAGGCCTGCATCGGCTTTATCGCCGGCGGTGTGTTGGGTTATCTGGCGGCCTTGCTGATTGCCCACGAGAAGTACGCCTTCCTCCAGGAGTACGCGCCCATCGTCACCTTGATGGCGGTGATCGGCGCCTACCTGGGGGCGGATGGTCTCCACGCCAGCGGCTTCATGGCCGTTTTCGTGTTCGGCATCATCATCGGCAACAAGGACGTGTTCGGCTTCGACATGGAAGAAGGCGAACAGGAAAAAATGGAGGACTTCGTCGCCACCACCGCCCTGGTGATGCGCATGTTCATTTTCATCCTGCTCGGCACCCAGGTGGACTTCGGCCTGATGGCCAAGTACTGGCTGGGCGGCGTGGCGGTGGTCCTGGTGTTCATGCTGGTGGCCCGTCCCGCCACGGTTTTCCTCTGCGCCTTGCCGGACCGTCGCGCCCGCTGGTCGTTCAAGGAGCTGTTGTTCATGTGCTGGACCCGGGAAACCGGCGTGATCCCCGGCGCCCTGGCAGGCTTGCTGGTGGGCCTGGGCGCGCCGGAAGCCAAGCTGATCGCTTCGGTGACCTTCATCGCCATCCTGGCCACCATCCTGCTCCAGGCCACCACGACCAAATGGCTGGCGGGCAAGCTGGGGCTGCTGGTGCAAGACGATGCCTAAGGTCGCGTCGATTTCGCCGCGTCGCGGCGGCTTCACGCCGCTCCTGCTGTTGGCCTTGGGCATGCCCGCCATCGCCTGGGCCGCCGGCGACGGCACGGTCGGCATCAATCTGTTGTGGCTGGCTCTGATCCTGATGGCGGCCCGCCTGTTTTCCCCCCTGGCCGCGAAGCTGGGGGTGCCGGCGGTGTTGGGCGAACTGCTGCTGGGGGTGGTGTTGGGCAACCTCAGCCTCCTGGGGCTGACTTTTTTCGATGCCATACCGAAGGACCCCATCATCGCCTTCATCGCCGAGCTGGGGGTGATCGTGTTGCTCTTGCAGATCGGCCTCGAAACCCGTCTGGCCGACCTGGTGCGGGTTGGCGGCCGGGCCTCGCTGGTGGCGGTGATCGGCGTTGCCGCGCCTTTCCTGATCGGCCTGTTGCTGGCCGGTCCGCTGCTGTTGCCGGGGCAGTCCCACAACACCTATCTCTTCCTCGGTGCCACCCTGGCTGCGACTTCCGTCGGCATCACCGGTCGGGTCTTCCGCGATCTGGGCAAGCTCGATCTGCCGGCCGCCCGTATCGTGCTGGGGGCGGCGGTGATCGATGACGTGCTGGGTCTGGTGATCCTGGCGGTGGTTTCCAGCCTGGTGCAGGCGGGCACCGTGGGTGTCGGCGAGATTGTGTTGATCATCGCCAAGAGCGTGGTTTTCCTGGCCGGCAGCATTGGCATCGGCCGCTGGGTGGCGCCCCATTCCAGCCGCTGGCTGGCCCGCATCGACCGGGGCCATAGCATGCTTTTCGCCCAGGTTCTGGCCACGGCCTTGTTCCTGGCCTGGTTGGCCCATCTGGCGGGCCTGGCGCCCATCATCGGCGCGTTCGCGGCCGGGCTGTTGTTCGAACCGGTGTTTCTCAAGGACTTCCGTATTCCGCAAGTGGTGGCCGACGTGGAACCCCTGTTGGCCGGTGGCGACCCGACCCTGAAGGAGCGAGTGAAGGCGGTGCTGATGCGCCACACCCACCATCAGCACGAACACATGATCGAGCCCATCGGTTACCTCTTCGTTCCGGTGTTCTTCGTCCTGACCGGCATGCAGGTTGACCTGCGGGCCTTCGCCGAGCCGCAGACCCTCATGGTGGCCTTGGGCATCACCGCCGCCGGGGTCGTGGGCAAGCTCTTGTCGGGGCTGGCGGCGGGAGGTTCCGGGCGCTGGCTGGTGGGCTGGGGCATGGTGCCCCGGGGCGAGGTGGGCCTCATCTTCGCCATGGCGGGGCGGCAGTTGGGCGTGATGGACGAAGGCCTGTTCTCCGCCGTGGTGGTGATGGTGATCCTCACTACCCTCGCCACGCCCCCCGTGCTGACGGCCCTGCTCAAGGGGCGCTGAGTACCCTGCTCAGGCTTCCGGACGGTAGATCTGGAACTGGTTGCGACCTGCCCGCTTGGCCCGGTACATGGCGATGTCCGCATGGCGCAGCAGGGTTTCGGCGTCGCCATAATCCCGCGGGAAGATGGTGGCGCCCAGGGTCGCCGTCACTTGAAACTCGGCGCCGTAAACCTCGTAGGGCTTGGCGACGCTGTCCAGAATGCGGCCCAGGGCGGGCGCCAACTCGTAGCCGTGCTCCAGCTCCGTCAGCAGAATGACGAACTCGTCACCGCCCAGCCGGGCCACGGTGTCGCCGCCGCGCACCGCCGCCGTCAGCCGCCCCGCCACTTCCACCAGCAGGGCATCGCCACAGGCGTGGCCGTGGAGGTCGTTCACCGGCTTGAAGTTGTCCAGATCGAGGAAGCACACCGCCACCGGCCGGTTGTAGCGGGTGGCGTTCGATAGGGCCTGTTGTAGGCGGTCCATCGCCAAGATCCGGTTGGGCAGCCCGGTCAGGGCATCGAAGTTCACCAACCGCTCAAGATTGCGCTGGGTGTTCTTCAACTCTGTGATTTCGGTGAAGACGCCGACGTAGTGGAGCACGTTGCCCTGTCCGTCATGGACGGCATTGATGTCCAGGATGCCCGGGCACAGGGAGCCGTCCTTGCACCGATTCCAGATCTCGTTGCGCCATTTGCCCGTGTAGTTCAGGCTGTGCCACATGGATTGGTAGAAGGCCGAGTCCTGGATGCCGGAATTTAGGAAACGGGGGTTCTGGCCCCGCACGTCCTCCAGGCCGTAGCCCAGAATGCGGGTGAAGGCGGCATTGATGCGGACGATGCGGCGACTGGCGTCGGCGATGAGGATGGCTTGTTGGCTGTGGTCGAACACCGTCGCATCGATGGCCAGCATGTCGCGGATCGAGACCTCCTCGGTGATGTCGCGGATGGTGCCCACCATCGACTGGGGGCGGCCGTCGTCGGCGTAACTGATCACGCCCTTGCCCTGGACGCAGCGTACTTCGCCATCGCAAGGACGGACGATGCGGTATTCCCGCAGGAAGTTCTTGCGCTGGGCCAGGGTGTCTTCCATGTAGCGGGCCAATTCGTCGCGGCACTCGGGCGCCACTAGGCCAAGCCAGCCTTCCCGGCTACGGGGATAGGATTCGCCGATGCCGAAAATACCGTTGAGGATGTCCGAGCTTTCCCAGTGGTCCTGTTCCAGGTCGTAGGTGTAGTACCCCAGTCGGGCGATCTCCTGGGCCTGCTTGAGCAGCCGGCGTTGGTCCTCCAGGGCCTTCTGCGTGTCCTTGAGGTCGGTCACGTCGAAGCAGTAGCGGGTATAGCCCTGGCCTTCGTCGTCGGGCACGCCCTTGTCGAGTATCCAGCGGAAATCGCCGCCTTCCTGGCGCATGCGGTATTCCATCGAGAACGGCTGGCGCGCGCTGACGACGGCGCGGTAGATGGACAAACAGGTCATCAAATCGTCGGGGTGGATGTGCTCCATCCAGCCCCGGCCTTTTTCCTCGGCCACGGTGCGGCCGGTGAATCGCAACCACGTATCGTTGCACCAATCGCAGTTGCCTGCGGCGTCGGCATGCAGCACCATGATCGGTGCTTGGTTGAAGGAATACAGCGCGGTCTGTTGCAAGGCGGGGCCACCTTTCTGACGGACTTTCGAACATTTGCCACTATCAAATGATGGTGAAAAGACGCATTGATCTAGGGCAAATCCCCTCGGGAAAACCTTGTCGAGAAAATGGTCGGTGGCGGACAGCGTGATCGGTATCATGGCCGGATGGTTTTCTCCTCAGGGGAGGGGCCGCACCGCGAGGATTCTGTTCATGAAGCAAGCCGTCATTCTTTTCGGCCACGGCGCCCGCAATGCCGAATGGGCCGAGCCTTTCCACCGCATCCGCGCCGCCATGACCCAAATGGCGCCGCAAACGCCGGTGGCTCTGGGTTTCTTGGAGTTGATGCAGCCTACGCTGGAGGAGGCTATCGCCGACCTGGCGGGGCAGGGGGCCGATCTCATCACCATCGTGCCGATCTTCATGGCGGCGGGTAGTCACGTCAAAAAGGATCTGCCCCAACGGGCCGCCGATGCCATGGTGCGCCATCAGGGCCTGACGATCCGCCTGGCGCCGCCAGTGGGGGAGGCGGATGCGGTGATCGCCGCCATGGCGGCCTACGCCCTGTGCCCCCCGATCACGGCGGAGGCGTCCGCGACCTGATCAGAGGACGCTGGAGAACAGCTCCAGCTGGGGCGGGCCAAGATACAGCTCGCGGGCACTGGCGCCGGCATTGGCGTGGGCCTTGCGAAAAGCCTCGGACTGGGTCCAAGCCTCAAAGGCGGCTTCCGATTCCCATTGGGTGTGGGAGGCGAACAGGGTGAACTCCCCGTTGCTGGGGCCTTGGAGCAGGTGGAACTGCTGGAAGCCGGGGACTTCGTGCAAATAGCTGTTGCGCTGGCGCCAATGGTCGATGAACTCCTGCTCACGGCCGGCGGCGATGCGGAAACGGTTCATGGCAAGAAACACGGCGGACTCCTGAGCAGAAGGGATGACAGGGCGGATCAAGAAGGGTTGCCGGCGGTTTCCGTGGCGGATTCGGCGGCGCCGGGCGCGGCTTCCTCCCAGCCCAGATCCCGCAAGTGGACCTTGGCAAGGTCGATCTGGAGGTCGATCTGGTCCATCAACTCCCCCAGCAGGTTGCGCTTTTGTTTGCGGGCGATGCGCTCGGCCTGGAACAGTTCATAGAGCCGCGAGGCGTAGAGGCTGTCCAGTTCCTGCTGAATCTCGGCCAGGCGCGCCTTGAGGCGCTCCAGTTGGAGTTCCAGTTGGTTGCGATCGGCCAGGCCCAGGCTGTCGGTGGGTTGGCCCTGCTGCCAGAGCAGGAGCACCTGTTGCAGGGTGGCGACGTCGCCGCTGCGATAAGCCCGGTTGGCCTCGGCCATGAGGTCGGTGCGGCGGCGGCGGTCGGCCTCGTTGCGGGCCCGGTCGGGGTGGATCTTCTGGGCCACCTGACGGAACAATTTCTTCAGGTCGGCGCTGGGCCGGAACTGGGTTTTTTCATTGGCCTCGCGGGCCGCGTCCCGGTAACGCCGGTCTTCCTGCCGGGATTGTTCGGCCCGGTCCTTGGCTTCCTCGGCATCGGCCTTGGCACCGGAGTCGTTGGGGGCCTGGGCGGCCTTGCGCAGGGCCAGCTCGGCTTGCAGCGCGTCCAGGGCGGCGATGCGCTGGCCCACGGTGTCGTGGTAGCGGTGGCTGAATTCGGACAGTTCCCCCTTCGCCGTGGCCAGTTCCAGTTCCAGTTCGGCGATGTCGCGGCTGACCATTTCCACCTGGCCCCGCAGCAGCAGATCCTTGTCCGACAGGGCAATGGCGCCGCGAAAAGCCTCCCGCACCGGCGGCGGGTTGAAGATCAATACCTGGCTGGCGGCAAGCAGGGCGTCGGCGGCCTCGGGCAGGGGCTCCCGTTCCAGCACCAGGACCAGGTCGGCCGGCGGCGAGGCGCCGTCGCCGGCCCCTTGCTCCAGGTCCAGGGCCCGGCTGACGGGCGCGATACGGACCGGGAACAGGCGCACCAGTCCCCGCGGCCAGGAGTTGGCCCGTTCCGCCGCGCTCCATTCCAGGGCCGCCCGCCACAAGGCATCCTGTTCGGCCATGCGCTGTTTCTGGCCATCCCAGACCGTGTGCCAAGCCTCGTCCACTTCGCGGTTGAGGCGGCTCTTGAGCAGGGCCAGGCTGGCGCGCAGGGTGATGCGGGCGGTGAAATCGGCCTCAGGCAGCACCAGACAAAGGGGGCGCACCGCCAGGTCGAGGGCGTTGGACAGTTCCGGCAACAGTTGGTCGTCGGCCACCAGCAGCCAAAGGGTCTTGCCTGCGGCCAGGGCCTGCTCGCACAGGGCGGCGAGGAGGGGCACGGGATCGGCCGGGGCGTCGGTTTCCAGGGGCATGGACCCCGCCGGCCGGCTGTCGAGGCGGGCCAGCCAGGCACTGGCCAGGGCCGGGATGTCGTCGGCGGAGGGATTGGGGGGCGGGGAGGCCATGGCGGGATTGTAGCGGGGCGGCGCCGGCCCGGTGCGCTGGGAATGGCGCGGTTTTTTCGGCGACGATGGCCCGATATGCCCGGAATTTGCAGTGATTTACCGCCTTGCCCCGGACCGGTCATGCCGCTAAAGTGCCGGCTTCGCTTTCGTATTCAGGAGTTGCCCGTGTTTTCCATCATCCAGGCTGCCGGTTGGCCCATCTGGTTCCTGCTGTTGTGCTCGGTTCTCGCCGTGGCGCTGATCATCGAGCGGGGCACGGCCCTGCGCCAACGCAAGGTGGTGCCGCCGACCCTGTTGCAGAGCGTGGTGGGGGACTTCCGCCAGGGTGCCATCGATGCCCAGGCCCTGGTACGCCTGGAAAATGCCTCTCCCCTGGGCCAGGTGTTCGCCGCCGGCCTGCGCAACGTCAAGAGCAGCCGCGACGTGATGAAGGAAGCGGTGGAGGAAGCCGGCCGCGCCGTGGCCCACGAGTTGGATGGCCACGTGGGCGGGGTGAACCTGCTGCAACTGCTGGGCACCATCGCCTCCGTCTCGCCCCTGTTCGGCCTGTTCGGCACCGTGGTGGGCATGATCGAAATCTTCGGTTCCGCCACCGCCGCCGGCAACAATCCCCAGGCCCTGGCCCATGGTATTTCCGTGGCCCTCTACAACACCGGTTTCGGCCTGCTGATCGCCATCCCTAGCATGATCTTCTACCGCCACTTCCGCGCCCTGGTGGACAGCTTCGTCGTGGACATGGAACAGCAGGCGGTGCGCTTGGTGGAACTGCTGCACAACGAACGGGCTTGAGGCGATCATGAACTTCCAACGCGGCAAGGCACGGGAAGAACCGGAGATCAACCTGATCCCCATGATCGACGTGCTGCTGGTGATCCTGATCTTCCTCATGATCACCACCACCTATTCCAAGTTCTCCGGCATGGAGATCAACCTACCCACGGCCGACGCGCCGGCGGCCAAGGAACAGCCCACCGAGATCAACGTGGCGGTCACCGCCAGCGGCGACGTGTTGGTGAACAAGGATGCCGTCGGCAGCCATAGCGTCGAGGCCATCGCCACGGCCCTCAAGCGGGCCTCGGGCAGTCCGGCGGAAGGCAAGGAGCCGGTGGTCATCATCAGCGCCGACGCCAAGGCCACCCACCAGAGCGTCATCGACGTGATGCAGGCGGCCCAGCAATCCGGTCTCTCCCACATTTCCTTTGCGACCCAGCAAAACAAGTAACCGTGGGCTCGTCTAGCCCCCGCCTGCCGCAGCTCTGGCGGACCCGGGGCCCCCGGGTCTGGCCGCTGCTGCCCCTGGTCGGGTTGTTCGCCGCCCTCGCGGCCCTGCGTCGCGCTGCCTATCGCCTTGGCTGGCTGCCCGTGCAGCGCCTGCCCGTGCCCGTGGTGGTGGTGGGCAACATCACCGCCGGTGGCGCCGGCAAAACCCCCCTGACCCTTTACCTGGCCCAGGCCCTGCGCGCCGCCGGCCGCCGGCCGGGCATCGTCAGCCGGGGCTACGGTGGCAGCGGCGAGGTGAGGGCGGTGGAAGCAGATAGCGACGCGACTGTCGTCGGCGACGAGCCCTTGTTGCTGCGTCGGCGCGCCCAATGTCCGGTCTTCGTCGGCCGCCACCGCGCCGAGGCCGGCCAGGCCTTGCTGGCGGCCCATCCCGAGTGCGACGTGATCCTCTGCGACGATGGCCTGCAACACCTGGCCTTGGCCCGGGACATGGAAATCGCCGTGCTCGACCGGCGCGGCGTCATGAACGGCCTGCCCCTGCCGGCCGGTCCCTTGCGCGAGCCGGTATCGCGTCTGGCGACGGTGGATGCCCTGGTGCTCAACGGCCTGGCGGACTTCCCCGGCGACGGGCCGCGGCGCTTTGCCATGAGCCTGGCCGGCGAGCGCTTTTATCGGCTCGGCGATCCCGGACAGACCTGCACCGCCCGGGATTTGGCCGGCCTCAAGCTGCATGCCCTGGCCGGCATCGGCGAACCCCAGCGCTTTTTCGACCACCTGGCGGGTCTGGGCCTGACGGTGGCAGGCCATGCCTTTGCCGACCACCACGCTTATACGACGGACGATTTGCCTTGCACGGGCGATGCTCTCCTGACCACGGAGAAGGATGCAGTAAAATTCGCGGCCCTCGCCCCCCGCCTGCCGGTGTGGGTGCTTCCCGTGGAGGCGCGCGTCGCGCCCGACCTGGCCCGCTTTGTTCTGGAGAAACTGGATGGATCCCCGTCTGCTTGAAATTCTTGTCTGCCCGATTTGCAAGGGGCCTCTCGAACAACGCAAGGCCCAGGGCAACGCCGAACTGGTGTGCAAGCCCTGTCGCCTGGCCTATCCGGTCAAGGACGACATCCCCGTCATGCTCGAGGGCGAAGCCCGCTCCCTGAGCAGCGACGAATAATGGGCTTCAAGGTCGTCGTCCCGGCCCGCTACGCCTCGACCCGGCTGCCGGGCAAGCCCCTGGCGGACATCGCCGGCAAGCCCATGGTGCTGCGGGTGGTGGACGCTGCCCGCCGCAGCGGCGCCGAAGGCGTCTGGGTGGCCACCGACGACGAACGCGTCAAAGATGCCGTGATCCGCGCCGGCCATGCCGCCGTGATGACCCGCGACGACCACCCCAGCGGCACGGACCGCATCGCCGAAGTGGCGACCCAACTGGGTTGGGCGGACGAGGACATCGTCGTCAACGTCCAGGGTGACGAGCCCCTGATCGATCCGGCCCTGGTGGCCGGCGTGGCCCAGGCCCTGGCGGCCGACCCCGCTGCCGCCATCGCCACGGCGGCCCATGGCCTGACCGAAGCGGCGGAGTTCTTCAATCCCAACGTGGTGAAGGTGGTGTGCGACGCCGCCGGTCGCGCCCATTATTTTTCCCGGGCGCCGATTCCTTATGCCCGGGATGCCTTCGCCGCTGATCAGGCAAGCCTGCCCGCCGATCTGGGGGCCCTGCGCCATATTGGCCTCTACGCTTATCGGGTGGCCTTCCTCAAGCGCTACGGCAGCCTGCCGCCGGCTCCCACCGAGCGCTGGGAATCCCTGGAGCAGTTGCGGGCCCTGTGGCACGGTTATCCGATCCGGGTGCTGGTTTGTGACCATCCGCCGATGCCCGGTGTCGACACGACCGAGGATCTGGCCCGCGTGCAGGCCATGTTTGCCGCCATGCCGTAGAAATTGGCCCGGGCGACGGCAAGTCGGTCATTTTTCTGAAATAATTCGGGCCAACAAAAAATACATTTCAAGTTTTTTTATCCACGCCACTCATATCTGGAGCCTTCTTTCATGAGACTCATCCTCCTCGGCCCCCCCGGCGCCGGCAAGGGCACCCAAGCGAACTTCATCAAGGAAAAGTTCGGCATCCCCCAAATTTCCACCGGCGACATGCTGCGTGCCGCCGTCAAGGCTGGCACCCCCCTGGGCCTGGAAGCCAAGAAGGTGATGGACGCAGGCGGTCTGGTGTCCGACGACATCATCATCGGTCTGGTCAAGGATCGCCTGAAGGAAGCCGACTGCAAGGCCGGTTACATGTTTGACGGCTTCCCCCGCACCATCCCCCAGGCCGAGGCCATGAAGGCCGCCGGCGTGCCCATCGACTTCGTGCTGGAAATCGATGTGCCCGACAGCGACATCGTCGAGCGTATGAGCGGTCGTCGCGCCCACCTGCCCTCCGGCCGCACCTATCACGTCAAGTACAACCCGCCCAAGGTGGAAGGCAAGGACGACGTGACCGGCGAACCCCTGGTGCAGCGGGACGACGACAAGGAAGAGACCGTCAAGAAGCGCCTGGACGTGTATCACTCCCAAACCAAGCCCCTGGTGGATTACTACGGCAAGTGGGCGGCCAGCGGCGACGCCCCTGGCGGCCTGAAGGCACCCCAGTACCGCAAGATTTCCGGTCAGGGTGCCGTGGAGGAAATCACCAAGCGCGCTTTCGACGCCCTGAAGTAATTTGATTTCACGTTAAGCGCAGTAACATCCGTCGCCCCGCCGTAGTGTTTGTCCGGCGGGGCGATTGCTTTTCAGGAACCGACAGGAGTTTTCCATGGCAGCCAAGAATGCCTTCTACGCCCAGTCCGGCGGCGTCACCGCCGTCATCAACGCCACCGCCTGCGCCGTGATCGAAACCGCCCGGCAGCATCCGGACAAGATCGGCAAGGTGCTGGCGGGCCGCAACGGCATCATCGGCGCCCTGACCGAGGATCTGATCGACACTTCCCTCGAATCCGCCGCGGACATCGCCGCCCTGCGCCATACGCCCGGTGGCGCTTTCGGCTCCTGTCGCTACAAGCTCAAGGGCATGGACCAGCACAAGGCCCAGTACGAGCGCCTGATCGAGGTGTTCAAGGCCCACGACATCGGTTACTTCTTCTACAACGGCGGCAACGACTCCATGGACACCGCCTGGAAGGTGTCCCAGATTGGCGAGCAACTGGGCTACCCGGTGGTCTGCGTCGGCATTCCCAAGACCGTGGACAACGACCTGCCCGTCACCGACAACTGCCCCGGTTTCGGCTCCGTGGCCAAGTACGTGGCCACCTCCATCCGCGAGGCGGCCTTCGACGTGGCCTCCATGGCTAAGACGTCCACCAAGATCTTTGTTCTGGAAGTGATGGGCCGCCACGCCGGTTGGATCACCGCCGCCTGCGGCCTGGCTGCCGAGAAGGAGGGCGACGGCCCCCACATCCTGTTGTTCCCCGAGGTGCCCTTCGACGAGGCCGCCTTCCTGGCCCGGGTCAAACAATGCGTCGAGAAGTACGACCACTGCGTGATTGGCGTGTCCGAAGGTCTGCTCAACCAGGAGGGCAAGCTGATGGCGGAGGCTGGTGGCAAGGACGCCTTCGGCCATTCCCAGTTGGGCGGCGTGGGGCAGGTGATTGCCCAACTGATCAAGGACAAGCTGGGCTACAAGTACCACTGGGCCCTGGCGGACTACCTGCAACGCAGCGCCCGCCACATTGCCTCGGCCACCGACGTGGAGCACGCCTACGCCGTGGGCAAGGCGGCGGTGGAACTGGCCCTGCAAGGCCGCAACGCGGTGATGCCGGCCATTCTGCGCGCCTCGGACGCGCCCTATCGCTGGGAGATCGGCACCGCCGAGCTGAAGGACGTGGCCAATGTGGAAAAAATGATGCCCAAGGACTTCATCACGGCGGACGGTTTCGGCATTACCGATGCCTGCCGCAGCTATTTGTCGCCCCTGATCGCCGGGGAAGCGCCACCCCCCTATCGCAACGGCCTGCCCGACTATGTGCGGCTGAAGAACCAGGGCGTGGCGCGCAAGCTGGCGCCTTACACGGTCTAAGGGCGTTTCACGGGGGAGGGTACGGGCGGGGAGGGTTTCCTCGCCTGGCCGCTACCAAGCGACCACCAGGAAGGGTAGGGCGCCTGTCAGGCCGCTGTGTGCCTGTGGCGTGTTCGGGGAAGCGAGAGGGCGGTTTATTCGCCGGGGGTCCAGGGTAGGACTTTGAGCTTGTTGTCCCGGGCGAAGTTTTCCAGGAAGTGGTAAGCCTTGGATTCGATGTCGTGGATGCGGATATCCACGTAGACGCACTTATGGCCGTCCCGGTCGCCTGGCTGCACGTAGGGAGAGTAAGCCATTCTGCGTTCGGCACCGAAAATCGACATGGTGCCGCACAACCGTTCTGCCCAATCACTGGGCCTGAATTTGTGGCCATCCTCGGTTACACCGATGATGACGAAGCTCTCGTGCCGGGATTTTGTCATGCGCGGAGTCGTTGGCGTCTGTTCGGACACGGGGTAAGTGTCGGACAAACTTGAGTCATTTATAAGACTTGAATTCTAGCAGAAAGCCCTTAAACGCTGTTTGAACTCCCCCCTGGGGGGCGGACCTGACTTTCGCGATATGCAGCGGTGTTGTTTAAAAGAGAAAAACTATTGATAAATAAAGAACTAGCTTGATAAGTCAGAATTGGGTGCATATACTCCCTCTATCTTCATGACCAAGAAGGGGTTTCAATGCATCCCCCAATTCTTACCAAGTTCGGTTTCCGCATCCGTACCCGGGTGGGCATGGTAGTGGACAATTTGATGATCCACGGTCAGGACGAGGCGGAGGCCCAGCGCAAGCTGCGGCAAATGTACCGGGATTGCGAAATCCTGGAATGCACCTGCCATCGCGGCGGCGTGCGCACCCCGGTTTTCAGCTACGAGCGCATCATCGATCTGATTACCCGCTGAGCGGCCGCTCAGCCCAGGAATCCCGTTGTTTCCAGTTCGTCCCTGAGGGCCAGATAGTCTTTGGCGCCCTTGCTGTGTTCATCGTGGCTGAACACGTCCCGGTTGAGGGAGGGGGCCTCGGCGATGGCGACATTTTCCGAAATCACCGTTTCACACACGTCGGCGTTGCCGAACATGTCCCGCAGCCGTTGGTGGATTTCGGCGCACATCCTGCGGCGGCGGTCGAAGCGGGTCAGCAGATAGCGCCGCTCCACGCGTTTTTTCAACACCGGCTCCAGGGCTTGCAAGGTCCGGTCGATTTGTTGGGCACCGCGCAGGGAGAGGAAGTCCGAGGAAACCGGGACCAGTACCCGGTTGGCGGCGAAAATGGCGTTCAGGGAAAGGACGCCGAGGAAGGGGCAGCAGTCGATCAGGGTGATGCGCCCCGGCTTGTGCTGCTCCAATTCCGTCAGGCCGTGGTTCAGCTTGCCGAGGACGTTGGGACCCTTGCCGAACAGGGAATCCACCTTGATCAACTCGGCGTGGGCGGGAATCAAGCCGCCGATGCCAGGCCATTCCACTTCGAGGGGGTGCAAGCCGGCGTTTTGCTGGTAAAGGGCGAACAGGCTGTGTTCCACCCGCGCCGGGATGCTGCCGTGAATAGCCGTCAGGTGCGCCTGGGGATCCAGATCCACCAGGAGCACCGACTGAGAACGGCGGGCAATGGCGGCCCCCAGGTTGAGGGCCGTAGTGGTCTTGCCGACGCCGCCTTTTTGGTTGAAAACGGCAATACGCATCAGCCCAGATTAACCCGTTTCAGGTGGCCCATACCTGTACAGTAGGGGCTTTTTCACTTACTATTCCCCCTCTGTACGGACGGCGGCGCAAGCCGCCGTATGTTTTTACGGTCCCGAGAAAATTCCTTTCGTTTTCCCGACTTGACTGTGTGACGCGGAGCCCTCCATGGCGCACCTGATGAATACCTATTCCCGCCTGCCCATCGCATTCACCCACGGGCAGGGTTGCCGACTGTTCGACGAACAGGGCAAGTCCTACCTCGATGCCGTCGCCGGTGTCGCGGTCAACACCCTGGGCCACAACCATCCCCGCTTGGTCAAGGCCCTGGCCGATCAGGCCGGTCGCCTGATCCACGCCTCCAACCTGTACCGCATCCGCGAACAGGAAGCCTTGTCCGACAAGCTCGTCGCCCTGGCGAAAATGGACGAGGTGTTCTTCTGCAATTCCGGTGCCGAGGCCAACGAGGCCGCCATCAAGCTGGCCCGCCTGTTCGGCCACCAGCAGCGCAACATCGACAACCCCGCCATCATCGTCATGGAGCACTCCTTCCATGGCCGTACCTTGGCAACCCTTTCCGCCACCGGCAATCGCAAGGTCCAGGCCGGCTTCGAGCCCCTGGTGGCCGGCTTCGTCCGCGTCCCCTTCGACGATCTGGCAGCCGTGGAGCAGGTGGCCGCCAACAATCCCAATGTCGTGGCGGTGTTGTTCGAGCCGGTCCAGGGCGAAGGCGGCATTCATGCCGCCCATGTCGAGTATATGCAGGCCCTGCGGCGCATTTGCGACGAAAAGAACTGGCTGTTCATGGTCGATGAAGTCCAGTGCGGCATTGCCCGTACCGGCGCCTGGTTCGCCCATCAGAGCGCGGGCGTGCTGCCCGACGTGATGACCCTGGCCAAGGGCCTGGGCTCCGGCGTACCCATCGGCGCCTGCCTGGCCGCCGGCAAGGCGACGGGCGTGTTCAAGCCCGGCAATCATGGTTCCACCTTCGGCGGCAATCCCTTGGCGTGTACCGCCGCCCTGACCACTCTCGACGTGATCGAGCAGGACGGCCTGTTGGCCCAGGTGGTGCGGGTCGGTGACCATTTGCGCGACGTGCTGCGCCAGGCCCTGGCCGAGGTGCCCGGCGTGGTGGAAGTGCGTGGCATCGGCCAGATGACCGGTATCGAGTTGGACCGTCCTTGTGCCGACATCGTCGGCCGGGCCCAGGACCAGGGCCTGCTGGTGAACGTCACCGCCGAGCGGGTGGTGCGTCTGGTGCCCTCTTTGGTCATGAATGAAGCCGAAGCCGAGGAACTGGCCACCGCTCTGGCGACGGTGATCCGCGGCTTTCTGGGAGCGTGAGCCATGAATGCCCCGCGCCATTATTTGCAGTTCAATGATTTCAGCCGGGAAGAGTACGACTACCTGTTCCAGCGCACCGCCTGGATCAAGCAGCAGTTCAAGTCCTACCAGAAATACTGGCCCCTGACCGACCGTTCCCTGGTCATGATTTTCGAGAAGGCCAGCACCCGTACCCGCCTCTCCTTCGAGGCCGGCATGCAGCAGCTGGGCGGTTCCGCCATCTATCTCAATACCCGCGATTCCCAGTTGGGCCGGGGCGAGCCGGTGGAGGACGCGGCCCAGGTGATCTCCCGCATGAGCGACATCGTGATGATCCGCACCTTCGAGCAGGACATCATCGACCGCTTCGCCAAGTTCTCCCGGGTGCCGGTGATCAACGGCCTCACCAACGAATACCATCCCTGCCAGATCATGGCCGACATCTACACCTGGATCGAGAAGAACGGCTCCATCCAGGGCAAGACCGTGGCCTGGATCGGCGACTCCAACAACGTCTGCAACACCTGGCTGCAAGCTGCCGAGGTGCTGGATTTCCACGTCCACGTGTCCACGCCGCCGGGCTACGAGGTGGAACCGGAGCGCGCGGGCCTCTACGGCACCGGCCATTTCGCCCAGTTCGCCGACCCCATGGAAGCCGCCAAGGGTGCCGACATCGTCACCACCGACGTGTGGACCTCCATGGGCTTCGAGGCCGAGAACGAGGAACGCATGAAGGACTTCGCCGATTGGCAGGTGGATGCCGACATGATGAAGGTGGCCGCGCCCCACGCGGTCTTCATGCATTGCCTGCCCGCCCACCGCGGCGAGGAAGTGTCTGCCGAGGTGATTGACGGGCCCCAGTCCGTGGTCTGGGAAGAAGCGGAAAATCGTCTCCACGTGCAAAAGGCATTGATGGAATTCCTGCTCCTAGGCAAGGTCAGCGTTTAGTCTGTTGTTGAATTTTCGATTGGAAGATCAGTCATGAGCGAAGTGAAAAAAGTCGTCCTCGCCTATTCCGGCGGCCTCGATACCTCCGTGATCCTCAAGTGGTTGCAGGACACCTACCAGTGCGAAGTGGTGACCTTCACCGCCGACCTGGGCCAGGGCGAAGAGCTTGAGCCCGCCCGCGCCAAGGCCCTGAAGCTGGGCATCAAGCCCAAGAACATCTTCATCGACGACCTGCGCGAAGAGTTCGTGCGCGACTTCGTCTTCCCCATGTTCCGCGCCAACACCATCTACGAAGGCGAGTACCTGCTGGGGACCTCCATCGCTCGCCCCCTGATCGCTAAACGCCTGATCGACATCGCCCGCAAGACCGGCGCCCAGGCCATCTCTCACGGTGCCACCGGCAAGGGTAACGACCAGGTGCGTTTCGAACTGGGCGCCTACGCCCTGATGCCCAACGTCAAGGTGATCGCCCCCTGGCGCGAATGGGACCTGCTCTCCCGCGAAAAACTGATGGCCTACGCCGAAAAGCACGGCATTCCCATCGACATGAAGCACAAGAAGGGCGGCTCGCCCTATTCCATGGATGCCAACCTGCTGCACATCAGCTACGAAGGTCGCCACCTGGAGAACCCCTCCGCCGAGGCCGAGGAATCCATGTGGCGTTGGACCGTCTCCCCCGAGAAGGCCCCCAACAAGCCCGAATACCTGGACCTGCAATTCGTCAAGGGCGACCTGGTTGCCATCAACGGCAAGAAGATGAAGCCCCACGTCCTGTTGGCCACCCTGAATGAAATCGGCGGCAAGCACGGCATCGGTCGCCTCGACCTGGTGGAAAACCGCTACGTCGGCATGAAGTCCCGCGGCTGCTACGAAACCCCTGGGGGCACCATCCTGCTCAAGGCCCACCGCGGTATCGAGTCCGTCACCCTGGACCGGGAAGTCGCCCACCTCAAGGACGACCTGATGCCCCGCTATGCCAGCCTGATCTACAACGGCTACTGGTGGAGCCCCGAGCGCAAGGCCCTGCAAACCCTCATCGACCATACGCAAGAAAGCGTCAACGGCTGGGTCCGCGTCAAGCTCTACAAGGGCAGCGTCACCGTGGTGTCCCGCGACTCCAAGACCGACTCCCTGTTCGATCCCACCATCGCCACCTTCGAGGATGACGCCGGTGCCTACGACCAGCGCGACGCCGCCGGCTTCATCAAACTCAACGCCCTGCGTATGCGCATCGCCGCCAACGCCCGCATCAAGCGCGAGGCCAAGGCCGCACCCAAGGTGGCCGCCAAGCCAGCAGCCAAGAAGCCCGTGGCCAAGCCTGTTGCGAAGAAGGTTGCTGCCAAGCCCGCCGTCAAGAAAACCACCGCCAAGCGCTGATCGGTCAAGGAGTCCCGGCCATGTTCGATTTCACCGAAGAACAAGTCTCCAATTTCGGCATGACCTTCGTGCTGGGGGGCTTCATGCTCTTCATGTTGTTCATCATCGGCGAACTGGCCTGGAAATCCAAGGCGGGCAAGACCGGCACCTTCGTTTTGTTCTTCGTTCTGGCCTTTGGCATGGTCGGTTTCGTGGCCAAGGGCATCATCCAAAAAATCTGGGGAATCTGAAATGTCGCAATTCGACAACGTATCCGTCGTCAAGAAAGCCAACGTCTATTTCGACGGCAAGTGCGTCAGCCACACCGTGGTGTTCGCTGATGGCAGCAAGAAGACCGTGGGTGTGATCCTGCCCGCCAGCCTGACCTTCAACACTGGCGAACCCGAAATCATGGAATGCGTGGGCGGTGCCTGCCGCTATCGCCTGAAGGGTGAAACCGAGTGGAAGACCTCCGCCGCGGGCAGCAGCTTCAAGGTGCCCGGCAACTCCAGCTTCGACATCGAAGTTACTGGTGAGCCCTACCACTACGTCTGCTACTTCGGCTGAATCCGCGAATAAACCTACTGCGCAGGCCAATCCCGCTCCTGCGATGCTCGCCGTACTCACTGTACGGCTGTGCTTCTCGAAACGGTCTTGGCCTGCTCGCTACGGTTTCTTCACGAATTCTGGTCATTTGTTTTAAGGAGTCATCCCATGCCCTCTTTTGACATTTCCTCCGAAGCCGACATGGTGGCATTGAAGAATGCCGTGGAGCAGGCCGGTCGCCTCATCGGCAACCGCCACGACTTCAAGGGCACGTCCGCCAAGGCCGAGTTGAACGAGAAGGACAAGGTCATCACCGTCTGGGGCGATTCCGATTTCCAATTGGGCCAGATCAAGGACATCCTCTTTCCCCAACTGGAAAAGAAGCAGCCGGAAAGCACCAAGCGCCTGGACATCGGCGACGTGCAGGTGGTGTCCGGTAACAAGGCCAAGCAGGAACTCAAGATCAAGGTGGGTATCGAGTCCGAGCTGGCGAAGAAGATCGTCAAGCTCATCAAGGACAGCAAGCTCAAGGTGCAGGCCGCCATCCAGGGCGATGCCGTGCGCGTGACCGGCGCCAAGCGCGACGTGCTGCAAGACACCATCGCCCTGGTGCGCAAGAGCATCACCGACTACCCCCTTCAGTACGGCAACTTCCGCGACTGATTCTCCCGCCGCCCGGGTTTTGACCACCTACGCCGTCATCGACTTCGAAACCACCGGCGTCTCGCCGGGGCAGGGTGCGCGTCCCACGGAGATCGGCATCGTCTTGGTCCGCGACGGGCAACTGGTGGACCGTTACCAGAGCCTGATGAATCCGGGGCAGCCCATTCCCTGGCAGATCCAGCAATTGACCGGCATTACCGACGCCATGGTGCGCCAGGCGCCGGCGGTCGCTGCCGTCATGGCCGAGGCGGCGGATTTCGTCGGCCAGGCTGTTCCTGTGGCGCACAACGCCGCCTTCGATCGTAAGTTCTGGCAGGCGGAATTGGCCGCCCTGGGCTTGTCCGGGGAGCAGGAGTTTTTGTGTTCCCTGCTCCTAGCCCGTCGTGTCTTCCCCCTGGCCCCCAACCACAAGCTGGCGTCCCTGGTCGAGTTTCTCGGCCTGCCACTGACGGGACGTTACCACCGGGCCCTGGCCGATGCCGAGGCGACGGCGCATTTGTTTGTGCGGATCAAAGCGGCCCTGCGGGACAAGCAGGTCGCCGCCATCTCGCCGCGACTGTTGGCTGAGGTGCAACGACTACAACCCAAACACTTGTCCACGTTTTTGCAGGGGGAACGCGCCAGGGGCGGCTGACAAGGTGATGGGCCGCTGTGACCCCCTGGGGCAATAAAAAAAGGCATGTCCAACAGGACATGCCTTTTTGTTTTGGCACCAGGGTCGGTCAGCCGGCGAAGAAATCTTTCACTTTGTCCATGAAGGACTGGGCCCGGGGATTGTGCTTTTTGACGTTGCCCTGGCTGATTTCCTCGAACTCCTTGAGCAGTTCCTTTTGCCGGTCGGTGAGGTTGATCGGGGTTTCCACCGCCACGTGGCACAGCAGATCGCCGTGACCCACGGAGCGGATGCCCTTGATGCCCTTGCCGCGCAGGCGGAAGACCTTGCCCGATTGGGTTTCGGCGGGGATCTTGAGCTTGGCCACGCCATCCAGGGTGGGAATCTCGATCTCGCCCCCCAGGGCGGCAATGGTGAAGCTGATGGGCATCTCGCAGTGCAGATCGTCGTGGTCCCGCTGGAAGACGGTGTGTTCCTTGAGGTGTACTTGCACGTACAAGTCGCCGGGAGGGCCGCCGTTGACGCCGGGCTCGCCCTCGCCGCTGAGGCGGATGCGATCGCCCTCGTCGATGCCGGCGGGAATCTTGACCGACAGGGTCTTGTGGGTTTTCTTGCGTCCGGCGCCGTGGCAGCTGGGGCAGGGGGTGGGAATGTAGCGGCCGGTGCCGTGGCACTTGGGGCAGGTCTGCTGGATGGAGAAGAAGCCCTGCTGCATGCGCACCTGGCCGTGGCCGTTACAAGTGGGGCAGGTCTTGGGCTCGGTGCCCTTCTTGGCGCCACTGCCGCCGCAATCCTCGCACTCCTCCATGGTGGGGATGCGGATGCGGGTCTCGGTACCCCGGGCGGCTTCCTCCAGAGTGATTTCCAGGTTGTAGCGCAGGTCGGCGCCGCGATAAACGTTGGAACGTCCGCCGCCGCCGCTGCGTCCGCCGCCGAAGATGTCACCGAAGATGTCGCCGAAGGCATCGGCGAAGCCGCCCATGCCGCCACCCCCCATGCCGGCACCGCCCATGGAAGGATCCACGCCGGCGTGGCCGTATTGGTCGTAGGCCGCCCGTTTCTGGCCGTCGGACAGAATTTCGTAGGCCTCCTTGGCTTCCTTGAATTGTTCCTCGGCCTTGGGGTTGTCCGGATTGCGGTCCGGGTGGAACTTCATGGCCAGCTTGCGGTAGGCCTTCTTGATCTCGTCGTCGCTCGCATCGCGGTTGACGCCGAGAACCTCATAAAAATCACGTTTCGCCATGGCGTTCTCTAGTCATTCAGTAACGAAAAGGGGCCGCGGCTGACATCAGCCGACGGCCCGCGTTTCTTTTGCCGGCTGATTACTTCTTGTCTTTGACTTCGGTGAACTCGGCATCCACCACGTCGCCGTCGTCCTTCTTGGCCTCGCCGCCGGGAGCGGCACCGGCACCGCCGGCGGCACCCGCGGCTGCCTGGGCGTCGGCGTAGATCTTTTCACCCAGCTTCTGGCTGACCTGCGCTAGGGCCTCGGACTTGGCGTCCAGGGCGGCCTTGTCGCCACTCTTGATGGCTTCCTCGGCGTCCTTGATGGCTGTTTCGATGGCTTCCTTCTCGGCCGCCTCGATCTTGTCACCGTGCTCGGCCACGGCCTTCTTCACGGAGTGCACCAGGCCGTCCAGTTGGTTGCGGGCATCCACCAGTTCGTGGGCCTTCTTGTCTTCCTCGGCGTGGGCCGCGGCGTCCTGCACCATGCGGTTGATTTCATCCTCGGACAGACCGGAGTTGGCCTTGATGGTGATCTTGTTTTCCTTGCCGGTGGCCTTGTCCTTGGCGGACACGTGCAGGATGCCGTTGGCGTCGATGTCGAAGGTGACCTCGATCTGGGGCATGCCGCGCGGGGCGGGCGGAATGTCGGTCAGGTTGAACTGGCCCAGGCTCTTGTTGCCGGTCGCCATTTCCCGCTCACCTTGCAGCACGTGGATAGTCACGGCGTTCTGGTTGTCGTCGGCGGTGGAGAAGGTCTGGCTCTGCTTGGTGGGGATGGTGGTGTTCTTGGTGATCAGCTTGGTCATGACGCCACCCAGGGTTTCGATACCCAGGGAGAGGGGGGTCACGTCCAGCAGCAGCACGTCCTTCACCTCACCTTGCAGCACGCCGCCCTGGATGGAGGCGCCGATGGCCACGGCTTCGTCGGGGTTCACGTCCTTGCGGGGTTCCTTGCCGAAGAATTCCTTCACCTTCTCCTGCACCTTGGGCATGCGGGTCATGCCGCCCACCAGGATCACGTCGGCGATGTCGCTGACCTTGACGCCGGCATCCTTGATGGCCAGGCGGCAGGGCTCGATGGTGCGCTCGATCAGCTCTTCCACCAGGGATTCGAACTTGGCACGAGTGATCTTCAGGGCCAAGTGCTTGGGACCGGAAGCGTCGGCGGTGATGTAGGGCAGGTTGACTTCGGTCTGCATGGAGGAAGACAGCTCGATCTTGGCCTTTTCGGCGGCTTCCTTCAGGCGTTGCAGGGCCAGCACGTCCTGCTTCAGATTCACGCCCTGTTCCTTCTTGAACTCTTCGATGATGTAGTCGATCAGGCGTTGGTCGAAGTCTTCACCGCCGAGGAAGGTGTCGCCGTTGGTGGACAGCACTTCGAACTGGTGTTCGCCGTCGATTTCGGCGATGTCGATGATGGAAATGTCGAAAGTGCCGCCGCCCAAGTCGAACACGGCGATCTTGCGGTCACCTTCCTGCTTGTCCAGGCCGAAGGAGATGGCGGCAGCGGTAGGTTCGTTGATGATGCGCTTCACTTCCAGACCGGCGATACGGCCGGCGTCCTTGGTGGCCTGACGCTGGCTGTCGTTGAAGTAGGCGGGCACGGTGATCACGGCCTCGGTGACTTCCTCGCCCAGGTAGTCCTCGGCGGTCTTCTTCATTTTCTTCAGCACTTCAGCAGAAACTTGGGGCGGAGCCAGCTTCTTGTCACGGACGCCAACCCAGGCGTCGCCGTTGTCGGCCTTGACGATGGCGAAGGGCATCAGGTCGATGTCCTTTTGCACTTCCTTTTCTTCAAAGCGGCGGCCGATCAGGCGCTTGACGGCGAACAGGGTGTTCTTGGCGTTGGTCACGGCCTGACGCTTGGCGGGGGCGCCCACCAGGATTTCGCCATCTTCGGCATAGGCCACGATGGAGGGGGTGGTGCGTGCGCCTTCAGAGTTTTCAATCACCTTGGGCTTGCCGCCTTCCATCACGGAAACGCAGCTGTTGGTGGTGCCCAGGTCGATACCGATAATCTTGCCCATGTTGAGTTCCTTCGTTTGAATGTGGTTTGCCTTGCGGCGAATACTTGCTTGTTCTGGAAGTGGGGTTATCGCCCCGAATTTCAAGCCCTTATTGGGAGACCACCACCAGGGCCGGACGGATCACCCGGTCGTGGAGGGCATAGCCCTTTTGCAGCACGTTGAGCACGGTATTGGACTCGGTGCCTTCGGGGCCGGGGATCTGGCTGATGGCCTGGTGCTTATGGGGATCGAACTTCTGGCCGAGGGGATTGATTTCGGTCAGGGTGGACTTTTCAAAAGCCGCCACCAGTTGCTTGAGGGTCAGCTCGACGCCGGATTTGAGGGTTTCGGCATCCTGTTTTTCATTGGCCAGGGCGGCTTCCAGGCTGTCCTTGACCGCCAGGAGCTCGCTGGCGAACTTTTCCACGGCGAATTTGCTGGCCTTGGCGATGTCCTCCTGGGCGCGGCGGCGGATGTTTTCGCCTTCGGCCTTGGCCCGCAGCCAGGCGTCGTGGTGTTCGGCGGCCTTCAATTCGGCGGCCTTGAGGGATTCCTCCAGGCTGGGCATGACTTCCGCCGTGTCGGCGGTGGTGTTGGCGGTAGCGTCGGGGGCCGGGGTTGCCGGATCTTGGGCTTGGTTTTCGAGGGAGTCCGTCATGATTCAATGAGATGGGTGAAAACGATAGCCCCCATATGGGGCGGGTTTTGCCCGATTCAAGGGGGAGGGGCGCGAAAAACGCAAAAAAAAACGGCTCCCGCAGGAGCCGTCCTTGGACCGGGGCGATTTCAGGTACGGAAACGGCCCACGGCGCTTTGCAGATTGTTGGCCAGGGTTTGCAGGGCGTGGGCGGCCGAGGCGGTCTGGTCGGAGGCCGTGTGGTTGTCCCGTGCCATGGCGGTGATGGCCTCGATGGTCTTGGCGACCTCGGTGAATACGCGACGCTGTTCCTCGGTGGCGGCGGCGATGGTATCCAGGCCGTGGCCCACCTCGGTGACCGAGTTGGCGGCGGCGGTGAGCACGTCGGCCACGTTTTCCACCTGGGAGTGGCTGGAGGCGATGTGCACCAGGCCTTCGTCGATGGAGTGGCGGACCGCTTCGGATTGCTCGGTGAGGCTGCGGGTCACGGTATCGATTTCGCTGGCGGAGGAGGCGGACTTCTCGGCCAGCTTGCGCACCTCGTCGGCCACCACGGCAAAACCGCGGCCCTGCTCGCCGGCCCGGGCCGCCTCGATGGCAGCATTCAAGGCCAGCAGGTTGGTCTGGTCGGCGATGTCCCGCACTTCCCGGGTCATGCTGGTGATGGCTTCCATGCTGGACACGAAGTGGCTGACGGATTCGGCGATCTGGCGCACGGTGGTTTCCACCATGCTCACCTCGCCTACCAACTGGGTCAGGCTGCGAGTGCCTTCCTGGGAGCGGCGCTCGCTTTCCCGGGACTGTTCGTGCACCTTGTCGGTGCTGTGGGCGATGTCGGCGATGCTGGAGACGATTTCCTCCACCGCGTGGGCGGCCTGGTCGGCCATGGTGTGCTGCTGGGTCGAGCTGCCGGCGACCTGTTCGGCGCCGCCCACCAGGTCGCGGGCTGCGGAGGACACCTGGCTGGCGGACTCGCTGACATGGCTCACCAGGCCGGAGAACTTGACCATCATGTCGTTGAAGACGGAGGAGGCCTGGCCGATTTCGTCGCGGCCACGGACTTCCAGGCGGCGTGTCAGGTCACCCTCGCCGGAGGCGATGTCGCGCAGGCCGTCCACCATCTTGTCGATGGGGTTGGTGACGAAGTTGCGGATGAAGATATAGACGAAGGTCAGCAGCGGGATGCTAATGACCAGGGCTGCCAGCAGGGACTTGATGCGCTGGGCGGAGACGGCGGCATTGACGTTGTCCAGGGAGATCTTCATGCTGACCACGCCCAGGGGAGTCTTTTCCGGTACTTGGTGGCACATCAGGCAGTCCTTGCCCAGGTAGTTGTGCTGGGCCAGGGCGGGACGCACGACGCGCAGGTACTCGCCCTTGTCGTCGGATTGGACTTCGCTGAATTCCTGGCCGGTGGTCAGTACCTTCTGTTCCACCTCGTCGGCCTTGATTTCACTGGCGTTGCCGGGGCCGAACTGCTTGGAAACGGGCTCGCCACGGATGACCTTAAGGTCGCGGATGATGGATAGTTGTTTGATCTGGTCGAGGAAAACCTCCCGCTGGCCGACGGTGCCGGTGATCATCATGCCGGTCAGACCCGCCAGGGTGGCTTCGTGCATGGACAAGGAGAACTCCTTGGCCTGGGAAATGGCCGTCTGCCGGCTGGAATGGCTTTCCCACACAATCATCCCCGACCAAGCCAAGATCATCATGAACCCGATGGCGAGGGTGAGACGAAGCCAAATTTTCATGTCCGAAAAGCGCGGCATTGAACAATCCTCCGATAGTGATTCTGGCAGTTTAAGCCTGAATCACGTCGGGTGTTCACCGGAAATGGGCTGCCTCACACAGTCAAATCAAGTTCTTGCAACGTTCCGCTGCTGCCGTCCTCGCGCAGGAATAGACCGGTTGCATTGACCGCGCCCAGATCGCTGTTGCCCCGGCCGCGCAATTCGAAGGGGCTGGCGACGTGGCCGGTGTAAAGGGCGCCGACCTGGAGGGAGGCCAGGGACTGCAGGCGGCCTTCGCCGTTTTCGTCCGGCGTCCACACGGATAGCTTCCCATAGGCGTCGTCGTTCTCGTCGATCCAGCCGTTGTGGTCGCTATCGAGCTGAGCTAGTTCGCCGAAGCCTGAGTTCGTGGCCGGGCCGAACAGTTCCTGGCCGTTGTCGATGCGGCCGTTGCCGTTGCGGTCGAAGGCCAGATAGCCGCTGCCCCAGCCCAGTTGGGCCAGGCTTTCCTTGTTGCCGTCGCTGTTCAGGTCGAAGCTGAAACGCTGGTCGCGCAATTGGGCGGCGGTGCCGGCGAAGTTGATCACCAGCGGGTCTTGGCGTTTTTTCGCGCCGACCTCAATGCTGACCTGGCTTTCCTCGCGGTAACTGCGGTTCATCGTCAGTCCCAGGGAGAGTTTGATTTCCTGCCCGTCGGTGGTGCGTACCGTGCCTTCCGCCGAAACCTGGGTGGTTTCGTTTTCCTCGTAGCTGTGGCTGTATTCGTAGCGCATGCCGGTGCTCAGCCGGACTGGCGTGGCAACCTCACCGGTCGTGGCGAGGTGAACTTGGCCGTCGGCGGGAAGGGCGACGCTGACGCTGGGGCTGTCGCTCTCGGCGTCGGCGGTGAAAAACAACAGGTGAATGGGCTGGCCGGTGATGGACTCCACCACCCGCAACAGCAGCTGCAATAGGGGATCCTTGCTGGCCGCCTCCTGGGCGGCGGAAAGCTGTACTTGCTGGTTGGCCAGGGATTGGCCGGCATCGGAGACGGAAACCAGGGCGGCCTGACTGGCCTGTTGTTTCGCAGGGGTGGCGGTGACCCAGGTCTCGAGGGATGTGCTGGTCTGTTCCTTGGCGAAGTAGCTGTGGCTGGCGTTCAGCTCGATGTTGGCGGCGCTGATTTTCATGGCGGGCGAGTTCCGTGAAGGGTGGTAGACCCGTCAACGGCGCCCTAAGTCATTGCTTTAGAAAGTATTTTTATTTGTCATGGGAGCGGTAGAAAAAACAACCGCTTAGACGACGGATTGAATCCAAGTCATGAGGTTGTGCAGATCCGTGGCGCCGGCGCGGCGTGCTACTTCGCGTCCCTGGTGGAACACGATCAGGGTCGGAATGCTGCGGATGTTCAAGCGTGCCGCCAAGGCGCGGTGGGCCTCGGTGTCCACCTTCGCCAGTTGATAGCGGGGCTCCAGTCGGCGGGCGGCTTCGGCAAAGACGGGCGCCATGGTGCGGCAGGGGGCGCACCAGGGCGCCCAGCAATCCACCACCACCGGCAAGTCGCTACGTCCGACCAGGGCGTCGAAGGCGCTGTTGTCTAGGGCCTGGACAACCCCGGCAAACAGCGGCTGCTTGCATTTGCCGCAGTTGGGCCCTTCCGACAGCCGCGCTGCCGGCACCCGGTTGGCGGCCTGACAGTGGGGGCAGGGGATGATGAGGCCGTCGCTCATGGCGTATCGGGACGGGTTATGCCAGGGCGCCGAAGATCCTGGCCCGTTCCAGTATCGAAGGATCGGCGGTTTCGACGGGCCAACCGGCCAGGTGTTCCTGCACCAGGTCCGCCAGGGCGGCAATGCCATCCGGGCGCTCGTTGAGGCAGGGAATGTAGTGGAAGGTCTTGCCCCCCGCGGCGAGGAAAGCCGCCTTGCATTCCAGGGCGATTTCTTCCAGGGTTTCCAGGCAGTCGGCGACGAAACCGGGGCAGATCACATCCACCCGCTGGGTGCCGGCCTTGCCCAGGGCTTCCAGACTGGGCTGGGTGTAGGGCTCCAGCCATTTGGCCTTGCCGAAACGGGACTGGAAGGTGACGGCGTACTGCTCCTGGCCCAGCCCCAGGGCTTCGGCCAGCAGGCGGCCGGTTTTCTGGCACTCGCAATAGTAGGGGTCGCCCAGGTCCAGGCTGCGTCGGGGCAGGCCGTGGAAGCTCATCACCAGCTTGTCCGGGCGGCCGTTGATGGCCCAGTAATCCCGCACCGATTGGGCCAGGGCGGCGATGTAGCCCGGCTGGTCGTGGTAGTGGTGGACGGCGCGCAGTTCCGGTTGGCTGCGCACGGTCTTGAGCCAGTCCGCCACCTCGTCCATGACACTGGCCGTGGTGGCCGCGGCGTATTGGGGGTAGAGGGGCACCACGAGAATCCGGTTGGCGCCCTTGGCCTTGAGCCGGTCCAGCACCGCCGGGATGGACGGCTGACCGTAGCGCATGGCCCAGTCCACCAGCAGGTCCTGGCGGCCGCGTTGGCCGAGCAGGCCGCGCAGCAGCGTGGCTTGTTTTTCCGTATGGACCTGGAGCGGCGAGCCCTCCTGCTGCCAGATGGCGGCGTATTTTTTCGCCGATTTGGCCGGGCGCAGGTTGAGGATGATGCCGTGCAGGATGGGCCACCAGAGCAGGCGGGGAATTTCCACCACGCGGGGGTCGGAGAGGAATTGCTTCAGGTACTGGCGCAGGGCGGGTGCCGTGGGGGCGGCCGGGGTGCCGAGGTTGACCAACAACACGGCGGTCTTGCCCGGCGTGCCGTGGCGGAAATCGGGTTCGGGTGCGAAACGGGGCATAGGTGGCGAGAATCGAAGAGGACGGCTCAGGGGGCCGAGAGCGCGGAGGAAATCAGTTTGGCGGTGACGTCCACGATGGGGATCACCCGTTCGTAGGCCATGCGGGTGGGACCGATGACGCCCACGGTGCCCAGCACCTGGCCGTCCACCTCGTAGGGGGCGGCCACCACGCTACATTCGTCCAGGGGGGCGATGCCGGATTCGCCGCCGATGAACACCTGCACGCCTTCCGCCCGGTTGGACAGCTCCAGCAATTGGGCGAGGGACGTCTTGTGCTCAAACAGGTCGAACAGTTGCCGCAGACGGCTCATGTTGGAGGAAAAATCCTCCACGTCGAGCAGGTTGCGTTCGCCGGAAATCACGTACTGGGCGGAGGTGTCGGCGGTGGCCTCGTGGCCGGCCTCCATGGCGGCGGCCATCAGCTCGGTCATGTCGCTGCGCAATTGGCGCAACTCTTCCTGGAGTTTGCTGCGCATCTGTTCGAAGTCCAGGCCCAGGCAGTGTTGGTTGAAGTAGTTGGCCGCTTCCACTAGTTCCGACGGGGTGTAGGTGCGTTGGGTGAACAGGATGCGGTTCTGCACCTCGCCGTCGGCGGTGACGATGATGAGCAGGATGCGCTTGTCCGAGATGTTGATGAACTCCACCTGCTTGATGCGGGGCTGTTGGCGCCGGGGTGCCACCACCACGCCGGCGAAGTGGGTCAGTTCCGACAATAGCTGCGAGGCCTGGCTGATGATGCGCTGGGGCTGGCTGGGCTGGATGACGCCCTGCAATTCGCTGATTTCCTGCTTGGCCAGGGGTTGCACCGTGAGCAGGGTGTCCACGAACAAACGGTAGCCCAGGGGAGTGGGCACCCGGCCGGCGGAGGTGTGGGGGCTGGTGATGAAGCCCATTTCCTCCAGGTCCGACATGACGTTGCGGATGCTGGCCGGCGACAACTCCAGACCCGAATACTTGGACAGCGTACGGGAGCCGATGGGCTGGCCCTCGGCGATGTAGCGTTCGATCAGGGTTTTGAGCAGGGTCTGGGCGCGGGCGTCGAGCATGGGCCGATTCTAACGAAAGAGCGAGGGGCTGAGGATTGTCGGATTCATGACGCACAGATGGCGGGTAAGTGGTTGAAATTCAAGGAGGCCCAAGGGGAGTAAATCTTGCATGGCATCCCCCGTGCAAGGGAGATTCCATGAAACACCATCTTGATTGGTCGTCCTACGAAACCGCCGGCCAGGGCGATGCCTACGCCGGTATTCCGGCCACCGGCGGCGATTTCGCCAAGGCCGTGGCCGTCTGCATCAGCGACAAACTGTGCCAGCGCAAGCCCAAGGGGGTCATGTGCCCCAGCTTTCGCGTCACCGACGATCCGGCCCAATCCCCCGGCGGGCGGGTGCTGGCCCTCAAGGCTGCCCTCAATGGCGAACTGGGGGAACAACCCTTCGCCCATCCCCAATTGGCCGAGGCCATGGATCTTTGCGTCGGCTGCAAGGGCTGCAAGCGCGAATGCGCCAACGCGGTGGACATGGCGGCCATCAAGATCGAATACCAGGCCCAGCGCAACGAGGTGAGCGGCGTGCCCCTGCGCGACCGCTTGTTCGCCGGTCTGCCGCGCTGGTTGCAATACCGTGGACTGTTGGGGCGCCTGGTGGCCTGGCGCAATCGCAGTACCGTGCTCAAGACCCTGGGCGAGGGCTGGCTGGGGATTTCGGCCCGGCGCCAACTGCCTCAACCGGCGCCCCAGGCCTACCAGGAGCCCGTTGCCGCGCCGTCGCAAGCCGCCGAGGACAAGCCCGTGTACCTGTTGGTGGATACCTTCGCCCGCCACTTCGAGCCCGAGATCGCCGAGGCCGCCCACGCGGTGCTGACGGCGGCGGGCTACCAGGTGCGGGTGTTGGCGCCGGCGGCCAACGACCCAGAACCGGGGCGGCCCCTGTGCTGCGGCCGGACCTGGTTGTCCCTGGGCCAGGTGGACGCGGCCCGGCGCGAAGCCGCACGCATGTTGGAAGCCCTGCGTCCGGCCCTGGAAAGCGGCATCCCCATCGTCGGTCTGGAACCGTCCTGCATCCTGTCTCTGCGCGACGAACACCTCAAGCTGGGTCTGGGCGAGGCGGCCCAGGCCTTGGCCAAGCAGGTCTATTTGTTTGAGGAATTCATCGCACGGGAGCACGACCGCAAGAACATGAGCCTGGACCTGAAGGCCGTGGCCCTGCCCAAGGCCCTGGTCCATGGTCATTGCCACCAGAAGGCGGTGGGGGCCATGAAGTCATTGCGCAAGGTGCTGCGCCTGATTCCCGGTCTGGAGTTCGAATTCATCGAGGCCAGTTGTTGCGGCATGTCCGGCAGCTTCGGTCTGGATGCCGAGCACCGGGACATCTCCCTGCAAATGGCCGAGGCCGAGTTGTTGCCCGCCGTGCGGGCTGCCGGCGAGGACACGGCCCTGCTGGCCAACGGATTTTCCTGCCGCCACCAGATCGAGGAAGGGGCCGGACGCAAGCCGGTCCATGTGGCGGTGCTGCTGCGGCAGGCCCTGGCCTGAGGGCTCAGAGGCTGACCAGGGTCAGCGCCAGGGGCGTGGTGATGGCGGCCAGCACGGTGGAAATCACCAGGCTGGAGGCCACGGGGCCTTCCAGGGTCTTGAACTGGTGGGCCATCAGGTAGACGTTGACGCCGATGGCCACCGAGGCCAACAGCACGACCACTTGCGTTTCCAACTTGGGCAAGCCGATCAGGGCGGCCAGGGCCCAGACCACCAGGGGCTGGACCACCAGTTTGAGGGTGCAGATGGCGCTGCTGAGGCGTAGGTGGCTGCGCCAGCCGTAGCGGGCCAGGCCCATGCCCAGCACGATCAGGGAGAGGGGCGTGGCGGCGTCGGCCGTCATGGTGAGGGGACCGGTGATCATGGTCGGCAGCTTGATGCCGGTCAGGCCCACGGCGGTGCCGCTGAGAATGGCGGCGACGATGGGGTTGGTCAGCACGCTCTTGGCGGTCTTGGTCTGGCCCCGCAGGGAAAAGCTGCCGTGGCGGGACCATTCCACCGACACCGTGGCCAGGGTCCATAGGGTCAGGGAGTTGAACACCAACACCAGGGCGACGCAGGGAATGGCGGCTTCGCCCAGGGTGGCCCGGGCCAGGGGGATGCCCAGCAGCACGTTGTTGGAAAAAATGCCGCCGAGGGCAAATACCGATTGGCTGACGCCATCCAGGCCGAACAGTTGCCAGCCCGCCAGGCGGCCGATGACGAAGGTGATCAGGCAGCCGCCGAAAAAGGCGCCGAGCAGGCGGCTGTCCACCGGCGGCAGGCGGGACAGGTCGCTCATCAGGTGGAACAGCAGGGCCGGCAAGGCCAGGGTGAACACGAAGCGGTTGAGGGCTTCGACCCCTTCCCGGGTCCAGGAGGAAAAACGCGCCAGCAGATAGCCGGCCAGGATCAGGACGAAGAGGGGAACGGCGAGGGCCAGGTGGTGCAGGAAGGTGGCGGTCATGATGCGGGCTGATCAAAACACAACGGCCCCGATGAACGGGGCCGTCGCTTCGGAACCGACAGTGTGCGGTCAGAGCCGGAATCGTGCAATAGACGCCTGCATGCTGCGGGACACGCTTTCCATCTGGGACGCGGCGGCGCTGACCTTGTGGGCCTCGGCGGCGCTTTGTTCGGCGATGTGGGCGATCTGTTCCAGGTTCTGGGCGATCTGGGTGCTGGCCAGGCTTTGCTCGCGGATGGAATCGCTGATGGCGTTGATCACCTCGGTCACCTGGGTGGCGCCCTGCTGGATTTCGGTCACGGCTTCCGCCGCCTTTTCCGCCAGCACCACGCCGCCGCCGGCCTTGGTCACCCCCTGGGCCATACTGCCGACCGCGTTCTGGGTGCCTTCCTGGATGCGGGCGATCATGGTGGAAATCTCCGAGGTGGAGGAGGAAGTCCGCTCCGCCAGTTTGCGCACCTCGTCGGCCACCACGGCGAAACCGCGGCCCTGCTCGCCGGCCCGGGCCGCCTCGATGGCGGCGTTCAAGGCCAGCAGATTGGTCTGGTCGGCGATTTCCTGAATGGTGTTGACGATGGAGGTGATTTCGCCGGAGTGACGGCCCAACTGCTCGATGATGCCGGAGGACTGGTTCACCACTTGGGAAATCTGCTGCATCTCGCCGCCGGCCTCGTGGATCACCTGGCTGCCTTCCAAGGCGGTCTTTTGCGCCTGGACGCTGAATTCATGGGCCTCGGCCGCATTCTTGGCGATCAGGTCGATGCTGACGGTCATTTCCTCCACCGAGGCGGCGATGGACTGGGCCGCATCGCTTTGCTGGTCGGAACGCTGGGAGGATTCTTCCGCCATCACCATCAATTGGTGGGACTGCTTGCCCAGGGCTTCGCCTTCCTGGTTCATTTCGGCGAACATGCCGCGCAGGTTGTCTTGCAGACTCTTCATGCCGGCCAGCAGGCTGCTGTCGTCGCCGGCGTTCACGTGCACCGGCTGGCTCAGGTCACCGGTGGCGATGCGGCGTGCGATGGCGACCGCATCCCGGGGCTCGCCCCCGAGCAGGCGGATCAGGCGACGGTGGAAGAACAGGATGGGCAGCACGATGGCGGCACCGATCACCAGGGTGAAGATGGTGAACTTGATCAGCTCGCGATGGAACACCGCATCCAGGTCGTCGATGTAGATGCCGCTGCCGACGGCCAGGTTCCAGGCGGCTTTCTTGACGTAGGAAATCTTGGCGACGGCTACATCGCTCCCCGGGTGGGGCCACACGTAGTCCACGTAACCCTCGCCCTTGTCCTTGGCCGCATTGTTCATGTCCACGAAGAAGGTCTTGCCCTGCTTGTCCTTGGTCTGGGAGAAGGGGGCGCCCAGCAAGGCCTTGGAGAAGGGGTGCATCACCGTGGTTTCCTTGGCCGTGTCGAGCACGAACAGGTATTCCTTGTTGCCTTCGCCGTAACGCTGTTGGCTGATGGCTTCAAGGGCCTGCTTCTGGGCCTCCTCCGGCGAGAGCTTGCCTTCCTTGGCCAGGTTCTCGTAATAGCCGATGGTGGTCACGGCCACGGCGACCACGTCCCGCAGGCGGGACTTGCGGTCTTCCAATAGACTGCTCTTCTGGCTGAAGAGAACCACGGCGCTGAGGGCGACCAGGGTCACGACCACGGTGGTCATCGTGATCATCAATTGGCGTTTCAAGGTGAAGTCTGCGTGTGTCGCGGTCATGGCGGTTCCCTTGCTGGCAAGATTTGGGATGAAATGTTCTTGTATAACTTAAGTAAGCGTCATCATAGTATGACTTTAGTATTGTGTCCAGACCAATTCTGTTTAATTGATAAATAAAAATACCTTTGTGTTTCATTTGGTTATTTTTGTCTGGCGGGCGGTTGATGATTTTTTGTCATCTATTACTTTGGTTTTGTAGGTGAAAAATGCTTGGTGATGCGGTCGATGTCGTGGTGGTAGGCGGTGGTCCGGCGGGCCTGATGGCGGCCGAGGTCCTGGCCGGGGCCGGCGTGGGGGTTGCCGTGTTCGACGCCATGCCCAGCCTGGGACGCAAGTTCCTCATGGCGGGCAAGGGGGGCATGAACATCACCCATGCCGAACCCTTGGCGGCGTTCGCCGGCCGTTACGGCGAAGGCACGTCGGTCCTGGCTCCCTTGCTGCACGCCTTCGGTCCCAGTCAGCTCCGGGCCTGGATGACGGGGCTGGGGGTGGAAAGCTTCGTCGGCAGTTCGGGCCGGGTCTTCCCCCGGGAAATGAAGGCCGCGCCCCTGCTGCGGGCCTGGCTGCACCGCTTGCGACAACAGGGCGTGCACTTCCACGTCCGCCATCGCTGGCTGGGGTGGACGGCCGACGGCGCGCTACGGATTGCCGGGCCGGAGGGCGAGCGCCATTACCGTCCCCGGGCCACGGTGCTGGCCCTGGGGGGCGGCAGTTGGGCGCGGCTGGGCTCGGATGGGGCCTGGGTCGAATGGTTGCGGGCGCGGGATGTGCCGGTGGCGCCCTTGCTGCCGGCCAACTGCGGTTTCGACGTGGGCTGGAGCGAACACTTCCGCCAACGCTACGCCGGCGAGCCGGTTAAAAACCTCGGCGCCACTTGCTTCGGCGCGGACGGCAGCCTGTTGCCGCCACGCCAAGGGGAACTGATGATCACCGACGGTGGCGTGGAAGGCGGGCTGGTCTATAGCCTTTCGGCTCCCTTGCGGGACCATCTGTTGCGCCATGGCCGGGCCACGCTATTGCTGGACCTGCTGCCGGGCAAATCCGCGGACCAGGTGCTGGCCGCCGTGACGGCGCCCCGTGGCGCCCGTTCCCTGTCCAGTCACCTGCAAGGCAAGCTCGGGCTGGCCGGCGTCAAGGCCGGGCTGCTGCGGGAATGCACGGACGCGGAAACCCTGGCCGATCCTGTCCGCCTGGCCCGGGCGATCAAGGCCCTGCCCCTGCCGCTGCGGGCGACGCGCCCCCTGGACGAGGCCATCAGCAGCGCCGGCGGCGTCGCCTTCGCCGCCTTGGATGCATCACTGATGATCAAGTCCCTGCCGGGGGTGTTCTGCGCCGGTGAAATGCTGGACTGGGAGGCGCCCACCGGTGGCTACCTGCTGACCGCCTGCTTTGCCACGGGCCATGCGGCGGGGCTGGGGGCGGTCCGCTGGCTGGCCGGGGCGTGAGACCGGCAGGCGTGGCGGCCCGGGGCGGCCATGCACAACTTGTACACCGCTCGCCCACAGCTTTTCCCCCGACTGCCCACAGGATTTCCACAGGCTTATGCACCGGGAAATGGACGGGGGAAGAGTAGACTCGCCCCCCTGTTTCAGGAGATGACTTCATGGCCCAGGCTCGCGCCTTCAACGTTCCCTCGTCCGACCCCCAGGTGGCGGCCCTCAAGCTGCCGCCCCATTCCGTGGAGGCCGAGCAGTCCCTGATCGGCGGCCTGCTGCTGGACAACAGCGCCTGGGACCGGATCGGCGACGTGGTGTCCGAGGCCGACTTCTACCGCGACGATCATCGCCGCATCTTCGGCCACATCCGCAAGCTGGTGGAAACCGGCCGTCCCGCCGACGTGGTGACCGTGTTCGAGTCCATCGAAAAGTCCAACGAAGTGGACCAGACCGGCGGCCTCGCCTATCTCGGCGAGATCGCCAACAGCACCCCCTCGGCGGCCAACATCCGTCGCTACGCCGAGATCGTCCACGAACGGGCCGTGCTGCGCAAACTGGTCACCGTCGGCGACGAGATCGCCGCCAGCGCCCTGACCCCCGCCGGGCGCGACGTGAAGGACCTGCTGGACGAGGCGGAACAAAAGGTTTTTGAAATCGCCGAAGCCGGCAACAAGGGAAGCCAGGGTTTCGTCGCCATGCCCGAGGTCCTGGGCGAGGTGGTGGAGCGCATCCAGATGCTCTACGACCGGGACGATCCTTCCGAGGTGACCGGCACCCCCACCGGCTATGTGGACCTGGACCGCATGACCTCCGGCCTGCAACCGGGCGACATGATCGTCGTCGCCGGCCGTCCCTCCATGGGCAAGACCGCCTTCGCCCTCAACATCGCCGAGTACGTCGGCGTCGAGTGCAAGCTGCCGGTGGCCATCTTCAGCCTGGAAATGTCCGGGCCCCAATTGGCCCTGCGTTTCCTTTCCTCCGTCGGCCGCCTCGACCAGCACAAGCTGCGTACCGGCAAGCTGGGGGACGAGGAGTGGGACAAGATGACCGTGGCCCTGGGCAAGCTCCACGATGCGCCGATCCACATCGACGAAACCGGCGCCATCAACGCCACCGACCTGCGCGCCCGGGCCCGCCGCCTGCATCGCCAGTTCGGCAAGCTGGGCCTGATCGTGATCGACTACCTGCAATTGATGACGTCGAGCAAGGGCAACGAAAACCGGGCCACGGAAATTTCCGAAATCTCCCGCTCCATCAAGGCCCTGGCCAAGGAGTTGCAAGTGCCCGTGATCGCCCTGTCGCAGTTGTCGCGGAAGGTGGAGGAGCGCAACGACAAGCGTCCCCTGATGTCCGACTTGCGGGAATCCGGCGCCATCGAGCAGGATGCCGACATCATCATCATGATGTACCGCGACGAGTACTACAACAAGGATACCCAGGACAAGGGCGTCGCCGAGGTGATCATCGGCAAGCACCGTAACGGTCCCACCGGTACCGTCAAGCTCACCTTCCTCGGCGAGTACACCAAGTTCATGAATTTCGCCACGCCCGGCGGTTACTGAGCGCTTTCATTTTTTTTCGGCCGGGAGACTGTCCCGGCCGGTTTCCTTTTTTCTTTTTCAAAGGACCCAGCATGAGCGGTTTGCCCCCCTGTCCCCAGTGTGGTTCCCAATTCACCTACGAGGACGGCCCACTGTACGTCTGCCCCGAGTGCGCCCATGAGTGGTCCGCCACGGTGCCCAGCGAGAGCGCCGAGCAACAAAAGGTGATCAAGGACGCCAACGGCAACGTGCTCCAGGACGGCGACACCGTGACCGTGATCAAGGACCTCAAGGTCAAGGGCTCGTCCCTGGTGGTGAAGGTGGGCACCAAGGTGAAGAACATCCGCCTGGTGGACGGCGATCACGACATCGACTGCAAGATCGACGGCATCGGCGCCATGGGCCTCAAGTCGGAGTTCGTCAAGAAGGTCTAGGCAAGCCTCTGGCGCGCTCAGACCACGTCGAAATGGGTGCGCAGCAGGTCCGCCACCTTGTCCAGGGGAATGTTCTCGTGGATGTCGGGCGGGGCGATGGACTGGCCGGGAAAGACCGGGTATTCCAGATGCAGGCCGAAACAGCCGGCCTCCTGGCCGAAGGTGTAGAGGTAGGCCACCACGTCTTCCTGATCGCGCTTGCACAGCACCACGGCGCCCGGATGGTCGCAGCGGCGCGGGCTGAGGGCGAAGCTCTCCGCACCGAGGCGCTGCGCCAGCTTGAGCAGGGTGGCCCGTACCGCCTTGTCCTTGGGCAGGGCCCAGATATTCACGTCCATGGGGCTCAGGCCGGCAGTTGCGGCCCGATCTGGGCCAGCCAGGCGTCTACTCGGGGTTCGGTCAGGGCGTTCTGGGTCACCAGGTCCAGGGCCAGGCCGACGAAGCGACCATCCTCCACGGCGGTGGACGCGGTGAAGTGGTAGCCCTCGGTGCTCCAGTCGCCGATCAGGGTGGCGCCGGCGGCAAGGAAATGGTCGTAGAGAGTGCCCATGGCATCGACGAAGACATCCGGGTACTTCTCCTGCTCGCCCAGGCCGAATAGGGCGATGGTCTTGCCGGCGAAGCTCAGTCCCGCCAGACGGGGCAGGAACTCCCACCAACTCTCGCTCTGACAGCCGATGTCGAGGCCGGGCAGGGCGCCTTCGCCGTAGGTCGGGGAGCCGAGGATCAGGGCGTCGTACTTGAGCAGGTCTTCCGGCTGGGCCTTGTTGACGTTCACCGGATCGTCCGCCCGGTCCCCCAGCTTGCGGGCAATCATCTTGGCAATCTTGCGGGTACGCCCCGTATCGGTGCCGAAAAAAATACCAATGGACGCCATGTTTCCTCCCTGAACCGGCCCGGACGGCGACGCCGGGACCCTGTTGGCTTTGCGACAAAAGGGGCCGGACCAGCCCCCGCCAGGGGAAGCAAGCAACGGGGGTGCCAAGAGGGAAGTGCTGGGAGGAGCGCCGCGCCGCCAGGGAGACCGGCGCGCCGGTGTGGCTTAAAACAGTTCGATGTGCTTGCTGCGGGGGGCGACGAGGGATTGCTCGTATTCGGCTTCGGCCCGAACGGTGGCGAGGCTGTCGCCCTGGTTCACCAACATGCGCCGGCAGAAGGCGTCGCCGGTGGCGGGAACGCAGATCACCTTGCGCGACCAGCCGCCACCCAGGTTGGCGGCCACCAGGGGGATGTTTTCTCGGGCCAGCCATTCTTTGGCGAATTCGGCGTTGCGGTCGCCGATGGCGTTGCGGATGGAACTGACGATGTTGCCGCCGCCGAAGGCCTTGGCCACCAGCCGCTCGCGGCGGGCGCCCAGCTTCAGCATGCCGTTGAGCAGCACTTCCATGGCGTAGTCGCCGTTCAGCACTACGTCCGTCTCGGCGTAGCTGCTGTTGGTGATGGTGGGCAGCAGGAAATGGTTCATGCCCATCAGCTTGAGCTGGGGATCGTAAAAGCACACGGCCACGCAGGAGCCGAGCAGGGTGCTGATCGGGCGGTCGCGGCTGATCATCCAACCACCGGGATTGATGTTGACGGCGAGCCGTTCGTAGTCCTTGCCAGTGAGTGCGGGGGAGGGAGGGGCAGGGCTGCGGTGCTGGCCCCCTAGGCCAAAGCCGCCGGGGCCCAGGGCGCGGAGCGTGTGGTGGCCGCCGGCGGGCAAGGTGTCGGGTCTGCTGATGACCATGGTGGGGACGCTGGGGAGCCGCGATCAGCGGCCGTAGGCGACGATCTCCTTGGCCATCTGGTCGAGGGGCAGCACCCGGCTGACGCCGCCCAGGCGAATGGCCTCCTTGGGCATGCCGAAAACGACGCAGGTGGATTCGTCCTCGGCCAGGGTCTGGCTGCCGGCGTCGTGCATTTCCTTCATGCCCCGGGCGCCGTCGTCCCCCATGCCGGTCATGATGATGCCCAGGGCGTTCTTGCCGGCCACCTGGGCCACGGAACGGAACAGGACATCCACCGAGGGCTTGTGGCGGTTGATCAGGGGGCCGTCGGCCACCTCGACGTAATACTGGGCGCCGCTGCGCTTGAGCATCATGTGGCGGCCGCCGGGGGCGATCAGGGCGCGGCCGGGGGTGACCCGGTCGCCGTTTTCGGCTTCCTTCACTTCCACCTGACAGAGACCGTTGAGGCGCTGGGCGAACATGGCGGTGAACTTTTCCGGCATGTGCTGGACGATGACCATGCCGGTACAGACCGCCGGCAGCTTGGTCAGCACGGCTTCCAGGGCCTGGGTGCCGCCGGTGGAGGTGCCGATGGCGACGATGCGTTCCGTGGTCATGGCCATGGCCGTGGCGCCGGCGGCCTTGGCGGCCAGCATCATGTCGGCGGTGTTCTTGGGACGCAGGATCGGCGCGGCCTGGCTCGACGACAGGCTGACCAGGCGCCGCATGTTGGCCTGGGCCGCGGCCCGGATCGCGCCGACCATGTCGCCGGCGCTGTCGGCGAGGAACTGCTTGAGGCCCATCTTGGGCTTGGTGATGATGGCGACGGCACCGGCCGCCATGGCCTCCATGGTGGTGCTGGCGCCCTTTTCCGTCAGGGTGGAGCAGATCACTACCGGGGTCGGGTGTTCGGCCATGATCTTCTTGAGGAAGGTGATGCCGTCCATGCGGGGCATTTCCACGTCCAGCAGGATCACGTCGGGCCAATCGGTTTTCATGGCCTCCAGGGCGAACAGGGGATCGGAGGCGGCACCGCTCACCACAATGTCGGGTTCCTTGCTGAGGATTTCCTTGGCAACTTGGCGCACGACAGCGGAGTCGTCCACCACCATGACTTTGATTTTTTTGCTCATGTCGGTCTCTGGTAAATGGTGGGCTGAACGGAACGCAACTCCTCATTGAGTCCATTCAGGGTTTCGGAGTGGCCGATGATGAAGTGGCCCCCGGGGCGCAGCTTCTTGACCATTCTGGCGACGACCTCACGCTTCGTCTGTGCATCGAAATAGATCATCACATTGCGCAGGAAGATGATGTCAAAAGGGCCGATCTCGGGCAAGGATTGATTCAGGTTGATCTGTCGAAAGCGAGTGTGGGCGCGCAATTGAGGCCCCACCAGGAAGGTGCCGGCCTGGCTGCGCACGCCCTTCAGGCAGTATTTGCGCAAATACTCATGGGGCAGGCCACGGGTCTTTTCCAGGGAATACTGGCCGGCTTCGGCGATCTTCAGCACCGACAGGCTGATGTCGGAACCGGTGATGGTCCAATTGCCGTCGATGCCCAACTCGTCGGCCAGCACCATGGCGATGGTGTAGATCTCCTCGCCGGTACTGGAGGCACCGCTCCACACGTCGAAAGAGCGACCCCGGCCATGGGCGAGATGGGCGTGGGCCAGTTTGCGCAAGAAATCGAAATGTTTGCCTTCGCGGAAAAAGTAGGTCTCGTTGGTGGTCAGCAGGTCCACCATGAGCTGGAATTCCTGCTGGTTGGCCCCCTCCGTCACGTAGCGGTAGTACTCGTCGAAGGTATCGAAGCGGTAGTGGCGCAGACGCTTGGCCAGGCGCCCGGCCATCATCACCTGCTTCGAGTCCGCCATGCTGATCCCGGCCACCTCGTAAATCAATTTCTGGAAGCGGGAGAACTCCGCCTTGGAGATGGTCGGGTTGCCGGTCATGGCGTCGGTTGCGATCGTGCGTTGCTGCGACGGGCGTGAATCAGGCAGTGGGGGCCGAAAGTGCGGCCACCTCGCCATGATGGTCGATGCTGTTGGACAGCATGGCCATTTCCTCCACGGACAACACCTGCTGAATGTTGAGGATGATGACGAACTTCCCTGCCACCTTGCCCATGCCGTCGATGAAGTCGGCACGGATCTTGGCGCCGAAGGAAGGGGGCGGTTCGATCTCGCCGGCGGGGATGTCGATGACTTCGCTGACGGCATCCACCACGATGCCGATATCCTGACGCAAGTCCACGTCACGCAGCTCGAGGATGATGATGCAGGTGCGGCGCCCGATCTGGGTCTGGCTGCCGCCGAAGCGGGCCGCCAGATCAATCACCGGCACCACGGCGCCGCGCAGGTTGATCACGCCGCGGATGAAGGCCGGCATCATGGGGATTTCCGTCAGGGAGCCGTACTCGATGATTTCCTTGACGTTGAGAATCCCCACCGCGTACATCTCGCCGGACAGGGAAAAGGTGAGGTACTGGCTGGCCTCGCCAGCACTGGCGACTGGGGTCGCGCTCGGTTTTTGGACAAGTTCACCCATGATGGTCACCTCAGAATTTCTCGAAGTCGGATTCGACGATTGACTGCGGCGCATTGATTTTGGTCGGTGCGGGCCGGGCTGCCACGGAACGGACGGGGGCACTCTTGCGTTCGTTCTTGCTATCGGCGCCGTCATTGACCTTGAAGAAGAGCATGAGCTCCTGGAGTTGGGTAGCCTGGGCACCCATTTCCTCGGCGGTGGCGGCGAGTTCCTCGGAAGCGGAGGCGTTCTGTTGGGTGGCCTGGTTGAGCTGGCCCATGGCGCTGTTGATCTGGCCGACGCCGGTGGATTGTTCCTGGGAAGCGGCATTGATCTCCTGCACCAGGTCGGAGGTCTTTTTGATGGTGGGGACCATCTCGCTGAGGAGGGTGCCGGCCTTCTCGGCCATCTTGACGGAAGAGCCGGCGAGTTCGCCGATTTCCTGGGCGGCGACCTGGGAGCGCTCGGCCAGCTTGCGCACCTCGGCGGCCACCACGGCGAAGCCCTTGCCGTGCTCGCCGGCACGGGCGGCCTCGATGGCGGCGTTGAGGGCCAGCAGATTGGTCTGGTAGGCGATGTCGTCCACGATGCCGATCTTCTCGGCGATCTGCTTCATGGCCTCGACGGTTTCCGTAACGGCCTGACCGCCCTCGTTGGCCTCGGCGGCGGCCTTGGTGGCCATGGAGTCGGTGACGCGGGCGTTCTCGGTGTTCTGGCTGATGGAGGCGGTCATTTCCTCGATGGAGGCGGTGGTTTCCTCGACGGAAGCGGCCTGTTCGGAGGAGGACTGGGAGAGGGACTGGGCAGTGGAGGAGACCTCCTGGGAAGCGGAGGAGAGGGAGTCCGCCGCGCCACGCACCTCGCCGATGATCTGCGACAGCTTGTCAATCATGGCCTTGATCGCGAACAGCATGCTGCTGTTGTCATTGGCCTTGGTCTCGATGCGCACCGTCAGATCGCCGTCGGCCACCGCCTTGACGATATCGGTCACGTAGGCCGGTTCGCCGCCCAACTGACGCAGCAGGTTGCGGGTGATGACCATGCCCAGGATCACCACGACACCCAAGGTGCCGAGGGAAATCAGGATGGAAATCCACATGGCGCTCTTCTTGGTTGTCACTGCTTCTTCCGCGGCCTTGTTGCCCAATTCGATGTTGTAGTCCATGTGAGCTTCGATGGCGGCGGTGATTTTGCTGATTTTCACGCCGGTGGCTCCGCCCAGGGCGAACTCTCTCGCCTGGTCGGCGTGCTTTTCCTTGACCAAGGTGAAGATTTGATTGCGGATTTCGTCATAGTCCGCCAGGGCCGCCCGGTCCGCAGCCAACAGGGCCTTGTCCTTGTCGTCTGTTATGTATTCCTTTTCGTATTTTTTCAGGGCGTCTTCCATTTTCTGGCGGGCAGCGCCGGCGCGTTGCTCGATTTCCCCCATCTTGGAGAGATCGGTCAAGGCCATGGCTTTCCATAATTCCACGCGCAGCACGGCCAGGGATTTAACGGCGCTATCCAAGGCGACCAGGCTGGGGACGGTGTTGACGTTGGCGTAGTTGGCCGAGTCGTAAACCCGGTTGGTCTGGAAAATGCCCAGGCCGGCAACGCTAAGGACGCCCAGGGCGGCGCACAGGATCAGAAGAAACAAACTTTTGGCAACGGACATGATGGACCTCTCTCGCTAATGATCTGTTGGACGGGGTAGCGACGGTTAAAACTTTTCAAAATCCGATCCGACCGATTGCAGCGCAATCGACGGTTTCGGAGCGGTGTTCACTGTCGTGGTCAGTCGGTTGGCAGAAGAACGGGTTGCGACACTTTTACGTTCGTTCTTGCTGTCGGCGCCGTCATTGACCTTGAAGAAGAGCATGAGCTCCTGGAGTTGGGTGGCCTGGGCGCCCATTTCCTCGGCGGTGGCGGCGAGTTCCTCGGACGCGGAGGCGTTCTGCTGGGTGGCCTGGTTGAGCTGGCCCATGGCGCTGTTGATCTGGCCGACGCCGGTGGATTGTTCCTGGGAGGCGGCATTGATCTCCTGGACCAGATCGGAGGTCTTTTTGATGGTGGGGACCATCTCGCTGAGGAGGGTGCCGGCCTTCTCGGCCATCTTGACGGAAGAGCCGGCGAGTTCGCCGATTTCCTGGGCGGCGACCTGGGAGCGCTCGGCCAGCTTGCGCACCTCGGCGGCCACCACGGCGAAGCCCTTGCCGTGCTCGCCGGCACGGGCGGCCTCGATGGCGGCGTTGAGGGCCAGCAGATTGGTCTGGTAGGCGATGTCGTCCACGATGCCGATCTTCTCGGCGATCTGCTTCATGGCCTCGACGGTTTCCGTAACGGCCTGACCGCCCTCGTTGGCCTCGGCGGCGGCCTTGGTGGCCATGGAGTCGGTGACGCGGGCGTTCTCGGTGTTCTGGCTGATGGAGGCGGTCATTTCCTCGATGGAGGCGGTGGTTTCCTCGACGGAGGCGGCCTGTTCGGAGGAGGACTGGGAGAGGGACTGGGCGGTGGAGGAGACCTCCTGGGAAGCGGAAGAGAGGGAGTCTGCCGCGCCGCGCACTTCGCCGATGATGTGGGACAGTTTTTCGATCATGGCCTGCATGGCGGTTTTGAGTTGCCCGGTCTCATCCTGACGGTCGACGGTGACACGTACCGTCAGATCGCCTTGCGACAGGCGGGTGGCCACGTCCACCACTTCGCTGATCGGTTGGGTGATGGAGCGGGTGATCCAGAACGCCAAGAGGATGGCGATCACCAATGCCGTCAGGGACAATCCCAGCACCAAGTATTTTGCGTTTTGCGCCATGGACAGGGCTTCAGTACCCGCCTTGCCGGCGCTCTCCCGTTCGTAAGTACTGAGAGCTTTGAGGTTATTAACGTAGCTGGTTGCCGCCGTACCGAAATCGCCGAATAGAAATTGCACAGCCTTGTCTTGGTTGTACTGACTGGAAGAAATACTGGCCAGGGTAATCAAGGTGTCAGTTGCTTCGCTGTAATTTTTCCGAGACTCCATGAGCTTGGCCATGATGGCCTTGCCCTCCTCGGAATGGGTATTGGCGACCAACTTTTCCAACAGTTCGTTATTGCGCTTCCGTGTTTCGTTGATGGTGTCGACCTGGGCTTTTTCGATCGCCTTGTCCTTGGTGAGGAGAAGATTTCGCACCGATCTGGCGATGATGAAGACGTTGAGGGAGATCTCATCGGCCATCTCTATTTTGGGGATGCGATCGTTGACGATGAGGTCGGTTGCTTCGCTCAAGGAGGTGATGCGCAAGGTGGACGTTGCTGATATCACCGCCAGCAGCAGGAGAACGAAAGCAAACGCGCCACCGAGGCGAACTCCAATGCGTTGGTTCTTGAACATGATCATTCCCTTTCTTAGGTGCGTGCTGCATTGGGTGCGCGGTTTTCCGCATGGGTCGCCAGTTCCGTGAGGGCCTGGACGTCCAGGATCAAGGCCACGTCGCCGGTGCCGAGAATGGTGGAGCCGCCGATGCCGCGCAGGTGACGGAAAATGCTGGCCAGGGGCTTGATGACGGTTTGGAATTCCCCTTGCAGGACATCCACGACGATGCCGGCCTTACGGCTGCCGCTCTTGACCACCACCACGTTTTCCCGAGCCGGTCGCGGTCCGTCGATCTCGAACAGTTCGCGCAGGCGGACGAAGGGCAATACCTCGCCACGCAGATTGAGGTAATGGCGATCCTGGTCGAGGTTTTGCAGTTCCAGGCACTCCACCACCATTTCCAGGGGGATGACGTAGGAGGACTTGTCGATGCCCACCAGGAAGCCATCAATGATCGCCAGGGTCAGCGGCAGGCGGATGATGAAGCGGGAGCCCTGGCCTTCGCGGGTGGTGACTTCCACCGTGCCGCGCAGGGCCTGGATGTTCTTTTTCACCACGTCCATGCCGACGCCGCGTCCGGACAGGTTGGTGATCTTTTCCGCGGTAGAAAAGCCGGCCTCGAAGATCAGGTTGTTGATCTCGTGGTCGGTGAGGTTCTGGCCGGGCTGGACGATGCCTTTTTCGATGGCCTTGTTGAGGATGCGGTCCCGGTTGAGGCCGCCGCCGTCGTCGATCACCTCGATGATGATGCTGCCCGAGTCGTGGTAGGCGTTGAGCTCAACCCGGCCTTTGGCCGGCTTGCCCTTGGCGATGCGGGCCTCGGCCGGCTCGATGCCGTGGTCCATGGCGTTGCGCACCAGGTGCATCAGCGGGTCGCCGATCTTCTCCACCACGGATTTATCCAGCTCGGTTTCCGCACCGCTGATGGCGAGGTCGATGTCCTTGTTCAATTCCTTGGAAACGTCCCGGACCACCCGGTGGAAGCGGTTGAAGGTTTCGCCGATCTGCACCATGCGTAGCTGCAAGGCGGAGTCGCGGATGTTTTCCACCAGGTCGGAGACGATGGAGGTGGCCTCCACCAGGGTGGCTTGACCGCTTTTTTGCGCCAACAGATTGGCGGAGGCGCCGGCGATGACCAGTTCCCCCACCAGGTCGATGAGGTGGTCCAGCTTATCGGCCTGGACCCGGATCAGGCGAGCCTCGGTGCCCTTCTTTTCCGCCACCTGCTTTTGCTTGGCAGCGGCGGCTTCCACGATTTCGGGTTGCACCATGTGTTGCTGCACTAGGATTTCTCCCAGGTGGTGGGACGGTCCCGGCGGTGCCAGCAGGCCTTCCTGGGCGGCGATGCGGGCGGCGATGGTTTCGCTGGCCTGTTGGCGGCGCAGGCCGACTTCGAGTTCCTCCTGGGTCAGGGCACCGCTACGCACCAGGATTTCCCCCAGGCGCAGGTTTTCTTCCGGCAGCTTCTCGATCAGGTCGTGGTAGCTGCTGAGCTTGCTGTAGGGGGGCAGGATGTGAAGGTCGCACTCGTCCCGGACGAAGTCGAAGACCCGTTCGATGGCGGCCTTGTCGGCATCGCTGCGCAGGCGGATTTCGAAACCCAGATAGCAGGCCTCTGGGTCCATTTCCTCGGCGTCGGGCATGGCGTCCGGCACGGTGGTCAGGTGGGCGATCTCCCCCAGGGAGAGCAAATAGCGCAGGAAGGCGATGGGCTCCATGCCGTTGCGCAAGACGTTGGGACCAAAACGCACCGAAATGTGCCAGCAGTCGTTCATGGCGGTATCGCCATCGGCGACGGAGGCATCCAAGCATTGCACCGCAGTGGGCACGGCGACCGGTACGCCGTCGCCGGTGAGGGCGCGCAACTCGACGGCAACCGCTTCGCCGGACTCTTCCAGGGCCGGGTTGATGTCATGATGGCCTTCCTCGACCCGTCCCAACAGGGCGTTCAAATGGTCGCAGCCGCGCAACAGGGAGGTGATGAGTTCGCTGCTGACCTCCATTTCGTTGTTGCGCAGCTTGTCCAGGAGGTTTTCCAGGACATGGGTGAACTTCTCGATGTGGGTCAGCTCGACGACGCCCGAGGCGCCCTTGATGGTGTGGGCGGAGCGGAATATGGCATTGATGGTTTCCGGATCCCGGTCGCCCTGTTCCATGCGCAGCAGGCCGGATTCCAGTTCGGTCAGTTGTTCCCGCGCTTCCTGGGCAAAAACGCTGTAAATCTCGTCCATGATCGCTCCTAGGCCGTGGTGCCGTGGGCAGGGTTGTCGATGCCGAGCAGGGCTTCCAGGTTGTAGAAGCCGACGATCTCGCTCACTGCCTCGCTCAGGGCGGTGATGCGGAAGGGCTTGTCCTGACGCTGGCATTCCTTGTGGGCCATGATCAGCAGTTGGACGCCCGCCGTGTCCATGGCGCCCACCTGGGACAGGTCGAGGTTCAGGCTGTCGTTGCTACGGGCCGCCGTGATCAGGTGCTGCTTGATCGCCAGGGCGTCGTAGATCGTCATATCCCCATCGATGAGGACGCTGCCGCTACCTTCCGTGGCAGGTTGTTGAATGAATTCCATCATGGCAACTCCCGGAAACTGGTGGATGGGCGAAAAACTTAGAACAGTTCAACCTTCGGCGCCGAGGCGTCGGCACTCGGGCTACCCTGGTCAAGGGCCGAGTGATGGCTCTGGCGCTGGGAATGCATGACGTAGTTGCCGTACATCTGGTCGAGGTGTACCGAAAGGGGTTGCAGCTTGACGTTGGGGTCGTCGCTTTGCTCCAGGCGGCTGGCCAGCAGGCTGGAGTGTTCGTCGAGACGGTTCAGGGCATCGGCCACTTGTTCGATCTGTTGCCGGGTCACGTCCTGGAACTGGACGCTGGCCATGGCGTTCATGAACATTTCCGACAGTTGTTCGCTGGTTTCCTGCACTTTCAGCAACACCTGGGTTTCATGGGCCATGACCTCCTGGTAGCTTTGGCCCAAGTCGTCCAATTGCTTGGCAAAACTCTCCAGGGCGCACTTTTCGGCGTTGATGTGGTCGTGGGAGAGCTTTTCCTGGAACTGGGTCTCGATGGTCTGGGCCACGTCCTGGATACCCTTGTTGATTTCGGTGACGGCCTTGTCTGATTCCGCCGACAGCTTGCGTACCTCGTCGGCCACGACGGCGAAACCGCGACCGGCCTCCCCCGCCCGTGCCGCTTCGATGGCGGCATTGAGGGCCAATAGATTGGTTTGGCTGGAAATGTTCTTGATCAGTTGCACCAGGGACGACAGGGAGCGGGCCTCTTCCACCACCAGCGTCACCCGTCGTTGGTCCTCGTGGGCGGCGGCCATGCGTTCCTGGATGAAGGCGTCCAGGGTCTGGATCATGTGCTGCTTGGCCTCGATCTTCGCCTCCGACTCGTTCAGCAACTGACTGGACTCGGTCTGGGTACTGTTAACGAAGGCGGAAAGACTGCCCACCACTTCGTCAATGCCCTGAAGACGGGAGGTGATGTCGTAGGCCGCTGCTTCGGTTTCCTGGGTGACCGTATGGAGTTGGTTGCGCACCACCTCGTTGAAAGTCCGCACCTGCTTCAATTCGGCGGTGACCTCCTTGGCCGCGGCGAGGATGGACTGGATGGTCGCGCCCTGGTTTTCCGTTTCCTGCTGGGCGCCGTACATGGGATCGGAAAACGCCATCTGGGAGAGGACTCGTATTGCCATCACACCCACCGTCAGGATCAGCGCGGCTCCCAGAGCGTCGCCGATGGGCTGGCTGAGGCCGAGGGCGGGCAGGAAATCCCGATGAAACCAGTCGTTGAAAAAGTAGATGGTGGCGATAACGCCAGTGTTAACAACGACAAGTAGCAGCAGGGAGCGCTGTTTGAATTTCTTGACGTGCATCCCGTGGGCGCTCCCTAGCGAAGAACCAACTTGATCGTATTGAGCAACTCATCGGCGCTGGCGGGCTTGACCAGCCAGCCGGAGGCGCCGGCCGCCTTGGCTTCCATGCGCTTGCTTTGTTGGGATTCCGTCGTCAGGAACAGGATGGGCATGAACTTGTAGCTGGGGAGCTTGCGGACTTCCTTGATGAACTCGATGCCGTTCATGCCCGGCATGTTGAGGTCGGTGATCAACAGATCGGCCTTGACCCCCCCCTTGAATTTGGCCAAACCCTCAATGGCGTTGGGCGCCTTTTCCACCCCGTAGCCCGCCTTGGTCAGGATGTTCGAGATCGAGAGAAGGATCGTTGCGGAATCATCTACCAACATAATGGTTTTCATGGCTGGTCAGTCCAATCTGGGTAAGTTGATCAAAGTCATGGCTTTAATTAAAAGCGGATATTACTTAAGAATAACTTACAGGATATTACAAAAGTTAGATTGATTTTTTTATGTCTCCTCTTTTCCGCAAAAGACCTCGGTTTTTGCATGGTTTTATCTTTTTTAGAGCATGCAAATTTGTTATGGCAAAAGCTTAAACCTGATGGGCGCGAGTGGGTGTCTTTTTATGTCGGGGGTATAAATGGGTGCGCCTTCGGGGCAACAGGGGAAAAGGGGGAAATAGCGACGTGTAGAATTCCGCTTTTGCCCACGCGAAGCGAACCCGTGCCCTCCGGCGAATCCCTTCTCTCCCGCAGTCTTGCCAGCGTCTGGCACCCCTGCACCCAAATGAAACACCACGAGCAGTTGCCCCTGGTGCCCATCGCCCGGGGCGAGGGGCCGTGGCTGTTCGACCCCGAGGGGCGGCGCTATCTCGATGGGGTGAGCAGTTGGTGGGTGAACCTGTTCGGCCATTGCAACCCGCGCATCAATGCTGCGCTGCGAGATCAGTTGGACAGGTTGGAGCACGTGATGCTGGCCGGTTTCACCCACGAGCCGGCGGTGCAACTTTCGGAGCGTCTGGCGGCCTTGACCGGCCATGCCCTGGGGCACGCTTTCTATGCTTCCGACGGCGCCAGCGCCACGGAAATCGCCCTCAAGATGAGCCATCATTACTGGCGCAACCAGGGCCAGCCGGGCAAGACCGGTTTCCTCTGCCTGGAGGGCAGTTACCACGGTGAAACCCTGGGTGCCCTGTCGGTGACCGACGTGGCCATCTTCCGCGATGCCTACGCCAGCCTGAGCCGCGATGTGCGTACCGTGCCCAGTCCCGATGCGCGCCTGGCGGGTCCTGGCGAAACCGCCATCGATGTGGCCCGCCGCGCCGCCGCTGGCCTGGAACGGGCCCTGGCCGAGAGCCCCGGCCAGATCGCCGCGCTGATCGTCGAGCCCTTGATCCAGTGCGCCACCGGTTTCGCCATGCACGACCCGGAATACCTGCGTCTGGCGCGGGCCTTGTGCGACCGGTACGGCGTGCATCTGATCTGCGACGAAATCGCCGTGGGCTTCGGTCGCACCGGCACTTTCTTCGCCCATGAGCAGGCCGGCATCAAGCCCGACTTTCTCTGCCTGTCCAAGGGCATCACCGGCGGCTACCTGCCCCTGTCCGTGGTGCTGACCACCGATCAGGTTTATGGCGCCTTCTACGACGACGCCACCGCCCGGGGCTTCCTCCACTCCCATTCCTATACCGGCAATCCCCTGGCTTGCCGGGCGGCCTTGGCAACCTTGGACATCTTTGCGCAGGATGATGTGATCGTCGCCAACCGGGCCAAGGCCCAGTGCTTCACCGAGCAACTGGCACCTTTGGCCAATCATCCCCGGGTGGCGAACTTCCGCCAGCGGGGCATGATCTGGGCCTTCGAGGTGACGGATGCGCCCGCCGACTTTTCTCGTCGCTTCTTCGCCGCCGGCCTGGAACGGGAAATCCTGCTGCGTCCCATCGGCAACACGATCTACTTCATGCCGCCCTACGTGCTCAGCGAAGCTGAAAGCGGTTTCCTCGCGGCGCAAACCTTGGCGGCCCTGAATGCCACCTTGGAGGCAGTGCCGGCGGCATGATCTACGACGACATCGAACAACAACTGGAGGCCCTGGACCACCAGCATCTGCGCCGTCACCGACGGGTGGTGGATGCCCCCGTCGGGCCACGCACCACGGCCGACGGCAAGCCGCTGCTGTCCTTTTGCAGCAACGACTACCTGGGCCTCGCCGCCCATCCCGCCATCGTCGATGCCCTCTGCGAAGGGGCGCGACGCTGGGGCGCCGGCAGTGGCGCTTCTCATCTGGTGGGTGGCCATTTCCGGCCCCACGAAGACCTGGAAGAACAACTCGCCGAGTTCGTCGGCCTGCCCCGAGCCATCACCTTTTCCACCGGCTACATGGCCAACTTGGCCGTAACGCCGGCCCTGGTGGGACGCGGCGATGCGGTGTTTGCCGACCGGCTCAACCATGCCTCCCTGATCGATGCTGCCCTGACGTCCCGGGCCGAGCACAAGCGCTACGCCCACAACGACATGGCCGCCCTGGAAAAACTCCTGGCCGCCAGCAGCGCCAAGCGCAAGCTGATTCTCACCGACGCCGTGTTCAGTATGGACGGTGACGTGGCGCCCCTGGACCAACTCTTTGCCCTGGCCGAGCGTTACGACGCCTGGCTGGTGGTGGACGACGCCCACGGCTTCGGCGTCCTCGGTCCCCAGGGCCGGGGCAGCCTGGCGTACTTCGCCGTGCCCGCTTCGCCCCGGGTGATTCTCATGGGCACCTTCGGCAAGGCCGCCGGCGTGGCCGGGGCCTTTGTCGCCGGTGACAGCCGGGTCATGGAATGGCTGATCAACAGCGCCCGCACCTACATCTTCACCACCGCCGCGCCGCCGGCCCTGAGCTGTGCCTTGACCAAGAGTCTGGAACTGATCGAACAGGGCGACGGGCTGCGTCACCAGCTCCAGGCCCGCATCAGCCAGTTACGCCAGGGTCTCGCGCCCCAGTGCGCGGCAAAGGGTTGGCAACTGGCCGAGCAGGCGGTCACCACCGCCATCCAGCCCGTGGTGATCGGTCAGAACAAGGCGGTTCTCGACCTTTCCAAGGCCCTGGAAGGGGCCGGGCTCTGGGTGCCGGCCATTCGCCCGCCCACGGTGCCCAACGGCACGGCCCGCCTGCGGGTATCCCTTTCCGCCGCCCACGACGCGGCCGATGTGGCCCGCTTGTTGGCGGCCCTGGAAGGGGCGTGATGACGCTTTCTCTTGCCGTGAATAGCCAGGGTCAGGGCCCGCAACTGACCCTGGTGCACGGCTGGGGCCTGGGCAGCGGTGCCTGGGCCCTGGTGTCCCACTTGCTGGCCAAGCACTTCACCGTTCACAACGTGGATCTGCCCGGCTACGGCGCCTCGCCTCCGGCCCCCGGCGCCAGCCTGGAAGACCTGGCCGATGCCCTGGCCGCCACCCTGCCGCCCCGGGCCATGGTCTGCGGCTGGTCCCTCGGCGCCCTGGTATGCCTGATGGCGGCCCAGCGCCACCCGGACAAAATCGCCCGCCTGGTGCTGGTGGGGGCCACGGCCTCTTTTGTCCAACGCGAGGGCTGGCTGGAAGCCTTGCCGCCGGCCCAGTTGGCGGCCTTCATGGACGGCCTGGCGGCCGACCCGGCGGCCCTGCTCAAGCAGTTCGCCAGCCTGATCCACCAGGGCGACGCCCATATGCGGGAAGCCATCCGTGCCCTGCGCGGCTGTCTGGCCGGCGCCGAGGGCGGCTTGCCCGCCGATCCTGCGTCCCTGCGGGCCGGCCTGGCCTTGCTCGGCGAGAGCGACCTGCGCCCGCTCCTGTCCGCCCTGCGGCAGCCGGTGCTGCTGATCCACGGCGCCGCCGATCCACTGATGCCCCTGGCCGCCGCCGAGCGCCTGCAAGACCGCCTGCCCACCGCGACCTTGAGCGTGTTCGCCGACAGCGCCCACGCCCCGTTCGCCTCCGACCCCCTGCGCTTCGTCCGGGAATTGACCGACTTCGCCGGAGTGGGCGGATGAGCGCCAGCGACGTGCGCCAGGCCTTCGCCCGGGCCGCCGACCGTTACGATGCCGTGGCCGACTTCCAGCAGCAAGTCGGGCTGCGCCTGCTGGCGGACCTGCCCTGGAGCGGGCTGCACGGCCTGTGCCTGGACCTGGGTTGCGGCACGGGCCACGGCAGCGGCTTGCTGGCGCGGGCCTTCCCCGGTCTGGAGTTGCTGGCCCTGGACTTCGCCCTACCCATGGTGGCCCGCCGTCCCGCCGCGTCCCTGCGCCTCTGCGCCGATGCCCAGGCCCTGCCCCTGGCCGATGCCAGCGTCGACGCCTGCTGGTCCAGCCTGGCCATGCAGTGGTGCGATCCGGGCCGTTTCCTGGCCGAGGCGGCGCGGGTGCTCAAGCCTGGCGGCCGCATTGCCCTCAGTACCCTGGGGCCGGATACCTTCGCCGAATTGCGTCAGGCCTTTGCCGCCGTGGATGGCTATCGCCACACCATCGACTTTTGCGACGAGGCTGCCCTGCGCCAGGCCTTGAGCGACGCCGGCCTCGCGCTGTGCCGTTGGCAGCGCCGTACCATCACCCTGCATCGCCCCGATCTACGCAGCCTGCTGGCCGGCGTGCGGGACCTGGGCGCCAATCGGGTGCGGGGCGACAACCGGCGTAGCGGCCTGATGGGCAAGACCGCCTGGCAGTGCCTGTTGGCCGCCTACGAGGCCCTGCGCCAGCCCGAGGGGCTGCCCCTCAGCTACGACACCTTCTTCCTCTACGCGGAAAAAGCGGCGTCCTTAGCAAGCTCCTAGGCGCCGGAGCCGGGGCTGGCACCGGTTCCCGAGGCGGGCCGGCATGGGCCGCTATAATGTCGCCCTTTCCAGCCTAACGAAGCGCCTTTCCATGCGTTACATCAGCACCCGCGGGCAGTCCCCCGCCGAATCCTTCTGCGACATCCTGCTCGGCGGCCTGGCCCCCGATGGCGGCCTTTACCTGCCGGAAACCTATCCCCAGGTGAGCAAGGAAACCCTGGCCCGCTGGCGCGATCTGTCCTACGCCGACTTGGCCTTTGAGGTGCTGTCCCTGTTCATTACCGACATTCCCGCTGCCGACCTCAAGGCCCTGGTGCACAAGACCTACACCGCCCAGGTGTACGCCTATGCGCGCAAGCCCGAAGCAGCCAAGGACATCGTGCCCCTGACCGAACTGGAACCCGGTCTGGCTCTGCTGGAGCTGTCCAACGGCCCGACCCTGGCCTTCAAGGACATGGCGATGCAGCTCCTGGGCAACCTGTTCGAGTACGTGCTCGACAAGCGAGGCGAGACCATCAACATCCTCGGTGCCACCTCCGGCGACACCGGTTCCGCCGCTGAATACGCCATGCGCGGCAAGCACAACGTAAAGGTCTTCATGCTCTCGCCGGACGGCAAGATGAGCGCCTTCCAGCGGGCCCAGATGTACTCCCTGCAAGACGCCAACATCTTCAACATCGCCGTGCGCGGCATGTTCGACGACGCTCAGGACATTGTGAAGGCCGCTTCCAACGATGCCGCCTACAAGGCCAAGAACAAGATCGGCGCGGTGAATTCCATCAACTGGGCCCGCGTCGCCGCCCAGATCGTCTATTACTTCAAGGGCTACTTCGAAGCCACCAAGAGCAATGACGAGCAGATCGCCTTCTGCGTACCCTCGGGCAACTTCGGCAACATCTGCGCCGGTCACATCGCCCGCCAGATGGGCCTGCCCATTGCCAAACTGGTGCTGGCCACCAACGAAAACGACGTGCTGGACGAGTTCTTCAAGACCGGCGTCTATCGTCCCCGCAAGACGGCGGAAACCAGCGTCACCTCCAGCCCTTCCATGGATATTTCCAAGGCCTCCAACTTCGAGCGTTTCGTCTTCGACCTGGTGGGCCGCGATGCAGCCGTGGTACGCGAGCTGTGGGCCAAGGTGGATGCCGGTGGTGCCTTCGACTTGCGCGGCACACCCCATTGGGACAAGCTGGCCGGTTTCGCCTTCGTCTCCGGCCGCAGCACCCACGCCGACCGCCTGGCGACCATCCGCAACACCTGGGAAAAGTACGGCCAGATGATCGACACCCACACTGCCGACGGTCTCAAGGTGGCCCTGGAATATCGCCAGCCCGGCCAGACCATGGTGGTGCTGGAAACCGCCCAGGCCGTGAAGTTCGCCGAAACCATCCGCGAGGCCCTGGGCCGCGATCCCGTCCGTCCCGCCGCCCTGGAGGGCATCGAGAAGCTGCCCCAGCGGGTCGAGGTGATGGACGCGGACGCCGCCGCCATCAAGGACTTCGTCGCTCGCCACGTGTGAGCGGGATTTTCCGGCCCGCAAGGTTGCAATAAAAAAGCCCGCAGTCGCGGGCTTTTTTATTGGGGAAGGATGGCCGTTTCAGGCCTTCGGCAGTCTTTCCAGCAGGCGGTCGAGGTTGCGCAGGGACAGCAGGTGGGCGTGGATCAGGGCCAGCCAGCCGGCGCGGAACAACTCGTCCACCGTGTCCTTGTCCAGGGCCCGCAGTTTTTCCTCGTCCACCACCGAGAAGCCCTGCAATTGGTAGTGCTTGCCGTCCGTCGTGGTGGCCTTGGCGCCGGATTCCTTGAGCAGGCCGAGGGATTGGAGCCGCTGCACGAAACGCAGGGTCTGTTCGGCCTCGGCCTGGAATTGGCGCAGGAACTGGACGGCGTTGTCGAGGAAGGGCGTCGGCTCGCCCTCCTGGGTGAACAGGGCCTGGCCCTCCGTCGCGCCCACGGCCGGATGGGCCTCGTCCACGCAGACCAGCAACTGGTCGTTCACCGGCGCCAGGACGAAGGGATAGCGGCGCACGAAGGCGGGCACGTAATGGCCCAGCCAGCGGCCGTCGGCACCCACCAGCAGGTTCTCGCCGTCGCGCAGGCCGAGCAGGACAGCGGGGGATTGACCGCCGGCGAAGACGATGGGGTATTCCCGTGCCGATTCGAAAAACTCCGCCGCCGTCAGGGGCACGGAATTGGTCTTGGCGGCGAAGGCGTAGTCGGTGACGGGGCCGATGCGCAGATGACGATGCTGGTTTTTGTCCACCGGCACCACGGTTTCGTAGATCAACAGCTCGGCCATGGCGGGCTCAGTGGTGGTCGTTGACGACGGGCAGGGTGCCGGCTGCCGGCTGGCCCTCGGCCTGGTTGCGCATGAAGTCGGCCAGGTCGCGGATGGGCTTCATGATGGCCTGGCGCAGGGGCTCATCGGCGACGACCTCGGTCATGGCCTGGTCGAAGCACAACAGCCACTGGTCGCGGGCGTCGGCGTCGATGGGGAAGGGCATGTGCCGGGCGCGCAGGCGCGGGTGGCCGAACTGCTCGATGTAGAGGTTGGGACCGCCCAGGTAGCCGGACAGGTACATGAAAAGTTTTTGCTCCGAGCCGGACAGGTCCTCGGGGTGCAGCTTGCGAATGCCGTAGGTCTCCGGCAGGGTGTCCATCAGCTCGTAGAAGCGCTTGACCAGTTGACGGATGGCGGCTTCGCCGCCGATGCGTTCATAGACGCTGGGCTTGGGATCGGGTGTGCTCATGATGCGGGAATCGTAACACGGGCCAGCAGGCCGCCGCCCTCCCGGGGCAGGAGTTCCAGATGGCCGCCGTGGTGGCGGGCGATGCGTTCGACGATGGCCAATCCGAGGCCGGCGCCGCCGGTATTGCTGCGGGCCGATTCGAGGCGGGTGAAGGGGCGCTTGAGCCGTTCCGCCTCGGCGGCGGGAATGCCCGGCCCCCGGTCGGCCACGGCGAGCACGATCTTGCCCGCCTCGACGGCCAGGCTCAGGTTGACGCTATGGCCGGGGGCATAACGCAGGGCGTTGTCCACCAGGTTGGCGGCCATGCGGCGCAGGGCCTGGGGCTGGCCCTGGAGCGGCGGAACCGGGCCGATGTCGGTGCTCACCGCCTGTTGCCGGCGCTGGTATTGGGCGCCCAGGTCGGTCAGGATCTGGTCCAGCCGCACTTCCTGCTTGGCCTCGCCACCGTCGCTGCGGGCGAAGTCGAGGAACTGGCCGATGGTGCGGTCCATTTCCTCCACGTCGGCGCTCATGGCGTTGCGCGATTCCTCGTCCTCCACGCCCATTTCGATGCCCATGCGCAGGCGCGTCAGGGGCGTGCGCAGGTCGTGGGAGACGCCGGCCAGGATCAGGGCCCGGTCCTGTTCCAATTGGCTCAGGTCGGCGTTCATCTGGTTGAAGGCCTGGGCCACGGCAGCCAGTTCGTCGGGGCCATCCTCGGGCAGGGGCGGCGGATGCTGGCCGGCACCGATCTGCCGGGCCGCTCGGGCCAGATTGCGCAGGGGCCGGGTCAGGCGCGAGACGAAGGCGGCGGCGGCAAGCAGGGCCACGGCGGCGGCCAGAGCGCTCCAGCCCATCCATTGCAGGGAACGGGAACGTTCCCAGCGGTCGCGGGGCAGGGCGATCCAATAGTCGTCGCCGGCAATCTGGGTGCGCAGGAACAGGGCGCGCTCGCCCTTGCGGCTCAGGGTCAGGTGGGTATTGGGGCCGAGGTTCTGCTGGAGCACGGTCTGGGTATCCAGCAACAGCTGGTCGTCGGGCGGCGGCGGCATGGGCTCGTCGTCGTCGGCGATGTCGATGCGCAGGCCCTCGGCCCGGGACAGGTCATCGAGCAGGTTGAGGCGCTGGTTGGGGTGGGCGGAGACGATGGCGGCCCGGGTCAGGTTGGTGATGCTGGTGAGGATCTGGGCCAGATGCTGGGCCCGGGGCTGACGGTCGGCGAAGACGAAGATGCCGGCCCAGGCCAGGGCCGACAGGGTCATCGCGGCGGCCAGCAGCAGGAACAGCCGGGCCAGCAGGGTACGAGTCAGGGCGCGCACCGGACCTTATTCGGGGACGAAGACGTAGCCGAAGCCGCGTACGGTCTGGATGTGGCGCGGGCTGGCCGGATCTTGCTCCACCAGCTTGCGCAGGCGCGAGATCTGCACGTCGATGGCCCGGTCGAAGGCGCCGTACTCCTTGCCCCGGGCCAGTTCCGACAGGCGGTCCCGGGACAGGGGCTGGCGCGGGTGGGTGACCAGCACCTTGAGCAGGCCGAATTCGCCGGTGGTCAGGGGCTGCTCCTCGCCGTTGCGGGTGAGCAGGCGCCGGCCCAGGTCGAGAGCGCATTCGCCGAAGCTCACCACTTCGGGGATTTCCGCCGGGGCACCGGGTACCGGGGCGCTGCGCCGGCGCAGCACGGCGTTGATGCGGGCCACCAGTTCGCGGGGGTTGAAGGGCTTGGGCAGGTAGTCGTCGGCGCCCATCTCCAGGCCGACGATGCGATCCACTTCCTCGCCCTTGGCGGTGAGCATGATGATGGCGACCACCTCGTCGGCGGCCCGCAGGCGGCGGCAGATGGACAGGCCGTCCTCGCCGGGCAGCATCAGATCGAGGACCACCAGGTCGTAATGTTCCCGGGCCAGGGCCCGGTCCATGGACTGGGCGTCCTCCACCGAGCGGGAGGTGAAGCCTTGCTCGCGCAGGTAGCGTTCCAGCAACTGGCGCAGGCGCAGGTCGTCGTCGACGATGAGAATTTTGGGGGCGCGTTCATTCATGGGCCAAGCATATCCCAGAAGGTAGGGGGCCTGTAACGATGGGGAAACATGCCGTAACAAACCGGGCTTTTTCCTTTATCCCGCCGTTACCGGCCCAAGGCAGAATGCGGGCATGGACTCGCACCGTCATCTTTCCCTCGTCGATCATGCCGCGCGCCGGGCTTTGGCCCTGGCCCTGCTGGGCTGTTGCCTATTGGGCGCGGCACCGCTGCGGGCCGAGGAGGGCGGCTGGTCCTGGGGCCCGCTGGCCGCCCTGACGCCGGAAGAACGGGAACAGATGCGGGAACAGATCCGCCAGCAGTGGCTGAGCAAGACGCCGGAGGAACGCCAGCGTTTGAAGGATGAGTACCGCGAGCGGCGCGACGCCATGAGCCCCGAGGAGCGCCAGCAATTCCGCGAACAGGCGCGGGAACGTTGGCAGCAATTCAGCCCCGACTCCCGCCCCGATCCGCGGGGCCGCCGCGGCGATCCCCGCTGACGGCGGCGCGGCCTGGGTCAGGGCCGCAGCCGGCTGGCCAGGGTGCCGTCCAGCGTTGCCATGAACGCCTCCACCCGCTCGGTGTAGGCGCCGGGTTTACCCAATTCACCGTTGATATCGCCGTGGGACAAGGGCTGCCGCAGTACTTCCGTGCGCAGGCCGAGCCCCTGGGCCTGGCTGGCCATGGCGTCGGCCTGGGCGCAAGAATCGCTGCGGCGGGTGGAGCACACCATCAACAGCGGCGGCGCGGCGGCGGTCAGGACGTGGCGGGGGGAAGCCTTGCGCCAATAGGCCGGGTCCTTGCCGAAGGCCTCGTCGTAGAAACCGTAATGCTTGGCGGCCATGATGGCGGGCACGTCCATGGCCGCGCTGTCCAGGGCCACCGCGCCGAGCCAGGGGTGGGCACCGAGGCCCCGGGCCAGGCCGGGATCGGCATTGAGCAGGGCGATCAAGTGGGCGCCGGCGGAGTGGCCCATGAGCACGAATTTGTCGGGATCACCGCCCCAGCGGGCGGCATTGGCCTGGGCGTAGGCCAGGGCCTTGGCCACGCTCTGGGCCTGTTGCAGTGGATCGGCCTGGGGCAGCATGGGGTAGTTCACCGAGACGAGGACGATGCCCTTGGGCAGCCAGCGTTCGGTTTTGTGCTCGACCACTTTGCTGTGGTCCTTGTCGCCGATTTTCCAGGCGCCGCCGTGAACCATGAACACCACCGGCGCGCCGGCCGTGCCCTTGGCCGGGAGGTAAACGTCCAATTTCTGTTCGGGGGCCGGGCCGTAGGCCAGGTTGCGCAGGGGTGAACCCTCGGCGGCGGCTGAATCCACGCGCTGGCCGACCGCGCTGTTGTCTGCCGTCGCGGCCCTTTCCGCGCGCCTCTCCTTGAGCCGATCCAGCAAGGGGCCGGCGTCGGCGGGGGGCAAGGCCAGGCCGGTGAGGAGTGCCGCACTCGCAAGCAGCAGGGGGCGGCGACAGGATGGACGCAAGGTCATGGTGGGCTCCGCTGAAAAAAAGACGGCCCCAGTCTACGGGGCCGTGGCGGATTGCCAACCAGGATTCTTGTTTCCTTCGGTAAATCTTTGTGCGACACCTCAGTCCAGTGCGACCACCAATCCCCGCTCGGCCCGCTGGCAGCGGTGATGGCCCTGGATGACTTCCTTGAACACCCGGGTCAATTGGTCGGCGGCATGGGTCCGTTCCAGATGGGCGACGGAGGCCGGTGCCCGCAGCCGCAGCCGGGGCAGCAGGGTGATTTCGGCGCCGATCAGGCCGAGGATTTCGCCGTAGCGGGCCGGCGACTGCATTTCGTCGGCGCCGGTCGCCACCAGAAAACCGTTGTGGCCGTCCTCGATGAAGGTCTGGCTCAACTCGGTGCGCCGGGCCAGCACCGCCAGGCCGCAGGCCAGGGCGTGGGGCACCAGTTGCGGGTGGGCGTCGGGATGGGGCGCCAGCAGGATGTCCGCCGAGGCCAGCAGGGTGGCGAGGGAAGGTTTGCGCTCGCCACTGCGACGACCCAGGGGCTGGTCGCGCCAGTCCTCGCTGCGCAGGGGCCGCAGGGCCTGGAGCCGGGTGGGAATGCGGCCCGCCTCGATCAGCAGCAGCCGGGCCTGGGGATGCTGGGCCAGCAGGGCGGCCATGGCGCTACGCAGACAATGGACCGTGTAGGCGTCGTCCACCGGGCCGAAGTGGGCCAGCACCGGTGTGTCGGCGCGGATGCCCCACTGGTGGCGTAGGGAAAGTGAGCGCTGGGACGGATGCCAGAGGCTCAGGTCGATGCCCCGCGGCGCGAGCCGGGCGTGGTGCAGGCCCTGTTGCCGCAATTGCTGGATGTCGGTGAAGGTGCCGGCCAACAGGGCGTGGGCAGCCTGGCGGATGTGCCGGGTCCAGCGTTGGCCCAGCTTCTGCTGCCAGCGGCCGCGCAGGCTCTGGGGGTGGTGCAGGGGATCGAAGCCCCGGTTGCCGTTGCAGGCGACGCCCACCGGCAGGCCCATCTGGCGCGCGGTGTGGGTGGCGGCCCAGCCCAGATAGCCCTGGTCCAGCACGAACACCAAGTCAGGGGTGTGCTGGCGCCAGTGGTATACCAAGCGGGCCGGGGAGGGCACCAGGGGCAGCAGGACTTCGCGCAAGCGTTCGTCGCTGGCCGGTTGTTCCCACTTGTGGCGGCGGGGGCGGATCAATTGCACCCGTTGTCCCAGCAGGCGCAGGTCTTCCGCCAGTTCCGGGACGAAATGGAAGGCGTCCGGCGTATTGCCCGCCACCAGGGCGATGTGCAGCGCCGGCTGGTCGGAACGGAGGTGGTAGGTCGGCCGTTCCGATGCCAGCAGGTCGTCGTCGAGGGGGGCGTGCAGCCGGTCGTTCATGGTCGCGTCCGCCAGGGCGTCAGCCCTTGACGAAGTGGCGCACGTAGCGCGGGTTGATGCGAGACATGGGCAGCAGCACCAGCAGGTCGGCGGTGTTGAAGTCGGGATCCCAGGCGGGTTCGCCGCAGATCCAGGCGCCGGCGCGCAGATAGCCCTTGAGCAGGGGCGGCACTTCGGCGCTCTGGCCGTTGGTCAGGCGCTCGAAGGGCAGGCGGGAGCGGGGAAAGCCCCGGTATTCCACCGGCGACAGGTTCTTGTCGATCAGGTTGACGAACAGGTTGGCGGCGTTGTGGCCACCGTCGGCCATGCTGATGGAGGCGCAGCCCATCAGGTATTCGTAGCCGTTTTTCAGCATGAACTCGGCCAGCTTCATCCACAGCAGGGCGATCACGGTGCCGTTGCGGTATTCCGGGTCGATGCAGGAACGGCCCAGTTCCACCAGGCGGGAACGCAGGTGGTTGAAGCGGGTCAGGTCGAATTCGCTCTCGGAATAGTAGCCACCCACCTGGCGGGCCGCTTCCGGCGTCAGGATGCGGTAGGTGCCGACGATGCGGCCCTGGGCTTCGTCGCGCACGATCAGGTGCTGGCAGTAGGGGTCGAAGAAGTCGCTATCGACGCCTTCTTCCTTGCAATGGAGGGTGGCGCCCATTTCGCCGGCGAAGACGCGGTAGCGCAGTTTCTGGGCCTCGCGGATCTCGCTGGGGCTGCGGGCCAGGCCCACGTGGTACTGGGGATGTTGCAGGCCGGCATCCTGTTCTACCGATACGGCCTGTCCTTGTTCGCGTTCGTTCAACATCGCGTGCTCCTGTGTCGTTGGTTTTTTTGACACTGGGCATATTGGCGGGGCGGGGTTTCATCCTTGTGTCCTTTGTGTTGCAGATTTGTGTCGTAAAGGATGGGATGGGGTGGCGCCAAGGCGCGTAAATTCGCCCTCTGTAACAGCTCTGTCACAAACAGATCCTAGACTGGCTCCAGTTTTCCCTGACCCCTTGAATGGAGCAAAACCATGATGCGTAACCTCAAGTGGATGGCCCTGGCCTCCGCCTTCGCTCTTTCCACTGCCGCCCAGGCCGCCGAAGTGACCGGTGCCGGCGCTACCTTCCCCGCCCCCATTTACGCCAAGTGGGCCGATGCCTATCAAAAGGCCACCGGCAACAAGATCAACTACCAATCCATCGGCTCCGGCGGCGGCATCAAGCAGATCAATGCCAAGACCGTGGACTTCGGCGCCTCCGACATGCCTCTCAAGCCCGAAGAGCTGGAAAAGAGCGGCCTGATCCAGTTCCCCACCGTGCTCGGTGGCGTGGTCCCCGTGCTCAACGTGGAAGGCATCAAGCCCGGTGAGCTGAAGCTGACCGGCACCGTGCTGGCCGACATCTTCCTCGGCAAGATCAACAAGTGGAACGACAAGGCTATCGCCGAACTGAATCCCAAGTCCCACCTGCCCGACGCCCCCATCGGTGTGGTCCGTCGTGCCGATGGTTCCGGCACCTCCTTCATCTTCACCAACTACCTGTCCAAGGTCAGCGAAGAGTGGAAGTCCAAGGTCGGTGAAGGCACCGCCGTGCAGTGGCCCGTGGGCCTGGGCGGCAAGGGTAACGAAGGCGTGGCCGCTTTCGTGCAGCGTCTGCCCGGTTCCATTGGCTATGTGGAATACGCCTACGCCAAGCAGAACAAGATGACCTACGCCATCATGCAAAACGCCTCCGGCAGCTACGTCGCTCCCGACGACCTGACCTTCAAGGCCGCTGCTGCTGGTGCCGAGTGGAAGAACAGCTTCTATGAAATCCTGACCAACCAGAAGGGCAAGGACGCCTGGCCCATCTCCGGTGCCACCTTCATCCTGGTGCACAAGGTGCAGGACAAGCCCGCCCAGGGCGCTGAAACCCTCAAGTTCTTCGAGTGGGCCTACAAGAACGGCGCCAAGATGGCCGAGGACATGGACTATGTGCCCATGCCCGAGTCCGTGGTCAAGCTGATCAACACCGCCTGGACCAATGTGAAGGACGCTTCCGGCAAGGCCGTCAAGTAATTGACTCCTCCGGTTCGCTAAACTTGTCCGGCATCCCGATCCCGGTCGGGATGCCGGTCTGATTTTTAAGGAATTCCCAACGTGAGCAGTTCTTCCGGCCTTACCCGGCACCAAGTGGGGGATTGGATTTTTTTCAATCTCACCCGCTTCTTTGCCCTGACGACCTTGCTGCTGCTGCTGGGCATCATCGTGTCCCTGATCCATGGGGCCATGCCCGCCATCCACAAATTCGGTTTCTCCTTCCTCTGGACCGGAGATTGGAATCCCCCCGCCGAACAGTTCGGCGCGCTGATTCCCATCTACGGCACTCTGGCCACCTCCGTGGTCGCCCTGGTGATCGCCGTGCCGGTCAGCTTCGGCATCGCCCTGTTCCTGACCGAACTGTCCCCCCCCTGGCTGCGTCGTCCCCTGGGCATTGCCGTGGAACTGCTGGCGGGCATCCCCTCCATCGTGTACGGCATGTGGGGCTTGCTGGTGTTCGCCCCTCTCTTCGCCAAATACGTGCAGCCCCTGCTGGCCGCCACCCTGGGCAAGGTGCCCCTGCTGGGCGTGCTGTTCTCCGGTTCCTCCCTGGGCATCGGCATCCTCAGCGCCGGCATCATCCTCGCCGTGATGACCATTCCCTTCATCGCCTCGGTGATGCGAGACGTGTTCGAAGTCACCCCCGCCATGCTCAAGGAATCCGCCTACGGCCTGGGGTGTACCACCTGGGAAGTGGTCTGGAACGTGGTGCTGCCCTATACCAAGGTCGGCGTCGTGGGCGGCGTCATGCTGGGCCTGGGCCGCGCCCTGGGCGAAACCATGGCCGTCACCTTCCTCATCGGCAACATGAACTTCTTCAACGGCTTCTCCCTGTTCCTGCCCGGCAACTCCATCGCCTCCGCCCTGGCCAATGAATTCGCCGAAGCCGAGTCCGAGGTCTACACCGCCTCCCTGATCGAGCTGGGCCTGATCCTGTTCCTCATCACCCTGGTGGTGCTGACCATTTCCAAGGTGCTGCTGCTGCGCCTGTCCAAGCAGGAAGGGAAAAAGTCATGAGCGCCCTGACGACCAACAGCGCACTGCACCGCTACCGCCGCTTCAAGAACAAGCTGGCCCTGACGATTTCCATGCTGGCCATGGGCTTCGGCCTGATCTGGCTGGTGTGGATCCTGGCCACCACCATCGAGCTGGGGATTTCCGGTCTCCACCTCAATCTGTTTATCCACATGACGCCGCCGCCGGGCAGCCAGGACGGCGGTTTGGCCAACGCCATCTTCGGCAGTATCGTCATGGTTTCCATCGCCGTGGCGGTGGGCACGCCCATCGGTATTTTTGCCGGGATTTATTTGGCGGAGTTCGGCCGCCATTCCTGGCTGGGCAGCACCACCCGCTTCGTGAATGACCTGTTGTTGTCGGCGCCCTCCATCATCATCGGCCTGTTCATCTACGAGCTGGTGGTGGCGCGCATGGGTAACTTCTCGGGCATCGCCGGCGCCTTGTCGCTGGCGCTGATCGTGATCCCGGTGGTGATCCGCACCACCGAGAACATGCTGCAACTGGTGCCCAACGCCATGCGGGAAGCCGCCTTTGCCCTGGGGGCGCCCAAGTGGGCCGTGATCGGCCGCGTCACTTTGCGCGCCTCCCTGGCCGGGGTGATGACCGGCATCATGCTGGCCATCGCCCGGATTTCCGGCGAAACCGCGCCGCTGTTGTTCACCGCCCTGTCCAACCAGTTCTGGAGCGCCAAGCTGACCGATCCCATGGCCAGCCTGCCGGTGACCATCTTCAAGTTCGCCATGAGCCCCTATACCGACTGGCAGCAATTGGCCTGGGCCGGTGTGTTTCTCATCACTCTGGGCGTACTTTTCCTTAACATCATGGCGCGGGTGTTCTTCCGTGCCAAACACAAGCAATAAAGACCGCCATGAAGATCGACAAGGACCTCATCATGCAAGGCATCACCAACGACACCGAACTGGAAACCCAGATTGCCTTGCGCAATTTCAATTTCTACTACGGCAAGTACCATGCCCTGCGCAACATCAACCTGGACATCTACAAGCGCAAGGTCACGGCCTTCATCGGCCCCTCCGGCTGCGGCAAGTCCACCCTGTTGCGCACCCTGAACCGCATGTACGACCTCTACCCCGAACAGCGGGCCGAGGGCGAACTGCTGCTGGACGGCAACAACCTGCTGGACAAGGGCGTGGATCTCAACAGCCTGCGTGCCAAGGTGGGCATGGTGTTCCAGAAGCCGACTCCCTTCCCCATGTCCATTTACGACAACATCGCCTTCGGCGTGAAGCTCCATGAGCGTCTGTCCCGGGTGGAAATGGACGAGCGTGTCGAGTGGTCCCTGCGCAAGGCCGCCCTGTGGAACGAAGTGGCGGACAAACTGAACCAGAGCGGCATGAGCCTTTCCGGCGGTCAGCAGCAACGTCTCTGTATCGCCCGCGGCATCGCCGTCAAGCCCGAAGTGCTGCTGTTGGACGAACCCACCTCGGCCCTGGACCCGATTTCCACCATGCGCATCGAGGAACTGGTGAGCGAGCTGAAGGACGAGTTCACCATCGTCATCGTGACCCACAACATGCAGCAGGCGGCGCGGGTGTCCGATTTCACCGCCTACATGTACCTGGGCGAACTGATCGAAGTCGGCAAGACCGACGACATCTTCATCAAGCCCAAGGACAAACGGACCGAAGACTACATCACCGGTCGCTTCGGTTAAGGAGAGCAGAGATGGTTGCCCTGAACGAACACGTATCCAAGAAATTCGACGCCGAGCTGGAAAGCCTGCGTTCCCGCGTCATGCAAATGGGCGGGCTGGTGGAAACCCAGATCAACACCGCCATCGAGGCCTTCATGACCGGCGACCTGGACCAGATGGAACAGGTCATCGCCGACGACCACCAGGTGAACGGCTTCGAGGTCAGCATCGACGACGACTGCGCCCACATCGTTGCCCGTCGTCAGCCCACCGCCGGCGACCTGCGCATGGTGATGGCCGTCAGCAAGATCGTCACCGATCTGGAGCGGATTGGCGACGAAGCGGCCAAGGTCGCCCGCATGGCTCGGGAAATCTACCAGCGCGACCGTCTGCAAATCCCCCGCCTGACCGACGTGCGCAAGATCAGTGGCGTGGGCGTGGCCATGCTGCGCGACGTGCTGGACGCCTTCGTCCGCCTCGACGCCAATGAGGCCGCCCGCATCGTGCGCGAGGACGCCACGGTGGATGACTACTTCCGCGGCATCATGCGGCAACTGGTCACCTACATGATGGAAGATCCGCGTACCATTACCACCGCGCTGGACATTGTCTTTATCGCCAAGTCCATCGAGCGCATCGGCGATCACGCCAAGAACATCGCCGAGAACGTGATCTACATCGTCAAAGGACAGGACGTGCGCCACATCGCCATCGACCAACTGGAACAGACGGTGATGGCCGCCGAACGCTGAGCGGAAGAGATTTGTCATGGATGCCAATATCGTCGTTGTCGAAGACGACCCCGCCATTCAGGAAGTGCTGCGTTACACCTTGATCCAGGCCGGATTCCAGGTGCGCATCGCTTCCTCGGCGGAGGAAGGGCTGGCCTCGGTGCGCCAGGTGCTGCCCGACGTGCTGCTGGTGGACCTGATGCTGCCGGGCATGTCCGGCACCACCTTCGCCAAGCAGATCCGCCAGGACGCCCGGACCAAGGACGTGCCCCTGATCATGGTTACCGCCAAGGCCGACGAGGGCGACCGGGTGACCGGTCTGGAACTCGGTGCCGACGACTACGTCACCAAGCCCTTCAGTCCCCGTGAGCTGGTGGCACGCATCCGCGCCGTTTTGCGCCGTCGCGCGCCCCAGCACAGCGGCGACGTGTTCGAGGTGGCCGGCCTGCGCCTGGATCCGGTGGCCCACACCGTGACCTGGCAGGACGCACCCCTGGATCTGGGGCCGACGGAATTCAAGCTGCTCCAGTATCTGCTGTCCCACCCGGGCCGCGTCTTCAGTCGCCAGCAACTGCTCAATGCCGTCTGGGGCGACCACCGCTTCATCGAGGAACGCACCGTGGACGTCTACGTGCGCCGCCTGCGGGCGGGCCTGGGTAGCGAGGCGGAGCAGTTGATCGAAACCATCCGTGGCGTGGGTTACAAACTACTGACCAGCATTGCGCCGGCCCAGGCCGCCGCCGACACCATTGAACAGTAACCGGGCGTCCTTGCCGATGAGTCTGTTGGGGTGGGGCGTCTGGCTGCGACTGGTGATCCTGGTGGTGGTGGGTGGCGGGGTCGGGTTTTTCTACGGCAGCCACAGCGCCCTGATCGCCGTTGCCGTCCTGCTGCTGTTGATGCTGCTGTTCCATTGGTGGCAGCTGTCCAAGCTGATGCGCTGGATTCAGTCCGGCCAGGTGGACGAGGTGCCTGAGGGCAGCGGCCTCTGGGGCGACGTCTTCGCCGCTCTCTACCATCAGCAGAAGGCCCATGGCCGCGACCGGGCCGAACTGGCCGCTTCCCTCGACCGCTTCCTCATGGCCGCCAGCGTGCTGCCGGACGGCGTCGTCATCCTCGACAAGGAAGGACGCATCGAGTGGTTCAACCACGTCGCCTCCAGCCAATACGGCCTTGACCCCACCCGCGACATCGGCACCCCCATCACCCACCTGGTGCGCCAGCCCGAGTTCGCCGCCTACCTTTCCTTCATCCCGAGCAGCCAGGAGTCTCTGCCGCTGCGGGAACCGGCCCTGATCAAGGCCGGCAACAAGGGCAGTGAGCGCTATTCGGTGTCCCTGATCCCCTTCGCCGACGACGGCCGGCTGATGCTGTCGCGGGACGTGACCCAGATCGAGCGGGCCGACACCATGCGCCGGGATTTCGTCGCCAACGTCTCCCACGAGTTGCGTACCCCCCTCACCGTGGTCATGGGCTTCCTTGAGCACATGATCGGCAGCGAGTCCGATCCGGCCATGCCGGAAGAAACCCGCCAGCGTTTCCTCACCCTGGTGCAGGACCAGGTAGGCCGCATGAACCGCCTGGTGGACGACCTGCTGACCCTGTCCCGACTGGAGAATTCGGCCCAGTTGCAAAACGAGGAAGTGGTGGATGTCCCCGCCCTGGTGGCGCAGGTGGCGGAAGAAGGCAAGGCACTCAGCCGGGGGCGGCACACCATCCAGGTCGAGTCCTGTCCGGCCCGCATCAAGGGCAGCCTGTCGGAACTGCGCAGCGCCTTCGGCAATCTGGTGGGCAATGCCGTGCGCTACACGCCGGAAGGCGGCCGCGTCACCCTGAGTTGGGGCATGGAGGCCGGCGTGCCGGTGTTCTCCGTGAGCGACAGCGGCATCGGCATCGCGCCGGAGCACCTGCCCCGTTTGACCGAGCGCTTCTATCGGGTGGACAAGGGCCGCTCCGCCGCCACCGGTGGCACCGGCCTGGGCCTTGCCATCGTCAAGCACGTACTGCAACACCACCAGGCCACCCTGGATATCCGCTCCAGCCAGGGCGAGGGCAGCACCTTCCGCGCCGTGTTTCCCCTGGCGCGCCTGGTGCCGGCCCACGCCTGAGCGTCACCGAAGCGGGGCCATGGCCTAGAATCCGGCCATTGCCGCTTTTCGGAGAAGCCCTTGAATCCCGTCTCGTTCATCGCCATCGGCATTGGTGCTGCCCTGGGGGCCTGGCTGCGCTGGGGCCTGGGTCTGCTGCTCAACCCCCTGTTCCCCACCGTTCCCCTCGGTACCCTGGCCGCCAACCTGCTCGGCGGCTATCTGGTGGGGGTGGCGGTCACGGTGTTCCACGTCAACGTGGAGCTGTCGCCGGAACTGCGACTATTCCTGATCACCGGCTTCCTCGGCGGCCTCACCACCTTTTCCACCTTTTCGGCGGAAGTGGTGGCCCTGATCCAGCGCGCCGAATATCTCTGGGCCGCCGGCGCCGCGTCGGTGCACCTGGGCGGCTCCCTGCTGATGACCTTGCTGGGGATCTGGACCATCCAGCGCCTGGCTGCTTGAAGGGCCGTTCGGGGCTACTGATGTTCTCCACCCCGGTACGGGACATGAAGCGTAGGGTTTTGGTTTGTGCCATGGCAGAAACGAAATCGTAACCAGCAACCTTGAGGATCAGGTTGCTGAGAATGGTTTGGGTGATCAGTGCGCCATCTTCAGGGTGTAGGGCAACGGGGGGCGAAGGGAAATTGGTCGTGAGGACGAGGATGAAAATCCAGTCAAGGCCGACGGTTGCCATGCTACCGATGCTCGTAGCGGTCAAGGGTGTTGTGGCAAATACTCGGTAAGGTTGAAAGTTGCCTGAAGGTACCGCCGATTTCTCGGCAAGCATTGCTGTTCAAATAGTGATGCGAGATTGGCTCGGCGTGATGCCGAACATGCGTCGATAGGCGGTAGCGAAGTTGGCCGTACTGTTGTAGCCAGCTATGTCGGCTGCTTCAACGATTGACCGTCCTTCGCGTTCCAAAGCGAAACGTGCCCGCGTTAAACGGGAGCAACGTAGGTAATCAAAGATCGAGGTTCCAAAAGCAGCTCGAAATTGTTTTTGCAGGGTGCTCACATTCGTGCCTGCATGGCACGCGATTTCAGCAAGGCTGAGATTATCCGCGGCACCACTCTCGAGTAGATCGCGCACGAAATCAACGCGTTTTTGCTCGCGTTGCCGTAACTGTGGGTTAGGTGCTTCCCCTGCCATGTTGGACAGCGCTTCTGCGGTCATCTCAATGGCGCGGCTTTCTAGGTATAGGCGTTGAAGTACCGGTGTATAGCCAGTTGGATGGATCATTTGTTCCGCTAATGCAGCGATTCTTGCCGTTGGTGTCCAAGTTTTGATCGCAAGATGCTGGTCAAACAGTGTTTTCAGGCTCTTGCTCTCGCTTTCATCGGGCAAACAGGTTTCTAAAAGCCATTCACGACTGAAGGTAACACTGACTTTGCGCTCATATTTTCCGCGCCAGCCGCGCCTGACGAAAGACTCCGGTTCGCGCAGCGCTACTAGGGCTGCCTGGGGCTGACGGTTACTCCCTCGGGCACTATTGAGTCCTAGGCGGTGAGCACCAAAAGAAACATCAACTTCGCCGTCGAGCACGACCACTAGTCGCAAACTTTGCTCCTGCATCGTGTGCATGGTCAGATCACATAAATCATGCACATCGGCACAATGTGCCCAGAGACCGGGACGAAGAAAGTGCGCGTGATGCTTGCCTCGGAGCACAGGCTCTTCTGGTGCCAGCTTAGGCTCAGTCAGCTGCTGAGTAATTCCTCTAACTGAATCAGTGGGATACAAGTCACAGTACCGGACTATCTTCTGGCTAGCATCCCATGGTTTAGACATTTTGGCTCCCGACTCCGTTGGCAGACGGTAACGTGAAGTTCAGCGATTCGTGATCGGCCCGCCCGCAAACAACAATCTTTCTTGCGCAAAGGTGACCGCTTCAACGGAATGCGATACTACCAAAGATGCAAATACAAATCATTCTTATCTTTGGTGGATGTTATGCAAAAATTACCTCGCTGCAACCGGTTCAAACCGAAGACCATTACGATCACAGCGCTCACTGCTGCCGCCATGACAGTCCATGCTCAGGAAGGGGCTCCGACGTTACCCACCGTTCAGGTCATCGGTGAGAAGATGGGACGCAGCACTCAGGATTCGGTAACGGCCGTCACAGTGTTTACAGCTGAGGATGTGGCTGAGAGGGACAAAAAGACGGTGCTGGATCTGGTTGCCGAGGTGCCCAACGTGACCATTGGCGAGTTTGGTGGTGTAGCGAATATTCGTGGCAGCAACGGCGCGGGACCTGGTTTCTCTTCCCTGGCCTGGAAAGGGGCCACACGGGCACGCACGGCGACAATCATTGATGGCGTGAGTCAGGTTTGGACAGGCGGAAACCTGCTAAGTAACGGCCTGTGGGATTTAGAGCAGGTCGAAGTGCTGCGAGGACCGCAATCGACCATGCAAGGCAGATCAGCTGTGAGCGGAGCGATTGTCATCAAGACAAAAGATCCTAGTTTTAAGCAGGAGGGGGCTGTCCGGTTCGGCCTACAGCAGGCCAACGGCAAGCTACTCAACCAGGTTGCGGGAGTCATTTCTGGCCCGTTGTCGGATGAACTGGCTTACCGCCTGAGTGCGGACGTTACCCGCGGAGATCACTTCATTGATTACGTGGACAATAATGCCAACGCGGGCGTGGATTATTCTTCGAATCCGGGGAAAGTAGAACATAACGACATCAAGGCCAAGCTGCTTTGGGCACCCAAAAGCAACACTGATCTAGTCAGTCGCCTTGACCTTCAGTATCAATCGCAAAAAGGACCTTACCTGAACCAGGTGAACGTAGGCGATAACGGCGGCTACGTCGCGTCCATGGACAAGGTAAACCATCGTATTGGCGATACCACCATGAATACCGTGATATCGAATACCAACTACAAACTCGATGCAAATCGATCAGTGGACGTACTGCTGTCATTGAGTCAATTGAAAGCGGGCTTTACGCATAATCAAACAGCAGCGGCGACCAGCACGGCAACATACTTCGATGCCAAGTCGAGTCAAGACGGTAGCGGTATGGAGGTGAGACTGAACCTGGCCTCGCCAAGCTCGGACATGAAGTCGATGGTGGGCGTATCAAACTTCGTGGATGACCTGACTGTACGTACCAAGCGATACAACGGAACGATCCCCTATTCCGGTGATACCAAGACAAGGGCAACATCAATTTTCGGCGAAGTGGACTATCCCCTGAACAATCGATGGGCGTTGATTGCCGGCGGTCGGGTCGAGCGGGAGTCCCAGGATCGCACCATTACCAACGGGACGGTGACCCAGGCGCGGGATGCCAGCAAGACCTATGTGCTGCCCCGCTTTGCGGTGCGCTACAAACACGATGCACAGACCGTATTCGGGCTGGATGTGCGCAAGGGCTACAACCCCGCGGGTATCAGCATGGACACGACCAGCAGCAACATCTCGAGTTACGAAACCGAATACGTCACGGCCTACGAGGCCAGTGTGAAGCAGAGCTTCAACGGCGGCAAGGGCAGCTGGTCGGTAAATCTGTTCAATAATGCTTTCACGGATTATCAGGCCAGAAATGGTACGTTGATCTCCAACGTCGATAAGGCGTACATCCGCGGCATCGAGTTGGAGGTCAGCAGTGCGCTGGGCAGTGCTACCCGCGCCTATGCCAATGCGAGCGTGCAAAGCAGCAAGATCGAGAGTTTTGCCGCCAACACTTCCTATGTGGGCAACCAACTGCCTTACGCGGCGCCACGCACCTACGGGGCTGGGGTGTCCCATAAGCTGACGTCGGCACTCACACTTGGCGCCAACGCCAAGTACGTGGCGTCCTACTATGTGGATATTTCTAATGCTGCCGGATCGACCGCAGGGCAGAAGGCCAAGGCCGGCGACTATACCTTGGTGGACGTGAGCGCGAGCTATGCCTTCGACAAACAGACATCCGTGCGGGCCTATGTGAACAATCTGTTTGATGAATACGTGGTCAATACCTACTTCCAGGGAACCACGACCCAGGATGTACTGGCGCCTCGTACCGTTGGGGTGCAGCTTGATTACCGATTCTGATGGTGGTTTCCTAAGTTGAGCGTAATCATGTTTGTGGGGCTGTTGCTGGTTGCCGGTGGCTGTGTCAGCGTTTACCTGGCTTCGCCGAACCAGCGTTGGTGGGCAGCATCCCTGCCCGCCAAGCCGGCACGGCTGGCGGGGACGGTGCTGCTCATTGCGGGGCTGGTGGTGCTGATGCAAACCTTAAGGGCGCCAGCAGCGTTATTCGTCTTTGTCCATTGGTTGATGCTGCTCTTTGTTCTCTTTCCCTATTTCGGCGCATTGCGTAGCAGCCGTAGGCGGGAGTCGCCATGACCATCGCCCGGGATTGGTGGTCCAAGACCCTGGCCGGACTGCTGCTCGGCTTCCTTTTGGCTGTGGGTTGTGCCGGTATTTTCAATTGGCTGGCTGCCGATATGGCCCTAGGCGTGCGCGGTCAGTTGGCTATGTGGCTATTGGCGCCGGTTTGGCTGGGCGTGTTGGCCGGTGTTTATTTCTTCCGCAGTGGGTGGCGTGCCTGGGGCTGGCTGGGAGCTGCCAACCTGCTGGTCTTCGGCTTCCTGGCGGCAATCCGACTGACCTGAGTTTCCATGCGTTCTGAATTCATCCGCATCTACAAAGCCGTTCACACCTGGACCGGAATCATTGCCGGCATGGCACTGTTCATCGCCTTTTACGCCGGCGCCATCACCATTTTCCAGGAGCAGCTGACGCGATGGGCATCGCCGCCTGCGGTAAACGCCGCACTGCCGCTGGACGAGGTGCCGACCCTCATTACTCGCACCTTGCAAGCACATCCTGCGGTGGCCAAGGATTTTCGCCTGGAATTGCAAGAGGACGAGCATTGGCCAAAGGGGATTTCATGGCAAGTGCACGAGGCTGGCGCCGAGGAGCACGACTATCATGCCGCCCGTCAGTTTGTCGCGACATTGGAGGGCGATGCCGCGAGGATCGAGGAAATACATCCCTCTGGACTGGCTGATTTCATTGATACATTGCACCGCGTGGTCGGACTGCCGGTGGACAACGATCCAAGTCGATGGCTAATGGGGGTGATCGCAGTGCTGTATGCCCTGGCCCTGGTCTCCGGGGTCATTGTGCTGCTGCCTTCACTGGTCAAGGATTTCTTTGCCCTTCGCGTGGGGAAGAACCTCAAGCGCATGTGGCTGGATGCCCATAACGTAGTCGGCATCATCAGTCTGCCATTTCATGTCGTTATGGCGTTAACCGCCGTGGTTTTTGCCTATCACGACGGGTTCTATGCCATTGAAGACAAGCTGATCCACGATGGCAAGTGGGCCACCGCCTTCGCCCGTGGCAGTGCTCCGGCATCAGCGCCACCGCGCGATCCAGCAGCGATGCGTTCCCCCACCGAGTTGCTGGCCGCCGTGCACTCCTTGTCACCGTCATTCGAACCGACCTCTCTGCAATACCTGAACGTAACCGGTCCGCGTTCTCTTGTCCGTGTCTGGGGGCACGATCCTTCCGCCCATTCACCCCGGTTCATGGGGGGCTTTGTCGCCGTCGACCCCTACAGTGGAAAAATAATCAACACTGATTTTCTGCCAGGCAAGCAGAGTTTTCCCAATGCCATCGTAGGCAGTTTTTTTGCCTTGCATTTTGGTACCTATGGCGGCATGTCGGTGCAATGGATATATTTCTTGCTGGGCTTGGCCGGTGCTTGGTTGTTCTATGGCGGAAATCTGCTCTGGGTGGAAACCCGTCGTATCAAAGCCGCTCGTGAGAGTGAGGCTGCTTGCATTCCCCCCGTACAGCGCCGTGATGTTCGGGGAATGGCTGCCGCAACCATCGGCGTATGTCTCGGCGCCGTATGCGGTATCTCCCTGACCATCGTTGCCGCCAAATGGCTGCATGGCCATGTCGGCGATCTCAGTGTCTGGCACCAGTTGGTTTATTACGCGGTATTTTTTGGCGCCTTGATTTGGTCATTTGCGGCGGGCGCGGCAAGGGCTGCCATTCACCTCCTGTGGTTGGCGGCCATATTCACTTTTGCTATCCCGGCAACAACCCTGCTGGCCTGGCTGTTACCGGGTCTGGGCATGTGGGCCCATGGCAGCGCGGCCACCCTGGGCGTGGATGTCACCGCACTGGTGGGCGGGATAGGTTTCGTCTGGATGGCTCGTGTGACGAGTAAACGTGTGACGCAAGGCCCTGCCGACAGTGTCTGGTCTGTACGGAAAACTACCTAACCGGTAGTGTTGTCTTTTCGTCATGCGGCTTGCTGTCAATTCTGCTGAAACAGCCACGCAGTAAACCTGTGTGCGGTTGTCCCCTCCATACTCCGGCATTGCAACTTGGCGCCCGGCGGCTGACCCTGGTTGGCTACTCCGGCGGTGCTGCCGCGCTGCTGGCGGCACGTTGCAGTGACGTGGTTCGCCTCGTCACCATCGCTGGCAATCTGGACCATCGCGCCTGGACCCGCTATCACCACATCACCACCTTACTGGTTCTCTGAATCCAGCCGACGACAAGATGGCCCTGGCCAGCCTGCCCCAATGGCATTGGGTCGGTGAGCGCGACAAGATCGTGCCGCCCTTTTTGACACAAAACTTCGCCGCCGGCCTGCGGGAGGCCAGGGTGACGGTCGTCGCCGGCTATGATCACACCTGTTGCTGGGCCGAGAGCTGGGCACGGCTGTGGACCAGCATGTCGCCCTGACCGTTGTCGCCCACGACGGCAGTCGCGCGGACGGCCATCAGTCAGCACGAGTGGTTTATGCGCGGAGAGTCTGCATCACTGTTGGTCATGGCCAGTGCGCAGAAAACGACAACGCCGACGGCTTTTGCCGTCGGCGTTGTCATGTGGGGTGTTGCTTAGAAACCGTAGGGGGCGTAGAGCCAGTCCTTGACGATGGCGGCGTCTTTTTCCGGGAGGTAGGAGAAGCCGGCCTGGAGGTCGTTGATGACGGCGCTGGCGACGGCGTGGGGCACGGCCTTGGTGGTCAGCATGTGGAAGAACCAAGCCATGGGGTAGCCCACCTTCTTGTCGAAGCGTTGCAAGGCCTCGTTGAGGGCCAGGCCCTGGGCGCCGAAGGACAGGTCGAAGCGGGGCGGGGCGCCGTTGAGGGCGGCGGCGGGCGTGGCGTGGAGGATGGGCTGGTGGTAGCGGTCCAGATGCTCGCGCACGGACAGCACCCAGTGGTTGCAGAACACGGCGGCGTTGCCGGCGCTGGACTTTTCCCAGGCCTCGATGAAACGGTGCACCGGTTGCGGATCGGGTTTTTGTTCGCCCATGCGACCGACGAAATCGGCGATGTCGGTGACCCGGCGCAAGGCGTAGAAGGGGATGCCCAGCGGGGTGAAGGTCGTGTTATCGCCCCGGGGATCCACCAGTTCGTCGAGACTGGTGGGCGGGTTGTCGTCGGAGAACAAAGGGTGTGCGACGACTTCCTGCAACTCTTCCACTTCCACCTGGATGAAATCGGTGGCGTCGTCGCCGGTACCGGCGACCAGGTAGTGGGTCTTGCCGGTGAGATGGGTGCTGCGCAGGCCGGCGTCGGCATAGCGGTCATAAAGGGCGCCGAAGTCGTCGCCGGCATTTTCCAGTTCGGTTTCGGCCCAGGCTTCCAAATCCTCGGCGATGCGGTCGCCATCCTTGTTGACCACGCCGCCGAGACGGTACCAGCCGCCCCGGGCCAGCACGTCGCGGAAATCGAGTCCGGGAATCAGGTCGCTGGCGGCCCGGGCCAGGGGACCGCAGCCGGCGGCCACCGGCGATTTGACGCAAAGCTCGGCCAGGGCGCGGGACAGGTCGTTGAGTTTTTCGGTGGTCAGGCTAAATGGGCTATTCATGAAGTCTCCGCTTCGGCGAGACGCTGCCATGCCAAGTGGCGCACGTCGGGTTCAGGGTCATTCAAGGCAATTCGGATGGATTCCCGAGGGGCATTCTGTACCGCGGCGAGGCGCACCAGCCAGTCCGGATCTTCCAGCAGCAAGATGACATCTTCGGGTAGGCCGCGCTCGGCGACGATGCGCCGCACCTCGGGTTCCGGGTCGTTCAGCATGCGCGCCAGAGCGAAGGCCGGCAGGCGCTGGGCCACGGTCTTGCGCACTTCCCGTTCGGGGTCGTTGGCCAGCTTGGGCAGCTTGCCGTGGGAGAGGCGGCGGGCCACCACGACCCGCACCATGTAGTCGGGATCGGCGGCCATGGGCATCAGCAATTCCGGGTCGATGCGCTGGGCCACGGTGATGCGCACTTCCCGGTCGGGATCCTTGCTCATGGGCTTGAGCTCGTCGGGGGGCAGACGCATGACCACGGCGCGGCGCACCACTTCATCGCTGTCGTTCTGTAGCGCCAGCACGCTTGCCACGGGCGCGTAGCGCACCGCGATGGCCCGCCGCTCCCAGAAGCCGTCCCGCAGATAGAGTTCCGCTAGGCTTGGGTTTGCCCGGAAAAAACGGTCGATCTGGCGTCCGCTATGGGCGCGGACGCAGGCGTCCCCGGGGACGCAGCCCTGGCTGGTGAGCAGGGTGGTGTGGGGACAGTTGGCGCAAAGGCCGTGTTGGCCGAGGCCGAGTACGGGTTCAGTCGTCGTCACCGATCAGGCCCACCACGATGCCGCTGGCCGCTGCGGGCTCACTGGTAAATTTGACGCAATGTTCGCCCGTGTCCATGAAATAAAGATGACAGACGTCGTTGCCGGTGACCGGCTTGACGTTGGCGGGGATGTGATCGTCGTTGCACACCACGACCTTGAGGCCGGGGAACTGCCCGCGTAGGGTCTGATTGACACCGTTTTCGTCTGCAAGGGAGGGCAGGGCGGCCACGGCATCGGCCACCTGCTGGAGCACGGGGGCCTCGATCATGCTTCCTCCTCTTCGCCCATTTCGGCAAAGCGGGCGAGGGAGCTGGGGGCGACCCCCATGATCTTGGCCAGCCATGGCGGCGGGGAAAGCAGGGTGGTTTGCAACTGGGCCAGGGTTTCCCGGGCCTCGGCCACCTTGGGGATTTTCACTGGATGCACGCCGGCACGCACGACCTTGGCCGCTGCCGGACCGCCGATGGATTGGACGTAGACGACCTGGCAGTCGCCGATCAGGCTCGCCCGGGCGACGTTGCGGTCCTCGGCTTCGTCCGCCGCCGCCGTCGAGCGGATGTCGATCAAGCGCAGTTCGGTGGGGGAGACCTGGTAGACCAGGAAGCGCTCGCAGGAGCCGAAATGGCCATCGAGCTTTTCTTCGCTGTTGGAGGCCACCGCCACCCGGATCGAGCCGGGCATGTCGCCTTCGTTGAAGGCCTGGATCGGCAAGGTGACTTCGCTTTCGATGCCCTCGCCCCAGAGCAGGCGCACGGAAGCCTTGATTTGTTCGGTGCTGAAATCGGGCTCGACGACCTCGTCGCCCTGGATCAGGGCCTTGAGATCGGCGACGGTGACCTTCGCCAGGGCCGCTTCCGTCAGCGGCAGGCCGAATTTGTCGGCCAGGGCCGCGGCCAGTGCACGGGACTCTATGCCGGGCAGCGCACGGGCCGCCAGGCCGATGCGCAGCGCGACTTCACGGGTGATGGGGGACGACATGGCGCTCTCCTATGACCGCAAGCAAGGGCCGTCCACCCCGGTGTGGGATGGACGGTTCGGTTGAATGGGCCGCCCCGCCGCTAGGCGCGGGACGGCTCCGCTTCACACGTAGACGATGCAGCTATCGCCCGCCGGGCAGGCGGACAGGCACTGGGGTTCGTCGAAATCGCCATCGCACTCGGTACAGGTGTCGGCGTTGATCTTGAAGATGCCGCCCTTGTCGGTGATGGACTTGGTGGGGCAGACGGGCTTGCAGTCGCCGCAGGAGGTACATTCGGCCTGGATGATCTTCATTGCCATGATGGTTTCCTTTCGTTCGTTACCTGGGATTGCCGTTCGCCTTATTCCGCCGCGTCCAGACGCTTGGCGCGCAGGGAAATGGGGAGTCGGGCAGGAGCAGCCTGGGGTTCGATGTAGTAGCTGCCGCCGTTGTTCAGCTTGATTTCGCCGCCCCATTTTTCCGGGGTGTCGAATTCCATCGAGGTGATGGTGTCTTCCAAATCCCGCTTGGGGAGATAGAAGATGTAGCTGCCGGCAGCATCCTTGCGAATCATGATGTTGGCCATGGAGGGCCTCCGTTCTATTGCTTCTGAAACCTGAAAACCGCGGCACCGCCCGGTTGCCCTCAAGGAGAGGGGCCGGGACGGCGCGCGCGGCGACGTGATTAGCGAACCAGGTCGAAGTTGTAGTCGGTGGTACCCATGCCCATGGTCTCTTGATCAAGACGCTCAAGTACTGCATTGACCAGGGTTGTCACGACTTGCATGGTGCCTTCGTACCCGAGGGTGGTCTGGCGATGCAGATGGTGACGGTCGAACAGGGGGAAGCCGAGGCGGATCAGGGGCACTTCGAATTCCTTGCCCTTGAAGGCCGTGTCGCGCTGGATGTACTTACCGTAGCTGTTACCGATCAGGAAATCGGGCTTGTCGGTGAAGCACAGGCTGCGCAGATGCCACAGATCGTTGCCGATGTAGACCTTGCCGTTGGCGCCGAAGGGGCTGGACTCGAGCAGCTTGTCCATGGCCTTGGCCCAGCGCTTGCCGCCGTTGTGGGACAGGATGTGGGTGGGCTCGGCGCCGACTTCCAACAGGATCTTGGTCATGCCCATGACGAAGTCGGGGTCGCCGTAGAGGGCGAACTTCTTGCCGTGGAGCCAGGCATGGGAGTCGGAGATCAAGTCGGTGCAACGGCCGCGTTCCTTGGCCAGGGACTCGGGGATCGGCTTGCCGGTGACTTCGGAAACCTTCATCAGGAACTCGTCGGTCCATTCAACACCCATGGGGATGTTGAGCTTGGGCACTTCGTGGTTCCAGGTGTTTTCCACGAGCTTCTTGGTCTTTTCCAGTTGCCAGGGTTGCAGCAGGATCGTGGTGTAGGCGTTGGGCGCGTCCTTCATTTCAGCCTGGCTGGTGCCACCGGCGTACATGCGGAATTCGCCGTCGGCCGGGGTGTCCAGCACTTCGGTGGGGTCGGACAGCATGACGTTGTCGACGCCCATCTCGGTCAGCATGCGCTTGATGACGCGGAAGTTGCCCAGGTATGTTTCAAAGCCGGGAACCAGGTTGACCTTGCCGTTGCTTCCGGGCTTCTTGCCTTCCATGTGGTTCAGCGTGAAGTAGCGAGCAATGCCTTCGAACATGTTGTCCCAACCGGTGGTGTGGGAACCCACGAAGGAGGGGGTATGGGCGAAGGGGACCGGGTAGTCCTGGGGAATGTGACCTTCCTTCTTCGAGTTGTTGATGAAGGCGTTCAAGTCGTCACCAATCACCTCGGCCATGCAGGTGGTGGACACGGCGATCATGTCGGGCTTGTAGATCGCCTTGCAGTTTTCCAGGCCGTCGAACATGTTCTTCTGGCCGCCGAACACCGCAGCGTCTTCCGTCATGGAGTCGGACACGCAGGAGATGGGTTCCTTGAAGTGACGGTTGAAGTAGGAACGGAAGTAGGCCACGCAGCCTTGGGAACCGTGCACATAGGGCATGGTCTTTTCAAAGCCCAGGGCGCAGAGCACGGCGCCGAGGGGTTGGCAGGCCTTGGCCGGATCGACGGTCAGGGCTTCACGCTTGAAGTTGAGTTCCTGGTATTCCTTGGTGGTGGACCAGAGGAAGGTTTCCTTGATCTTGGCTTCGTCGTGACGCTCTTCGAACAGGTCCTGCTTGTTCTTGATGGATTCCTTGTAGTCGTCGTCCCGGAACAGGGGGTAGCACGGCTTGATATCTTCTACGGCTTGCATCTCTATCTCCTTAGCCCGGCCATCTCATGTGTGGACGCGGGCACAAGTTGAAAAATGGGTGGCGGGTCGTTGTCGGACCCGCCGGTCCGGGGTGTTACGCAACCTTCTTTTCAGCCTCGGCTTCAGTCTTCTTCCAGGGCGGAACAAGATTCTTGAAGGTGGGGCTGCTGATGGCGATGTCCATATCGCGGGCGAAGATGGCGAAGCCGTCGTAGCCGTGATAGGGGCCGGAGTAATCCCAGGAGTGCATCTGACGCAGGGGGATACCCATTTTCTGGAAGACGTACTTTTCCTTGATGCCGGAACCGACCAGGTCGGGCTTGATGCGCTTGACGAACTCTTCCAGCTCGAAACCGGTGACGTCGTCGTAGAGCAGGGTGGCGTCGCCCATTTCCTTGATGGTGCGGTCGTAGTCGTCGTTGTGGGCGAATTCGTAGCCGGTGCCGACCACTTCCATGCCCAGGTCTTCATAGGCGCCGATCACGTGACGGGGACGCAGGCCGCCCACGTACAGCATGACCTTCTTGCCTTGCAGGCGGGGCTTGTACTTGTCGATGACGGCTTGCATCATGGGCTGGTACTTGGCGATGACGCGCTCGGCACCTTCCTTGATCTTGTCGTCGAAGAAGTTGGCGATGTTGCGCAGGGCCTCGGCGATCTTGGTGGGACCGAAGAAGTTGTATTCCATGTAGGGAATGCCGTACTTCTCTTCCATGTGCCGGCTGATGTAGTTCATCGAGCGGTAGCAGTGCAGCAGGTTCAGCTTGGCCTTGGGAGTGTTCTCCATTTCGGCCAGGGTGCCGTCGCCGGACCACTGGGCGATCACGCGCAGGCCCATTTCTTCCAGCAGGATGCGGGAGGCCCAGGCGTCGCCGCCGATGTTGTAGTCACCGATAATGGTGACGTCGTAAGGGGTGGACTCGAAGGGCTGACCGTCGCGGTTGCCCAGCACCCAGTCACGCACGGCGTCGTTGGCGATGTGGTGGCCCAGGGACTGGGACACGCCACGGAAGCCTTCGCAACGGACGGGAACGATGGGCTTGTTGATTTCCTTGGCACCCTTCTTGGACACGGCTTCGATGTCGTCGCCGATCAGGCCGATGGGGCACTCGGATTGCACGGAAATACCCTTGTGCAGGGGGAACAGCTGTTCAACTTCCTGGATCAGCTTGGCGAGCTTCTTGTCGCCGCCGAACACGATGTCCTTTTCCTGGAAGTCGGAGGTGAAATTCATGGTGCCGAAAGTGTTGATGCCGGTGACGCCGACGTAGTAGTTACGACGGCCGGCGCGGGAGTACTGGCCGCAACCGACGGGACCGTGGGAGATGTGGATCATGTCCTTGACGGGACCCCACACCACGCCCTTGGAACCGGCGTAGGCACAGCCGCGGATGGTCATCACGCCGGGCAGGGACTTACGGTTGGAGGTGATGCACTTCTTGGATTGCTCCAGGGTCACATCATTGGCGGCCAGGTGCTTGGCACGATCCTTCTTGGCCTTTTCGGGGTAAACCTCGAGCACCTCCTGGATGAGGGCTTCGGTTTCTTCACGGGTAAGCGTGGACATCTTGCATCTCCTTGTCAGATTCGGCGCCAATCTGCGCACGATGACTCAAAGGACTTCAGGACCCCCGGCTCGACAGGTCGCCGAACCGGGGAATCGGTACGGCGACTACTTAGGCAGCGGCTTCGGCGGCGGTCTTGCCGACGATGGACTCGTCTTCCTGTTCCATGATGCCGAATTCCATCAGCAGCTCTTCCAGCTCGTCCATGGTGACGGGGGTGGGGATCACGAACTTGGTGTTCTCCACAACCTTCTTGGCCAGGGCGCGGTATTCGTCGGCTTGCTTGGCCTTGGGATCGTATTCGATCACGGTCATACGACGGATTTCAGCGTGCTGCACCACGTTGTCGCGGGGAACGAAGTGGATCATCTGGGTGCCGAGGCGCTGGGCCAGGGCGATGATCAGTTCGTCTTCGCGGTCGGTGTTACGGCTGTTGCAGATCAGGCCGGCCAGACGCACGCCACCGGAGTTGGCGTACTTCACGATGCCCTTGGAAATGTTGTTGGCGGCGTACATGGCCATCATTTCGCCGGAGCAGACGATGTAGATTTCCTGGGCCTTGTTTTCGCGGATGGGCATGGCGAAACCGCCACACACCACGTCACCCAGCACGTCGTAGAAGACGAAGTCGAGGTCTTCGTCGTAGGCGCCTTCTTCTTCCAGGAAGTTGATGGCGGTGATCACGCCACGGCCGGCGCAACCGACGCCAGGCTCGGGGCCACCGGATTCAACGCACTTGACGCCGCCAAAACCGACGGACAGCACGTCTTCGAGTTCCAGATCTTCCACGGAGCCGGCTTCGGCAGCCAGTTCCATCACGGAGTTCTGAGCCTTGCTGTGCAGGATCAGGCGGGTGGAGTCGGCCTTGGGGTCGCAACCGACGATCATCACCTTCTTGCCCATTTCAGCCAGGGCGGCGACGAGGTTTTGCGTGGTGGTAGACTTTCCGATACCACCCTTGCCATAGATGGCGGCTTGACGAAGTTTTGCCATGATGCAATCTCCTTGTGTTGAGTCTCTTCGGGCGTTGGGGGAATCCCGTGCTCCCATCCCCATTTCCGCAAGAGCTATGCCAGTGCCTTTTTGATTGCATAATGCTCTGATAAATAAGTGAATTTATATAATTCCCCAGCGCCGGACTCGGGCTCTTCATCCGACAATGACCTGCCCCCTTGTAGGGCCTCCGACAAGGGGGCATGGCTGCCCGCGCGGGCCCGTTTGCCCGTCAACCGCTGCAATTTGCCGGCGGTCATCCTGGGCGGCCTGACCTATCAGCAGCACCCGGTTCCCCTTCAGCTCGATGGCGTGGTGGAGTTGCACCGGGGCTTGTTCCGTCATTTGGATGGGGTGGCCGACTTGGCCGAGCGGGGACGCTTGTTCCGGGACTACATGGCGGCCCATTTCTGCCTAGACCAATTGGAGGCGGCGGGCTTCGATCCCGCCAGCGGTAGCCGCGGCAAGGCTAATTGGCTCAGGGTGTTACGGGGCTGGAGCTTCGATGCGGACGGTCTGGAGGGGGCGGCCCTGAAGGCCTGGGTGGAGTCCCGCTTTGGCCTGGTGCCGCGCTTCCACGGCCAGCCCCTGCGGGACTACGACGGCGAACCCTGGCGTCGCTACGAGGAAATGCGGTCGCGGGCCTTGTATGGCACCAATGCCCTGGAAGCGCAGTTGGACGTGCTCTACGCCTGGTGCCAATACGAGTTCCGCCGTGATGGCCTGGATGGACGCGGCCACCTGACCCTTTACCGAGGCGTGAACCGACTGGCGGAGCACGAGGTCCTGGGGCGGGAAGCAGGGGGAGAGCTGGTGTTGTTCAACAATCTCACCTCCTTCAGCCGCTCACGGGAGCGGGCCGGGGAGTTCGGTGACGCCATCCTGGAGGCCCGGGTACCCACGCCCAAGGTCTTCTTCCATTGCCGGCTGCTGCCCGAGATTTTGGGCGGCGAGGATGAACACCTCGTCATTGGCGGCGTTTACCGCGTTCAGATCATTGATTTTTAAGGACGAATGGCTTTGTCGTGTTTGCGACAGTCGGCCTTTTCCTGGGGGCAATGCCGTTCCTGGGGCGATAAATCGGCAGGGGCCAGGGCGAAAAGGGCGGCGCTAGCGCCGCCCAACCGTCAGACCGCCGTCGCCGCATCGGCGATGTGTTTTTGCTCCGCGTCGGCCAGGGGTTTGTGGAAGAAATAGCAAAGGGACGAGGTCAGCGCCGTCAGGGCCCAGAACATCAGGAAGCCGATGGAGTAACCGGCGGTCTTGCTCCAATGCACCGGCTCGCCGAGCAGATAAAGCTCTTGGGGATCGATGAAGGCGAAGAACACCACTTCGCCGGCGATGGCGCTGATGAACGAGGGCCAAAGAATGTAGATCCACTTCATGGGTATTGCCTCCTGTCGATGGTTGGCACATGAAAGTCTTAGGCGACCCGGGGTCGCAGGCTTCCTTCTGTGGGAAGAGCGTAGTGCATCGTCATTGTTGCGATGGCCGCCGGCAAAGGCAAGTTGCAGTGCAACCAAGCGCAGGGAGCGTCAGCGGGCGCCGTTGCCGCCCAGCAGGCCCTCGATTTCCTCGGCGGGCAGGGGGCGGCTGAACAGGTAGCCCTGCATTTCGTCGCAGCCCTCGCCACGCAGGAAGTCCGCCTGGGATTCTGTTTCTACCCCCTCGGCGATGACCGTCAGTTTCAGGTTGCGGGCCAGGGTGATGATGGTGCGGGTGATGGCCTTGGCATCCTCCTGGTCGGGGATGCCGCGGATGAAGGATTGGTCGATCTTCAGCTTGGTCACCGCCATGCGGCTCAGGTAGGCGAGGGATGAATAACCGGTGCCGAAGTCGTCGATGGAGATCTGTAGGCCCATGGCCCGCAAGGCATCGAGGGTGGCGGCCACTTCCGCCGTATCGCCCATGATGATGCTTTCGGTCACTTCCAGTTCCAGGTAGCGGGACGGCAAGCCGGTTGCCGCCAGGACGTCCGCCACTTGTCGCGGCAATTGGGGTTGATGGAATTGGATGGCGGAAAGGTTCACCGCCACGGTGACGGGATTCCCCGCATCCAGCCAGCGCTTGGCCTGTAGACAGGCTTCCCGCAGGACCCAGGTGCCGAGGGGAATGATGAGGCCCGTTTCCTCCGCCAGGGGGATGAAGCGGCCAGGAGGAATCATGCCTTGTTGCGGGTGGCGCCAGCGGACCAGGGCTTCGACGCCGCACACCTTGCCGTCCTGGGTCAGCTGGGGTTGGTAGTGCACGACGAAGTCCCCCTGGGCCAGGCTACGGCGCATGTCGTTTTCCATGGCCAGCCGCTCCAGGCTGCGGCTGTTCATGTCGGACTGGTAGAAGGCGCTCTGGTTCCTGCCCTGGCTGATGGCGTGGTGAAGCGCGGCCTCGGCATTGCGCATCAGGGTCGCATCGTCGTCGGCGTCGTCCGGATAAAGGGCGATGCCGACGCAGGCGGTGGTTTCCGCCATGCAGACGGAGCCCAGGTCGATGGGGGCGCTCATGGCGGCCAGGGCCTGGCCGGCCAGGTGGCGGGCATCGTTCTCGGTGACGGCACCGGACAGCAGCAGGGCGTAGAGGTCCGCGCTCATGCGGGCCACCGTGCCGCCCCGGGGCATGACGTGGTGGAGGCGCTTGGCCACCTCCAGCAGCAGGGCATCGCCAGCCTGGTGGCCGAGGGAATCGTTGATGTCCTTGAACCGATCCAGGTCGAAGAAAATCAGGATGACCCGGTGGCCATGGCTGCGCGCCACCTCGATTTCCTGGCGCAGCCGTTCCATCAGCAGCATGCGGTTGGGCAGGCCGGTGAGGGCGTCGAAATAGGCCAGGTGGTAAATGCGGTCCTCGGCCTGGCGCCGTTCGGTGATGTCCTTGGCGATCACCATGCAGGCCGGGTGGCCTTCGAAGTCCAGGGTGTGGGTGGCGATTTCCATGTCCATCAGGGTGCCGTCCTTGCGGACATGGCGCCAAATGCCTCCCGGGTTGATGCACTTAGCCAGTTGCAATTGGGCGTCTTCGGGGTGGGGCGCCAGGTCCGGCGGGCGGAGATCATGCAGGGTCAGGCGCTGCCATTCCTCCCGGCTGTAGCCATAGTGGCGGATGGCCGCTTCATTGACCGCCAGAATCTTGTGGTTCTCGGTGTCGAACACCCAAGCCGGTAGCGGGCTTTGGGCAAACATGCGGTGGTAGCGTTCCTCGCTGGCGATCTGGGCCGCCCGCGCCAAGTCCAGGTCCTGGCGGGCTTTGGCGTAGCGGGCCATTTCCTTGTGTACCAGCAGGCCCAGCAGCAGGGCGGTGACCGAGACAAAACCCAGGCCTTTCCAGTTCTGGGCCATGGTCAGGGTCTGCGGATCGCTGAACATCTCCGCCACCACCCGATCGGACCAGACGATCCACGCCACCGACACCAGCAGGTAGATGAGGGCAATGCGCAGGGCGGGCAGCAGGATCAGTCTATCCATCGGGTCAGCTCCAGCAAGGAGTGCAGCCAAGGGGATATGCTGAGTCCATAGTAGGGCAAAAAACTTGTCATGAACACCACAAGATTGCCGCCGCCGCTGCATATTCGACAGTCTTGACGCGATGTTTACCCTTTTTAAATCATGGTCTTGCTTCCGGCCTGCTTCTTGCTGTGGAAGGGCTAACCCCTGCCCGGAGACAAGCACAATGATTACTCCCGAACTGCGCAAACTGTGGATTGCCGGCCTCAAGGACGGCAGCATCGTTCCCTATGTCGGTCCCGGCGTGCTGTCCGACGTCAAGTCCAAGCTGGATGGCCGTCCGATTCCGGCCACCAGCGACCAATTGATCCTGGCCATGAACAACGGCCAGCCCATGGCGCCCAAGCTGATGTACGAATTCCCCCGGGCCGCCATGAACGTGGAGTTGAAAAAGGGGCGCAGCACCGTGACCCGTTTTCTCGACACCACCTACGGCCAGACCCAATGGACCCGCAGCGCCTTCCACGACTGGCTTCAGGCGGTACGCCCGCCCTACGTGGTCGACATCAACCGCGACACCCAGTTGCAGGACAGCTATAGCGACCAGCCCCATACCCTGATCGTGGGCTGTGCCCGCATCGGCGGCACCGCCTTCCGCTTCAAATTGTTCGCCTGGGATGGCCAGAGCTATTCCGCCATCCAGCCGGAGCAGGCCGCCCTCAACCTGCCCATCCTGTTCAAGCCCATGGGTACGCCCCGGCCCCAATCCACCTACATCGCCTCCGACGCCGATTACGTGGACTACATCACCGAGCTGATGGGGGGCTTCGCCATCCCCGGTCCCCTCAAGAAGTATCGCCAGGAAAAGCGCTATCTGCTGGTGGGCATGCGCCTCAACCGGGATTCCGAGCGCATGGTGCTGTCCGACATCATTTACGGTGCCAACGAACAGAGCGGTTGGGCCTTGATCGCCGAACCCAACGACAAGGAGCGGCGTTTCTGCAAAAAGCTTGGGCTTGAAATCGTCGAGGCCGACATCGGCACCCTGCTGGCGGAGCCCTTGGCGGCGTAAGTTGCTATTTTTCTTGTTTTCATTGCCCCCTTTCTCGTACTTTAGTTTAATGCTCCTGTGATACAGTCGGGCCTCGGCAGCGGAAGGAGGGGCAAGGGGAGTGAAAGCGGTATTGCGCGTGGGCGGCGGTTTGGTCGCCCTGCTATGGCTGTGCTTGGTCGTATGGACCGGGGTTGACCTGCTCCAGGCCCGGCAGCGGGAGTTCGACGCCGCCGGTCGGGTCGGCGACACCCTCAACCGGGTGCTGGAAAGCCACTTGCAAGCCACCGTGCAGAAAATCGACCTGCACCTGTCCGCCTTCGTCCTCCATTACGAGGGCGCCGTGGCCCGCCGCGCGCCCCGGCCCGAACTGGAAAAGGAACTGTCCCGTTACCTCTCCCTGTTCCCCGAGGCCCAGAGCTTCCGCGTGGCGGACCGGGACGGGAACTACATCTACGACGCCTCCCGGGTCCTGCCCCAGGTCAATATCGCCGACCGGGAATACTTCAAGCAATTGCGCGCTGATCCCGATGCCGGGCTGGCCATTTCCGGCCCCCTGCAATCCCGCATCACCAGCGCCCCGGTGATCGTCCTCGCCCATCGTCTCGAGGACGAAAAGGGCCGCTTTAACGGCGTGGTCCTGGCGGCGATCAAGATCTCCTTTTTCGAACGCCTGTTTTCCACCCTCAACGTCGGGCCCCACGGCTCCATCGCCCTCCTTACCGAGAAAATGGAAGTGATCGCCCGCCAGCCGCCGGTGGACGGCTGGCGCGGCAAGGTCATCGGCGAAAGCCCGGTGCCCGGTCTGATCGCCCAGGGCAAGTTTGCCGGCAGCTTCGTCCGCAATGCCATACTGGACGAAGAACGGCGCTTGTTCGTCTACCGCAAGGCAGAAGGACTGCCTTTCATCGTCAACATCGGCTTCGCCGAGCAGGACGTGCTGGCGGATTGGCGCCATCGGGCTTGGGCGTATGCCGGTTTCGGCCTGGCGTTGACCTTGGCCCTACTGGGTCTGGTCCGGGCCTGGGTGCAGAATTACCGACGGGCCGAGGCCACGGCGGAAAACATGAGTCTCGCCTTCCGGGAGAAGGAACGGCAAGCCCGGGCCCTGCTCAACTCGATTCCCGCTCCAGCCTGGTTGGTGGATACGGAAGGCCGCTATTTGGCGGTGAACCAGTATTTCTGCCAGATCGCCGGCATGGCCGAGGATGCCCTGTTGGGCAAGACCGCCCATGGCGTTTTCCCCGAGCAGATCGCCGAGGCCCTGCGTCAAGGGCAGTTGCTCACCTATGAGCAGGGCGGCAACTCTCGGGAAGAGCGCTGGTTCGACATCGGCAAGGGACCGCAGCTGTTCCAGTTCGTCCGGGTGACCGTCTTCGACGACCAGGGCAAGGCCAACGGCCTGGCTGGCGTCGCCTGGGACATCACCGAGCAGTACCGGAGCCAGGAGCGGCAGCGCCTCATGACCCACGTCCTGGATCACAGCGTCGAGGCCATGTTGATCCTCGATGCCAACCGGCAGATCATCGCCTGCAACGAAACCTTCGTCGCCCTCACTGGTTATTCCTTGGAGGACATCCGCGAGCACGAGCCCTGGATCCTGGCTTCCGAGCGTCACGAGACGGCTTTCTTCAACCGGATACGCACCGATGTGAGGGAAACCGGCAACTGGCGGGGCGAAACCTGGGTGCGGCGCAAGAACGGCAGCGAGTGCCCGGTCTGGTGCAACATCGGCGTGGTCACCGACGATCAACGGCAAATCGTCAATACCGTGATCCTCATGTCCGACCTGTCGGAGCGCAAGGCCACCGAGGCCCGCATCGAATCCCTGGCGACCCTGGATCAGATGACCGGCCTGCCCAACCGCTACGGCTTCGCCCGGGAGTTCGCCGCCTGGCTCAGCCAGGGCAAGCAGGGTGCCCTGCTGGTGCTGGACATGGACCAATTGGCCCGGGTGAACGATGCCTTCGGTCACGACGCCGGCGACTTCCTCCTGCTCCAGGTCAGCCAGCGCCTGCGCAAGGCCCTGCGGCCGGGTGAGTTGTTGGGCCGTCTCGGCGGCGACCAGTTTGGCCTGCTGACCATGAGTAGCGACATGGCGGCGGTGGAATTCCATGCCCGCAGCCTGCTGGACCACGTGGCGGAGCCCATCGTGATGGACCAGGGCGACGTGGTGGCCACCGCCAGCATGGGCATCTGCCATTTCCCCCAGGACGGCGCCGACGCCGTGGCCCTGCTGCGCAACGCCGATGCCGCCATGCACCAGGCCAAGGGGGCCGGCTTCGGCCAACTGCGTTTCTTCGCCCGGGAAATGAACCTGCAAATGGCCGAGCGCCTGCGCCTGGAAAGCGATTTGCGCTGCGCCGTGCAGCGCAACGAACTGCACCTGTTCTTCCAGCCCCAGGTCGAAATCAGCAGCGGCGACATCATCGGCTACGAGTGCCTGCTGCGCTGGCGCCATCCCGAACTGGGCCTGATCTCTCCCCTGCGCTTCATCCCCATCGCCGAGGAAAGCCGGCTGATCCTGCCCATTGGCGCCTGGGTGCTGGAACAGGCCTGCCTCGCCAACAAGGCCTGGCAGGACCAGGGGCTGGGCCAGTGGGTGGTGGCGATCAATCTGTCCGCCATCCAGTTCCACGATGGCAAGCTGGTGCAGACCGTGTCCCGCGCCCTGGCGCTGTCAGGCCTGGCGCCCCAGTGGCTGGAGTTGGAAATCACCGAAAGCGTGCTGATGGACGACCCGGAGAAAGTGGTTGGCGTGTTGGAGGAACTCAAGGCCCTGGGGGTCAAGCTGTCCATCGACGACTTCGGCACCGGCTATTCCAGTCTGGCCTATCTGAAGCGTTTCCCCATCGACAAGATCAAGATCGACCGCTCCTTCGTCAGCGACATCCACCGCGACCCCAACGACGCCGCCATCGTCCGCATGGTGATCGGCATGGCGGAGGAACTGGAGCGCAAGGTGATCGCCGAGGGGGTGGAAACCCAGGAGCAGGCGGATTTCCTGCGCCAGCACCGTTGCGACGAAATCCAAGGCTATTTCTACAGCCCGCCCATGCCCCACGAGGAAGTACCGGCCTACACCGTGCGCCATCGGCGCACCGCCGGCTAGGCGCCGACAAAAGAAAACCGGCGGGGCTTGCGCCGCCGCCGGTCTTGGGCGTCGCCCCGGGCCATTCAGGCCCGCAGCAGGGCCTTGATCAAGCGTTCGGACAACTGGTCCTCGGTGAACTGGGGTTCATTGGGGGGATACAGTTCGTCCTCGACGATGGTGATGCCATTGTCGGCGGCCAGGGCCTTGAGTTCCTTGATCTTCTGACACTCCTTGAGCTGGGCGCCGAGGGCGGCGTCGCTGCGGGCTTTGTCGGAAAAGGCTTTGATATCTTTGACGGACATTTTTTTGACTCTCGTTTTGGTTGAACAAAAGGGTTGAAGAAAAGGGGTCTCGCTCAGGCCACGGCACGGGCCACCCGGGCCAGGGCACGGTTTTCCGCGCCGGCGATGAGTTGTCCGGCCTGGTCGCGGCAGCGCTGGCGCACCTCGGGCAGCAGGCTGTCCACCCAGTCGTCGGGCAGCGCCGTGCGGCCGTAGAGGGCACCGGCCAACATGCCGGCGATGGCGCCGGTGGTGTCGGCATCGCCGCCCCGGTTCACCACCTCGATCAGGCAGTCGTTGAAACTGCCCGTGTCCATCAAGGCCTGCAACACGCATTGCAGCGTGTCCACCACGTAGCCGCTGGGGTTCTCCACCCGCTTGCGGCGGTAGGAGAACTGCGGCCAGTCGGTGACGAAGGGCTTGATGCAGTGGCGATAAACATCCCGCAGGCAGGCACCGAGCAGGGCGTCCTTGAGGGCCAGGGCGAGAAAAACGCAGGCGGCATCGGACACGTCGTTGTGGTGGGTGACGTGGGCCTGTTCACGGCAGGCCTGGGCCATCTCCTCGTCGCTGTCGTAGAGATAGGCCAGGGCCACGGGCAGTACCCGCATGGCGGCGCCGTTGCCGGCGTCGTGCTCGGAAAAAGCCGCCTCCACCTGGCCGGTACGACGGAACTGGATCAGGTTGCGGCGCACGGTGTTGCCGATGTCCACCGGCTTGGCCCGCATCCAGGCGTCGAAGGCCTGGGCGCAGGCAGCCGCCTCGACCCGGCCGTTGCGGGCGAGGATGGCCTCGCCCAGGGCCCAGGCCATGGTGGTGTCGTCGGTGACCTGGCCGGCCTTGAGCTTGAGCCAGCCGCCGCCGCAGATGTCCTGGTGAATGCCATGCTGGCGGGCGATTTCCCGTGGCGTCATGAACTCCACGGTGGCGCCCAGGGCGTCGCCAATGGCCATGCCCAGATAGGCGGCCTCGGCGCGGGCCAGGATGTCGGCATTCATCGGGTCGGCGGCGGACCGGCTAGCCTCAGACGCTCGGGTATTCGACCAGGATGTCCTCGTCGCGCACCACCATCTGGCAGGCCAGACGGGTGCTGGTGGGCGGAATGTCGTCCACGTACATCTGGTCGATCTCGGCCTGGGTGATCAGGCCCATGCCCTTGAGCACGGCCACTTCGCGGGCATTGAGGGGCCCGGCCAGGGGCTTCTTGCGGTCGATGCTGGTGACCTTGACGACGCAGGTGCCGCATTCGCCGTTTTCGCAGTTGAAGTCGATGGGGATGTGGTTTTCCTTGGCCAACTGCAAGATGGTCTTGGTGTGGCTACCGGCGGTGGCATAAACGGTTTTGTCCTTGTGCATCGGACTGGTGAAGGTGATATCGGCCATAGTGGGCTCCTAGCGTAGTGGTGGTGGTTGAACAAAAACGCGTTGGGGGAAGTGCGTTTTCTTTTTTTATGGGGAATGTCGTCAGGCCGGTTTGACCACTACCTCGCCGCCCAGCACCTGGGCCTGGCAGGCCAGGCGGTGCTTGCTCGGGGCCAGATTGTCGGAAAGCACGCGGGCCTCGAGGGACGAGGGGTCGGCCAGGTTTTCGATGCCGGAGACGATCTTGGTCAGGCAGGTGCAGCACTCGCCCTCGCGGCAGCCGTAGGTGATGCCGGCACCGACTTTTTCCGACACTTCAATCAGCCGGGTGCCGGCAGGGACGGTGACGGTGACGCCGATGTCCTGAAAGGTGACTTGGGCTTTTGCCATGGTGGTTCTCCAGAGTGGATCAGTGTGAGTTGGAATATCGAGTGAAGCGAACCCATATCGTCACCTCCCCGTGAAGGGAGGCTGGGAGGGGTGGGCGTTTGTTTGCCATGGCGTCACGCCAGCGACGCCATGTCGATCACCCGGGCCTCGGCCTTGCCCACTAGGTGCAGGGCGGCCTGGCGGCCCAGGGCACGGCATTCGGCCAGTTCGTCGTCGGTGGGGATCAGGCGGGCGCGCACGCCGGGTACGGGCACCCGCAGCTTGAGCCGGCGCAGGCGGTCCTCGACCATGGGTACCGCCTCGCCGCTCCAGCCGTAGGAGCCGAAGGCGGCGCCGAGCTTGCCCTTGACGTTCACCAGGGTCAGGGAGGAAAGCACGTCCCAGACGGGCTTCACCGCGTCACCGTTGATGGTGGGGCTGCCAAACACCAGGCCGTCGGCCTCTTCGATCAGGTCCACGAAGGGGGCGGTTTCCGAGCCCTCGATGTCGTAGAGGGAAACCCGCACACCGTCCACCTCCTCGGCGCCGGCGGCGACGAACTCGGCCATGCGCCGGGTGGAACCGTAGGACGAGATGTAGAACACCAGCAGGGTCTTGGATTCGGCGCCGTGCAGGTTGGAGGCCGACAGGGTGCGGTAGCGGCGCAGATAGTCCTGGGGCGAGTCGCGCAGGATGGGGCCGTGGGCGGGGGCTACCAAGTTTGGCGCCAGGGGCTCGATCAGGTCCAGGGCATGACGCACGTGGTCCCGGAAGGGCCGCATGATGTGGCTGTAGTAGTAGTCGAAGGAAAAGCGGAAATCCCCCACCGCGTCGTTGAACAGGCGGGCGTCGCAGAAGTGGCAGCCGAGGAAGTCGCCGGAAAACAGCACGCCATCCTGTTCGAGGAAGGTGCATTGGGTGTCGGGCCAGTGCAGGTAGGGCGTGTTGAAAAAGCGCAGGCTGCGGTCGCCGAGGCTGATCCGGTCGCCGGTGTTCACCGGAATGATGCGATGTTCCACCGGCCCGGTGTCGAACAGCCCCTTCATCATGGCCCGGGCCTGGGGCGAGACGTACACCTTGGCCGCCGGCGCCCGCGCCATGAGTTCCGGCAGGGCGCCGGAGTGGTCGGGTTCCAAGTGGTTGAGGACGATGGTGGTGATTTCGTCGTAGCGGGCCACCGATTCCAGGCGGCGGAAGAAAACCCCGGAGTACATCTCCTTCACCGTGTCGATTACCGCCACGCCCTGGGAGCCGCGCACCACGTAGGCGTTGTAGCTGGTGCCGTTGGCGGTGCGGAGAATGATGTCGAAGCTGCGCAAATCCGGGTCGAGCGCGCCCACCCAGTGCACACCGGGTAGCACGTCGACCGCGTCAAGGCTGGAGCCCGCGTGGGGCATGGCGCTTCTCCGTTATCAGTAGGGCAGGGTCAGGCTCGGGCGGGGTAGGGGTCGTGGCAACGGGCGGACGTCGCTGACTCCCCGTCGTGGTGGTGATCGTGATCGTGGTGGGCGCAGGCTTCCAGATTGCGTTGCGGCAGGGTCTGGCTGCCGAGACCGATCCAGGCGTCCACCGCCTGGGCGTCAAAGCCCACCATGCGGCGGCCATCAGCTTCCATCAGCGGGCGGCGCAGCAGCAGCGGGTTTTCCTGGAGCAGGCCGAGGGCCGTGGCTTCGTCCAGTTCCTCGGGCACGATGCTGCCGTCCTTGACCGCCGTGGCATTGCGGTTGAACCAATCCGCAATGGGCATCGTGCCGAAGAAGGACAGCAGGCGATCCCGCGTCCAGCACACGTCGCGCAAGTCCTTGGCCCGCACCTCGTGGCCGGCTGCCTCGAGGATGGCCTTCTGCTTGCGGTTGCCGGAACAGCCGGATTTTTCGTAGAACTGAATGACCGCCATATTGCTTCCTTACAGGGATGAGCCGCCGCGGGCCTGGATTTCGGCCTGGGCCGCGGCCCAGCGCTCGGGCGGGATGCCGGTCAGGGAGCCGGGAGGATTCAGGGCGACGTTGAGTTCGTCCACGATGGCGCCCTCGATGGGACAGATGCTGGCGCACTGGGCGTCGGCAAAGTCGCCCACGCATTCGGTGCACTTGTCCGCATTGATGAGGAAATGGGGCTTGGCCTCGTAGATGGCGTCGTTGGGGCACACCGGCTGACAGGCGTAGCAGTTGACGCAGGTTTCGATGATTTCCAGTGCCATGGCGATCTCCGTTTCGTTCCGGGCGTCATTCCCGCGTAGGCGGGAATCCAGTGGCGTTTAAAGTCCCTGGATCCCCGCTTTCGCGAGGATGACGGCATGTTGTCTTACGCGCGCTTCTTCGCTTCAGCCGGCTGGTCCAGCTTGCCGGCGGCCAACATCTCGTTCCACACTGCCATCACGGCTTCCTCGATGGGCTCCATGGCGTGTTCGCCATTGGGCTGGATGCCGGCGGCTTCCAGTTCGCCCCAGGGCTCGAAACCGATCTTGGAACAGAGCACCACCTCGCAGCCTTCCAGGGCCTTGATGGTGCGACCGAGGATGGATTCGCCGTCGCCGCAGGTTTCGTCGCCGGCGCAGTAGGCTTCCGCCTTGCGGTGGCCGACGAACTTCACGCCTTGGTAATCGGCCTCGTACACCAGGAACTCCTTGGCGTGACCGAAGTGGATGTTGATGACGGGGCCCTTGGCGGCCACGGCCATCAGCACCGGGCGGCCTTGGGGCTCGGCGCTTTCCAGGGCCACCACCTTGGCGTCCTTCTCGGCGCGCTTGGCGTCCAGTTCGGCCTGGATGCCCTTGCGCACTTCGGCGCGGAATTCCATGGCCTTGCCGTAGTCGATGTCCATGGCGTCGATCTTGTCCAGGGTGAACTCGGCGCCCCGGTCTTCGCCCAGCAGGCCCACCGCATCGGCACGACACTGGCGGCAGTGACGCATCATGTTCATGTCGCCTTCACAGGCGTCCTGCAAGTCCTTCAGCTCGGCGGGGTTGGGCGAACGCTGGCCCATGACGCCGTAGAAGGTGCCGTGTTCGGCTTCGGCAATGAGGGGCATCACGTTGTGCAGGAAGGCGCCCTTGGCCTTCACCACCTTGGAGACTTCCTTCAGGTGCTGGTCGTTCACGCCGGGAATCAGCACGGAATTGACCTTCACCAGAATGCCCCGGGCGGTGAGCATTTCCAGGCCTTTTTGCTGCTGCTCGATGAGGATGGCAGCGGCTTCACGGCCGAAGATGCGCTTGTTCTTCCAGTAGATCCAGGGATAGATCTGGGCGCCCACGTCCGGGTCGATACAGTTGATGGTGATGGTGACGTGGTCGATGTTGTGCTTGGCCAGCTCGTCCACGCTTTCGGGCAGGGCGAGGCCATTGGTGGACACACAGAGCTTGATGTCCGGGGCCTTCTCGGACAATTGGCGGAAGGTCTCGAAAGTCTTTTCCGGGTTGGCCAAGGGGTCCCCGGGTCCGGCGATGCCCAGCACCGTCATTTGGGGAATGGTGGCGGCCACGGCCATGGTCTTCTTCACCGCCTGGTCGGGGGTCAGCACCTCGGACACCACGCCGGGGCGGGACTCGTTGGCACAGTCGTACTTGCGGTTGCAGTAGTGACACTGGATGTTGCAAGCAGGGGCCACGGCCACGTGCATACGGGCGAAGTAGTGGTGGGCCTCTTCGGAATAACAGGGATGGTCTTGCACCTTCTGTCGGATCTCGTCCGACAGGTGGCCTAGCTGGTCATCGGTGGAGCCGCAGCTCCCGGCGCTGCACCCGCCTTTCTTGGCGGCGGGTTCTTCCTGATAAATCGGCAGATCCATGACTTGCTCCCTTGGGGTTGGGTGACATGGACCTTGAGCAACTGCCGTGCCGGTCGCGGCGGTGTCTTTTAACTACATGAATTCAATGGGATAAATTGGGTTTTTCGATTGTCCTAATCGTGACATTCGTACCGAAAGGGACAAGGCCAACAAAACCGGACGGGAAGGGTCATCCTTCCCGTTGGGATGGGGCGGCGTTTGGCGGGCGGGGCGGTCAGCCGTGGAAACGGGGTACGGGTTGGAGCTTGACCCCGATTTCGCTGGCCTTGGCCAGGGAGCCCCATTGCTGTTCGATGAAACGGGTGGCGTAGACCAGGGTGCCGGTGAAGCGGCTGATGCCCTTGAAGGAAACTTTGAATTGCATGGCGGTTGCCTCCTGCGTATAAGTCACACAAGGCAATCAACGGCAGTTCTGGCTAAAACTTTAGTTATATCTTTCCACGTTTAATCAAGCGTTTGGAGCGGCAAGCTGAGGCGCTGCTTCAGCCCTGGCCATGCGCCGCCACTGGGTTCGGCGCCTTCGTCGGGGACATCGTTGTCGTCCTCGTCAGCCTGGCGGGGGGCGGGGCCTGCTATGGTGGCGCCATGAAAACCGCCACCGATCTTCGCTATGGCCGCGATGAACCCATCGCCGCCGCCGACCTGGCCGAATTGTTCCGCGCCTCCGGCATCCGCCGTCCCGTGGACGATCTACCCCGCCTGCAACAAATGCTGGACCGGGCCGACCTGGTGATCAGCGCCTGGGACGGCGAACGCCTGGTGGGCGTCTGCCGCGCCCTGACGGACTTTTGCTACTGCTGTTACGTGTCCGATCTGGCGGTGCACGGCGACTGGCAGCGGCGGGGCATCGGCGCCGCCCTGCTGACCCAGTTGCGCGCCGCCCTGGACGAACGGGTGTCGGTGCTGCTGCTGTCGGCGCCGGAAGCCATGGACTACTACCCGGCCCAGGGCTTTGCCGCGGCGGACAACGCCTTCCTGATCAAGCGCCTGCGCTGAGCCGCGTCGCGCCGGGCGCGGCTATCGGCGACCACCGCTGATCGCGGTCGCTCAGGCCTCGGCGGCGATGATGCCGCTGCCGGCGCTACCGCCGGCAGCTTTCCATTCCGCCAGCAGCGCCTTGGCCCGGGGTTCGTCCTGGGTCAGCTCGTCGGTCAGGCAGCCCACCGGTGGGCCGAGCACGCCATCCTCGCCTTCGAAGCGCACCAGATAGATTTCCTGCTGGGGGTCCGCCTCGGCGTAGCCGAACATGACCACCACGCCGGTGGCGCCCGGCGGCGCCATCAGGGCGTCCTCGGGAAGTTCAGGAATGAAGCCGTCGTTGTAGATGGGTTCCAGGGGGAACACCATATCGCCGATGTCGTACTGTTCCATGATGGTCACCAGACTTGGGGCGGAACCTTGAGCCGTTCCACGGGTTGGTCGAAGAGCAGGTGTTCGTCGATGATGGTGGCCACGTCCTCCACCTTGACGCCGCCGTACATCACTCCCTCGGGATAGACCAGCACGCTGGGGCCCAGGGTGCAGGGGCCGAGGCAGCCGGTGTTGGTGAGCAGGTAGTCCTGGAACAGGTTGCGCTTCTGGAACTCGCCCATGAAGGCGTTGAACACGTCCATGCAGCCCTTTTCCTGGCAGGAGCCACGGGGATGGCCGGCGGGGCGGCCCTGGGTGCAGACGAGGATGTGTTTTTTGGGCTTGGGCATGGCGTTCTTCCTTTTGCTGGGATACGTGACGTTCAGCAAAGTCGGTGCCATGGCGCCGAGGCCCGTGGTTGGGGGCTGACGCCCGGCCCGTGGGCGGCGTCCGCGGTGGATTGTCGGACTTGCGACAATCCTTCTCAATCCTTCTTTGTGGCCTCAGCCGGTTTCCGCCGGGGCGGGCGGCAGACGCCTACTGGGCCTTGCCCCGGGTCAGCCTTGTGTCGCCGGCCGCTTGGCGAACCAGTCCAGCAGCGAGGTGTCGATGGCGCCGTAGGCGTAGTCGGCCACGGGCTCGATGCCCGCCTCGCGCAGGCGTCCGGCCGGGCCGTCGCCCACCTTGGCGACGAACAGGGCGCAGCAGTCGGCCAGGGCGCGCAGGATCACCTCGCGCTTGTCCTCGTCGCCGTAGCCGCCCTGGCAGTAGTGTTCCACCAGGCGCACTTCCAGCAGGGTCGCGGCGTCGGCGCCCACCGCGTAAATCTTGAATTCGTCGGCGTGGCCGAAGTGCTCGTCGATCTGCACCATGTTCTTGGTGGCGACGGCAACCCGCAGGCTGCCAGACGGGAGGGGGACGGCGTTGGGCATGGGTTTTCCTTGTCGTTGTTGGGAATGGCCCGGTCCCCGTGCAAGCCTGGTGCCAGACAAGACCGCGTCCTGTCGGCAGCCGCCCCGTCCCCTTAGGCCCGGTGCGGTTCCGGCCAGCAGCGGACGATGAAGGCGGCCAGGGCGCCGCTGGCGGCCAGGGCACTGACGGCGGCCCAGCCCCAGTGGGCCAGCAGCAGGCTGCCCAGGGCGGCGCCGCTGGCCATGCCGGTGAACATGCCGACGAACAGCACCGCGTTGAGCCGGCTGCGGGCGGCCGGGTCGATACCGTAGACGATGGTCTGGTGGGCGATCAGGCTGGCCTGCACGCCCAGATCAAAGCCCACCGTCGCCACCACCAGCACGGTCAGTTGCGCGGCGGGCGGCAGCAGGGTGCCCAGGCCCATGAGGGCGAAGGAAACAAAGCTCAGGCCGGTGCCCAGCCGGGTCACCAGGGCCGGGCCGCGTCGGTCCGCCAGATGGCCGGCGAGGGGCGCGGCCAGGGCGCCGGCAGCGCCGGCCAGGCCGAAGGTGCCCGCCACCGCGCTGCCCAACTGGAAGTCCTTGTGCAGCATCACCGCCAGGGTGGACCAGAAGGCGGAAAAGCCCATGGATTGCAGGCCCTGGGCCAGGGCGGCGCGGCGCAGGGCGCTGTGCTGGCCGAGCAGGGAGGCGAGGGAGCGCAGCAGGGCGCCGTAGCCGAGTTGGGTGGTGGGCGGCAAATGGGGCAGGGCGCGCCACACCGAGACGCCGATGATCCCCACGCTGACCGCGGCGATCACGAACATGCTGCGCCAGCCCAGGTGTTCGGCAACGATGCCGCTCACCACCCGCGACAGCAGAATGCCCAGCAGCAGCCCGGTCATCACCGTGCCCACCACCTTGCCCCGCTGCCGTTCCGGCGCCAGGGTGGCGGCGGCGGGCACGATGTCCTGGGCCAGGGTGGCGAGCAGGCCGATGGCCAGGCTGGCCGCCAGCAGTCCCGCCAGGGACGGCGCCAGGCCGGCGCCGAGCAGGGCCAGCACCAGCAGCAGGGATTTGGTGAGGATGATGTTGCGCCGGTCGTGGCGGTCGCCCAGGGGCGCCAGGAACAAAATGCCCAGGGCGTAGCCGAGTTGGGTCAGGGTCGGCACGTTGCCGATGGCCTGCTCGCTGGCACCGATGCCCGTGGTCAAAATGCCCAGCATCGGCTGGCTGTAGTACAGGGTGGCCACCGACAGCCCGGCCCCGGCGGCCAGCAGCATCACCAGGGGTTTGGATAGGGCGCTTTCATGCGTTATTTGAATGGTAGTCATGGCAGTCTCGGCAGGGGTTGGGGTGCGCAATGTGACGATGTGCGGCATTGTTTCCTGGTTGGCGGCCAAACGGTAGTGGCGGCATCGGTACAGTTGTTATACATTGAATGTATGAGCGATGCTGACAAACCCGCCACCCCATCCGCCAACACGTCCAGCGGCGCAATACCGCCCGCCGGCCAGCCCACGCCGGCCTTGAGCGGCGACCGCATCGAGCTGATGCAAACCTTCATTCGCATCGTCGAGGCTGGCAGCCTTTCCGCCGCCGCCGCCCAACTCGGCACCACCCAGCCCACCGTCAGCCGCCGCCTGCAAACCCTGGAACGCTCCCTCGGCCTGCGTCTGCTGCAACGGAGCACCCACGCCATGCGCCTGACGGTGGACGGCGAGCGTTGCTTCGAGCGGGCCAAGGAACTGCTCACCAACTGGGCCGCCTTCGAGGCCGAACTGCGCGGCGCCAGCGACGAACCCGAAGGCACCCTGCGCGTCGTCGTGCCCCACGCCTTCGGCCAGGACCGGCTGATCGCGCCCCTGGCCGACTACCTGCGCCGTTACCCGCGCATGCGTGTCGAATGGCTGCTCCACGACGACCGCGCCATCGGCGACTACATCGCCGCCGGCATCGACTGCGCCATCCAGGTCGGCGAAATCACCGACCCCAGCCTGGTGGTGGTGCGCCTGTCTGAAGTGCCGCGCATCGTCACCGCCGCACCCGCCGTGCTGCAAGGCATCGCCATGCCCCAGCAAGCCGCCGATCTCGCCCGCCTGCCTTGGCTGGCCCTGCGCACCTACTATCGCAACGAAGTCGTGCTCACCCACAAAACCAGCGGCCAGGTGGAACGCATCACCATCGACCCGGTAGTCAGCACCGACAACCTCTACGCCCTGCGCAGCGCCGCCCTACAAGGCCTGGGCGCCTGCATCAGCTCCGCCTGGGTGCTGCAAGACGACCTGGCCCAAGGCAAGCTCGTGCACCTCGTCCCCCAATGGCAGGCCGCGCCCTTGCCCGTGAGTCTGGTTTATCCCTACGCCAAGTTTTATCCGGCGCGGCTGCGGCGGTTTGTGGAGGCGATGAAGGAGGCGGTGCCGGGGGTGTTTGGGGCGTAGGCAATACCGGTGCGGCAGGAATCTATGCATGTCGCTGTGAACATGCATAGGAAACGGCCATTTTCTATGCGGGTTGGGTACGATGCGGGATGTGTCCTCGTTGCGGAACGGCGCGGATGGATTGACTGAATAGGCGGAGCAACCATGGCGGTACTGATCCCTTCCCTCGGTAGTTGCACTTTTGATAGCGGCGGAGAGCGTCGTTTAGCGGAACGTCTGGAAGACAAACTCGAAGCCGACTACCTCTGCTGGTACAACGTTCCCTTGGGCGATGACGGGCTACACCCGGATTTCATCGTCTTTCACCCGCGTCGTGGCCTGCTGATCCTGGAAGTCAAGGATTGGAAAGAGGGCACCATTATCGAAGCCAACAAGCAGGACTTTCTGATTCACACCGACAGCGGGCCAAAGTCTGTCCTGTGCCCCCTTGAGCAAGCCCGTCGTTACGTCCACGCCGCGACGGATGTGCTGGCCAAAGACCCGCAACTGGTGTTTTCCAGCGGACGAGCACGAGGGCAATTGGTGTTCCCCTGGGCCTATGGCGTCGTGTTCCCCAACCTGACCCGGCGTCAGTTTGAAACCGGGCAATTGGAAGAGATCATTCCCGGCCATCAAGTCATTTGCCGGGACGAAATGACCGAGACGGTGGAAGCCGAAGCCTTTCAGGCGCGGTTATGGGGCATGTTCAAGGTGCCCTTCCACGGCGCCTTGAGTCTGCCCCAGATAGATCGTATCCGCTGGCATCTTTTCCCTGAAGTCCGCATTCCCAGTAAACAACAGGATTTGTTCTCCCCCGAGGAACTCAGTCCCGACCTGATGCGGGTAATGGACCTACAGCAGGAACAACTGGCACGTAGTTTGGGCGAAGGCCATCGGGTCATCCATGGCGTGGCCGGGTCTGGCAAGACCCTCATCCTGGGTTATCGGGCCGAGCATTTGGCCCAGGCAGCCACCAAGCCGATTCTCATCCTTTGCTACAACGAATCCCTGGCCCGTCGCATCAATGCCACCATGCAAGCCAAGGGCTTGGGAGGCAAGGTGATGACCCACCACTTTCATCAGTGGTGCCGGGCGCAACTCACGGCCTTCAACGTGGACTTACCGCCCAAGAACGACGATAAGGAAGCCTTCTTCGCCGATATGGTGGATAGAGTGATCCGTGCCGCGGAGCGGGGTCAAATTCCCGCCGCCCAATACGACGCAGTGCTCATCGACGAAGGCCACGACTTCCGCCCCGAATGGTTCAAGCTCGTGGTGCAGATGGTGGACCCCAAGACCAACAGTCTGCTGGTGCTCTACGACGATGCCCAGTCCATTTACGGCGACGAAAAACACAAGAAGTTCAGCTTCAAGAGCGTGGGCATTCAGGCTGCCGGGCGCACCACGATTCTGCGCATCAACTACCGCAACACCGACGCCATTCTGCGCTTTGCTCGGGATATCGCCCAAGGCATTCTTAAACCGAGTAATGCCGACGATGACGGTGTTCCGCTACTGGCGCCTCAGTCGGCCGGTCGCCCCGGAAAAGAGCCGGAGATCGTCAAGCTCCCCAGTCGCTATGAAGAGAATGGTTACATCGCCAAACGGTTGAAAGAAGCCCATCGTCATGGCATGCCGTGGCGGGATATGGCCGTGGTCAGCCACTACAACAAAGACCTGGAGTCACGCGGTAGCGTATTGGAGAAACTCGGCATCCCCACCGTCAGTTTCCGCAATGCTACCTATAGCAGTGACGAAGACAAAGTGACCCTCATCACCATGCACTCCTGCAAGGGGTTGGAGTTTCCTTTGGTGGTAATCCCCGGTACTGAGCGCTTCGGTAGCGATGATGAGCTTGACCCGCAAGAAGCCAAGCTGCTCTATGTGGCGATGACGAGGGCTACGCAGGAGTTGGTGTTGTGTGGAGTCGCGGAGTTGAATGCCTAGCCAGAACCTGCTGGGGTGCCCTTAGTTCCCATCTATTTCTATGTCCCTCCGGCATAAGCACACCGGTTTACGTTGAAGTGGGGGGGGGCACGAATAACTCAACTACGTGTCGCGTTTTGGACTGAACATCGACATGTTTTAAGGACGTGTCGAAAAACTCGAATTATTTCGACATGAAAACGACGCCGATTGACTCTCGGTGCCGTTTTCATTGTGCGACTGCCTTATTCCTTCGCCTTGAACGGTGCCAGGATCAAAAAAGCAGGGGCACTCGGGAAAGCATTTATGGCTTGATAAGTCCCAATTTGGGAATTATCATTCCCTAATTGGGACTTATTGGGGTTGTCATGGAGCCTGTTTCTCTTGGCGATGCACTGTTTACCTCCACCCAGCAAAAGGTGCTGGGCTTGCTCTATGGCAAGCCGGATCGGAGCTTTTACACCAATGAAATTGCTCGCTGGGCGCAGGTCGGTAAGGGGAGTTTGACCCGGGAGTTGGACCGTTTGCAGCGGGCGAGCATTCTGGTCGTGAGCCGTCAAGGCAACCAAACCCACTATCAGGCCAACCCGGACTGCCCTATTTACGGGGAGTTGGCGGCCATTGTGCGTAAAACCTTCGGTATCGGCGAGCAACTGCGCACGGCCCTGGCGCCTTGGGCGGACCGTTTGGTGTGGGCGTTCATTTACGGCTCCATTGCCAAGGGGACGGCGCACGCGGACAGCGATATCGACCTGATGTTGATTGGCGATAATCTGATTTATGCGGATATCATCGAAGGCTTGGTGCCGGTGGAAGAGCGTTTGGGGCGAGCCGTTAATCCGACCCTCTACACCTGGGATGATTGGCAGGCAAAAAAAGCGGCGGGCAACGCTTTCGTTTTGCGGGTTGAGCAGCAGGACAAAATGGATTTGATCGGAGGTCGACCGGAGGTGTCGGATCGTGGGTAGTCAGGAGAGTCTGGAAAACCTGGTGCGGAGCGGCGGGCTCAAGGCTGAGCCGATGGATCGCAAGGAGTGCGACGGTCTGCTGCGTTCCGCGATGGATCGTTTGGTGGATGCCGGTAATCCATCCCTGTCCTTCGCCAGTCGTTTTGACCTTGCCTACAACGCCGCCCATGCCCTGGCGCTGACGGCGCTTCGGCACCGGGGATATCGTTCGGATAAGCGATACCTCGTGTTTCAGTGCTTGGTGCATACCCTGGATTTGAGCAAGGCCCAGGTGCGCATGTTTGCCCTGTGCCATGAGCGCCGGAACCTTGCGGAATACGAGGGTTATATGGATGTGGATGAAGCGCTGTTGGCGGAGTTGATCGCTGCGACGGAGGTTTTGTTGCAAGAGGTTCGGAAGGCCATGGGCCAAGCTGATTAAGAAATGGGCCAGGAATAAACAAACGGCGCCGGGTTTCCCTCGGCGCCGTTTGTCTTTGATGCTGGGCGATGTTGTCTTATTTCAAGTCAAACCGATCCAGCTCCATCACCTTGTTCCAGGCGGCGACGAAGTCCTTCACGAACTTCTCCTTGGCGTCGTTCTGGGCGTAGACCTCGGCCAGGGCGCGGAGTTGGGAGTTGGAGCCGAACACCAGATCGACGCGGCTGGCGGTCCAGCGGAGCTCGCCGCTCTTGCGGTCGCGGCCTTCAAAGCTGTCGGCGGCTTCGGAGGTGGGCGTCCATACGGTGCTCATGTCCAGCAGGTGGGTGAAGAAGTCGTTGCTGAGGACTTGGGGCTGGGTGGTGAAGACGCCCTGGCGGTTATCAGCCGTGTTGGCGCCCAGTACCCGCAGGCCGCCCACCAGCACGGTCATTTCCGGCGCGCTGAGGGTGAGTAGTTGGGCCTTGTCCAGCAACAGTTCTTCGGCGGCGACGCTGTAGGTTTTCTTCTGGTAGTTGCGGAAACCGTCGGCGATGGGTTCCAGCAGGGCGAAGGATTCCACGTCGGTCTGGTCTTGGCGGGCGTCGGCCCGGCCCGGGGTGAAGGGCACGGTGACGCTGTGGCCGCCGGCCTTGGCGGCGGCTTCAACGGCGGCGCCACCGGCCAGCACGATCAGGTCGGCGAGGGAGATTTTCTTGCCGCCGCTTTGCTGGCTGTTGAATGCCTGCTGGATGCCTTCCAGCGTTGTCAGCACCTTGGCCAGTTGGGCGGGCTGGTTGGCTTCCCAATCCTTTTGCGGGGCGAGGCGGATGCGGGCGCCGTTGGCACCGCCGCGCATGTCGGAGCCGCGGAAGGTGGAAGCGGAAGCCCAGGCGGTGGACACCAGTTCGGCGATGGAAAGGCCCGAGGCCAGCACCTTGGCCTTGAGGTCGGCAACGTCCTTGGCGTCCACCAAGGAGTGATCCACGGCGGGAATGGGGTCTTGCCAGATCAGGTCCTCCTTCGGTACTTCGGGGCCCAGGTAGCGGCTCTTGGGGCCCAGGTCGCGGTGGGTGAGCTTGAACCAGGCCCGGGCGAAAGCATCGGCAAAGGCGGCGGGGTTCTGATGGAAGCGGCGGGAGATGGGCTCGTAGATCGGGTCGAAGCGCAGGGCCAAGTCCGCCGTGGTCATCATGGGCGGGTGCTTCTTCGTGGCGTCGTGGGCGTCGGGAATCAGGTGCTCGGGTTTGACGTTCTTCGCCACCCATTGGTGGGCACCGGCGGGGCTCTTGGTGAGTTCCCATTCGTAGCCGAACAGGGTGTCGAAGTAGCCGTTGTCCCAGGTGGTGGGGTTGGGTTTCCAGGCGCCTTCAATGCCGCTGGTGGTGGTGTGCACGCCCTTGCCGCTGCCGAGGCGGTTGATCCAGCCCAGGCCCTGGGTTTCCAGGGGTGCGGCTTCGGGCTCGGGGCCCACCAGTGCCGGGTCGCCGGCGCCGTGGGCCTTGCCGAAGGTGTGGCCGCCGGCTACCAGGGCCACGGTTTCTTCGTCGTTCATGGCCATGCGGGCGAAGGTTTCGCGAATGTCGCGGCCCGAGGCCACGGGGTCGGGCTTGCCGTCCGGCCCTTCGGGGTTCACGTAGATCAGGCCCATCTGCACGGCGGCGAGGGGATTTTCCAGATTGCGCTCACCGCTGTAGCGGCTGCCGGGTTTGTCGCTGGTGGCGAGCCACTGCTTTTCGGCGCCCCAGTAGATGTCTTCTTCCGGTTGCCAGATGTCGGCGCGGCCACCGGCAAAACCAAAGGTCTTGAAGCCCATGGATTCGAGGGCGACGTTACCGGCCAGGATCATGAGGTCGGCCCAGGAGATCTGGTTGCCGTACTTTTGCTTGATGGGCCAGAGCAGGCGGCGGGCCTTGTCCAGGTTGCCGTTGTCGGGCCAGCTATTGATGGGTGCGAAGCGCTGGTTGCCGGTGCCCGCGCCGCCGCGACCGTCCGCCGTGCGGTAAGTGCCGGCGCTGTGCCAGGCCATGCGGATGAACAGGCCGCCGTAGTGGCCCCAGTCGGCGGGCCACCAGTCCTGAGAGTCGGTCATCAGGGCGGTGAGGTCCTGCTTGAGGGCTTGGTAGTCTAGTTTCTGGAAGGCCTTGCCGTAGTCGAAGTCCGCGCCCAGGGGATTGGAGGCGGGAGCGTGCTGGTGCAGGATGTTCAGGTTGAGTTGATTGGGCCACCAATCCCGGTTGGACTGGACGGCATGGGTGGACCGGGCGCCATGGGCGCCGTGGTGGAATGGGCATTTGCTTTCGGTAGTCATGGCTGCTCCTCCTTATGGACTGAACCGGTGTTGCAACGGTGTTGCAATGGAGTCAGCTTAGTCGCCCGCCATGGCCGAAGCCAGCAACTTGATTTAATGGTATTGATACCCTGTGGCTATCAATAACTAAAAATCGATTGTTTTATTAATTGACAAAAAACAACGCCGGGGCCCTGCTGTCCGGTTGCGGTTTATGGTCGGCGTGTCACTGTTGTGCTACATTGGCGCGTATTGAGCCTTGTCTGGAGTTTTCCATGAGCACCACGACCATCCGTCTTACCGATGAGCTGAAGGCCCGCGTGGCTGCCGCTGCCGGCCGCGCCGGCACGACCCCACACAACTTCATTCTTGAGGCGATTGCCGAAAAGGCTGCGCAGGCGGAACGTCGGGCGGAATTCGATGAGGTGGCGGAAGAACGTTATGCCCGCATGGTGGAAACCGGCAAGGCGATTCCGTGGAGCGAGATGCGTGGTTACCTGGAGGGGCGCGTCGCCGGTAAGGCGGTAAAACGCCCTGCGGCACGCAAGCTGGCGAAGTAGCCATGTCCAGGATCGAGCTGGCTCCCGAGATCAGCGAGGATTTCGACCGGATACTCGACCATCTCGACCAATACCGCGTCGAGAATCCCGCCGAGCGGATACGCGAAATTGTCGAGGCCATTGATGTGCTTGGGTCGAATCCCTTGATCGGTCGTCCTGCTGAAAACGGCAAGCGGGAGCTGGTGATTGGTCGCAGGACACACGGTTATGTGGCGCTTTACCGCTATGTGGCCGAGATCGATACCGTTTTCGTCTTGGCGATACGCGCCCAACGCGAAGCCGGTTTCGGCGGGGAGTGATCGGGCGGGGGAGGGGCGTACTGGAGTTTTCGGTTCTTCTTGGCGACGACCTTCGCCCCGCAACCCTCATTAGCAGCCCTGATTGCTTCGTCGTTCCCCGATAAAACGCCAAACAAAAACGGCACCGGGTCGCCCTCGGTGCCGTTGTCCTGAGTCAGCGTTCATCCTTTGACTTCGCACCTGGGCGCGGAGCCTGTCCAGAGCGTGACGAAGGGTTCTGGACGAACGCAGCTTGAGGCTTATTCCATCGCTTCGTACAGCGGCAGCGTCAGGAACTCGGGGTATTCGGGGGTCAGGCTCATCTTGTCGAAGATGACGGCAGCCTGGTCGTAGGTGGCGGTGTCCTCGCCCTGGGCGCTGACGGTGGCCTTCACCTTGGCCAGTTCCTCGGCGATCATGGGGCGCACCATGTCCACGGTGACCTTGCGGCCGTCGTCCAGCACACCCTTGGGCGACACCACCCATTGCCACACTTGGGAGCGGGAGATTTCGGCAGTAGCGGCGTCTTCCATCAGGTTGTGGATGGGCACGCAGCCGTTGCCGCCCAGCCAGGAACCCAGGTAGTGGATGCCGACGTTGATGTTGTTGCGCAGGCCGGCTTCGGTGATGGGGGTTTCGGGCACGAAGTTGAGCCAGTCCTTGGGACCGAAGCTGCCGGTGACTTGCTTGCCCCATTGGTTGGGCTTGTCGCCGAGCACCTTCTGGAACTCTTCCTGGGCGATGGAGACCAGACCGGGGTGAGCCACCCAGCCGCCGTCGAAGCCGTCGTTGGCGTCGCGGGTCTTGTCGTGGCGGATACCGGCTAGGGCCTTTTCATTGGCAACGGGGTCGCTCTTGATCGGGATCAGGGCCGACATGCCGCCCATGGCGGGGGCGCCGCGCTTGTGGCAGGCCTGCACCAGGGCCAGGGCGTAGGAGCGCATGAAGGGCACTTCCATGGTGATGGCGCCGCGTTGGGCCAGGCAGAAGTTGGCGTTCTTCTTGAACTTCTTGATGCAGGAGAAGATGTAGTCCCAACGACCGGCGTTCAGGCCGGCGGAGTGGTTGCGCAGTTCGTAGAGGATTTCTTCCATCTCGAAGGTGGCGAGAATGGTTTCCACCAGCACGGTGGCCTTGATGGTGCCTTGGGGCAGGCCGATGTGGTCCTGGGCCATGACGAAGATGTCGTTCCACAGGCGGGCTTCCAGGTGGCCTTCCATCTTGGGCAGATAGAAGAAGGGGCCGGCGCCGCGGGCGATTTGCTCTTTGGCGTTGTGGAAGAACACCAGGGCGAAGTCGAAGATGCCGCCGGACACGCGCTGACCGTCAACGGTCACGTGCTTTTCGTCCAGGTGCCAGCCGCGGGGGCGGATTTGTAGGGTGGCGATCTTGTCGCCCAGCTTGTATTCCTTGCCGGCTTCGTTCTTGAAGCTGAGTTCGCGGCGGATGGCCTTGTAGAGATTCACCTGACCCTGGATCTGGTTTTCCCACTTGGGGCTGTTGGAATCTTCGAAGTCGGTCATGTAGCTGTCAGCGCCAGAGTTGAAGGCGTTGATGATCATCTTGGCTTCGACCGGGCCGGTGATTTCCACGCGGCGGTTTTCCAGGGCCTTGGGCAGGGGGGCGATCTTCCAGTCGCCTTCGCGCACGGCCTTGGTTTCCGGCAGGAAGTCGGGCATTTCACCGGCGTCGATGCGGGCTTGGCGGGCCACGCGGGCCTTGAGCAGTTCCTGGCGGCGGCCTTCAAAGGCTCGGTGCAGCTTGGCGACGAATTCCAGGGCCTCGGGGCTGAGGATGAATTCCCATTCGGGCTTGATGGGGGCGGTGATCTGCATACCGGCGGGCAGGGTGATGGCCATGGCAACTCCTCTATAAGACATAAGGGTTAAAAGGGATGGAAGGAGTGTATTGCTGGATGATGTTGCTGATAAGTCCCGATAAAATCAATTCATCTTATACCGGGGGTAATAAATGGACCGCCTGACCCAGATTGAGGCCTTTGTCGCGGCGGCGAACAAGGGGAGTTTAAGCGCAGCCGCCCGTCAGGAGGGGGTGACGCCCGCCATCATGGGCCGGCGCATCGACGCCCTGGAGCAGCGCCTGGGGGTGCGGCTGCTGGTGCGCACCACCCGCAAGCTGAGCCTGACCCAGGAGGGCGCTGCTTTCCTGGAGGATTGTCAGCGTCTGCTGGCCGAACTGGGTAACGCCGAGGCCTCCGTCAGTCTGGGGGCGATCCGGGCCAGCGGCCATTTGCGCATCTCCGCCCCGGCAGGCTTCGGCCGGCGCCACGTGGCGCCCCAGGTGGCGGAGTTTCTCGACGCCCACCCCGAGGTGACGGTGAGCCTCGATCTTTCCGACCGCACCGTGGACATCGTCAACGAGGGCATCGACTGCGCGGTGCGCATCGGCGGCCTGGCGGACTCGAACCTGATTTCGGTACGGCTGGGGGAGGTGAAACGGGCCCTGGTGGGCAGCCCGGCCTATCTGGCCCAGCGCGGCACGCCGCGCAGTCCCGAGGAGCTGGCGGGGCACGAATGTCTCAGCCTGGTACAACAGGCCGGTTGGCTGTTCGCCGATCCTGCGCGAAAAAGCGACACCCGCCTGGTGAAGGTGGAAGGCCGCCTGCAATGCAACGACGGCTCGGTGCTGCACGAATGGGCCTTGCAGGGTCGGGGCCTGGCGTGGCGCTCCCTGTGGGAAGTGGGGGACGACCTGCGGGCGGGACGCCTGGTGGCGGTGCTGGAGGATTGGGCTGCACCACCTTTGGGCATTCGGGCCGTTTTCCCCCAGCGGCAGATGCCCCTGCGTCTGCGCTTGTTCATCGAACACTTGAAGGCGGCCTACGCCGCGCCCGGTTACTGGGGTGCCTGAGACAGGTCGCCGCCAAGCCGCGCCAGCAGGGGATCGGCGGGCAATGCGGGCGGCGGCACGGGCAATGACGTGGGAATGGTGGGGGAATGACGGCGTCGTCTATGACCAAAGCTGGAGTGTTGCGCGCCGCAGGTTGGCATGGTTGATGCTGCTATGCCCTTAACTGGCCCGCGCTCCCACCGGGCCGGCGGTCCGCGAATTCAGTTTGTGGAAGCGTTGCGTGGTAGATCTCCTCCTCCGACCCGCTAGGGTCGGTTTCATGGCCGCAGGGCTTTACCCCTGCGGCCATTTTTTATGACTTTTTCGCCTCCTCGTCCCGGGGCGCCAGCCACAGGCTGGCGAGGATGGAGGCCCCCAGCAGTACGCCCACCACGGCCAGGGAGGCGCCGACGGGGATCTTGATCCAGGGGGCGATCAGCATCTTGGTGCCGATGAAGGCCAGCACGAAGGCCAGGCCCACCTTGAGCAGATGGAAACGCCCCGCCATGTCCGCCAGCAGGAAGTACAGGGCGCGCAGGCCCAGCACGGCGAAGATGTTGGAGGTCATGACGATAAAGGGGTCGGTGGTCACCGCGAAAATGGCGGGAATGCTATCCACCGCGAACACCGCGTCGGTGATGCCGATCAGCGCCACGACCAGGAACAGCGGGGTGAACCAGCGTTTGCCGTCGCGCCGCAGGGACAGCCGGTTGCCTTCGTAGCCGGGGGTAATGGACAGGTGGCCGCGCATCCATTTGAGCAGGGGATTTTTTTCCAGCTCGGGCTCTTTTTCGGTGGAAACCAGCATGCGCAAACCGGTCACCAACAGGAAAGCACCGAACAGGTAAAGCAGCCAGTGGAAGCGGGCAATCAGCCAGGCGCCGATCAGGATCATCACCACCCGCAGTACCACCGCGCCGATGACACCGATGATCAAAGCGCGCTTTTGCAGGGCGGCGGGCACGGCGAAGCCGGTGAACAGCAGGAGGAAGACGAAGATGTTGTCCACCGACAGGGATTTTTCGATGAGGTAGCCGGTGAGGAATTCCGCCGCCTTCTGGTTGGCGATTTCGCGCCCCGCGTGCTGGTCCAGCCACCACCAGAGCAGCAGATTGAAGGCCATCGCCAGGCTGACCCAGAGCAGGGACCAGCCCAGGGCCTCCTTGACGGTGACGCTGTGGGCACCCTGTTTCTCCAGGGCGAACAGGTCCACCGCAATGGCGACGACGACGAAGACGGCAAAACCCAGCCAGAGTTCGGGCGTGGCAATGGTATCGAACATGACGGGCTACCTCAGCGCGGGTCGTGGATGCGGCGGAATTCGCCTTCGAAGACGCGGCCGCTGGGGGCAGACGCCGGGCGCGGGGTGTGGGCCGGCACCAGCAGCTGGCGGGCGAACACCAGGGCGACGAAGGCGCTGGCGAAGGCGGCCAGCCGGCTGCGCGGGGCGCGGGCCAGCAGGTAGGCGAAACCCTTGCGCACCAGGGTGGTGAACAGGGTGGGGGCGTCGTGGGAGCGGGAAGCTTCGGGGTTTTTCATTGCGGACTCCTGAGTTGCTGTTTGCGCCGGTCCAGCCACGCCGACGGGTCCGCAAACAAAAAAGACCTTTGCCGGGCGGCAAAGGTCTTGCTGTGATTCGTGCTGCTGAATCACCCACGGCACCGGGATTCTTGCGAATCCGTCCTGACGACACCGTGGCGGAGCTACTCCCCTTTGTGAATCTGCGATCTTGCTGGCAGAAACGCTGATGGACGGACTGTAGGGGAAGCCGCGCGGCGGGTCAACACTTTTGCCAGTGGGGACATCGCCGCGCCAGGGGGCGGGCCGGAGCCGTTATCATGCAGGCCGTTTCCCCCGTTGCCCGCTCCATGCCCGATTCCCGCCCGTCCTTGCGCGTCCTGTCGCTGATTCCGCCCATGACGCAGCTCAACACGCCCTATCCGTCCACCGCCTATTTGACGGGGTTTCTCCGTTCCCGGGGCGAGGACGCGGTGCAGGAGGACCTGGCCCTGGGCTTGGTGCTGAGCCTGTTCTCCCGGGCGGGCCTGGCGGAATTGCGCGCCTGCGCCGAGGCGCTGCCGGCGCGGCAACGCTCGGCCAGCGTGGCGGGTTTCCTCGACCGTTTCGAGCGCTACGCCGCCACGGTGGAGCCGGCCCTGGCCTATCTCCAGGGTCGCGATCCAACCCTGGCCCATCGCATCGCCGGACGCAATTTCCTACCCGAGGGGCCGCGCTTCGACAGCCTGGACGCCTATCTGGACCCGCAGGACCCGGACGGCGGCGATCCCCTGGCCTGGGCTTTCGGCGCCCTGGGTAGCAGCGACCGGGCGCGGCATCTGGCGACCCTGTACCTCAACGATCTGGCGGACGTGTTGCGGGAGGCGGCGGATCCGCGCTTCGAGTTCGTCCGCTACGCCGAGTCCCTGGCCCAGAGCCAGCCCAGCTTCGAGCCCCTGGCCCGGGCCCTGGCGGCGGAAGAAACCCTGGTGGATCGCCGCCTGCGGGCGCTGACCCTGGCCGCCATCGAGCGCCATCAGCCCCAGGTGGTGATGCTCTCGGTGCCCTTCCCCGGTTCGGTGTACGGCGCCTTCCGCATCGCCCAGACGATCAAGACGGCCCGGACCGGGATCGTCACCGTGCTCGGCGGCGGCTTCGTCAATACGGAATTGCGCGAGTTGAAGGAACCCCGGGTCTTCGACTACTTCGACTACGTGACCCTCGACGACGGCGAACGGCCCATCCTCGCCCTGCTCGACCACCTGCGCGGCGGGCGGGGGCGCGAGCGCTTGGTGCGCACCTTCGTCCGCGAGGACGGCGGGGTGCGTTACTGCCATTTTCCCGAACCCGACGTGCCCTTCGCCGAAGTGGGCACGCCCACTTGGGACGGCCTGCCCATCGACCGCTACCTGTCGGTGCTGGACATGCTCAATCCCATGCACCGGCTTTGGTCCGACGGGCGCTGGAACAAGCTCACCGTGGCCCACGGTTGCTACTGGAAGAAATGCAGTTTCTGCGACGTGAGCCTGGACTACATCGGCCGCTACGACGGCGCGCCGGCCACCCTGTTGGTGGACCGCATCGAGGCGGTGATGGCGGAAACCGGTCAGAGCGGTTTCCATTTCGTGGACGAAGCCGCCCCACCCAAGGCCCTGCGCGCCCTGGCGGAGGAAATCCTGCGGCGCGGGCTGTCGATTTCCTGGTGGGGCAACATCCGCTTCGAGAAATCCTTTACTCCCGAGCTGTGCGATCTGCTGGCGGAAAGCGGCTGTATCGCCGTGTCCGGCGGTCTGGAGGTGGCGTCGGACCGGCTGCTGAAGCTGATGCAAAAAGGGGTGTCGGTGGAGCAGGTGGCGCGGGTGACCCAGGCTTTCGCCCAGGCCGGCGTGCTGGTGCATGCCTACCTGATGTACGGCTTCCCCACCCAGACCGTGCAGGACACGGTGGATGCCCTCGAATACGTGCGCCAGTTGTTTGAAGCCGGCTGCATCCAGTCCGGCTTTTTCCACCGCTTCAGTTGCACCGTGCACTCGCCGGTGGGGCTGCGTCCCGAGGACTACGGCGTGACCCTACAGCCCCTGCCGCCGGTGAGTTTCGCCAAGAACGACGTGGGCTTCATCGACCCGACCGGGGTGGATCATGCCGTCCTCGGCAAGGCGCTGAACAAGGCCCTCTACAACTACATGCACGGTATCGGCCTGGACCAGGACGTGCGCTCCTGGTTCGGCCCCGGCACGCCGAAGAGCCGGGTGCCGCGCCGCTTCATCGAGCGGGCCCTGGAGACCTTGGGCGCTTAGCGCCCTGCTGAAACAGGCGCCTAGGCCGCCGGTCCCGCCGCCTTGCGCCGACCGGGGTGGACGGTGACGGTGGTTTCGCCGATGATCCGCGCCCGCAGTTGGCCGCAGCCGCCATCCACGTCCTGTCCCGCCGAGTTGCGCAGCTTGGCCAATACGCCGCGTCGATGCAGATATCGGGCGAGTTCCGCCGCCTTCTCCCAACTGGGGCGCTGGTAGTCCAGTTCTGCCACGGTGTTGAAGGGGATCAAATTCATCATGGCGTACTTGCCCTTGAGCAGACGGACGATCTCGTCCATCTCGTCGAGGCCGTCGTTGACGCCTTCAATCAACGTCCATTGGTACTGGATGGGGTAGCTGGTGCGGCGGGCGTAGTCCTCCGCCAGGGCCACCAGTTCCGTCACGGGGATGGGCTGGGCGCGGGGCAGCAATTGGGCCCGTAGCTGATCCTTGGTGGTGTGCAGGGACAGGGCCAGGGCGGGTTTCACCGGGCCCTGGGGCAGACGCTCGAACACCCGCAGATCGCCCACGGTGGAGAACACCAGGTTCTTGTGGCCGATGGCGCCGGCGGTGCCTAGTAGCTCGATGGCTTCCAGCACGTTGTCCAGGTTGTGGGAGGGTTCGCCCATGCCCATGAACACTACCTTTTTCACCGGCCGCCGCTGGCGGGCCAGTACCACCTGGGCCACGATCTCGGCGCTGCCCACCTGGCGCAGCAGGCCGCTTTTGCCGGTCATGCAGAAGGTGCAGCCCACGGCGCACCCCACTTGGCTGGAAACGCAGAGTCCGTCCCGCAGCAGCAGTACGCTTTCCACGGTCTGGCCATCGTTCAATTGCACCAGCAGGCGGGCGGAGCCGTCGTCGCCGGGGTGTTCGGAATGCACCTGCGCCAGTTGCGCCAGTTCTTCACTCAGGGCCGGCAGGGCTTCCAGCAGGGGCTTGGGAAAGAAACCCTCGGCCTGGCGATTGCGCTTGCCTTCGGTGAGGGGGCGACCAGACAGCCAGGCCCGCAGCAGCCGGCCTTCATGGTCCGGCTTGGCGCCCAGGTCCCGCAGGCGTTGGCGCAAATGTTCGATGCGGTGGAGCATGGCGGCTTGGGTTGGCCTCAGGCGAAGGCGGCTTCGTCCATGACCCGCAGCAGGGCGCCGCCGTAGCGTTCGGCCTTGGCTTCGCCGATGCCGGGGACGTTGAGCAGTTCGCTGCGGGTGGCGGGCTTCAATTGGGCCAGTTCGCGCAGGGTGCGGTCGTGCATGATGACGTAGGCCGGTACGCCCTGTTCCTTGGCCTCTTCGGCGCGCCAGGCGCGCAGGGCCTCGAACAGGGCCAGGTCGCCGATGTCGAGTTCGATCTTTTCCTCGGGGCGACTGTAGCGGGGCGGCTTGCCACCGTTGGGCAACTTGCGCGGGCGGCGCAGCATGAGGGTGGTTTCGCCCTTGAGCACGGGGCGGCCCGCCTCGGTGACGGTGATGGCGCCGAAGCGCTGGGCATCGGCGTGGAGAATGCCAGCCACCAGCAGTTGCCGGGCCACGGCGCGCCAGGTGGCTTCGTCGATGTCCTTGCCGACGCCGAAGGTGGGCAGTTGGTCGTGGCGGTATTCGCTGATCTTGGGGTTGAGCTTGCCCCGCAGCAGGTCGATCAGGTGGCCGCTGCCGAATTTCTGGCCGGTGCGCAGGGCGGCGGATAGCAGCTTTTGCGAGGCGACGGTGCCATCCCACAGTTCCGGTGGCGCGGTGCAGGTGTCGCAGTTGTTGCAGGCGTCTCGCTCCTCGCCGAAGTATTGCAGCAGCACGGTGCGGCGGCAGGTGCCGGCTTCGCAATAGGCCAGCATGGCATCGAGCTTCTGCCGTTCGACGCGCTTTTGTTCCTCGGGGGCGGCGGACTCGTCGATGCGCTGGCGGTGGATCACCACGTCGTTGAGGCCGTAGGTCATCCAGGCTTCGGCCGGGTCGCCGTCGCGCCCGGCGCGGCCCGTCTCCTGGTAGTAGGCCTCCAGGCTCTTGGGCAGGTCCAGGTGGGCGACGAAGCGCACGTCGGGCTTGTCGATGCCCATGCCGAAGGCGATGGTGGCGACCATGACCACGCCTTCCTCGCGGACGAAGCGCTGCTGGTGTTCCCGTCGGACATCGGCACCGAGACCGGCGTGGTAGGGCAGGGCATTGATGCCCTGTTCCTGTAGCCAGGTGGCGGTTTCATCCACCTTCTTGCGGGACAGGCAATAGACGATGCCTGCCGCACCGCGATGGCCGGCGAGGAAGCCCTGCAACTGTTTTTTCGGGTTGTCCCGTTCCACGACGGTGTAGCGGATGTTGGGTCGGTCGAAGCTGGAAACGAACTTGCGGGCTTCTTCCAGGCCCAGGCGATGGACGATCTCGTTGCGCGTGGGTTCATCCGCCGTGGCCGTGAGGGCGATGCGGGGCACCGTGGGAAAGCGCTCGTGGAGCACCGAGAGCTGGATGTATTCGGGGCGGAAGTCGTGGCCCCATTGGGACACGCAGTGGGCTTCGTCGATGGCGAACAGGGCGAGTCGTCCCTCTTCGTAAAGCTGGTCGAGCAGCCCAAGGAAGCGTTCGGTGAGCAGGCGTTCCGGGGCGACATAGAGCAGGTCGAGGCCGCCGGTCATCATGGCCCGCTCGGTGGCGACGCTGGCCTGGAAGTCCTGGCTGGAGTTGAGATAGGCGGCCTTGACGCCGGATTGCAGCAGGGTGTCCACCTGGTCCTGCATCAGGGCGATCAGGGGCGACACCACGATGGCGCAGCCGGGGCGGAGCAGGGCGGGGATCTGGTAGCAGAGGGACTTGCCGCCGCCGGTGGGCATCAGCACCAGGGCGTCGCCGCCCTGGGTCACGTGGTCCACGATGGCCGCCTGTTCGCCGCGGAAGGCGCTGTAACCGAAAACGCTGTGGAGGATGTGCAGCGCGGTGTCGGGCGATGGCGTGCTACTCATGGCTGGGGCAGGGACAGGAAACGACAGCCCGTGGCGTCGCAAAGGAGGGCGTTGCCCTGACTGTGGCCGTGGTCGCCGGTCTCGTGCCAGTCGCCGAGCACCCAGCGGGTGCGTTCCTGGCCGTCTACCGTCAGCCGGTGTTCGGCCTGGCGGTGGGTGTGACCGTGGACCATGCGGTTCACGCCATGCTGGCGGAAAGCGTCGGTCACGGCGTCGGCATTGGTGTCCATGATGGCCATGGGCTTGACCTGCTTTTGCGCCTCGCTGCGGGCCCGCAGGCCTTCGATCACGGTCTTGCGCTGGGCCAGGGGCTGGGCGAGGAAGTCCCGTTGCCAGTCCTCGCCGCGCACGGTGCGACGGAACTGCTGGTATTCGGCATCATCGGTGCACAGCAGGTCGCCGTGGAGCAGCAGGGTGGGGATGCCGGCGATGTCCAGGACCGTCGGTTCGGTCAGGATGGTCATGGCGCTGGCGGCGGCAAAGGCCGGGCCTACCAGGAAGTCGCGGTTGCCGGGGATGAAGAAGAGCTGGACACCCCGCCCGGCGCAGTCGTGCAGGGCGGCGCAGACGTCGGCATTGAGGGGATCGGCCAGGTCGTCGTCGCCGGCCCAGGCGTCGAACAGGTCGCCCAGGATGAAAACGGCACCGGCCCGGGTGCCGAGATCGGCGGCCGGGCCGGCGAGGAACTGCCGGAGCAGGGCCGTCACGCCGGGGCGCGACGGGTGCAGGTGCAGGTCGGAGATGAAGAGAGCGCTTTCAATCACTCCGGTACTCAGCGCTGGCGTTTAGACCACTTCGGCCCGCTCGATGATCACGTCGTCCACCGGCACGTCCTGGTGGAAGCCGGCACGGCCGGTCTTCACGGCGCGGATGGCGTCCACCACGTCGAGACCGTCCACCACCTTGCCGAAGACGCAATAGCCCCAGCCGCTGGGATTGGCGGCCTTGAAGTCGAGGAAGTCGTTATCCACCGTGTTGATGAAGAACTGGGCGGTGGCGGAGTGGGGATCGGAGGTGCGGGCCATGGCGATACTGCCGCGCACGTTCTTGAGGCCGGCCTTGCTGGTGCGCTCGCCTTCGTTCTCGATCTCGGCGCCGGTGGGCTTTTGCTTCATGCCGGGCTCGAAGCCACCGCCCTGGATCATGAAGTCCTTGATGACGCGGTGGAAGATGGTGCCGTCGTAGTGGCCGGCGGTGGCGTAGTCGATGAAGTTCTGGCTGGTGATGGGGGCGTTCTCGGTATCCAGTTCCAGGGTGATGACGCCGTGGTTGGTGTGGAGCTTGATCATGGTTTTTCCTCGGGTTTATTTCTGCTCGGGGAGCAATTTGACGGATTCGATCACCACGGGGGTGACGGGAACGTTCTGGTAGAAGCCGGCGTTGCCGGTGGGCACGCGAGCAATCTTCTGCACCACGTCCATGCCCTGGACCACTTGGCCGAACACCGCGTAGCCCGCGCCATCGGGATTGGGGTAGTCCAGCATGCGGTTGTCCACGTGGTTGATGAAGAACTGGGCCGTGGCGGAGTTGGGATTGTTGGTGCGCGCCATGGCGATGCTGCCGGCCACGTTCTTGAGGCCGTTCTTGGCCTCGTTGATGATGGGCTCGCGGGTGGATTTTTCCTTCATGCCGGGCTCGAAGCCGCCGCCCTGGATCATGAAGCCGGGGATCACCCGGTGGAAGATGGTGCCGTTGTAGAAGCCGTCCTTGACGTACTGGAGGAAGTTCTTGACGGTGACGGGCGCGCGCTCGGCGTTGAGCTCAAGGACGATGGTGCCCTGGTTGGTCTTCATTTCCACCTGGGGATTGGCGGCGAGGGCGGTACAGGCAAACAGCAGGGAAGCGCCCAGGGCGCTGAGGATTTTCTTCATGGCGTTCCAGCGTAAGGAGTGGCGGAAAAAGGCGACCGGGCCGACGGCTGCCGGCGGGGATCAGGCGGCGCCTTCGTAGAGGATCTTCCAGCGCCCGTCTTCCTTGATCCAGTACTGGCGCTTTTTCATCACGTTGTCGAGGTTGTTGCTCTTGTATTCCTGGTCGAAGGTGACCACGACGTAGTCTTCCTTGCCCGGATTGCGGAACATGCTGATGTTGCGGGTCTCGACCTTGATCCAGTCCTTGCCGGCGTTGACCTTGCGCTTCTGCTCGACCCATTGGTCCTTGCCCTGGCCGTCGGCGGAGAAGTTGCGGGCGTAGTGGCCGGCGTACTTGTCGGTGTTGCGGGACTCCCAGTCCTTGCGCCATTCGTCGATCATGCCGAGCAGGGACTGGCGTTCCTTCTGCCAGTTGTCCATGGACAGCCATTCGATGCTGTTGCTGATGATGACGGGGGTGAGGCCGATTTGCAGGTTCTTGGACAGGGAGTTCAGATCCTGGTTGGTCAGCACCACGCAGCCATCGGAGGCCTTGGGTGGGCGGGAATAGGTGTCGGACGGCGTGCCGTGCAGCCAGATGCCGTGGCCGTTGCGGCCCATGCGCTTGTCCCATTCGTTGGGATAGTTGATGGGGAAGGCGCCGCTGCCGTAGAAGTCGCCCACCTTCTCGCGGGGCAGGCTGGAAGTGACGTGGTAGACGCCGATGGGGGTCTTCTTGTCGCCTTCCTTGGTCTTTTCCGCGCCCAGCTTGCCCTGGGTGATGTAGTAGTCGGCGACGAAGCGGGGGGTGCCCTTGTCGTTCTGGTACAGATAGAGGCGGGACTTCTGGGTGTCCACCACCACGGCGTATTTCTGGTCGGCCTGCATTTGCAGCAGGTAGCGGGGCACGTAGTCGGCCTGGGGCTTGTTCTTGTAGGCCTTGAGCCGGGCGATGGCCTCGTCGCGCAGGTCGGCCACCTTGTCGCCGGCCTGGGCGCCGCCCTCGCCGAAGCGGGTCAGGGGCTTGGTGCGGGCCAGCAGCAGGTCGCCACGAATCAGATGGGCGAGCCGGTAGTTGGGGTAGGTCTTGAGCAGGGCGTCCACCTGCTGGAGCGCCATGTCGAAGCGGCTTTGCTCGATGGCGTTGAAAATGTTGGCCAACAGGGGCTCGGGGCCGGAATCCGAATAGTTGGGCTGGGCCTGGAGGCTGCCGCCACTGGCCAGGCCGAGGCCGAGGGCCGCGCCCAGCACCAGGGCGCGAGCGATCGCCGGTTTCCGTTGCCGAGTCTTGGTCATCAGTTGCCGATCCGTTCCTGTTGAATGAGCCATTTACCGCCTTGCTTCACCATGACCAACGTCTTGGTGCTGCCGGACTTGAGGTTGGCCGAAGCATATTGTTGGCGGAACCGTACTTCAGCCTTGTCGCCGTCCTGGGAAACCACCTTGAGGGCTTCCACCGATACCTGAATATTGCCCGGTTTTTTGATGCGTTGGGTACGTTCCGTCTCCCAGGCACTGCGGGATTGATTGCCGGGGACCTTGAAGTCCTTGGCGTAGCGGGCCAGATAGGCCTTCACGTCCTTGCGCGACCAGTCGGCAGCCCAGGCTTCCACGGTCTTGCCGATCTCGCCGGCGCCGCTGTCGGCAACGGGCTTGGCCGGGGCAGCGGCGGGTTTTTCGACCTTGGCCGGGGTGGGCTCGACCTTGGCCGGTGCCGCGGCAACGGGGGCCGGGGCGGGTGCCGGCTTGGGGGCCTCGGCTACCTTGACGGGGGCGGGGGGCGCTGCCGACGGTGCGGCCGCCACGGTGGGGCCGCTCGCCAGGGCGGGCTTGGCCGGCGCGCCGCTGCGGGAGGAGACGCTGATCAGGTCGCGGATCACCGCCAGCTTGGTCTGCGCGGCGGCATTGGAGGAGTCCAGTTGCAGGGCCTTGTCGTAGGCCTGGCTGGCGAGACGGGCGTAAATGTCGCCCAGGTTCTCGTGGGCCGTGGCGTAGGAAGGATGGGTGCGGATGGCCTTTTCCAGGGCCAGCTTGGCCTTGTCGAACTGCTTTTGCTGGGCGTAGATCACCGCCAGGTTGTTGTAGGGCTCGGGCAGTTCAGGGAATTCCTCGGTGAGCTTGGTGAACACCGAGACCGCCTCGCTGGTCTTGCCCATTTCGGTCAGGATCACCCCCTTGAGGAAGCGGCCCTGGGGATCCTTGGGCTTGTCGGACAGGTGTTTTTCCACCTGTTCCAGGGCCTGGGGGTACTGTCCCTGCTTGAGCAACTGTTGCGCATCCTGGTAGGGGGCGCCGATCGCCAAGCAGGAAAAGCCGGTAACGGCGGCCACCGCCAGGGTCAGGAGTCCAGTGCGTACTGAGAGGGAGATAGGGGGCATGCTATACTTGTTCGCGTTGCGGTTGGGTCGTTCGAAAGCCGTAGATCGGCTCCTGATGCGGGTTTCAGGAGGGCAGGTCGAGGGGCAATGAGGCGCGGTGGGAGCCGGACATGAAGCCATCGTTCCTCGTTTCCGCCAGCCGACGGCTGGAACACAATCGATAATTTTATCAAGAAAGCTCAATTCCATTTCACCAGATCGCTTCCGGCCTTAAGCGCCGAAAATCGGCAGCTTCCCGGCCGTTCTTCGTCGGACCGGCGGTGCGATCCACCGAACTCCATGCTCAAGCTCTACAACACCCTGGACCGCGAAAAGCAGGCCTTTGTTCCCCTCGAGCCCGGCAAGGTTCGCATGTATGTCTGTGGCATGACCGTTTACGACTACTGCCATCTGGGGCACGCCCGGGTCATGGTGGTGTTCGACATGGTGGCCCGCTGGCTGCGGACCAGCGGCTATGCGGTGAACTACGTGCGCAACATCACCGACATCGACGACAAGATCATCAAGCGGGCCGCCGAGAACGGCGAGACCCTGCGCGCCCTGACCGACCGCTTCATCGCCGCCATGCACGAGGACGCCGATGCCTTGGGCGTGCTGCGGCCCGACCACGAACCCCGCGCCATGGACTACGTGCCCCAGATGCTGGGCTTGATCGCCCAGCTGGAAAAGAACGGCCTGGCCTACCGGGCCGACAATGGCGACGTCTGCTACTCGGTGCACAGCTTTCCCGGCTATGGCAAGTTGTCGGGCAAGTCCCTGGATGACCTGCGCGCCGGCGAGCGGGTGGATGTGACCGAGGGCAAGCGCGATCCGCTGGACTTCGTGCTGTGGAAGCACGCCAAGGACAACGAGCCGGACGAAGCCAAGTGGGAATCCCCTTGGGGCACCGGCCGGCCCGGCTGGCACATCGAGTGTTCGGCCATGAGTTCCGACCTGCTCGGCGACCATTTCGACATCCACGGCGGCGGCCAGGACTTGCAGTTCCCCCACCACGAGAACGAGATTGCCCAGTCCGAGGGGGCGCACCAGCACGCTTTTGTGAATTACTGGATGCACAACGGCTTCATCCGGGTGGACAACGAGAAGATGTCCAAGTCCCTGGGCAACTTCTTCACCATCCGCGACGTGCTCAAGCAGTACGACGCCGAGGTGGTGCGCTTCTTCATCCTGCGCGCCCACTACCGCAGCCCCCTCAACTATTCGGATGCCCACCTGGACGATGCCCGCCAGGCTTTGACCCGGCTGTACACCGCCCTCAAGGGCTATGCCGGCGAAGGCAAGGTGGATTGGAACGAGGCCCACGGCCAGCGTTTCAAGGCGGCCATGGACGACGACTTCGGCACCCCGGAGGCGGTGGCCGTGTTGTTCGACCTTGCACAAGAGGTGAACAAAAGTCACGACGTCGCGCTGGCGGCCCAGCTCAAAGGCCTGGGGGCCGTGCTCGGCCTGTTGCAGCGGGACGCCAGCGCCTTCCTGCAAGGCGCCCCCGCCGAGGCAGGCGGTCTGACGCCGGACGCCATTGAGGCCCTGATTGCCGACCGGATCGCAGCCAAGAAGGCGAAGAACTTCACCGAGTCCGACCGCATCCGCGACGAACTCAAGGCGGCCGGCATCCTGCTGGAGGACGGTCCTCAGGGCACCACCTGGCGCCGCGCCTGAGAACTCGCTTACCCAACGAAAAGGGCCGCAAGATTGCGGCCCTTTTCGTTGGCGGTGCCTGAAGGTAGCGTCTTACGTCGCCAGGCCGCTGATCCAGTGGCTGTAGAGCCGGTCGGAGAACTGGCGCATGCGCTGGATGCGGGCCTCCATGTCGCTCATCATCTGCTCCGGCGTCAGCACGGAGGGACCCGCCGGCACGCCTTCTTCCGCCCATTGGCGGCACCAGAGGCGGATCATGGCCTCGGTCATTTCCACGTGGCACTGCATACCCAGATGGGGCCCCATGACGAAGGCCTGGTTGGCGCAGTGGGCGCTTTCCAGCAGGCGGGTCGCCCCCTGGGGAATGGAGAAGGTTTCCCCGTGCCAATGAAAGGCCTCGAATTCGGTGCTGTCTCCCAGCCATGCCTTGGCCACGGGATCGACGGTGCGCACCTGGCCCCAACCGATTTCCTTGACCGGGTTGCGGGTGATGACGCCGCCCAGGGCCTTGGACATCAACTGGCCGCCCAGGCAGTGGCCGATCACCGGCACGCCACGGGCCACGGCGTCGCGGATCAGGTTGAGCACGGGGGGGATCCAGGGCAGGTCGTCGTTCACGCTCATGGGACCGCCCATGAAGCAAAGACCGGCGGCCTCGGCGGCGGAGGCGGGCACGGCCTCGCCTTCGTCGATCTTGATCAGGGTGTGGGGGACCGAGTGGGCCTCGAGGAATGTGGCAAAATAACCCGGGCCTTCTCCGGCGGTATGCCGGAAGATCAGAACGTTCTTCGGGTGCATTTCAATCGACGCGAACAAGTTAATGGCAGAACCCCATTCTAGCCATATCCAGACTGCGGTTCCCCGTTTCGATCCGACGTTGATTGAACGCTTGCGGGCGCGCATCGCCCGGGGCGATTTGCCCGAAAACTACGCCCGTGGCTACGGCGCCGATGCCGCGAACCTGACCCCGGCCGCCGTGCTGGTGCCGCTGGTGGTGCGGGAAAGCGGCATCACCGTGTTGCTGACCCAGCGTACCGCCCATCTCAATGACCATGCCGGGCAAGTGAGCTTTCCCGGCGGCCGCCGCGACGATACCGATCCCGACTTCGTTTTCACCGCCCTGCGCGAAGCCAGGGAGGAGGTGGGGCTCGACAGCGCGACGGTGGACGTACTGGGCACCTTGCCCAATTATCTGACCGGTACCGGCTTCAGCGTCGTGCCGGTGGTGGGCCGGGTGACGCCGCCCCTCAACCTCAAGCTCGACGATTTCGAAGTGGCCGAGGTGTTCGAGGTGCCCCTCGAATACCTGGTCAACCGCCGCAACTGGCGCCGCGACACCCTGGAACGGGACGGCCGCCAGCGCCAGTTCTGGGCCACGGACTGGAACGGCTACTACATCTGGGGCGCCACCGCCGGCATGTTGGTCAATCTCATGGCCTTGCTGGAAACCTGTTGATCCGACGACGACTTATCCCATGACGCTTTTTTCCGCCCTTATCGCCCTTTTTATCGAACAGTTCCTGCCCCTGCCCGCCGATCGCTGGGTGGACCAGCCCCTGGGGCGCTGCGCCCGCTGGCTGGAGGACAAGCTGGACGACGGCCAGTATCGTCATGGCATCGTGGCCTGGTGCCTGGGGGTGGCCGTGCCGTCCCTGCTGGTGCAGGGCCTCTACCTCTTCCTGCTCTGGGCCCATCCCCTGCTGGCGGCGCTGCTGGGGCTGTGCGTGCTCTACGTGACCATGGGCTTCCGTCAGTTCAGCCATTTCTTCACCGACCTCCAGGCCTCCCTGCGGGCCGGGGAGTTGGAGCAGGCGCGGAGCCTGTTGGCGCAATGGACGGGCCGTAACTGCGACCGCCTGAATGCCTCGGAAATGGCCCGGGTCGCCATCGAACAGGCCCTGGTGGCTTCCCATCGTCATGTTTTTGCGCCCCTGTATTGTTTCGCCCTGCTGGGGCCGGCGGGGGCCATGGTTTATCGTTTGTCGGCCTTCTATGCCGGCCATTGGCGGGAGACCATTCCCGTGCCGGGCCAGGAACGGAGCCGCTTTGGCGAGTTTTCCCGGCGCGCCTTCTTCCTCATCGACTGGCTGCCGATCCGCTTGACCGCTACCGGTTTTGCCGTGGTCGGCGACTTCGAGGACGCGGTTTATTGCTGGCGCGGCCAGGCGAGTCATTGGCCTGACATTACTTCAGGTGTATTGTTATCCAGTGGGGCGGGTGCCATGGGCATAAGTCTTGGTTTGCCGCTCCACGATGATCTGGATGTGGAGGACCGTCCGGAGCTGGGTCTAGGCGACCCGGCGGACGTGGATCACATGCAGAGCACCATCGGCCTGGTTTGGCGTACCCTGGTGCTAGGACTGCTGGTCCTGGCGCTGTTCTGGGTGGCCAGTTGGGTTGGGTAACAATTCTTCTAATAGTGGGAGGCAGTAATGGCAAGAGAAGTCGTCGTTTTGAGCGCGGTCCGTTCCGCCATCGGTACTTTTGGCGGTTCCCTGGCGGATATTGAACCTGCGGAACTGGGCGGCACCGTGATGAAGGAGGCCGTGGTTCGCTCCGGCGTCGATCCCCAACTGATCAACTACGTGACCGTGGGCACCACCATGCCGACGGATTCCCGCTATCCCTACGTGTCCCGCGTGGCCTCCATCCAGGCAGGGTTGCCCATGGATTCCGTGGCCATGCAACTGAACCGCCTGTGTTCCTCCGGTTTGCAGGCCATCGTCACCACCGCCCAGAACATCATGCTGGGCGATGCCGACTACGGCGTCGGTGGCGGCGTGGAAGTCATGTCCAAGGCCGCCTATCTGCTGCCGGCCCTGCGCAACGGTGCCCGCATGGGCGACACCAAGGCCATCGACGGCATGGTGGCCGTGCTGACCGACCCCTTCGGTGTCGGCCACATGGGCATCACCGCCGAGAACCTGGCCGCCAAGCATGGCCTGACCCGGGAAATGCAGGATGAATTCGCCGTCGAATCCCAGCGTCGCGCCGCCGCCGCCATTGAGGCCGGCCGCTTCAAGTCCCAGATCGTCCCCATCGTCAAACAGACCCGCAAGGGCGAGGTGGTGTTCGACACCGACGAGCACGTCAAGCCCGGCACCACCCTGGAATCCCTGGCCAAGATGAAGCCCGCCTTCAAGAAGGATGGCACCGTCACCGCCGGCAATGCCTCCGGCATCAATGACGGCGCTGCTTTCTTCGTTTTGGCGGCCGCCGACGTGGCTGCCAAGGCCGGGCAGAAGCCCCTGGCACGGCTGGTGTCCTACGCCGTGGCCGGCGTGCCCAACGACGTCATGGGCGAGGGCCCCATCCCGGCCACCAAGCTGGCACTGAAAAAGGCCGGCCTGAGCCTGGACCAGATGGACGTCATCGAGTCCAACGAAGCCTTCGCCGCCCAGGCGCTGACCGTGTCCAAGGTGCTGGGCCTCGATCCCGCCAAGACCAACGTCAACGGCGGCGCCATCGCCCTGGGCCACCCGGTCGGCTGTTCCGGCGCCTTCATTGCCACCAAGGCCCTGTATGAGTTGGAGCGGGTCGGCGGCAAGTACGCCCTGGTGACCATGTGCATCGGCGGAGGCCAGGGGATCGCCACGATCTTCGAACGCATCTGAGCGACGTTTCATTCCCTGCGCAGGCCCGGCCCCGTAAAGGTGCCGGGCCTGTTTGCTTTTGGGGTCTACCCTGCACCGCGCTGGGGCGTCGGGCATGGCAATGGTGCGGCTTTCGCCGTCGCGTGGTGCGTAAACAGCGGTTCGGCGCCGAAAACCGGGTGGCATGCTTCGTGCGAAAGCCCAGATACGGTTCGGAGGCACTTTTATGAGCAAAGCGTACGATGAGATGTATCTAAACGCGGACACCCTGCGTTCCCACTACCAAAGCTACGCCCAGTGGCTGGAATCCACCCCCCCCGAGATCATCGCCCGCAAACGTGAAGAAGCCGACCTGGCCTTTCACCGGGTCGGCATCACCTTCGCCGTCTATGGCGAGGATGCGGGCAAGGAGCGGCTGATCCCCTTCGACATCGTGCCGCGCATCATTCCCGCCGAGGAGTGGCGCATCATGGAAGCGGGGCTCAAGCAGCGGGTCAAGGCCCTCAACGCCTTCCTCCACGACATCTACCACGATCAGGAAATTCTCAAGGCCGGCCGCATTCCCAAGGAGCAGGTGCTGGACAACGAGTTGTTCCGCAAGGAAATGGTGGGCGTTGACCTGCCCTGCCAGGTGTACGCCCACATCGCCGGCATCGACCTGGTGCGGGCCGGGGCCGGGGAGTACTACGTGCTGGAGGACAACCTGCGCACCCCTTCCGGCGTTTCCTACATGCTGGAGGACCGCAAGATGATGATGCGGCTCTTCCCGGAGTTGTTCGCCCGGCAATCCATCGCGCCGGTGGAACACTACCCCGACCTGTTGCTGGAAAACCTGCGGGCCGTGGCGCCGGACCACATCGCCGAGCCCACGGTGGTGGTGCTGACCCCCGGCCAGTTCAACAGCGCCTATTTCGAACACGCCTTCCTGGCCCAGCAGATGGGCGTGGAACTGGTGGAGGGCAGCGATCTGTTCGTCGCCGAGGACGGCGTCTTCATGCGCACCACCCAGGGCCGCAAGCGGGTGGACGTGATCTATCGCCGCATCGACGACGATTTCCTCGATCCCCTGTCCTTCCGCAAGGATTCCGTGCTCGGCGTGCCGGGCCTGTTCAACGCCTACCGCAAGGGCCAGGTGACCCTGGCCAACGCCGTGGGCACCGGCATCGCCGACGACAAGGCGATGTACATCCACGTGCCGGAGATGATCCGCTTCTATTGCGGCGAAGAGCCCATCCTCTCCAACGTGCCCACCTGGGAGTTGTCCAAGTCCGACGACCTCAAGTACGTGCTCGACCACTTGCCGGAGCTGGTGGTGAAGGAGGTGCACGGTTCCGGCGGCTACGGCATGCTGGTGGGGCCCACCTCGAGCAAGGAGGAAATCCGCCTGTTCCGCGAGAAGATCATCGCCAATCCCGGCAACTACATCGCCCAGCCCACCCTGTCCCTGTCCACCTGCCCGACCTTCGTCGAGAGCGGCGTTGCGCCGCGTCACATCGACCTGCGCCCCTTCGTCCTCTCCGGACGGGAAGTCACCCTGGTGCCCGGCGGCCTGACCCGGGTCGCCCTCAAGGAAGGCTCCCTCGTGGTGAATTCGTCCCAAGGGGGCGGCACCAAGGACACCTGGGTTTTGGAGAACTGACATGCTATCGAGCACCGCCGACCACCTCTACTGGATGGCCCGCAGCATGGAGCGGGCCGAGAACACCGCGCGCATGCTGGACGTCACTTACCGCATGTCCCTGCTCAAGCACGGCACCCTGGAACCGGCCCAGGAGTGGAGCGCCATGCTCAACATCAGCGGCCTCCACGTTGCCTTCACCGAGCGCTACGACGAGATCAACGCCGACAACGTGATCCGCTTCATGGTGCTGGACGAGGACAACCCCTCCAGCATTTACAACAGCCTGCAATCGGCCCGGGACAACGCCCGCACCGTGCGCGGCACCGTCACTTCGGAAATGTGGGAAGCCCTCAACTCCACCTGGATCGAAGTGAAGAAGGTGCGCGAAAAAGGCATCGCCACCGACGGCATCGCCGACTACTTCGACTGGGTGAAGGAGCGGTCCCATCTGTTCCGCGGCATCACCTACGGCACCATGCTGCGGGACGACGCCTACCGCTTCATCCGCCTCGGCACCTTCCTTGAGCGGGCCGACAACACCGCCCGCATCCTTGACGTGAAGTACCACATCCTCTTGCCCAGCCTGCAAGAGGTGGGCGGCGCGGCGGATTACTACCAATGGGGCGCGCTGCTGCGCTCGGTGTCCGCCTTTGAAACCTACCGCAAGGCCTACAAGGACGTGATCACCCCGCGCCGGGTGGCGGAGCTGATGATCCTGCGCGCCGACATGCCCCGTTCCCTTCATGCCTGCATGGAGGAACTGGACGAACAGGTGAAGGCCATCAACGGTCCCCGTTCCGGTGAGTTGCTGCGCCTGTCCGGCCTGCTCCGGGCAGAGTTGCGCTACGGCCGCATCGACGACATCATCGCCCAGGGCCTGCACGAGTACCTGACCAAGTTCGTGGCCCGGATCTACGCCATCGGCGACCAGATCAATTCCACCTATTTCTGGCCCTCCGACGACTGATTCGCCCCGTTTCATGGACTTGCCCATTGTTGAAGCTTCCGCTAAGGTGCGCGGTTTTCTTTTGCCCGTAATGGCGGAGTTGTTTTCATGACTTATTGCGCTGCCACCATGCTCGACGCGGGGATCGTGTTTGCCTCCGATTCCCGTACCAATGCCGGCGTGGACAATATTTCCACCTTCAAGAAGATGAAGGTGTTCGAACGTCCCGGCGACCGGGTGCTGGTGACCCTTTGCTCCGGCAACCTGGCCATCACCCAGGCCACCCTCAACCACCTGGAGCACGTCATCCGCAAGAACGACCGCGACGAGCCCAATCTGTTCAACGTCGCCACCATGTACGAGGTGGCGGAATTGATCGGTAACGCCCTGCGCGAAGTCCGCCATCGGGACGGTCCTTTTTTGCAACAGAGCAATGTTGACAGCGGCGCCAACTTCATCGTCGGCGGCCAGATCGCCGGCGAGGAACAGCGCTTGTTCATGGTCTATTCCGAAGGCAACTTCATCGAGGCAACGGCCGAAACCCCCTATTTCCAGATCGGCGAGGTCAAGTACGGCAAGCCCATCCTGGACCGGGTCATCACCGCCGGTACCTCCCTGGAAGAGGCGGTGAAGTGCGTGCTGGTGTCCTTCGACTCCACCATGCGCTCCAACCTGTCCGTGGGGCTGCCCATCGATCTGCTCTGCTACGAGAAGAACAGCCTGGCGGTGACCAAGGTACGCCGTTTCGACGACAAGGATGAATACATGCGCAACCTGCGTTCCCAGTGGAGCGAGGGCTTGCGCAAGGCCTTCGCCGGCCTGACGAATTTTGAGTGGAACTAGGCCGAACAAGCCCTCCCCATGGAGGAGGGCGGCGCGGCCATTTGCAGAGAGAACCCCATGACCATCCGCGTCGCCCTCAACCACCAAACCCACTACCGTTTCGACCGGCCGGTCAAGCTCTGGCCCCACGAAATCCGCCTGCGTCCCGCCGCCCATAGCCGTACCCCCATCAGCGGCTATTCCCTCAAGGTTTCCCCGGAAAAGCACTTCATCAACTGGCAGCAGGATGCCTTTGGCAACTGGCTCGCTCGCTTGGTTTTCCCCGAGCCCGCCGACCATCTCGACATCGAGGTGGACCTGGTGGCGGACATGACCGTCGTCAATCCCTTCGACTTTTTCGTCGAGGAATACGCCGAGACTTTTCCCTTCGACTATCCGCCCCTGCTGAAAAAGGAACTGGCCCCCTACCTGGAGGCCGATCCCGCCAGTCCCCTGCTGAGCCAATGGTTGGCGGAAGTGAAGGCCGAAGTGGTCAAGCCGTCGCAGCGCATCGTGGACTTCCTCTGGGCCATCAACGCCAAGGCCCAGCGCGACATCAACTACATCGTGCGCATGGAGCCCGGCGTGCAGACGCCGGAACAGACCCTGGAACTCAAGCTCGGCTCCTGTCGTGACACCGCCTGGATGCTGGTCCAGGCCCTGCGCCACATGGGCCTGGCGGCGCGCTTCGCCTCCGGCTACCTGATCCAGTTGGTGGCGGACCAAAAGGCTCTGGACGGTCCTTCCGGCACCGACAAGGACTTTACCGACCTCCACGCCTGGACCGAGGTTTACGTGCCCGGCGCCGGCTGGATCGGCCTCGACCCGACCTCTGGCCTGTTTGCCGGCGAGGGCCACATTCCCCTGGCCTGTACCGCCCAGCCGTCCTCCGCCGCGCCGGTGATCGGCGCCACCGGCATCTGCGAATCCCACATGGATTTTTCCATGACGGTGACCCGCATCCATGAGGACCCACGGGTTACCAAGCCGTATACCGAAACGCAATGGCGGGCCATCCTCAATCTGGGCCATGCGGTGGACAAGGAGCTGCGGCAGGGGGACGTGCGCCTGACCCAGGGCGGGGAACCCACCTTCGTTTCCATCGATGACATGGACGGCCCCGAATGGAATTTCACCGCCCTGTCCGCCAAGAAGCGTGAACTGGCGGGGCTGCTACTCAAGCGATTGCAGGACCGTTACGCTTCCGGTGCCCTGCTGCATTTTGGCCAAGGCAAGTGGTATCCCGGCGAACCCCTGCCCCGGTGGGCTCTGGGCTGTTATTGGCGCAATGACGGCCAGCCCCTTTGGCGTAAATCTGCGCTGCTGGATCGGGGCGATCTCAAGGACAATCGGGAAAAACGCGAGGCTGGTCGTTTTCTGTTCGCCCTGACGGCCCATCTGGGACTGTCCGAGCGCTATGTGATCCCCGCTTTCGAAGACGTGGTGCATGCCATCGACCAGGAAAGCCGCTGGCCGAAAAACTTGGACCCCTTGGCCGTGGACCTTAAAAGCGCCGACGAGCGTCGCCGCATTGCGGCCTTGATCGCCGAGGGCCTGGGCGACCCCCGTGGCTACGTGCTGCCCCTCAAGCCCCTGGCCCGAGGAGAGGGAAAGGGCAAGGTCACCGCGCCTGCGGGTTGGCGCTCCAGCCCCTGGCCTTTCCGCCGTGGCCATCTGTTCCTTTTGCCCGGCGACTCTCCCATGGGGTTGCGACTTCCCCTGGCCTCCTTGCCCTGGGTCGCACCGGAGGACATGGAACTGGATTTTCCCCGGGATCCCTTCGATGAAGGGGAGGCCCTGCCCGATGGCGGCAAGCGCAGCAAGCCTAGCGCTAAACGCGAGCCCAAGGCCCGAGAGCAGGATTACGACCCGCGGGAAATCATCCATACCGCCCTCTGCGCCGAAGTGCGGGACGGCGTGCTGCACCTCTTCATGCCGCCGGTCCCCCTGCTGGAGGACTATGTGGATCTGCTCCATGCCATCGAAAACGCTGCCGATGAGTTGCAGATTCCGGTCCGCATCGAGGGTTATCCGCCGCCCAATGACCCCCGGTTGAGGGACTTCAAGGTTACCCCCGATCCCGGCGTGATCGAAGTGAACATCCAGCCCGCCCGTACTTGGCCAGAACTGGTGGACAACATCACCTCCCTCTATGAAGAAGCGCAGCTATGCCGGCTGGGGACCGACAAGTTCCAGCTCGATGGCCGACACACCGGCACCGGTGGCGGCAACCATGTCACCCTGGGCGGTATCACGCCGGGTGACTCCCCCCTGTTGCGCCGGCCAGACGTGTTGATGAGCCTGATCACCTACTGGCAGAACCACCCCAGCCTGTCCTACCTGTTCTCGGGCATGTTCATCGGCCCCACCAGCCAGGCGCCCCGGGTGGATGAGGCCCGTCACGAAAGCCTGTACGAACTGGAAATCGCCTTCCAGCAAATGGCCGAACGGCTCAAGCCAGGTGAGGAAAGCCTGCAACCCTGGCTGGTGGATCGCCTACTGCGCAATCTGTTGGTGGACCTGTCGGGCAACACCCATCGCGCTGAATTCTGCATCGACAAGCTCTATTCGCCGGATAGCACGTCCGGCCGTCTGGGCCTGCTGGAATTCCGTGCCTTTGAAATGCCGCCCCATGCCCAGATGAGCCTGCTGCAAATGCTGCTGCTGCGGGCGTTGTTGGCCCGCTTCTGGAAAAAGCCTTATGAGGGACGCCTCATCCGCTGGGGCACCGAACTGCATGATCGCTTCATGCTTCCCCATTTCGTCGCCCAGGATTTGAGCGACGTGATCACCGACCTGCAACGGGCCGGCTATGACTTCGAGCACGAATGGTTCGCGCCCTTCGTCGAGTTCCGCTTCCCCCGTTACGGCACCGTGGTTTATCACGGCATCGAGATCGAGTTACGCCAAGCCATCGAGCCCTGGCATGTGCTGGGGGAAGAAGTCAGCGCCGGTGGCACCGCCCGTTATGTGGACTCCTCGGTGGAGCGTCTCCAGGTACGGGTGAGGCACATGAACGATACCCGGCACATTGTTACCTGCAATGGCCGGCCCCTGCCTTTGACGCCCACCGGCGTGCGCGGCGAATACGTGGCCGGGGTGCGCTATCGGGCCTGGAACCCGCCCTCCGCCCTGCATCCCACCATTGGTGTCCATGCGCCCCTGGTGTTCGACCTGGTGGATACTTGGAGCAGCCGTTCCATCGGCGGTTGTACCTACCACGTGGCCCATCCGGGCGGGCGCAACTACGACACCTTCCCCATTAACGCCAACGAAGCCGAGTCGCGCCGTCTGGCCCGGTTCTGGAATCATGGCCACACACCCGGCGAAATGCATCTGCGGCGCGAGGGTGCCAACCCCGATTATCCCTTCACCCTGGATTTGCGCCGAGCGCCCGAAGCCTGGGTGGAAGGGCCGCCGGCGGTGGCAGTGGAAGTGCCGTCGCCGCCCAAGCCAGCAAGACGGCGGACAACAAAGAAATAAGGCCGCCGTCGGCGCTGTTTATTTCACCGTCAAGGTACCGGTGTCCCGCAGCCAACGGCGGGCGTCGCGTCGCAGCCATTCGCGGGCGATGTCGTCGTCCTTGACCAGGCTGTCGAGAAAGGCGGTGGTCACCGCCTTGATGGCGGGCTGGAGATAGGCCCCGCTGTCCCCACCCCGACCGCCGTCACTGCCGGGGCCATTGCCTTCCCCACCAGGGCCGCCAGGGCCGCCGCCCATGCCGCCGCGGCGACCGCTGCGGCTTGCTTGCCGCGACTCGCCCCGTTCCGTTTCCGCTTCCGCCGCCTTCAGGGCATTGCCCGCGAACAGGTCGTGACTGGCGTCGTCCAGGCTCAGCAGATACTTGCTGCCCGCTGGCATGTGCTGGAAGGGAGCGGCTCGCAGCGCGGGGGAAACCCAGCCATTGCCGTCCGCGTCGCCGGGGCCGGTGACGGCAAGGAAGGGCGCGCGGATCGCGGCGTAGCGGGTGTCGAAGCCTGTGCCGGAAAAGTCGGCATAGGGGCTCAGGGCGATGACGCCGGCCAGGTTCGTCAGGGGGCCGCCGCCCACGCCGCGCACCTGTTCCCCGGCGGCCACCTGGGCCGTGTAGGCCCCCAGGTCGTAGCCGGCCAACACCAACCGTGAGGTGTCCACGTTCTGGCGCCAAGGCTCGTCGCCGCGTTTTTCCAGCTCGCTGATCAGGCTGCGCAGGGCCGCCAGGCGCGCGGCCATCGCCGTGTTGCCATAGCGTTCCCGCAGCAGGGCCTTGAAGTCGCCGTTGCGGGCTGCCGCCGATTGCCAGGCTTGGCCGTCTTCCGCCAGCAGTTGGATCGAGATCACGGCGTAGCCGGCCTGGGCCCAGGCCGCGCGCCAGGCATCGCCCGCCACGCGGCTTTCCCCCAGGCCCGGCAGGTAGATCACCAGGGGGTACTTGCCCGGACGTACCGGCACGCTGGCGATGAAGTTCAGGTCGTGACCGGCCACCGTCCATTGATGACTGGTGGTGCTGAGGGAAAACTGTTCCTCGCTCAGGTAGCCCTTGCCGGCAAACTGCTGGACCTGGGCCTCCTGTTGCCGGGGCGGCCCGGGATGACTGGCGCAGCCGGCCAACACGGCCAGGGCCAGGAGGCTGTACTGAGTGCCGCGTTGCAAGGGGTGGGGCGGGTTTTTCTTCATTGCGCAAACTCCACAAAAAAGAGGGTGCCGAAGCACCCTCAAGCCAAATCCCAGGAGGTGGGAGTCAAATGAACGGGAAATAAAGGTCCTCAGCGGGCGGGGCCGGGGCGGGGGGGCATGTCACCGGCGGGGCCCATGCCGTGGCCGGCCATGCCGACCTGGCCCAGCAGGAACTGGCTGGCCTTCTGCTTCTGTTCGGGGTTGAGGGCGTCGTAGAACTTCAGCCAGCCTTCACGGGCGGCCTTATGCTTTTGCTGACGGGCTTCCTGGTCCTTGTCCATTTCGGCGACGATGGTGCGCAGGTCGGGGTTCTTGCCTTCCAGCAACTTTTGCAGCTTGTCGCGGCGGGTCCGCCATTCGTCCCGTTGTTCCTCGCGCAGCTTGTCGGTGCCGGCCTTGGCGCTCTTCCACAGGGCTTCCTGGTCGGCGTTCAGGGCCAGTTGCTGGTGCAGGGTTTCCAGTTGCCGTTGCGGGTCGCGGCTGGGACGGTGGAAGCAGTCACGCTTGGCCTGGCCGTCGGGACCGCAATCGCGGGGCATGGGTTTCTCGTAGCCGGTGGTGGGGCGGGCTTCCTTTTCTTCCGGCGCGGCCTGGGCGGCCAGGCCGATGCCCAAGCCCACCAGGAGGGCGGTGGCCTTGATCACGCCGAGTTGGAAGCGGCGCATGGTGCCGGAGGTGGCGGGTGCGGGGAGTGTGGTGGATGTCATTGCGTTCTCCTTGTTGTCGATGGACAGGAATGCCCTGTCCGTGGAGACGCAATGTACGGGGGGGATGTTGCTACAGAGTGAACGGGGCGGCTTGCTTGGTAACCGTATGTTTCGTCGCGGTGAAAAGATGACGGCGACCCTGGTGGGCCGCCGTCGCCGGGCTTAGGCCGCCACGGAGAGGGTGCTGCTGGACGTGCTGCTGTCGGCCAGGCCGACGCCGTAGGCTTGCAGCAGCTTGAGGATCTGCTGCTGCACGGCGTTGTCGTTGGCGGCAGCGGTCGTGGTGCTGCTGGTGCTGTCCGTGCTGGCGCTGCTGGTCGAGGAGGAATCCAGGGACTGGTTGTAGGCCTGGGCTTCCTTGAAGGTGACCTTGCCGTCACCGTCGGCATCGGCGGCCTCGAAGTTGTTGACCACGTTGGAAATGAACGTGGAACGCTCGCTGTCGGAGCTGCCGATCTCGCTCAACTGCTGGGTCAACTCGTCCTTGGTGAAGCCCGAGTCCTGGCCGCCCTGGCCGCCACCGGGCGGGGGGCCGGGAGGAGGACCGCCGGCGCCGCCAGGGCCACCTTGACCGCCGCCCATGCCCATGCGCATCTGGTCGAACTGGCTGTTGAGCTCGTCGGCCACTTTTTGCAGGGAGGACGTCAGTTCGTCCTTGGTGACCTTGCCGTCGCTATCGCTGTCCAGGGTCGAGAAAAGCTGGTCAACGTCGCTCGTGGCGGAGGTGGAGGAGGTGCTGGAACTGCTTGATGTACCGATCTGGTCGAAGGCGGCCTGAAGACTGGCCTTGTCGATATACCCCTGGTTGCTGGTATCGACCTTCGAGAAGATCTTGGTGGCCCAGGCCGAAGCCAGGCTGCTACTGCTGACACTGCTCACCATGATGAACTCCTTCGAGTGGGTGATGGGAAAACCTGAAACAGGTTCTTCATACCGGGTAACGAATCCGGTTCCGTTGCGTCGATGGCGATGCCTCGGGGCTGGATCCTTGTTTCCGGTAACGGTCTTATTCAGCGAAATATGAGCCCGCGCAGCCGCCTAAAGTGTGAACAGAAATTAACCGGGTGGAACCTTGTAAACCCTCTCTGTGAGCGGGTTTACAAGGTTGTGTGAATGGTCGTCGAAGGTGTTAACAGTTCATTAACACTCTGTTCACATCTCTGTCGAAAGACTGACGTCGTGCCGCGTCTCGATCTGGCGGCAATTGCCGTCGATGGCGGTCATTGTTGCCGTCGGTGTGGTGTTTGTGCGGCGATTTTTGCCGCTCGGCCCGGTGCTGTTTTGTGTCGGTGACGCCCTGGCTCAGGCGGTTCTGGGCAGCACGATGCTGGCTTGCAGACCGCCGCCAGGGGCGGCTTCCAGCACCAGGTGGCCGCCGTGGGATTCGGCGATGCGGTTGGCGATGGACAAGCCGAGGCCGCAATGGCCCTGGCGGCCTCGGGATTCATCGAGGCGAGTGAAGGGCCGCAGGGCCCTGGCCTGGTCGGCGGCGGCGATGCCGGCACCATGGTCCCGCACCCGCAGCATGATCCGTTCGTTGTCCTGAAGGAGGCTGACTTCCACCGGTGTCGCACCGTATTCCAGGGCATTCTCGATCAGGTTGCACAGGGCGCGGCGCAGGCTGCTGGCCTGGATCGGCAGGATCGTATCGGTGGCCTCGGTGTGGCAGGACACGCCCTGATCCTCGTAGGGGGCCGCCACCTCGGCGAGGAAGGCGTTGAGTTCCCACTCGGTCTTGGCCTCCGCCTCGCCGCCACGGGCATAGAGCAGGAACTGGTCGACGATGGCTTCCATGCTGCTCAGGTTGCGTAGCATGTCCTGTTGCCGCGGACTGTTCTCCAATTCCAGTTGCAAGCGCAACCGCGTCACCGGGGCGCGCAGGTCGTGGGCGACGCCGGCCAGCATCACCTCACGATCCTGTTCGTGTTGGTGCAATCGCGCCATCATGCGGTTGAAGCGCTCCGCCAGCCGCTTCACCTCACCCGGGCCGTGCAGTTCGAGGGGCACGGGCGTGGCGTTGGGCGTGATCTTGTCCAGGGCCTGCTCCAGTTGGCGCAGGGGAACCTGTACCCGCCACAGCAGGGCCATGCCGCCGACAAAGACCACGGCAAAACTCACCAGCAGCCCCCAGGTCCAGGGTTCCACGCCCCGTCGGCCCGGGGGGCCGGGGGGCGCGCCCGGCATCATGCCGGGGCCCTCGCCGAAGCGTGGTGGTCCGTCGTGGCGGGGCGGGAGGGGGAGTCGCCACCAGGTCGGTATCGGTAGCGCCAGGCGCAGCCAGAGGCTGTCTTCCTTGACGCCATGGCGCAGGGTCACCGGTCGCCCCAGGTCTTCTTCCAGGCGGCTTGCCAGGTCTGGCGGCGAGAAGAAGGGCGTGCCCGGTTCGGTGTCCGGCGGTGCCTCGCCACGGTACAGGTTCAGGTCGTCCGACTCGGGCAGCGCGTCGTCGGGATGGCGGGCGAGGAAGGATTCGATCAGGCGCGCCTGCTCCGCCAGGCCGTGGCGCACGCCCCGGGCGCGGTCCTGCTCCATGTGGTGGTGGAACAACCAGCCCACGGTGAAAAAGCCGGCTAATAGGGCGACCGCCAGCACCAGGGCGAGGCGCAGGTAGAGGGAGTCGAGGCGGAATCTCACCGGGGTTCGAATTCCGCCGTGTCCGGCACGAAGACGTAGCCGTAGCCCCACACGGTTTGGATGAACTGGGGCTTGGCCGGGTTGGCCTCGATCATCTTGCGCAGCCGCGAGATCTGGACGTCGATGCTGCGCTCGAAGGTGGCGGAGCCCGGCCCCCGGGCCAACTCCACCAGACGCTCCCGGGTCAGGGGGCGGTGCGGGTGGCGGGCCAGGGCGCTGAGCAGGGAGTATTCGCCGGAAGTGAGGGTGAGCTTTTCCGCTCCCCGCCACAGGCTGCGGCTGGCGAAGTCGAGGCGGCAGGGGCCGAATGCGAGCACGTCCTGGTCCAGCATCGGCGAGCCCGCCGGCAACGGCGCCCGGCGCCGCAGCAGGGCGTGGATGCGGGCCGTCAACTCGCGCGGCACGAAGGGCTTGCCCAGGTAGTCGTCGGCGCCGCTCTCGATGCCGACGATGCGGTCCACCGCCTCGCTCTTGGCGGTGAGCATGATGATCGGCACGTCGTCACCGCCGGCGCGGATGCGGCGGCACAGGTCGAGGCCGTCCTCGCCAGGCAGCATGCGGTCCAGCACCAGGATGTCGGGCCGTTCCCGGCTCAGGCGCCGTTCCACGTCGCGGGTATCGGGAAAGGCGCGGACCTCGAAGCCTTCCTCGCTCAAGAAAGTGTCCAGCAGGCTGCGCAACTCGGGGTCGTCGTCCACCAGCCAGACCATGGGTTTCCGGTTCATCGCGGCAGTGTACCCAGCCGATTCTCGGGGGCTTTCCTTAAAATGTTACAAAGTATGCCTGATCCCGCCCTCCAGCCCCCTGCCCGCCGCATCGCCCATCTCGACATGGACGCCTTCTTCGCCTCGGTGGAGCTGTTGCGCTATCCCGAGCTCAAGGGCCAGGCCGTGGTGGTGGGGGGCGGGCGCCAGCATCAGCCGCTGCCCCGGGCCGACGGCGGCCACGATTTCCAGCGGCTCAAGGACTACGTCGGGCGCGGCGTGGTCACCACCTCCACCTATCCGGCCCGGGCCCTGGGCGTGTTTTCCGCCATGGGCATGATGAAGGCGGCGCAGTTGGCGCCCGAGGCGGTGCTGCTGCCCACCGACTTCGACGCCTATCGCCGCTACTCGCGCCTGTTCAAGGCCGCCGTGGCCGCCATCGCCCCGCGTATCGAAGACCGGGGCATCGACGAAATCTACATCGACCTCACCGATCTGCCCGACGACAGCCTCACCCTGGCACGCCGCCTCAAGCAGGCGGTGTTCGACGCCACGGGCCTGACCTGTTCCATCGGCATCGCCCCCAACAAGCTGCTGGCCAAGATCGGCTCCGACCTGGACAAGCCGGACGGCATTACCCTGCTCGGCGCCGAGGACGTACCGACCCGCATCTGGCCCCTGCCGGCACGCAAGATCAACGGCATCGGTCCCAAGGCCGGTGAAAAGCTGGCGGCCCTGGGCATCGCCACCATCGGCGAGTTGGCCCAGGCCCGGCCCAGCCTGTTGCAGCAGCACTTCGGCCTCAGCTACGCTGCCTGGTTGCTGCGGGTGGCCCGGGGCGAGGACGATCGTCCGGTGGCCACCCGCAGCGAGCCCAAGTCCGTGAGCCGGGAAACCACCTTCGAGCGGGATCTGCACCCCAGGCAGGACCGCGCACTCCTCGGCGAGATCTTCACCCGCCTCTGCGCCCGGGTCGCCGAGGACTTGCAACGCAAGCGCTACCGGGGGCGCACCATCGGCATCAAGCTGCGCTACGACGACTTCCGCACCGTGACCCGGGACGTCTCCCTGGCCGAGGCCACCGCCGACGCCGCCACTATCCGCCGCGCGGCGGGGGAGTGTCTGCGTCGGGTGCCCCTGGACCGTCGCCTGCGCCTGCTCGGCGTGCGAGTCGGCGCCCTGGTGCCGGCCGCCGACGAGGAGGTCGGGCTGATCCAGGGAGAACTGCCCCTCTGACCGGGTTCAGGACGCGGCGAGGCCGTCCGCCGGGGGCTCGGTCGCGGTGTCGCCCGGGGTCTTGAGGCGATTGGGGTGGAGTTCGCCGGCCGCTTCCAGCACGGGATAGGCGGTGGCGCAGATGTGGGAATGGATGCGCTTCAGGTCGCGCAGGATGTCCAGGTGGAGGGAACTGGTTTCGATGCTTTCCACACGGCCTTCCCGCAACCGGGCCAGGTGGTTTTCCGCCGCGGCCATTTCCAGTTCGCGAATGCGGGTTTTCTCGGCGAGCAGTTGCCGGGCCAGCCGGACGTCGCCGGAGAGGAAAATACTGAACGACAATTTCAGGTTGTCGATGATGAGGCGATGGAATTCCTCCAACTCCCGTGCCCCTTCCTGGGAAAACTGGGCCTGGCGCTTGATCTTTTTCCCGGCCAGTTCCATCAGGTTCTTGTCCACGATGTCGCCGATGTGCTCAAGGTTGATCGATAGCGCCATGATTTCCATGGCCCGGCGACCTTCCGCTTCCTCCAGGCTGTCCCGGGTCAGCTTCACCAGATAGAGCTTGATCGCCTCGTGCAGGCTGTCCACGGCGTTGTCGAGACGGGACACCTCGGCGACCAGCTTGCGGTCGTTGGTGAGCAGGGCGGTCATGCCCTGGCGCAGCATGCTTTCCACCAGGTCGCCCATGTGCAGGGTTTCCCGGGAGGCGCAGGCAAGGCCGACGGAGGGCAGTTCGACCACGCTCTCGTCCAGATACAGGGGCATGGCCGCATCGGTGGCGTCCTTGCGTTCCGGCAGCGCCCGTACCAGGAACCTGGCGATGGGCGTCAAGGGAATGAGGAACACAATCGCCATCACCACGTTGAACAGGGTGTGAAAGTCGGCGACGACGCGCACGGGTTGTGGGTCGATGCGACCGATGAGTTCGGCCAGCGGCGTCAGGAAGGGCAAAAAGATGACGCAGCCGAGGATGCGGTTGAGCAGGTTGCCCATGGGCAAGCGACGATGGGCAGGGTTGCCGCTAGCCAGCCCTTCCAGCAGGGGATTCATGGCGCTGCCCAGGTTGGCACCCAGCACCAGGGCCAAGGCGGCGGGCAGGGTGATGAAATTGGTGAGGGCCAGGGACATCACCATCAACACCGTGGCGACGCTGGAATGGGCGGCCCAGGTGAGCAGGGCGCCGATCAACAGATTGAGCAGCGGATCGCCAGTGATGGCGGCCAGGAGTTCCCGCACGACCGGGGCGTTTTCCGCCGGTGCCAGGGTGTCGAGCAGGAGGTGCAGGGAAAGCAGCATCAAGCCCAGGCCGATGGCGACCCGACCCAGGTCGCGGGTCATGGTTTTCGCGCCGCGCTTGAAGGCGATGACGCCGCTGAACAGCAACAGGGGAGAAATGACGGACGAGTCGAAGGACAGGAGCTGAACGATGAGGGTGGTGCCGACGTTGGCGCCGAGCATCACCGCCATGGCCGGCGCCAGTTCCACCATGCCCGAGGCGGAAAAGGAGGACAGCATCAAGGCGGTGGCCGTACTGCTCTGGAGCAGGGCCGTCACGCCGAGTCCGGCCAGGAAGGCATTGATCCGGTTCTTCAACACCGTGCCCAGCAGGCGCTTGATACGGGCGCCGAAGGCCCGTATGACGCCGCTGTGGACCATGTGCAGACCCCACAGCAGCAGCGAGACGCCGCCCACCAGGTCGAGCAATACCGCGACACCCATCTCGTTCTCCCACTCTCGTTATCGTCGGTCGGGCATGATGGCGTCAAGCGATGGGGCCGGTCATGTCGCCTGCCGTGAAGTCCGTCGCCCCGCAACCTTGGCCGATGGTGGACCCGTGGCGGTCGTGATGTCAATATCGCGAACCTTCACGCCCGTAAAGCACCCGCCCATTTCACAACACCCATGGCCCCCATCCGCATCGTCTTCCTCACCTTTCTGACCATGGCCGCCTTCGCCGCCAACTCCCTGTTCTGCCGCCTGGCCCTGCGCCTGGGCGAGATCGGTGCGGCGGACTTCACCCTGTTGCGCATCGCTTCCGGCGCCCTGACCCTGGCGCTGCTGTTGCGCCTGCGCAGCGGGGGCGAGACTGTCCGGCGCGGCGACTGGCCCTCGGCCCTGGCCTTGTTCGCCTATGCCGCCGCTTTTTCCTACGCCTATCTCGACCTCACCGCCGCCACCGGGGCGCTGCTGTTGTTCGGCGTGGTGCAGGTGACCATGATCGGTTACGGCCTGCACCGGGGTGAACGCTTCAGTCGGCGTCAATGGTTGGGGTTTGCCGCCGCCTGTGCCGGGCTGGTGGGCCTGCTGCTGCCGGGCCTGACCGCGCCCCCCTTGGGCGGCGCCCTGCTGATGGCCATGGCCGGCCTGGCCTGGGGGATCTATTCCCTGCGCGGCCGGCGCCAGGGCGGCGACCCCACCGCCGTCACCGCCGGCAACTTCCTCCGCGCCGTGGCGCCGGCCCTGGTCCTCGCCGCGCTACAGCGCCTGCTGGCTGGGGCCGTGCCGGTGTCGGCGACGGGCGTCGCCTATGCCCTGGCCTCGGGCGTGCTCGCCTCGGGCCTGGGCTACGCCCTCTGGTACCGGGTGCTGCCCGCCCTCCAGGCCGGCAGCGCCGCCACGGTGCAACTGAGCGTGCCGCCCCTGGCCGCCATCGGCGGCGTGTTGCTGCTGGGCGAAGCGGCGACGCCCCGATTGATCCTGGCTTCCCTGGCGATCCTGGGCGGCATCGCCCTGGTGCTGCGCAAGGGCCGAGGCTGAAGACCGCATTCGTGCTCGGCATGGGGCGAGCGATACCGGCATCGGCCCGTTAATGTCCGCTTAATCCTGTCCCCTCATCATGGTGCCCATCGTCACGATGGGATTTGCCATGAGTGTTTTTGCCAAGCGTTTGTCCTTGCTGCCCCTGGCGGCGCTGTTCCTCGCGGCAGGCGCCGCCTGGGCCGGCGAAGAGGTGGCCTTGAGCGCCGCCCAGCGCCAGAACCTGGGTATCCAAACCGAGGCGGCCCAGGCCGCCAGCCAGGGCGCGGCCACCAGTTTGCCGGCCCAGGTGGTGGTGCCCCTCGACCAGTTGCGGGTGGTCGCCGCGCCCCTGGCCGGCATGGTGGAGCAGGTGACGGTGGCCGCCGGCGACACGGTCAAGGCGGGGCAGGTGCTGGCCCGCCTGGCCAGCCCCCAGTTATTGGAACTGCAACGCAACAGCATCGTCGCCCGCAGCCAGGCCGACCTGGTCGGGCGCAGCCTGAAGCGGGACGAGGCTCTGTACGCCGAGGGCATCATCGCCGAATCGCGCCTGGCAGCCACCCGCGCCAGCGCCGCCGAGGCCGCCGCCCTGGCACGGCAAAGCAGTGGCGCCTTGCAGATGGCCGGTGGCGACGGCACGATCCGCGCGCCCATCGCCGGCACGGTGCTGGAACAGAATGCGGTGCCGGGGCAGCGGGTGGAAGCCGCCGCGCCCCTGTTCCGCATCGGCAAGCTCAGCACTCTGTGGCTGGAAATCCAGGTGCCGGCGGTGCTGGCGGACAACCTCAAGCCGGGCCTGGCGGTGACGGTCAAGGACACGGCGGCCAAGGGCCAGTTGGTGAACGTCGGCCGCCAGTTGGGCAACAGCCAGACCCTGACCCTGCGCGCCCGCATCGACCAGGGCGTCGAGGCGTTACGGCCCGGTCAGGCGGTGGAGGCCCAGGTGGCGACCGCCGCCAGCGCTGCCGGCGCGGCGCTCTGGCGCATTCCGGGCGCCGCCCTGGTCCGCCTGCCGGAACCCCATGTGTTTCTCGAAACCGCCAAGGGGTTCTCGCCCTTGCCGGTCAAGGTGGTCGCCGAGGCGGCCGGCGGCGTACTGATCGCCGCGCCTCTCAAGGCCGACAGCCGCGTGGCGACGAAGGGCGTGGCTGCCCTCAAGGCCGCCCTCGAGGCGCAACGCACGGCCGGCAAGGAGTAAGGCCGTGTTCCATCGCATCGTCGAGTTTTCCCTGACCCAGCGTCTGTTGGTGCTGATGGCCACCCTGTTGCTGATCGGCGCCGGCGTGGCCGCCTTTCAGGCCCTGCCCATCGACGCCTTCCCCGACGTGTCCACGCCCCAGGTGAAGATCATCGTCAAGGCGCCGGGCATGACGCCGGAGGAAGTGGAGGCCCGGGTCTCCGTGCCCCTGGAGCAGGAACTGCTGGGCATCCCCCACGAAAAGGTGCTGCGCGCCACGGCCAAGTATGCCCTCGCCGACATCACCATCGACTTCGACGAAGGTACCGATGTTTACTGGGCACGGCAGCAGGTGGCGGAACGCTTCGCCAACGTCGCCGCCGATTTCCCGCCCGGCGTCGGCGGCGGTCTGGCGCCCCTGACCACGCCCTTGGGTGAGATGTTCATGTTCACCATCGAGGGCCCCTTGTCCCTGGAGGAAAAGCGCACCCTGCTCGACTGGACCATCCGGCCCCGGCTGCGCACCCTGCGCGGCGTGGCGGATGTGAACAGCCTGGGCGGCTTGGCCAAGGCCTTCGAGGTGGTGCCCGACGTGGCGGCGCTGAACGCCCGAGGCCTGAGCCTGGAACAGTTGCGCCTAGCCCTGGAAGCCAACAACCGCAACGACGGTGCCGGGCGCTTGAGCGAAGGGGAGGAAACCCTGCTGGTGCGGGCCGAGGGCAGCGTCAAGAGCCTGGACGACCTGCGGGCGCGGGTCATCGCCACCGTGCAAGGCATCCCCGTCCGCGTCGGCGACGTGGCCCAGGTACGCATCGGCGCCCTGACGCGCTACGGCGCCGTGAGCAAGGACGGCCAGGGCGAGGCGGTGGAAGGCCTGGTGCTGGGCTTGCGCGGCGCCAATGCCCAGCAGGTGGTGGACGGCGTCAAGGCGACCCTGGCGGAGATCGAAAAGACCCTGCCCGAGGGCGTCAAGATCGTGCCCTTCTACGACCGGGGCGCCCTGGTGGAGCGGGCCGTGGGCACCGTGTCCAAGGCCCTGATCGAAGCCATCGTGCTGGTGGTGATCCTGCTGCTGGCCTTCCTCGGCAACCTGCGCGCGGCCCTGGTGGTGGCGCTGATCCTGCCGCTCTCGGCCCTGGGCACTTTCATCCTGATGAACAGCGTCGGCCTTTCCGCCAACCTCATGAGCCTGGGCGGCTTGGCCATCGCCATCGGCATGCTGGTGGACGCCGCCGTGGTGGTGGTGGAGAACGTCGAAACCCAGCTCACCCGCCAGGATGCCCTGGCCCGGCTGCCCAAGCTGCACCTGATCTATCGCGCGGTGAAGGAAGTGACGGCCCCGGTGGTGTCGGGCATCGCCATCATCGTCATTGTCTTCCTGCCGCTGATGACCCTGGAGGGCCTGGAGGGCAAGTTGTTCGTGCCCGTGGCCCTGTCCATCGTCTTCGCCCTGTCGGCCTCCCTGCTGCTGGCGCTCACTGTGGTGCCGGTGCTGTCCTCCTACCTGCTGCACCAGGGCGAGCCCCACGAGCCCTGGCTGGTGCGCAAGCTCAACGCCCTTTACGCGCCCCTGCTGGACAAGGTGCTGGCCAACGGGCGCAAGGCCAGCTACGCCGCCCTCGGTCTGCTGCTGGCCGCCGGCGTGGCCTACACCTTCATCGGCAAGACCTTCATGCCCACCATGGACGAGGGCGACCTCATCGTGCAGCTGGAAAAGCTGCCGTCCATCAGTCTCGCCGCGACCCAGGAATTGGATCGCCGGGTGCAGGCCAGCCTCATGGAGCGGGTGCCGGAAGTGAAGGGCATCGTCGCCCGCAGCGGCGCCGACGAGCTGGGTCTCGATCCCATGGGCCTCAACCAGACCGACAGCTTCCTCATCCTCAAGCCGATCAAGGAATGGCGCAAGGCCGACAAGACCTGGCTCATGGACGAATTGCGCAAGGTGCTGGAGGACTTCCCCGGCGTGGCCTACACCTTCACCCAGCCCATCGAGATGCGGGTGTCGGAAATGCTCACCGGCGTGCGCGGCGACGTGGCCATCAAGCTCTACGGTACCGACATGGGCCAGCTCAACGCCCTGGCCGGCCAAATCGCCGCCACGGTCAAGACCATCGCCGGCGCCGAGGACGTGTTCACCGTCAAGAACGACGGCGTGCAATACCTCAAGGTGGCCGTCGATCCCCTTGCCGCCGGGCGCCTGGGCCTGACCATGACCGCCGTGGAGGACCAGTTGCGCACCCTGGTGGAAGGCTGGCCGGCCGGCATCGTCATCGAACCCACGCGGCGTACGCCGCTGCTGCTACGCGGTGACGACGACCTGCGGGCTTCCTACGCCCGCTTCGCCGACCTGCGCCTGGCCACGCCCACGGGCGCGGCGGTGCCCTTGTCCGCCGTGGCCAAGCTGGAACGGGTGGACGGTCCGGTACAGGTGAACCGGGAAAACGCCCAACGCTACGTGGTGGTCCAGAGCAATGTGCGCGACCGCGACCTGGTGGGCTTCGTCGACGAGGCCAAGGCCAAGGTGGCGCAGCAGATCAAGCTGCCCGAGAGCTATCACATCGTCTGGGGCGGCCAGTTCGAGAACCAGCAACGGGCGGCGGCCCGCCTGGCGGTGGTGGTACCCGTGGCCTTGCTGCTGATCTTCCTGCTGCTGATGTCCACCTTCCGTTCGGTGCGCCAGGCGGTGCTGGTACTGGCCAACATTCCCTTCGCCCTGGTGGGCGGCGTGTTCGCCTTGCTCATCGCCCGCGAATATCTGTCGGTGCCGGCGTCCGTGGGCTTCATCGCCCTGCTCGGCATCGCCGTGCTGAACGGCGTGGTGATGGTCAGCTACTTCAATCAACTGCTGGCCCAGGGCCTGCCCATGGCCCGGGTGGTGGTGGAGGGCGCCAAGCGCCGGCTGCGGCCGGTGCTGATGACGGCCTCCATCGCCGCCTTTGGCCTGGTGCCGCTGCTGCTGGCGAGCGGGCCGGGATCGGAAATCCAGCGTCCCCTCGCCATCGTGGTGATCGGCGGGCTGGTCAGTTCCACGGCCCTGACCTTGCTGCTGTTGCCGGTGTTCTACCGTCGCTTCGGCGTGGCGCCTGCGGCGCGTACTCAGTCTTAAACGGGAACTCTCCGTATGTGTAACCCCACGATCCCCATTCGTCATCCCCGCGCAGGCGGGGATCCCGCGACGTTCAGGCAAAGCCCCTGGATTCCCGCCTGCGCGGGAATGACGGAGTGCGCCATTGACGGCTCGCCACGGTGTAGCTCAACCGGTTGGAGCAAGGGCGATGACTGACTTCACTGGCAATGTCCTATTGACCCTGGTGGTGCCCCCCGCCGTGGAGGACACCGTGATCGACCTGTTGCTGGCCCATCCCGAGCTGGTGCGGGGCTTCACCACCACCCAGGGTGAAGGTCACGGCGCGGCGGTGGAACTGCTGTCCCCGGCCGAACAGGTGCGGGGCAGCGCCCGCCGCACCACGGTGCGCCTGGTGGTGCCGCCGGAAACCGCCCAGGCCCTGGTGGACCTGCTGCGACAGAACCTGGCCGGGGCTCATCTCTTTTATTGGATCACGCCGATTCTGGACGCGGGGAGAATCGAATGACACGGCAACGCTATGGTTTCCTCCTTGTCCTCGGTCTGGCCGTCGCGGTCCATGCCGCGCCCCAGGACGCCGCCGACCTGCCGCCGCCCCACAGCGCCGCGCGCCTGATCCGGCAAAGTCCCGAGGTGGCTGCCGCCCGTGCCCAACTGCTGGCGGAGGAGGCCAACCGCGACCGCCTCGACAGCGGCAGCCACGAAACCAGCCTGCGCCTGGAATCGGCCCGGCGCCGGGTGGATAGCAGCAACCAGCGCTATCCCGAATGGTCGGTGAACCTGGAGCGTCCCCTACGTCTGCCCGGCAAGGCCCGCCTCGACGGCGAAATCGGCGAGCAGGGCGTGGCCTGGGGTCGGGTAGCCCTGGGTGATGCCCTCCATGAAAGCTCGCGCCGCCTGCTCAAGCTCTGGTTCGCCGCGCTGCGCGAAACTGGCTCCGTCGCCCTCTGGCAGCGCCAGGCCGACACCCTGGTGAAGCAGGCCGAGGCGGTGGCGAAACGGGTCAAGCTGGGGGACGCCTCGAAGCTGGAATCATTGCAGGCCGAGGCCGCCGCCGCCCAGGCCCGGGCCGCTGTGCGCCAGGCCGAGGGCCGCGCTGCCATGGCCGCCGCCGAGCTGGGCGCCCGTTTCCCCGGCATCGCCACGCCGGTGGACGTGCTGCCGGCGGCGCCCGCGTCCCCCGCTGGCGCCGATTGGCTGAGCCTCATCCTCGAACACAATCACGAACTCGCCATGGCCAGCGCCGAGTCGCGCCGGGCCCAGTTGCTGGCCCAGCGGGCCGATGCCGAGCGGGTGCCCGATCCTTCCCTGGGCCTGCGCCTGGGCTCGGAAACTGGTGGGGACCAGCGCATCGTCGGCCTCAGCCTGACCATTCCCCTGCCGGGCTCGGCCCGGGGCGCGGTGTCCCGCGGCCAGCTCGCCCTGGCCAGCGCGGCAGCCAGCCAGGAAGCGGCAGTGCGGCGCAAGGTCCAGGCCGAGGCCGCGTCCCTGGTGGCCCAGGCCGAGGCGGCCTATGAAAGCTGGCTGCGGGCCGACGCCGCTGCACGTCAGACCCGCCAGGCCGCCCAATTGACCGAGCGCGCCCGCCTGCTGGGCGAAGCCGACCTGGCCCAATGGCTGCTGGCCCAACGCCAGGCCCACGAGGCCGACCTGACGGCCCTGCTGGCCCGGGCCGATGCCCGGGAAAGCGCCGCCCGCCTGCAACTGGACGCCCACCAACTGTGGGACCTGGACGAGGACGGCGACGGCGCGGACGGCGGCGGCCAGCGGTAACATGCCGGCCATCGCCGACGCGGAGCGAACCAACCCTATGCGCTTGTTACTGGTGGAAGACGATCCCCTGCTGGGGGACGGCCTGCGGGCCGGCCTGGGGCAACTGGGCTACGTCGCCGAATGGGTCAAGGACGGCGAGGCCGCCCTGGCCCTGCTGGTGCTGCCCGCCGCCGAGCCCTTTGCCGCCGTGGTGCTGGACCTGGGCTTGCCCAGGAAGGACGGCCTGGCGGTGCTCAAGAGCCTGCGCGGGCGGGGCGACGCTACCCCGGTGCTGGTGCTCACCGCCCGCGACACGGTGCCCGACCGCATTGCCGGCCTCGACGCCGGCGCCGACGACTACCTGGTCAAGCCCTTCGACCTGGACGAACTGGGCGCCCGCCTGCGCGCCCTGATCCGCCGCGCCACGGGTCGGGCCGATCCGCTGATCCGTCACGGCGACCTGGTGCTGGACCCCGCCGCCCACCAGGTATCCCTGGCCGGCCAGCCGGTGGAACTCTCGGCGCGAGAATACGCCCTGCTCGAACTGCTGCTCAACCAGCGCGGCCGGGTGCTCACTCGGCAGCAGTTGGAGGCCCAGCTCTATGCCCTGGACAAGGGCATCGAATCCAACGCCATCGAAGTGCACATCCACCACCTGCGCAAGAAGTGCGGCAGCAGCCTGATCCGCACCCTGCGCGGCGTCGGCTACATGATCGACAAGGACGCCTGATGGCCGCGCCCGTCACCGCCACGGCGGTCTACTCCCTGCGTCGCCGCCTGCTCTGGGCGCTGACCCTGGTCACCGGCCTGGTCTGGCTGGCCGTGGCCGCCAGCAGCTACGTCCGCGCCCACCACGAGGCCGACGAGATCTTCGACGCCCAACTGGCCGAGGTGGCCCAGGCCCTGCTGGTGATCGCCGACACCGCCAATCCCGCCCAACTGAACCCGGACCAGCTTCTGGCTGAATCGTCCAGCGGGCGCCGCCATCGCCACGATCATGGGCAGGACGAAGACCGCCAGCACCTGCACCGCTACCAACAAAAAATCCTGTTCCAGATCTGGGCCACCCGCAGCGGCCAGCCGACCTTGCTGGTGCGCTCCGACAATGCCCCTGCCGAGCCGGTGGCCCACGACGACGGCTTTTCCGAACGGAACTGGAACGGCGACACCTGGCGCTTCTACAGCCAGCAGGACGCCAGCCCGCCCCTGGCGGAAAACCACCACCGGGTCTTCGTTGCCCAAAGCCACGACGTGCGGGACGAGCTGTCCCGGGACATCGCCCTGCGCCTGATGGCGCCCCTGCTGCTGGGGCTGCCCTTGCTGGCGGCGGCCATCTGGTTCGCCGTCGGCGCGGCGGTGGGGCCCCTTTCCGCCATCGCCGCCCAGGTCCGCCATCGCCAGCCGCAACGGCTCGACCCCATCGTCGCCGATCAGGCCATGCCCCTGGAAGTGGCGCCCCTGGTGACCGCCATCAACGACCTGTTCCAGCGGGTGGACACGGCCATGCAGAACGAGCGCAACTTCACCGCCGACGCCGCCCATGAACTGCGCACTCCCCTGGCCGCCCTCAAGGTCCAGGCCCAGGTGGCGCGCCGCGCCAGCGACGAGGCCCAACGCAACCAGTCCCTGGCCCAGGTGGAAGCCGGCGTGGCGCGCATGACCCATCTGGTGGAACAACTGCTCACCCTGGCCCGGCTCGACCCCCTGAGCCAGCAGCAGTCGGCCCAGGCGCCGAAGCTCGTGGACCTGCCCACCCTGGCGGCGGAAGCCGCCGCCCTTGCCATGCCCCAGGCCCTGGCAAAACGGCAGAGCCTGGAGGTGAACATCGGCGAGGGCCCCGACCAACCCCAGGCCATCCAGGGCAACCCCGCCCTGTTGCAGGTGCTGCTGCGCAACCTGCTGGAAAACGCCATCCGCTACACCCCTGAGGGCGGCGCCATCGAAGTCGGGGTGGCCGGCCGCCGCCTATGGGTGCAAGACAGCGGCCCCGGCATCCCCGCCGAGGCTCACGAACGGGTGCTGGACCGCTTCTATCGCCACGGCGACGCCGTCGGCGTGGCGGAAGGAGCGGGGCTGGGATTGGCCATCGTCGCACGCATCGCAGACCTGCATGGGGCGATGCTATCGCTGGAGGATGGCGACGGCCGGCAAGGGATGGTGGGACTGCGTATCTGTCTGGAATTCAAGCGGGTCTGAACTTCAGGGCTGGTGATTGCCCGTCGAATTCTCGTTTTTGGATTCTGCGAGGTTTGGCTTATCCAGGATTGGCCTCGGCGTGCAGCTTTAAACCCAGGGCGCCGATGACTTTGAGAATGGTGTCAAAGCCAGGGCTGCGCTCCCCGGAGAGGGCCTTGTAAAGGCTTTCCCGGGACAGGCCTGCATCGTGGGCAACTTGGGTCATGCCTTTGGCACGGGCAATGTCGCCCAAGGCCTTGGCAATGAAAGCCGCGTCGCCATTCGCTTCCTCCAGGCAGGCTTCAAGGTACGCGGCCATTTCCTCCGGGGTGCGGAGGTATTCGGCGACATCGTAGCGAGTGGTTGTGGTCTTAGTCATGGCGGCTACTCCGAAAGATGGCGGGCGAGGCGCAAAGCGGTCTTGATGTCTTGGGCTTGGCTGCTTTTGTCGCCACCCGCCAAGAGAATGATCAGTTCCCGCCCTCGCTGTTTGAAATAGACCCGATAACCGGGGCCGTAGTTGATCCGCAATTCCGATACGCCTTCGCCCACAGGCTCGACATCGCCGGGGTTGCCGGCAGCAAGGCGCTCAATTCGAGCCTGGACTCGCGCTCGTCCTTGCAGGTCGCGTAAATCGGCAAGCCACTTGGCGAAGATGTCCGTCTTGCGGATCTCAATCATGGGACGACTGTATCCCTATGGCTACATTGTGTCAATGCTATGGGGCTGGAGAATATTGCTTGGATTGCTGACCTGCATGAGGCGAAGTTGAGTTTGGGCGAGGGGAATGCGGCGAGGGGCTTGCGGGTGGGGGTGGTTTTCCCCGACCGCTGAAGGCCTGTCGTCCGAAGGCAAGTCAGTTTTGTCGCAAGGGCGCGGGGGCGACGTCCTTCGTGAGGAACTGCGTGGCATAGCGGGCAGGAATATCCGACTGGGCAAACAGTTCAAACAGTTCGACGTCGAGGTGTCCCCCCAGAGACATCTTGCGCATGATCTCCAGCGACTCCTCGGGACTCTTGCCCGCCTTGTAGGGCCGGTCGGTCGCGGTGAGCGCCTCGAAAACGTCGGCAATGGCCATCATGCGCGCAGGTATGCTGAGAGAACTGGCGGGAATGGCGCGGGGGTAACCCTGGCCGTCTATGCGCTCGTGGTGTCCGCCGGCGATTTCGGGCACGTTCATCAAGTGTCTGGGGAAAGGCATGGACTCCAGCATTTTGATGGTCAGAACGATATGTTCGTTGATTTTGTAGCGCTCCTCGTCGGTCAGCGTGCCGCGCTGGATGGACAGGTTTTTCACTTCGCCACGGTCGTAAAGCAGCGCCGGCACCCGCATCTTGAAGCCCCACGGATTGTCGTCCGTGAACGCTTGTCCTGGTGGGCGGGCAATCTGGTGCTCCGCCAGATCCCTGAGCAGATACTCCTGGGCCGGTAACGTGTCGCTGTCATGGTCGGCACGACGACGCATTTCGTCGTGGGAAATCCCCAGGCGATCATCCAGGGTGCGCGTCCAGGTCCTGGCCGCCACCCGCTGGATGCGATCGATTGCCTCATCCGACATTTTTTCACAGCCCAGATTGCACTCGGCCACGAAGGCAAAGTCCTCATCCAGGGCCTTCAACTCGCCTGCCAGGCGCTCCTTTTCCGCCGCTGGCAAGCCCTCGGGATGGGCTGCCTGCCACAGCGCCAACTCCGCTTCGCGCTTGCACACCTCGAACCGCATGCGGATTTCATGAATCCGGTCGTACAGGGACTCCAGCTTGGTGGCCTTGTCCACTACGTATTCAGGCGTCACCACTTTTCCGCAGTCATGCAGCCACGCGGCAATGTGCACCGCCTCGCGCAGTTCGTCGTCCAGGTTGAAGTGGGCGACACAGGGGGCGTCGCTGCGGTCGGCCAGTTCGACCAGCCACTCGGTCAGGATGGGAACCCGGTGGCAGTGGCCGCCGGTATGGGGACTCTTGGCATCGACCGCTTCCGCCAGCAACTTGATGAAGGACTCGAAGAGTTGCTTTTGCTGGGCAATCAGCTCTCTTGATTCCAAGGTCAAAGCGGCAAAGCCGGACAGCGCCGCGACGAAGTTCCGGTGGTGTTCGCTGAAGGGCGCGGACCGTTCAATGATCAGGAGCCCCAGCAAGTGTCCGCGACGTCCGGACAGGGGCAGCATCAGGGCGTGATGTCCGTTGCTTTCCTTTTCCGTCGGGCGTCGCTCGCTGCGCACGGCATCCGGGTAGGACAACCATTCCGCCAGCCAATCCCTTTCCCCGGATGCGCCACGTTGCCCGCGCAAATGCCAGGCCGTACCGTCGTGGATATAGAGCCAGGCATTTTCTCCCTGGGCGGCGCTGGTTGTTTCCTCCAGCACGAGGGGCAGCAGTTTCTCCAGGTCCGTTTCGCACGCAACCTTTTCCAGCAGCAGCAAGAAGTTCGCTGAAGTCGTGCGGGCCTGCTCAAGCCCGGCTTCCAGTTGGGCAATTTCCGCGATCTTTGTGTCGGAATGTTTGAACGAGCGAAAATCAAAATTCACCAGTGCATTGGCGCGTTCAGCCAGCGTCTGGAAGACGGAGGAAATCCGCGTGGCGTTGCGTCGTGCAAGTAGCAGGGTCAGGGCGGTGATCAGCATGGTCACCGCCAGAAGGAAGTCCCGTAGTTGCTGTGCCTTGGCCAACAGTCTGTCGCGAGGCACGGCAACATGGAGCAGAAGATCATCGACCTTCTCCAGGTGGACTTTCGCCGTCCCCATCCACCAATACCGCCCCTCGGGGTCCACCATCCACTTGAACGCCTTCCCGTCGGCGACCTGCGTCTTTTCCACCAGCGTCTTGAAGAACACATCCGTTCCCTTTTCGCTTTTGTCGGCGGAAACGATCGCGCCAGTGTTTTCAAACAGGGCGATACGGGCGGCGTAGTCCTGGGCCAGCTTGGCCAATTCCGGTTCGAGTGACTCGACATGAATGTCCATGGCGATCACCCATCCCTGTCCCATGTGGTTGGTCAGGGTGATGCCCGTTTTTCCTGTCGAATAAAAGGTGTACACCGGCGTGCGCATCACGCCGTCGCCGTCCCGGCCGGCACGATACCAAGGCCGGGTGCGGGGATCGTAGTCGGCGCCGAACGTCGCACGCTGGCGGGTCAGCACCTTGAGTTGCTCATCCAGGCTGATCCAGTATTGGTCCTCGCCGTCGGCCTTGTTGACCCTTTGCAGTTGCACCAGCCAGTGTGCCTGGGGCGGGGCCTGGAAACGCTGGCGATCCCAGTCGCTTCTGAGTATGCGCAAGACCAAGAATTGGCCCTGGGGCCCGCCGACATAGACGCTGGAGAGCATCGTGTTGTCGCGTAATAAGGATGCTTGCGCGGGAAGGCGGACCATCCAGTCCGCTTCCTTGCCTGTTTTCAGGTCGGGCACGTTCGCCAGCAGCTTGAGCAGGGTCGTTGCCGGTTGCAGCAAGTGATCGACGGCATAACCCGACTCCCCGGTGATCAACCGCAAGGCCGTCTCCGCATCCTCCTCGGCCATTTTGCTCATCAAGGCGTAACCGCCCATGCTGAAGGCCAGACCAATCAGGAGAACCAAGCCGCCCATCTGGTACTGCATGTACCTGCGAATTTTGATCATGGGGCACCTCTGAGATCAGGCTTGCATCATATGCGCGCCAGTCCGAAAGCGTATATCGAAAATTCGCTCACGGACTTGTCTCTGCTCAACCTTCCGCTGTGCGGCTGGGGACAGTTCGCAGGGCTGTGGGCCGAACGTCATCGGCGTGGAGCAAAGGAAAAGCCAGGAGTCATCCTGGCTTTTTCTATGGCTCCCAGCATTCGGGGGCTTACACCTCCGTCAGCACCTGATCCAACGGCAGCCGCGCTTTCGGCAGCTTCGCATTGAAATCCTCGCCGCTGCGGTAACCCAGGGCCACCAGCACGACGCTGCTGAGGCCTTGGCTGCGCAAGTCGAATTCCTCGTTGATGATCTTGGGGTCGAAGCCCTCGATGGGGGTGGCGTCGATTCCCAGGGCGGCGGCGCCCAGGAGCAGGGTGCCCAGGGCCAGGTACACCTGTTTTTCCATCCAGTGCTGGGTGTCCTTGAGGTCGAAGCGGTGCATGTTCACGTAGAAGCTGCGACCCTTGTGCTGCATCTCCTTGGCTTCGGTGGTGGCGAAGCGACCGGCTTTTTCCTCTTCGGCCAGCAGGGCAGCCAGGTGGGCGTCGTCGACGCTGGTGCGGGCACAGAGGGCGACCACGTGGGAGGCGTTGAGGATCTTGGCTTTGTTGGCGCTGTAACTGCCTTGCTCGACGGCCTTGGCCATGCGGGCCTTGCCGGCATCCGTGGCGGCCAGGATGAAGTGCCAGGGCTGGGAGTTGACGGAAGAGGGGGCGAAGCGGAGCAGGGTCTTCAGTTGCTCGACCTGGTCGGCGGGAATTTTCCGCGTCGGGTCATAGGACTTGCAGGTGTGGCGGGTCTGGGCGAGTTGGGCGATGTCCATCGTTTTTCCTTGGGGGTGGGTCTTGGGGAAAAACGGACTTTATCCCATGCGCCGGATGACCTCGTTGAAATGGCCGATCCAGAAGGGGTCGAACTGTTTGTCGCAGGCATTGACTTCGGCCACGGCCCGCAGCAGGGAGCGGCGTTCGCCCCGGTGGCTGTGCTTGAGGGTGACCGCCTCGAAGGCGTCGGCGATGGCCAGGATCTTGGCGCCGGGGCAGATGGCGTCGCCCTTGAGGGCGCGGGGATAGCCGCCGCCGTCGGGCATTTCGTGGTGTTCGAGGACGATGCGCGCGGCCTCGCTCCAGCCGGGCATGCGCGCCAGCAGGCCGGCGCCCAGGGAGGGGTGTTCGGCCAGGGCCTTGCGGTCGGTCTCGCTCAGGCGATCGGCCTTGAGCCAGACGCTTTCGGGCAGGAACATCATGCCCAGGTCGTGCAGGTGCACCGCTGCTTCCAATTGCACCGGGTCTACCGGGTCGCCGGCCATTTTGTTGGTTTCCAGGGCCAGGCGCAGCAGGCGGCCGCCGCGACCCTTGAAGTGGGGAGAACGGGCTTCCAGTTGCAGGGCCAGGTGGCGGAAAAAGTCCAGGTCCGGGACGTGTTCCTTGCGCCCCGGCGCGGCCTTGGCATGGACGGGGGCAGGCTTGACCTGGGCCGAGGCCAGGCCGGGGCGGAAGCCGGTGATGCCCTCGATCAGGGAGGCGGCGGCCGTCTCCACCTGGTCGGCGGGCAGGGAGTTGAGGGCGTTGAAACCGTCCACCAGGGCCGGCAGGTGCAACTGGTCGATGCCGTGGCGGTTGAACACGGTTTCGGTGGCCATTTCCAGCCGGTCAAGGGCCAGCAGGATCAGGTCCGCCAGCAGGTCGCTGAAGGGCACTTCGCCGCTGCGCAGCCGGGACAGCAGGGTTTCCACCGGGTGAGCCAGCAGCACGCCGAAGTTCACCTTGCAGATGGCGGCGTCGCCCTTGATGTTGTGCAGGGCGCGGAACAGATCGGCGACCAGATGCAGGTCATGGGGCTGGCGGCGCAGGCGGGCCACGTCGCCCTCGATGCTGGGCACCTTGTCGTTGAGGGAGTAGTAGAACTCCGCCAGGGTGTCCCAATCGTCGATATGGGGGTGAATCAGGTCGGCGGGATCGTAGGGCTCGAGCATGGACAAGGCTCCGAACGAGGCGGTGGAAGTCTCCATGGTAGTCGAGGTGGGGCGGCGGGTGGGGCCAGGCGGCGCTTTCTCCCCGCGATGGGGGTCGCTCCGGCACAATGGCGCCTGCGCACGGCACCGGCCTTTTCCGTCCAGGCCGCGTCGCTGCCCCGTTCAACCCCCTTGCCTGCCGCCCATTCCCGCCGCCCGCCCCATGTACGCCCGTCTTGAATTCCCTGGAGAGGCTGATGCTCAAATGCTCGCCTTCCAAGCCCCGCGCCAGGTGCTGGTGGCCTGGCGGCCCGATCAGGTCCGGGGCGTGATCGCGGCCGCCGAGGCGGCGGCCCGGCAGGGACAGTGGGCGCTGGGCCTGGTGGCCTACGAGGCGGCGCCGGCCTTCGACCCGGCCCTGACGGTGCGGCCCGCCCTGGCGGATTTTCCCCTGGCCTGGTTCGCCCTGTTCGACGCTCCCCAGGCGGGGCCAAGCCCCGTGCCGGCGGATTTCGCCTGCACGCCCTGGCGGGCTGAAATCGACGCCGCCCGCTTCGAGGCCGACATCGCCGCGATCCACGAGGACATCCGGTGCGGGCGCCTGTACCAAAGCAATCACACCACCCGTTGGCGCGCCCAGGGCCAGGGCGCGCCCGAGGCCCTATTTGCCGCCCTGCGCCGGGCCCAGCCGGGGGGCTATGGGCTGTACCTGGACGGAGGCGACTGGCAGGTGCTGTCGGTCTCGCCGGAACTGTTTTTCGATTGGGACGGTGCCGGGCGCCTCGCCACCCGGCCCATGAAGGGTACCGCCCCGCGCCACGCCGACCCGACGCAGGACGCAGCGGCGGCTTCCGCCCTGGCGGCGTCGGCCAAGGAGCGGGCGGAAAACCTGATGATCGTGGACCTGCTGCGCAACGACCTGTCCCGGGTCGCCGTCACCGGCAGCGTGGCGGTGCCGCGCCTGTTCACCGTCGAGCCCCTGCCCAGTGTGTGGCAAATGACCTCCAGCGTCGAATGCCGCACCCGACCGGACATCGGCCTGGTCGACCTGTTCGCCGCCCTGTTTCCCTGCGGTTCCGTCACCGGCGCGCCCAAGGTCACCGCCATGCAATCCATCGCCGAGCGGGAAACTTCCCCGCGCGGCCCCTATTGCGGCGCCCTGGGGGTGATCCGCCCCGGCGGCCATGCCACCTTCAGCGTCGGCATCCGCACCGTGCTGTGGCGCGGCGAGGCGGTGGAATGCGGCATCGGCAGCGGTATCACCCTCGACGCCACGGCGGCGGGGGAGGGCGCCGAATGGCAAGCCAAGGGCCGCTTCCTCTGGCGCGCCAGCGCCGGCTTCCGCCTGTTGGAAACCCTGCGCCTGGAGTCTGGCTGCTATCCCTTGCTGCATCGCCATCTGGCCCGCATGGCGGCCAGTGCCGCCCACTTCGGTTTCGCCTGGTCCGAGCCCGCGCTGCGGGATGCCCTGGCGGACCTGGCCGCGGCCCATGCCCAGGGCACGTGGCGGGTGCGCCTGCTGCTGGACCGCGATGGCGCCATCACCGGCGAGGCCTATGCCCTGGAACCGACGCCGGACCACTACGCCGTGGCCTGGGCCGCCGCGCCGGTGGATGGCGGCGATCTTTTCCTGCGCCACAAGACCACGCACCGCCCCATGTACGAGCGCCATGCGCCGCCGCCGGACAGCGGCTGTTTCGACACCCTGCTTTACAACGAGCGGGGCGAGGTGACCGAGTTCACCAAGGGCAATCTCGTTGCGGAAGTGGACGGCCAGCGCCTGACCCCGGCCCTGTCCTGCGGCCTGTTGCCCGGCACGCTGCGGGCGGAACTGCTGGCCCGGGGCGAGGTACGCGAAGCCGTGTTGCATCGCGCCGACGTGGAACGGGCCTCGGCCCTGTGGTTCGTGAACGGCTTGCGCGGCATGGTGCCGGTGCGCTTGAGATAAGCCGAGGCTCTTCGCTTTTCCGCTGAACGGGAGGCTCGAGGCGCACGGCGCCTTCAGTGCCCCTTAGTTTTTCACCGCCGCCGCGATGAAGTCGCGCAGCCACTGGTGGGCCGGGTCGCGGTGGGCTCGCTCGTGCCAGAGCATGGACATTTCGTAGCCGGGCACCTCCAAAGGCGGCTTGACGGTTTGCAGGTCGTTGCCATCGCCCACCAGGCGTGACGGCAGCATCGCCACCAGGTCCGTATTCACCAGCACCGAACGCAGGAACAGGAAGTGGGGCACCGACAGGGCCACTCGCCGAGTCATGCCCAACGCCGCCAGGGCCTGGTCGGTCACGCCACTGAAGCCGCCGCCGTCCGGCGAGACGACCACGTGGTCGAGCTGGCAGAACTGGGCCAGGCTCAGCCGTCGCTTGAGCTTGGGATGGCCGGCCCGCCCCGCCAGCACATAGCGTTCGGCGAACAGAGTCTTGCGCCGCAGGCCCTCGGGCGAGCCAGCACGGGTGTGGAAGGCGAGGTCGATCTCGCCCTGTTCCGCCTGCTTGGCGATCCGGGTCGGGTTCATTTCCAGCACGGCGAGGCGGGTGCCGGGCGCCGCCGTGCGCAGGCCGTTCAGGGCGGGTAGGACGATGGTGGATTCGCCATAGTCCGTGGCCGCCAGGCGCCAGGTGTGGTTGGCCAGTTGCGGGTCGAAGGGTGCCGCCGGCAGGACGGCTTTTTCCAGGGACGCCAGGGCCAGGCGCAAGGGCTCGCGCAGGGCCTCGGCCCGGGCCGTGGGCCGCATGCCCCGTGGGCCGGGCAGCAACAAGGGATCGCCGAAAATCTCGCGCAGCTTGGCCAGGTGCACGCTCACCGAGGGCTGGGCCAGGTTCAGACGCTCCGCCGCCCGGGTGACGTTGTGCTCTTCGAGCAGCACGTCCAGGGTCAGCAGCAGGTTGAGGTCGAGTTTTCTGAAATTGCTCATGGCAATACCTATTATCACGGTAATTCATTTTCAATATACCTGGGGCCGGCTTATCGTGGGGGTCGTCTTGTTCAAGGAGCACACCAACATGAAAGTCCTACTCGTCTATGCCCATCCGGAATCCCTTTCCCTCAACGGATCCCTCCGGGACTTCACCGTCCGTCATCTGGAAGCTGCGGGCCACGCCGTCCAGGTGTCCGACCTTTACGCCATGAACTGGAAGGCCCCATTGGATCCGGCCGACCGCACCGATTTCGCCGAACGGGCGGCGGGCCGGCCCTTTCATCCCTCCCTCGACTCCAAGGAGGCCTACGTCCAGGGCACGCAAAGCGCCGATATCGCCGCCGAACAGGACAAGATGCGCTGGGCCGACGCGGTGATCTTCCAGTTCCCGCTCTGGTGGTTCTCCATGCCGGCCATCATGAAGGGTTGGGTGGACCGGGTTTACGCCTACGGTTTCGCCTACGGCGTCGGCGAACATTCGGACCAGCGCTGGGGCCAGCGCTACGGCGAAGGCGCCATGGCCGGCAAGCGGGCCATGGTGGTGGTAACCACCGGCGGCTGGGATTCCCATTACGGCCCGCGCGGGATCAATGGTCCCATGGACGACATCCTCTTTCCCATCCACCACGGCATCCTCTATTACCCGGGCTTTTCGGTGCTGCCGCCCTTCGTCGTCCATCGCACCAGCCGCATGGACGAGGCCCGCCATGCAGAAACCTGTGCGGCCCTGGGGCGACGGCTGGATGATTTGTGGACGACCGAGCCGATTCCCTTCCGTCCACAGAACACGGGCCAATACGAGATTCCGGCGCTGACCCTGAAAGCCGATATTGCTCCCGGGCGCAGTGGCTTCGCGGCCCACGTGGATGATGGGGCCGCGCCTGGCGATCGCTGAGGAAGCGTGGGGCGGCCTGCGCTTCCCGGCGACCGTCAGTCCCCGCGCCGGTAGTGGTTCTGCACCAGTCCGTTGGCGTAGCACTGGCTGGCTTGGTGCTTGAACAGGCCCCGAGGGGCATGGCCATCGGGGCCGAACAGGGGGATGCCGCTGCCCAGGGCCAGGGGCACGGTGGTCAGGATGATCTCGTCGATCAGGCCGTCGCGCAGGAAATGGCCGGCGGTTTCGCCGCCGCCCATCAGCCAGCACCGTCGTCGTCCTTCTCCGGCCAGGGCATCCAGCAGCGCGGCGGGAACGGTATCGCAAAAGGCCGCGTTGGTCGGCAGGTCGTGCCGGTCCTGGGGCGGCCACGAGGTCATGACGTGGCAGGCGATGTGTGCGTAGGGCCAATCCTTGCCGCACATGGCGCGGCAGTGGCGGTAGGTGCGGTGGCCCATGATCAGGCAGTCCGTGCGGCGTAGTAGGTCCTGGTAGCCGTAGTCCTCGCTGGTGTTTTCATAGGCTCGCAGCCAGTCTAGGCCGCCGTCGGTGGTGGCGATGAAGCCGTCGAGGCTGGCGGCGACGTAATAGGTGACGTGGGGGCGGGGTTGGTTCATGGCAGTTCGGGGTGGCCGAGGGACTGGGCGATGCGGGCGAAATCCTCCACGCCGATGGCCAGGTGGCCGAAGCGGAAGGCGTAGCCCCAATGGCGTTTGTCGCGGATGAAATCCAGGTCTTCAATCAGCGGGCGGATGGGGGCGGGCGCGACCGGCAGAAAGTCCACGTCGCGGCGGAAGGGTACGAAGTCCTCACTCATGGCGAAGGGGTACGCCGTCGCGCCGACAATGCGGCCCAGGGCAGTGAAGGCCTGGCAGGGTTGGGGCCGGCCCATGACTTCCTGGGGCGAGTAATACACCAGCCAGTCTCCCGGCGCCATGCGGCGCAGGGGCTGGGCCTTGCCGTGGCAGAGCTGGCAGAAGCCTCCCGCCACGCCCCGGCGGACGTGTTCGTGGCTGGCGATGCCGATCCAGTAGCAGGGCAGCGAAGCGGTGGAGGAAGAGAAGGTTGCGAGCATTGGATAAGTTGCTTCTGTCGGATCGAATGGGTGGTGAGCGGGTAGGCAGGGTGCGCTACCCGTCCCGGGCGGCACCGCCATGACCCAGCCGGTAAGCGGTCGATCGACTCATCAGATGCGTCCCATATGCGGCACGGCCGTTGGCTCGGTATCGCCGGAATCGCCACGTTCCAGGCGGAAACGCAGTCCGGGGTCGGCGCGCTCGGCCGTGAGTCGCCAGCCGTGCGCCAGAGCGATTTCCTGGCAAATGGCCAGGCCCAGCCCAGCGCCGTGATCGCGTCGGTGCGATGCGCGCCAGAAACGATCGAACAGCCGTGGCAGTTGCGTGGCATCGACCCCGGGTCCCATGTCGCGGACGAGGACTGCGTCATGCCGGATTTCGACGCTGACCTCCGTCTCGGCGGGGGCGTGCTGAATCGCGTTTTCCAACAGGTTCTTCAGCAGAGTGAACAACGCCCCGCGATCCGCTTTCCATTTCACTTCGCCGGTAGCGGAAATCGTCAGGTGAACATGGGCCGCCTCGGCCATGCGCTGCAAGTAGGCGGCGACTTCGTGGGCGACGTCGAGCATACGGACGAGGGTGAGGCTGTAGTTGTGCACCTCGCTGGCTTCGGCCAAGAGTAGAAGCTGCTGCACCTGGCGTGTCATGTACTCCACGTCGCCCAGTAGCGAGTCGCGGTCGGCCTTGCCGCCGCCGTCCCGCAATTCGATCTGGGCGCGGATCAAGGCGAGCGGCGTCTTCAACTCGTGCGCCGCGTTGCCGAGAAACTCCTGTTGCACGCGATAACCTCGTTCCAGACGCTCCAGGACGTGATTGAAGCTGTCGACCAGAGGAGCGATCTCCGAAGGAACCGCTTCAGTCTTCAAGCGGGCGTGAATCGAACGTGAAGAAATGGCGGCGGCGGATTTCGAAATCTCTCGCAACGGCTTGAATGCGTACCTCAGCGTGACATAGCCGCACACGCCGAAGACAAAGAGCAGGACCAGACTGAACACGATGATTCCTGTCCGCGTAGCCGGTAGCACAAATGCATCGAATGAGAGTTCCATGAACCTCGCGCTGACCACGAACTGTAAAAACCAGACGCGTCCTTTGTGCTCGACAGGTTCGGTGGCGCCAAGCATCACAATCCCCTCGCGCTCGAACTCGAAGCTCCCGCGCTCAAGTCGGCTAACAGCAGCGTTCTTTGGCCAAAACGCCTCTCCGGCACCGGAGGACAAGACAGCGTTTCCGGACGCATCCAGCACGCGGTACGCGGTTTCCTGTTTCATGTTTTCGAATATCCATTCGAAGTCGACCACGTCCGGGCTGAATCCGACGGGTACGCCTTCGCTGTCGAACTGGAGGTCTCCGGCCATATCCTTCGCGGTGTCGTCCACGTCCGCCCTGGACACGATGTTACCTTGCGAATTCATGATCGCACTGGCAGCCAGCACGATCAAAAGAATGCTCAACGCCGCGCTGACGACGTAGGCGAATAGTACTTTCACGCCAAGGCTATTCAGCCTCATCGTCTTCCCGGAGCGCATAGCCCACACCTCTGACGTTGACGATCCGCTGGCGCGAACCGATGGCGAGCAGCTTGCGGCGAATACGGTGCAGGGCCACATCCAGCGCGTTCGGCGTGACCGCCTCGCTCAGCCCCCATGCCGCCGCCTCCAGCGCGCTGCGGCGCACGACTTCGCCTTGCCGGTGCGCCAGGAGCAGCATGATCTGCATTTCGGTCGGAGCGAGAGCCACGCTCTCTTCGCTGCAGCAAAGCGTTCCCGCGCCGGGGTGCAGGCTCAAGTCGCCCACCTGTGGATCGAGGGTGCGATGCTCGACCGGGCGCCGCAACAGCGCCTTAACCCGGGCCACCATCTCGTCCATGGCAAAAGGCTTGGGCAGGTAGTCATCGGCGCCGGCATCGAGGCCCTCCACCCGGTCGTGCAGCGCGTCGCGCGCGGTCAGGACCAGACATGGGACACCGAGTCCGGCGCTGCGCATGCGATGCAACAGCGCGAGCCCGTCTCCGTCGGGCAGGCTCCGGTCGAGGACCAGCGCCTGATAGGGCACTTGCGCAAGGGCCGCCCAAGCCGTGTCGATGCGACCGACGACATCGACGGCGACACCGTTCGCCAAGAGCCCCTTGCAGATCAGCTTGGCCAAACGTTCATGGTCCTCAAGCAGAAGTATGCGATTCATCGGAACCTATAGACGTAGCCAAGAAATACGCTGTTTTCGGTGGAACGGTCCACCAGCGGACTGTCCTTGATCTTTGAGGCAAGGCTGGTCACCGCGACATCCAGATAGACGGAGTGGTGTTGGTCAAACATATAGCTACTGCGCAGCCCTATCTCGGCGTTCACACCGGCATCGCCGCGGTAGGCGGCGCGGCCCGTCCGTACTTCGTTATCGCGCACACCAAAGTAGTAGTCGACATACTTGCGATCCTGCCACTTTGCCACGAGACGCGGCGTGAGCATCACATGTTCGCCGATGCGCCAGGTTCGATCGAGCCCCAGACTGAACAGTTGGCCCTTGCTGTTGCCCGACGCATCGCCGGTCCACTCTGCCGTGACATTTACCAGACTGTTCTCCCACTTCGCCTTGGCACCGGCCCAGAAGCTGCCCTTGCGTTCGCTCATGCCAGCCAGCATCGGTGAGTCATCGGCTTCGTAGCCGGCGGAAAGATCGAACCGGCCAACGAGGCCGAAATCGAGCCTTTGCGTATCGCTGATGCGAATGCCCGGCAATTTCACCTCCACCCCCGGCCCGAAGACCCGAACATACTTGTTCTCGAACTGGATGATCGGAATCGCCTTGTTGTCGCGATCAATCCCAGTATATGGCTTCTGCTTGCTTGCCGCGCCGATCCCCAGCCCCCAGGACGAGGAGGGTTCTGTTTTCGGGGACTCCACGGCCGAGGCCGGAAATGAATGGATCAACACTGCCGCGAGGACGGATGCTTTGGCCGACTGAGCGATGCAGGCTCGAAGGGAGGGCGCGGATTCTTGGAGCGCTTTCATGAAGGGGTTCCTTATGGGGTATTGAAAGAGACTCCATGCTCCAGTACCCCGTATTACGCACGACTTACCCGACGCATGTCCCTGGCACGGGGGCGGTGAAATACAATAGTGCCATTGTCGGCAAAGGCTCCTGACAACCTTGTGTCAGGAGCCTAGTATTGGTGCAGAATAGCCTAGTGTTATCCTGACATCTTTATGTCAGGAGCGCCGTGCCGGCGCGGTGTTGTCCATGCGTCGAGCCGACCGATTGTTTCGCATCGTGCTGTTGCTGGGCCGGGGCCGGGTGGTCCGGGCGCGGGAACTGGCCGAGCACCTGGAAGTGTCGGAACGCACCGTCTATCGTGACGTGGCGGACCTGATGGCCTCCGGTGTGCCCATCGATGGCGAGGCCGGGGTGGGCTACCTGCTGCGCAGCGGCTACCAGCTGCCGCCCCTGATGTTCGACGAGGAGGAAATCCAGTCCCTGGTGCTGGGCATCCGCATGGTGCAAAGCTGGACCGACGCCGCCCTGGGCCGTTCGGCGGAACGGGCCCTGGCCAAGATCGAGGCGGTGCTGCCCGGCGCTTTGCGCCGCGCCACGGCCCAGGTCGGTTTCGTCGTGCCCGATTTCCACGTGGCCGAGGCTATGGTGGCGCCGCTGCGTCTGTTGCGCCAGGGCGTGGTGGAAAGCCGCAAGCTGCGCTTCCGCTATCGGCGCGAGGACGGCACGGCCAGCGAGCGCACGGTGCTGCCGCTGTCCCTGTTCTTTTGGGGCAATGCCTGGACCCTGGCCGGCTGGTGCGAGCTGCGGGGCGACTTCCGCAATTTCCGCCCCGACCGCATGGATGATCTGGTCCTGCTGGCGGAGAACTTCGCCGCCGACCATCCCCAGCTGTTGCGGGCATTCTTCGCCCAGGCAACGGGGGAGGCCTGATCGCCAGGCGCCTTCCGTCGCGGGCGATAGGCCACTCCCCTGACCCGGTACACTAGGCGCTTTCCTTGCCGGGCATCGTCCATCATGTCGATTGAAACGCCCTCTGCCGCCTGGTGGCTGGCGCCCCCTCCCGCCGTCGAGCCCAGTCTGGCCAGCGGCCTCGACGAGGGGCAGGCCCGCACGCGCCTGGCTGAGTTCGGCCCCAACCTGCTGCGCGGCAAAAGCAAGGTCTCCCTGTTGCGGCAATACCTGAGCCGGTTCAAGAATCCCCTGGTGTTGATCCTGCTGGTGGCGAGCGCCGTGTCGGCCTTCACCGGCGAGGAAGCCAATTTCCTCATCATCAGCTGCATCGTCCTGCTCAGCGTGACCCTGGATTTCGTCCAGGAGCACCGGGCCAACGCGGCGGCGGAAAAGCTGCGCCTGTCGGTGTCGTTGCGGACGCGGGTGCTGCGGGATGGCCGCGAGACGGAGATCGCCGTGGCCGAGGTGGTGCCCGGCGACGTAGTGCTGCTGTCCGCCGGCGATTTGGTGCCGGCCGACGGCTGGGTGATCGAGGCGCGGGACTTTTTCGTCAAGCAGGCGCTGCTGACGGGGGAGTCCTATCCGGTGGAAAAACACCCCGGCCCCCTCGCATCCCCCGCTGCCGACATGCAGGAGGCCACCAATGCCCTGTACATGGGCACCTCGGTGATCAGCGGCAGCGCCCGCCTGCGGGTGGTCAAAACCGGCGCGGCGACGGCCATCGGCGACATTGCCGAGAGCATTTCCCGCTCCGCCGAGCCCACGTCGTTCGAGGTGGGCACCCGCCGCTTCGGCATGCTGATCATGCGCCTCACGGTGTTGATGGTGCTGTTCGTGTTGCTGGTGAACATCTTTTTCCACAAGCCCTGGCTGGAATCCTTCCTCTTCGCCGTGGCCCTGGCGGTTGGGCTGACCCCCGAGTTGCTGCCCATGGTGGTGTCGGTGACCCTGGCTCGCGGCGCGCTGCGCATGGCCGACCAGCAGATGATCGTCAAGCGCATGTCCGCCATCCAGGACCTGGGCTCCATGGACGTGTTGTGCACCGACAAGACCGGCACCCTGACCGAAGCCAGGATCCGCCTCGAACGCCATGTGGATGCCGCCGGCCAGGTCAGCGACCGGGTGTTGCAACTGGCCTACTTCAACAGCTTTTTCGAGACTGGCTTGAAGAGTCCCCTCGACGAAGCCATCCTCGCCCACGGCCAGATCGAGGTGGGTGCCTGGCGCAAGATCGACGAGGTGCCCTTCGACTTCGAGCGGCGGCGGGTGTCGGTGCTGATCGACAACGGCACATCCCGCTGGCTGGTGGTGAAGGGGGCGCCGGATGAAATCGTGGGCCTGTGCACCCATTACGAAGCCGCCGGCATGGAAGGGCAAGGTCTACTGGATGACCCTGCTCTGGCCCAGGTGAAGGGCCACTACCACGCTCTGGAGGAGGACGGTTTCCGCGTCCTGGGCATCGCCTGGCGCGAGGTTCCCCTGGACCATCCTCACGCCGTGGTGAGCGATGAAATCGAACTGGTGCTGGCGGGCTTTGCCGGTTTCCTCGATCCGCCCAAGGCCAGCGCCGCCACGGCCCTGGCGGCCTTGAAGCAGGCGGGCGTGGACATCAAGGTGGTGACCGGCGACAGCGACCGGGTGACCCGCCACGTCTGCGCCGAGCTGGGCATTGCCGTCCAGGGGCAACTCAGCGGCAGCGAGATCGCCGCCATGGACGATGCCGCCCTGCGGGTGCGGGTGGAGACGGTGAACCTGTTCTGCCGCGTCAATCCGGCCCAGAAGGAACGGGTGATCCGCGCCCTCAAGGCGCGCGGCCACGTGGTGGGCTACCTGGGGGACGGCATCAACGATGCGCCCTCCCTGCACGGCGCGGACGTGGGCCTGTCGGTGGATTCAGCGGTGGACGTGGCCAAGGAAGCGGCGGACATGATCCTGCTGCAACAGGACCTGGCGGTGATCCACGCCGCCGTGCTGGAGGGGCGGCGCACCTTCGGCAACATCATGAAGTACATCATGATGGGCACCAGTTCCAATTTCGGCAATATGTTCAGCATGGCCGGCGCCGCGCTGTTCCTGCCATTTTTGCCCATGCTGCCGACCCAGATCCTGCTTAACAACATCCTCTACGACGTGTCGGAAATCCCGATTCCCCTGGACGAAGTGGACCGGGAGGACATGCTCGGCCCCCGGGTGCTGGACATGGGCTTCGTCAGGAACTTCATGGTGGTCATCGGACCCATCAGTTCCCTGTTCGACTTCCTCACCTTCTACGTCATGCTGACCGTGCTCCAGGCCGACGAAAAACTGTTCCAGACCGGCTGGTTCGTCGAGTCCCTGTGCACCCAGGTGCTGGTGATCTTCATCATCCGCACCCGGGGCAACCCCCTGGCCAGCCGGCCTCATCCCCTGTTGATGGCGGCTTCCCTCGGCGTGGTGGTCAGCGCCATCCTGCTGCCGTTCACCCCCCTTGGCGCCTACTTCGGGTTCGTCCCGCCGCCGGCCCGGTTCTACGTCATCCTCGGCGTCATGGTGATGGCCTATCTGTTCCTGGTGGAACTGGCCAAACGCGGCTTCTACCGCTGGGCCGTGGCACGTACTGGCCGGCAGGGGAGGGCAGCATGAACCGCGAAGAGCGCCGGCCCCTGGTCAAGCGCCGCCGCTTGCGCCTGGCGGCAGCTGATGCCGCCACCCTGGCCGAGGCTTGTCACCGCATCGGCGAGGTGCCGGGGGTGTTGTCGGTGGCGGCGGCGGGGGACGGGCTGTGGGTGAGCTACGACCTGCTGCGCACGGACCTGGTCCGCATCGAGGCCGCCGCCGGCGTGGCCTGGCGGGCGGGGTTGCATGGCCTGCGTCGCGGCTTGTGGAAGTTCACCGAACAGAATGAGCGGGACAACGCCCTGCGGGCCGGTGACCGGCCCTGTTGCAGCCGGCCGCCGCCGCGGCGGCGCTAGGCATTAGGGGCTAGGAGCTGGAGACTAGGGGGCATTGGATTCCCGCTCACGCGGGAATGACGGTGCGGGGTTAACCGGCGTCGCCCTGGCCGGCCAGTAGCTGGGCCAACTCCACGGCGGACTTGACCCCCATCTTCTCGAACACCCGCGCCCGATGGACCTCCACGGTGCGCATGGCGATGTTGAGTTCGCTGGCGATGACCTTGTTCAGCTTGCCCGCCAGCACCGCGTCCATCACTTCCCGCTCGCGCTGGGTGAGGGTGGCGAGGCGTTCGTTGGCGCCGGCTTGCAGGCTGATGCGCTGGTTCACCTCGGCGTCCAGGGCCAAGGCCTCCATCACCCGATCGGCAAGCTGGTTGTCGTTGCTGGGTTTTTCGATGAAGTCGAAGGCGCCTTTCTTCAGGGACTGTACCGCCTGAGGAATGTCGCCGTGACCGGTCAGGTAGATCACCGGCATGCGGCAGCCCATGCTGCGCAGGTGGTCGAACAGTTCCAGGCCGCTCATGTCCTCCATGCGGATGTCCAGCACCAGGCAGCCGCGCATCTGCGGGTGGTAGTCGGCGAGGAAGGATTCGGCGGAAGGCCAGGCGTCGGAGGGAATGCCGCGGGACTTGAACAGCCAGGTGAGGGCGTCGCGGATGGCCTCGTCATCGTCCACGATGTGGGCGGTGCCGGGCAGGGGTGTGGTGCTGGTCATGGCGGAATTATGGCGGATCGAAGGGCAGCAGAATGTGGAAGCGGCTGCCGCCGGTGGGGTTGGCATCGTGCCAGAGGCGGCCCTTGTGGGCCTCGACCACGGTACGACAGATTTTCAGGCCCATGCCCATGCCTTCGGGCTTGGTGGTGTGGAAGGGTTCGAACAGGCGCGGCGCCACCGCCGGCGCGATGCCGGGGCCGCTGTCGCTGACGGTGATGTGCAGGTGGTCGTCTTCCCGACCGGCCTCAATGACCACGCTGCCGCCGTGGCCGCTGGCGGCGTCCACGCCGTTGCGGACGATGTTGAGCAGGGCCTGGGCCAGCAGCACCCGGTCGCCGGTGAGGCGAGGCAGGTCGGCGGCGAGGTGGGTGTCGATGCGGACGTCCTTGCGCCGGGCGTCGGCGTCCACGAAGCCGGTGACCTCGCCGATCAACTGCACCGGATCAAAGGGTTCCGACTTGGGTTCGGAACGGCGCACGAATTCGTAAATGCGGCGGATGATGCGGCCCGCCCGCTGGGCCTGCTCGGCGCTCTTGCCCAGGGCCTGCTCGATGTCCTTGAGGTTGATCCGCTCCGGGTGGTCCTCGTTGGCTTCCAACAGGTTGAGGCAGCCGGTGTTGTAGCTGGCGATGGCGGCCAGGGGCTGGTTCAGCTCGTGGGCCAGGCTGGAGGCCATTTCCCCCATGGTCACCAGGCGCACCGTGGTTTGCAGGCGCTCCTGTTGTTGGCGGGCCCGTTCCTCCGCCTGCTTCTGGTCGCTGATGTCCACCACCGAACTCATCCAGCCGGTCTGCACGCCCCGGGTGTCGATCAGGGGCGTGGTGTGCACCAGGGCGGGGAAGGTCTCGCCGTTGCGGCGGCGGTAAAGGATCTCGTAGCCGGCGCGGGGGCCTTCGCCGGCGAGGATGCGGTCGCTCATGGCCTGGGCGTTTTCCTTTTCCGCCTCGGCCCAGTAGGGCATGGGCGGCAGGTGGCCCAGCAGTTCCTCCCGGTTCCACCCCACCATGCGGCAGAAGGCCGGATTCACGTAGGTGATGCGGCCTTCCAGGTCCCGCGCCCGCAGGCCGGTGTCGAGGGAGTCTTCCATGGCCAGACGGAAGGCATGCTCCTCGCGCAGGGCCTGCTCGGCCTGCAAGCGGCCCTGGACGTGGCGGCGCAGGGCCCAGAAGCTCCACAGCACGGTGCCGGCCAGCAGCACCAGGGTGATGGAGAGCAGGGGCGCCGCCAGGGGCAAGACCTGGCGGTAGGGCGCCGCCTGGAGGAAAAGGCCCTGGCCCGGCGGGTCCAGATTGATCTGGTAGCTGCGCTCGTCGTCGGTGCGGTCGCTGATGCTGCGCCGGGCCAGCATGCGGCCCGGCGTGTCGGTGATGTCTACCTGGTAGCGTTCCACCAGCCACCAGGGCACGGCTTCTTCCAGCATGCGCTGGATTTCATAGCTGCCGATGACGATGCCGGCGTAGCGGTCGTTGCGGAACAGGGGCACGTAAACGTCGATGCGCCAGCCCTCCTGGTCCGGGTTGTAGACGCTGCTGTAGACCGGCTTGCCTCGGGTGCGGGCCAGTTGCAGCAGGTGTTCTTCCCGGGGCAGCGTATCGGTGCTGGGCAGGGCGTGGCGGGCATGGCCGCTGGCATCGAGCCAGATGATCTGGCGCAGGCCGGTCTGGTTGGCGAGCAGGGCCCGGGCATGGCTGGTGAAGGACTTGGCGTCCGCCGCCTGTTCCGGGCCGATTTCCCCCAGCAGTTCCTCGTTGCGGGACAACTGGAACTGGAACACCTGCTCCAGCCAGAGCATGTCGCCGATCAGGGTGGTGCGCTGCTCCTCGTTGCCGGAACGGTTCGAAAGCCAGAGCAGGGCACCCACGGCGGCGATGAAAAGGAAAAAGGCCAGTCGGGGCAGCCACCACAACCAGCGGATGTGGTGGCTTTCCGGCGAAAGGGCGCGCTTGTCGTTCATGGCCGGCATGGTAACGCCTGACAAGGCCCTGTTGATTGGGGAAAACCACAATGTCTGTCGCCGAGGGATAGCACTAAAGTGCTGCGCATCGAAAACCGGCCCGGGCCTGGTCCGCGCCGAGACCAAGGAGACGACAGTGAAACGGATTACCAGTCACATGTATTTCTGGGTGTTGCTGGCCATCGTGGCCGGTGGCACCCTGGGCCATTTCGACGCCAAGGCGGCGGTGAGTCTGAAACCCCTGGGCGACGGCTTCATCTCCCTGGTGAAGATGCTGATCAGTCCCATCATCTTCTGTACCGTGGTGCTGGGCATTTGCGGCGCCGGCGACATGAAGAAGGTGGGCCGGGTCGGCGGCAAGGCCCTGCTCTACTTCGAAGTGGTGTCCTCCATCGCCCTGGTGATCGGCCTGGTGGTGATGAACGTGCTGCGCCCCGGCGACGGCTTCAACGTCGATCCCGCCACCCTGGACGCCAAGGCGGTGAGCAATTACGCCAAACTGGCCTCCGAACAAAGCACGGTGGACTTCCTGTTGCACATCATCCCCAAGACCTTCATCGACGCCTTCACCGGCGGCGGCGACCTGTTGCAGGTGCTGCTGCTGGCCATCCTGTTCGGCTACTCGATGATGCACATGGGCAAGGCCGGGCAGATGGTGCACCACTTCATCGAGGAGCTGTCCCACATCCTGTTCGGCATGATGAACGTGATCATGAAGCTGGCCCCCCTCGGCGCCGGCGGCGCCATGGCCTTCACCATCGGCAAGTACGGCATCGCCTCCCTCAAGCCCCTGGCCGCGCTGATGGGCAGCTTCTACCTGACCTGCGTGCTGTTCGTCGCCGTCGTGCTGGGCATCATCGCCCGTCTGACGGGGTTCTCCATCTTCCGCTTCATCGCCTACATCAAGGACGAACTGCTGACCGTGCTCGGCACCTCCTCCTCCGAGTCGGCCCTAGTGCCCCTCATGGCCAAGCTGGAAAAGCTGGGCTGTTCCAAGTCCGTGGTCGGCCTGGTGGTGCCCTCGGGCTACTCCTTCAACCTGGACGGCACCAACATCTACCTGACCATGGCCGCCCTGTTCGTGGCCCAGGCCCTCAACATCGAGCTGACCCTGGTCCAGGAACTGACCATCCTCGGCGTCGCCATGCTGACCTCCAAGGGCGCCTCCGGCGTCACCGGCGCCGGCTTCATCACCCTGGCCGCCACCCTGGCCGTGGTGCCCGACGTGCCCGTGGCCGGCCTGGCCCTGATCCTGGGCATCGACCGCTTCATGTCCGAGGCCCGCGCCCTGACTAACTTCATCGGCAACGGCGTGGCCACCGTGGTGGTGTCCAAGTGGGAAAAGGAACTGGACGTGACCCGCTTGCGGCGGGAGTTGAGCGGCAAGGCCTGAAGCCAGTTTTGTTGTGCACCGCAAAAGCCCGGACTCCGTTCCGGGCTTTTTTTTCGCCCTCGGCGTCCCGTTGCGGAAAACCACAATATTGCTTTATGCAGAAATTTTCCAGAATGCAAAAAGATCGCGCGAGAATGCGATCTGCTCGCCAAACAAAAGGAGACATCCATGAAGTTCCGCACCGCATTGCTGGGCATCGCCCTGGCTTCCCTCAGCCTGGGCGCCGTTGCCGACCAACCCATCATCATCAAGTTCAGCCACGTGGTGGCCGCCGACACGCCCAAGGGCAAGGCTGCCGAACAGTTCAAGAAGCTGGCCGAAGAAAAGACCAAGGGCCGAGTGAAGGTTGAGGTCTATCCCAACAGCCAGTTGTACAAGGACAAGGAAGAAATGGAAGCCCTGCAACTGGGCTCCGTGCAGATGCTGGCTCCCTCCCTGGCCAAGTTCGGTCCCCTGGGCGTGAAGGAATTCGAAGTCTTCGATCTGCCCTACATCTTCAACGGCTACTCCGCCCTGCACAAGGTCACTGAAGGCCCCATCGGCCAAGGCCTGCTGAAGAAGCTGGAACCCAAGGGCATCATCGGCCTGGCTTACTGGGACAACGGCTTCAAGCAAATGAGCGCCAACAAGCTGCTCAAGACCCCCGCCGACTTCCGCGGCCTGAAGATGCGCATCCAGTCCTCCAAGGTGCTGGATTCCGAAATGCGCGCCCTGGGCGCCACGCCCCAGGTGATGGCCTTCTCCGAGGTTTACCAAGCCCTGCAAACCGGCGTGGTGGACGGCACCGAGAACCCCGTCTCCAACTTCTACACCCAGAAGATGCACGAAGTGCAGAAGTACATGACCCTGTCCGACCACGGCTACCTGGGTTACGCGGTGATCGTGAACAAGAAGTTCTGGGAAGGTCTGCCCGCCGACATCCGCAGCCAGCTTGAAGCGGCCATGAAGGAGTCCACCCGCTACGCCAACGCCATCGCCTCCACCGAGAACCTGGATGCCCTGGACAAGGTGAAGAAGTCCGGCAAGACCCAAGTGGTGGCCCTGACCGACGCCGAGAAGGCCACCTGGGCCAAGGCCCTGGTCAAGGTGCACAAGGAGCAGGAAAGCCGTATCGGCAAGGATCTGATCCAATCCATCTACAAAGAAACCGGCTTCGACCCCAACAAGTAAAAACACGAAGCGCTGTTCCTGCGAACGGCCCCCCGGGGCCGTTCGTGCTGATCTGATCTACCTGGGAGGCAAAGCCTCATGCTGAAAATTCTCGACCGACTCGAGGAAACCATCATCGCGTCCCTGATGGCGATGGCGACCTCGCTGATTTTCGTGGCGGTGGTGCACCGCTACATGTCCGGCCTGCCCTGGCCAGCCCTGCAAGACTTCCTGTTGGAAATCAACCTGTCCTGGGCCCAGGAGCTGTGCATCATCATGTTCGTCTGGATGGCCAAGTTCGGCGCCGCCTACGGCGTGCGCACCGGCATCCACGTTGGGGTGGACGTGTTGATCAACCGTCTCAACACCCCCTGGCGCAACAAATTCGTGCTGTTCGGCCTGCTGGCCGGCGCCACCTTCACCGGCATCGTCGCCACCCTGGGCGGCACCTTCGTCTGGGAAAACGGCGCCCACTACCAGATCTTCAACTGGCTGGGCATCGAGACCCCCGACCTGTTCGAGGGCCCCATCACGCCCGACCTGGAGTGGCCCACCTGGATCGTCTATAGCGCAATTCCCCTGGGTTCTTCCCTGATGTGCTTCCGTTTCCTGCAAGTGGCCTGGAACTTCCTCCACACCGGCGAACTGCCCCACCACGACCACGGTCACGTGGACGGCCTGGAAGAAGAGACCAAGACCCTCTCCGTGGGCGAAGCCATCGTCCGCGCCGAGCAGATGGAACACGCCGACGCCGGCCGTGGTGAAGTGAAGCTGCAAGACGACACCAAGGGAGGCCGTCAATGAATACCCTCATCATCTTCGGGCTGCTGATCGCCCTCATGCTCACCGGCATGCCCATTTCCATCTCCCTGGGCCTGACGGTGCTGACCTTCCTGTTCACCATGACCCAGGTGCCCATCGAGTCCGTGGCCCTGAAGCTGTTCACCGGCATCGAGAAGTTCGAGATCATGGCGATTCCGTTCTTCATCCTGGCCGGCAACTTCCTCACCCACGGCGGCGTGGCGCGGCGGATGATCACCTTCGCCACGGCCATGGTGGGTCACTGGTACGGCGGCCTCGGTCTGGCCGGCGTGCTGGCCTGCGCCCTGTTCGCGGCGATTTCCGGCTCCAGCCCGGCGACGGTGGTGGCCATCGGCTCCATCCTGCTGCCGGCCATGATCAAGGCGGGTTTCCCCAACCGCTTCGGTGCCGGCGTGATCACCACCTCCGGCGCACTGGGCATCCTGGTGCCGCCCTCCATCGTCATGGTGATGTACGCGGTCGCCACCAACAGTTCCGTCGGCGCCCTGTTCATGGCCGGCGTGGTGCCGGGCCTGGTGCTGGCCGGCATCCTCGGCGGCGTCACCTGGTACCGGGCGAAGAAGTTCGACTACCCGCGCCAACCCAAGGCCACCTGGGGCGAACGCCTCAAGGCCCTGCGCGAGTCCTTCTGGGGCCTGTTCCTGATCGTGGTGGTGATGGGCGGCATCTACAGCGGCATGTTCACCCCCACCGAGGCGGCGGCCATGGCGGCGGTGTACGCCTTTATCGTGGCCATCTTCGTGTACAAGGACATGCCCTTGTCCAAAGTGCCCAAGGTGCTGCTGGACTCGGCCAACATGTCGGCGATGTTGCTCTACATCATCACCAACGCCGTGCTGTTCTCCTTCATCATGGCCAACGAGAACATCCCGCAACTGCTGGCCCAGTGGCTGCTGGACATGGGCCTCGGTCCCATCACCTTCCTGCTGGCGGTGAACGTGCTGCTGCTGCTGGCCGGCAACGTCATGGAGCCTTCCTCCATCGTGCTGATCATGGCTCCCATCCTCTTCCCCGTGGCCATGAAGCTGGGCATCGATCCCATCCACTTCGGCATCCTGATCACGGTGAACATGGAAGTGGGCATGTGCCATCCGCCCGTGGGTCTCAACCTCTACGTGGCCTCCGGCATCACCAAGATGGGCATCACCGACCTGACCGTGGCGGTCTGGCCGTGGCTGCTGTCCATGATCGTGTTCCTGCTGCTGGTCACCTACTGGCCGCCCTTGTCCCTGGCCCTGCCCAAGGCCCTGGGCATGATGTAGCGCATTTCCCGCATCGGGCCACCGAGGGCCGCCGGAGCTTGTCTCCGCCGGCCCTCGGCTTTTATGGCGAGGGGAAACGATGGTGTCAGGAGGGCGCTGATAAACTGCCAGCCCGACCATCCTCGACCGCCACAATGAGCGCCTACTTCATTACCGGCACCGACACCGAAATCGGCAAGACCTTCACCACCTGTGCCCTGCTGCACTGCTTTGCCCGCGAGGGGCGCAGCGCCCTGGGCATGAAGCCGGTGGCCGCCGGCCTCGACGGCGCGGGCCACAACGAGGACGTGGAGCAATTGATCGCCGCCTCCAGCGTCAAGGTCGACCGCGCCCTGGTCAATCCCTACGCCTTCAAGAGTCCCATCGCCCCCCATCTGGCGGCGGGGGAGGAGGGCCGGCTGATCCGTTTCGCCCCCATCCACGACGCCCTGGGCCAGTTACGCCGACAGGCCGACGTGGTGCTGGTGGAAGGCGTCGGCGGCTTCCGCGTTCCCCTCGGTCCCGAGGGGGACAGCGCCGACCTGGCGGAAACTCTGGGCCTGCCGGTGATCCTGGTAGTGGGCCTGCGCCTGGGCTGCATCAACCACGCCCTGCTCACCGCCGAGGCCATCGCCGCCCGGGGGCTGACCCTGGCCGGCTGGGTTGCCAACGGCGTCGATCCCCTGATGCAGTCCGTCGCCGAGAACATCGGCACCCTGGAGGAATGCCTGAGCGCGCCGCGCCTGGGCACCATTCCCTATCAGGCGCCGCCCCAGGCCGCCCAGGCCGCCGAATACCTGTGCCTGCCTTGAGACTGGCGCTCTCCTTCGCTTTCTTTTTCCCTTGTCCCTGACGACTTCATGACCGCGATCCACAACTTCATCGAATGGCTGTTCGGCCTCGGCTGGTGGCTGGCCCTGGCCACCTACGTTTTTTATTTCGCCTTCCTGGCCGTCATGGCCCTGCGCAACCGCTGGTCCAATCTCTACACCGTGACCAAGGTCATTGTCATTCCGGGCGTGCTGGTGGCGGTGCTGTTCGACATCCTGTTCAACTGGACCGTGGCCACCGTGCTGTTCCTCGACCTGCCGCGGGAAGCCACCTTCAGCCAGCGCCTGGGCCGCTACATTCCCCGCAGCGACTGGCGCGGTTCCCTGGCCCGCTGGATTTGCAGCCGCCTGCTGGACCCCTTCGAGATCGGCGGCCACTGTAGCGGCAGCTAGTTCCGACTGGCGTCCGGCGCCGGGCCGGATTAGGATGCGCCTGACGCCCTAGCCGAGGAGACGCCATGAGCCAGACCAGAACCGAGCGGGACACCATGGGCCCCGTGGAGGTGCCCGCCGATGCCCTGTGGGGCGCCCAGACCCAGCGCTCCCTGGCGCATTTCCGCATTTCCAGCGAACGCATGCCCGCCGAGTTGCTGCATGCCTTGGCCGAGGTCAAGCGCGCCTGTGCCATCGCCAATCGGGATCTGGGGCTGCTGCCGATGGACAAGGCCGCCGCCATCGTCGCGGCGGCGGACGAAGTGCTGGCCGGCCAGCACGACGACGCCTTTCCCCTCTCGGTGTGGCAGACCGGTTCCGGCACCCAGACCAACATGAACATGAACGAGGTGCTGGCCAACCGCGCCTCGGAACTCCTTGGCGGCGGCCGGGGCGAGGGGCGGCTGGTCCACCCCAACGACGACGTGAACCGGGGCCAGTCCTCCAACGACATTTTCCCCACCGCCATGCACGTGGCGGCGGCCCTCGGCGTGCAGCAACTGCTGGCCAGCGTGGACGCCCTGCGCTTCGGCCTGGACGAAAAGACGGCGGCCTTCGCCGACCTGGTCAAGATCGGCCGCACCCATTTGCAGGACGCCACGCCCCTCACCCTGGGCCAGGAGTTTTCCGGCTACAACGCCCAACTGGCCATGGCCCAGTGGGCCGTGCAGGCCAGCCAGACCGGCCTGCTGGAGCTGGCGGTGGGCGGCACCGCCGTCGGCACCGGGCTCAACACCCATCCCGATTTTGGCGACCGGGTGGCGGCGGAACTGTTCCGCCGCAACGGTCTGCCCTTCATGTCCGCCGCCAACAAGTTCGCCGCCCTGGCCGGCCACGAGGCCCTGGTGTTCACCCACGGCGCCCTCAAGACCCTGGCGGCGGCCTTGATGAAAATCGCCAACGACGTCCGCTGGCTGGGCTCGGGCCCCCGCAGCGGCCTGGGCGAGCTGCGCCTGCCGGAAAACGAGCCGGGCAGTTCCATCATGCCGGGCAAGGTGAACCCCACCCAGTGCGAGGCCCTGACCATGGTGTGCTGCCAGGTGTTCGGCAACGACGTGGCGGTGAACATGGGCGGCGCCTCGGGCAACTTCGAGTTGAACGTGTTCAAGCCCCTGATCATCCACAACGTGCTGCAAAGCCTGCGCCTGCTGCGGGACGCCATGGATAGCTTCGACCGCCACTGCCTGCGCGGCATCGAAGCCAACACCGAGCGCATGGGCGAGCTGCTGTCCCGTTCGCTGATGCTGGTGACCGCCCTCAATCCCCACATCGGCTACGACAAGGCGGCCGCCATCGCCAAGAAGGCCCACGCCGAAGGCAGCACCCTGAAGGAGGCCGCCCTGGCCCTGGGTTACGTCACGGCGGAAGAGTTCGACGACTGGGTGCGGCCCGACACCATGATCTAGGGTGGCGTTGGCCATCCCATCGGCGCGGCGCGCCGGCGGGTACTTAGTGCAGGTTGGCGGCCACGCCGCAGCACTTCTTGAACTTCTTGCCGCTGCCGCAGGGACACGGGTCGTTGCGGCCCACCTTGGGGCCTTCCCGTTGCAAGGTGGTGGCGACGATGCGCTCGTGCACGGCTTCCCGGTAGGGCAGCCAAAAACGGTAAAGGGCCGCCACGCTGGCCGGAATCTTTTGCGCCAGGGCTTCCCGCTGGGCCGGCGTGTTGGTCTGCTTGCGCTGGTCCGCATTCAGGTCGCCGGCCCCCAGCAGGTAGATCGGGTGCAGCGCCGCCATGGCCGACTCGTGCTCGAACAGGGGCTGCCACTCGCGCCGTGCCAGGCCCAGGCCGGTGAGAAAGCCGTAGCACCACATTTCGCCGTCGAGGAATTCCTTTTCCTTGTCCTGGTAGGCCACCTGGTCGAGGATGGGCGAGAAGGCGTCCGCGTCGGCGTGCAGCCGGTCGATGATGCCGTTCAGGTGGCGCTGGATCAGCCCCATCACCCGTTCCGCCTGCTCGGCGGACGCAAAGCGGGGCGCCTCTCCTTCCTTCGGTCCCCAGACACGGGGCAGCCACTGCTGGGCGGGCAGGGTGATGGGGCCGATGGCGATGGCCGCCAGATAGCCGTCCAGGGTGTCCAGCATCATCACCTCGTCGCCGGTGGCGTCGGAACTGAGGAAACGGTCGAGTTCCGCCAGCTCCTCCTCGGTGAGCAGGGTGGCGATGGGCGTGGGGGAGGCAGTCATGGCATGGGGCGGCGAGAGAAGCGAAGCCCCGCATTATCGCAAGGGTGGCGGGGCTTGGGGGAAGGGGTGTGAGGGCGGATCGGCGCTTGTGCGCGTAACAACAGCGCCGGGCGCGGCGCGAACGGACGTTGCCTTAAGTCATTCGCCCCGGGGCCAGCGCCGGGGAACTCATGCCTGGGAAAGCGGCTTGCCGTCGTGGGTGATGCTCAGGGTGCCGTTCGCGGTGAAATTGAGGGCGATGGTGTCAGCGTAGCGGTTGTTGGAGAACAGATAGCTGTATTTCGCCGTTACGGCGGCGATCTCCGCTTGGGACGAGGCCGCTTGGTATTCTTGCAGGTAGGGCAGGGACTTGTTCATCTCCACCAGGTTCGACGACAGGGCGTTGGTGGTGCGCAGCGCCCGCTCCATCACCGGATTGTTTTCCAATGCCTTCTTGAACTCTGCCGCGTAGGGATAATCCGCCGGCAACTGGACTTCCCCCATCATGTCGTAGGTGATTTTTGTGGGTGCGGTGGGTATGCCGTTATCGGACAAAAAGCTGCGCATGTGCTCATTGACGTAGCCGGACAGGGCGTCGATGTTTTTCTGGCTCGGCATCAGCAAGGGCAGGGTGTCCAAGTCCAGCGGCTGACCCTGGTTGGGCGTGAAGTAGGCTTCGATATCCAGCATCTGGGCGCCGTGGTTGGTGTCGTATTCCGCCTTGGTGCCGCTGCTGGCGGACGTCGTGGATTTTGCCTGGGCGGCCTCGGCGGCAAATCGGTCCCGCGCCGCCTGGGAAATCGTGACCGTGTCGGCAGTATTTGCCGGCGACGTGGCGGCGCCTTGCCGGGGCGTAATGGCCCGTGCGATCGTGGTGGCGGAGAACAGGGCGGAAATCGGCTGAATCATCATGGCAGTCCCATTGGGCGATAGCCGTCTGGTGCAATGAGCGTGCCTAAAACCTGGGACGATGGCGCGCGAAGGCCGGCCTCGGTCCCTGGAGCCCTCTGGTAGTTTGCCGAGAAAACCTTCCAGGCCTGCTGAAGTCCCGGCAGCGCCGATCAATGGCCTAAGGGCCGCGCTGTGTGAACCGCGTGACCGGCAGCGTTCCGCCAGTATTGAGCGCGCAAAAACGCCCTGGCGTCTTATCGCCGCATCAGCGCGAACACGCCCCAGCCCAGGTATTCGCGGGTGTAGGCGACGTGGCGTTCGGGTTCCGAGGTGAGCTTGGCGCGAACCTCCGGCGCCAACTCGTCGTCGGGGTTGGCGTCAAGCCAGCGGCGCATGGTGAGCCATTTGGCTGCTTCGTATCGGTCCCAACCGTCCTGGTTGGCCAACACCATTTCCACCACGTCGTAACCGAGGCGGCCGAACGAGGCCACCAGTTCCGGCAGCAGGAGGAAGTCGGCGATGGCGTTGGCCAAGCAGCCCTTGGCGATGGCTTCCGTCGGCGGCAATTGTCGCCAGTAAGGCTCGCCGATGAGGATGATCCCGCCGCTGCGCAGGCTTCGCGCCAACAGTTCGATCGTGCCGGCCACGCCTCCGGCAATCCAGCTCGCACCGATGCAGGCGGCCACGTCCACCTTCTCGGTGGCGACGTAACCCGCCGCATCGCCGTGGATGAACGTCACTTGCTGGGCGACGCCGAGTTCTTCGGCATGAAGCTTTGCTTGCCCGGTGAACAAGGGGCTCATGTCGATGCCGGTACCGACGACGCCGTGATCCCGCGCCCAGGTGCACAGCATCTCCCCGGAACCGCTGCCGAGGTCCAGCACCCGGGCCCCCGGTGCCAGGCGCAACGCCGCGCCGAGGGTGGCGAACTTGTCGGGCGTGAACGGGTTGTGAATGCGGTGCGCACTTTCGGTGATGTTGAATATGCGGGGGATGTCCATTGCGGTGGTTTCTGATGGGGCGAGTGGGTTTGGTCAGGGCTTACGTGGAGTTGAGGGAGCTCGCGCGGCTTTTCGTGCGAGGTCCCTCACGAACGCCGGGTTAGGGGCGTTATTGCTTATGCCAACCACTTTCTTTCTTCACGAAATGTAGTTTCCCGACAATGACGACTGCCTCGCCGGGCTGAAACAGCTTGCTCTGCGAGTTCATAAAGGGCGGCTTCTTCAAGTGAGGACTCATCGAGAACTTCTTTCGCTCTGCGTCATACTCGGCATAGCATGGCGCGATAAAAGTAAGTTGGGCTTTGTAGTCCATTACGTAGCTATGAATTCCAAACACCTCGGAGCTTTGACCATCGGTCTTTTCAAAAGCAGAAACCTTCACGCATTTGTCTTTTCGCGACCAGATCGATGACAGTGCGTCCTGAGCTAAGGAAATGGACGGCGTGTCAGCAGCTTGGGTGCTGAGTGATACAGCAAGGGAGGCAACAAGAAGTAGTGGGGAGATTTTCATTCGATCAGTTCCAAAATGGGAGTAACGCCCCTAACGTTTGAATTCACCGGCCTGCGCAGCTTTTCGCGCAGGTCCGGTGGAATGATGGGTTAGTCATTAGTTGGCGTCCCACTTTGTTTGGCTTGCTGGGCGGCCGCGTATTTCTGAGAGAGTTGCTGCACCATACGGAATATCTCAGCCCAATTTGCGGTTCTGGGCGGGGGTTCTTCGGGTTGAACGACAACCGGAATTGGCTGCGATTCAACGATTTCGCTTTCGGCAGTTTCCTCCTTAGCACTTACCGGAACTGAGAAATGCTTTAGTGCTTCAGATAGCCGGGAATATAGAAGCAGGTTTCGCTTCTTACTGACACGTTCGGCAAACTCCTGTTTGAGATGGTCGTTGATGTATGACTTGCTTTCATAGTGCAGGCCATAGTCCGCATCGCGCGTGACGATAACGAGTTCGGCATTTTCCTTCTGTGCGCAATACACCATCCATTCCCAGTTAATCGCGTCACCAATGGACGTGTCATTCTTCTTTCGCGGAGGGCACCCATGTAAGAAGCGGCGGAACGCTTTTCGCCGAATGAAGTGTCGAATCTTATCCTCACGGGTCAGCACTAGGGAATCAGTTCGATGAAAAATCCGCTGGCACGCTTGATAGACTGGATCGTATCTGGTCGGGTTTTCAAGAGCTTTCGTGAGCTTTGCCTTCAGTGCCTTTACTCGCTTCTCGGCATCCTTCATGCCACGCGTGAGCGCTTCCGATGCACGCGCATCAGAAAAAATACCGGGCCGCAAGATCTGGCCAGGCGCCTTGAGATCCTGAATGCCTTCCACGATCGCCACCTGCCGATTTCGCTTGAATTCCGATTCAAGTTGATAAGTAACGATGACCTTGTCTGCGATGGTTTCTACATGCTTGAGTAGTGCTAAACCCGTCTCGTTACGAGAGCGATAGAAGTCGAGCCAGATATTGGTATCGACGAACAGCAGCTTCTTTATCTTGGTGGCCATAGCAGTCTCGTTCTGATGGCTAACGTGAAGGTAACCGGCCTTGCGCGGCTTTATGCGCAAGGTCCGTGTTGACCGCAGGGTTAGAGGGCTGCGCCATCATTGCTCGGTGGTGTGTAGGTGTAGGCAATGCGAGGTGTTAGCTCGGTCATTGCGTAGTGAACAAACTGTTGGCCTAGTTCGGTAAGTTCGTAGAGTTCCTCTTCGTCGAAAGCGGAGGTGAGTACCTTTGAACCGCCCCCCGAGCTTCGTTTCGCAGCGGGTTTTGCGATGAAGTTTCCGTAGTAGTCGGTTTCGCGATGCTGGCGGATGACGCTACCCATGCTGAGGTCACGAATCAATAGTTTGTACAGGTCGGCGTCGGCAGAGTCTTCGCGAACTGGCCCCTTTCCGATTTTTCGCCAAACAGCCCCACGGCTAATGCCGTTGGAGTTGTATATCGCGCCTATGACCTTGAAGTGAAGTTCTGAGTATTGACCAATCCAGTCAATGAACATGCGGACAACATCGTCACTCGAAACCGTAGAAGCGGCAGCATTGCTAAGAAGATTTCTGATGAGAACGCGCTTGTCTTCGCTTTCCGCGCCCGACCAATCGCGGAAAGTCTTCTTGACCAGCGACTGAAATTCTCGGCTCTCGACTCGTTTAGCGATCTTCTCGTTTTGAAGATCGAGACGCGCCATAATTTCAATTACAGTGGCCTCCTTTTCACGAATCTCCTCTTCGAGCATGCGGACCCATTGATCGAAGAACTGGTTTACCTTCTCCTGCTCACGTTCTGACCACGCGCCAGCAATGGCTGAAAGAAGACCACCCAAAATGGGAACGGCGCCGCTTGCAACTTGGAGTGCGCCACGGATGACTTTCCCGGCCTTACCCTCTTCAGGCAATTCGGAACCGCTGTCAGGTGGATCAGTAGTCATGTAGCCCTCTAACGTGTTGTAGACGACAAAACGGGAAGTAAACAGATTATTGGACACATGATTTCTTCCCCTTCCAGGATCTATCCGTTTGGATTTAAACACATCTCCCAAAGATAAGCCCATCGGCATGTCCAATCATCTGTCCACGTAATACCTCAAGCTGTTCGCGGTATTCGTTCTCTTCCTGGCTATGCAATGAAAAGCGGAAACGGCGCTTAGGTTTCATCACTGATGATCGTGTGCCGTTGGGGCTTGGTTGGTTCTTGGCAGGTCTTCCCGTGTATCCACGTCGTGGAAGATGCCGGGATCGTCCACCTCGCAGAGGGTGATCGCATGGGGTGCGGCTTGCAGCAGGGACCTGGCGCCTTCGTCGCCTTGTAAAGCTGTGAGTTGCTCGTACCACTGGCGGGCGAAGCCCACCGGGTGGCCGCGTTTGCCTTGGTGGCTGGGGACGGCGATGGCGGCGCCGGTTTGTAGGGCGGTGACGATGCGGCGGTGGGTGGTCGGGGCGATGAAGGGCATATCGCCCAGGGCCACTAGCCAGCCCGCTGCGTCGAGGCTAGTCAGCACACCGGCGGCGAGGCTGTGGCCCATGCCCAACTGGGTGTCCGCCGTGACGAGGATTTCGCAGCCCGCATCCATCAGTTGCGCGGCCAGGGCTTCCCGACCGGGGCGCAGCACGGCGATGACCCGGGGGCAGGCCTGGCGCAGGTTCATGGCCGCTGCCAGGGCCAGGGGCGTGCCGTCGGCCAGGGGATGGCTCAGTTTGTCGCTGCCGAAGCGGCGGCTGGCGCCGCCGGCGAGGAGGATGCCGACGATTGGGGGGGAGGGTGGGGTTTCCATGGGCTTGGGGCGGCGATGGGGTGTTGGGTTTTTAGCAGATGGCGGTGGGGGTGGTGTTGCGGTGCGTGCTTTGGGGTCTCGGTTTTTGGGGCTGTGTCCTTCGTGACTTCGCCCTTCGATACCTCAGGGCGAACGGTGTGGGGGAGGGGGCGAACGGTGGTGGTGATGGGGCGAAGGGTGGGGGTAATGGGGCGAACGGCGAGGACTAATGGAGGAGAGGGACGAAGGGAGGGACGAGTGGGGAACGATGTGCGCGGTGGAATGAGCGCTGGAGCGCGGCGCGGCGGGTAGTGGTTCGTGGTGGAGGAGTGAGTGATGTGGATAGGGCCAAGGGCGGCGAGGCGTGACTTTGGCGGGGCTGCCCTGGGGCGATGGCGACAGGCGGGCCTGGCCCGCCCTGTGGGGCTTCAGGCGATTTGGCAGCCGCTACCCAGGCGGGCGTTGTCCGTCGCCGCGCCTTGGGGCGGGCGGCGCAGGGCGGCGGTATCGGTCAGGCCGTTTTTCACCGCCGTCATTTCCGCCAGGATGGCGACGGCGATTTCCGGCGGGGTGTGGCTGCCGATGGGCAGGCCCACGGGGCCGTGGAGGCGGCCTACTTCCTCGGCGGATAAATCAAAGTGTTCCAGCAGGCGTTCGCGCCGTTTGTCGTTGTTGAGGCGGGAGCCCAGGGCGCCGACGTAGAAGGCGGGGGATTTGAGGGCTTCGAGCAGCGCCATGTCATCCAGCTTGGGGTCGTGGGTCAGGGCCACCACGGCGCTGTGGGGATCGAGGGCCAGTTCCAGCACCACGTCGTCGGGCATGCCGGGCACCAGCCTTGCGCCGGGGATGTCCCATTCGGCGCTGTATTCGACGCGGGGGTCGCAGATCAGCACTTCGTAGCCCAGGGCCTGGGCCATGGGGGCGAGGAAGCGCGATATCTGTCCGGCGCCGATGACCAGCAGGCGCCAGCCGGGGCCATGGGGGGTGACCAGGGTGTGGCCGTCCCAGCGCAGGGCGTCGCCCTTGCGGCCGTCGCTGACGGTGACTGCGCCGCTGTCCAGATCCACGCGACGCAGGGCCAATTGGCCGTTGCCGATGCGGGCGGCCAGGTCGTCCAGCAGGGCGGCATTGGGAGCGGGTTCGATCACCAGTTCCAGGGTGCCGCCGCAGGGTAGGCCGAAGCGCTGGGCCTCGTCGCGGGTGACGCCGTAGCGCAGCACGGTGGGGGCGCTGGTGGCGAATTCGCCCCGGCTCATGCGGGCGATCAGGTCATCCTCGATGCAGCCACCGGAAACGGAGCCCTGCACCAAGCCGTCGTCGCGCAGGGCCATCCAGGCGCCGGGCGGGCGCGGTGCCGAGCCCCAGGTGCGGGCCACGGTGACCAGGGCGAAACGGTGGCCGGCGGCGGCCCAGCGGCGGGCGGCGTCGAGGACTTGGGTGTCGAGGCTATCCATGGTTGTTCCTTTCCGATTAGCAGCAATCGCCAGCAAACTGGATCATTCCCGCGCAGGCGGGAATCCCGTGTTGTTCAGTCATCCCCAAAGTCCCTGGATTCCGGCCTGCGCGGGAATGACGTGTTCCCCCTGCCCTTCGACTTCGCGCTGCGCGCTTCGCTCAGGACGAACGGTGGTGGGCGTTGCTTCACGCGCAGGCCAAGTGGCTGCTGGTGGCGTGGCGGATGAGGGGCCGGTTCGGTGGCCCCGTTCATGGTTCGATACCTCACCACGAACGGGGGGAAACTTGGGTGGCGTTTTCACCATTCCCATTTCCCGTTCCCCATTTCTGTTCCCCGTTCCCATTTCCGTTGCCCGTTTTCATTACGCCGCCAGGTCCGCGCTGCTGAAGGGCAGGCGGGTCAGGTGCTTGCCCGTGGCGTTGGCGATGGCGTTGGCCACCGCGGGTGCCAGGGGCGGCACGCCGGGTTCGCCGATGCCGGTGGGGGCGGCGCTGGAGGGCACGATGTGCACTTCCACCTTGGGCATTTCGTTGATGCGCAGGGGCGGGTAGCCGTCGAAGTTGCCCTGTTCGACGCGGCCTTCCTTGAGGGTGATTTCGCCGTGCAGCGCCGCCGAGAGGGCGAAGCCGACGCCGCCTTCCACCTGGGAGCGGATGTTGTCGGGGTTGATGGCGGTGCCGCAATCCACGGCACAGACCACCCGGTCCACCTTGATGCTGCCGTCCTTGGCGATGGTGACTTCCGCCACCTGGGCGACGTAGGAGCTGAAGGATTCATGCACCGCCACGCCCCGGCCCCGGCGCTCACCCGCCTTGGTGGGTTTGAGGGGCTTGTGCCAGTCGGCCTTTTCCGCCGCCAGCTTGAGCACGCCGGCATGGCGCGGGTGCTTGTCCAGCAGTTCCAGGCGCAGGGCCACCGGGTCCTTGCCCGCTGCTGTAGCCACCTGATCGAGGAAGTTCTCGGTGGAGTAGGCGGTGTGGGACGAGCCGACGGAACGCCACCACAGCACGGGCACCTTGATGTCGCTAGGAGTGTGCAGGTCCACGGTCAGGTTGGGAATGGCGTAGGGCAGGTTGGCGGCGCCTTCCACCGAGACGTGGTCGATGCCGTCCTTGACCATGAAGGCCTCGAAGGCCGTGCCCTTGAGGATGGACTGGCCCACCAGCCGATGGCGCCAGCCGATGACCTTGCCGCTGGCGTCCAGGGCCGCTTCCAGGGCGTGATGGAACAGCGGACGGTAGTAGCCGCCGCGCATGTCGTCTTCCCGCAGCCAGACCAGCTTGACGGGCACGTTGCGCTGGCCCCGGTCGGCCAGGGCCTTGACGATGGCGGCGGTCTCGATCAGGTAGTCCGAGGTGGGCACGGCGCGGCGGCCGAAGCTGCCCCCGGCGTAGAGCATGTTGAGCTTGACCTGCTCGGGCTTGAGGCCGAAGACGGCGGCCAGGTGGTTCTGGTCCACGGTCTGCAACTGCTCGCCGTTCCAGGCTTCCAGCTCCGCGTCCTTGAGCACCATCACGCAGTTCATGGGTTCCATGGCGGCGTGGGCGAGGTAGGGAAAGTCGTAGCTGGCCTTCACCACCTTGGCGGCCTGGGCGAAGGCGGCGTCGGTATCGCCGTCGCGCCGGGCCGGGAGGCCGGGCTGCTTGGCCAGCTCCTTGTAGCGGGCGAGGATTTCATCGCTGCCCAGGGTGAAGGCGTCGCTCTCGTCCCACGTCACGGTCAGGGCATCGCGGCCCTTCTTGGCGCTCCAGGTATCGGTGGCCAGCACGGCCACGCCCTGGGGAATCTGCACCACGTTCACCACGCCCTTCACCGCCTTGGCGGCGCTGGCGTCGAAGGACTTCACCCTGCTGCCGAAGCGGGGCGGGTGGGCCACCAGGGCCACCAGCATGCCGGGCAGGTGCACGTCCTGGGTGAACTGGGCCTTGCCGTTGATCTTGTCGGCACTGTCCTTGCGCCTGGCCTGCTTGCCGATGAGGCGGAAGTCCTTGGGCTCCTTGAGTTTGACGATGTCGGGCACGTCTTCCTTGGCGGCGGCTTCGGCCAGTTGGCCGAAGGTCGCGCTGCGCTTGGTGGGGGCATGGCTGACGATGCCGTCCTTGACGCCGACTTCACCCGCAGGCACCTGCCATTGCTTGGCGGCGGCGCTCACCAGCATGGCGCGGCCCGTGGCGCCGGCCTTGCGCAACTGGTCCCAGGAATTGGCCATGGCGGTGCTGCCGCCGGTGCCCTGCATGGGGCCGAAGTTCAGGTTGTTGTAGCGCTTGGCGTCGGCGGGGGCGCCCTCGACGCGGACGTTAGCCCAAGCTGCATCCAGCTCCTCGGCGAGGATGGTGGCGAGGCCGGTGTAAGTGCCCTGGCCCATTTCCAGGTGCTTGGCAATCACCGTCACGGTGTTGTCGGCATTGATGCGGAGGAAAGCGTTGGGGGCGAAGGGTTCGGCACCGGCATGGCTGGCAGCGGCGGCCACCTTGCTGGCGGCGACGGGCAGGACGAAGCCCAGGGTGAGGCCGGCGCTACTTTGAATGAACTGGCGGCGGCTGAGGTTTTCAATGGTGGTCATGGTGTGCTCCTCAGGCCAGGGATTTCGCGGCTTCGTGGATGGCGGCGCGGATGCGCACGTAGGTGGCGCAGCGACACAGGTTGCCGCTCATGGCTGCGTCGATGTCGGCGTCGCTGGGCTTGCGGTTCTGCTTGAGCAGGGCCACCGCGCTCATGATCTGGCCGGACTGGCAGTAGCCGCACTGCACCACGTCCAGCTTGCGCCAGGCGTCCTGCACGGCCTTGCCGACCTTCTCGGCGTCCACCGCTTCGATGGTGGTGACCTTGCGTCCCGCCACGGCGGAAACGGGGGTGACGCAGGAACGGGTGGGGGTGCCGTCCACATGCACGGTACAGGCGCCGCACAGGGCCTGGCCGCAGCCGTACTTGGTGCCGGTCAGTTGCAGGTGGTCGCGCAGGGCCCAGAGTAGGGGCGTGTCGGGGGCGACATCGAGGGCCTGGCCTTTGCCGTTGATGGTGAGTTTGATCATGGGCGGCTCCGTTGTTGGGTTGGGGGCGGCCGGGCATGGCGGCCAGCTTGAGCGGCAATCTAGCGGATGGGGCGTCGGCGTCGATAACAAATTCCTGCGAAATTCTTGCCTGATCCTCCAAACTGATAGCCTAGTTCACAAAAGGGAAAAAAGAACCGGCTATGCTCGCGGATGTTCGAGAAGGGAGAAAACCATGGTGAGAGAAGGTGATTCCGCCGCGGCCGAAACGGGACCGTTGGCGCTGCTGCAACAGGAATTGATCGCCATTATTGAACGATATTGCGACGGCGACGGCATTCACGAAACGCCGATTCCGGGCTTGCTCCTTTACCGTTCTTCCGTGGCCAACCTGCCGTCCTGCGGCATCTACCGTTCTGCCCTGGCCCTGATTCCCCAGGGGGCGAAACGGGTGACCCTGGGGGATGAAACCTATGAATACGGCCGCAACCGCTACCTGGTGACCTCGGTGGACTTGCCCGTGGTGGCCCAGGTGACCCAGGCCTCGGCGGAAAAACCCATTCTCAGTTTTGTCTTCGATCTGGACCCGCAAAAGATCCGCAGTCTGATGGGCGACATGACCCTGCCGACGACGGCCCCCGGCGCCATGGCCCTGGGCCTGGCGGTGAGCGACCTGACCACGGCGGTGCTGGAACCGGCCCTGCGCATGGCCCGCCTGCTGGATACGCCGGCGGATATTCCCATCCTCGCGCCCTTGCTGGAGCGGGAACTGCTCTACCGCCTGCTCACCGGCGAGCGCGGCGCCCATCTGCGCAACATGGCCGTGGCCGACAGCCACAGCCAGCGCATCGCCCAGGCCATCGGCTGGCTGCGGGGCAACTTCGACAAGCCCCTGTCCATCGACGAGCTGGCCAGCACCGCCAACATGAGCAAGTCGTCCCTGCACCAGCACTTCAAGGCGCTCACCGCCATGAGCCCGCTGCAATACCAGAAGCACCTGCGTTTGCAGGAAGCACGGCGCCTGATGCTGACCGAAATGCACGACGCCGCCTCGGCGGGCCATCGGGTCGGCTACGAAAGCCCTTCCCAGTTCAGCCGCGAATACCGCCGCCTGTTCGGCGCACCGCCCTTGAAGGACATGGCGCGCCTGCGTCAGGGGGCTTAGGTATTGAAGAGGAGCGAGTGGGACTCAATGGTGAAGTGAACTTGGTCGCAGAGATTGCTGGGAGTCGTCACTTCTTACTGCTCTTTCACGAAGATAGCTGTTTCAAAATGTGGAAGCTGTGTTGGTTCGGGGCACATAAAACTTGATCCATGCCATGGCCCTGAAAAGTCCCCGCCACCACGTCCATAGATGACTAGTTCACCCAAAATCTTCCCGTCCGAGCGTCGCACAATCCAACATTTATCACGGGAAAGTTCCGGGTTTCCTTTCATGTAGTAATGAACTTCGCATTCATCGTAGTATTCATCTGATGCTTTTGCCTCGTTTTTTCGTGGAATCTTGAGGCGGCCAAATTTATCCAGCAGCTTGTTGTATTTCTCTGGCGGTAACTTCACTTTTTCATAAACCTTTACCCCGCCATCCATGGCGCACAGCCGCCTGACCTCGGCATCCAGTTCGGCCTTGGAAGGCGACGTACTGCATGCGGCAAGACCCAGCAGCAGAAGGATTGAAATCAATAGCCTCACAAGGCGCCCCTTTCATTTATGCCATGCCAATGATCCTGGCGGCCATGTTACTGCCCGGCTGGTGGCGATGGGCCGCGCTGCAAGAATCGATGCGTGGGTCCGTGCGGTGGCGCACTGATCGGTGCCGGGTCTCATGGATGGCGAGGGGGATGGCCTGGACCTACAATGGCGGCGATCCCCACCGCTGCGAACGGGGACGTCGACGCCTTGAGGAGAATCGTCATGACCGTTCTGTCCCGCATCTTGCGCCTGCTGGTGCTGTTGTCCTGTTGCGTGTTGTGGTCCGCCGCCGGTGCCGCCGGATCGGTGGGCGTGGTCTTGCTCCACGGTAAGGGCGGTACGCCCGATAACGTGAAGGGCCTGGGCGAGGCCTTGAGCGCGGCGGGCTATCGGGTGGTGGCGCCGGAAATGCCCTGGTCGAAGTTCCGCCTCTACAACCTGCCCCTGGCCCAGGCCCAGGAGGAGATCGACCGTGCTTGCGAGCATCTGCGTCGCCAGGGCGCCCGGCGCCTGGTGATCATCGGCCACAGCATGGGCGGCAACATGGTCCTGGCCTACGGCGCGGTGCGTCCTGGCCTGGCCGGCATCGTCGCCCTGGCGCCGGGTCATACCGTGGAGCGGGCGGAAACCCGCAGTCTGTTCGCCGATAGCGTGGCCCGGGCGCGGGAGCAGGTGCGGGAAGGCAAGGGCCGCGAGCCGGACGAATACGACGACATCAGCCAGGGCAAGGTGGTGCCGGTGGTGACCAGCGCCGAGGCCTATTTGAGCTATTTCGATCCCGAGGGACAGGCCAACATGCCCGCCGCCGCGAGAAAGCTGACGGCGCCCCTGCTCTGGGTCGCGGGCAGCCGCGATGCGATGGTGATGAACCTGGGGCCCGACTATGCCTTCGCCCTGGCGCCGAATCGGGGTCTCAACCGTTACGCGGTGGTGGACGCCGACCACATGGGCACGCCCGATGCGGCCAAGGAAGTGGTGTTGGCCTGGTTGAAGCGGGTGCTGGCGAAGCGCTGAAGATCGTGAGACGAGGACGGTCGTCGTCCCCGCGCAGGCGGGGACCTGGTGACTTGGCGGAGAGAGGACACGCCCCTGGATTCCCGCTTGCGCGGGAATGACGGACGTGGAGGAATGACGGCAATGGTTGGCGTGGCGGCAAGCAACGCTACGCGCCTATTCTTTTCCGCGTTCGCTGGATGGACGCGAGCCTGGACGGCGTTCCGTTTCGACCTGCTGATGAAAGCGTCGCGCGGGTGTGACGGGCTTGATTCGGGCCTTATTCAGAGCGCAGGGCCTCGATGGGGTCGAGACGGGCGGCGCGGCGCGCGGGCATCACCCCTGCTGCGAGGCCCACGGCCACGGCGCTGATTTCCGCCACCAGGGCATAGGCCCAGGGCAGTTGCACCGGCAGGGCGGGAATCAGCAGGTGCAGCAGGCGGCCGATGCCCCAGCCCAGCAGTAATCCGCTGGCGCCGCCCAGGGCCGCGAGGGCGGCGGCCTCGCCGAGGAAGAGGGCGAGGATGCGCCGTTGGGTGGCGCCCAGGGCGCGCAGCAGGCCGATTTCCGCCGTGCGCTCGGACACCGCGATGGTGAGGATGGTGAGGATGCCGATGCCGCCCACCAACAGCGAAATGCCGCCGATGGCGGCGACGGCGAAGGTGATGGCGCCGAGGATGGTGTCGAAGGTTTCCAGCATCTTGGCCTGGGGCGTGATGGTGAAGTCCTCGCGGCCGTGGCGCGCGATCAGGGCGTGGCGCAGGCTGGCCTCCACTTCCGCCAGGGGCGTCAGCGGGTCGTAGCTGACGTGGATTTCCGCCAGGCTTTCCCGATTGAACATTTCCAGGGCGCGGCCGACGGGGATGTACACCATGTCGTCCAGGTCCATGCCCAGCACCTGGCCCTTGGGCGCCATGACGCCGATGACGCGGTAGCGTTCGCCGCCCACCCGCATGCGCTGGCCGAGGGGGCTTCGCTCGGGGAACAGTTCCTCCGCCGCCTTGGCGCCGAGGACGACGAAAGCCCGCGCAGCGCGGGGGTCGTCGTTGGGTAGGAAGCTGCCCTGGGCCACTTCCATTTTCACTACGTCGGTCATGGCGTGGCTGACACCGTAGATCATCACCCGCCGCGAACGGCGGCCACTGTCGCCTTCCACCGCGATTTCACCGTTACCCTGCACCGTGGGGTCGGCGGCAAGGATGTGGGGGGCGCGACGCAGGGCCAGGGCATCGTCGATGGACAGGGGGCGCACGGTGTTGATGGCGCCCACCGGCCCGCCCCGGGTGTCGGTGTGGCCCGGGGCGATGCCGATGATGTTGGTGCCGAACTGGGTGAATTCGTCCACGATGAAGCGTTGCAGCCCCTGGCCGATGCTGGTGAGCAGGATCACCGCGGCGATGCCGATGGCGATGCCGAGGGCGGACAGGAAGGTGCGCAGCCGGTGGGAAGCCAGGGACTGGAAGGCGAAGCGGAAGAAGTCGGCGCCGCGCATGGGAGGGGGTCAGCGCACGTCGTACTCGAAGGTGGCGGCCAGGCGGCCTTCGACGAAGACTTGCAGGCGCCGGTGGCCCGCCGGTTCGTTCTGGCCCACGGACCATTCACCGTAGATCTGGCCGTCCACCGGCGCCAGTTGGCGCTGGCTGACCTGGTTGCGGCGCTGGGGCGGCTGCTTGAAGCCTTCGAGGAACTCGTCCTTTGCCGCGCCCTCCGTCGCCTTGGCATCGGCCTTGGCGGGCAGGGCGATCAGGTATTCCTCCCGCACCGAGACGTTGCGCTTGGCGGTTTTCAACTCGATGATCCAGCCGTAGCGCTGGCCCACGATGCGGGGCACCAGGTTGGTGGGTTCGAAGGACAGTTCGTTGGGGGTGCTGGCGTCGAACAGGCCGAACTGGCTGGAAACGATTTCCACCGGCCCGTCCGTCGGCGGCGCGGCGAAGCCCGGCGCGGCGAACAGCCAGCAGGCCAGGGCGAGGAGGATGGCGAGGGGATGGAAGGGGCGATGCGTCATGGGCAGTGGTCGGCGCGATTGCGCGGAGTGGGATGTCGTCCGCGATGATAGCCGAGGCCGGGGCCTGACCGTCCGTGATCAGTCCTCGTCGCCGCCCGCCACGGCGATGGCGTCGGCGATGGGCACCGGCACGTCCTTCAGGCGGCTGATGGTCTCGCCTTGGCAATAGCGCTTGCCGCGCATGACCCGGTCTTTTTCCACCACCAGGCCATCGCCCCGGCCGGGAATGCTGAAGACCACGAAGCCCATGTTTTCGACGCCGAAGCGCAGGTAGGCGCCCAGATGGCCGTTGATGAAGACCGCGCCCTTGGTCACGGACTTTCCCTTGTCCCCGGCCTCGGGCAGTTCCAGCAGCAGGGCGTCGCTGGTGCCGTAGCGAAAGGTTGGCCGGGAAATTTTTTTGCCCAGGCTGTGGGCGCAGACGGACACCAGGCGCTGTTCGATGGCGCAGGCGAAGAGGACGATTTCGCCGGTCTGGCACAGATGCCCGGCCGCCCGCGCCGGCGTCGCCCAGGCCAGACTGCCGGCCACAAACAGGGCCGGGAGCCAGGACGATAGGAAAAGGGGAGCGGCGGGCATGGTGCGGATGGCGGGCGAAATCCCCACGGGCAGGATGCGCTGTGCGGCGGACTGCGGTGAGGAAGAAACGTCGGAACCGGCATTGTGCAGCGGATCGCCACAAACAAAAAGCCCCGGCCGGGGGCCGGGGCTTTTTGTGGTGGGCCGTGTCGCGGCCGTACCGGGGGCGCGTGGGCTTAGCCGCAGGCACCCACCGCGCCGCAGGCGGAGCAGAAGTCGCAGCCGTCTTTGCGGATCACGGTCATGTTGCCGCACTCGCTGCACAGGGAGCCTTGCATCACCTTGACGCCGCCCTTTTCGGGCGCGGCGCCGGGCACTTCAAGGATGCCCATTTCCCGGGTGGGGTAGCCGTGCTCGTCGAGGATGCCCAGCATGGCGTAGCGGTGCATGATCAGGCGGGCGATGTAGGCCACGGTGGAGGGCCAGTTCTGCTGCTTGTTGCTGCCGGGCACGCGGGCCATGAAGTCGCCCAGGGGCTCGGCGTAGTTGGTCAGCTTGCGCAGCTTCATGCCGATCCAGGCCGGATCCACGACGCGCATGTCGAGGGACAGCAGCTTGGTCAGGCCGTCCAGGGCGCGGGGATAGTGGCCGGACAGCCACACGGAGTAGGGCCGGGTGACGCCGTCGGGCAGGGTGATTTCCTTGACGCCCAGGACGAACTCCTCGCCGGAGGCCGGGTTGGTGATGTCCACCGTCCAGGACAGGGTGCCGTCGGTGCCGGTCTTGGGCTCGTCGCGGCTGAACATGGCGTCCAGCACGGGGGTGGCCTCGTCGCCTTCCAGTGCGCCGAGCTTTTCGCAGCGGTAGCGCACGGCCTGGGCGAAGGCGGACACCACGCCGGGCATCAGCTTGAGCTCGCCGACGGGCGGGAAGGGCATTTCGAAGGATTCCTCGCCCACGGTCTTGGCCAGCACGTCGAGCTTGAGCTTGAGGAAGGCCTTGTCGTTGGCGCGCATGTCCATGGACAGGGTCTTGGCCACGGCGCCCAGGCCACGGGGCTGCTCGGTGCCGTTCACCCACACTTCGAAGGGCAGGGCGCGACCCATGTCGTTCTCGGTCTGGCCGACGAACAGGGCGAACTCGCCTTGCGGGGTTTCGATCATGTAGGACCAGGCGGTGTTGCCGTCGGTCATGCGGGGACGGCCGGGCCAACGCAGGGAGGCCAGCACGGGGGCGGGCAGGGCGCCGATGGACATGCGGCGGTTGGCGCTGTCGATGGTGACGTCCTGGGGCTGCTTCTGGGTGCTGGCGGCACTGGCGTTGCTATCCACGGACAGCACCGAGCCCAGCACGCTGTTGGGACGGTAGGTGGCCAGGCCCTTGAGGCCGGACTTCCAGGCCTTCATGTAGAGGTCTTCGAAGTCGGCGTAGGGGTAGTCGGCGGGGACGTTCACCGTCTTGGAGATGGAGGTGTCCACGTAGGGGGCGACGGCGGCGACCATTTCCTCGTGGGCCTGGGCGGAGATTTCCAGGGCGGTGATGAAGTACTCGGGCAGCTTGCTGGTGTCGCCGCCCATGTGCTTGTACAGGCGCCAGGCGTAGTCCTCGACCGCGTATTCCTTGTGGGTGCCGTCGGCCATGCGCTTCTTGCGGGTGTAGGTCCAGGAGAAGGGCGGTTCGATGCCGTTGGAGGCGTTGTCGGCGAAGGCCAGGCTGATGGTGCCGGTGGGGGCGATGGACAGCAGATGGGAGTTGCGCAGGCCGTGCTTGCGGATCTGGTCCTTCACGTCCTGGGGCAGGCGGGAGGCGAAGTTGCCGCCGGAGAGGTACATGTCGGCGTTGAACAGGGGGAAGGCGCCGCGTTCCTTGGCCAGTTCGACCGAAGCCAGATAGGCCTTGTCGCGCATGAACTCGGAAATCTTGGTGGCCATGGCCTGGGCTTCGGGGGTGTCGTACTTCAGGCGCAGCATGATCAGGGCGTCGCCCAGGCCGGTGAAGCCGAGACCGACGCGACGCTTGTTCATGGCTTCCTGGTGTTGCTGTTCCAGGGGCCAGTGGGTGGCGTCGAGCACGTTGTCCAGCATGCGCACGGAGGTTTCGATCACCTTGGCGAAACCGGCGAAGTCAAAGCTGGCCTGGTCGCTGAAGGGGGCTTCGACGAACAGGGTCAGGTTGATGGAGCCCAGGCAGCAGCAACCGTAGGGAGGCAGGGGCTGTTCGGCGCAGGGGTTGGTGGCCTCGATGGTTTCGCAGTAGTAGAGGTTGTTGTCCCGGTTCATGCGGTCCAGGAACAGGATGCCCGGTTCGGCGTGGTCGTAGGTGGAACGCATGATCTGGTCCCACAGGTCGCGGGCGCGCACCTTGCGGTACACCCACAACCCGTCCTCGCGCTGGTAGGCGCCATCGGCCATCACGTCGGCGGAGGGCACGGCGCGGTGGCTCAGTTCCACGTCGCCGTCGGCTTCCACGGCCTTCATGAAGACGTCGGTGACGCCCACGGAGATGTTGAAGTTGGTCAGGTCGCCGCCATCCTTGGCGTGGATGAATTCCTCGATGTCGGGATGGTCGCAACGCAGCACGCCCATCTGGGCGCCACGACGGGAGCCGGCGGATTCGACGGTCTCGCAGGAGCGGTCGAACACGCGCATGTAGGAGACGGGGCCGGAGGCGCGGGACTGGGTGCCCTTGACGTGGGCGCCCACGGGACGGATGGAAGAGAAGTCGTAGCCGACGCCACCGCCGCGACGCATAGTCTCGGCGGCCTGTTGCAGGGCGGTGTAAATGCCGGGGCGGCCGTCCACCACTTCGGAGATGGAATCGCCGACGGGCTGCACGAAGCAGTTGATCAGGGTGGCGGTCAGGTCGGTACCGGCGGCGGAGTTGATGCGGCCGGCGGGAACGAAGCCCTGTTCCTGGGCTTCGAGGAAACGGGTTTCCCAATACACACGCTTGTCGTCGGCTTCAAGGGAGGCCAGGGCGCGAGCGACACGGGCGCGGACTTCATGGACATCGCGTTCATTGCCCTTGGCGTATTTTTCCAGCAGCACTTCGCCGGAAATCTCTTGGGGCAGGGGCAGGCCCAGTTGGCCGGTGTGTTGGTCTTGAGACGTTTCGGCAGTGTTCAGTTCTGTGGTCATCGATCAATCCCAAAGAAAGAAAAATTCTGGAAAAAAATGAAGCCGAAAAACAGCTAGGCGGGGGAGGATAGCCCGACCTTTTTTTGAAGAAAAGGAAAAATTTCTGCTTCTCGACAAAACAAAGACTTGCACTAAATATTGTGAGCGTTTGTAACGCTGACACTAGATATAGTAGGTTTGGTCGGTGAAAGCTTAAGGAGAAAAAGCCGGGAATTCAGGGGGTTGATCGGTCGACTTAAAGGGTCTTGGCAGGCACGAAAAAAAGAGATTCGTGCAAGTGTTTGATTTGACGGGATGCCGGCGCTGGCCGGAGAGGAAAAACCGGGGTGTGAATGCGGGTTTAGCGTCCCATGCGGGCACGCTCTTCCCGTTGGACGTGGGTGATGAGCAACTGCAATTCGGTTTCCTGGGCGGCGGTGATGTTCTCGAAGTTGCAGCCGAGGCGGATGGCCTGGCGGACGCCCCGGGTCACTTCGCCCATGTAGCAGACCTTGATGTCCACCTGGAGCACGCCCTGGTCCTTGATGTCGATGCGCGAGTCGGGAAAGACCGTGCCCAGTTCGCAGGGGATGGTCAGTTCCGGCGCTTCCAGGCCGATGCCGCCGATGCCGATGTCCACCGCTTCCAGCTCCATGGACTGGCCGTCGGCGGTGGTCAGGGTGCACAGCGGGCGCATGGTGAGGGGCAGGGACAGGCGGAAGAACTCGCGCCGTTGCAGGCGGATGTATTTTTCCGGTAGGTCGGCGGCGAAGGCGCGCCGACCGTTGTAGCTGATTTCCCGCACCGGGCCGGTGGCGAACTGGTTGCGCACGCCCTGGGGGCGGGAGATGAAGTAGTTCTTCGGGCTGTTCAGCAACAGGGCATTGGCTTCCTCGCTGCCGCCCCAGTCGAAGATCACCAGGTTCTCCTCCTCGTCGATGTCCAGCAGCACGGTGAGCATGGTGTTCTTGCCGCCGTCGAAGACGATGCTGGTCTGGGCGGCCTCGTTGATCAACTGGCGCATGTAGAACAGGATTTCCCGGCGAAAGGTGATGGTGTATTCGTCCAGGTTTTCTTCGGTCAGGATCATGGCTGGGCTGCGCGGGCGATGAAGCGTTCGGTTCGGTCGAGAATATGCGATTGGGTTGCGGCGTCGATGCTGTCGAAGAGTGTAACGTCGGACAGGGTATTGAACCAAGTCAACTGCCGCTTGGCGAATTGGCGGGTGGCGAAGATGCCTCGGTCGCGCAGTTCGTCGGCGCGCATTCTACCTTCCAGCAGGTCCCACACCTGGCGGTAGCCGACACTGCGCATGGCGGGCAGGCCTTCGTGCAGGCGGTATGTGCGCCGCAGGTTTTCCACTTCTTCCACCAGGCCGGCGGCGAGCATCGCCGTGAAGCGGTCGGCGATGCGCTGGTGCAGCCAGCCCCGGTCGGCGGGGACCAGGCCCATGGACAGGACCCGGTAGGGCAGGGGATTGCGCTTTTGCGCGGCGTAGAGGACGCCCATGGGTTGGCCGGAAAGGGTCACCACCTCCAGGGCGCGCTGGATGCGCTGGGCGTCGTTGGGGGCCAGGCGGGCGGCCGTTTCCGGGTCCAGGGCGGCCAGCTCGGCGTGAAGGGCGGGCCAGCCCCGGTCGGCGGCCCGGGCCTCGATCTCGGCCCGCAGCGCCGGGTCGGCCTTGGGCAGGTCGGCCAGGCCGTCCATCAATGCCTTGAAATAGAGCATGGTGCCGCCCACCAGCAGGGGCACCTTGCCCCGGGCCGTGATGTCGGCCATGAGGGGCAGGGCATCCTCGCAGAACTTGGCGGCGGAGTAGCTCTCTTCCGGGGTGATCAGGTCGATCAGGTGGTGGGGGTAGCGGACCAGGGTTTCGGCATCGGGCTTGGCGGTGCCCAGATTCATGTCCTTGAATACCTGGGCCGAATCGACGCTGATGAGTTCCACCGGAAAACGGTCGGCCATGTCGAACGCCAGGGCGGTCTTGCCGCTGGCCGTGGGGCCCATGAGGAAGATCGCCGGCGGTAGCCGACGATCTTCCTCATGGGGGCCTGGGGCCCCATGAGAAGGTGATTGCCCATCCCCCATCCCCTTCCCCGGGGGAAGGGGCGGCTGATTGGCGGCATCCAGCGGATGCCGTGGTTTTGCTTGTTCTGCCACGCTCTACTGCCCCCGCATGAACAGCTTGTCCAGGTCGGTCATGGACAGTTGCACCCAGGTGGGGCGGCCATGGTTGCACTGGTCGGCCCGTTCGGTGGCTTCCATGTCCCGCAGCAGGGCATTCATCTCGGGAATGGTCAGGGGGCGATGGGCGCGCACGGCGCCGTGGCAGGCCATGGTGGCCAGCAGTTCGTTGCGGCGGGCCTCGATGACCCTGCTGGCGGGGAACTCCTTGAGGTCCGCCAGCAGGGCGCGGATCAGGGTGGGCAGGTCACCGGCCGCCAGCAGGGCGGGCACGGTGCGCACCGCCAGTTCCTGGGGGCCGGCGGCGGCCAGTTCGAAGCCTAGCTGCGCCAGGTCCGCCTGGTGGTCGGTGGCGGTGGCCATTTCGCTGCTGCTGGCGTTGAGTAGCAGGGGCACCAGCAGGGGCTGGGTGGGGGGCGGGCCGGCGTCGAGCTGGTTCTTGATGCGCTCGTAGAGTATGCGCTCATGGGCGGCGTGCATGTCCACCACCACCAGGCCGGCGGCGTTCTGGGCCAGCACGTAGATACCGTGCAGTTGGGCGATGGCGTAACCCAGGGGCGGCGGACCGTCGGCGCCGGTGTCGGGCAGGCCCTGGGCAGGCGTCGTCGTGACGGGGGCGAACGCGGCCCTGGCGAAATCCAGATAGGACGCGCTGGCGGCTTGTTCCTGCACGCCCAGGCTGCCCTGATGGGGGCGGTAATCGGCGGAGAAGCTGCCGGCGGTGGGGTAGCGCACACCGTCTTCCTTCGCGGTGACGTCATCCGGGGTGGCCGCCGCGGCCACGGCGCTGACGGCGGAGCTGAGGGGCGCCGCCAAAGCCCGTTGCACGGCATGGAAAACGAACTGGTGTACGCCACGGCCATCGCGGAAACGCACCTCGGTCTTGGCCGGGTGCACATTTACGTCGACGCCGGCTGGGTCCATGTCCAGGAACAGGGCGTAGGCCGGGTGGCGAGCACCGTGGAGCACGTCGGTGTAGGCCTCGCGCACGGCGTGGGAGAGCAGCTTGTCGCGGACGAAGCGGCCGTTCACGTAAAAGAACTGGTCGTCCCGGGAGGCCTTGGAATAGGCGGGCAGGGCGGCAAAGCCGGTGAGGCGCAGGGGGCCGGCACTGACGTCGATGGACCGCACGTGGCCGAAAAAGTCTTCGCCCAGCAAGTCCCGGGTGCGTCGTTCCAGGTCGCCCTGGTTGTAACGGCGGCGCGGCGTGCCGTTGTGGCTGAGGCTGAAGGCCACGCCGGGGTTGGCCAGGGCCATGCGGCGCAGGGCTTCGTCGCAATGGGCGAATTCGGTGGCCTCGGTCTTGAGGAACTTGCGCCGGGCCGGGGTGTTGAAGTACAGGTCGGCCACTTCGATGACCGTACCCGCACCCAGGGCGGCCGGCTCGATGGTCATGGTTTCGCCGCGGATGCGGCTGGCCCGCTGGGCCTCCGCCGTGCGGGAAGTGATGCTGACCCGGGCCACCGAGGCGATGGAGGCTAGGGCCTCGCCGCGAAAGCCGTAGCTGGCGACCCGCTCCAGATCGTCCAGGCTGGCGATCTTGCTGGTGGCGTGGCGGGCCAGGGCCAGGGGCAGGTCCTCGGGGGGCATGCCGCAACCGTCGTCGGTAATACGCAGCAGCCGCACGCCGCCTTCCTCCAGGGCCACGTCGATGCGGCGGGCGCCGGCATCGAGGCTGTTTTCCACCAGTTCCTTGAGCACGGACGCGGGCCGTTCCACCACCTCGCCAGCGGCAATCTGGCTGATGAGCAGGTCGGGCAGGGGGTGGATGCGGGGGAGTTGGGAAGGTGTCGCCATGGAGGCCGGATTATCCCAGAGTCTCCGCGCCGGCGGGCTGTTAAGCTGTGCATCCCGCCATAGTTCTGAGAGGAATGACCATGCGTATTCTCCTTTGTGGCGCCACGGGGTTCATCGGACGCCATCTGGCCGAGCGGCTGCGCCGGGCCGGCCATGACGTCGTGCCCGCCAGTCGCCATCCCTTGCCCGGGGGCGTGGCCATGGACTACATGACGGATACCACGCCAGCCGCCTGGCTGCCCCGCTTGCAGGGCATCGACGCCGTGGTGAACGCCGTGGGCATCCTGATCGAATCCGCCACGGCGACCTACGACCCGATCCATCACCGTGGTCCCTCGGCCCTGTTCGACGCCTGCGTCCAGGCCGGGGTGCGGCGCGTGGTGCAGATCTCCGCCCTGGGGGCGGAAACCGCCACGACACCCTATTTCGCCACCAAATTGGCGGCCGAGTCCCACTTGCAGGGCCTGCCCCTGGATTGGCAGATCGTGCGTCCCTCGCTGGTCTATGGGCCCGATGGCGACGCGGCGCGGATGTTCCACCTGTTGGCGGCCCTGCCTGTGGTGAGCCTGCCGGCGGGGGGGCATCAATCGATGCAGCCGGTGCATGTGGACGACCTGGCCGAGGCGGTGCTGGCTCTGCTCCAGGCGGACGTCCCGGCGCGGCAAGTGGTGGAGGCGGTGGGCGCCCGCCCGGTGTCCTACCGGGAGATGCTGGCCTGTTACCGGCGCGGCATGGGCTGGGGCCCGGCCCTGGGGGTGCCGGTGCCGGGCTTCCTGGTGGCGCTGACGGCGAGGCTGCTGGATTTCGTGCCCGGCTCGGTGCTCAATAGCGACACTTGGCGCATGTTGCAGCAGGGCAGTGTCGGCGCGGCGTCGGCGCTGGCGACCATGACCGGCCTGCTGGGGCGGCTTCCCCTGGGGGTGGATCAATTCATCACCGCGGACAACGGCCCCGCCCTGCGCCGGGAAACCCTAGCGCGCTGGCGGCGTGTGCTGATACCGGCCCTGGCCGGCGCCTTTACCCTGGTCGTGCTGCTGGCCTGGCTAGCGTCGCGGGCGTCCTGAGGCAGAATGCCGGTCTTTGAAACCAAAACAATCAGGAGACATCATGAGTGACGCGAACTTCGCCACCTGCGACCTTTGCGACGAACACAAGAACGACAGCGACGGCGCCTTCCGCGTGCTGCCGCCGATCTTTCGCGACTTCGGCAAGCGCATCAAGTTTTCAGGTCCCGTCAGCACGGTGAAGTGCTTTGAGGACAACACCCTGGTCAAGGCCGCCGTGGATTCTCCGGGCAATGGCCGGGTGTTGGTGGTGGATGGCGGCGGTTCCCTGCGCCGCGCCCTGGTGGGCGGCAACCTGGGCAAGGCGGCGGCCAAGAACGGCTGGGCCGGCGTCGTGGTGTATGGCGCCGTGCGCGACAGCGCCGAGCTGGCCGAGTGCGACACCGGCATCCGCGCCATGGCCACCATGCCCCTGCCCACCGAGAAGCGCAATGAAGGGCAGAAGGACATCGCGGTGCAGATCGAGGGCGTCTGGATCCGTCCCGGCGACAGGCTCTACGCCGACGAGGACGGCATCGTGGTGATGCCCGCCTAATCCACCTAACGCCTCAAACGCCCACCCTGCGCGGAGCAGGGCGGGCATTCTCAGTGCTTGGCCGGGTACATGTAGTCCCGGGTCAGGGGTAGGTGGGGCTGGGCACCGGCCGCCGACTTGACCGCCAGGATCTGATGCAGGGCGATCCAGTGATGGCTGAAACCGTAGGTGCAGCCGGCCAAGTAGGCGCGCCAGATGCGGTAACGCTTTTCCCCCACCATTTCGCGGATCTGCGCGCCGTGGTTTTCGAAGCGCCGGCTCCAGTGGGCCGTGGTCAGGGCGTAGTGGCGGCGCAGGTTTTCCACGTCGCTCACTTCCAGGCCGGCGGCGGCCATTTCCTTGAGGGCGAAGCTCAGATGGGGCAGTTCGCCGTGGGGGAAAACGTAGCGCTCGATGAATTCGCCACCGCCCAGGGGCGTTTCGGCGGAGTCGGGGTCGGTGGAGGTGATGCCGTGGTTGAGGCAGAGGCCATCGTCCGCCAGTAGGTCGTGCAGCTTGGCGAAGTAGCCGCGCAGGTTTTTGAGGCCGACGTGCTCAAACATGCCGACGCTGACGATGCGGTCGAACTTGCCCGTCACGTCGCGGTAGTCCTGGAGGCGGATTTCCGCCCGGTCCGCTAGCCCCGCCGCCGCGATCCGCTGTTGGGCCACTTCCCGTTGGTGCTGGGACAGGGTGATGCCCACCGCTTCCACCTTGTAGTGTTCCACCGCCCGCTTGACCAGGGCGCCCCAGCCGCAGCCCACGTCCAGCAGCCGCTGGCCGGGTTTCAGGTGCAGCTTGGTCAGGATGTGGTCCAGTTTCTGGATCTGGGCCTGCTCCAGGCTGTCGCCGGGGTGGCGGAAGTAGGCGCAGGAGTAGAGCATCTCCGCGTCCAACCAGAGCCGGTAGAAGTCGTTGGAGACGTCGTAGTGGTAGGCGATGGCCTCGGCGTCGATCTTGCGGGTGTGGCGCACCATGCGCGGCCCGTGGCGCACCGGCTTGCCGCCGTGGGCGGAAATGCCCACCGCCACCGCGATCACGTCGTCGATGGCGCCCTCCACGTCGATCTCTTCATCCACGTAGGCCTGGCCGAGGGAGGCCATGGAGGGCCGCAGCAAATGGCGCAGGGCGGCGACGGACTTGAGGTGGATCGTGACCTTGGGTTCGGGGCCGAGGGCCACCTCGCCGCCGTTCCAGAGCTTGAGACGCAGGGGCAGGTGATGGTGGGAGAGGCGGGCGACAAAGTCGTTGAACCGTTTTTGCCAGAACATCCTGCGCTCCTTTACGACGAGCCCAAGCTTCCACCGGCCGTGGTGGGCACGGCCGGCGTCGGGTTTATTTCACCGGGCCGAACTCCACGGGGATCCAGCTATAGACGCCCTTGCCCTCGGCCCGGACGTGGCCCAGGCCGGGGAAGGGCAGGTGGGCGCCGGCCACCAGGGTGCGTTCCGCGGCGGTCTGGGCGAAGGTCTTGCGGCGGCTGGCGGCGGCTTGTTTCTGGTCGGTGTCGAACTCGATGGTCACGTCGGGCTTGGCGAACTGGACCGCCGTGCTGTGCACCAGGTCGCCCCAGAGCAGCAGTTTTTGTCCTTCCGATGTCAGCAGGTAGGCGGTGTGGCCCGGAGTATGGCCGGGGGTGGGCACCGCCGTGAAACCGGGCACCAGTTCGTCGCCCGGCTTGAAGGTCTTCCATTGGCCGGCGGCCTGCAAGGGCGCCGCGGCGTCGCGGGCCAGCTTGAAGAAGCCGCGCTTGCCCTCGGGTGCCTGGGCGGCGCTGTCGGCGGACAGCCAATAGTCGGCGTCGGCCTGGGGCACCAGGACCTTGGCCTTGGCGAAGGTGGGCTTGCCGTCGGCGCCGATCAGGCCGCCGAAGTGGTCGGCGTGGAGGTGGGTGATCAGCACCGCGTCCACCTGCTCGGGGCCATAGCCCGCCGCCTTGAGGTTGCCCAGCACCTGGCCCAGGGTGGGACCAAACAGCTTGGCGGCGCCGGTGTCCACCAGGACCAGTTGGCTGCCGGTGTTGATCAGGAAGGCATTCACCCCGGTCTGCATCTTCGGATAGTTGGCGAACAGGCGGGCCAGCAGGTGCTGGATTTCGTTGGGCGTGGCGTTCTTGAGCAGGGCGCTGTCCAGTTCGATGGCGCCGTCGAAGAGGGCGGTGACCTCGGCCTTGCCCACCATCAGCCGGTAATAGCCGGGGACCTGGGTCTTCACCTGGGGGGCTTCGGCCCGCACCGGGGCGGTCGCGAGCAGGCCGGCGGCGGCCAGGCCGAGGGAGAGGGCGGCGGCCTGGGCGAGTCGGGCGAGGCGGGGACGGAAATTCATGGCGGTCCTTTCTTGGCGGGGTGGGGAGGGGGTACTGTATAGCCTCACCATGACAGGAGCAATATGCCGGCGGCCAGCGGCCATCGGGTAAACTCCCGGGGTTTTATTTCTCGGCCCCACCCCGTGGAACTCATCGCCCAATTCTTCGACATCATCCTCCATCTGGACAAGTACCTGCCGCCCTTGATCCAGCAGTACGGGCTCTGGATTTACGCCATCCTGTTCGCCGTGATCTTCGCCGAGACCGGCTTCGTCGTGTTTCCCTTCCTGCCCGGCGATTCCCTATTGTTCGTGGCGGGACTGGTCTGGGTCCAGGCCGACATGGACATTGTCGCCCTGATGGCGGTGTTGTCTTTGGCCGCTGTCAGCGGCAACTCCCTCAACTACGCCATCGGCCGTTACCTGGGCAACAAGGTGTACCAGTGGCCCGACTCCCGTTTCTTCAAGCGGGCGGCCCTGGAAAGGACCCACGCTTTCTACGAGCGCCACGGCGGCAAGACCATCATCGCCTCGCGCTTCCTGCCCCTGTTCCGCACCTTCGCCCCCTTCGTGGCCGGTGTCGGCGCCATGCCCTTCGGCCGTTTCAGCCTGTTCAACGTGACCGGCGGCGTGCTCTGGGTCGCCTCCCTGACCCTGGCCGGGGTGTGGTTCGGCAACATTCCCGTGATCCGCAACAATCTGTCCCTGATGGTGGTGGCCATCGTGGTGGTGAGCCTGTTGCCCGCCGCCATCGGCTGGTGGAAGCACACGCGGCAGGTGCGCGCTTGAAAGCGGCGCTGCCCTGGGTCCTGGTCCTGGCGCTGGGGGCGTGCAGCACCAATCCCCAGCCGGGCAAGCCGTCTTCCCGGAGCGCCGGGATGGAGCCCAGCCAGCTGATCAAGTCGGACCTGGACCGGGTGTCCGAGGCCCATTTGCAAGATGCCCTGGCTTCCCTGCGGCTGCTGACCGAGAAGCTCTACAAGCGCAACCCGCGGGAGCTGAAAAAGAGCGGCTTCGCACGCGCCGAGGACGCGGTGGAGCGCCTGTTCGGCAGCCAGCACAACTGGCGCTTCCCCGAGTTGGGGGGTAAATGGGGCACCGACGCGATGCAGCTGGCCTTCAAGGCCGATTACGGCGGCGACCGGGTCTTTGCCCTGATGGCCGGCCTGGGGGGCATGACCCTGGCGGCCTTCGGCGACCGCTACGAGTTCTACCTGTTCAACGAATTGAATGCCCAGCGCTTGTACAACGCCGCCCGCAACGTGGAAATCGCCGTCTGGAAAATGGGCCATGACCGGGACGCCGAGGGCAATCTGCTGCTGCTGTCCAACGAGCTGGGACCGACGCCGAACCTGAGCTTCGAGCGGGAGTTCGGCAAGGTGATCGGCAATCTGGACACCCTGTCCCGGGTCATCGAGGACAAGACCAACCGCACCGTGGTCAAGGTGGTGCAGAGCATGGCCTCGGCGGTTTTCCTGCCGGTGGCCGCATTGAAGTAAGACGAGATGAAGAAGTACGTGATTTTGATTTCCGGCCGGGGCAGCAATATGCGCGCCCTGCTTGATGCCTCCCTGCCCGGCGTCTGCGCCGGAGTGATCAGCAACCGGCCGGGCGCGCCGGGCCTGGACTTCGCCCGGGACAAGGGGGTGGCGACCCGGGTGGTGGACCACAAGGCCTTCCCCGACCGGGATAGTTTCGACCGGGCCCTGATGGCGGAAATCGACACCCTGGCGCCGGACCTGGTGGTGTTGGCGGGCTTCATGCGCATTCTGACGCCGGCTTTCGTCCGCCACTACCAGGGCCGCTTGGTGAACATCCATCCCTCCCTGCTGCCCGCCTTCCCCGGCCTCGATACCCATGCCGCCGCCTTGGCGGCCGGCGTCCGCCTGCATGGCGCCACGGTGCATTTCGTCACCCCGGAACTGGACGTGGGCCCGGCGCTGATCCAGGCGGCCGTGCCGGTGCGGCCCGACGACACGGCCCAGGCCCTGGCCCAGCGCGTCCTGGCCCAGGAGCACCTGATCTATCCCCGTGCCGTGTCCTGGCTGCTGGCCGGCCAGGTGCGCCTGGAGGGGAACCGGGTGGCGTTCGACCTGCCCGCCGCCGACCTGGCCGGCGAGGCCTTGCGCTTCCCCGGCCCATGACTCCTTCCTGGCGTCGGCGCGGACTGCTGGCGGCGCTGCTGCTTTCCCTACTGCTGCACCTGGCACTGGTGACGTCGCCGGGCTGGCACCTGGGGCTACTGACGGCGGAGACGCCCGAGCTGCTGGAAGCCACCCTGGCACCGCCACCCCCGCCGCCGGCCCCCAAGCCGGCGCCGCCCAAACCCGCTCCCCGCCCCGCGCCGTCGGTGGCATCGACGCCAGTGCCGGGAAGCGTTTCCACCGCCGCGCCGACCCCGCCGGCGACGCCCGTCGCGGCGGAACCCAGCCCGCCGCCGGCGCTCCAGGCCAAGGCCGAGGAAGCACCGGAGGCACCGATTCCCCTGCCCCGTCGGGGCAAGATCCGCTTTGGCGTGTATAAGGGAGCAAGCGGTGAGCGCAGCCTGTTGGTGGGGCGCGCCATCCATGAGTGGCAGCACGACGGCAAGCGTTACCGCCTCAGCGCCACTACCGAGACCGTGGGCCTGGCCGCCCTGTTCAAGAACGTCAAGATCCTCCAGAGCAGCGAGGGGGGCTTCCTCAAGGGGGAATTGAAGCCTACCCTGTTCCGTCAGGATCGCGGCGAGGGCGACGTGGTGGAGTCCGCCTTCGATTGGGCCGCCGCCAGCGTGAGCCTGCAAAACGGCCAGACGGCGGCCATCGGCGAGGGGGCGGAGGATGTGTTGTCCATGTTCTACCAACTGATGCAAGCCGCCCAGCGCGGCGAGGGCTTCGTCATGGCGGTGGCCAATGGCCGCAAGGTGGAGCGCTATGCCTTCGAATGGCTGGGCGAGGAGCGGCTGGAGATCAAGGCCGGCCAGTTCCGCGCCTGGCACGTGCGGGTCCGCTCCGCCGTGGGCGGCGCCGGCGACGGCCGCGGTGTCGACGTGACCGAAGTCTGGCTGGGCAAGGAGGTGGCGGGTCTGCCGATCCGCATCCGCTATACCGACCGCAAGGGCGAGGTGGGCGACCAGATCGCCGAAGCCATCGAATACGACCAATGAGAAAAGAGAACCGAACTGTGAATGCATCTGCTTCCCGCAACAAGCCCGCCGCCGCCCAGCAACACCTGAGCGTGGGCCTGATCGACGACGCCCTGGCCGCCCTGACCGCGCTGCTGGATTTCAGCTTTCCCGCCGATGCGGTGCTGTCGCGCTTTTTCCGCGAGCACAAATCCCTCGGTCCGCGGGAGCGGGCCTTCGTCGCTGAGTCGGTGTATGCCGTGCTGCGGCGCAAGCGCAGTCTGGAGCGGGTGTGCGTGCTGAGCGGAGAAAAACCGACGCCGCGTCGTCTGTTTCTGGCCGCCCTGGTGCGCCACATGGGGCTCAGCCAGCGCCAGTTGAGCGACGTGCTGAAGAGCAAGGAACTGGACTGGCTGGCCACCCTCAAGGGACAGGACGAGACGGCGCTGACCCTGGCAGAGCAGGCGGATTTTCCCGACTGGCTGGTGGACAAGCTGCGGGCCACGCAGCCCGAGGCCAGCGACGCCGACTTTGCCGCCGGATTGCTCGCCCTGGCCCGCGGCCTCAACCAGCCGGCGCCCCTGGACCTGCGGGTGAACAGCCTGAAGGCCAACCGCGAGGAGGTGCTGGGCCATTTGCGCAACGAGGGCATCGAGGCCGAGCCGACGCCCTATTCGCCCCTGGGCATTCGCCTCAAGGGCAAGCCCTCCCTGGCCCGCCACGCCCTGTTCCTGACCGGGGCCTTCGAGATACAGGACGAAGGCAGCCAACTGCTGGGCCAGTTGCTGGCCCCCAAGCGCGGCGAGATGGTGGCCGACTTCTGTGCCGGCGCCGGCGGCAAGACCCTGCTGTTGGGCGCGCTGATGCGGTCCACCGGCCGGCTCTACGCCTTCGACGTGTCCGACAAGCGCCTGGCCAAGCTCAAGCCCCGTGCAGCCCGTTCGGGGCTGTCCAATATCCATCCGGCGGTGATCGCCAACGAGCACGACCAGCGCATCAAGCGCCTGGCCGGCAAGTTGGACCGGGTGCTGGTGGATGCTCCCTGCTCGGGCCTCGGCACCCTGCGGCGCAATCCCGATCTGAAGTGGCGGCAAAGTCCCGAGAGCGTGGCGGAGCTCACCGCCAAGCAGCGGGACATCCTGGCTGCGGCGGCCCGTCTGGTGAAAAGCGGCGGCCGCCTGGTGTACGCCACGTGCAGCCTGTTGGCCGAGGAGAACGCCGCCGTGGTGGATGCCTTCCTCGCCGCCCATCCCGACTTCAAGCGCCTGTCCTGCGCCGAGCTGCTGCACAAGCAGGGCATTGCCCTCGACACCGGCGAGGACCTGCAACTGCTGCCCCACGTCCACGGCACCGACGGCTTTTACGCGGCCGTGCTGGAACGGGCCTGACACATGGCATCGCGTCTCCCCGGCTGGTTGCTCGGGACGGCGCTGACCGTACTATCGTCGTTGCCGGCGGCGGCAACGACGACCCTGCCCGCGACCGGCTCGCTGGAGGTCGCCTTCTCTCCCTGGGACGACGCGGAAGGCCTGGTGCTGCGCACCCTGGCCGGGGCGCGTCATTCGATCCTGGTCCAGGCCTACGTGCTGACCAGTCGCAACATCGCCACCGCCTTGCAGGAGGCTAGGGCGCGGGGCGTAGACGTGCGCATCCTGGCGGATCGGGAGCAAATGGAGCGCAACGACAATTCCCTGGTGCCCTTCCTGGCCGACGCGGGTATTCCGGTGCGGCTGGAAACCCGCTACAGCGCGGCCCACAACAAGATCCTGGTGGTGGACGAGGGCCATGCCCATCCGGTGGTGGTCACTGGCAGCTACAACTTCAGTTGGTCGGCCCAGGCCCGCAACGCGGAGAACCTCATGGTGCTGCGGGACAACCCGCGCCTGGCGCGGCTCTATCGCGACAACTGGCTGCGCCATTGGCAGGAAGCCGAGCCCCTCGTCTCGACCGGCGGCGATGCGGGGGCGGTCGCGCCCGGTACCGGGGCGTCCCGGCGCGGTCGGGGCGACGCGACGCTCTGTCCCTGGCTCACGCCCCAGGAGCGGCGCGTGATGGAAGGTTGCCGCGCCCGCTAGTCCACGCGTCATTCCATTAGTTCGGTGCGAAGCGGTGCCGGCCGCTGCCCGTACGGCGGGCGTCCCTGGATACAGAAAAGAAAAAACGGATAAAAAAAACCCTGGTCGGAAGGACCAGGGTTTGAAACCAACCCCTTTGCGGGGCTGGAGGAGGAGACAAACTGATTAGGCAGCCTTCTTGGCCTTGGGCGCGGCGGAACCGACGGCCTTGACGGTGGCGCTGGTGGCAGCGGCAACGTTGGCTTCGGCGATTTCAGCCACTTGCTTGGCAGCCTTGTTGATGCTGTCGTAGGCGGAGTTGGCGGCAGCCAAGGCGGACTTGACGGCGGCCACGGCCACGTCGGAGCCAGCGGGGGCGTTCTTGGCGGCCTTTTCCAGCACGGTGCCGACGTTCTTGTTCACTTCGGCGTATTGGGCTTCGAACACTTTGCCCAGTTCTTCCTGGGTTTGGGTGGCGATTTCATAAACGCTACGGGAGTAAGCGACAGCCTTTTCCAGGGCGGGCTGGGCCAGGGTGGCTTGCAGAGCCACCAGTTCTTGCACGTCCTTGGCGGACAGCACGGTCTTGGCGCTGCTCACCACGTCTTCCAGCACGGAACGGGCGGTGTTCAGGTTCAGCGCAGCCAGGCGCTCGGCGCTGGCGAAGGCGGTGTTGGCGATGGTCAGCAGGGTTTCCACATTGGCCTTGTTGGCGGTGGAGAATTGCTCGGGAATAGCGTAGGTCATGGTGTTACTCCTAAATAAGAGAGAGGAAGTTTCCGTTGTCTAATGATTAGCTACTAGTACTGCGAGCTCCTGTTGGCTACCGGTTACATTTTCTTTGCATCCCTGAATTACCGGCTGTTGTGTTTATTGCGTTGCAACATGAGTTCATTATAGAACTGAAACTTTCCTTGTCAAGCACTTTTATTGCGTTGCACAAAAAAATGTTTGACGGTGTTAATTCTTTTTAATTCATATAGTTATGTAGTTTTTCTGCGGTGGGTTGCGATCATTTTGTTGTATCGCAACAGCATTTTCTGATTATTTATTTGTCCTGATTGCGGGGCTGGATGACGGCCCGTACCCGTTCCTGCTTGCCTGTGCTTACGGTGCCGTTGGGGCCGTTGGTGACGGTGTAGTTCTCCGATTTGGCGTCGTAGATGATGTATTGGCCGCGTACGTCGTCCTGGCCGCTCTTGACGTGGGCCTTGCTGAAGAATTCACTTTTCTCCGTCTTGCTGTCGTGCTCGATGCGTTCCGCCTCGCCTTCGACGTATTCGTTCTTGCCTTCGCGCTTCTGTTTGAACCAGGCCAGGCCGTTGGGGCCACCGGTGGCGACGCCCTTCTGGAAGCCGCCGCCATCTTCGACCACCACCAGCTTGTCGGACTTGATGATCAGGGTGCCCTGGGTCAGCACCACGTTGCCTTCGAAGACGTGGGTCTTCTTGGCTTCGTCCACGAAGACGCGGTCGGACTCCAGATTCACCGGTTTTTCCCGGTCGGCTTTTTCCGCCAGGGCGGGCAGGGCGGAAAAGGAGAGGGCGAGGGCGGTCAGACGCAGGAAGGGAGTGGCGTTCATGGGGTCGCTTTCTTGAAGGTGCCGTGGACACGCCCTTGCAGTTGGGCCGTCTTGTCTTTGCCGAGATATTCGATGCCGCTGCCGTGCATGACGTTGCCGCCACGGGTGATGGTGACGGGCACGCTGCCGACGGTGCGCTCGTCGTCGGGATAGACGGTCAGGGCCTCGGTTTCGATCAGGGTGAAGGGCATGGCGCCCACTGCGGGGCGGGAAACCCGGACGTTGCCCTTGAGCTGGATTTCCTTGCCGTCCTTGCTCAACCAGGCGGTTTTCGACACCACTTGGGTGGGCCGGTCGCTGCGGTGGATGGTGAGGTTGGGGGCCGTCAGTTCGGTGGTGTCGTCGTCGGGGAAGTGCACCATGTGCTTGGCCACCAGGGACTGGATCAGTTGTCCGGTTTCGTTGAAGCGGCGCACGGTGAAGTTGTCCACCATGTAGTCGGGGTCGTGGCGGGCGTTGGCGTTGTTGCGGGCCTCCTGCGCCGTGGTGGCTTTTTCCAGCCAATAGCTGAGACCGGCCACCAGGGCCAGCAGGGCGACGGGGAGCAGGGAGGCGCCGGAGATGCGCATCAGATGACCTTGGCCCGGAACAGGTCGTGCATGTTGAGGGCGCCCTGCAGGACGCCGTCGTCCACCACCAGCACCTGATTGATCCGGCCCTGTTCCATCATGGCGACGGCGTCCATCGCCAGGCGACGGGATTCGATGCTGCGCGGAGCCGGCGTCATCAGTTGTCCCACCGGAATCTGGCGCAGGTCGCCGTGTTTTTCCAGGGCGCGGCGCAGGTCGCCGTCGGTGAAGATGCCGGTGATGGCGCCTTGTTCGTCGGTGACCACGGTCATGCCGAGGCCGCCCCGGGTCATGGCCAGCAAAGCGGCGGGGATCGGTGTCGTGGCGACCACCACCGGTACCTCGGCGGCGGGCCGCATCACGTCGCTGACATGGGTCAGCAGCTTGCGACCCAGGCTGCCGCCGGGATGGGAGCGGGCGAAATCTTCGGCGCCGAAGCCGCGCAGGTCCAGCAAGGTCACCGCCAGGGCGTCGCCCAGGGCGAGGGCCGTGGTGGTGCTGGCGGTGGGCGCCAGATTGAGGGAACAGGCCTCCTGGACGACACCGGCGTCGAGGTGAATGTCCGCTTCCCGCGCCAGGGACGAAGCGGAGTTGCCGGTGACGGCGATCAGGGTGCTGCCCAGGCGGCGGAGGTGGGGCACGATGATCAACAGCTCGTCGTTTTCGCCGGAATTGGACAGGGCGATGAACACGTCGTCGGCGGTGACCATGCCCAGGTCGCCATGGACCGCCTCGGCGGCGTGCACGAAGAAGGCGGGGGTGCCGGTGCTGGCCAGGGTGGCGGCGATCTTGCGGGCGACGTGGCCCGACTTGCCGATGCCGCTGACGATGACGCGACCGCGACAGGCCAGCATGACCTGCACGGCCTTGACGAAACTGTGGTCGAGACGCTGTTCCAGGGCCTGCACCGCCTCGGCCTCAATGCGCAGTACGCGACGGGCACGGGCGAGGATTTGATCGGGGGAAGGCGCAGGAATCATGGGGAAGTGCGGTTATGATGAAGGCGGATTATAACCAAGCCCACTCTTCGCCCCGGATTGCCTCCGATGGATTCCGCCCTGACCCTCGTCCTCATCCTGCTGGCTTCCGCCGTGTCGGTGGTGGTGGTGTTCCGCCGCCTCAATTTGCCGCCGGTGCTGGGTTATCTATTGGTGGGGGCATTGATCGGGCCCCAGGCCCTCAATTGGGTGCCGGACACGGAAGTGGCCCGCCACTTGGCGGAGTTCGGCGTGGTCTTCCTGATGTTCACCATCGGCCTGGAGTTTTCCCTGCCGCGCCTGTTCGCCATGAAGCGCATCGTCTTCGGCCTGGGCGCGGTGCAGGTGGTGGCGACCCTGCTGCTTGCCATGGTGCTGGCCCGGGGCTTCGGCCTGCCCTGGGCAACCGGCTTCGCCCTGGGCGGCGCCCTGTCCATGTCGTCCACCGCTGTCTTGTCGCGTCTGCTGGCGGATCGGCAGGAGCTCGACTCCCGTCACGGCCAGGAGGTGATGGGGGTGTTGCTGTTCCAGGACCTGGCCGTGGTGCCCCTGTTGATCCTGGTGCCGGCCCTGTCCCAGACCGCCGGGGAAATGGCGGAAACCCTGTCTCTGGCTCTGGGCAAGGCGGTTCTTGCCCTGGTGGTGGTGGTGTTCCTGGGCCAGAAGTTGATGCGCGGCTGGTTTTTCGTGGTGGCCCGGGGTAAGTCCGCCGAGTTGTTCATTCTCAACGTGCTACTGATCACCCTGGGCTTGGCCTGGCTCACCGAGCAGGCGGGCCTGTCCCTGGCCCTGGGGGCTTTCCTGGCGGGGATGCTGATTTCGGAAACCGAGTACCGCTACGAGGTGGAAGAGGACATCAAGCCCTTCCGCGATGTCTTGCTGGGTCTTTTCTTTGTCACCATCGGCATGTTCCTCGACGCTTCGGTGGTGTTCCATCAATTGCCCTGGGTGCTACTGGTCTTGGTGCTGTTGCTCGGGGCCAAGCTCGGCATTGCCTGGGGAGCGTCCCGTCTGTTCGGCTCCAGCGCCGGGACTGCCTTGCGTAGCGGGTTGTGGCTGTGCGCCGGCGGCGAATTCGGCTTCGTGCTGCTCGCCCAGGTGCGGCAGGAACACTTGGCCGAAACGCCCGTGCTCCAGGTGGTGCTAGCGGCCCTGGTGCTGTCCTTGCTCTTGGCGCCCCTCATCGTTCAGGCTTCGGACAAGCTGGTGCTGCGCTTCGTGGCGTCGGAGTGGTTGCTGCGCTCCATGCAGTTGACCCAGATCGCGGCCCGTTCCATGGGCACCGAAAAGCACGCCATCCTTTGCGGCTATGGCCGGACCGGGCAACACCTGGCCCGCTTTTTGGAGCAGGAGAACATTTCCTGCATGGCCCTTGATCTCGACCCGGATCGGGTGCGGGAGGCCGCCGTGGCCGGAGAGACCGTCACCTACGGCGACTGCGCGCGACGCGAGACCTTGATCGCCGCCGGCATCGGTCGCGCCAACGTACTGGTGATCACCTTTTCCGACCGTCACGCGGCCCAGCGGGTGCTGCATCACGTGCGCGAACTGCGCCCCGACTTGCCGGTGGTGGTGCGGGCCCTGGAGGACAGCGACGTGGAGCGCCTGGCCGCCGCGGGCGCCACCGAGGTGGTGCCCGAAGCACTGGAATCCAGCGTGATGCTGGCGACCCACGCCCTGGCCCTGCTGGGGGTGCCCATGTCGCGGGTCATCCGTCGCCTGCGGGAATTGCGGGAGCAGCACTATGTCCTGTTGCGCGGGTTTTTCCATGGCGCCACCGATGTCGATCATCTGGACGAGGCCAGCCAGCCCCGCTTGCATGCCGTCACCCTGACCGAAGGCTCCTTTGCCCTGGGGCAGGCCGTGGCCGAGCTGGAGCTGGGGCAACTCGGTTGTTCGGTATCCGCGGTGCGCCGCCGGGGCAGCCGGGGCAGCAACGAGTCCTTGTTGATGGTCGGCGACGTGGTGGTGTTGCTGGGGGTGCCGGCAGCCTTGACCGCCGGCGAGGCCCGCCTGCTGCGGGGAAAGTAATCGGCCGTCAGGCCTAGATTGCCATGCAGACGGTGAAGGACTTACCGTCGCCGTAGGCGGCATCGCCGCCCTTGCTGCTGTCCCAGGTTTCCTGGGCGCGCACGGTGCCCTTGTCGGGGGCGCCATCGTCCAGCGTCAGATCCAATTGCTGTGCCAGCTTGCCGTTGATGCCGCTGGAACAAAGGTAGTAGTTGCCGCTCATGCCGACAATCGGTGCGGACATCTGCACCCCCAGTTGGCCCCCTTCGGCATTGGCGGGCAGGCTGGCCTTGGCGGCGTTGGAAAAGTCGATGGAGCCGGCGGCGAATCCGGCACCCCGGACATGCTGCCAGAACAGGACGTTCTCACTGGTGATGTCGGTGCTGTTCCATTGCCCTTCGATGATACCGTTGCCCTGGGTCTGGCCGCCGGCGCCGGCCTTCTTGAAGCCGGAAAAGCGGCTGTCGTCGGCGGCAGGGTCGTCCCCGGGCAGGCGCTTGAAGCGATCCTGATAGCCGTAGATGAACACCGGAACGGCGCGGAAGTCGTTGGCGAGGTTTTTCACCTTCGCGCTGTTGATCAGTTCCTGGCCCTTCAGCACGCCCGTCAACAGCAGGCCGATGATGACGAGGACGATGGCGATTTCCACCAGGGTGAATCCCTTTTGCGTGCCGGGCATGCCGCTCTCCTTGCGTTATGGAGGGAAAACGAAGAGGCTCAGGATATCACCATGTCATTTCCCGGGTTGGGGAAGGGCTTCGCGTATACTTGCCGGCCAGTCCGCGAGGCCGGACATTTTTGTTGGATCTGCTGATTTATGTGGTTTCGTAATTTGCGTGCTTTCCGCCTGGATGCGGGCTGGACATACGACCTGGAGCAATTGACGACCCTGCTGGACAAGGCGCGGTTCCAGCCCTGCGGGGCGACCGACCTGCAAAGTCACGGCTGGGTGCCGCCCCGGGGTATCGAAGGCGAGATGGTGATTTCCGTGGGGCGGCAGCAGTTGATTGCCCTCGGTAGCGAGCAGCGTCTGCTGCCGGGATCCGTGGTGCGCCAGCATGTGGCGGAACGGGTGGATGCCCTGGAACAGCAGCAGGGCTACAAACCCGGGCGTGGCCAGTTGCGGGAAATCCGTGAACAGGTGACGGCCGAATTGCTACCCCGGGCCTTCGTCCGGCGCCGGCTCACCTATGTCTGGATCGACCCCGTGGGGCGCTGGTTGGGCATCGATGTTGCCAGCGCCGCCAAGGCCGACGAAGTGGTCGAGCAGCTCAAATTGGCCCTGGATGCCTTGCCCTTGCTGCCCTTGCGTACGGCCCTGGCGCCGTCCACGGCCATGACCCAATGGCTGGCGGAGGGCGATGCGCCGGCCGGGTTCAGCATCGACCAGGATTGCGAATTGCGCTCGCCCCTGGAAGACAAGGCCACGGTGCGTTATTGCCGGCACTCCCTGGACGTGGAGGAGGTGCGCCACCACATCGAGGCGGGGAAGAAGGCGACCCGTTTGGCCCTGACCTGGGACGACAAGGTGTCCTTTGTTTTGACCGAGGATATGCACGTCAAGCGCCTGGCTTTTCTGGACGTGCTCAAGGAGCAATCCGAGCAGCAGGCCGGGGATGCCGAAGGCGCCCTGTTCGAGGCTGACCTGGCCATCATGGCGGGAGAGTTTTCCCGCTTTCTGCCGGCGTTGCTGGCAGCCTTGGGTGGCGAAGCGGAAGCCTGACGCCGCTGTTTCCTCCGGCCCAAGTAGTCGTCGATCTCGCGATCGACCAAGAAAAAAGCCCGTCCGAAGACGGGCTTTTTCGTTGAAGAAGTAAAAAGCTTACTTCTTCTTCTTGCCAGCAACCGCAGTCTTGAACCCTGCACCAGCAGTGAACTTGGGAACGGTGGTGGCGGGAATCTTGATCGATGCGCCGGTTTGGGGGTTTTTGCCAGTACGGGCAGCGCGCTTGGCAGACTTGAAAGTGCCAAAACCAACCAGAGTCACGGTGTCGCCCTTGGAGACGGCCTTGACGACGGCATTGATGATGCCATCCAGGGCCTTGCCGGCGGCAGCCTTGCTGATGTCAGCCTCTTTGGCGGCGATTTCGATCAGTTCCGCTTTATTCATAATCACTTCCTTTCCAGTGGGTGAAGGTCACATGACCTGAATGCGATTTTAACCACGTATTGTCTGGCCGTGGCAAGCGCTATATGCGAAATTCCGCACCATGAGAGGATTTGCGCAAGGTGGTGGAGAAAAACGCAGGCGGGGAGGGCCTTTCCAGAGATGGTGTCGTGCATTTTCATTGACCCCCCAGTCGCTTGACGGCTAAAATTCCGGCCCTTTGATATGCCCTCCACCGAGTTCCCCTTCCCATGAGACAGCGCCTCGTTATCGGCAATTGGAAGATGCACGGCCGTCTGGCCTCCAATCTGGGTTTGCTGCACGCCGTGAAAAATGCCGCTGGACGAGGTGTCGAGGTCGGGGTTTGCGTGCCCTACGTCTATCTGGCGCAAGCGCGTTCCGTGCTGGGTGGTTCGGCGGTGGCGTGGGGGGCGCAGGATGTTTCTGCGTTTGCCGATGGTGCCTTTACTGGCGAGGTGAGTGCGCCGATGTTGGCCGACCTCCAGTGCAAATATGTGTTGGTGGGGCATTCCGAGCGGCGTACCCTGTTTGGCGAAACCGATGCCGAAGTCGCGGCCAAAACCGCCGCTGCCCTGAAGGCGGGGCTGCGGCCCGTGGTGTGCGTGGGGGAGACCCTGGTTCAGCGCGATGCCGGCAAGACCGAGGCAATCGTGCTCGGCCAGTTGGATGCGGTCATCGGGCATTGCGGCGTCGCCGCCCTGGCTCGATGCGTGGTGGCCTATGAGCCCGTATGGGCGATTGGCACTGGCAAGACGGCGTCGCCGGAGCAGGCCCAGGACGTCCATGGCTTGATTCGGCACCGTGTCGCCCAGGCCGATGGTAAGGTGGCGGCCGGCTTGCAGATTTTGTACGGGGGTAGCGTTAAACCGGAAAGTGCTGCCCAACTGTTTTCTTGTCCGGATGTTGATGGTGGTTTGATTGGTGGCGCATCGTTGAAGGCTGAGGACTTTTTGGCCATTTGCGCCGCTGCTTGATTTCTTGAGGTCTTGATATGAATTTTCTGCATTCCCTGGTTTTGACGGTTCACATTCTGGTTGGGATTGGTGTCATCGTGCTGGTGCTGCTTCAGCACGGCAAGGGCGCCGACATGGGCGCCGCCTTCGGCAGTGGCGCCTCCGGTAGCCTGTTTGGTGCCACGGGCTCCGCCAATTTTCTGTCCCGTGCTACTGCGGTGCTGGCTGCCATTTTCTTTGCGACCAGCCTCGGCTTGGCCTATCTCGCCAACGGTCGTTCCGCCGCTGCCCCGGCGAGCGTGATGGATCGCGCGAATGTTGCTCCCGCCCCGGTTCCCGCGCCGGAAGCGGCTCCCGCTGCTGGTTCCAAAGCCAGCGACGTGCCCAAATAAGCAGGCTTGGCGTAGCGCTTTACGTGTGACAAAAGTTCCTTTTGTGCGGCTTCGGTGATATGATTCGCGCCGCCCTGAAGGGTGCCTGTGCCGACGTGGTGAAATTGGTAGACACGCTATCTTGAGGGGGTAGTGGCGAAAGCTGTGCGAGTTCGAGTCTCGCCGTCGGCACCATGTAAGTAGTCGTTCGAGTCGTTCCTTTCAATCAAGTTGGGAATTAAATCTGCGGTTTGCTCCGCTCTCGTTATGTTGGAAAACTACTTCCCCGTTTTGGTTTTTGCAGTGGTCGGCTTATTGTTCGGCTGCGTTCCTCTTCTTCTGGGGCGTATTCTCGCCCCCCACCGTCCCGACAGTGAAAAAACCTCCGCCTACGAATGCGGTTTCGAGGCCTTCGAGGATGCGCGCATGCAATTCGACGTGCGCTATTACCTGATCGCCATCATTTTCATTTTGTTCGATCTGGAAATCGCTTTTCTCTTCCCCTGGGCGACGATCTTCAAGGAAATCGTCAATACCGAGGCGGTCAAGATGTTCGGTTTTGTTGAAATGCTGGTTTTCCTCGGCATCCTGGTGGTGGGCTATGTCTATGCCTGGGCCAAGGGTGCACTGGACTGGGAATAAATCATGAGTATTGAGGGCGTTTTCCAGGAGGGCTTTGTCACCACGTCGCTGGACAAGCTCATCAATTGGACCCGCACCGGCTCCCTGTGGCCGATGACGTTCGGTCTGGCGTGCTGTGCGGTGGAAATGATCCACGTCGGTTGTTCCCGTTACGACCTCGATCGTTTCGGTTCCTTCTTCCGTCCCAGTCCCCGTCAGTCCGATGTGATGATCGTGGCGGGCACCTTGACCAACAAGATGGCTCCCGCCCTGCGCAAGGTATACGACCAGATGCCCGAGCCCCGCTGGGTGATTTCCATGGGGTCCTGTGCCAATGGTGGTGGCTACTACCACTATTCCTACTCCGTCGTGCGCGGCTGTGACCGCGTCGTCCCTGTGGACATCTATGTGCCTGGTTGTCCCCCCACCGCCGAAGCCTTGATCTATGGGGTGATCCAGCTCCAGAACAAGATTCGTCGTACCAACACCATTGCCCGCTGACAGGAGAGCCGAGCATGAGTATCCGGCTTGAAAAGCTGAGCGAGAGTCTGAAGGCGGTGCTGGGTGGTCGCATCCAGGCAAGCAAGGTGGCTTTGGGCGAGGTGACCATCGAGGTGGCTGCGGCCGATTACCTCGATGTGGCCAAGACCCTGCGTGATCATCCTGACCTGGCCTTTGAGCAATTGATCGATCTGTGTGGCGTGGATTATTCCGGCTACGAAGGTTGGCAGGGCAAGCGTTTTGCCGCAGTTTCCCATTTGACTTCCGTTGCCCACAACGTGCGGCTGCGGTTGCGCGTCTTTGCGGAGGACGATGGTTTTCCCGTCCTGCCTTCGGTCAATGATGTCTGGAACAGCGCCAACTGGTACGAACGCGAGGCCTTTGATCTGTACGGCATCCATTTCGAGGGGCATAGCGACCTGCGTCGCATCCTGACCGACTACGGTTTCGTCGGCCACCCCTTCCGCAAGGATTTCCCGATTTCCGGTTATGTCGAGATGCGTTACGACGATGAGCAAAAACGGGTGATCTATCAGCCCGTCACCATCGAACCTCGCGAGGTGACGCCGCGCATCGTGCGTGAAGACAATTATGGTGGAGTAGGCGGCCGTGGCTGAGATTCGTAACTACACCCTGAACTTCGGTCCCCAGCACCCGGCCGCTCACGGCGTGTTGCGTCTGGTGTTGGAATTGGACGGCGAAGTGATCGTGCGTGCCGATCCTCACATCGGTCTGCTGCACCGGGCGACGGAAAAGCTGGCTGAAACTCGTACCTGGATTCAGTCCGTTCCCTACATGGATCGTCTCGACTACGTGTCCATGATGTGCAACGAGCATGCCTACTGTCTGGCCATCGAGAAGATGCTGGGCATCACGGTGCCCGAGCGCGGCCAGTACATCCGGGTGTTGTTCGACGAGGTGACCCGTGTCCTCAACCACCTGCTGAACATCGGTACCCACGCGCTGGACATCGGCGCCATGGCGGTGATGCTCTATGCCTTCCGTGATCGGGAAGACCTGATGGATGCCTACGAGGCGGTTTCCGGCGCCCGTCTCCATGCGGCCTACTATCGTCCCGGCGGCGTTTATCGCGACCTGCCCGATCGCATGCCCAAGTACGAGGTCAATCGGTTCAAGAATGCGGAGAAGGTGCGCAGCCTGAACGAGGCGCGGGAAGGCTCCCTGCTGGACTTCCTGGATGATTTCTGCAACCGTTTCCCCGCCTACATCGACGAATACGAAGAGCTGCTGACCGACAACCGGATCTGGAAGCAGCGCACCGTCGGCGTTGGCGTGGTGTCTCCCGAGCGTGCGCTGCAAATGGGCTTCACCGGCGCCATGCTGCGCGGCTCCGGCATTGAGTGGGATTTGCGCAAGAAGCAACCCTACGAAGTGTACGACCGCCTCGACTTCGACATTCCCGTCGGTGTGAACGGTGACTCCTACGACCGGTATCTGGTCCGCGTCGAGGAAATGCGCCAGTCCGTGCGCATCATGAAGCAGTGCATCGATTGGTTGCGCAAGAATCCCGGTCCGGTCATCGCCGACAACCACAAGGTTGCGCCCCCCGCCCGGGAAAAGATGAAGTCCAACATGGAAGAGCTGATCCACCACTTCAAGCTCTTCTCCGAAGGCATCCACGTTCCCGCCGGCGAAGCCTATGCCGCGGTGGAGCATCCCAAGGGTGAGTTCGGCGTGTATCTGATTTCCGACGGGGCCAACAAGCCCTATCGCATGAAGTTGCGGGCCCCCGGCTTCGCCCATCTGGCAGCGCTGGATGAAATGGGCAAGGGGCACATGATCGCGGATGCCGTGACCATCATCGGCACCATGGACGTCGTGTTCGGCGAGATTGACAGATAATCATGTTGAGCCAGGAATCCCTTAAGAGAATCGACCGCGAGGTCGCCAAGTATCCGGCGGATCAAAAGCAATCCGCCGTGATGGCCTCCCTTGCCATTGCCCAGGAAGAGAAGGGCTGGTTGGCCCCGGAAACCATCGAGTTCGTCGCCAAGTATCTGGAAATGGCGCCGATGGCGGCTTATGAAGTGGCCAGCTTCTACAACATGTACAACCTGGAGCCCGTGGGCAAATACAAGTTGTCCGTGTGTACCAACCTGCCTTGTGCCTTGTCCGGTGGCGTGCATGCCGCCGAATACCTCAAGCAGAAGCTGGGCATCGACTTCAACGAGACCACGGCCGACGGCCGCATCACCCTCAAGGAAAGCGAGTGCATGGGCGCTTGCGGCGATGCACCGGTGATGATCGTCAACAATCATCGGATGTGCTGTTCCATGCACCCCGAGGAAATCGACAAACTTTTAGCGGAGTGCAAGTGAGATGGCGCTGATCGACACCATCAATCCCGTGCTGTCCGCTGGTTGGGGCAAGGGCGATGCCGGTTGGGGCATCAAGGAATACATGGCCCGGGGCGGCTACGAAGCCCTGAGCAAGATTCTGGCGGAAAAAACCACGCCGGACGACATCATCGCCACCATGAAGGCATCCGTGCTGCGCGGCCGCGGTGGCGCGGGTTTCCCCACCGGGCTGAAGTGGAGCTTCATGCCCAAGGGCATTCCCGGCGACAAGTACGTTGTTTGCAACACCGACGAAGGCGAGCCCGGTACTTTCAAGGATCGCGACATCATGCGTTTCGATCCCCATTCCGTGATCGAAGGCATGATCATCGCCGGCTACGCCATGGGCGCATCCCGTGGCTACAACTACATCCACGGCGAAATCTTCGAGCTGTACCAGCGGTTTGAGGCTGCCCTGGACGAGGCGCGTGCCGCCGGCTTCCTCGGTGAGAACATCAAGGGTTCTGGCTTCAGTTTCGACCTGTTCGCCCACCACGGTTACGGCGCCTATATCTGCGGCGAGGAAACCGGCCTGCTGGAATCCATCGAAGGCAAAAAAGGCCAGCCCCGCTTCAAGCCGCCTTTCCCCGCCAGTTTCGGTTTGTATGGTCGTCCCACCACCATCAACAACACCGAGACTTTCGCCTCCGTGCCCTTCATCCTGCGCATGGGGGGCGAAGCCTTCCTGAATCTGGGCAAGCCCAACAACGGCGGCACCAAGCTGTTTTCCGTGTCCGGCCATGTAAACAAGCCGGGCAACTATGAAATTCCCCTGGGCACCCCCTTCTCCAAGCTGCTGGAAATGGCCGGCGGCATGCGTGGCGGGCGCAAGCTCAAGGCGGTGATTCCTGGCGGCTCCTCTGCGCCGGTGCTGCCTGCGGACGTGATCATGGATTGCACCATGGATTACGACTCCATCGCCAAGGCGGGCTCCATGCTGGGTTCCGGCGCCGTGATCGTCATGGACGAGACGGTCTGCATGGTCAAGGCCCTGGAGCGGCTGTCCTATTTCTACTGGGAGGAGTCCTGCGGTCAATGCACCCCCTGTCGTGAAGGCACGGGCTGGCTGTACAAGATCGTCCACCGGATCGAGAACGGCCTGGGGCGTCCCGACGACCTGGACCTGTTGCTCAGCATCACACCCAAGATCATGGGTCGCACCATCTGCGCCCTGGGGGATGCGGCATCCCTCCCGGTGAACGGCTTCCTCAAGCACTTCCGGTCCGAATTTGAGCATCACATTGAGCACAAGCAGTGTCTGGTGCCCAAGGATGTGCAATGGGCCGGTAGTACCTTCCATCGCAGTCCTCAGTCCTGATACGGCCCGTCATGCTAGACATCGAAATCGACGGTAAGCAGCTGCAAGTCGAAGACGGCAGCACCATCATGGATGCCGCCCACAAGGCCGGCACCTACATTCCCCATTTCTGCTACCACAAGAAACTGTCCATCGCGGCCAACTGCCGCATGTGTCTGGTGCAGGTGGAAAAGGCGCCCAAGCCCATGCCGGCCTGCGCCACGCCGGTGACCAACGGCATGAAGGTGTTCACCCATTCCGACATGGCCCTCAAGGCCCAGGAAGGGGTGATGGAATTCCTCCTGATCAACCACCCGCTGGATTGCCCGATCTGCGACCAGGGCGGTGAATGCCAATTGCAGGATTTGGCGGTGGGCTACGGTGCCAGCCAATCCCGCTACGAGGAAGAGAAGCGCGTCGTCAGCAACAAGGACCTGGGGCCCTTGGTGTCCACCGACATGACCCGCTGCATCAATTGCACCCGTTGCGTCCGCTTTACCCAGGAAATCGCCGGTTTCATGGAAATGGGCCAGGCTTTCCGCGGAGACCGCGCCGAGATCATGCCCTTTGTGGAAAACACGGTGACCACCGAGCTTTCCGGCAACATCATCGATCTCTGCCCCGTCGGCGCCCTGACTTCCAAGCCTTTCCGCTTCTCCGCCCGTACGTGGGAATTGTCCCGCCGCAAGTCGGTGGCTCCCCATGACGGCCTGGGCAGCAACCTCATCGTTCAAACCAAGCACGACAAGGTCCTGCGCGTTCTGCCCCTGGAGAACGAAGACATCAACGAATGCTGGCTGTCCGACCGCGACCGTTTTTCCTATGAAGGCCTCAACTCCGCCGATCGCCTGACCAAGCCCATGGTGAAGCAGGGCGGTGAGTGGAAAGAGGCTGACTGGAACGTGGCCCTCGACTACGTGTCCCACGCCCTGCGTGACGTGGTCAAGACCCACGGTGGCGACAGTGTCGGTGCCCTGGTCAGCCCCAATGCCACTCTGGAAGAAATGAGCCTGGCCGCCAAGCTGCTGCGCGGCATCGGTTCCGACAACATCGACTTCCGCCTGCGTCAGTCTGACTTCCGTGCCGACGGCAAGCGCGCCGGCACCCCCTGGCTGGGCATGAAGATCGCCGATGTTTCCAAACTGGATCGCGTGTTGGTCGTGGGCTCCTTCCTGCGCAAGGAACATCCCCTGCTGGCCCAACGTCTGCGCCAGGTGGCGAAGAAGTTCGCCCAGGTCAGCGTCATCCATGCCAGCGACGACGATTTGCTGAGCAAGCTGTTCGCCAAGGCCATCGTCAAGCCTTCCCTGTTGCCCAACGTGTTGGCCCAGGTGGTCAAGGCCGCGGCCGAGATCAAGGGTGCGGCCGCCGATGCCGCCCTGTCCAATGTCACGGTGGGCGCCGATGCCCGCAAGATCGCCGAGAGCCTGGCTTCTGCTCGCTCGGGCGCAGTGTTCCTGGGTAATTTCGCCCAACAACATCCCCAGGCCGCCACGCTGCAAGCCCTGGCGACACAACTGGCCGCCATCACCGGCGTCAAGCTCGGCCTGCTGGCGGAAGCCGCCAACAGTGTCGGCGGTTACGTTGCCAAGGCCTTGCCCCAACAGGGTGGTCGCAACATCTCACGCTTGCTGAGCGAGCCGCGTCAGGCCTATGTGCTGCTGGGTGTCGAGCCGGAACTCGACACCGCCGATGGCCGCGCCGCCCTGGCCGCCCTGAAGCAGGCCAAGACCGTTGTGGTGCTTTCCCCCTTCAAGTCGGCTGCGGCCCTTGAGTATGCGGACGTGCTGTTGCCCGTGTCTCCTTTCTCCGAAACCTCCGGCACCTTTGTCAATGCCGAGGGCCGTGTGCAGAGCTTCTATGCCGTCACCAAGCCTTTGGCGGAAACCCGTCCGGCTTGGAAGGTGCTGCGCGTGCTGGGCAATCTGCTGGATGTTCCCGGCTTCGACTACAACAGTAGCGAAGAGGTGCGGGATGAAGTCCTGGCGGGCAAGCCCGAATTCGTGACCGGTCTCGACAACGGCCTCAGTGGCATCACCCTGGATTTGTCGGCGGCCGCCGAGCAAATCGAACGCGTGGCCGATGTGCCCTTGTACTTCAGCGACGCGCTGGTGCGTCGTTCCGCCAGCTTGCAAGCAACTCAGGATGCTGCCGCACCGGTGGCCCGCGTGAGTGCGGCGACCCTGGCCCGCTTCGGCGTGGCCGATGGCGCGGAAATCGTCGTCAAGCAAGGGGAGGGCAGCGTCAAGCTGACCACCAAGCTCGACGCCACGGTTCCTGACAATGCCCTGCGGATCGCCGCTGCCCATGCCAGTACCGTGGCACTGGGTGCCCAATTCGCTGCCCTGACCGTGGAGAAACTGTGATGAACGAAATCATCCAAAGCGGCCAGGCACTGTTCGGCCCCCTCTGGCCGGTGGTGTGGACCCTGGCCAAGATCGTCGGCATTCTCGCTCCCTTGCTGGGGGGCGTCGCCTACCTGACCTTGGCCGAACGCAAGGTGCTGGCCTGGATGCACATCCGTGTCGGGCCGAACCGTGTCGGTCCCCTGGGTCTGTTGCAACCCATTGCCGACGGCGTGAAGCTGATCTTCAAGGAGATCATCGTTCCCGCCCGCGCCGACAAGAAGCTGTTCTTCCTCGGCCCCATTCTGGCCATGGCGCCTGCCCTGGCAGCCTGGGCCATCGTTCCCTTCTACAAGGATTGGGTGTTGGCCAACGTGGATGCCGGGGTGCTGCTGGCCCTGGCCATCACATCCTTCGGCGTCTATGGCGTGATCATCGCCGGTTGGGCCTCCAACTCCAAGTATCCCTTCCTCGGCGCCATGCGTGCGGCTGCGCAAATGGTTTCCTACGAGGTGGCCATGGGCTTGGCGGTGATCGTGGTGCTGATGGTTTCCAACAGCCTGAACTTGACCGACATCATCGAAGGGCAAATGAAGGGTTTCTTCGCCGACCGCGGTGTTGAATTCCTTTCCTGGAACTGGCTGCCCCTGCTGCCCATGTTCGTGGTCTATCTGATCTCCGGCGTGGCTGAAACCAACCGTGCCCCCTTCGACGTGGTGGAAGGGGAGTCCGAAATCGTCGCCGGCCACATGATCGAGTATTCGGGCATGTCCTTCGCCCTGTTCTTCCTGGCTGAGTACGCCAACATGATGCTGGTGTCAGCCATGACCGCGATCTTCTTCCTCGGCGGTTGGTCGTCCCCCCTGAGTGCGTTGGCGGACCTGCCGGTGATCGGGCCGATTTTCTGGAACGGGTTCCATTGGTTGCTGGTGAAGATGTGCGCCTTCCTTTTCTTCTTCCTCTGGATTCGCGCCACTTTCCCCCGTTACCGTTATGACCAGATCATGCGTCTGGGTTGGAAGGTTTTCGTGCCGCTGTGCCTGGGCTGGATCCTGGTCGTCGGCGTCTGGATGATGTCGCCGCTTAACATCTGGAAGTGAGATAGGAATTATGGGAGCCAGGGACTTTATCGGCAGCCTGTTCCTCAAGGAACTGCTCAAGGGCATGGCCATCACCGGCCGCTATCTGTTCGCCCGCAAGATCACCGTCCTCTATCCGGAGGAAAAGACGCCGCTGTCGCACCGCTTCCGCGGCCTGCATGCCTTGCGCCGCTACCCCAACGGCGAAGAGCGCTGCATTGCCTGCAAGCTGTGCGAGGCTGTGTGCCCGGCCATGGCCATCACCATCGAGTCCGCCGAGCGGGACGATGGCAGCCGCCGTACCACCCGCTACGACATCGATCTGACCAAGTGCATCTTCTGCGGCTTTTGCGAAGAGGCTTGCCCGGTGGATGCCATTGTCGAAACTCGCGTGTTCGAGTACCACGGCGAAGAGCGGGGCGATTTGTACTACACCAAGCAGATGCTGCTGGCCAACGGGGAACGCTATGAGTCCCAGATCGCCGCGGATCGTGAAGCCGACGCCAAGTTCCGGTAAGCCGCCATGGAATTCAAGACACTTCTCTTTTACGTTTTCTCGGTCGTGATGCTGGTCGCCGGCCTGCGCGTGATCACCGCCCGCAATCCGGTGCATGCCGTGCTCTACCTGGTGCTGGCCTTTTTCAACGCCGCGGGCATCTGGTTCCTGCTCCAGGCAGAGTTCCTGGCGATCGCTTTGTTGGTGGTCTATGTCGGCGCGGTGATGGTGCTGTTCCTGTTCGTGGTGATGATGTTGGACATCAACATCGAGTCGCTGCGCAAGGGCTTCTGGAGCTATCTCCCCTTCGGCGCCACGATCGGTCTGTTGATGGTGGCGGAAATGAGCATGGTGCTGGGCGGTCGTTATTTCGGCCTCGACACCCTGCCCGAGCCCCCCGTCGCGCCTGGCTACAGCAACACCAAGGAGCTTGGCCGGGCCTTGTTCACCGACTACGTGTATCCCTTTGAGCTGGCGTCCGTCATCCTGACCGTGGGCATCGTTGCCGCCGTGCTGCTGACCAACCGCAAGCGCAAGGACACCAAGGCCATGCACCCCTCCGATCAACTCGTGGTGAAGCGTAACGAGCGTCTGCGCATCGTCAAGATGGAGGCCGTCAAGGACCTGCCCGCCGAAGTCCCCGCTGAAGCGGCCAAGGGAGAGTAATCATGTTGAGCCAGTCCTTGTCCCTGTCCCATTACCTGATCCTCGGCGCCATGCTGTTCGCCATCAGCATCGTCGGTATTTTCCTCAATCGGAAAAACCTGATCGTTCTTCTGATGGCCATTGAATTGATGTTGTTGGCGGTGAACATCAACTTCGTCGCCTTCTCCCATTACCTGAACGACACCGCCGGCCAGATTTTCGTGTTTTTCATCCTGACGGTTGCGGCCGCCGAATCCGCCATTGGCTTGGCGATTCTGGTGGTGTTGTTCCGCAATCTTTCGACCATCAACGTGGAAGACCTGGATAGCCTCAAGGGCTAAGGTAGACGACAAGAATGGATATGCAGACTATCTACCTGCTGGTACCCCTGGCCCCCCTGTTCGGGGCCATCGTCGCCGGCTTGTTCGGCAAGACCATCGGCCGCGCCGGCGCCCATACCGTGACCATCCTCGGGGTGGCGGCGGCCTTTGTGCTTTCCATCCTGGTCTTCCAGGACGTACAAGCCGGCCATACCTTCAACGGCACGGTCTACACCTGGCTGGAGTCCGGCGGCCTGAGTCTCCAGGTCGGTTTCCTGATCGACAAGCTGACCGTAATGATGATGCTGGTGGTGACCGGCGTCTCCCTGATGGTGCACATCTACACCATCGGCTACATGGCGGAAGATCCCGGCTATCAGCGCTTCTTCAGCTATATCTCGTTGTTCACCTTCTCCATGTTGATGCTGGTGATGAGCAACAATTTCGTCCAATTGTTCTTCGGCTGGGAAGCCGTGGGTCTGGTGTCCTACCTGTTGATCGGTTTCTGGTACACCCGTCCCACCGCCATCTACGCCAACCTCAAGGCCTTCCTGGTTAACCGCGTTGGCGACTTCGGCTTCCTGCTGGGCATCGGCCTGGTGGCTTCCTACGCCGGCAGCCTCAACTACGCCGATGTGTTCGCGGTCAAGGATCAATTGGCTGCCCAGGTGTTCCAAGGCACCGACTGGTCCCTGATTACCGTCATCTGCATTTGCCTGTTCATCGGCGCCATGGGCAAGTCCGCCCAGGTGCCCCTGCACGTGTGGCTGCCCGATTCCATGGAAGGCCCGACCCCGATCTCCGCCCTGATCCACGCGGCCACCATGGTGACCGCCGGTATCTTCATGGTGACCCGGATGTCGCCCCTGTTCGAACTGTCCGAAACCGCCTTGTCCTTCGTGCTGGTGATCGGCGCCACGACGGCCCTGTTCATGGGCTTCCTCGGCCTGATCCAAAACGACATCAAGCGCGTGGTGGCCTATTCCACCCTGTCCCAACTTGGCTATATGACCGTTGCCCTGGGCGTGTCCGCCTACTCGGTGGCCGTCTTCCACCTGATGACCCACGCCTTCTTCAAGGCGCTGCTGTTCCTCGGTGCCGGTTCGGTCATCATGGGCATGCACCACGACCAGGACATGCGCAACATGGGCGGCTTGTGGAAATACATGCCCATCACCTGGTTCACCTCGCTGTTGGGTTCCCTGGCCCTGATCGGCTTTCCCTTCTTCGCCGGTTTCTACTCCAAGGACTCGATTATCGAAGCCGTGCAGGCCTCCCATCTGCCCGGTGCCAGCTACGCCTATTTCTGCGTGATCGTCGGTGTCTTCATCACTGCCTTCTACTCCTTCCGCATGTACTTCCGGGTGTTCCATGGCAAGGAAAACTTCGGCCATGACCATCATGATCACCATGGCGACCATGACGACGAAGAGGCCAGCACCGACCACCACCATGGCCTGGCCCCCGGTCAGAAGCCCCACGAATCGCCCTGGGTGGTGACCCTGCCTTTGGTGCTGCTGGCCATTCCTTCCGTGATCATCGGTTTCATCGCCATCGAGCCCATGCTGTTCGGCGACTGGTTCGGCAATGCGGTCCAGATCAATCTGGAGAAGCACCCGGCCCTGGAGGAACTCGGTCATGAATTCCACGGCGCAGTGGCCATGGCCCTGCACGGCTTCACCTCCTTGCCCTTCTTCCTGGCCATGGCCGGTGTGGTTCTGGCTTGGTTCTTCTACCTGGTGAAACCGTCGATCCCCGAGACGATCGCCCGGGTTGCCAAGCCTCTGTATGTCCTTTTCGACAACAAGTACTACTTCGACAAGTTCAACGAGGTGGTCTTCGCCGGTGGTTCCCGCTTGTTGGGCCGCGGCTTGTGGAAAGCGGGCGACCAGACCCTGATCGACGGTCTGGTGGTCAACGGCTCCGCCAAGGTGGTGGGCTGGGTTGCCGGTTTGGTGCGTTTGTTCCAGTCCGGCCACATCTACCAGTACGCCTTCTCCATGATTATCGGTGTCTTCGTTCTGCTGACGCTGTGGTTCAACCGCGCCTGACAAGAGAAAGAATTTGATGAGTTCCCACCTGCTCAGTCTGTCCATATGGGTTCCCATCCTTGGGGCCCTGCTGGTCTTCGCTGTCGGTTCCGAACGACGCAACGCCGCCCGCTGGCTCGCCCTGGGTGTGGCCTTGGCCGGTTTCCTCGTGACCCTGCCCATCTACGCCGGCTTCGACGCCAAGCAGGCGGGCATGCAACTGGTGGAACAGGCGCCGTGGATCGTGCCTTTCCGTATCCAGTACCTGCTGGGGGTTGACGGCATTTCTATGCCCTTCGTCCTGCTCAACAGCTTCATCACTATCATGGTGGTGTTGGCCGGCTGGGACGTGATCGAGGAAAAGCAAGCCCAGTACATGGGCGCCTTCCTCATCATGTCGGGTCTGATGAACGGCATCTTTGCCGCCCTGGACGCCGTGTTGTTCTACGTCTTCTTCGAGGCCAGCCTGATTCCCATGTACCTGATCATCGGTATCTGGGGTGGTCCGAACCGGGTGTACGCCGCCTTCAAGTTCTTCCTCTACACGCTGCTCGGTTCCCTGCTGATGCTGGTGGCCTTCATCTACCTGTTCGCCAGTTCCGGCAGCTTCAATATCCTCGACTGGCACCAGTTGCCCATCGACCTGGGCGTGCAGAAGCTGATCTTCATCGCCTTCCTGCTGTCCTTCGCCGTGAAGGTGCCTATGTGGCCGGTGCACACCTGGTTGCCGGATGCCCACGTGGAAGCGCCCACCGGCGGTTCCGTGGTGCTGGCCGCCATCGCCCTGAAACTGGGCGCCTACGGTTTCCTCCGGTTCTCCCTGCCCATCGTGCCGGATGCCAGCCAGTTCTTCCAGCCAATGATGATCGGCCTGTCCCTGATCGCCGTGATCTACATCGGTTTCGTCGCCCTGGTCCAGGCCGACATGAAAAAGCTGGTGGCCTATTCCTCCATCTCCCACATGGGCTTCGTCACCCTGGGCTTCTTCATCTTCAACCAGTTGGGGGTCGAAGGCGCCCTGGTGCAGATGCTGTCCCACGGTTTCGTTTCCGGTGCGATGTTCCTCTGTATCGGCGTCATGTACGACCGCATGCATAGCCGCCAGATCGCCGACTACGGCGGCGTGGTGAACACCATGCCCAAGTTCGCCGCCCTGTTCCTGCTGTTTGCCATGGCCAACTCCGGCCTGCCGGCCACCTCCGGCTTCGTCGGCGAGTTCATGGTGGCCCTGGGCGCCGTGCATTTCAACTTCTGGACCGGCTTCGCCGCCGCCACGACGCTGATCGTCGGTGCCGCCTACACCCTGTGGATGTACAAGCGCGTGGTGTTCGGTGCCGTGGCCAACGACCACGTGGCCGAGTTGGAAGACATCAACAACCGCGAGTTCCTGATCCTTGGCGTGCTGGCCGTCTGCGTGCTGGCCATGGGTCTCTATCCCTTCCCCTTTACCGACGTGATGCATGCCTCCGTGGATAACCTGCTCAAGCATGTTGCCACCGGCAAGCTGATGTAAGAAACGGCGCGAGAACGAGATGCTGAATAACTTCGTAGCCCCCGATCTCTATCCGGCCGCACCGGAGATCTTCCTGCTCGTCATGGCGGGCGTCATCCTCTTCGCGGACCTGTTGGCCGGCGCCAAGCACCGTTGGTTGCTGCCCTTCCTGACCATCGCCAGCCTGGTCGGCGCCGCCGCCATCACGGTGGGCACCTTCAGCGAACAGACCGTGCTGACCTTCAGCAACATGTTCGTGGACGACGCCCTGGCGGACATGCTCAAGCTGTTCACCTACCTGGCGGTGATTTTCGTCGTCGTCTATAGCCGTGGCTATCTGCAAGCCCGCAACCTGGACAAGGGCGAGTACTACCTGTTGGTGCTGTTCGCCACCCTGGGCATGATGGTGATGATTTCCGCCGCCCATTTCCTCACCATGTACCTGGGTGTGGAACTGCTGTCCCTGTCCATGTATGCCCTGGTGGCCATCGACCGCGATTCGGCCCGTTCCACCGAGGCCGCCATGAAGTACTTTGTGCTGGGCGCCCTGGCCTCCGGTCTGCTGCTCTACGGCATGTCCATGGTGTACGGTGCCACTGGCACCCTGGAGGTCGGCGGTGTGGCCCAGGTGCTCTATCACGGTGCCGCCAACAAGACCGTGCTGGTCTTCGGTCTGGTCTTCATCGTCTCCGGCATCGCCTTCAAGCTGGGGGTCGTGCCCTTCCACATGTGGATTCCCGACGTCTATCACGGCGCGCCCACGGCCATCACCCTATTCCTCGGCTCCGCTCCCAAGCTCGCCGCCTTCGCCATGGTGATGCGCCTGCTGGTGTACGGCATGTTCGAACTGGCCCTGCAATGGCAGTCCATGTTGTTGATCCTGGCGGTGCTCTCCATCGCCCTGGGCAACCTGGCCGCCATCGCCCAGACCAACCTGAAGCGCATGCTGGCCTATTCCGCCATTTCCCACATGGGTTTCATGCTGCTGGCCATGATGAGCGGCGTCATCGGTGACAACCGTGGTCCCGCCTTCGCAGCCTACACCACCGCCATGTACTACAGCGTGGCCTACGTGATGATGTCCCTGGCCACCTTCGGCATGATCCTGCTGCTGTCCCGGGCCGGTTTTGAAGCCGAGGAAATCAGCGACTTCAAGGGCCTCAACAAGCGCAGCCCCTGGTTCGCTGCCATGATGCTGATCCTGATGTTCTCCATGGCCGGCATCCCCTTCTTCATCGGCTTCTTCGCCAAGTTCTCCGTGCTGGCCATCGTCGTCGCTACTGGCCACACCGCCATTGCCGTGTTCGCGGTGCTGCTGTCCCTGGTCGGCGCCTTCTACTACCTGCGCGTAGTGAAGGTCATGTACTTCGACAAGCCGGAAGATGCTGCCCCCTTGCAGGCTGGCGTGGACATGAAGTTGCTGCTCTCCGTGAATAGCCTGGCCGTGGCCTTGCTGGGGCTTTTCCCCCAGTCCGTGATCGGTCTTTGCCAGTTCGCTCTGGCCCGCTCCCTCTAAGTCGGTTCCAGGATGACGGCTGCCCAGTTCCTTGTCGTCGTCCTGGCCGTGCTCGCGGCCAATCTGCCCTTCATCAGTACGCGTCTGTTTTTCTTTGGCCGCCCCTTTGCCGGGGGGAAACATCTGGGCTGGCACTTGCTGGAACTGCTTTGTGGTTATGGCTTGGTCGGCCTCTTGGCGGCTTTGTTGGAGTCCCGCGCCCACGGTAGTGTTTATCCCCAGCATTGGGAGTTCTACGCGGTGACCCTGTTCCTGTTCTTCGTCTTTGCCTTTCCTGGCTTCGCCATGCGCTATCTGTGGCGCCAACGCCGGGCCTGAGCCCAATGCAAGACGAAGACCTGATCGAAACCGAGCTTTCCAGCGAAACGGTTTATTCGGGGATATTCCTCAAACTCAATCAAGACAAGGTTCGCTTGCCCAGCGGCAAGGAAGGCCTGCGGGAATGGATAGACCATCCCGGCGCCGTGGTGGTGATCGGCGTCCTCGACAATGGCAAATTGCTGTTCGAGCGCCAATTCCGTTATCCCCTGCACCGGGTGTTTCTTGAATTGCCGGCGGGAAAGATCGATGAAGGCGAACACCCCCTCGACACCGCCCGGCGTGAGCTGAAGGAAGAAACCGGTCACAAGGCCAAGAACTGGTGCCACTTGGGCACCTTGCATCCCTGCATCGGTTATTCCAACGAGCGCATCGAAATCTTTCTTGCCCACGGCTTGAGCTTTGTCGGCGCCTCATTGGACGACGGCGAACACCTGGAAGTGATCGAGCTTTCCCTGTCCGATGCCCTGCTCGCAGTGCGCGACGGTGAAATCACCGATGCCAAGACCATCACCGCCCTGATGTGGGCGGAAAAAACCTTTTCCGGCGAGTGGCCCCTGCCGGTCTAGGCCTGCGTCCAGGAATGGACTCAACCGCGCCCAGGCGAGGCCGGTTTCAGTAGGTTTCCTCTTTCCAGCCCAACTTATGCCGAAGTCCGACCACCTGGCCGATCAGGATCAGGGTAGGCGCCCGTAGTCCGGCCTCTTGGGCCAGGGTGGGCAGGGTATTGAGCGTGCCCACCACCGTCCTTTGTTGGGGCGTCGTACCCTGTTGCACGATGGCGGCCGGCCAGTCGCCAGGCAGGCCGTGGGCAATCAGACGTTCGCAGAGCACGGGCAGGCCGGTCAGGCCCATGTAAATGGCGATAGTTTGCCGTGTGCGGGCCAGGCCTTCCCAATCCAGGTCCATGGAGCCATCTTTGAGATGGCCGGTGACGAACACGCAGGATTGGGCGTAATCGCGATGGGTCAGCGGAATGCCGGTATAGGCGGCGATACCGGCCGCCGCCGTGATGCCCGGTACCACCTCGAAGGGGATGTGGTGTGCCGCCAGCACTTCGGCCTCCTCACCGCCGCGGCCGAAGGTGTAGGGGTCGCCACCCTTGAGGCGCAACACTTTCAAGTGCTGACGGGCGAGATCGACCAGCAGCAGGTTCAATTTGTCCTGGGGCAGGGTATGGTTGCCCTGGCGCTTGCCGGCGTAGATGCGTTGGCAGGTGGCCGGCGCCATTTGCAGTACGGCCGTGGACACCAGGTTGTCGTAGACGACCACATCGGCCTGGGCAATCAGGTGGGCGGCCCGCAGGGTCAACAATTCGGGATCGCCGGGGCCTGCGCCGACCAGGTAGACGGTGCCGGGTTGTGCGTCACGGTGACTCATAAATCAAGTGTTATAAGATGCCAAAGCCCGAGTATCCCTTTTTCGCGGTGGCGTGTGAACTTTGCCCCATTCTGCAACAGTGTTTGCCACTGAAACGCCCGGTGCGATTAGCAGGCGTATTTCACGGTGTCGGCGGATGGGGGCCTTTATAATCGGTCGATGTCCGTTATGCAGCGGAAATTTCCGCAACGGCGGCGTAGCCTATTGAAAGAGCGAGTCACTGAGTGAGTCAACTATCTCCAGAACTTGAGAAAAAACTGACCATCGCCGTGGAGCGCATGCCCGCGTTTCCCCGCAGCGTGCAGAAGGTTCTGGAAATGACCCGGAACATCAACTGCCTGCCCAAGGATCTGGTGGGGGTCATCGAGAAGGATCCGGTGATGACCATGAAGATTCTCAAGGTCATCAACTCTGCCTACTACAGCATCCCGAACAAGATCAATTCGGTGAACCAGTCGGTGGTGTTCCTGGGCATCAACACCATCAAGAACCTGGCCTTGTCCTTTGCCGCCGTGGGGATTCTGCCCAAGGTGAACAACGCCGGTTTCGACATCCAGCGCTATCTGGTGCATTCCTTGTCCACCGCGTCCGTTTCCCGCCAGTTGTGCGCCCGTTTCGGCGGTGGCGACCCGGGTGACAGCTACGTGGCCGGCCTGCTGCACGACTTCGGCAAGGTGGTGTTCGCCCAGTACATGCCCCAGGATTTCCATGAGGCCCTGGTCCTCGGCGAGGCCGAGAACATTCCGTTATACGAGGCCGAACGCCGCATCATCGGTGTGGATCACGGTTTCGTCGGCGCCATGCTGGCCAAGCGTTGGCAATTCCCCCTGCGCCTGGTCAAGTGCATCCGCGACCACCACAAGACGGACGCCGAGCCTTCGGCCATGTTGGATTGCGTGCGTCAGGCAGACCAGATCTGCCGCAAGGTTTACCTGTCGGCGGAGGAACGTGCCCAGTATTTCAAGACCGAGAAGCCCGTCGTGCCCCGTTTCGGCGACAGCCTGGAGGCGATCGTCGCCAGCCTGGAGGACTTCGACAACATCGTCGCCGAGGCGATGGTGTTTGCCGCGGTGGAAAGCCATCAGGATGCTCCCGAGGAGAAGGAGGCCCCAGCCGAGGGTGCGTCCCAGGAGGCTGCACCGGATGGCCAGCAAGCCGCCCCAGCGGCTGCGCCCCAAGGGGCCAGCCAGGAGAGTAGCCAGTGATTATCCGTTTCTGGGGCGTGCGCGGGTCCATTCCCTCGCCCGGCCCCAACACCGTCCGCTATGGTGGCAACACCACCTGCATCGAGGTGCGCAGCGACAACGGCGAGTTGATCATCCTCGATGCGGGCACCGGTATCTTCCCCCTGGCCCAGAGCCTGCTGAAGGAACAGCCCGTCAAGGCCAACGTCTTCATCACGCACACCCATTGGGACCACATCCACGGTCTGCCCTTTTTCATTCCCTTCTTCATTCCGGGCAACAGCGTGCGCATCCACGGCGCCTTCGACGTGATCAGCAGTCAGGGCATCGACCAGATCATGAACGTGCAGATGCAGTACAGCTATTTCCCCATCCGCGAAGCCGAGCTCCACGCCCGCATCGACTACCAGACCCTGGACATCGGCGAGAGTGTGACGGTGGGCGACGCCACCGTGACCAATACCCTGCTCAACCATCCGGTCATCGACTTTGGCTATCGCATCGAGTGCAACGGCAAGTCCATGTTCTTCACCGGCGACCACGAGCCCTGGTTCAACATCTACGAAGATCATGACGAGGGCTATGCCGAGTACCAGGCCCTGGTGGAAGAGAAGCAGGCCGCCATGGACGACATGGTGCGCGGGGTGGACGTGCTGATCATGGATTGTTCCTACACCCAGGGCGAATATGGCGCCAAGAAGGGTTGGGGTCATTCCACCTTTGATTACGCCATGGACCTGGCTTGCCGCACCGGCGCCAAGAAGCTGATCTGCACCCACCACGAGCCCACCCGTTCCGACGACGAATTGGAACGGGTTTTTGCCGAGGCCCTGGCCAACAATACCTGCGACCGCCACGGTCTGGAAGTCCAGCTGGCCCGGGAAGGCCTGGAAATCCAGCTCTAGGCCTAATGGCCCAGGCCGGCGCCGCTTAACGGCCAGCGATCAACTTGCGGAAGTGCTCAAGCCGTCGCGGATGGATCAAACCCTCCGCCACGGCTTTTTTCACGGCACAGTCAGGCTCCGCGCCGTGGTGGCAATCGCGGAAGCGGCAATGCCCCACGTGGGGACGGAATTCCGGGAAGGCGTTCTCGATCTCGCCCACGGTCAAATGGGCCAGGCCGAATTCCTGCAAGCCCGGACTATCGATGATGGCGCTATTGCCATCCAGGGCGTAGAGCCGGGCGTGGGTGGTGGTGTGCTTGCCCGAGTCCAGGGCCTCGGAAATTTCCCGGGTCGCCGCCGCCGCCCCGGGCACCAGGGCGTTGATCAGGGTGGACTTGCCCATGCCCGACTGCCCCACCAACACGCTGATATGGCCCGCCAGCAGCTGCTTGATGGCCGAGGCGTCTTCCTTGGCCGACAGTTCGACGATGGGGTAGCCCAGGGCGGCGAAGGGGGCCAGTTGCTGGCGGGCGGCCGCCAGGCCGGCCGTCAGGTCGCACTTGTTGAGCACGATCACCGCCTTGATGCCGTCATGCTCCGCCGCAACCAGGGCGCGGGTCAGCAGTTCGTCGGTGAACCCAGGTTCCGTGGCGCAGACCAGTACCAATTGCGTGGCGTTGGCAGCAATCAGCTTCTGCTTCCATTCGTCGCTGCGGTAGAGCAGAGAGGTGCGCTCCAGGTTGCGCAGGATCTGGCCTTGGTTGGGGGAGGAGAGCTCCACCTCCACCCGGTCGCCGCAGGCGTAGGGGCTTTTCTTGCCGAGGGGAATGCCGGCGATGGTGCGGTCGTCGTCCAGCAGCACTTCGTACTGGCGGCCGAAGGCGGCAACGATGCGGCCTTGTAGATGGGCCGCGCTCAAAGCTCGAACAGCGCGTCGATCTTGGCGGCGCAGATGAAGTCGTTGCGGGACAGGCCGCCAATGGCGTGGGTGCTGTAGCGCACCGTACACTGGTTGTAACCCACCTCCAGGTCCGGGTGATGGTCTTCCCGGTGGGAAATCCAGGCGCTTGCATTCACGAAGGCCAGGGTCTCGTGGTAGTTGCGGAAGGCGAAACGCCTCACGATCGTGGAGCCTTCCCGTCGCCAGGCGGGAATCTGTACCAGCAGGGCGTCCGCTTCCTGGTCTGAGAGGGGCGGTACGCCACCCTCGCAGGGGGCGCACTTTCCCTGTTTGAGTTCGCAAACTTCGGCATTCATGGCGTCAGTCCTTTCAAGTGGGCGATGCGCAAGGCGGCCGGCGGGTGGGAATCGTAGAAGGCCGAGTGCAGCGGATCCGGCGTCAGGGTGGCGGCATTGTCCTTGTAGAGCTTGACCAGGGCGGTGATCAAGTCCGTTGCGCTGGACTGCTGCGCCGCATAGGCGTCGGCCTCGTATTCGTGACGGCGGGACAGGGCCGAGAACAGGGGCGAGAAGGGGAAGGTGAAAACCCCCATCACCTGGGAAAACAGCAGTAGGGCCATGGCCGTGCCCGTCGTATGCACGCCGAGGCCCTGGAAGAACCAGTCCTGGCCCATCAGCCAGGCTAGAAGCCAGAGGAAGGCCAGACTCAGGGCGGCCATCATGGCGATGCGCTTGACCACGTGGCGGCGCTTGAAATGGCCCAGTTCGTGGGCCAGCACCGCCTCCACCTCGCCGGGGCTGAGCTTGTCCAGCAGGGTGTCGAAGAAGACGATGCGCTTGTTGCGGCCGATGCCGGTGAAGTAGGCGTTGCCGTGGGCCGAACGGCGGGAGCCGTCCATGACGAACAGGCCCTTGGCGGCAAAGCCGCAACGGGCCAGCAGGGCCTCGATGCGGGCTTTCAGATCATCGTTCTCCAGGGGGCTGAACTTGTTGAACAAGGGGGCGATGACCGTGGGGTAGAGCAGCAGCACCAGCAGGTTGAAGCCCATGAAGAACAGCCAGACGTAGAACCACCAACGCTCGCCCATCTGTGCCATGAGCCAGAGCACCGCCAGCAGCACCGGCCCGCCGATCAGCACCGTCAGCAGCAGTTGCTTGAGCAGGTCGCTGATGAACAGGCCCGGCGTCATCTTGTTGAAACCGAAGCGGGCCTCCAGGCGGAAGGTGCGATAGAGGCCGAAGGGTAGGTCCACCACGAAGCTGATAACGCCCACCAGGGCGAACAGGGCCAGGCCGAAGACATAGCCCTGGTGGTCGAACCAGCCGGTGGCCAAGTCGGCGCAGGCCTGGAGTACGCCGCCAAAGGTCAGGGCCATCAACAGGCCGCTGCCGACGATGGTTTCCAGCAGGCCGAGGCGGACCCGGGCGCCGGTGTAGTCGGCTGCTTTCTGGTGGTCGGCCAGGCACACCTGGTCGGCGAAATCCACCGGCACGGCAACCCGGTGGCGACCCACGTGGTGCAGATGGCGCAGGCCCAGCCACAGGCGCAGGGCGAGGGAGGCGACGAGGGCGGCGAAAAAGACGAGGTTGAAAAGTTGGTTGGCGGTCACGGAAAGGTCGGCGGCAAGGGGTTGGGAGGCGGGGCGGGAACTATGCCAAAATCCCCGCCTTTACAAAGCAGGCAGGCGCCATGGCGCCGGGAAAATTATGGCACAAGATCAAAACGCCCTCGTCTGGCTGGACATGGAAATGACCGGCCTATCCCCAGATAACGACCGCATCCTGGAACTGGCCATGGTGGTCACCAACAGCAATCTGGAAACCATCGCCGAAAGTGTGGTCTGGGCTGTGCACCAACCCCAGTCCGTGTTGGACGGCATGGACGAGTGGAACCAGAAAACCCACGGCAAGTCCGGCCTGATCGACAAGGTGAAGAACTCGGCCCTGTCGGAGGCCGAGGTGGAAGTGCAAGCCATCGAATTCCTCAAACAGCATGTGCCCCAGGGCAAATCCCCCATGTGCGGCAATTCCATCTGCCAGGACCGCCGCTTCATGGCCCGCTACATGCCCAAGCTGGAGGACTACTTCCACTACCGTAACCTGGATGTGTCCACCCTCAAGGAACTGGCCAAGCGCTGGGCGCCGGAAATGGCCAAGGGCGTCAAAAAGCACGGCAAGCACGAGGCCCTGGCGGATATTTACGAGTCCATCGAGGAGCTGAAGTACTACCGGGACAACTTCCTCAAGCTACCCCAAGCGTAAAAGTTGTCCACCTACTTGAAATCAAGCAGGGCCTAGACGTACGTTGGTTGGAGATGAAAAAAGGCCGGAATTTTCCGGCCTTTTTGTTTTGGGGCATGGGTGAAAATTAATGCGACTGCTGATTGCTTAGTTCGTCTGGGCAGTTTGGGTGGGTTGCGTACTCGGTTTTTTATCGACAACAACGGACTCGCCCATCTTTACTTGCAATTGATCAGGATAGTCGTAGCCAGTGCCCTTGTTGTGATCAATGATGGCTCCAATGCCACCGCCAAAGACAATGTTCCCCCACATCGAACCGGCGGCGCGGGAGATGGCCTTGAGCAGACCATCTGGCATTCCATCTTTCTTGCAAGTGACTTCGAGATCTTCGCCTGACTTTCTGACGGTCACGTTGGCTGGAGCTTTCGAGTCCCAACTACCTTTGTCGTTCTTGATTTGGCACACTGGCTCAACAGGTTTGCCTTCATAGGTGGCGGTAAGCGCCAAGGATTGGTTTTCACTTTGCGTGATGGTAGAGCAGCCGACACTGAGGCTGGCTGCGATAAGCATGGTGCCAAGAACACGGACTCTCATTAAAACTCCCTTTTGTAGTTGATGCGGTAATGGTTTTGTTGAGGGACTGCCGCCATAAGGGCACTGTTTTTATAGACCATAAGCATACTTTAAAAGGCCGGGCCTCTGGGGAGAAAAGGCAAGGGTCGTTTTAGGCAGTGAAAGACATGGCCCACATGTCTTTCCTGTTGAATGGCTCAACAAGCTCGTCTTGGTACAAGAGGGTGGTTGTTCCTGGACTAGGTTCCCCCACAAAAAAGCCCGGCATTGCCGGGCTTTTTTGTGGGAAGAACAACAGGTGTCAGTTCAGTCTTGCCAACTGTGCCTTGAGCTTTTCCACCAGGGCGGTGAAGTCCGCCAGCCGGGTCTTCTCCTGTTCCACCACCGCCGCCGGGGCGCGGGCGACGAAGGTTTCGGTGGAGAGCTTCTTCTCGGCCTTGGCGATTTCGCCTTCGACCCGGGCGATTTCCTTGCCTAGGCGTTCCTTCTCGGCGGCCACGTCGATTTCCACCTTCAGCATCAGGCGGTAGTCGCCGACGATCTGCACCGGGGCGTCGGAATCGGGCAGGGCATCGCCGCTGGCGGTGACTTCGGACAGCTTCGCCAGGGCGGCCAGGTAGGGCCCGTAGGCTTCCACCTTGACCTTGTCGCCGGCGGCCACCAGGGGCACCTTCTGGGCGGGGGAGAGGTTCATTTCGCTACGCAGGCTGCGGCAGGCGGTGACCATCTGCTTGAGGGCATCGACCCAGGCTTCCGCCTCGGGGTTGATGGCGGCCTCGTCGGCCTTGGGATAGGCCTGGGTCATGATGGACTCGGTGCCGTCACCCTTGGCGCGGCCGGCCAGGGGAGCCACGGTCTGCCACAGTTCCTCGGTGATGAAGGGGATTAGCGGATGGGCCAGGCGCAGGATGGTTTCCAGGACCCGCAGCAGGTTGCGGCGGGTGCCGCGCTGCTGGGCCTCGTTGCCATTCTGCAATTGGACCTTGGCCAGTTCCACGTACCAGTCGCAGTACTCGTCCCAGACGAATTCATAGATTGCCTTGGCCAGCAGGTCGAAGCGGTAGTCGGCAAAGTGCTGGGCCACTTCGGCTTCCAGCTTTTGCAGGCGGCTGACGATCCAGCGGTCGGCCTGGGACAGTTCGATGGCACCGCTGCCGCCGCAGGCGCCGGCAGGCGCGACACCGCAGTCCTTGCCCTCGCAGTTCATCAGCACGAAGCGGGTGGCGTTCCACAGCTTGTTGCAGAAGTTGCGGTAACCCTCGCAGCGCTGCATGTCGAACTTGATGTCGCGGCCGGGGGAGGCGAGGCTGAGGAAGGTGAAGCGCAGGGCGTCGGTGCCGACACCGGAAATGCCCTCGGGGAATTCCTTGCGGGTGCGCTTTTCGATCTTTTCCGCCTGCTTGGGGTTCATCAGGCCGGTGGTGCGCTTTTTCACCAGGTCGTCGAGGCTGATGCCATCAATGAGGTCGATGGGGTCCAGCACGTTGCCCTTGGACTTGGACATCTTCTGGCCTTCCGCATCGCGGATCAGGCCGTGCACGTAGACGTGCTTGAAGGGAATCTTGCCGGTGATGTGCTTGGTCATCATCACCATCCGGGCGACCCAGAAGAAGATGATGTCGAAGCCGGTCACCAGCACGGTGGAAGGCAGGTAGAGATCCAGGGCGGTATTGCTCTTGGCCGGCCACTCCGGCGTCCAGTCCAGGGTGGAGAAGGGCCACAGGGCGGAGGAGTACCAGGTGTCGAGGACGTCGGCATCCCGTTCCAGGCCGCCGCTGTAACCGTCGGCCTTGGCCTGGGCGTAGGCCTCTTCCTCATTGTGGGCGACGTAGATGCGGCCGTCGTCGCTGTACCAGGCGGGAATCTGGTGGCCCCACCAGAGCTGGCGGGAAATACACCAGTCCTGGATGTTGCCCAGCCACTGGTTGTAGGTGTTCACCCAGTTCTCGGGAACGAACTTGATCTCGCCGGAGGCCACGGCCTCGATGGCCTTGCCGACGATGGAGGTGCCGTCGGGACCGGCCTTGCTCATGGCGACGAACCATTGGTCGGTGAGCATGGGTTCGATCACCGCATTGGTACGGTCGCCACGGGGCACCATCAGCTTGTGGGGCTTGACGCTTTCCAGCAGGCCGGCGGTTTCCAGGTCGGCCACGATCTGTTTGCGGGCGTCGTAACGGTCCATGCCGCGATATTGCGCGGGGCCGTGCTCGTTGATGCGGGCGTCCAGGGTGAAGATGCTGATGGGCGTCAGGTGATGGCGATGGCCCACCTGCCAGTCGTTGAAGTCGTGGGCCGGGGTGATCTTGACGCAGCCGGTGCCGAATTCCTTGTCCACGTAGCTGTCGGCGATGATGGGGATTTCCCGGTCGCACAGGGGCAGCTTGACGTGCTTGCCGATCAGGGCGGTGTAGCGCTCGTCCTCGGGGTTCACGGCCACGGCCACGTCACCCAGCAGGGTTTCGGGACGGGTGGTGGCCACCACCAGTTCACCACTGCCGTCGGCCAGGGGATAGCGGATGTGCCAGAGGGAACCGTCTTCCTCTTCGCTCACCACTTCCAGGTCGGAGACGGCGGTGAGCAGCTTGGGATCCCAGTTCACCAGGCGCTTGCCGCGGTAGATCAGGCCTTCCTTGTAGAGGCGGACGAAGGTTTCGGTGACGATCTTGGACAGGCCGGCGTCCATGGTGAAGCGTTCGCGGCTCCAGTCCGGGCTGGTGCCCAGGCGGCGCATTTGCTGGGTGATGGTGCCGCCGGAGTATTCCTTCCATTCCCAGACCTTTTCCAGGAACTTCTCGCGGCCCAGGTCATGACGGCTGACGCCCTGGGCGTCCAGTTGCCGTTCGACGACGATCTGGGTGGCGATGCCGGCGTGGTCGGTGCCCGGTTGCCACAGGGTGTTGTCGCCGCGCATGCGGTGGAAGCGGGTCAGGGCGTCCATGATGGCCTGGTTGAAGCCATGGCCCATGTGCAGGGTGCCGGTGACGTTGGGGGGCGGCAGCAGGATGCAGAAATTGTCCTGCTTGCTGGTGTCCATGCCGGCGGCGAAGTAATTGCGGGATTCCCAAAGGGGATACCAGCGCCGTTCGATGTCGGCGGGTTCGAAGCTCTTGGCGAGTTCCATGAATGTGCGGAAGGGGAAAAGATGAAAACGGTCCGAAAACCGCCCGACGAGGGTGAAGTCGTTGATTGTCCGGCGGTTTGTGGAAACGGCGATTATACCCGCCGTCTCCCCCGGGCTGGGCGCTTCGAGCGCTATTCCCGGCGCTAAACCCGTCTTCTTGTGAAAGAATGTCCTTCTGTTTCTCCCCCTGTTGATGGTTTGATGGATTCAACCCCGGTTTCTTTTTTTCTTGGTCGCCAGCCCATCCTGAATCGCCAGGGCGACGCGGTGGCTTATGAGCTCCTGTTCCGTTCCGGCGAGAACAACGTTGCCCTGGTGGATTGCGACGAGCAGGCCACGATCCACGTGCTGGCCCGTGCCTTCAGCGAATTCGGAATGGACACGGCCCTGGGCGATCTGCTGGGCTTCATCAACATCGACTCGGTGTTGCTGGCCGGTGACCTCAGCGACGTGCTGCCGCCGGGCCGCGTGGTGCTGGAGCTACTGGAGCACGTCGAAATCACGCCGTCCGTGGTGGAGGATTGCCGCCGGCTGCACGCCAAGGGCTTCACCTTTGCCCTGGACGACATCATGGTGCTGCGCCCCGAGCACCAGGCCATCCTGCCCTACATCAGCTACGTCAAGGTTGACGTGCTGGACATGAGCGACGAGACCATCGTCGACCTGACCCGCCAGCTCAAGCCCTATCGCCTGCAACTCCTGGCGGAAAAAGTGGAAACCCGGGAGCGTGCGGAGTTTTGCGCCAAGGTGGGGTTCGATCTGTTCCAAGGCTATTACTTTGCCCGTCCGCAGGTGCTGCTGGGCAAATCCGTGCCACATTCAGACATCCTCCTCCTCAAGTTGTTGAAGCTGGTTTTTGCCGATAGCGAACTGCCGGAACTGGAAAACGTCTTCAAGCAGGACCCCAAGCTCACCTACAACCTGCTGCGCCTGGTGAATTCGGTGGCCATGGGCCTGCGCATGCCCATTTCCTCGGTGGCCCAGGCCATCGTGATGCTGGGCCGGCGCCAGTTGCAAAGCTGGCTGGTGCTGCTGTCCTTCGCCCACAAGGCCCAGGGCAAGTTTCCCAATCCCCTGGTCACCCTGGCGGCCTGCCGGGGCAAGTCCATGGAATTCCTGGCCCGGGAAAACGGCAAGTCCGCGGAGATCCAGGACCAGGCCTACATGACCGGCATGATGTCCTTGATGGAAGTGCTGCTGGAGATTCCCCTGGCCCAGGTGGCCCAGGAGTTGAACCTTTCCGCCGAGATCAGCGAGGCCATCCTGCACCGCGAGGGTTATCTGGGCCGTCTGCTGTTGCTCAACGAGGCCGTGGAGAAGTACGAGTCCGCCAGGATCAATCCCCTGCTGGCGGAGCTGTCCCTGAGCCTGGACCAACTGGCCGCCGTCGAGGTCCAGGCCATGGCCTGGGCCAACAACATCGGCAAGCCCGTTTAACGCCGGGGGCGTTCAGGCCTGGGGTGTTGCCGAGGCGTAGATCAGCACCGAGAGGAACTTGATCGGGCACTCGGCCAGCTTTTCCGGGCCGTGGGGCACGTCGCCGCGGAAAGTGAGTGAATCGCCCGGTCGCAGCGCGTAGGTGTTCTGGCCGTGGCGGTATTCCATCTGGCCTTCCAGCATGTAGATGAACTCCGTGCCCGGATGCTCGAAGGTGGGGAACACTTCCGACTCGTGGTCGATGGTGATCAGGAAGGGTTCGAACTGCTTGGTCGGCCCCTGATCGTAGGACAGCAGGTGATAAGTGTGGCCGCGCTTGGTGCCGCGCCGGACCACCTCCATGCCTTCGCCGTCCTTCACCAATTGGGCACCGCCGCCGGGCACGTCGTAATGGCGGAACAGGGTGGCCAGCGACACGCCCAGGGCGTGGGCCAGGCGCGACAGGGTTTCCAGGCTGGTGGCCGTCTGCGCGTTTTCAATCTTGGACAGCATGCCGCGACTGATGTCGGCCCGGTCCGCCACCTCGGCGATGGTGAGGCCGTGCTGTTGCCGCAATTCCCTGATGGTGTTGCCCAGGTAGCGCTCCAAGCTGCCCTGTTCGTCCTGTCCTGCCATGGGATTCCCCTGATTTCAACGACTTGCGGATTATCGCATATCCGGTGGTTTCCTTTTGTGAAAAAAACATTGACACAGGGAAACTGCGCGATGCACAATACTCACAAATGTTTCGTTGTGTGAATCTCTTGGGGTACCAAGAGCACCGCGCGAAACCCTGGAAAAACCTACAGAGAGCCTCGTCGTCGATCATGTCTCCTTCCCGTCGCTACACCTTGTCCCTTTCCTGTCCCGACCGCGTCGGCATCGTCGCCGCCGTCAGTTCCTTCATGGCAGAACACAAGGGCTGGATCACCGAGGCCAGCCACCACGCCGATGAAATCGCCCAGCGCTTCTTCATGCGTCAGGAGTTGCTGGCGGACTCCCTGTCCGTGGACCTGGACACCCTGAAGGCTAAATTCGCCCCCATCGCCGCCGAGTTCCAGATGGACTGGCGTATCAGCGACAGCGCCCGCAAAAAACGGGTGGTGGTGATGGTGAGCAAGCAGGAACATTGCCTTTACGACCTGCTGGCCCGCTGGCAGAGCAAGGAACTGGACATCGAGATTCCCTGTGTCATCTCCAATCACGACACCTTCAAAGGGTTCGTCGAATGGCATGGCATCCCCTTCCATCACGTGCCCGTGACCCCGGAAAACAAAGCCGAGGCCTACGCCAAGGTGATGTCCCTGTTCGAGGAAGCCCAGGGTGACGTGATGGTGCTGGCCCGCTACATGCAAATCCTCTCGCCCCAGATGTGCGAGAAGTATCCGGGCCAGATCATCAACATCCACCACAGCTTCCTGCCCAGCTTCGTCGGCGCCAAGCCCTACCACCAGGCCTACGCCCGGGGCGTCAAGCTGATCGGCGCCACCTGTCACTACGTCACCTCGGAGTTGGATCAGGGGCCTATCATCGAACAGGACGTGATCCGCATCGACCACTCCGACGCGCCGGAAGACATGGTGCGCTACGGCAAGGACATCGAGAAGACCGTGCTTGCCCGTGGCCTGCGCTACCACCTGGAAGACCGCGTGATTACCCACGGCAACAAGACCGTGGTGTTCCGTTAAGCGCCCCGCCGAACACCCATAGGAGCAAGCAATGCCCTGGAGACTTCTCAAGTTCGCCTTGTCCAAGGAACACCCGGAACCCCGGATGTTCACCGCTCACGACAAGCTCAAGCCTACCTACGACGCGGTGATCATCGGTGCCGGCGGTCATGGCCTGTCTTCCGCTTATTACCTGGCGCGGGACCACGGCATCCGTAACGTGGCGGTGCTGGAAAAGGGTTACATCGGCGGCGGCAACACCGGCCGCAACACCACCATCATCCGTTCCAACTACCTGACGCCGGAAGGCGTGCAGTTCTACGATGAGTCCGTGCGCCTTTGGCAGGACCTGTCCCAGGACTTCGACCTCAACCTGTTCTACGCCAACCGGGGCCACTTCACCCTGGCCCACACCGACGCGGCCATGCGCACCAGCCGCTGGCGGGCCGAGGTGAACAAGCACTACGGCGTGGCCTCGGAAGTGGTGGGTCCCGACTTCGTCAAGAAGCTGGTGCCTCAGATCGACCTTTCCTGCGGCGGTCACGCCCCCATCATGGGCGCCCTGTATCACGCGCCTGGCTCCGTGGCCCGTCACGATGCCGTGGCCTGGGGCTACGGACGTGGCGCCGACATGCGCGGCGTCGAGATCCATCAGCAGACCGAAGTGCTGTCCATCGACGTCCAGGGCGGCAAGGTGAAGGGCGTGCAAACCAGCCGTGGCTACATCGCCACCAACAAGGTGCTCTGCGCCGTGGCCGGGTCCACTCCGCGCATCCTCAAGATGGTGGATATCGACACACCTCTTTACATCCACCCGCTGCAAGCCATGGTCAGTGAGCCGGTCAAGCCCTGGCTCGACCCCATCCTGGTCTCCGGCAGTCTGCACATCTACATCAGCCAGTCCGCCCGGGGCGAGCTGGTGATGGGCGCCTCCCTCGATCCCTACGAAGTGCAATCCACCCGTTCCACCCTGGATTTCCCCGAGGGCCTCAGCGCCCACATGCTGGACATGTTCCCCTTCCTTTCCAACGTCAAGGTCATGCGCCAATGGGCCGGCATGGCCGACATGACCCCGGACTTCGCACCGATCATGGGCAAGACCCCGGTGGAAGGCTTCTACCTGGACGCCGGCTGGGGCACCTGGGGCTTCAAGGCCACGCCCGTCTGCGGCAAGACCATGTCCTACACCCTGGCCAACGACCAGAACCATCCCCTCATCACCGGCTTCAGTCTCGACCGTTTCCGCAACTACGCGCTGACGGGTGAAAAGGGCGCCGCGTCCGTGGGTCACTGAGGAGATCGCCGACCATGAAGATCATGACCTGTCCCATCAACGGTCCCCGTCCCGTCTCCGAGTTTTTCTACTGGGGCGCGGTGAAGGAAATGCCCGATCCCGCTACCTGTAGCGACGACCAGTGGGCCGCCTACGTTTTCAACAAGAGCGGTGCTCCCGGCGTGAAAAAGGAATGGTGGTGCCACACCGCCAGCAACACCTGGTTCATCGCCGAGCGGGACACCGAAAAGGACATCGTGTTGCGTACCTATCTCTACGGGGAGGGCGAGCAATGAGCCGTCTTCCCGCACACAGCGGCGAGTGGATCGACCGCAGCAAGCCCGTGGCCTTCACCTTCGAGGGCAAGTCCTTCACGGGCTACGCCGGCGACACCATTTCCAGCGCCCTCTACGGCGCCGGACAGAAGGTCATGGCCCGCAGCTTCAAGTACCACCGGCCGCGTTCGGTGCTGTCCTTGGCTAACCACGACGCCAACCTGATCATGCAGAACGACGCGGGGGCCTACTCGACGCCCAACGTCCGCGCCGATGCCGTCGCCGTGGCGGAAGGCATGGTGCTGTCCGCGGTGAATACCTTCGGCGGCCTGGCCGGCGACAAGGCCAGCGTGCTGGGCAAGTTCTCCCGTTTCCTGCCGGTGGGCTTCTACTACAAGGCCTTCCACAGCAAGCGTCTGTTCCCCCTCTGGGAGCGCATGTTCCGTCGCCTGACCGGCCTGGGCAAGGTGGATTTCGCCACGCCCCATCTGCGCACGCCCAAGCAATACGACTTTTGCGATGTACTGGTGATCGGTGCCGGTGCTTCCGGCCTGTCCGCTGCCTTGGCGGCGGCGGAGCAGGGCGCCAACGTGGTGGTGGTGGATGAAAACGCCCGAGCCGGCGGCAGCCTCAGCTATCAACCTGGTACGGATTGCGATCTGCTGGCCAAGGTGGTGTGCCACGCCAACATCCGCCTGCTTACCGGCACCTATGCCGCCGGTTGCTACGCCGACCATTGGGTCCCACTGGTGGACGGCGACAAGATGACCAAGATGCGGGCCAAGGCCGTGGTGGTCGCCGCCGGTGCTTTCGAGCAGCCCGCCGTGTTCCGCAACAACGACCTGCCCGGCATCATGTTGGCCGGTGCCGCCCAGCGCCTGATCCACCGCTACCGCATCAAGCCCATGGGCCGCGCCGTGGTGCTGGCGGCCAATGCCGACGGCTACCGGGCTGCCCTCGACCTGGCCGCCCAGGGCGTGACGGTGGCCGCCTTGGTGGACTTGCGTGCCTCCCATCAAGCCGGTGAATTGGAAGTGGCGGTGAAGGCCAAGGGCATCCAGGTCTTCAGCGGCGCCTGCATCCAAGAAGCCCTGCCGGCCGGCGACGGCCAAGGCGTGGCCGCGGTGCGCGTGGCGACCTTCAGCGACGGCGTGGCAGGCAGCAGCCAGCAGGACATCCCCTGCGACGGCGTGGTGGTCAGCGTCGGCTACGCGCCCGCCGCCAATCTTCTCTATCAGGCCGGCACCCGCATGCGCTTCGACCGGGACATCCAGCAGTTCGTCCCCGAGGTGCTGCCCTACGGCGTCTTTGCCTGCGGTCGGGTCAATGGCGTGCACACCTTCGCCAACCGCCTGCTGGACGGTCAGCGGGCCGGTGCCGCCGCCGCCGCCCATGCCGGTTTCGGCCAGGGGCCCAATCTGGTGGTGCCGGCGGAGAGCGAATCTCCCAGCCACGCCTGGCCCATTGTCGATCATCCCGAGGGCAAGAACTTCGTCGATTTCGACGAAGACCTGCAACTCAAGGATTTCAAGAACGCCGTGCAGGAAGGCTTCGACAACATCGAGTTGCTCAAGCGCTACTCCACCAACGGCATGGGCCCCAGCCAGGGCAAGCACTCCAACATGAACGGCCTGCGCATCCTGGCCCGCCTTACCGGCAAGGAACCGCAACAGGTGGGCACCACCACGGCGCGGCCCTTCTACCATCCGGTACCCATGTCGCACCTGGCTGGTCGTGGCTTCAGCCCCGAGCGCCTGACCCCCATGCACAGCCGCCACGAAAAGCTGGGGGCGGTGTGGATGTCCGCCGGCGTCTGGCAACGGCCCGAGTACTACGCCCAGGCCGGCGTCGCCCGTATCGACAGCATCCGCGCCGAGGCCATGAACGTGCGCCAGGGCGTGGGCATCATCGACGTGGGTACCCTGGGCAAATTGGAAGTCATCGGCCCCGACGCCGCCGAATTCCTGGAGCGGGTGTACATCTCCAAGTACGCCGGCCTCAAGGTGGGCATGACCCGTTACGCGGTGATGTGCGACGAATCCGGCGTGGTGATCGACGACGGCGTGGTGGCGCGGCTGGCCGACGACCACTTCTACTTCACCACCACCACTTCCGGCGCCGCCACCATCTACCGCGAGCTGTCCCGTCTCAACACGATGTGGAAGCTCAACTGCGGCATCGTCAATCACACCGGCGCCTTCGCCGCGGTGAATGTGGCTGGTCCCAAGGCCCGCCAGGTACTGGCCGGCCTGACCGACATCGACCTGTCCGGCAGCGCCTTCCCTTACCTGGGCTTGCGGGAAGGCACCGTGGCCGGCATTCCCGCCCGGCTGATGCGGGTCGGCTTCGTCGGCGAGTGGGGCTATGAAATCCACGTCCCCGCCAACCTGGGCGGTGCCCTCTGGGATGCCCTCATGGACGCCGGCAAGGCCGAGGGTATCCGTCCCTTCGGCGTCGAGGCCCAGCGTCTGCTGCGGCTGGAGAAGGGCCACATCATCATCGGCCAAGACACCGACGGCCTGACCACCCCCAGCGAAGCCGGTCTGGATTGGGCGGTGAAGATGGACAAGCCCTTCTTCGTCGGTCAGCGCAGCTTGCAGATCGTCGCCAAGAAGCCCCTGCGCCAGACCCTGGTGGGCTTCATGCTCCCCGCCGGTTTCACCGGCACGGCGCCCAAGGAATGCCACCTGGTGATCCAGGGCGGCCAGATCGCCGGCCGCATCACCAGCATCGCCTGGAGCCCCAGCCTGCAACGGCACATCGGCCTGGCCTTCGTCGCGCCGGCCCTGGCCGCCGTGGGTACGCCCCTGCAATTCCGCCTCAGCGGCGGCGATATGGTGGATGCCAAGGTGGTACCGACGCCCTTCTACGATCCCGACAACCTCAAGCAGAAGGAGGGCGCATGATGGCCGCCGCTTTCACTCCCCTGGCCGTGTCCCCCCTGGCGGACGATCTGGCGACAGCCCGCTTCGTCGGCGCCGACAAGGCCGCCCTGCTGGCCGTGGCCGACCTCTCCCAGCAGCCCCGCTTCGGCTGCAAGGGACCGGGGGCGGCCCAGTGGCTGGCCGCCCAGGGCGTGCCCATCCCCGCCGTGCCCAACAGCGCCTGCCCGCTGGGCAATCAAGGCCATGTGCTGCGCCTCGGTGTCACCGAGTTCCTCATCGAAGGCGATGCCGCGCTGGTGGCGACCTTGAGTGCCGCTCCCCGTGCCGCCGGCGTCTATCCGGTGTTGCGCCAGGACGCCTGCCTGTTGCTGTCGGGCAGCGCCCTGCCAAAGCTGTTGCTGCAAACCTGCAATGTGAACTTCGCCGCCCTCGACCTGAATCTCTCGCCGGTGGTGCTCACGTCCATGGTGGGCGTGGGCGTCACCGTCCTGCCCGACAACAAAAACGGCAGCCCTTGCTATCGCGTCTGGTGCGACGGCAGTTACGGCCGCTACCTGTGGCAGACCCTCTGCGCCATTGCCGAAGAACTGGGCGGCGGCGCGGTGGCGGACGTTGCCTAGGCCCAATCCTTTTAACCTGACCCCAATTACCCAAACCCGGAGGCTTCCATGACTGCTGATGAAGCGAAAAAGCTGCTCAAAGACAACGACGTGAAATACGTCCTCGCCCAGTTCGTGGACATCCACGGCACGGCCAAGACCAAGGCCGTGCCCGCCGACCACCTGGACGACGTGCTCACCGCCGGCGCCGGCTTTGCCGGTTTCGCCGTGTGGGGCCTGGGCATCGAGCCCAACGGTCCCGACTTCATGGCCGTGGGCGACCTGGATACCGTCTCCCTGGTGCCCTGGCAGCCCGGCTATGCGCGCATCGCCTGCGACGGCCACGTGCATGGCAAGCCCTGGGATTACGACACCCGCGTCGTGCTGAAGAAGCAGATCGCCCGCCTCAAGGACAAGGGCTACACCTTCTACACCGGCCTGGAGCCCGAGTTCTCCCTGCTGAAGAAGGACGCCAACGGCAAGATCATGCCCTGCGATCCCACCGACACCCTGACCAAGCCCTGCTACGACTACAAGGGCCTGTCCCGGGTACGCGGCTACCTGGAAGACCTGGTGGACTCCATGAAGGCCGTCGGTGTGGACGTCTATCAGATCGACCACGAGGACGCCAATGGCCAGTTCGAGATCAACTACACCTTCGCCGATTGCCTGACCTCCGCCGACCATTACGTGTTCTTCAAAATGGCCGCCTCGGAGATCGCCAACGACCACGGCCTGATTTGCTCCTTCATGCCCAAGCCCTTCGCCAACCGGCCCGGCAACGGCATGCACATGCACATGTCCCTCGGTCCCGCCAACGGCAAGGGCAACCTGTTCGAGGACAAGAGCGACCCCAACGGTCTCAAGCTGTCCAAGCTGGCCTACCAGTTCCTCGGCGGCATCCTCAAGCACGCTCCGGCCCTGGCCGCCATCTGCGCGCCCACAGTGAATTCCTACAAGCGCCTGGTAGTGGGGCGTTCCCTCACCGGCGCCACCTGGGCCCCGGCCTACATCAGCTACGGCGACAACAACCGCTCCACCATGGTCCGCATTCCCGGCGGTCGCCTGGAGCTGCGTCTGCCCGACGGTGCCAGCAACCCCTACCTGGCCACGGCGGCCGTCATCGCCGCCGGCCTGGACGGCATCGAGAACAACATCGATCCCGGTGCGCCCAAGAACGAAAACCTCTACGACTACTCGCCAGAGCGGCTCAAGGAGGAGGGCATCCAGATCCTGCCCCAGAACCTGCACGAAGCCTTGCTGGCCCTGGAGAGGGACGAGGTGCTGCGGGCAGCCCTGGGCCCCGTCGCTGACGAGTTCCTCAAGCTCAAGCACATGGAGTGGGTGGAGTACATGCGCCATGTGTCCGATTGGGAAATCAACTCCTATCTCGAATTTTTCTGAACCCTGGATTCCCGCCCGTGCGGGAGTGACTGAATTTGTTTTTGTGAGGTAAGCACCATGTGTGGAATTGTTGGATTACTGGTGAAAAAGCCCGCCCTGCGGGAAAAATTGGGCGAGCTGATGGTGCCCATGCTGATCGGCATGACCGAGCGCGGCCCCGACTCCGCCGGTCTGGCCGTGTTCACCGACAGCCTGAGCGATAGCAGCCGCAAGATCAGCGTCTATTCCGGCCTGACGGAAGACGGCGCCGACTTCAACTGGCAGGCCCTGGGCCACGGCATCAAGACCCATCTGGGGGTCGAGGCCGCCGTGGAGGCCAAGGGCAACCATGCGGTGATCACCGTCAAGGGCGCGGCCGAGCCGGTCAAGCACTGGATCAAGGAACAGCATCCCAAGCTGCACCTGCTCTCCACCGGTCGCAGCATCGACCTGTACAAGGACATCGGTACCCCCGCCGAAGTGGCCGATCGCTACGACTTCAAAAACCTGAAGGGCAGCCACCTGGTGGGCCATACCCGGATGGCCACCGAGTCCGCCGTGACGCCCGACCGGGCCCACCCCTTCACCGCCGGCGAGGACTTCTGCCTGGTGCACAACGGCTCCCTGTCCAACCCCAACGGCATTCGCCGCATGCTGGAACCCCGGGGCATCAGCTTCGAGACCGACAACGACACCGAAGCCGCCTGCCGTTTCCTGGAATGGCGTCTGCGCGAAGGCGATGAGCTGGAAGTGGCCCTGCAAAAGGGTTTCGAGGAACTGGACGGTTTCTACACCTTCCTCATGGGCACGCCGGACCGGCTGGCCCTGATCCGCGACCCCTTCGCCTGCAAGCCGGCGGTGGTGGCCGAGACCGACGACTACGTGGCCATCGCCTCCGAGTTCCGTTCCCTAGCCCACCTGCCCGGCGTGAAGCACGCCAATGTGTTCGAGCCCGCTCCCGAGGAGATGTACGTATGGAAAGCCTGACCTTCGATCTGGCGCAGCAACCCCTGCGCGACCTGAACCAGTACCTGCACCGTGAAGCCAAGACGGCCAGCGTCAAGAAGGTGGTGGTGACCAATCCCGACGGCGCCCACAACATTGCCGTGGGCCTGGATGCTCCCGTGGAAGTGGAAGTGATCGGCCACGCCGGTTACTACGCCGGCGGCATGAACAAGACCGCCACCGTGGTCATCAACGGTAGCGCCGGCACCGGCGTGGCCGAGAACATGATGTCCGGCAAGGTGCACGTCAAGGGCTTCGCCTCCAACGGCGCCGGCGCCTCCGCCCATGGCGGCCTGCTGGTGATCGACGGCGACGCCGGCCTGCGTTGCGGCATTTCGCTGAAGGGCGGCGACATCGTGGTGGGCGGTTCCGTCGGCAGCTTCTCCGCCTTCATGGCCCAGGCCGGGCGCATGGTGATCTGCGGCGACGCGGGTGATGCCCTGGGTGACTCCCTCTACGAGGCCGTGCTCTACGTCAAGGGCAACATCAAGTCCCTCGGCGCCGATGCCCAGATCGAGCCCCTGGGTGAGAGCGACATCGCCGCCCTGAAGGAACTGCTGAGCGCCGCCGGCCCCGAGTTCGCCAAGCTCGATCCCAAGTCGTTCAAGCGCGTGGCCTCCGCCCGCAGCCTGTACCACTGGAACGCCGACGCCAACCAAGAATACTGATTGAGGACTTTCATCATGACTACCAAGCACATCGCCAAGGAAGAGTCCTACGGCTACGACCGCAAGACCCTGGACTACATCCGCAACGCGGCGGCCCACGGTCTGTACGAAATTCGCGGCATGGGCGCCAAGCGCAAGCTGCCCAACTTCGACGACCTGGTGTTCCTCGGTGCCTCCCTCTCCCGCTATCCCCTCGAAGGCTACCGCGAGAAGTGCGTGACCAAGACCATCCTCGGCACCCGCTTCGCGAAGAAGCCCATCGAGCTGGAAATTCCCATCACCATCGCCGGCATGAGCTTCGGCTCCCTGTCCGCCAACGTGAAGGAAGCCCTGGGCCGCGCCGCGACGGAAGTGGGCACATCCACCACCACCGGCGACGGCGGCATGACGCCCGAAGAGCGTCTGTCCTCCAAGACCCTGGTTTATCAGTGCCTGCCCTCCCGCTACGGCTTCAACCCCGACGACGTGCGCAAGGCCGACGCGATTGAAGTGGTGATCGGCCAGGGCGCCAAGCCCGGCGGCGGCGGCATGCTGCTGGGGCAGAAGGTGTCTGCCCGCGTGGCCGGCATGCGTACCCTGCCGGAAGGCATCGACCAGCGTTCCGCCTGCCGTCACCCGGACTGGACCGGTCCCGATGACTTGGCGATCAAGATCCAGGAACTGCGGGAAATGACCGACTGGGAAAAGCCCATCTACGTCAAAGTGGGCGCCACCCGTACCTTCAACGACGTCAAGCTGGCGGTGCACGCTGGCGCCGACGTGGTGGTGGTGGATGGCATGCAAGGCGGTACCGCCGCCACCCAGACCTGCTTCATCGAACACATTGGCATCCCCACTCTGGCTGCGGTGCGCCAGGCGGTGAATGCGCTTGAAGACCTGGACATGAAGGGCAAGGTGCAGCTGATCGTTTCCGGCGGCGTGCGTACCGGTCCCGACGTGGCCAAGGCCCTGGCCATGGGCGCGGATGCCGTGGCCATCGGTCAAGGCGTGTTGATCGGCCTCGGTTGTAACGGCGAGACCTACTTCAAGGATGGTGCTCACCACGACGCCACGGCCGACTACGCTGCCCTGGGTACGGCCCCCGGCTTCTGCCACCACTGCCACACCGGCAAGTGCCCCGTGGGCATCACCACCCAGGACGCCATCCTGGAACAACGCCTGCAACCGGAGATCGGCGCCAAGCATCTGAAGAACTATCTGAAGACGCTGAACATGGAACTGACCACCATCGCCCGCGCCTGCGGCAAGCAGAACGTGCATCACCTGGAGCGGGAAGACCTGGTGGCGCTGACGGTGGAAGCCGCAGCCATGGCCGGTCTGCCTCTCGCCGGCACCAGCTGGGTTCCCGGTCAGGGCTATTGATGATGTGCCGCCGCTCTCGGCCCCGTGACACGGGGCCGGGGCGGCGATTTTCTTTGGTTACAGCAAGTGGGATAGCGGTGCGAGATGACGGCGCAAATCATTGACGGCAAGGCCCTGGCCAAGTCTCTGCGGGTACAGTTCCGCGAGCGGGTGGCCCAGCTCAAGACCCAGGGGGTGACCCCCGGCCTGGCCGTGATCCTGGTGGGTGAGAATCCGGCCTCCAAGGTCTATGTGGGCAACAAGGTGAAGGCCTGCGAGGAATGCGGCGTCCAGTCCTTCCATCACGCCGTCCCCGCCGATACCCCCGAAAAGGACGTGCTGGCCCTGATCGCCCGCCTCAACGCGGACCCCACGGTGCACGGCATCCTGGTGCAACTGCCCCTGCCGCCCCATATCGATGTGCGCCGGGTGCTGGAGGCCATCGCCGTGGACAAGGACGTGGACGGCTTTCACCTCTACAACGTGGGCGGCCTGGTGGTGGGCAACACCATCTTCCCGCCCTGTACCCCCTACGGTGTGCAACTGCTGCTGGAAACCACGGGTATTGATGTGGCCGGCAAGAACGCGGTGATCGTCGGCGCCTCCAACATCGTCGGCAAGCCCATGGCCCTGATGCTGTTGCAGAAGGAGGCGACGGTCACCGTCTGCCACGCCAAGACCCGCGACCTGGCCCAGCACTCCATCCTCGCCGACATCCTGATCGTGGCGGCGGGCAAGCCGGGGCTGATCGTGCCGCAGATGGTCAAGCAGGGGGCCATCGTCATCGACGTGGGCATCAACCGCCTGGCGGACAACCGCATCGTCGGCGACGTGGATTTCGAGGGGGTGAAGGAAAAGGCTAGCTGGATCACCCCGGTGCCCGGCGGCGTCGGCCCCATGACCGTCACCATGTTGATCGAGAACACCCTGCGCTCGGCGGAATTGCGCCTGGGCCGGGGCCAGGGTATCGGTCACGAAGGTTGGGATGCCGCTGTCGCGACGTGAGTGTGCTGGCGACAGGGCGTGAAGCAATGCGAGGGGAGGCGAAGATTTCCCCCGTCAAAAGTTAGGCAACTGATCGATCGTTAAGAAGTTCCACCACCGTGCATGGCCGTTACCTTCATGAAAGAGGATGTCTATGCTCGACTGGTTCAGAAAACCGCAGTTTCAGCGCGAGGAAATCGAGGCTGAAGGAATCTTGCCGCCCGTGGCACCGCCGCCGCCGCGCCGTTTCGGCTGGCGCCTGGCGGCCTTGGGCCAGCGCCTGGTCTATCTGGCCGGCCATGCCCTGAACGCCGAGAAGGCATTCTCGGCGAGCCTGGTGGAGGTGGAAGCCCGTACCGGCGCCATGTCCACCGAGATCGCCGACACCAAGGCCCACATGCTGGCCGCCATCGGCGATGCCGAGACCCTGCGCCAGCGAGCCATCGACGACATGAGCGCCGCCAGCGGCGAGTTGAGCCAGGGCCTGGACAGCCTGCAACAAAGCCTGGACGGCAAGGTGGGCAGCATCGGCGAGGTGGTGTCGGTGCTGGAACGCATCGGCAAGGAACTCGAACTGCTCGCCCTCAACGCCGCCATCCAGGCCGCCGGGGCAGGGGAGGCGGGGCGTTCCTTCATCGTCGTTTCCGACCACATCCGCAAGCTGGCGCAGGACACGGTGGCCAATTCGAAGCGGGCTTCCCAGTTGTTGGACTTCGGCGAGCTGTCGGCGCGCCTGGGGCATTTCCGCGCCGCCAGCTTGCAACGGGTGGAGGACGCGAACCAGGTCACTGTCGCTGCCTTCGGCACCATCGGCAATGCCTTCAGCGACATCCGCCGCGCCCTCGACAATCTCGACGAGCATGGCCGGGTGGTGGGCGCCATGCACCAGGCCAACCAATCCATTTTCGACCGCCAGCGACTGAAGATCGAATGGATGGCCGAGGCCAGCCAGCAATTGGCAACGGTGGCCGAGAACGACGACGATGGCGTTGATCGGACGCTGGAACGACTGGCCCAGGCCGAGGGTCTCCAGACCGATCCCCGCTACGACCGCCTTGCCGACATCCGCCGCCGGGGCGTGCTGCGGGTGGCCATCGAACCGGCCTTCAAGGGCCTGTCCTTCCGTATGAAGCCCGGCGAGCCGCTGCGCGGCCTGGACGTGGACTACGCCACCGCCTTCGCCCGCCACCTGGGCGTCAAGGTGGAGTTCGTCGAACATCCCTGGGACCAGTGCACCGAATTGCTCCATGCCGGCCAGCGCCGGGGCAACGCCGAGGCCGACCTGGTCTGGAGCGCCCTGCCGCCCAACGCCGCTTGGCGCGGCGTGGCTTTTTCCGACACCTACACCTGGCTGCGCTACGTGCTGGCCCGGCGCAAGGGCGACAGCCGCATCGACGGGGTGAAAAGCCTCGAAGGCAAGGTGCTGGGCTGCATCAACGACCCCGCCGCCCTGGCCACCCTGGAGGCGGCGGGCCTGCGCTGGGGCAAGCACGGCAAGGCCGAGCCGGGCACGGTGCGGCTCGCCAACCTGATCAGCTACTCGGACCAGAGCGTGATCCACGATGCCCTGGCCGACGGCATCGTCGACGCCTTCGCCGTGGACCAGCCCATCTTTGCCTGGGCCTGCTACGGCCAGGACAGCCCCTGGCGCGGTCGCATCGAAATCCTGCCCGACAACCTGGCGGCGGCGCCCTGGTACTACGCCGTGGGCGTGGCCGACAGCCCGGCCTCGGCCGGCTTGCTGGCGGAAGTGAATCGCTTCCTGGCCGCCTTCAAGGCAGGCCGCGAGCGTCAGGAAATCGAACGGCGCTGGCAGTTCGAGCCGGTGCAGGGCAATGGCAGTTACCGCGACGAGCCGGGCAATCTGCGCGGCGAGGCCGAACTGGCCGAAGCCTGGCAGCGACTTCAAGCCACCTTTTCCGACGGCGTTGCAGAAAAATATTAACTACCAATAGGAATTTTTATTGACCAATGGGAAATATATATGCACAATACTAAACAAAGATTCTTTTTATGAATCTCTCATGAACCCGCACCCGGAATCGTCGGCAAACGGCGGTCGGGATGGTGCGGGTCGTGCGGACGGTCGCCATGGCCGTCCTTGTCTGACGATCTGGTCTCCTGCTTGCCGCGCCGGCATTGCCCGCGCCCGTGATGTGAATTCGCATTACCAACCAAGGAGCCAACATGAAGCTTGTCACTGCCATCATCAAGCCGTTCAAGCTTGACGAAGTGCGGGAAGCCCTGGCCGCCGTCGGCGTGCAGGGCATCACCGTTACCGAGGTCAAGGGATTCGGTCGCCAGAAGGGCCACACCGAGCTGTATCGGGGCGCGGAATACGTGGTCGACTTCCTGCCCAAGGTCAAACTCGAAGCCGCCGTCAGCGACGAACTGCTCGACCAGGTCCTCGAGGCCATCGAGAAGGCCGCCAGCACCGGCAAGATCGGTGACGGCAAGATCTTCGTCTTCGACGTGGAACAGGTCATCCGCATCCGCACCGGCGAGTCCGGCAACGACGCTCTCTAAGCAAAGGAACCCGACATGAAGCGCTTGATTGCACTCCTGGCCCTGTTCGGGGCCTTTACCCTGGCCACGCCCGCGCTGGCCGACGACAAGCCCGCAGCCCCCGTGGCCGCCAGCACCGAGGCAGCGGCACCCGCCGCCGCGCCGGCCGCGGCCCCTGCGGCTGCTCCCGCGGCTGCCCCGGCCGAAGCCGCGCCGGCGCCCGTGCCCAACAAGGGCGACACCACCTGGATGATCGTCGCCACCCTGCTGGTGATCATGATGGCGGTGCCCGGCCTGCCCCTGTTCTACGGCGGCATGGTGCGCTCCAAGAACATGCTCTCCGTGGCCATGCAGGTGTTCGTCACCTTCTCGCTGCTGGGCGTGCTCTGGTGCATCTACGGCTACAGCCTGGCCTTCACCGAGGGCAATGCCTTCTTCGGCGGCTTCGACAAGCTGTTCCTCAAGGGGGTGACGCCGGATAGCGTGACCGGCACCTTCAGCAAGGGCGTGGTCGTGCCGGAACTGATCTACATCGCCTTCCAGATGACCTTCGCCGCGATTACGCCCACCCTGATCATCGGCTCCTTCGCCGAACGGGTGAAGTTCTCCGCCGTGCTGGTCTTCATGGTGCTGTGGTTCACCTTCAGCTACCTGCCCCTGGCCCACATGGTCTGGTTCTGGGCCGGTCCCGACGCCTACACCGACGCTGCTGCTGCTGATGCCGCCACCGCCACCGCAGGCTTCCTGTTCCAGAAGGGTGCCATCGACTTCGCCGGCGGTACCGTGGTGCACATCAACGCCGCCGTTGCCGGCCTGGTGGGTGCCTATATGGTGGGCAAGCGCGTGGGCTTCGGCAAGGAAGCCATGGCGCCCCATAGCCTGACCATGACCATGATCGGCGCTTCCCTGCTGTGGGTGGGCTGGTTCGGCTTCAACGTGGGTTCCAACATGGAAGCCAACGGTTCCGCCAGCCTGGCCTTCCTCACCACCTTCCTCGCCACCTGCGCCGCCACCGTGTCCTGGACCATCGGCGAGTGGATCTTCAAGGGCAAGCCCTCCATGCTGGGTGCCGCTTCCGGCGCCATCGCCGGCCTGGTGGCCATCACCCCGGCCTGCGGCTTCGTCGGCCCGATGGGTGCCCTGGTGATCGGCCTCGCTGCCGGCGCGCTGTGCCTGTGGGGTGTCAACGGCCTGAAGAAGCTGCTGGGCGCCGACGATAGCCTGGACGTGTTCGGTGTGCACGGCGTGGGCGGCATCCTGGGTGCCATCCTCACCGGCGTCTTCGCTTCCCCCGACTTGGGCGGTGCCGGCGTCTACGACTACGTGGCCAACAAGGTGGGCGATTTCGACATGACCGCCCAAGTGATCAGCCAATTGTGGGGCGTGGGTACGGCCATCGTCTGGTCCGGCGTGGTTTCCGTGATCTCCTACTTCATCGTGGACAAGACCATCGGCCTGCGCGTCAGCGAGGAAGAGGAGCGGGAAGGTCTCGACACCACCGCCCACGGCGAGTCCGCCTATCACCTGTAAGTTTCTTTTGTAGTGGTGTTACCAGTTTGCGGGCGCTTCGGCGCCCGCTTTTTTCTTGGCTGGCCCGACGGCCTCATCCTTCAAACATGGAGGATCGCCGGCGCCGGTAACATGGCCGCGTCTGTCACGCGCCACCTCCATCCATCATGATCGTTCGTCCCCGTCTGCCCTGGCTGCGCATGCTGTTCGTCCGGCGAGGCTCCATCGTCAACAAGGTCTTGCCGCAGCAGGGCTTCATCTTCCTGCTGTCGTGCGTCGTGGTGTTTTTTCGCGACGACCTGGCTCGGCTGCACCTGAACCTCACCTCGGCGCCGTTCTCCCTGATGGGCGTCGCCCTGGCCATCTTTCTCGGTTTTCGCATCAACGCCAGCTACGACCGCTATTGGGAAGCCCGCAAGCTGTGGGGCGCGCTCCTGATCGACACGCGCAACCTGGCCCGGCAGGCGCTGACTTTTGCGCCGCAAACGACGTCGGTACGCAACCTGGTTCTCGGCCTGGGGGCCTTCGCCGCCGCCATGCGCAACCACCTGCGCGGCCAGGCCGCCGAGCGGGATCTGGCGCCCCTGTTGCCCGCGCCGGTACTGGCGTCGGTGCAGGACAAACAGAACGTGCCCCTGGCACTGCTACTTTGGCTGGGGCAGGAAATCCGTAAGCTGAGGGACGCGGGACTGGACCCCGTCCTCGCCCATCACATGGAGGAAACCCTGGACCGGCTATCCCAGTGCTGGGGCGGCTGCGAGCGCATCGCCGCGACGCCCTTGCCCTTCGCCTACACGGTCATCCTCCATCGCAGCGCCTATCTGTACTGCATCCTGCTGCCCTTCGGCCTGGAACAGACGGTGGGCATCATGATGCCCCTGGTGGTGGCCTTTGTTTCCTACACCTTCTTCACCCTGGAAGAGCTGAGCCACGAAATCGAGGAACCCTTCGGCCTCCAGGACAACGACCTGCCTCTCGACGCCCTGGTGACGGGCATCGAAGCGAGTTTGCGCGAGTTGCTGGGAGAAACCCCGCCGCCGCCCCGCCAGCCGGACCAGAATTGCGTCCTGAGCTGACTGCTGCGTCCTCGCGGCGGGGGATGTTAGGTGGTTGCTTCGTCGGTACAGACTATGCGGTTGCGTCCCGCCCGTTTGGCGGCGTACATGCGGGCGTCGGCGGTTTCCACCAGGGTCTTGTCGTCGCGGCAGGCGTCGGCCAGGCGTTCGGCGATGCCGATGCTGGCCGTGACCGGGGTGCCGTCGGGGCGCAGGCCGAGGCCGGTGGCGATGGCACGGTGGAGGGCGATTTCAGCCTGATGCCGATCGGTGTCGGGCATGACCAGAAGAAATTCCTCGCCGCCCCAGCGCACCAGCACGTCGCCGTGTCGCAGCGATTGCCACAGCGCCAGGCCGACGCCGGACAGGAGGCGGTCGCCGGCCTCATGGCCGAAGACGTCGTTGACCTGCTTGAAGTGGTCGATGTCGATGAAGGCGGCCGTCAAGGCTTGTCCCTGGCGGACGGCCTGGGCGAACTGTTGCTGGAGCAGTTCCTCGCCGCTGCCCCGGGAGAAACAGCCGGTCAAGCGGTCCCGGGCGGCTTCGCGCACCAGCACGATCATGAAGGCCAGTTGGGAAATGCCGGCCAGGGTGGAAACCGCCGTGATCAGTAGAAGCAGCCAGAAGGACGCGGCGAAGGTGGGCCAGGACAGGACCTGCAAGTTGAGATAGGCGGCCAGGATCTGGCTGAGCAGCATCGGCGTGGCGAAGATGGCGCTTTCCAGCAGGGTGAGGGGGAAGATCGAGAGGCCGGCCAGCATGACGAAGGGCAGGTAGGCGTAGCCGACGGCGAAGGCTTCGCCCAGCCCTTGCAGCTTGAACTGGGCCATGTGCAGGTAGCTGTAGATGAAAAAGGCGGTGGGGATCGCCAGCAGCAGCACCAGGGCGCGATAGGCGTCGAACAATCTGTATTGCTGGAAAGGGATGAGGAAAAGGCCGGCGAAGGCCACGGTGGCGGCGATGCGGCAATACATGAGGCCGTGCCAGATCTCCGCCGGGAAGGCCAGGATGTCCAGCACCAGCCAGAGGGGAGTGAGGAGGGCAAACAGGGCGGCCACCAGCTTGACCCGGGAGATGATCATGGCGGCGCGGCGGCTGTCGAGCAGGGAAAGATGGTCCCCGGGCGTCAGCAACCAGGCGATTTCCTGCCGGCTCAAGGCGATCAGGATCGAGGACCAGGCTTGGGCGCGCAGTCGTCCGAGGAATGTTTCTGGCTTCATGGAGGCGTCTATCCCTTCGTCGAGAGGGGGCATGTTAGTCAAAATTTCTCCCTTGCTCCGGTCCTCTTTTTCGCGGTGAGGATTCTTCACGGCCCGTGAATTGTGCTGTCATGGACAGTCCACGACGGCTGGTATAGGCTCGTGCCAATTCGGAAAGGAGAGGGATATGGAATATTCGCAACACTCCATGAATCAGTTGTTCGCCCAACTGGGTTTGCCTTCGGACGATACCTCCATCGACGCCTTCATCGCCGCCCACGCGCCCCTGCCCGACGACATCGCCCTGGCGGACGGGCCCTTCTGGTCGCCGGCCCAGGCCGCGTTTTTGCAAGTGGAAATCCTGGAGGATGCCGACTGGGCGGCGGTGGTTGACCTCTTGAACCTGCGCTTGCGGGGACAAGCCAAGGGCTGAGGCTGTTTCTGCCGCCAACGCGGCTTTGGTTCCTGACCTGAGCGGTTGCGGGCGGGCTATTTGCGCGCCGAGAGGGCCAGCACCGGGTCCAGCCGCGCCGCCTGGCGGGCCGGTGCCACGGAAAACAGCACGGCGGTGACGATGGCGGTGAAGGGCGCCGCGATCACGGCCCACCAGGGCGCCGTGACGGGAATGCTGGGCACCGCCTGGGCGACCAGGAGCTGCCCCAGCTTGCCCAAGGCCAGGCCGGCCACGGCCCCCGCCAGGGCCAGCAGCAGCGCCTCGGTGAAGAACAGCAGGCGGATCTGGCCGCCGGTGGCGCCCAGGGCCTTGAGCAGGCCGATCTCGCGCTTGCGCTGGGTCACCGAAATCAACATCACGTTCATGATCAGGATGCCCGCCACCGACAGGCTGATGGCGGCGATGCCGCCCACGGCCAGGGTCAGGGCGCCGAGGATGCGGTCGAAGGTGGACAGCACCGCGTCCTGGGTGATGACGGTGACGTCCCGTTCTCCCTCGTGGCGCAGGCGGATGATTTCCTCCACGTCCTGCTGGGCCTGGGGGACCGCGCTGCGGGACTTGGCCTCGATCATGACGCGGAACAGGGATTCGCTGTTGAACAGGGCCTGGGCCGCGGCCAGGGGCACCACCACCACCTCGTCGGTATTGAAGCCGAGGGACTGGCCCTGGGGGGCGATGACGCCGATCACGCGGAAACGCCGGTCGCCGATGCGCAGCCATTCGCCCACGGCCTGGCTGCCGGCGAACAGTTCGCGCCGCACCTTGGCACCGATCACGCACACCGGTTGGCTGTGGTGGGGATCGCCCTCGGGCAGGAACACGCCCTGGCCCATGTCCATCTGGCGTACGCTGATGAATTCCGCCGTGGTGCCGAGGATGGGGGCCTCCCGGGTGCGGGCGTTCCAATGCACGTCGCCGGCGCCGACGATCAGCGGGGCGATGCGGCGCACCGCCGGGCTGCGGGCCAGGGCCAGGGCGTCGTCGGTGGTGAGCAGGCGCGGCGTCTTGCCGATGATGAAGCCGGGAATGCCGCCGGCGGTTTCGGCCCGGCCCGGCAGGACGATCACCAGGTTGGCGCCCAGGCCCGCGAACTGGTTGAGCACATAGCGCCGCGCCCCTTCGCCGATGGAGGTGACCACCACCACCGCGGCGACGCCGATGCCCATGGCGAGCAGGATCAGCAGGGTCCGGTTGCGGTTGCCCCGCACCACCTGCCAGGCGAAGTCGAGGAGGTCGGCGGCACGCATGGCGGTCAGCCGCGTTCGTCGGACACCAATTGGCCGTCCACCATGCGCAGGCGGCGATGGGCACGGGCGCCCAGTTCCACGTCGTGGGTGACCATGATCAGGGTGCCGCCGGCGTCGTGTAGGCCTTCCAGCAGGGCCATGACCTCCTGGCCGGTGTGGCGGTCCAGGTTGCCCGTGGGTTCGTCGGCCAGGATCACGGGCGCCGCCATGGCCATGGCCCGGGCGATAGCCACCCGCTGGCACTGGCCGCCGGAAAGCTGGTCGGGACGATGGCCGGCGCGGGCTTCGAGACCGTATTGGTCGAGCAGCACGGCCAGACGTCGCTGCCGCTCGGCGGGGTCGATGCCGGCCAGCACCATGGGCAGGGCGATGTTCTCGGCGGCGGTGAGGCGGGGCACCAGGTGGAAGAACTGAAAGACGAAGCCAATCTTTTCCCGCCGTACCCGGGCCAGTTCGTCATCGGACAGGCCGGTGACATCGCGGCTGTCCAGTCGGTAGTCGCCGCTATTGGGCCGGTCCAACAGGCCGAGGATGTTGAGCAGGCTGGACTTGCCGGAACCGGAAGGCCCCATGATGGAAACGTATTCGCCGGCGCGGATGGTGAGGTCGATGCCGCGCAGGGCGTGTACCGTCTCGTCCCCCACCCGGTAGCTGCGCTGGATGCCGTGGAGTTCGATCATGGCGGGGCCGTCGCCCGCGATGGCGCTTGCCATCTCAGGGCTGCTTGGCATCCACCACCGCCCGGGCGCCGGCCTTGACGCCCTCCCGGTCAAGGGAGGTCACCACCCGCTCGCCCTGGCCGAGGCCGCTTTTGATTTCGGTGTATTCCCAGTTGGCGAGGCCCGGCTCGATCTTGCGCTCCTCCAATACCCCTTCGCCGGTCAGCACCAAAACCTTGTTGCCCGGCATCAGCGCGGCGGTGGGAATGCGCAAGGCTTCGGCGCGGGTTTCCGTCACTACCTCGATGTCGGCGGAGTAGCCCACCAGCAACTGGCCTTCCTTCTGCACGGCGGCGGGGTCGTCGAATTCCACTTCCACTTCCACGGTGCGGGCCTGTTTTTCCAGGGCCAGCACGTAGGGGGCGATGCGCCGCACCTTGCCGTCGAAATGCTTGCCGCGCCAGGCGTCCAGGGTGATGCGGCCCTTCATGCCCACCGCCAGCTTGGCGGCATCCACCTCGTCGATGGGGGCGGAGACGTAGAGGCAACTGTCGTCGATCAGGTCTACCGCCGGCAGGGTGGGGATGCCCGGCGGCGAAGGTGTCAGGTATTCGCCCAGTTCACCGTTGATCTCGGCGACGATGCCGGCAAACGGCGCCCGCAGCACGGTGCGGGCGGTATCGGCACGGGAAGCGGCGATGCGGGCCTCGGCCTCCTTGACGCCGGCCTTGGCCGAGTCGCAGGTGGCCTGGCTGGAACGGGACTGGGCCTCGGCGCGGACCACGCGTTCCTCGGAGACGAAGCCCTTGTCCCGCAGGCTGCGCGCCTGGCGGGCCTCGGATTGGGCGGCCAGGGCCAGTTGGCAAGTTTCCACCACCCGGGACTTGGCCGTTTCCAGTTGCTCCCGGGACAGGCGCTCCCGGGCCAGCAGGTCGTCGTTCCACAGTTCCAGCAAGAGTTCGCCGGTCTTGACCCGTTGTCCTTTTTTCACCGGCAGGCTGGCAATGCGGCCGGCGGCCGGCGGCGCCACCTTGGCCCGGCGGCAGGCGGTGACGGAGCCGGCCCGGGTATTGGCCACGGTGGTTTCCACCGGACCGGCAGCCACGGCGGCTACCAGCACGGCCACGGGCTTGGGCCGGGTCAGCAGCTTGAAGCCGCCCGCCAGCAGGGCGATGATCAGCAGCCCGGGCAGCAGGCGTTTCAACAGGAGGTTTTTCATGGCAGGAAGGGACCGTCCGCGACGGTCAAGCCAGATCGTCGGGGGCCAGCAGGCGTTCCACCAGGCTGATGCGGTCCTTGAGCTGGAGCTTGCGCTTCTTCAGGCGGCGCAGCATCAGTTCATCCTGGGCAGGGGCTTCCACCAGCCGGGAGATGGCGTCGTCGAGGTCCCGATGCTCCACTCGCAGTTCGTGGAGGCGGGCGCGGAGGGTTTCCGGGGTGTCGTGAAGGTCCATGGCGCCATGTTATGACGGCGCGGCGCCCCTTGGCAACGATATTCCCTTGCCCGTTCATGGGATTGGGATGGGCGCGTTTATTTCACTTTGACTTCATTTCTGGTTTAAATGAATTTCCTTGACAGGGTTTTTTGTGCATTGCAAAATTCCCCGCACTCGGCTTGCACTGGGTAATGCCGAGGCCAGACAGGACGCCCCATGCCGGATTCTTCTGCCCCATTCCCTCCCGCCGCCGATTTTGCTGCCGCAATGCAGCAGTTCATGCAGCAGATGCAATCCGCTTTTCCCGGGCTGGGGACGCAACCCTTCGCGGCCGGGGCGGCGCCCCAGGGCATGCCTTTCCCGCCCATCCCGGCGGAACTCAGCGGTTTGCAACGGGATTGGCTGGGCCATCACGCCCACCTGTGGCAAACCTTTGTTGAGCGTTCCCGGGCCGAGGCGGCCAAGGACGGCGCCCAGGCGGTGCCGCCGGTGGAGCCCGTCGCCGACAAGCGTTTCGCCCATCCGGCCTGGGAAGGCAGTCCGATCTACGACTATCTGCGCCGAGCCTATCTGCTCAATGCCGACTATCTGCGCCAGATGGCGGAAAAGCTGCCGGTGGACGACGAGAAAAAACGTCAGCGCCTGCGCTACCTGGTGGGCCAGTGCGTGGACGCCCTGGCGCCCTCCAATTACGCCGCCACCAATCCGGAAGTGATCCAGACTGCCCTGGAAACCGGCGGTGAAAGCATTCGCCAGGGCATCCAGAACCTGCTGGCAGACCTGGACAAGGGCCGCATCTCCATGACCGACGATGCCGCCTTCAGCGTGGGCGGCAACCTGGCGACCACGCCCGGAGCGGTGGTGTTCGAGAACGAGGTCTTCCAACTGCTCCAGTACTCGCCCCTGACCGACAAGGTGGGGCAGCGGCCCCTGCTGATCGTGCCACCCTGCATCAACAAGTACTACATCCTGGATTTGCAGGCGAAAAACTCCTTCGTCCGCTACGCGGTGGAACAGGGCAATACGGTGTTCCTGGTGTCCTGGCGCAATGTACGCGCCGAGCAAGGCCATTTCACTTGGGACGACTACGTCGAGGACGGCGTGCTCAAGGCCGTGGCCGTGACCCAGGCCATCGCCAAGGTCAAGCAGATCAATGTCCTGGGCTTTTGCGTCGGTGGCACGCTGCTGACCACGGCCCTGGCCGTGGCCCGGGGACGGGGGCAGGACCCAGTCAAGTCCCTGACCCTGCTCACCACTTTCCTCGATTTCGCCGATCCGGGCGAAATCGGCATGTTCGTGGACGAAACCAGCGTCCAGGCCCGGGAGGCGACTCTGGGTAAGGGCGGCGTCTTCCCCGGCAAGGAACTGTCCTCGGTGTTTTCCAGCCTGCGGCCCAACGACCTGATCTGGCAGTACGTGGTGGGCAACTACCTCAAGGGCGGCAAGCCGATGGCCTTCGACCTGCTCTACTGGAACTGCGACCCCACCAATCTGCCCGGTCCCTTCTTCGCCTGGTATCTGCGCAACACCTACCTGGAAAACAACCTCAAGGTGCCTGGCAAAACGCCGGTCTGCGGGGTCAAGGTGGATTTCGGCAAGGTAGACATGCCGGCCTTCATCCTCGCCGCCCGCGAGGACCATATCGTGCCCTGGCGCTCTGCCTACGATTCCGCCAAGTGCCTGGGCGGCGAGACGGTGTTCGTCCTCGGCGCCTCGGGCCACATCGCCGGCGTGATCAACCCGCCCGCCGGCGGCAAGCGCAGCCATTGGCTTGGCGGCACGCGGGACGACGCGGCGGACCGCTGGCTGGACTCCGCCACGGAAGTCAAGGGCAGCTGGTGGCCGGCCTGGTCCGAGTGGCTGGCCGGCTTTGCCGGCCGCAAGATGGCCGCCCGGGGCCGCCTGGGCAATGATCAGTTTCCTCCCCTGGAGCCCGCTCCGGGCCGATACGTCAAGGAAAGAGCATAATGACGACAGGTGCATTCAAATGTGCTGATGCTGTCACGGTCGCCTTGGATGCATCGTATCGGCTGACAAAAACTGAGGAGATGAATCATGCAAAGAGTTGCACTGGTCACAGGAGGTATGGGAGGACTCGGCGAGGCGATCTGCATCAAGCTGGCGGCGCTGGGATACAAGGTGGTGACCACTCACAGCCCCGGCAATACCAAGGCTCAGGATTGGCTGCGCACCATGAATGACATGGGCTATGGTTTCAAGGCCTATCCCTGTGACGTGGCCGACTACGCTTCGTGCGAGGCCTGCGTCAAGCAGATCGAGCAGGACCTTGGCCCGGTGGACGTGCTGGTGAACAACGCCGGCATCACCCGGGACATGACGTTCAAGAAAATGACCAAGGCGGATTGGGATGCGGTGATCAGCACCAACCTGGATTCCGTGTTCAACATGGCCAAGCAGGTGGTGGACGGCATGACCGAACGCGGTTGGGGACGGGTGATCAACATCTCTTCCGTCAATGGCCAGAAGGGTGCCTTCGGCCAGACCAACTATTCCGCCGCCAAGGCCGGCATGCACGGCTTCACCAAGGCCCTGGCGCTGGAAGTGGCGAAGAAGGGCGTGACCGTGAACACCATTTCCCCGGGGTATATCGGGACCAAGATGGTCACCGCCATTCCCAAGGAAGTGCTCGATTCCAAGATCCTGCCCCAGATCCCCATGAGCCGGCTGGGCAAGCCCGAGGAAATCGCCGGTCTGGTGGCCTATCTGTCCTCCGACGAAGCGGCTTTCGTCACCGGGGCCAACATCTCCATCAACGGCGGCCAGCATATGTTCTGACCGCCACGCGGGCCGCCTGTCTTGTGGGGGCGGCCCGCGGCGTTTTCACCACAATCAAAGGGAGTTAACAATGAGTCAGAAAGTCGCGTTGGTCACGGGGGCCCTGGGTGGTCTGGGCACCGCCATCAGCCAAGCCTTGGCAAAAGAGGGTTGCAAGGTGGTTGCCGCCTATCACCCCGAATTCGACAAGCCCGACGAATGGAAGGCCGAACAGGAAGCTGCCGGGTTCAAGGATTTCATCCTGGTGGCCGGCGACGTGTCCGACTTCGCTTCCTGTGAAAAGCTCGTGGCCGAGGCCGAAGCCAAGGCCGGCGGCACCATCGACATCCTTGTTAACAACGCCGGCATCACCCGCGACAAGATGTTCGCCAAGATGGAACAGGGCCAGTGGGAGGCCGTGATCGACACCAACCTTTCCAGCCTGTTCAACATGACCAAGCAGGTCTCCGCCAAGATGGTGGAAAAGGGCTGGGGTCGCATCATCAACATTTCTTCCGTCAACGGCGTCAAGGGCCAGGCCGGCCAGACCAACTACTCCGCCGCCAAGGCCGGCGTGATCGGCTTCACCAAGGCCCTGGCCCAGGAACTGGCTGCCAAGGGCGTGACCGTGAACGCCATCGCACCCGGCTACGTGGCGACCAAGATGGTCATGGCGATCAAGCCCGAAATCCTCGCCACCATTGTCGATTCCGTGCCCATGAAGCGCCTGGCCAAGCCCGAGGAAATCGGCGGCGCCGTGGTCTATCTGGCTTCCGAAATCGCCGGCTTCGTCACCGGCGCCACGCTGAACATCAACGGCGGCCTGTACTACCAGTAATCCCCGCCGTCGCCGCGCTCCGCCACGGCGGGGCGCGCGGCGACGACATGACAACCATACCGGCCAGCGGCACAAGGGCCGGCACCGAGGAGCAGGGCAGTGTCCGATTTACGCTTGATCAAGAAGTATCCCAATCGTCGTCTCTACGATACGCAGACCAGCAGCTACATCACCCTGGCGGACGTTAAGGAGCTGGTCCTGAAGCAGGAGGAGTTTCAGGTGGTGGATGCCAAGTCGGGCGAGGACCTGACCCGCAGCATCCTGCTCCAGATCATCCTGGAGGAAGAGGCCTGCGGCACGCCCATGTTCAGCTCCGACATCCTGGCCCAGATGATCCGTTTCTACGGCAACGCCATGCAGGGCATGATGGGCAAGTACCTGGAAACCAACGTCAAGGCCTTCACCGAGATGCAGGCCAAGCTCCAGGACCAGGCCCGTACCATTTACGGCGACAACCCCGCCGCCAACAAGGAGTTGTGGAGCCAGTTCCTCAGCTTCCAGGGGCCCGCCATGCAGAACATGATGGGCACCTACGTCGAACAGTCGCGCAAGATGTTCCAGCAGATGCAGGACAACATGCAGGAGCAGTCGCGCAAGATGTTCACCGGTTTTCCTTTCCCCGGCACCGGCAGCGAGAAGAAGTAATCCGCCACGCTGGACCAAGGGGCCGAAGCCCCGCCCAGGGCGACCAGGGCCGTCAGGCAGGGACTAGGCCAGCATCAGTCCCTGCTGTTCGATGAAGCGGATGATCTTGTCCAATCCTTCTTCTGTCTTCATGTTGGAGAACAGGAAGGGACGTTCCCCCCGCATCTTGCGGGCATCCCGGTCCATGACTTCCAACGACGCACCCACATAAGGGGCCAGATCGATCTTGTTGATCACCAACAGGTCGCTCTTGGTGATGCCCGGTCCGCCCTTGCGCGGGATCTTGTCTCCGGCGGAGACGTCGATCACATACAGCGTCAGGTCCGACAACTCGGGACTGAAGGTGGCTGCCAGATTGTCGCCGCCACTTTCAATGAAGACGATCTGTAGGCCGGGAAAGCGGGCGTTGAGCCGGTCCACCGCCTCCAGATTGATGCTGGCATCCTCGCGGATGGCCGTGTGGGGGCAGCCGCCGGTTTCCACGCCGATGATGCGCTCCGGCGGCAATGCCGCATGCTTGACCAGGAATTGGGCGTCTTCTTCCGTATAAATATCGTTGGTGACGGCGGCGATGTTGTACTTGTCGCGCAGGGCACGGCACAGCGCCAGGGTCAGGGCGGTTTTGCCGGAACCGACGGGGCCGCCGATGCCGACGCGCAGGGCCGGGCGGGTGCTGGGGGAAGTGGAAGTCGTCATGAGCGAAAGAGTCGTGAATATTGGGTTTCATGTCGGGCGCAGGCAATGGCGAACCCGGGGGCGAAGTTGCTGCACGCCGCCGGGTCCATCGTCAGCGCCTGTTGCGCCAGGGAAGGAATGAGCCGACCCAGGTGGGCCAGCAGGCGCTGACCGGCGGTCTGGCCGAGGGGGACGGTTTTCAAGGCAGCCATGACCTGGTTTTCGGCCCAGGCCCAGAGATAGGCGGTGACGGCCTCCGCCGTGGGGATCGCCCAGGCTGCTGCGGCGCCGCTCCAGACCAGGGGGAAGCTCACCTCTTGCTGTTGCGGCATGGGGGCCATGAAGTCGAGGGGAAAGTCCGGCAGATCTGCCAGCAGGCGTTTCAGGGAATGGCCCATTTGCAGGGTTTCCGCCCGCAGTTCGGCGCTTTCCCGGCTGGCGATGAAATCTGCATCCAAGGCGGCCAGACGGGCATTGTCGCCCGCCTGCCAGGCTGCCATGAAAGCTGCCAGCCAGGGGGCCTCAAAGCGGGCCAGATTCCATTGCAGCAAGTCTTCGATCCAGACCCGGGCATCGGCCTCATCGCGGATGGCGCCTTGTTCCACCGCCCACTCCAGCCCCTGGGAATAGGTGTAGGCACCGACCGGCAGAGTCGGGCTGGAAAGTTGCAGCAGGCGGGTCAGGGCGAGGCTCATGGGCGCGAACCGTGGCCCTGGAAGTGATCGTGGATACGGGGGCCACGGCCTTCGCCATCGGCGCTATGACCGTGGGGATGACTATGGCCGCCATGGGCACCATAGGCGCCGTTTTCCGGCTCGAAGGGACCGTCGATTTCCATCACCGGCAAACCCAGGCCGCGCACCATGTCTCCCAGCACGTGGTCCTTGAGAAAGCGGATCCGGCCCGGTGCCAGGGCCACGGCCACATGGCGATTCCCCAGGTGGTAGGCGGCCTTGGCTAGCAGCAGCGGGTCGTCGCTGAGGCCCTCCATCAGGGGTTCGGCGGCGGCGCTCACCGCCACCACGCGGCCATCGTTGGCCAGCAGCTTGTCCCCCTGGCGGAGGACGGTTCCCCGCGCCAGGAAAAGGCCGCATTCCTCGCCGCTGACCAGACGGGTGCGCAAGCGGCTTTTGCAGCGGGTGTCAAAGGGCAGCCGCAGTTCTTCGCTGGCGGCGGCGTCGGACGAGGCGAATTGTTCAATGACCAGCATGTTCAAAACAGAAAGTAACGTTGTGCCAGGGGCAACACGCTGGCGGGTTCGCAGACCAGCAGCTCCCCGTCGGCGCGTACTTGATAGGTTTCGGGATGCACGTCGATCTTGGGCATGGCGCCGTTGTGGACCATGTCTTTCTTGCCCACTTGACGGCAGTTCTTGACGGCTTCCAAGGGCTTGCGCAATCCCAGGCCGGCGACCGCCGGATTGTCCAGGGCGGCTTGGGAGACAAAGGTCAGCGAGGTGCGCAGGCCGCCAGCGAAGGCGCCGAACATGGGACGGTAGTGAACCGGTTGAGGCGTGGGGATGGAGGCATTGGGGTCGCCCATGGCCGCCGCCGCGATCATGCCGCCCTTGAGGATCAGACTGGGTTTGACGCCGAAGAAGGCGGGGCGCCACAGCACCAGATCGGCCAGCTTGCCGGGTTCCACCGAGCCCACGACATGGGCAATGCCATGGGAGAGGGCAGGGTTGATGGTGTATTTGGCGATGTAGCGCTTGACACGGAAATTATCGCTACCGGCCTTGTCCTCCGCCAGGCTGCCGCGCTGTACCTTCATCTTGTGGGCGGCTTGCCAGGTGCGGATGATGACTTCGCCGACCCGGCCCATGGCCTGGGAGTCGGAACTCATCATGGAGAACGCCCCCATGTCGTGGAGGATGTCTTCCGCCGCGATGGTTTCGCGCCGGATGCGCGATTCGGCGAAGGCGATGTCTTCGGCAATGGCTGGGTCCAAGTGGTGGCAAACCATCAGCATGTCCAGATGCTCATCGATGGTGTTCACCGTGTACGGCATGGTGGGGTTGGTGGAGGAAGGCAGTACGTTGGGCATCATCGCAGCGCGGATGATGTCCGGCGCATGACCGCCGCCCGCCCCTTCGGTATGGAAGGTATGGATGGTGCGCCCCTTGAACGCCGCCAGGGTGGATTCGACAAAGCCGGATTCGTTGAGGGTGTCGGTGTGAATCGCCACCTGGACGTCCAGCTCATCGGCCACCGTCAGGCAGTTATCGATGGCCGCCGGAGTGGTGCCCCAATCCTCGTGCAGCTTGAGACCGATGGCACCGGCCTGGACCTGCTCCCGTAGCGGTGCCGGTAACGATGCGTTGCCCTTGCCGAGAAATCCCAGGTTCATGGGGAAGGCATCGGCGGCCGACAGCATGGAATGGATATGCCAGGGCCCCGGCGTACAGGTGGTGGCGAAGGTGCCGGTAGCCGGGCCGGTGCCGCCACCGATCATGGTGGTGACGCCCGACATCAGCGCATCGTCGATCTGCTGTGGACAGATGAAGTGGATGTGGGTGTCGATACCGCCTGCCGTGACGATCATGCCTTCACCGGCAATGACCTCCGTGCCCGCGCCGACGGGAATGGTGACGCCGGGTTGCACGTCCGGATTGCCCGCCTTGCCGATGGTCTGAATGCGGCCGTGCTTGATGCCAATGTCGGCTTTGACGATGCCCAGCACCGCGTCCACGATCAGGGCATTGGTAATCACCGTATCCGCTACTTCGGCCGATACCTGCTGGCTTTGGCCCATGCCATCGCGGATCACCTTGCCGCCGCCGAATTTCACTTCCTCGCCATAGATCGTGTAATCCTTCTCCACCTCGATCCATAACTCGGTATCCGCCAGTCGCAGGCGGTCTCCCACCGTGGGGCCGAACATCTCGGCATAGGCTTGTCGGGAAATTTTCGTGCTCACGTTGCCTCCGAAAAATTGCGTTGCGGGGTGCCCCGATACGGTCCCCGTGCGGGGCAGGGAACAGGGCGCACCTTGTCTTTACTTGCTCGGGCTTGTCGTCAGACTGCCCATGACCTTGCCTTGAAAGCCATACACGCGTCGTAGTCCGGCGTAATCCACCAATTGCACGGTGCGGGATTGTCCCGGTTCGAATCGCACGGCCGTTCCGGCGGCGATATCCAGCCGCATGCCCCGGGCGGTAGCCCGGTCAAAGGCCAGCGCTTCATTGGTCTCGGCAAAGTGGTAATGGGAGCCCACCTGGATCGGCCGGTCGCCGGTGTTGGCTACCTCCAGCGTCAGGGTGCGGCGGCCGACATTGAGTTCGATGTCGCCGGGGGCGGCTTGCAGTTCACCTGGAATCATGACGGGCTCCGATCAGATAATGGGGTGATGGACCGTGACCAGCTTGGTGCCGTCCGGAAAGGTGGCTTCCACCTGGATCTCGGGAATCATTTCCGCCACGCCCGGCATGACTTGGTCGCGGCTCAGCAAGGTCGTGCCATAGCTCATCAATTCGGCGACGGTCTTGCCATCCCGGGCGCCTTCCAGAATCCCGGCCGTTATCAGGGCCACCGCTTCGGGATAGTTGAGTTTGAGACCGCGGCCAAGGCGTCTTTCCGCCAGCAATGCGGCGGTAAAGATGAGCAACTTGTCCTTTTCGCGGGGGGAGAGTTCCATGGTCGATCCTCAGTTCAAACAAAGGGGCGGGTAAATAAAGGGCGGCCTTGCCGTTGGTCAAGGCTGGCTATTGTCCGTGCGGCGGTCAGAGCGGGCCATCGCATTTTTACGTATTCCAAATCCGCGGGGGCTGGGCTTCCTTACCGGCAACTGTCGGCCGTAGTTGCTGCCACAGGGCCGTCAGCCATAGTCGTGCGCTTTCGGCGGAATGGCCCAGGTAGCGCGCCACCAGCAGGGAAGGGAGACGGGTAACCCCGGTTTGTGCATCGCTTTCCCTGGGCGACAGGGCGCGGCAGCGGTCGATCAGCTCGGCATCCAGATCAAGACCGGCAGCCAACAGGGTTGCGCAAACGCTGCGGCCTGCCATGCCGACGGGGGAGTCCAACAGCGGATCGCCGCCGGAAATGCGCCCTTGTTCCAGCCAGAGCGGGCCGTTGGGGCCGGTCAGGCGGGTGCAGAGCTGCAACTGGCCGCTACGAAATTGTTCGCCAGCGGCGCGCCGCCCCAGGCAGAAGACATCCCAGCCGACGAAGCGGCTACCCGGTTCCATCTCGACCAATAGCTCGCTGCGGGCCAGTGCCTGATCGAAAAAGATGTTCTCCTGGGGCAGCCATTCCAGCAAGCTGTCCGCCCGTAGGCGAAACGCGATGGACTGACGGGCTTCCGGCCCCAGGGAGCGGTACCACTTGCCCGCACCCGGGGTGGTCAGCAGCGCATGGCTGTGGCCGCCCAATTCGGCATGAATCGTCAGGTGATCGCCACCGGCAATGCCGGAGGGGGGATGCAGCAGAATGACGTGGCAGCAGCCGGGGCCTTCCGGATAAAGGGCTTTTTGTACCCGCAGGGGGCCCTGGTGTTCCCGTCGCGTCAGCACCGTGGCGTCGTTCCGGCGCTGGAACGCCAGGTCGAGGTTGGCCTGCCAGGGTTCGGCCTGGGGGACGGTGTAGGAAAGTGCGGCGGGTGCGGGCATGGTACCGGCGGGCGTAATGGACATCGTTCAAAAGCATACCCTATGCCTGTCTTGCGCTTGGCCTAGTGTTGCATTGTAAACAAAAGTGTATACGAAAATATGGGCGCATTTCCCTCAACGAGGGCCGGGCAAAGCGGCGCCGCTTGCATGGTCAATGCCTTTCTTTGGTGCGGTTTGATGCGGTTGCGCACAGAGTTGGGCGTTATCGTCTGGGCTGGATGTCCTTGCGGGACGGTGTGACTGGCGGCGAGGCCGTGCCGATCCTTGCTTTTAAATGTGTATACAAAATTTATTGCAAAGTGAGCACGGTGCTTGCTAAGGAGAGGATGTCCGTTTTGTTTTCAAGGGAAATCACCATGACGCAATCGACTCACCCTGTTTCCAAGTTCCGTCGCGGCCTGCTCGGCGCCCTGTTGGGTATTGGCCTGGCCGCGATGTTGCCCGTCGCCCAGGCTGCCGACCCGGTCAAGATCCGTTTCACTTTGGACTGGCGCTTTGAAGGTCCGGCCGCACCCTTCCTGTTGGCCAAGGCCAAGGGTTATTTCGCCGCCGAGGGCCTGGATGTGGCCATCGATGCCGGGGCCGGTTCCGCCGGTGCCATCACCCGCGTGGTGACCGGGGCCTACGACATGGGCTTCGCCGATTTCAACGCCTTGGTCGAGTATGACGCCAAGACCCCGGGCTCCAAGGTGCAGGCCATCTACATGGTGTACGGGGCGACCCCCGCCGCCGTGTTCTCCTTGAAGAAGTCCGGCATCAACAAGCCCGCCGACCTGGTGGGCAAGACCCTGGCCGCGCCGGTGTTCGATGGTGGTCGCAAGGCCTGGCCGGCTTTCGCCAAGTCCAACAAGCTCGACCCCGCCAGCGTCAAGTGGCAGACGGTGGATCCCACCCTGCGGGAAACCCTCTTGGCCCGCGGCGAAGTGGACGGCATCACCGGGTTTTACTTCACCAGCCTGCTGAACCTGGAAGCCCGCGGCGTCAAGCCAGAGGACATCGCCGTGATGCGCTATCCAGACTACGGCGTCGAGCTTTACGGCAACGCCGTGATCGCCAGCCCCAAGTTGATGGCGGAAAATCCCAAGGCGGTGGAAGGCTTCCTGCGCGCCTTTAACAAGGCCCTCAAGGAAGTGATCGCCAATCCCGATGCCTCCATCGCCGCCGTCAAGGAGCGCGATCCCCTGATCGACGTGGCCCTGGAAACCCGTCGCCTCAAGTTGGCCCTGACCACCAGCGTGGTCACGCCTGAAGCCAAGCAACTGGGACTGGGCGCCGTGTCGCCCGATCGTCTGCAACGCTCCATCGCCGAGACGGCCGAGGCCTACAGCTTGCCCAAGGTGCCCGCCGGCAATGAGTTGTTCAACCCTGCCTTCCTGCCCGCCAAGGCCGACCGTCTGATCAAGTAACGGCATCGATCGCGCGCCGGCATGGTCCGGCGCGCGATGGTGCGGAGAATTCCATGTCTTTCGTCCAATTCGAGAACGTCAGCCTGTCCTATGCCGAGGGTGGGCCCATGGCCATCGAGAACATCGACCTGCACGTGCGGGAAGGTGAGTTCGTCGCCGTGGTCGGCCCTTCCGGCTGCGGCAAGTCCACCCTGATGAAGCTGATTTCCGGCCTGCGGCCGCCGTCCTCCGGCTACGTTTACGTGGACGGCCGCGAGGTGGGTGGTCCCCTCAAGATCGTCGGCATGGCCTTCCAGAACGCCAACATGCTGCCCTGGCGCACCACCTTGCAGAACGTGATGCTGCCCCTGGAAATCGTCCAGCCCCATCGCGCCGCCCTGAAAAAGGAAAAAGCGGCCTACGAGGAACGGGCCCGGGCCCTGCTGGCCAAGGTGGGACTGGCCGGCTTCGAGGACAAGTTCCCCTGGGAACTCTCCGGCGGCATGCAGCAGCGGGCTTCCATCTGCCGCGCCCTGATCCATCAGCCCCGCCTGCTGATGCTGGACGAACCGTTCGGCGCCCTCGATGCCTTCACCCGCGAGGAGCTCTGGTGCATGTTGCGCGACTTGTGGCAGCAGCAACCCTTCACCGTGATCCTGGTGACCCATGATCTGCGCGAGGCGGTTTTCCTGGCGGACACGGTCTACGTCATGAGCAAGCGTCCCGGCCGCATTCTGGTGCGGCGGGAAATCGACCTGCCCCGGCCCCGGGACATCGAAGTGACCTACACCGAGCCCTTCGCCCACTACGTGCATGAATTGCGGGACCACATCGGTCGCATCCGCACAGCCTGAGGAACCGTCATGGCCCTTTCCCGCTCCACCACCATCAAACTCGCCCCCTGGGTCGTCGTTGCCGCCCTGCTGTTGGTCTGGGAGGCGATTTGCATCGGTTTTTCCATTCCCCAGTACCTGTTGCCTTCGCCATCGGATACCTGGTCGGCAGGCGTCGAGCAGTTCGGCCCGATCATGATGCACGCCTGGCAGACCTTCTTCACCACCTTGCTCGGCTTCGCCCTGGCGGTGGTGGTGGGGCTGACCCTGGGCCTCGTGGTGGGTTGGTCGCCCCTGGTGTTCAAGGCCCTTTATCCCGTGCTGGTCGGGTTCAACAGCATTCCCAAGGTGGCCTTCGTTCCCGTCCTGGTGGTCTGGTTCGGTATCGGCACCGTGCCGGCCATCCTCACCGCTTTCCTGATCTCCTTCTTCCCCGTGGTGGTGAACGTCGCCACCGGCCTTGCCACCCTGGAGCCGGAGTTGGAGGACGTGTTGCGTTCCCTTGGCGCCACCCGTTTCGACATCCTGATCAAGGTGGGCCTGCCCCGATCCCTGCCTTATTTCTTCGCCTCCCTCAAAGTGGCGATCACCCTTGCCTTCGTCGGCACGGTCGTTTCGGAAACCGTCGCTTCCAACCTGGGCATCGGCTATCTGATGATGTCGGCGAGCTCCTCCATGAACATGCCCCTGGTTTTTGCCGGGCTGATCGTCATCGGCGTCATGGGCGTGGCCATGTACGAACTCTTCGCCCTGGTGGAACACCGCATGACCCGCTGGGCCCATCGCAGTCCCAACGCCGCGGTCTAAGGCGGGTGTCTGCGGCCGATTAGGGTTGGCCGTTTCCGATCGGGACACAAGGGATTATCCTGTGGTGCTGGAATATTTCCAGCACCACAAGGAGAGATCATGGCCCCCCTCAAGTTCCTCGGCTTATGCGGCAGCCTGCGCCGCCAATCCACCAATCTGGGCTTGCTCCGCGCCGCGCGGGCGGGCTTGCCCGAGCAGTGCGAAATGGCCATTGCCGATCTCGGCGACGTGCCTTTCTACAACGCCGACCTGGGGCAGAAGCCTGCGGCCGTATCCCGGGTGCTGACCCAGATCGCCGCCGCCGATGCCTTGGTGCTGGCCTGTCCCGAGTACAACTACTCCCTGGCACCGGCTTTGAAGAACATCCTGGACTGGGCTTCCCGGGAACCGGACAATGCCCTCTTGGCGGGCAAGCCGGCGGCCATTCTCGGCGCTGGCGGGGGCATGGGGACATCCCGCGCCCAGTACCACCTGCGGCAGGTCTGCGTGTTCTTGGATCTGCATCCCCTCAACAAACCTGAGGTCTTTGCCAACGCCTTTGCCGGCGCTTTTGACGGCGAGGGCAACCTGGTGGATGGGGCCTTGCAGCAGAAGGTCGGCGAACAAATGGCCGCCCTGGCGGCCTGGACCCGTCGGCTGCAAGCCGCTTAGTCGCCGCTTAGTCCGCCGGTCGAGGGCAGCCCTCCTCGCCGGGAGGGCTGCGCGCAAACGCAGGTTTTCTCGGGGCGAGGCTGATCGTCGCGGCGGGGATGCAAACCGCGACGGTCAGGGCGGATGGTTTGCCGCGCCCTTCAATCCTTCCTGGTGCCGAGACGCCGGGGCGACTAGGCGACTAGTGCTGCCAGAAGCCCTCGTGGGCTCGTCGTGCCTCGTCTTCCAGGACCGGTCCGATGACTTCCACCGGGCGTTGTCCGCGGGCAAAAACGTCGCGGCAGGGCAACGAGAGTGTGGGGTTTTCCGGAGCGCTGCCGGTGAGCGCCAGCAGGCTGGTTTCCGCCAGGGCATAGACCACCCGGCCCACCCCCACCCAGTAGGCACCCCCGGCACACATGGCGCAGGGTTCGGCGCTGCTGTAAAGGGTGGCCGTGGCCAACTCAGCCGGACTGTGGCGGGCAGAGGCCGCTCGCAGGGCATTCATTTCCGCGTGGGCGGTACGGTCGCTGGCGGAGGCGTTCATGGCGCTGGCGATGACGTGTCCCTGGGCATCCACCACCAGGGCGGCAAAGGGATGGTGGCTCGCTGCACGGGACTGTTCCGCCAGGGCCAATACCTGACGCAGGAAGTGTTCGTCTCGAGGGGAAAGGGGATTCATGGCGAGGGTTCAGGCCAGACCGGCCTTGACGAGAAGTTGATGGCTGAGCTGGTTGTGTCGCTCAACCAAGGGCCCCAGATCCAGGCCGGGAATGTGGCCGTCTTCCACCACCACCTTGCCGTTGATGACCGAGAGCCAGGCATTGGCCGGGGCGCAGGTGAGCAGGGCCGCCACCGGGTCGCCCTGGGCGCCGGCGTGGGCCAGTCCATCGATGCGGAATGCCACGAAATCCGCCGCCTGTCCCGGGGCCAGACTGCCCAGTTCCGGTCGGGCCAGAGTGCGGGCGCCGCCCCGGGTGGCCAGGGCCAGGGCTTCCCGGGCGGAGAAGCGGTCCGCATGGGATTCAAAGCCCGGCCAGCCCACCCGTTGCAGCAGCATGGCCTGACGGGCCTCTCCCAGCATGTGGTTGCCGTCGTTGCTGGCGGAGCCGTCCACCCCCAGGCCGACGCGGACCCCGGCGTCCACCATGGTCCGTATCGGCGCGATGCCGGAAGCCAGAATCATGTTGCTGCTGGGGCAATGGCAGACGCCGGAGCAACTGTGGGCGAGGCGGCCGATGTCCTGTTGATCGGGATGCACCATGTGGGCAAACCACACGTCCGGCCCCAGCCATTCCACCGACTCGGCGTAGTCGATGGGGCGCTTGCCGAATTTCTCCAGGCAGTAGCGTTCTTCATCCAGGGTTTCCGCCAGATGGGTGTGCAGACCCACGTGCTGGTAGCTGCGCGCCAGACGGGCCGATTGGCGCATCAGGTCACCGCTGACGCTGAAGGGGGAGCAGGGGGCCAGGCCCATCCGCACCATGGCGTAGGGCTCGGGGTCGTGCCAAGTGTCGATCAGGCGCTGGGAGTCGGCCAGGATGGCGGGTTCTTTTTCCACCAGGCTGTCCGGGGGCAACCCGCCGGCGGATTCGCCCACGCTCATGCTGCCCCGGGTGGGATGGAAACGCACCCCCATGGCGGTGGCGGCGTCGATACTGTCGTCCAGGCGACAGCCGTTGGGGTAGAGGTACAAATGGTCGGCCACGGTGGTGGCGCCGGAGAGCAGTAGCTCGGCCAGGGCGATCTGGGTGCTGACGTGCACCGCTTCCGGCGTCAGTCCCGACCAGACCCGGTAGAGCAGCTTCAGCCAATCGAACAGGGCCAGCCCCTTGGCGGTGCCGATGCTGCGGGTCAGGGTCTGGTACATGTGGTGGTGACAATTCACCAATCCCGGGGTGACGACGCAACCCCGGGCGTTGATCGTCCGGCTGGGGGCGGACGCAGGATGGTCGGCCAGCCAGGCGTCCAGTTCGGCGGTGGTGCCGACGCGGAGGATGCGGCCATCCTCCGTCAGCAGGGCGCCGTCGCGGATTTCCCGCTGGTCGTCGTCTACTGTTGCGAGGACGTCGGCGTGGCGTAGATACAGGCGTTGGTGCATGGCGCGGTGGTTATTCGGCGCTGACGGTGCCGTAGCGCAGTCCACGATCCTTGAGGTAGCGGCGGTAGGCCAGGGACATGCGGTCGCAAACCACGGAGACCTCGGCGCCGGGCACCAGGGGCAGGCGCAGGGGATTCTGGTTTTCGACGATGGGTTTGTCCTGAAGGAAGATGGTGTCCTGGAACTGACGCAGTTCCTCGTCGCTCTGCTGGAAATTGGTCATGGCCAGGATGATCCAGGCGCGGGTGGTGGTTTCCGTCAGGGGTTGCAGGTGCAGGCTGATGGCCTCGCGGAAGCCGTCCTGGGCAGCGGGTTCCTTGGTCAGAATGGCGGTCAGGGGGCGCACCACGCGGTAGGTGTATTCCACGTCGCTGCCGCCGGTGGCCAGGCTGTTGGAGCGGGGCTGCCAGGCGAAGCACTGTTTGGCCCAGATACCTTGGCCGTAGGCGGGATCGTCGAAGGTTTCCACGGTGTAGTCGCGGATGGCGGCCCGGTCTTTCTCACCGAGGATGTCGGTATGCACATAGGCGAAGTGGGCCATGTCGAGGAAGTTCTCGATGATGCGGGGGCCACTGCTGGCCACGTCGTAGGGGCCGCACCAGACCTTGCGCAGGCGCTCGTCGGCCACTTCGGGGAAGGCCAGCACGTCCTGGGCAGGAGTGCCGAGGCAGACCCAGACCAGACCGTGGGCCTCCTTCACCGCGTAGGTGGTCACCTTGGCCTTGAGTTGGTCGCCGCCGAGTTCCGGCAGGGCGGGAATGTGCTTGCACTTGGCGTCCTTGCCGAAAATCCAGCCGTGGTAGGGACAAACCAGGCCATCGTCCTGCAAGGGGCCCATGGACAGCTTCATGCCGCGATGGGGGCAGCGGTCTTCCCAGGCGTGGAGCGCGCCTTCGCTGTCGCGCCAGACCACCAGGGGCGTATCGAGCAGTTGGGTGGGCAACTGGGTGCCGGCGGCGAGTTGCTTGCCGATGGCGACGGGATGCCAGTCGTTGAGAAGTACCGGGTCTTGCAGGGTTGCGTTCATGGTTACACCTTGATGTGATCGAGTTGTTGCAGCCATCGCTCCTTGTCCGCGGCGGGCAGGAAGGAGGCGGTAATGGAATTGCGCGCCAGGCGCACCAGGTCGGCGCGGGAAAGGTTCAGGGCCTCGGCGCTGGCGCGGTAGTTGTCCGCCAGGTAGCCGCCGAAATAGGCGGGGTCATCCGAATTGAGGGTGATGCAAAGGCCGGAGGCCAGCATGCGGCCCAGGTTGTGTTGGGATAGGTCCTTGAACACCGCCAGTTTGACGTTGGACAAGGGGCAGACCGTGAGGGGGATTTGTTCCCGGCTCAGGCGTTGGCACAGGGCCGGGTCTTCTTCCGCCCGTACGCCGTGATCAATGCGGGCGACCTTGAGCAGATCCAGGGCCTCGTGGATGTAGGCCGGCGGGCCTTCCTCGCCGGCGTGGGCGACGGGGATGAAACCCTCGGCCCTGGCCCGGTCGAACACCGCCTGGAACTTGACCGGCGGGTGGCCTACTTCGGAGGAATCCAGGCCCACGCCGATGATGTGCTCGCGCCAGGGCAGGGCGGCCTCTAGAGTGCGCATGGCATCGTCGGCGTCCAGGTGGCGCAGGAAGCAGAGGATCAGGTAGGCACTGATGCCGTACTGCTCGCGGCCCTCGCGCAGGCTGGCGAGCAGCCCGTTCATCACCGTGGCGAAGGGAATGCCTCGGCTGGTATGGCTCTGGGGGTCGAAAAAGAGTTCGCAATGGACGACGCCGTCGGCATGGGCGCGGGCCAAGTAGGCCAGGGTCAGGTCGCGGAAGTCCTCCTCGTCGCGCAGGACGTCAACGCCCGCGTAATAGAGGTCGAGGAAGGATTGCAGGTTATGAAAGTCGTAGGCGGCGCGCAGGGCGGCCACCGAAGGATAGGGCAGGGTGATGCCGTGCTTGGCTGCCTTGGCGAACACCATCTCCGGCTCAAGGGAACCCTCGATGTGGATGTGCAGTTCGGCCTTGGGCAGGGCGGTGATGAAAGCGGGCAGTGATTGGGTGGTCGGCATCGGTGTGGTCCTCAGGAGCGGCGGGACTGTCATTGAATCACGGCAGGGGCAAAAAAATGCCGGCCCGGGGATGCCGGTGCCGGCGAAGCTTCCGCTTTTGAAACGATGCAAAAGAAACGAATGGAACGCACTTGCCTTGTCTCGATCAGTGCCCCGGTCCTTGCCACGTACAAGGACCGGGGCAAGGGACTTACTTGGGAACGCTGCCTTCCACGCCTTGGACGTAATAGTTCATGGAGAGCAGTTCCTTCAGGGGCATCACCGCACCGGCGGCCACCTTGACGGCGCCGCTTTGGTCCTTGATGGGACCCTGGAAGGGATGGAACTTGCCTTCGCTGATGGCCTTCTTCTTCTCTTCGAAGAGCTTGGCCGCCTCGGCGGGAACCGCCGCATTCAGCGGCGACATCTTGACCATGCCCTCCTTGAGGCCGCCGCGCACTTCCTCGGGCTTCCAGGTGCCAGCCAACACGGCCTTGGCGGTGTCGATGTAGAAGCCGCCCCAGTTGTTGGTGTTGGCGGTCAAGTGGGCCTTGGGCGCGAACTTCACCATGTCGGAGTCCCAGCCGAAGGCGTACACGCCCTTCTCCTGGGCTACTTGCAGGGTGGCGGGGGAGTCGGTGTTCTGGCTCATCACGTCGGCGCCTTGGGCTACCAGGGTTTCGGCGGCCTGGCGTTCCTTGGCGGGGTCGTACCAGCTATTGACCCAGATCACCTTGGTTTTGACGGCGGGGTTGACGCTTTGGGCGCCCAGGGTGAAGGCGTTGATGTTGCGCACCACTTCCGGGATGGGGAAGGAGGCGACCACGCCCAGGGTGTTGCTCTTGGTCATCTTGCCGGCCACCACGCCCAGCAGATAGGCGCCTTCATAGAAGCGGGTCTCGTAGGTGCCCAGGTTCTTGCCGGTCTTGTAACCGGTGGCGTGTTCGAAGATTACGTTGGGAAAGGCTTTGGCGACTTTCTCCGTCGGGTTCATGTAACCGAAGGAGGTGGTGAAGATCAACTTGTTGCCTTCGGTGGCCAGCTTGCGGATCACCCGCTCGGCATCGGCGCCTTCCGGCACGTTTTCCACGTAGGTGGTCTTGACCTTGTCACCCAGGGCTTTTTCCAGTGCCAGGCGGCCTTGGTCGTGGGCGTAGGTCCAGCCGGCATCACCCACCGGGCCGACGTAAACAAAACCGACCTTGAGGGGCTCCTCGGCAATTGCGGGAGCGTTGAGGGCCAGCAGCGTGGACGCAGCCAGGCTGGCCAGGGCGAAGAACTTGCGACGATTCATGAATCAATCTCCTTGAAGGGGCGGCCAGGCCGCCCCGGTCGGTGAATGGAAAGGGCGCCGATTAGAAGTGGTACTCGGCGCGGATCATGGGGGTCTTGGCGAAGGCGCCGCTACCCGCACCGGTGGTGTAGTCGTTGCCGAACTTGTTCTTCCAGTATTGGTACTCCACACCCACCTTAAAGGTGTTCTTGCTGGCACCGACGTGGGCGCTGGCGTCGTACATCACCTGCATGTCGATGTTGGTTTCGGCAGCGGTACTACCGCCGAATTCATTCTTGCCCTTGGAGGAGATGAAGTTGGCGAAGCCCTCGAAGGACAGGGGCAGGGAACCGACGGAGAAGGGGATGCCCCAGACCAGGTTCAGCATGGGGTGGGGGTCGTAGGAGTAGCGTTGGGGATGGGTTGCGGGTGCATTGCTTTCCCACAGGCCAAGCAGGCTGACGTTGAGGAAACCGGGAACGTCCATCATCAGGGTGGGGCCGGCAACGAGCATGTGCTTCTTGGACTGATAGCTATCACCCGTCTTCGTATTGAAATCAAAGCCGGCGGTCAGGCCAAAACCGCGCACCGGGCCGAATTTGATGTCCTGGCCACGAACCTTGCCGATATCCAGGGTGTGGCGATAGACGACATACACTTCCTGGGCGTTGGTGTCCTTGGCGTCGGACATCAGCAAGTCGGCATTGAAAAAGTTGCTGCCGTACTTGTAACCGCTGACGTGGCTTAAATTCACAATACTTTTGGTGATCCCGTTGCCGCGGAACGGCTCGCCATAGTTGGTGCCATAGCGGTAGCCGATGGAGGTATCGCTCCAGTCGGCGGCTTGGGCTGCTACGCCACAGGTGGCGAGGGCAGCGAATACGGCGGCGCGTTTGAAAGTCACTTGCATCATCACAACTCCTTCTTAGTTTGAAAAATCCTGGCAACGTCGCCGCATGGGCAATGCGGCCTCCCTAATTGGTCAATTTGAAATTTCGAATCCAATTTGTATGCAAGATTGGATTCATTCAAATTTCAGTCGGTGTACAGCAATTAGCGGACCAGGTTTCGGAAAAAAGGCGATGTGGTGCTTGGTTGAGCAGAAAGCCTTTCGTTATTCCCTTGTAGGGAGAGGGATTTCTGTCTTTCGGGATAGTTCGTCGGGCACCATGCTGGTGAGTGTGACAAAAATATTACCCGTGATGGTGCGAAGCACCATGGCGAAAATTTGTGTGGGAAGGGACAAAAACGAAGGGGTGTCATTTTGTATTTGTATACAAAATGACACCCCTTGCTCTGGGCGCGGATCAGGCCGGGTGGTGTTCGATCCAGTGGCGGGCGATTTCGTCGCGGCGGCAGATCCAGACCTTGTCGTGTCCCTGGATGTAGTCGAGGAAGCGGGCCAGGCTGGCAATACGGCCGGGGCGGCCGATGAGGCGGCAGTGCAGGCCGATCGACAGCATCTTGGGTGAGGTTTCGCCTTCGGCGTAGAGCACGTCGAAGGCGTCCTTGAGGTAACTGAAGAATTGCTCGCCGGCGTGGAAGCCCTGGGCCTGGACGAAGCGCATGTCGTTGGTGTCCAGGGTGTAGGGCACCACCAGCAGCGGCTTGCCATCGGTGCTCTGCCAGTAGGGCAGGTCGTCGGCGTAGCTGTCGGACTCGTAAAGGAATCCGCCATGCTCCACCACCAGGCGTCGGGTGTTTTCGCCGGTGCGGCCGGTGTACCAGCCTGCCGGAGGCGCACCGGTGATGCGGTGGATGGCTTCCACCGCCAGGGCGATGTGTTCCCGTTCCACGGCTTCCGGCACGTTGCGATAGTCGATCCAGCGCCAGCCATGGGCGGCGATCTCGTGGCCGGCCTCAACGAAGGCCTGGGCGACTTCCGGGTGACGCAGCAAGGCCATGCCTACGCCGAAGACGGTGAGTGGCAGCTTGCGTTCGGCAAACAGTTTGAGGACGCGCCAGACGCCGACGCGGCTGCCGTATTCGTAGAGGGATTCCATGCTCATGTGGCGCTGGCCGCCATAGGGCGCGGCGCTCACCATCTCCGAGAGAAACGCCTCGGAAGCCGGGTCGCCGTGGAGGATGTTGTTTTCTCCGCCCTCTTCGTAATTGAGCACGAACTGGACGGCGATGCGGGCGCCGCCGGGCCAGCGGGCCTGGGGCGTGGCCCTGCCGTAGCCGATCAAGTCTCGGGGGTAGGGGTCTTTGAGTAGTGTGTCGAGGCGATTCATAAATGTGCCGGGTGGGTTAATAGCCTGAGAGAGCCTCCGCCAGGCTGACCTTCTTTTCGGGTTCATTCAGGCGCAAGCGGTCCTGGATCTCTCGCAAGTGTTGTTCCATCAGCTCGACCGCTTCGGCGGACTTGCCTTTTTCGATCAGGGTCATCAGCCGCTTGTGTTCGTCGTCCTCGCACATGGGGGTGCCGGGGCTCTCGTAGAGGGCGATGATCAGGGAGCAGCGGGAGACCAGTTCGGTCATGACCCGCAGCAGTACCCGGTTGCCCGCGAGTTCGGCGAGGAGGATGTGGAACTCGCCGCCGAGGCGGATCCAGTTGGTGCGGTCGCCGTCGTGTAGGGCCTGGTGTTCCGCGTCGATGGCTTCGCGCAGGCGGGCCATCGATGCGGGGGTGGCGTTGCGGATCACCATGGGGACGATTTCCCTTTCGATGGCGCAGCGGGCCGTGAAGATTTCCTGGGCTTCTTCCGGCGAGGGCGAGGCCACCACCGCGCCACGGTTGGGGCGCAGCTCGATGATGTGGTCGTGGGCCAGTCGTTGCAGGGCCTTGCGCACCGTGGTGCGGCTGACTTGGTAGAGCTCGCAGAACTCCGCTTCGCCGAGGCGGGTGCCGGGCGGCAGGCGGTGGCTCATGACGGCGTTGAACACGGCTTTGTAGATGCGCAAATCCACGGCGGTCGTGCCGCGCTTGGGCGCGTCGCTGCGGGGTGCCGCGACCTTGTCGGCGCGCTTGCGTTTGTTGGTGTTGCGGGTTGCCATGATGACTTTTCCTCTAGCGGTCAGTGGATATCCATACAGACGACATAGTGGCACATGAATTGCATGGAGTGTAAAGCACAATCCATGCTAAATATTGTGTACGAATTTTTAATTAAACGTTTCTTGTGGTGGCCGTGCTTGATGGGGCTTGTCTCGGTATCGCATGCTCCGTTTCTCCTTGAGATACGATGAAAAGCGGCCCAGAATGGTGCGCGGCGATCCAAATCGGGGCGTGCCGCGGGAGGCGGAAGACGTAAAAAGGTTTATTGATATGTATACAACTTGTTCCCTTCTGATGTCCTTGGCGAGGGTGTTCCGATGATCGGGGCCGAGGCTGGAGTGCGTTTCGTCCTGGATGGCGAGTTGGTCGATGCGGACGATGTCTCCGCCACGACCACCCTGCTCGACTATTTGCGCGAGCATCGTGGTTGCCATGGCGTCAAGGAAGGATGCGCCGAGGGGGATTGCGGTGCTTGCACCGTGGCCGTGGGAGAGTTGGAAGGCGATGCCGTGGCCTGGCGGTCGGTGAATGCCTGTTTGCGCTTCGTGCCGACCCTGGACGGCAAGGAGATCGTCACGGCCCAGGGCTTGGCGGATGAGGACGGCAGCCTGCATCCGGTGCAGCAGGCCATGGTGGATTGCCATGGCTCTCAGTGCGGCTTTTGCACCCCGGGCTTCGTGATGTCCCTGTTTGCCCACTACATTGAATCCGATGGCGGCAAGACCGATCGCGAGCAATTACTGACCGCCCTGTCGGGCAATCTTTGTCGCTGCACCGGCTATCGCCCCATCATCGATGCCGGGTTACGCATGGCGGACTATCCCGTGCCCGGATACTGGAGCGTCGGCAACGCCAAGCGCGATCCTGCCCGGGTATTGCGCCTCAAGACCCTGCAACGGGAAGCGGGGTTGGCCCTGCCCGGGTTCACCGCGCCGCGCAGCGTGGACGAGTTTGCCCGCCTCTATGCGGCCGCGCCGGAATCCCTGATCCTGGCTGGTGGCACCGATGTGGGGCTGTGGGTCACCAAGCAGTTGCGCGAATTGCCGCCGCTTTTGTATGTGGGCGAGGTTGCCGAGTTGAAGCAGGTCCGCGAGGACCATGGTTTTCTGGAAATCGGCGCCGCGGTGAATCTGGAGCGGGCCTTCGCCGCCATCAAGGGACACTATCCCCAACTGGAAGAGCTTTCCCGCCGTTTTGCTTCCCGCCCCATACGTAATTCCGGCACTCTGTGTGGCAACGTCGCCAATGGTTCCCCCATCGGCGACGCCATGCCCGCCTTGATCGCCCTGGGCGCGACGGTTTGTTTGCGCCGGGGCGATGTCCGTCGCGAACTGCCCCTGGAAAATTTCTACCTGGGGTATCAGCGCAAGGACATGGCGCCCGGCGAGTTCGTCGAGATGGTGCGTCTGCCCCTGCCGGATCCGGCCTTGCGTTTTGCCCTGTACAAAGTGTCCAAGCGTCAGGACCAGGATATTTCCGCCGTATGCGCCGGCATCGGTCTGGTCGTCGAGGCGGGGCGGGTCATCGCCGCCCGTCTGGCCTACGGCGGCATGGCAGCGGTCCCCAAGCGGGCGGCCCGGGCCGAACAGGCGCTGCTGGGCCAGGCCTGGGGGCTGCCCGCCATCGAGGCGGCCATCGCCGCCCTGGCCGAGGACTTCTCTCCCCTGACCGACATGCGCGCCACCGATACCTACCGCCGCACCGTGGCGGCCAACCTGCTGCGCCGTTTCTGGTTGGAGCAGGAGGGGAGTGGCCAATATCGTCTGGCAGCCCTGGCACCCGTGGAAGGAGTTACCCCGTGACGGCATCCCATTCCTTTTCGACCGCCAGTCCCGTTTCCGGTCAATCGATCAAGCATGAAAGCGCGACCCTGCACGTCACCGGGCAGGCCCGTTACGCCGACGACATCCCGCTGCCGGCCAATGCCCTGCATGCCGCCCTGGGCCAAAGCACCGTGGCCCATGGCCGCCTGCGCAAGCTGGACCTGGCGGCGGTGCGCGCCGCGCCGGGCGTGGTGGCCGTGTTGACGGCGGACGACGTACCGGGGGAAAACAATTACGGCGCGGTGCTCAAGGACGATCCCATCTTCGCCTGGGACGAAGTGCAATGCGTCGGCCAACCCTTGTTCGCCGTCCTGGCTACTTCCTTCGACACTGCGCGCCGGGCGGCGCGCCTGGCTGTCGTCGAGTATGAGGAACTTCCCGCCATCCTGAACATACGTCAGGCGCTGGCCGAGGACAGCCATGTCCTGCCCACGGTGCGCATGGCCCGGGGCGATGCCGAAGGCGCCCTGGCCCGCAGTCCCCACCGGCTTTCCGGCAGTTTCTCCATGGGCGGCCAGGAGCACTTCTACCTGGAGGGCAATGTGGCCCTGGCGCTGCCCCAGGACGACGGCACCCTGTTGATCCATAGCTCCACCCAGAACCCCACCGAGGTGCAGCATGTGGTGGCCCATGCCCTCGGGGTTGCCGCCCATGCCGTGACCATCCAGTGCCGGCGCATGGGTGGCGGTTTCGGCGGCAAGGAAAGCCAGCCCGCCCTGTTCGCCGCCATCGCCGCCATCGCCGCACGCAAGTTTGGTCGGGCCGTGAAGCTGCGCCTGGACCGGGATACCGACATGGTGGTGACGGGCAAGCGCCATGATTTCGAAGTGGATTACGAAGTCGGCTTCGATGACCATGGCCGCATCCTCGGCCTGGATCTGATGCTGGCTTCCCGTTGCGGCTATTCGGCCGACCTGTCGGCGCCGGTAAACGACCGGGCCATGTTCCATGTGGACAACTGCTATTACCTGGAAAACGTCCGCATCGTTTCCCACCGTTGCAAAACCCACACGGTGTCCAACACCGCGTTCCGTGGCTTCGGCGGGCCCCAGGGCATGCTGGCGATCGAGGCGGTGATCGACGCCATCGCCCGCCACCTGGGCAAGGATCCGCTGGAAGTCCGGCGTAGCAATTTCTACGGGGTGAATGAACGCAACACCACCCACTACCAGATGACGGTGGAAGACAACATCATCCCCGAGCTGGTGGATCAGTTGCTGCAAAGTAGCCAGTACCAAGCCCGGCGCCGTGCCATTGCCGAGGCCAATGCGGCCAGTCCGGTGATCAAGCGGGGCATCGCCCTGACGCCGGTCAAGTTTGGTATTTCCTTCACGGCCACCCACTTCAACCAGGCCGGTGCCCTGGTCCACGTCTATTCCGATGGCAGCGTGTTGCTCAACCACGGCGGCCTTGAAATGGGGCAGGGGCTGCACACCAAGGTGGCCCAGGTGGTGGCGGACGAATTCGGTCTGTCCCTGGAGGCGATCAAGGTCACCGCCACCGACACCGCCAAGGTGCCCAACACCTCGGCCACGGCGGCCTCTTCCGGCACCGACCTGAACGGCAAGGCGGCCCAGGCGGCTTGTCAGACCATACGCGGCCGCATGGTGGACTTTCTCGCCGCCAAGTATCAGGTGGCGAAGGAAACGATCCGTTTCGCCCAGGGCTTGGTGCATCTGGGCCAGGAGGCCATCACCTTCGCCGACGCGGCGCGGCAGACCTGGTTCGCCCGGGTGTCCCTGTCCTCGACGGGCTTTTACGCAACCCCCAAGATTCACTACGACCCCAAGACCATGTTGGGGCGTCCCTTCTTCTATTTCGCCTATGGCGCGGCCGTGGCGGAAGTGGCGGTGGATACCCTGACCGGCGAACACAAATTGCTACGGGTGGACATCCTGCACGACGTGGGGCGTTCCCTTAATCCGGCCATCGACATCGGTCAGGTGGAAGGGGGCTTTCTGCAAGGCGTGGGCTGGCTCACCAGTGAGGAACTGTGGTGGGATGGCAAGGGCCAATTGAAAACCCATGCCCCCTCCACCTACAAGATTCCTGCCGTCAGCGACTGGCCCGAGGTGGCCAGCATCCAATTGCTGGAACGGGCCGACAACCGGGAGGACACCATCTTCCGTTCCAAGGCCGTCGGCGAGCCGCCCTTGATGCTGGGCATGGCGGTGTTCCATGCGCTGCGGGACGCCGTGGCGGCGGCGGGCGGGGCCGGGGCGGCCACCCGCCTCATGGCGCCCGCCACCCCCGAGGCGGTGCTGCGGGCCCTGGGCGACTGGTCCTCGGCGGAAAGCACGCTATGAGCGACTGGCTGCCTCTACTTGCCGCCAAGCTCGCTGCCGGCATTCCGGTGGTGCGCATGGCCGTGGCCTCGGTGCGGGGTTCCGCGCCCCGGGAGCCGGGGGCGACCCTGCTCTACTGGGTGGATGAGGTGGGGCGCACCCGCAGCCACGGCACCATCGGCGGCGGCCACCTGGAGGCGCGCGCCCTGGAAATCGCCGACCATCTGCTGCGGGCGGGCGATCCCACGCGCCGGGTCGAGCGCTTCTCCCTGGGGGCTTCCCTCGGCCAATGTTGCGGTGGCGTGGTGGAACTGTATTGGGAACACTTCCTGCCCACCGCCCAGGCCCTTTGTCAGGACCTGGCGGCACAGCGGGACGGCCTGCGCTATTGCGCCATGGACGGTAGCGGCCGGGAATGGCTGCTCAGCGAGACGGCCGCCCGGGAGGCGGGTTTGCCGGGTCTCGCGGCGGCTGATCGGGCCGGTTTGGTGCAAGGGAATGGCCTGCGCTATTTCGTCGAGCGCCTGCGCGACGACGCCACGGAACTGTGGCTGTACGGCGCCGGGCATGTGGGCAAGGCCCTGGTGCAGGTGCTGGCCGATCTGCCCTTCCGCATCACCTGGGTGGATAGCCGTCCCGAGATGTTGACGGAGGCCCTGGCCCAATGGCCGGACCGCCATATTCGCGCCTTGGCCCCGGAATATCCCGACGAGGTTGTCGCCGAGGCCCCGGCCGGGGCATGGCACCTGGTCATGACCCATAGCCACGAGCTGGACCTGCGCTTGTGCGAGGCACTGCTCAAGATCGACAACTTCGGTTTTTTCGGTGTCATCGGTTCCGCCACCAAGGAGGCCCGCTTCCGTCATCGCCTGTTGCAAAAGGGATGCTCGCGGCAGGCGCTGGCGCGCATGGTGTGCCCCATCGGGGTGGCCGGCATTCGATCCAAGCTGCCCGCCGCCATCGCCGTGGGCGTGGCGGCCCAACTGCTGCAACAACGGGAGGTGGCGCTGCGGCAGAATCGTCCCGATCCTCTCTCCTCACTTCAGGGAGCCCTTGCCCCATGAGTCAAGATTCCGATCGCCCGAGCGGGGTGCGCATCGAGCCCCGGCTGCAATTGCTCGGCATTTCCAAGATCTATCCCGCCGTGGTGGCCAATGACCGGGTCGACCTCACCGTCATGCCCGGCGAAATCCACGCCGTGCTGGGGGAAAACGGCGCCGGCAAGAGCACCCTGATGAAAATCATCTACGGCGTCACCAAGCCCGACGCCGGGGAGATGATGTGGGAAGGCCGTCAGGTGCACATCGCCTCGCCCTCGGCGGCGCGCAAGCTGGGCATCGGCATGGTGTTCCAGCACTTTTCCCTGTTCGAAACCCTGACCGTGGCGGAGAACATCTCCCTGGCCCTGGACGAGCGGATTTCCCCCGCCGCCCTGGCGCCGCGCATTCGTCAGGTGTCGGAGGACTACGGCCTGCCGGTGGATCCGCAACGCCGCATACACAGCATGTCGGTGGGGGAACGGCAGCGGGTGGAGATCGTGCGCTGTCTGCTGCAAAACCCCCGGCTGCTGATCATGGACGAACCCACCTCGGTGCTGACGCCCCAGGCCGTGCTCAAACTGTTCGAATCCCTGCGCCGACTGGCGGCGGAAGGGTGCAGCATCCTCTACATCAGCCACAAGCTGGATGAGATCCAGGCCCTGTGCGACAAGGCCACCGTGCTGCGCGGCGGCAAAGTCACCGGCACGGCGGTGCCCCGGGAGGAGACGCCCCGTTCCCTGGCCGAGTTGATGATCGGCAAGGAGTTGCCCTCCTGTCGCCTCGATCCCCGCACACCGGGGGAGGTGGGGCTGGCCATTCGTCAGCTGTCCCTGCCCAGCGACGATCCCTTCGGCACCGCCTTGGAAAACATCAACCTGGAAGTGCGCGCCGGGGAAATCGTCGGCATCGCGGGGATTTCCGGCAACGGCCAGCAGGAATTGCTGAAAGCCATTTCCGGCGAAACCCTGCTGGCCGATGGCGCCGCCTTGTGTTTGTCCGGACAGGCGGTGGGCCAGCTGGACCCCGGTCAGCGCCGCGCCCTCGGCCTGGGCTTCGTGCCCGAGGAAAGGTTGGGGCGGGGTGCCGTGCCCGATCTTTCCCTGGCGGCTAACGCCCTGCTGACGGGCTATGTGGCCGGTCAGGGGCCGGACATGGTGCGCCATGGACTGGTGCAATCCGGTACCGTGGCCGCCTTCGCTCGACAGGTGATCGCCCGTTTCAACGTCAAGTGCGGCAGCGAGACTTCCGCCGCCGCCAGTCTGTCCGGCGGCAACTTGCAAAAGTACATCGTCGGCCGCGAGACCCTGCTTGCCCCCAAGGTGATGGTGGTGGCCCAGCCCACCTGGGGCGTGGACATCGGCGCTTCCATGCTGATCCGGCAGGCCATCATCGACCTGCGCAACCAGGGCGTGGCCATCCTGGTGGTGTCCGAAGAACTCGACGAGCTGTTCATGATGTGCGACCGCATCGCCGTGCTGGCGGATGGTCGGCTTTCCCAAACCGTGCCCCTGGCCAGCACCAGCGTGGATCAGATCGGTATCTGGATGAGCGGCCAGTTCGACGATCAGGTCATTCCCGCCCCACAAGGAGTCCCCGCCCATGCCCCGGCTTGAAGCCCGTCCCGAACCTTCCCGCGTCATGATGTTCGCCTCGCCGCTGATCGCGGCGGTGGCGATGCTGCTGACGGGCTCCGTGCTGTTCAGTTTTCTCGGCCAGGAGCCTTTCCATGCCTTCTACGTGTATTTCATCAAGCCCGCCAGTACCGCCTACGGCGTCGGGGAATTGCTGCTCAAGGCCACGCCCCTGACCCTGTGCGGTGTCGGCTTGGCCATGGGCTTTCGCGCCAGCGTCTGGAACATCGGCGCCGATGGCCAACTCACCATGGGGGCCATTGCGGGCGGTTGCGTGGCCCTGTATTTCCACGACGTGGAAGCGGGCTGGGTGCTGCCCCTGATGATCGTGGCCGGTGCCCTCGGGGGCATGGCCTGGGCGGCGATTCCCGCCCTGCTGCGCACCCGCTTCAATACCAGCGAAATCCTGGTCAGCCTGATGCTGGTCTATGTGGCCTATCTGTTCCTCAGCTATCTGGTGCATGGGCCCCTGCGGGACCCGGAGGGGTTCAATTTTCCCCAGTCGAAAATGTTCCAGGATGCCGCCATGCTGCCCCTGCTGGTGGAGGGCCTGCGCACCAATGGCGCATTTCTGCTGTCCTTGCTGGCGGTGGCGGGGGCCTGGTTCTTTTGCAGCCGGACCTTTGCCGGTTATCGCATGCAGGTGAGCGGCATGGCCCCGGCGGCAGCGGCCTACGCCGGGTTCAGCGAGAAGCGCAACGTCTGGCTGGCTTTCCTCATCAGCGGTGCCCTGGCCGGTATCGCCGGGGTGGGGGAGGTGGCCGGTCCCATCGGTCAACTGCAACCTTCCGTCTCCCCCGGCTACGGCTTCGCCGCCATCATCGTGGCCTATGTCGGTCGCCTCCATCCCCTCGGCGTGTTGTTGGCGGCCATGCTGATGTCCCTGCTCTATATCGGCGGCGAATCCGCCCAGATGGAACTGCAACTGCCCTCGGCCATCACCGGCCTGTTCCAGGGGCTGCTGCTGTTCTACCTGCTGGCGGCCGATCTGTTCATCCATTACCGATTCAAGCCACGGCGGCTCGCCGCCCAGACCTTGCCGGGGAGTGCGCAATGACTTTTGAACATCTGATTCCCTTTCTCGCCAGCACCGCCGGTGCCGCCACGCCCCTGATCCTGGCCGCCATCGGCGAGCTGGTGGTGGAACGCTCCGGGGTGCTCAACCTGGGGGTGGAAGGCATGATGCTGGTGGGGGCGGTGGTGGGCTTTGCCGTCACCCTCAACAGCGGCTTTGCCACCCTGGGCCTGTTGGCCGCCATGGGGGCCGCCATGGCGACGGCCTTGATCTTTGCCTTCCTGGTGCTGACCCTGCAAACCAACCAGGCCGCCACCGGTCTGGCCCTGACCCTGTTCGGCGTCGGCCTGTCGGCCTTCATCGGCCGGGGCTATGCCGGGCAGACGGTAGATCCCTTGCCCCACCTGAACTTTCCCCTGCTGTCGGACATTCCCTTCTTCGGTCCGCTGCTGTTCCGCTTCGACGTGCTGGTGTACGGCTCCTTGGTCCTGGTGCTGCTGGTGGGCTGGGTGTTGTCCCGCACCCGCCTCGGCCTGATCATCCGGGCCATCGGCGAATCCCCCGCCAGCGCCCACGCCATCGGCTATCCGGTGATTCGCCTGCGCTATGCCATGGTGCTGTTCGGCGGCGCCATGGCGGGCCTGGGCGGCGCCTATCTGTCCATCGCCCTGACCCCCATGTGGGTGGAAGGCATGACCGCCGGACGGGGCTGGATTGCCCTGGCCCTGGTGGTCTTCGCCACCTGGAAGCCCAAGGGGGTGATGTGGGGCGCCTATCTGTTCGGCGGCGTCACGGTGTTGCAATTCCACGGTCAAGGCTTCGGCCTCGCCATTCCTTCCGAGTTTCTTTCCATGCTGCCCTATCTGGCCACCATCGCGGTGCTGGTATTCATCTGTCGCGACCCGCAGACCATTCTGTTGAACAAGCCCATGTCCCTGGGCGTCAGTTTCAAGGCGGACCGTTGATGAGCAAAGCCATGCAACTGATTCGCGGCGACGTGTTGCACTTCCTCGCCGACCCGGGCGAGGATGCCGTGGAAGCGCGCGGCCACGGTTACGAGCACCATGCCGAGGGCGCCCTGCTGCTGGCCGATGGTCGCATCGTCGCCTGCGGCAGCTGGGATGCCGTATCGGCCCAGGCACCGGCCGATACGCCCTGCATCGACCACCGGGGGCGCATGATCCTGCCGGGCTTCGTGGACACCCACATCCACTACCCCCAAACCGATGTCATCGCCTCGCCGGGGCACGGTCTGTTGGACTGGCTGGAGCGCTACACCTTTCCCGCCGAGCGGCACTTCGCCGATCCCCAGTGGGGCAGCGAGGTGGCGGAGTTCTTTTGCGATGAGCTGTTGCGCAACGGCACCACCACCGGCCTGGTGTTCGGCACCGTGCATCCCGAGTCGGTGGACGCCTTTTTCACGGTGGCGGAAAAACGCCGCCTGCGCATGGTGGCGGGCAAGGTCTTGATGGACCGGCATTGCCCCGAGTTCCTGCGCGACACTGCCCAATCCGGCTACGACCAGAGCAAGGCCCTGATCCAGCGCTGGCAGGGCAGGGGCCGTCTGGGTTATGCCATCACGCCGCGCTTCGCCATCACCTCCAGCGAGGCCCAGATGGAGGCCGTGGCCGCCTTGGCCAGGGAATTCCCCGATCTGCCCGTGCATACCCACGTGGCGGAAAACCAGGCCGAAGTGGCCTGGGTGCGGGAGCTTTATCCCTGGAGCCGCAGCTATCTCGACGTCTATGACCACTACGGTCTGCTGCGGCCCGGCGCGGTGTACGCCCACTGCATCTACCTGGACGAGCATGATCGTCGTCGCATGGCGGAAAGCGGCGCCACCGCCGCCTTCAGTCCCACCTCCAATCTGTTCCTCGGCAGCGGTCTGTTCGATCTGCGTCAGGCCCTGGATGACGGCGTCGCCGTCGGCGTCGCCACGGACGTGGGGGGCGGCACCAGCTTCAGCATGTTGCGCACCCTGGCGGCGGCCTATCAGGTCGCCCATCTCAAGGGCCACGTGCTGTCGCCCCTGCGCGCCTTCTATCTGGCCACCCTGGCCGGGGCGCGGGCCCTGGGACTGGGGGCGCAGATCGGCAACTTCCAGCCCGGCAAGGAGGCCGACTTCATTGTCCTCGATCCCGCCGCCACGCCGCTGTTGGCGCGACGCATGGGCCGGGCCGAGACCCTGGAGGAAAAACTGTTCCTCTGGCTCACCCTGGGGGATGATCGGGCCATTTCCCATACCTATGTGCTGGGCCAGCCGGTCTGGCAGCGTTCCGTTTGAACATCGCATCATGAGCACAACATCCCTTTCCATCGACGCCCTCAACCGCCTTGACCAGGCCGCCTTCACCGACCATCTGGCGGCCATCTACGAACATTCGCCCTGGATCCCCCAGCGCGCCTGGTCCCACCGTCCCTTCGCCGACCGGGCCGCCCTGGCCGCCGCCATGGCGCAGGTGCTGGCACAAGCCAGCCGGGACGAGCAACTCGGCCTGATCCGTGCCCACCCGGAGTTGGCGGGCAAGGCGGCCCTGCGCGGCGATTTGACCGACGACTCGAAGCGCGAACAATCCGGTGCCGGGCTGGATCAATGCAGCCCGGAAGAATTCGCCGCCCTGCACCGGGCCAACCGGTCCTATGGCGAAAAGTTCGGCTTTCCCTTCATCATTGCGGTCAAGGGCTTGGGGCGGCGGGAGATCATCGCCGCCATGGAAAGCCGTTTGGCGCGGGACGCGGACACGGAGTTCGCCGAAGCCCTGGCGCAGATTCGTCGTATCGCCGATTTCCGCCTGGCGGACAAGGTGACGGAATGAGGTCCGCTCGGATGACGGCCTCGTGCAAACCCCTATGCAAGGAAAAACCATGGCAAAACTGAGTACCCATGTGCTGGACACCGCCGCCGGCGTACCCGCCGCCGGCATGGCTTTCAGCCTGGAGCGCATCGACGTGGCGGGGCCCACCCTGCTCAAGCGCGGCGTCACCAATGGAGATGGCCGCAACGACGGCCCCTTGCTGACGGCGGAGGAAATGCAGGTGGGGCGTTATGAGCTGCATTTCGACGTGGCGGCCTACTTCAAGGCCCGGGGCGTGCCCCAGAGCGAGCCGCCGTTTCTCGACGTGGTCACCCTGCGCTTCGCCATCGCCGACGTCAATGGCAGTTACCACGTGCCGCTGCTGGTCTCCCCCTGGAGCTACAGCACCTACCGGGGCAGTTGAACCGGACCCATGAATTAAACCCAATGACGAGCAAGGACGTGTCGTGGAAGCATATGTAATCGAATGGGCCAGCATGTTGCTGCGCTGGCTGCACCTGATCGTGGGCATCGCCTGGATCGGTTCCTCCTTTTATTTCGTCTGGCTGGACAACAGCCTGCGTCCCCCCGAGGACGAGGAACTCAAGCGCAAGGGGGTGGCCGGTGAACTCTGGGCCGTCCATGGCGGCGGTTTCTACAACCCGCAGAAATATCTGGTGGCCCCAGCCTTCCTGCCCAAGGAGCTGCACTGGTTCAAGTGGGAAGCCTATTCCACCTGGATCACCGGTTTTCTGTTGATCTCCACCCTGTACTATTTTCAGGCCGGGAGCTGGATGGTGGACCCGGCCAAGGCGGCCCTGACGCCGGCCATGGCGGTGGGTATCGGCCTGCTGACCCTGGGCGGCGGCTGGCTGGTGTACGACCAGCTTTGCCGCATCCTGATCGACCGCAGCCAGTTGCTGTTCGGCGTCATCTACTACGGTTTTGTGGTGCTGGTGGCCTGGGGCTTGAGCCATCTGATTTCGGGTCGGGCCGCCTATCTTCACGTCGGCGCCATGATCGCCACCACCATGTCGGCCAACGTGTTCTTCTGGATCATTCCCGGTCAGAAGAAAACCATCGCCCAGATGCAGCGGGGCGAACAGCCCGACCCCATCCACGGCAAGCGGGCCAAGCAGCGCAGCCTGCACAACAACTACCTGACCCTGCCCGTGCTGTTCTGCATGATCAGCAACCACTACGCCTTTACCTACGGCCATGCCCACGCCTGGGCAGTGCTGGCCCTGGTCCTGTTGGCGGCGGTGTTGATCCGCCACTTCTTCAACCTGCGGCACAAGGAGATCGTGCAATGGCGCTATCCCCTGGCCGGGGGTGCCATCCTGCTGGCGGTGGCGTTCTGGTTGGCGCCGGCGGCGGCCAAGGGCGAGGCGCCGCTGACGGCGGACGAGCAGGTCCAGGTAGCCCAGGTCATCGCCCAGCGCTGCGCCGTTTGCCATGCCGAACATCCCACCCTGATGCCAGCCGCACCGGCCGGGGTGTTGCTGGACAGCCCGGCGCGGATCGAAGTGAATAAAGCCCGTATTCTGGTCCAGGCCGTGCAGCTCAAGGCCATGCCCCTGGGCAACGTCACCGCTATGCGCGACGATGAGCGCGCGTTGCTGGCCCGCTGGGGCGCTGCCGCAAAACCCTGATAAAAATTTTTCCCTGATCCGAACGACCCTATGGAAAACACCCTGATTGCTCCTGCCGCCGATCTGCCCGAATGGGCCAAGCGCGCGGTGAACCTGGCCGATCCCCGGATCGGCGCCGAGGCCCTGGCTTGTTCCGACGATTTCTTCGCCGCCAAGGAACGCCTGCTGCAACCCCAGGCCGCCGTCTTCATCACCGGTAAATACGACGACAACGGCAAATGGATGGACGGCTGGGAAAGCCGTCGCAAGCGCGGCCCCGGTCATGACTGGTGCGTGGTCAAGCTCGGGCGTCCCGGCACGCTGGTGGGCTTTGACATCGATACCAGCTTCTTCACCGGCAACTATCCCCCCGCCGCCAGTATCGACGGCTGCCCCGAAGGCGCGGACCCAGCGCGGGATGAGAGCTGGCAGCCCCTGCTGGCGCCCACGGCTCTGGCGGGCAACAGCCATCACCTGCTGGCGGTGGACGATGCGCGCATCTTTTCCCATGTGCGCCTGAACATCTTCCCCGATGGCGGCGTGGCCCGCTTGCGGGTCTTCGGTCAACCGGCCGCCACCACCGTGAGCGCCGGTGCCGACGGCTTGGTGGATCTGGTGGCCCTGGTCCATGGCGGTCGCGCCATCGCCTGGAACGACGCCCACTTCGGCGTGTGCACCAATCTGCTGTTGCCCGGGCGTGGCATCAACATGGGCGAAGGCTGGGAAACCCGCCGCCGTCGCGAACCCGGCCACGACTGGTGCATCCTGGCCCTGGGCGTGCCCGGTCGGGTGCGTCGGGTGGAGGTGGACACGGCCCACTTCAAGGGCAACTTCCCTGACCGTTGTTCGATCCAGGGCGCCTGGCTACCCGGCGTGGCGGAAGCCTCCCTGGTGACCCAGTCCCAGTTCTGGGCGCCCCTGTTGCCGGAATCCAAACTCAGCGCCGACGCCATTCAACACTTCGATGCACTGACCGAACTGGGCCCCATCACCCACGTGCGCTTCAACCTGCACCCCGACGGTGGCGTGTCCCGTCTGCGCCTGTGGGGCGAGCCTGGGCAATGACGTCGCCCGAGCTGCCCCTGCTGCTGCCGCAAGCCCTTACGGCCGAGGCCTTCGCGCCCTATGGCGACGTGATCCAATGCGAAGGTGCCCGCCACTTTCCCATCAACGGCGGCACCACCGAACGCTTCCACGACCTGGCGCGGATCGCGCCGGGTGCGGATGGTCGGGCCATCGTCAGCATTTTTCGCGGACAAGCCCGCGACTTGCCGCTGACCCTGACCATGGTGGAACGCCATCCCCTGGGCAGCCAGGCCTTCATGCCCCTCGCTGGCCGCCCCTATCTGGTGGTGGTGGCGGACGCGGGCGAAGTGCCCGACCGGCCCGGAGCGCTCCATGCCTTCCTGGCCCGGGGCGACCAGGGCGTGAACTACGCGCCGGGGGTCTGGCACCATCCCTTGCTCGCCTTGCAAGAGGAGAGTGACTTCCTGGTGATCGACCGCCAGGGCGAAGGCAACAACTGCGACGAAGCAACCCTGGACGTTCCCGTCCGCCTGATCCTGCCCGACCATTCTTGACAGCGACTGCCGCCGCCACGGGCTGTGTTGAAGTACCGGCCCGGCGGCGATTATTTGAAGGAAGCACCATGCAAATCGATTTGAAGGAAATCAAGCAAGCCCTGGCCGAGGCCGACTGCCTGGCCACCCCTGCCCAGGTGGAGCAGGCCCTGGACACCATGGCCGCCGCCATTACCGCGCGTCTAAAAGACCGCAACCCCCTGATCTTCTGCGTCATGAACGGCGGACTGGTGGTGTCCGGTCGACTGCTGTGCAAGCTCGACTTCCCGGTGGAAGTGGCTTATCTGCACGCCACGCGCTATGGCCACCACCTCAATGGTTCATTGCTGGACTGGCGGGTACGCCCGACCCAGGACTTGAAGGGCCGCACCGTCCTCGTCCTGGACGACATTCTGGACGAGGGCAACACCCTGGCCGCCATCGTCGAACACTTGCAGGAGGAGGGCGCCGCCGAGGTGCTCACCGCCGTGCTGGTGCACAAGCTGCACGAACGCAAGGCCCATCCCGGCATGCGCGCCGACTTCACCGGCCTCGACATCGCCGATCGCTACCTGTTCGGCTGCGGCATGGACTACAAGGGATACTGGCGCAACGCGCCGGGGATCTACGCCCTCAAGGGACATTGATCGCCGCGAGACGGTCCTTCGTTCCCTGCTGCGCCGTCCTTGGCGCGATGGCAATCTCCCTCATCACGGCCCGGTTTTCCGGGCCGTTTTGCTTGGCACCAAATCAGTGTTTGTCATGACGCCCATGTGCGCTGGCGGTGCGTTTTACCGTCGCGAAAAATGGATCGTATCCAGTAACAAATGGCATCGTATACATTGTTGTGTCGTGAAGATCCGCTCCCGGCGCGGCATGGCGAGAGCTGCGGAAAAATTCCCACGGCTTTGGCACGGCTGTTGCTGAAAGGAAAAGTGAGTAGAAGCGGTTAGCGGTTCTCTTGAATCGCGGGACATTGCTCCGGCCGACGCCTGGCGTCGGTTCGATTGAAAACCTTCAATCGTGCGCCGTCATCGTGACGTCGCAAGGAGATCGCCATGAGCCAAAGTCCAGTAGTCGCCGGCCTTCCGTCATCACGGTCGATCCTCCATGGCGCGTCGGCGTCGCTCGCTCATTCCTCTCTTTTGTTTCTTTCGATCCGCCCCGGCACGTATCGCGGCGGACGCATCCCCTTTTCCCAACCCCGGAGAAATCACCATGAAACGTCCTCTACGTAGCAATGCCGTATCGCGCCTGCTCAGCGGCTTGGCCGCCGCCTTGGGCCTGACGCTCTGTTCCTGGTCCGCCCTGGCGGCGGACAAGCTGGTGCTGGGCACCAACTGGTTCGCCGAGGCTGAACACGGCGGTTTCTATCAGGCGCTCGCCGCCGGTATCTACAAGAAGTACGACTTGGACGTCACCATCAAGATGGGCGGCCCCCAGGTTAACGGCATGCAGTTGTTGGCCGCCGGCGCCATCGACCTCTGGATGGGTTACGACTTCCAGACCCTGAAGGCGGTGGAGCAGGGCGTTCCCGCGGTCACCATCGCCGCCTTTTTCCAGAAGGATCCCCAGGCCATCCTGGCCCATCCCGACGTGAAGGGTTTCGAGGACCTGAAGGGGCGCAGCATCTATCTGGCCAGCATGGCGGACACCACCTTCTGGCCCTGGCTCAAGTCCAAGTACGGCTTCAATGACGGCCAGAAGAAACCCTACGCCTTCAGCGTGGCACCCTTCCTGGCGGACAAGACCGTGGCCCAGCAGGGTTACATCACCTCCGAGCCCTACGCCATGGAACAGGGCGGGGTGAAGCCCACCTCCTTGCTGATGGCCGACTTTGGCTACCCTCCGTACTCCACCACCGTGGTGGTGCTGCAAAAGACCCTGGATGGCAAGAGCGACGCCCTGGCGCGTTTCGTCAAGGCCACGGCGGAAGGCTGGAACGCCTACTTCGCCGACCCCACCCTGGGTAACGCCGCGATCAAGAAGGACGATCCGAAGATGAGCGACGAGCAACTGGCCTTCAGCATTGCCCAGATGAAGAAGTTCGGCATCGTCACCGGTGGCGACGCGGCCAAGCTGGGCATCGGGGTCATGACCGACGCCCGCTGGAAGCAGAGCTACGACACCATGGTCAAGACCGGCTTGCTGCCCGCCTCGGTGGACTACAAGAAGGCCTACACCCTGAAGTTCGTCCAGGGCCTGCCCCTGCCTGCCGCCAAATAACGTCCCCAAGTGCCGCCCCGGCCGGGGCGGCATTCCAAGCAAAGGAGAACTCCATGGTTGACTACGTGGCACCCCGTCGCGCCCTGACCCCGGTGCTCGACATCGCGCCCTGGCGCGACGGCAGCGACAAGGCCGGCGTGGCCCAAGCCTTCGATCGCATTTGTCGCGAGATCGGTTTCTTCTACCTGGTCGGCCATGGCATACCGCCGGCACGCATGGCGCAGATGCTCCACCAGGCCAAGCGTTTCTTCGATCTGGACGAGGCGGTCAAGCGTCGCTACACCATCGGCGACCAGCGCCGCGGCTACGAGCCCTTCGGCCTGCAAAGCCTGGACTTCGACGCCCCGCCCGACATCAAGGAATCCCTGCTGGTGGGCATCGGCCAGGACGAAAGCCATCCCTACGTCCAGCGTGGGCTGGCCAACTACGGTCCCAACAAGATGCCGGAAGAAGCCCTGCTGCCGGGCTTCGCCGACTTCTGCCTGGCCTATCTGCACGACATGCTGGACCTGGGCAAGACCCTGATGGCGATTTTCGCCACGGTGGCCGACCTGCCCGAGGATTACTTCGATCCCATGCTGGTGGACCCCATGGTCACCCTGCGCCTGATCCACTATCCGCCCCAGCCCGGTCCCGTGGTGGACAACCAGATCGGCTGCGGCACCCACACCGACTGGGGGGCGGTGACCCTGCTGCTCCAGGATGATGCCGGCGGTCTCGAAGTGCAGGCCGCCAGCGGCGAATGGTTGTACGCCGAACCCTTGCCCGGCGCCTACGTGGTGAACGTGGGCGACATGATGCCGGTGTGGACCAACGGCGCCTACCACTCCAATCCCCACCGGGTGCGCAACCGCAACCCGAAGCGGGACCGCTATTCCGTGCCCTTTTTCATCGACCCAAACTATTTCGCCCGGGTGTCCTGCCTCGACGCCTTCCGCGTCCCCGGCCAGGAACCCCGTCTGGCACCGAGAACGGTGGGCGAACACATCGACCTGATGTACGCCACCTCCTACGGCAAGGCCGCCTGAAACCCCAAGGAAGATTCCCATGCTCGTCACCCAACAACCCGTATTGCGCAAGTTCTGGTACGCCTTGATGCCCATGCACCATCTGGATGCCGGCCCCCAACCCTTCACCCTGCTCGGCGAGGAGCTGGTGGTCTGGAAGCAGCCCGACGGCGCCCCCGCCGCCCTGCGCGACCGCTGCTGTCACCGCACCGCCAAGTTGTCCAAGGGCTTCGTCACCGAGGCCGGTCGCATCGCCTGCGGCTACCACGGCTGGGAATACGACTGCTCGGGCCGCTGCGTGCGCATCCCGCAAAACGAGGACGGCGCCATTCCGCCCGGCGCTGGGGTCGAGTCCTTCCGCTGCGTGGAAAAGTACGGCTATGTCTGGGTTGCCCTGGAAGAACCTCTGGCGCCCATTCCCGACTTTCCCGAGGACGGTGCCCCGGGCTATCGCCGCATCCTCCAGTTCTACGAGCACTGGCACACCAGCCCGCTGCGGGTGATGGAGAACTCCTTCGACAATTCCCACTTCAGCTTTGTGCACAAGGCCAACTTCGGCCTGTTCGACCAGCCCCAGCCAGCCAAGTACCGCATCGACGAAACCGACTACGGCTTCGAGGCGGAAACCCTGGTGCCGATCAACAATCCGCCGGAAAGCCACCGGGTCACCGGCACCACCGACCCCATCACCGACCGCCACCTGCTCAACCGCTGGTACATGCCCTTCAGTCGCCGCTTCGGCTGCACCTATCCGGCCAGTGGCCGGGCCCACATCATCTACAACTGCGCCACCCCCATCGACGACGAACGGCTGGTGCTGGCCCAGTGGCTCTACCGCAACGACAGCGAGGAGGAGTGTTCGACCCAGGAACTGATCGACTGGGACCGGGCCATCACCACCGAGGACAAGGAAATCCTCGAAGCCACCGACCCCGATGCCTGCATCGACGTCTCGCGGCGGGCCGAGTTCCACATGCCCTCGGACCGGCCCGGCCTGCTGATGCGGCGGCTGCTGATGAAGCTGCTGGAGGAACACGGCGAGAAAGAAGTGTTCCGTTCCTGACCGACCGAGCCGAAGGAGTCCGTCATGCTGATGAGCACGAAGGAAGTGAAAACCGCGTCCGTGGCAACCCCCGATGCCCGCACCGTGCTGTACGCCAATCGGGTGGAAAAGACCTACGGCAACGGCACCCATGCCCTGGACGAAGTCAGGCTGCGCATCCAGCAGGGGGAGTTCGTTTCCCTGCTGGGGCCGTCGGGCTGCGGCAAGAGCACCCTGCTGCGCATGTTCGCCGGCCTGGAACAGCCCTCCGGCGGCCATGTGCGCTGGTGGAACGAGGCCACCATGCCCGCCGCCACGGCGGGGCGCGGTTTTTCCATGGTGTTCCAGGAGGCCACCCTGATGCCCTGGGCCACGGTGGCGGCCAACGTGCGCCTGCCCCTGGACCTGGCCGGCGTCGCCAAGGCCGACAGCACGTCCCGGGTGGCGCGGGTGCTGGATCTGGTGGGCCTGGGCCGCTTTGCCAAGGCCTACCCCCGCGAGTTGTCCGGCGGCATGCAGATGCGCGCCGCCATCGCCCGTGCCCTGGTGACCGAGCCTAACCTGCTGCTGATGGACGAACCCTTCGGCGCCCTGGATGAATTCAGCCGCAACCGGCTCGATGGCGAACTGCGCAGCCTCTGGTGCCAGCGCGACCTGACGGCGGTGTTCGTCACCCACAGCATCTACGAGGCGGTGTTCCTGTCCACCCGCGTGGTGGTGATGGGGGCGCGGCCGGGGCGGGTCATCGCCGAGGTGGACATCGACGGTCCGGCGGAGCGGGACGAAGCCTTCCGCGTCTCCCCCCTGTTCATGGAAACCTGCCACCACCTGTCGGCCTTGCTGGCCCAGGCCAACGCCATGGGCGACGAAGGAGTGCCGACATGAAGCGCCAACCCCTGTTCCAGCATCCTTCGGCCTTGCGGCTGATGGCGCCGCTGCTGTTGGGCTTGGCCCTGCTCACGGCGTGGCAGGCGGCCTGCCTGTATTGGGAGGTGCCGGTCTACCTGGTGCCTGCGCCCACCGACATCGCCCACACCCTGTGGCTGGAGGCGGGCGGCCTGTTCCATGCCCTGCTGATGACCCTCAAGATCACCCTGCTGGCCTTTTTGCTGTCGGTGGTGCTGGGTGTGCTGTTCGCCTTCCTCATGGTCCAGAGCCGCATCCTGGAAGCCAGTCTGCTGCCCTATGCCATCCTGATGCAGGTGACGCCGGTGGTGGCCATCGCCCCGCTGATCATCCTCTGGGTCAAGGATCCCACCTGGGCCCTGGTGCTCTGCGCGGTGATGGTGGCGATCTTTCCCATCATCTCCAACACCGTGCTGGGCCTGCGCAGCGTGCCGGCGGGCCTGCGCAACCTGTTCGCCATCCAGCGCGCCAGCCGCTGGCAGACCCTGGTCCGGCTGCGCATCCCCGCCGCCTTGCCCTATTTCTTCGGCGGCCTGCGCATTTCCAGCGGCCTTTCCCTGATCGGCGCCGTGGTGGCCGAGTTCGTCGCCGGCACCGGCGGCAGCGGGGCAGGGCTGGCCTATCAAATCCTCCAGGCCGGCTTGCAACTCAACATCCCCCTGATGTTCGCCGCCCTGTTCCTGATCGCCCTGTTCGGGGTGTTGTTGTACCTGTGCATGATCCTGATCACCCGCTGGGCCCTCGGTGCCTGGCAAGACCCTGAAACCATCTGACCCATTGCCATGACCGATTTGCTGATCCGCAACGCCTCCGCCATCCTTACCGGCCTGCCCGGCGACCTGGCCCGCCATTCCGGCCCCGACATCCGCATCCGCCAGGGGCGCATTGAAGCCCTCGGCCACCTCAGTCCCGCGCTCGGCGAAGCCTGCCTCGACGCCAGCGACTGCGTGGTCTACCCGGCCTGGGTCAACACCCACCACCACCTGTTCCAATCCCTGTTGAAGGGCGATCCCCTGGGCATCAACGCCACCCTCACGCCCTGGCTCGGCGCCGTGCCCTATCGCTTCCGCGCCGCCTTCGACGAAGACCTGTTTCGTCTTGCCGCCCGCATCGGCCTGGTGGAATTGGCCCTGTCCGGCTGCGCCACGGTGGCCGACCACAACTACCTCTACGCGCCGGGCCTGGGCTACGACACCTCCGCCATCCTGTTCGACGAAGCCGAACAACTGGGCCTGCGTCTGGTGCTGTGCCGGGGCGGCCAGACCCGCACCCGCCAGCTGGAAGCGGACCTGCCCCAGGCCCTGCGGGCAGAGAGTTTCGACGACTACCTGGCCGACATCCAGCGCCTGGCGGCCACCTACCACGACCCCGCGGGTGACGCCCGCCGCCGCGTCGTGGTGGCGCCCACCACGCCTTTCTTTTCCATCCATCCCGAGGAACTGCGCACCTGCGCCGCCGAGGCCCGCCGCCTCGGCCTGCGCCTGCATTCCCACCTGTCCGAAACCGTCAGCTACCAGGAAACCGCCAAGCACCTGCACAACACCACCCCGGTGCGATTCTGTGCCGAGCACGATTGGGTCGGTGCCGACGTCTCCTTCGCCCACCTGGTAAAGCTGGACGCGGACGAGATTGCCCTGTTGGGCGGCACCGGCACGGGCATTGCCCATTGCCCCCAAAGCAACGGTCGCCTCGGCAGCGGCATCGCCCCGGTACGGGCCCTGGAAGCCGCCGGGGCCAAGGTGTCCATCGGCGTGGACGGCGCGGCCTCCAACGAAGCGGCGGACATGCTGGCGGAAACCCACGTGGCTTGGCTCATGCAGCGTGCCAAGGCCGGCGAGGTCACCTTGCCCGACTTTCGCGGCGGCCAGGGCGAGAACCACGCCGCCGCCGCAGCGACGGTGGAAGACGTGGTGCGCTGGGGCAGCGCCGGCGGCGCCGATATGTTCGGCCTCGATGGCCTGGGGCGGTTGGTGCCGGGCCAAGCGGCGGACATCGCCATCTACGCCCTCGACCAACCCCGCCACTTCGGCCTGCACGACCCCGCCATCGCCCCCGTCGCCTGCGGCGGCGCCCGACTCAAGGCCTTGCTAGTGGCTGGCGAAGTGAGAGTGAAGGACGGGGAAATCCCGGGGCTGGATCTGGCTGCCTTGGGTCAGGCGGCGAAGGAGGCGGTGGCGACTTTGAAGGCGCGGGCGGCTGGAGGGTGACGAGCAGCGAAACAAGTGTTGTCAAAAGTAAGAGATCTGTCGCGGGTACGGGCTATTTAGAATGGAATCCATTCAGTGCTTTGCACCACTTGATCGTCAACAGTGATATGGCACTGTACGAACTTGGGAGCATATGGATCGTCGTCGTCAGGCAGAGATAGTTCTGACCATGGTATCGAGAGCTGAATGGGGATGAGGTCAGGGCTGCGCTCAACTATCGTGCTATCGCCTACCGCAACTAGTCCATACGGGTCAGAATACTTGTCTGTATGGCTTTTTAGGTACTTCTTTTTCTCCGATGCAAAGAGGCACAAGATTCCCCCACGCCGATTAGTCATGAACGCGAAGTCAGCACGACCAACGATGCTTACCGTTGCTTTCCCGGTGTTGTCCTTGACGCGAGCCACTGCAATGGTGTGAAGGAAAGCTGAGGGCGCTGGCGGTGACGTAGGTGCCTTGCCAGGATTGCTGAAATCAAAACCCACCGATGCTTCCGGTGGCCCCCATGGGATCTCTTTCAGCTTGGCATCTTCAACTTTCATCGATCCTGCTCCAGCGTTAGTTGTGTTGCTCCCATCCGCAGTGCTAACCGTAGTGTCTGTGCCAGAAGCGATCTCAGTGAAAAGTTTTTTCGCCTCCCGGTCGATGACATCGGGTGCACAAGTCATCACATCCCCACCTGTTGCGTAGACGCAAGCGGCCTGAGCCAAGCGCTGACGAAGCTTTCCAGTTTGCAAAGTAACACCGCCGACCTTGATCATGGCCGAATCCTCTCCTAGCTTGATCTGAGTGGAACCGGATTTCACCGAGATATATGGCTTTATCTCAACTGGTCGCTGTCCCGTAATCGTAGGGAGCGCCTCCTTCTTAAACCACTTCAGCAAACTTGCTTGTGAGCCATCGCTCCACAGTGCAACGTAGAGTGTCATCAAATATAAAATTTTCTTTTTCATTGATCCCTCTTGCAAAAGTTTAGTTTGGCTTGCTGTGCTCGCCACTGAGTTGAGGTGCCTGTATGGTTTTATTGTGCAGTCTCTTATGGGGCAATGGGGTGGGCGGCATTGGGCATGAGTTTTTGAATGAAATTATCGATGGCTTGCTGTTGTTGAGCGTAGCTTTCCATCATGGCTTGACGGTAGGCGGACTCATTAAGAGGAAGTTCAAGTTCGCTACGTAGCTCAGTCAAAATTGGGATGATCATGACACCTAGTTCTTTAGTGCGCGACAAGCACTCGCGCATAAATTCGAGGTGTTTTGGTTGAAGCGAAGCAGCTAATTCACCACGATGTTCTAGGCCTTCTTTGATTCTCTTTTGTTCGAAATCGAAATTATCTTGGAGTACCTTCCACCGGCGTTGGTCAGCGATTCCCTCAATATTGTGCTGTTTGATCAGCTCAAGAATACGGTCGCGCTCTTTTTCAAATTGTGCGACTTGATCGTCGATTAGGGTGAGCGCATTTTTTTCGCGAAGTAGCTCGTACCGTCTCGCAAATAACTCCATATACATCACCCCAAGGCGACTGGTAAGTTGTGCTAGCGGTAGGATTGTTTCGGTTCGTGCAATTACATGAACCTTGGAGATGGCTGAGGCCTTTTCAACATATGGCTGCGTAACTTGGTCGTTGGGTATGTCGAAATTCGCAAATCGGCCAATGCAATTCATTCCGGCAGCTACAGCCTCGGCAGCAGAAAGAAAAACATCTTTCCGTAGTGCCATTTCTCGATCCTTGGTCTTCCATTTTCTCTCATGCTTAAACTGTGCGCGGAGGCGCTTATCGCTGGCTCGATTAGTAAGTGCTACGCCGAAAATTGAGAAGAATGAGCCAACCACAACCCCCCAAAAAGAAGCAGGGATTGCATCAAGAAATTGGATGATCGTATTCAACATGATGGTGCCGCCCAACGTTAAATGAACGTCCTTAAAGACGGAAAACTTTCCGTCAACGTGATGGGTGAGAAAACTTTTCGAAGCAGGTTTCCATAAGAATCCAATGGATTCCTTGCTTTTAGAGGTACCTAAAAGCAGTAGAAAAAAACTCTTTGGTGAAGCGAATTGCTTGGGATTAGATCATCGGCTTATCCCAATGGCAATCGGCTTGATGTCTAGTGGGAATTCGAGGCGAGCCTTGCCTGGTGTTCGGCTGTCTGCGAAGGAGGCAAGTGCTGGATATGGCCGCAGGGAGTGCGGCAAGATCTGTGGGGATGAGATAGGCGGCAGCAGGCCGCCTATTGTTGGATTTTTATTCACCCCATGCAGGCATAGGGCAGGCGCGCTCACACCGACAGCAGTTGCCGTACCCCGTCCTTTTCCATGTCGGCACCGGCGCCGCGTTGGATGATTTCTCCCCGTTCCATGACCAGGTATTGGTCGGCCAGGGCGCTGGCGAAGTCGTAGTACTGCTCCACCAGCAGGATGGCCATTTCGCCGGTGGCGGCGAGGGTGCGGATGGCTCGTTCGATGTCCTTGATGATGGAAGGCTGGATGCCTTCCGTCGGTTCGTCGAGGATCAACAGGCGGGGGCCGAAGGCTAGGGCGCGGCCGATGGCGAGTTGTTGTTGCTGGCCGCCGGAAAGGTCGCCGCCGCGCCGCTTCATCATTTGCCGCAGCACCGGGAACAGGTCGAAGATGCGTTCCGGCACGGGCGTGCCGCCGGGGCAGGAGGCGAGGCCCATGGCGAGGTTTTCCTCGACGGTGAGGCGGGGAAAGATTTCCCGGCCCTGGGGCACGTAGCCGATGCCGGCGCGCACCCGGGCATGGGCCGGGGCGTGGGTGATGTCCTGGCCGTTGAGCACGATGCTGCCTTCCCGGGCGGGCACCAGGCCCATCAGGCACTTGAGCAGGGTGGTCTTGCCCACGCCGTTGCGGCCGAGCAGGGTGGTGACCTTGCCCATGGGCACCTCGAAGCCGAGGTTGCGCAGGATGTGGCTGCCGCCGTAGAACTGGTTGAGGTTGGAAACGGTAAGCATGGTGTCGTCGGGGTGTCGGTTGGGGGCAGGGCGTCAACGGCCCAGGTAGACCTCGATCACGCGCGGGTCGTCCTGCACCTGGGCCAGGCTGCCTTCGGCCAGTACGCTGCCTTCGTGCAGCACGGTGACCTTGCCGCCCAGTTGGGCGATGAAGGCCATGTCGTGTTCCACCACGACGAGGCTGTGCTTGCCGGCCAGGGATTTGAACAGTTCGCCGGTGCGTTCGGTTTCGTCGTCGGTCATGCCGGCCACGGGTTCGTCCAGCAGCAGCAGCTTGGGTTCCTGCATCAGCAGCATGCCGATTTCCAGCCATTGCTTCTGGCCGTGGGAAAGCAGGCCGGCCTGGCGCTCGGCCTGGCTGTCGAGGCGGATCAGGCGTAGCACGTCAGCGATGCGGTCGCGGTCGTCGTCGTCGAGGGCGGAGAAAAGGCTGCGCCGCACCCGCTTGTCGGTCTTCATGGCCAGTTCCAGGTTCTCGAAGGCGCTGTGCTGTTCGAAGATGGTGGGCTTCTGGAACTTGCGGCCGATGCCGGCGTGGGCGATGTCCGCCTCGCTCATGGCGGTGAGGTCGATGGTCTGACCGAAGAAGACGCTGCCACTGTCGGGGCGGGTCTTGCCGGTGATGATGTCCATCATGGTGGTCTTGCCGGCGCCGTTGGGACCGATGATGCAGCGCAGTTCGCCGGCGTCGATGGACAGGTTGAGGTCGTTGATGGCCTTGAAGCCGTCGAAGGCCTTGTTCACGCCCTCCAGGTAGAGGATCACGCCGTGGCGGGTGTCCACCTCGCCGGGCACCACCCATTGGCTCGGGCCGCCGGGGGCGTGGCGTTGCCGGTAGTGTTCCGCCCGCTGGGTGCCGGCCCGCATCAAGTCCGGGGTCATGCGCGCTGCTCCTTTTTCAGGCGCCGGGCCAGGCCGACGATGCCCTCCGGCAGATAGAGGGTGACGAGGACGAAGAGCAGGCCGAGGAAGAACAGCCAGTACTCGGGGAAGGCCACGGTGAACAGGCTCTTGGAGAGGTTGACCACGGCGGCGCCGACGACGGGGCCGAGCAGGGTACCGCGTCCCCCCACGGCGACCCAGATGGCGATTTCGATGGAGTTGGCGACGGACATTTCGCCGGGGTTGATGATGCCCACCTGGGGCACGTAGAGGGCGCCCGCCACGGCGCACAGCACGGCCGACAGGGTCCAGATGAAGAGCTTGTAGTGGAGCGGGTTGTAGCCGATGAACATGACCCGCGACTCGGCGTCGCGGATGGCGGTGAGCACCCGGCCGAACTTGGACTGCATCAGGTAGCGGCCCAGCAGCAGGGAGAACATCAGCATCAGGGCCGAGAGGGCGAACAGCACCACCCGGGTCTGGGGCGAGGTGATGTCGTGGTCGAGGATGCGCTTGAAGTCGGTGAAGCCGTTGTTGCCGCCGAAGCCGGTTTCGTTGCGGAAGAACAGCAGCATGGCGGCGTAGGTGAGGGCCTGGGTGATGATGGAGAAATAGACGCCCTTGATGCGGGAACGGAAGGCGAAGTAGCCGAAGACGAAGGCGATCAGGGCGGGCACCACCAGCACCAGCACCAGGGCCCAGAGGAAATGGTCGGTGCCGGTCCAGTACCAGGGCAGTTCCTTCCAGTCGAGGAAGACCATGAAGTCGGGCAGGTCGGCGTGGTAGGAACCGTCGCGGCCGATTTGGCGCATCAGGTAGGTGCCGAAGGCGTAGCCGCCGAGGGCGAAGAACAGGCCGTGGCCGAGGGAGAGGATGCCGGCGTAGCCCCAGATCAGGTCCATGGCCACGGCGACGATGGCATAGCAGAGGATCTTGCCGCCCAGGGTGACCACGTAGGCGGAAACATGAAAGGGGCTGTCCTCGCCGACCGTCAGGTGCAGCAGGGGCACGACCACCAGGCTGAGCAGGGCGAAGGCGGCCAGGGCCAGCCAGCCGCCGCGGGGCGTGGCGTGGAGAAAGCGCAGGATGAAGGGGGTTCTCATGGTGCGGGCTCAGTTGTCCACGAAGCGGCCCTTGAGGGCAAAGAGGCCCTGGGGACGTTTCTGGATGAAGACGATGATGAAGACGAGGACGGCGATCTTGGCGATCACGGCGCCGGCCCAGCCTTCGAGGAACTTGGTGACGATGCCCAGGCCCAGGGCGGCCCAGACGGCGCCCGCCAACTGGCCGACGCCGCCCAGCACCACCACCATGAAGGAATCGACGATATAGCCCTGGCCCATGTCCGGGCCGACGTTGGCGATCTGGGACAGGGCCACCCCGCCGAGGCCGGCGATGCCGGCACCGAGGGCGAAGGCCAGGGTGTCGATGCGGGCCGTGGGCACGCCGACGCAACTGGCCATGGGCCGGTTCTGGGTCACGGCGCGGACGAACATGCCGAGACGGGTCTTGTTCATCAGCCCCCAGACCAGGGCCAGGACGAAAAGCGAGAAGCCGATGATGACCACCCGGTTGAGGGGCAGTTGCAGGCCGGGCCAGGGCTCGATGCCGCCGGACATCCAGCTCGGGTTGGCCAGTTCCACGTTCTGCGCGCCGAACAGCATGCGCGCCGCCTGGATCAGGATCAGGGACAGGCCCCAGGTGGCGAGCAGGGTTTCCAGGGGACGGCCGTAGAGGCGGCGGATCACCAGCCGTTCCAGCACCACGCCCACCAGGGCGGCGGCGAAGAAGGCCACGGGCACGGCGGCAACCACGTACCAGTCCAGGTGGTCCGGCAGATAGCGGCGGAACAGGTCCTGGATCAGGTAGGTGGCGTAGGCGCCCACCATCAACAGTTCGCCGTGGGCCATGTTGATCACGCCCATGACGCCGTAGGTGATGGCCAGGCCCAGGGCGGCCAGGAGCAGGATGCTGCCGAGGCTGATGCCGGTGAATACGCGCCCCAGGTTTTCCGCCAGGCTCAGGCGGGATTGCACGGTGCGCAGGGATTCGCCTGCGGCGCGGCGCACCTGCTCGCTGCTTTCGTTGGCGGCCTGGGTCAAGGGTTCCAGCAGGTTGCGGGTGTTGGCGTTGGGGCTGGCGGCCAGGGCGCGCACGGCGGCCAGCCGGGCGGCGGGATCGGGGTTGCCCAGGTCGGCCTGGGCGTGGGCGAGGGTGAGCAGGGCCTTGATCTTGGCATCGCTTTCCGCTGCCAGGGCCTTGGCCAGCAGGGGCGCCATGTCGGCCTCGACGCCGGCGCTTTGCAGTTCCTGGGCGGCGGCGAGGCGAACCTTGGCGTCGGCGTCGAAGAGCTTGAGGGCGGCCAGGGCATTGGCCAGTTCGGCCCGCACCCGGTTGTTGACGGTGACGGATTCGGGCTCGGCCGGCATCTTGACCGGCGTGCCGCTGGCGGCGTCGACCGCTGTCTCGCCACGGATGATCAGGGCCTTGCCGTTGGCGACGTAGAGCGCGTCGTCCGCCATGGCCGACAGCACGCGCTCGGCTTCCGGGTCGGCGGTCAGCAACAGGCTTCTGATGGCCGCCACCTTCTCGGTCGAATCCTCGGCGGTCAGTTGGCGAATCTTGGTCGGATCCAGGGCCCCGTGGGCGTTCAGCGCGATGGCAAAAAGCAAGGCAAAGAGTGTTTTTCCGATCATGAAACGTCCGTCCGCATTGGGGGCTGCATGGGACAAGCTTACGGACGTCGCCGACGATCAGGAATACGCCAAATTGCGTAGTGAGGGCTGCGGGGCTGGGAGCAGGACAGGCGCGGCGGCAGGCAGGACGCAGCGCCGCTCCTGGCGTGGCTTTCAGGTGGGCGGAAGGGCGGCGTTCGGCGCTTGACGCCCCTGCCGTTGCGGTCCCGCGCGCCGTTCGATTTCCCCATTGAGCGCCTTGGCCCAACCCATTTTCCCCAACACTTCCACCACCACGAAAAGCGGCCCGATGACGAGGCCGATCAGGTCGTCGACAAAGGCGGGCTTGCGTCCTTCATACATATGGCCGACCAATTGGAAAACCCAGCCGACGACAAAGGCGCCGATGCCGATGCCCAGCCAGAGCGGGGCGGGCAGGGCGGCGACGGACTGGCCCAGGGTCACCGCCAGGCCTAACAGCAGGCACATCAACGCGCCGAGGGCCGGGTGCAGGCGCAGATAGTAAAGGCCGACCACCCCGGCCAGCCCCATGGCGGGGGTGACGGTCAGGCCGGCGATGCCGACAGCCGGACGGGAGAGCAGGATGGCGACGGCGGCCACGATCAGCGGGATGCCGACGAAATGGGTGGCGATGTTGCGGCGGTCGCGGTGGTAGGCCGCATAGTTGGCCAGATGGTCCTCGATGGTTTTCATGGTCGTCTCCTTGGGGTTGTGATTGTTTTGCGTATGATGGCAAAGCCCCGACCATCCTTCAGTCGGGTAGCCGACACAAGGTTTTTCGGTTCGTCCCTACCTTCACCATGTCCTTACCCAGCGCGGAACAGCTTGCCATTGTTCGCAGCGGCCATTGGTTCGCTTCGCTGCCGCCTGCCTTGCAGGAAGCGCTGGCGTCCATGGCGGTCGTGCGTCGGATCGACGATGGGCAGCGGCTGTTTGCCCGGGGCGCGGCGGCCGATGGCCTGTACTCGGTGCTGGCCGGCGCGGTGCGTGTCAGCGTCGTCGCCGACAGCGGCAAGGAGGCCATCGTCAATCTGTTCGAGGCCCCCCACTGGTTCGGGGAAATCGCCCTGTTTGATGGCGAACGCCGTACCCACGACGCCCATGGCGTGGGCGACACCACCCTGCTGCATCTGCCCCAGGCGCCGCTGCTGGCCTTGCTGCAACGGGAGCCGGCCTATTGGCAGGACCTCGGCCGCTTGCTGACGCACAAAATCCGCCATTTGCTGACCCTGTTCGACGACGCCGTGCTGCAACCCGCCGAGGTCCGCCTTGCCCGGCGCCTGCTGGCTTTTTTCGATGGCTATGGCCATGCACCGGGTGCCGTCGCTTCCATCCGCCTCGGCCAGGAGTCCTTGGGTCAGATGATCGGCGCCACGCGGCAAACGGTGAATCTCATCCTGCGCCAGTTTGAGGCGGAAGGCATCGTCGATCTGGGGCGGGGCGATATCCGCTTGCTCGATGAGGACGCCCTGCGCCGCAAGGTTCCCAGCGTGCCATGAAAAACGGGGCCGCAGCCCCGTTTTTCATGGTGGATCTTCTGCTTACTTTCCTTCCGGTTCGTCCTTCTTCTTGTCGTTGCCGGCAATGAAGGGGGACCAGGGCTGGGCCTTGACCGGGCCGGGGGTCTTCCACACCACGTTGAACTGGCCGTCGGACTTTACTTCGCCGATGAACACGGGCTTGTGCAGATGGTGGTTCTTCTCGTCCATCTTCACCTCGAAGCCGGAGGGGGCCTTGAACTTCTGGCCGGCCATGGCGGCGATCACCTTGTCGGTGTCGGTGCTCTTGGCCTTTTCCACCGCCTGGGCCCACATGTGGATGCCGATGTAGGTGGCTTCCATGGGATCGTTGGTGACCACGGTGTCGGCCTTGGGCAGCTTGTTCTTTACCGCCCAGTCCTTGTACATCTTGATGAAGGCGGCATTCTGCGGGTTCTTCAGGGACTCGAAGTAGTTCCAGGCGGCCAGGTGGCCTACCAGGGGCTTGGTATCCACGCCGCGCAGTTCCTCCTCGCCCACGGAGAAGGCCACCACGGGCACGTCCGTGGCCTTCAGGCCGGCATTGCCCAGTTCCTTGTAGAAGGGCACGTTGGAGTCGCCGTTGATGGTGGACACCACGGCGGTCTTCTTGCCCTCGGAGGCGAACTTCTTGATCTTGGCGATGATGGTCTGGTAGTCGGAATGGCCGAAGGGGGTGTATTCCTCCATGATGTCGGCCTCGGCGACGCCCTTGCTCTTGAGGAAGGCGCGCAGGATCTTGTTGGTGGTGCGGGGATAGACGTAGTCGGTGCCCAGCAGGACGAAACGCTTGGCGCCGCCGCCGTCCTTGCTCATCAGGTATTCCACGGCGGGAATGGCTTGCTGGTTGGGGGCCGCGCCGGTGTAGAAGACGTTCTTTTCCAGCTCCTCGCCTTCGTATTGCACGGGGTAGAAGAGCAGGCCGTTGAGTTCCTTGTAGACCGGAAGCACGGACTTGCGCGACACCGAGGTCCAACAGCCGAAGGTGACGGCCACCTTGTCCTGGGTCAGCAGTTGGCGGGCCTTTTCGGCGAACAGGGGCCAGTTGGAGGCAGGGTCCACCACCACAGGTTCGAGTTTCTTGCCGAGCACGCCGCCCTTGGCGTTGATTTCGGCAATGGTCATCAGGGCGGTTTCTTTGAGGGCGGTCTCGGAAATGGCCATGGTGCCGGACAGGGAATGCAGGATGCCGACCTTGATGGTGTCGGCGGCCAGGACGGGGGCGGAAGCGAAACCGGCAGCGGCCAGGGCGGCGGCGAGGGTGGTGGCTTTGATGAAGTGACGGCGTGTGGTCATGGAGGCTCCTTCGATGGGGGAAATCCGCTGGGGACGACAATGCTGCAATGCCGTTCCAGATTAAGGAGCCTGCGCCGAGGGCGGAATACGTCAGATTGCGTAGTGGTTGCGTAGGCGGCCAAGGAAGGTCCGATCAAGTCACCTCCGTTCGGGCCGAGCCTGCCGCAGCCCAGTATCCAGGCACAATGGGGCTCGATAAGCCTGTCCCGCGCCTAAGGGCTCAAGGCGAACGGTAGGGGGCTGCGTTTTCTTAAGGCGACTTGCCCCGCAGCTTGCTCTGGGCCAGGTTGGCGGCAGCGGTGCGGGTTTCCACGCCGAGTTTTTCGAAGACGTGTTCCAGGTGCTTGTTCACCGTACGCGGGCTGCTGCCGAGGATGTCGCCGATGTCCCGGCTGGTCTTGCCCTGCACCACCCAATAGAGCACTTCGGCTTCTTTCTGGGTGAGGGCGAAGGCCTGGATCAGGGCGGCGATGGTGGCGGCGTTGTCCTCTTCCTGTAGGGCGAGCAGCCATTCCTGTTCCGGGGTGATGCGGTGCAGACTGAGGGTCAGGCGCTTGCCGTCCTGGGCCAGGGTGTAGGGCAGGCCGCGGCTGTCGCCCCGCAGCCAGTCGAGCAGGGGCGTGGGGGCCATGTCCTGGTCCTGGCCGAAATAGTCGGTGAGCAGGCGCCGCGCCAGGGGGGTGCGCCAGACGATGCGGCCTTCGGCATTGACCGCCATGACGGCCTGGCCGAAGGCATCCAGGGCGCTGGCGGCCTGGCGCATGAGGCGGGTGCTGTGGACGTGAGCCTCGATGCGGGCGATCACCTCCGGCGGCCGGATCGGCTTGGTGACGTAGTCCACGCCACCGGCCTGGAAACCGGCCACGACGTGCTCGGTGTCGGTGAGGCCAGTCATGAAGACAATGGGGATGGGCTGGGTTTCCACCTGGGCCTTGAGCCGGCGGGCGGTCTCGAAACCGTCCAGGCCCGGCATCAGGGCGTCCAGCAGGATGACGTCGGGCAGGCTTTGGCGCGCCCGGTCCAGGGCGTCTTCGCCGTTGGTGGCCACCAGCACGGTGTAGCCCGCCTCATCCAGGGCGTCGTGGAGCACGGCGAGGTTTTCCGGCACGTCGTCCACGATCAGGACGATGCGGCTCAAACTGCGGTCAAACATGGGGTGGTTCTCCTTGGCGGAGGATTTCCTTCATGGCATTGAATTGGAAGCCCCGCACCAGTCTTTCCATCAGGTGGGCGAATTCCCGGTACTCGTCGTCCAGGTCAGCCAAGGCTTCCAGCACGCCGCGCACATAGCCCCGGTCCACCAGGGCCGCCAATTGTTGGCGCTGGGCCGGGGGTGGCAGGGGCGGCAGCGGCGCGTGGCTGTCGAGGCGGCGGGGTTCCACAGGCGTGGTCGCGGGGCGCGGCGCGGTGATCCATTCCAGTTGCAGGCGGCGGCCGATCCAGTCGAGCAGGGCGGCCACCTGGACCGGTTTGGTGATGAAGTCGCTGGCGGGCAGGGCCACGTCGTTATCCAGACCCTTGTCGAAGGCGTTGGCGGAAATGATGGCGATGTGGGGATCCCCCAGTCCGCCCGCGCGGATGCGGCGGATGGTTTCCCAGCCGTCGATGCCCGGCATGGCCAGATCGAGGAAGACCAGGTCGGGGCGGAAGGGCGGCAGCAGGGCTAGGCACTCCTCCCCCGAGGCGGCTTCGGCCAGGATGAAACCGAGGGGGGCGAGCACGTTTTGCAGCAGCTCCCGGTCCACCTTTTCGTTGTCCACGATGAGGATGCGCCTGCGCGCGCCCAGGTAGCCGATGGGGGCCAGATCGGGCAGTTCCCGGGCCAACTGGTGTTCGGGCACCTGGGGCAGGAACAGCCGGACGCGGAACAGGCTGCCCTGGCCCGGCGTGCTTTCCACCTGGAGTTCGCCCCCCATCAGGCCGGTGAGCATGTGACTGATGGTCAGCCCCATGCCGGTGCCGCTGGTGCCGCTGTTATGCACCGCGCTGCCCCGGGTGAAGGGTTCGAAGATGCGCTCGATTTCGGCAGCGTCAATGCCGGGGCCGCTGTCTTGCACCTCGAACAGGGCGATTTCGCGCTGGTAACGCAGGCGCAGCACCACGGCGCCGCGCAGGGTGAATTTGACGGCGTTGCCGAGGATGTTGATGAGGATCTGGCGCAGCCGCCGCTGGTCGGCCCGCACCGCCTTGGGCAGTTCGCCCAGGGGTTCGAAATGGAAGGCGATGCCCTTGTTGCGGGCTTGCAGTTCGAACATGGAGACGATCTGGTCGATGAAGGCGGGGAAGGCCAGGGGGCGGATGTCCAGGGTCAGCTTGCCGCTTTCGATGCGGGCTACGTCCAGGGTGTCTTCGATCAGGGAGAGCAGGTGGTCGCCGCTGCGACGGATCACCCCCACGGCTTGGCGGCGATGGGGCGGAATGCTGTCGTCGCCGTCGAGAATCTGGGCGTAGCCGAGAATGCTGTTCAAGGGGGTGCGCAATTCGTGGCTGATGGCGGTGATGTAGCGGCTCTTGGCCTGGTTGGCGAGGTCGGCGGCATGCTTGGCTTTTTGCAGTTGCTCGTCGGTGCGCTTGTGGGATTCGATTTCCGCCATCAACAGCGCGGTCTGGCGGTTGGATTCCTCCTGGGCCACCTGTCGGCTCTTGTGGGTGAGCACCAGCCACCAGGCCGCCACGCCGCCCACCAGCAGCAGGGTGAAGAAAATTTTCAGGTAGATGCCGTTTAGGGCCGCGCGGGCGGCCGTGTCCACGGTCAGCGTGTCCTGGTAATAGAGCAGGCCCAGTAGCAGGGCCAGACCGGGGATCAGGACGATCATCAACAGCAGGTAGTGGGGCAGGCCGGTGTCGGCCAGATGGCGGGCGGTGTCCGGCAGCCAACGGGCCAAGAGGCGGCGGCCCTGGGCGGAGAGGCTGGCCTGGGGCTTGCACAGGTCGTGACAGCGGGCGTCCAGGGAGCAGCAGAGGGAGCAGATGGGGCCCTGGTAGGCCGGGCAGTGGGCCATGTCGTCGGCTTCGTAGGGCCGTTCGCAGATGCAGCAGACCTGGGGGCCGCTGGCGGCGGTGGGCGGTCGCGCCAGGTAATAGCGGCCCCCCGTGGCCCAGGCCAGCAGGGGGGCGGCGGTGAAGGCGGTGGCCAGGGCGATGAAGGAGGCGAAGGGCTGCACACCTGCGCCGAGCAGACCCAGATAGGCACTGACGGACAGCAGGGAGGCAATGCCCATGGCGCCCACGCCGACGGGATTGACGTCGTAGAGATGGGCCCGCTTGAATTCAATGCCCTTGGGGGAGAGACCCAGGGGTTTGTTGATGACCAGATCGGCCACCACCGCCGCCATCCATGAAATGGCAATGTTCGAGTAGAGCCCGAGCACCCGGCCCAGGGCCTGGAACACGTCGAGTTCCATGAGCATCAGGGCGATCAGGGTGTTGAACACCATCCACACCACCCGGCCGGGATGGCTGTGGGTGAGGCGGGAAAAGAAATTGGACCAGGCCAGGGAGCCGGCATAGGCATTGGTGACGTTGATCTTGAGCTGGGAAATGACCACGAACAGGGCCGTCACCCAGAGCGCCAGATCGGCATGGCCGAACACCCCGGTAAACCCGAGCAGGTACATCTGATTGGGGTCCACGGCCTTGTCCCCGGCCAGCCCGCTGCGCAGTACCAGCCAGGCCAGGAAGGCGCCGCCGAGCATTTTGGCGATACCCAGCAAGACCCAGCCGGGGCCGCCCACCACCACGCCCAGCCACCAGCGGCGGCGGTTGGCGGCGGTCTGTTCCGGCATGAAACGCAGGTAGTCGGCCTGTTCCCCCATTTGCGTCACCAGGGCGATGCCCACGGTCAGGGCGGCGCCGAACAGGGCCATGTCGAAGCCCGGCCCGTACTGGCGCAAACCGCTCAGGGCGTCGGGCTCCTTGATCAGCAGGAAAACGTAGGGCAGCACCAGCAGCACCAGCCAGAGGGGCTGGGTGAGGGTTTGCAGGCGGCTGATGGCGGTGACGCCGTGGGTGACGAGGGGAATCACCACCAGGGCGCAGAGCAGATAGCCCAGGGCCGGGGGAATATGGAAGGCCAGTTCCAGGGCGTAGGCCATGATGGCCGCTTCCAGGGCAAAGAAGATGAAGGTGAAGCTGGCGTAGATCAGGGAAGTGAGGGTGGAACCCAGGTAGCCGAAGCCCGCGCCCCGGGTCAGCAGATCCATGTCCACCCCATAGCGGGCCGCGTAGACGCTGATGGGCAGGCCGAGCAGGAAGATCAGCAGGCCGGTGGCGAGGATGGCCCAGAAGGCATTGGCGAAACCGTATTGCACCAGCAGGGTAGCGCCCACCGCTTCCAGCACCAGGAAGGAGGCGGCGCCAAAGGCGGTGTTGGCCACCTGGCCCTCGGTCCATTTGCGAAAACCGTGGGGGGTGAAGCGCAGGGCGTAGTCCTCCAGGGTTTCCCGGGCCACCCAGTTGTTGTAGTCGCGGCGGATTTTCACCACCCGTTGCCGGGCCTCGCCGCCGTTGGCGGTGGAAGGGCTGGGGACGGACGGGGACTCGGCGCTGGCCATGGCTGCAAGGGGAAAGGAGGACGGGCAATCATACTGTGATTGCCCCCGCTTCCATGATTGCCCCCGGTCCCACCGCGCCGGCTGGGTTGGGTGAGGGCCTTGCCTGGGAATATCCCTGGTGGGCAAAGGGCCGCCAGGACTGCTTGTGCTGGCGGGGATTGCCTTGGCCGGATCAACTGAAGCAAATGTTGGCATCGGGTAAACTCCCGACCCTTTCCCTTCCAGGTTGTCCCGCCATGACTGTTGTTCGCCAGAATGCCTCGGTGCCCACCGTGGGTTTCGTTTCCCTGGGCTGTCCCAAGGCTTCGTCGGATGCCGAGCAGATCCTGACCCGGCTGCGGGCCGAGGGCTACGAGATCAGCGGCAGTTATGAAGGGGCGGATCTGGTGGTGGTGAATACCTGCGGCTTCATCGACGCCGCGGTGGAGGAATCCCTGGAGGCCATCGGCGAGGCCCTGGCCGAGAACGGCAAGGTGATCGTCACCGGCTGTCTGGGCGCCAAGGGCGACATCGTCAAGCAGACCCACCCCAGCGTGCTGGCGGTGACCGGCCCCCACGCCGCCCAGGAAGTAATGGAGGCGGTGCATGCCCATCTGCCGCCGGAGCACGACCCCTACGTGGATCTGGTGCCGCCCCAGGGCATCCGCCTGACGCCGGACCATTTTGCCTATTTGAAGATTTCTGAGGGCTGCAACCACCGCTGCACCTTCTGCATCATTCCCTCCCTGCGCGGTGATCTGGTCAGTCGGCCCATCGGCGACGTGATGAAGGAAGCCGAAGCCCTGCGCGACGCCGGGGTCAAGGAGTTGCTGGTGATCTCCCAGGACACCAGCGCCTATGGGGTGGACGTCAAGTACCGCACCGGTTTCTGGGGCGGCAAGCCGGTCAAGACCAAGCTCTACGACCTCTGCAATGCCTTGGGCGATCTGGGCATGTGGGTGCGGCTGCACTACGTCTATCCCTATCCCAACGTGGATGACCTGATCCCTCTGATGAAGGAAGGCAAGATCCTGCCTTACCTGGACATCCCCTTCCAGCATGCATCCGAGCGCATCCTCAAGCTGATGAAGCGTCCCGCCAGCGCAGAGAAAGTGCTGGACCGCATCCAGGCCTGGCGCCGGGAAGTGCCGGACCTGACCATCCGTTCCACCTTCATCACCGGCTTCCCCGGCGAGACCGAGCGGGAATTCAACGAGCTGCTCGACTTCCTCGACGAGGCGCAGATCGACCGGGTCGGTGCCTTCGCCTATTCCGACGTGGAAGGCGCCGCCGCCAACGAGCTGCCCAGCCAATTGCCCTTCGAGTTGCGGGAAGAGCGCCGCATGCGCCTGATGCAGCACCAGGAGGACATCAGCACCCAGCGCTTGGAGCGCAAGATCGGCCGTCGCATCCAGGTCTTGGTGGACGACATCGACGAGGAGGGCGCCATCGCCCGCAGCGAAGGCGATGCGCCGGAGATCGACGGCGTGGTCTATGTCACCGACGGTCACGACCTGGAGGTCGGCGAGTTCGCCGAAGTGACCGTCACCGATTGCGACGTGCACGACCTTTACGCCACGGTGGCGGAATAAGCATGGACGCCCTGATCGCCGCGTTGCGGGACGTAGTCGGGGCGGGCCATGTATTGCGCGACGGGCCGGAGACGGCCCCCTATTGCAGCGACTGGCGCGGTCGCTACCGGGGCGATGCCCTGTGCGTGGTGCGCCCGGCCAGTGCCGAGGAAGCGGCCGCCGTGGTGCGGCTGTGCGCCGAGGCCGGCGTCGCCATGGTGCCCCAGGGCGGCAATACCGGCTTGTGCGGCGGTGCCACGCCTACCGGGCAGCGTCCCGAGGTGGTGGTCCATCTTGGTCGGCTGAACAAAATCCGCGCCGTGGATGCCGACAACAATACCGTCACGGTGGAGGCCGGTTGCACCCTCCATGACGTGCAGCAGGCCGCCGCCGCCGTGGACCGCCTGTTCCCCCTTTCCCTCGCCTCCGAAGGCAGCGCCACCATCGGCGGCAATCTGTCCACCAACGCCGGCGGCGTGCAGGTGCTGCGCTACGGCAATGCCCGCGACCTGGTGCTGGGCATCGAGGCGGTGTTGCCCGACGGACGGCTGTGGAACGGCCTGCGCGGCCTGCGCAAGGACAACACCGGCTACGACCTGAAGCACTTGTTCATCGGCGCCGAAGGCACCCTGGGCCTGATCACCGCCGCCGTGCTCAAGCTGTTTCCCCAGCCCCGGGTCAAAGCCACCGGCTGGGCGGCGGTGGCCGATCCGGCGGCGGCGGTGGCCCTGCTGTCCCGTCTGCGGGCGGCGATGGGCGATCGGGTCACGGCCTTCGAAATCGTCGGCCGGCCCGCGCTGGACCTAGTGCTCAAACACATTCCCGGCAGCCGCGAACCTTTTGCCGGCGCCGGCCATGAGTGGCAGGTGCTGGTGGAACTGTCCGACACCCTGGCCGGCGATCTGACGACCGCCCTGGAAGAGGCCCTGGCCTCGGCCTGCGAGGCGGGCCTGGTACGGGATGCCACGGTGGCCCGCAACGAGACCCAGGTCCGCGCCCTGTGGGCCTTGCGCGAAAACGTCTCCGAGGCCCAGCGCATCGAGGGTGTTTCCATCAAACACGACATCGCCGTGCCGGTGTCGCGCATCGCCGAGTTCATCCGCCGGGCCGACGCCTGTCTGGCCGAGGCCTTTCCCGGATTGCGCATCGTCTGCTTCGGTCACATTGGCGACGGCAACCTGCATTACAACCAGTCCAAGCCGGTCGCCCAGGACAACGCCGCGTTCATCGCCCAATCCGACGCCGTCAATCGGCTGGTGCATGACCTGGTGCACGAACTGGGCGGTTCCATTTCCGCTGAGCATGGCCTGGGGCAGCTCAAGCGGGAAGAGGTGGTGCGCTACAAGAGCACGGTGGAAATGGACATGATGCGGGCCGTGAAAAGCGCCTTCGATCCCAAGGGCTTAATGAATCCGGGCAAGGTGCTCTGAAAAATTTTGCGCAAAAGTCTTTACAAAAAGAAATCCATCTCTATAATGCGCGTCTCTGTTTCGGGGGTATAGCTCAGCTGGGAGAGCGCTTGCATGGCATGCAAGAGGTCCGCGGTTCGATCCCGCGTACCTCCACCAAAACAAAAAAAGGCCCGTCATTGCGACGGGCCTTTTTGCTTTTCCGGGCCCGGATTTTCATGGTCCTGGCCGACGGGGCGGAACGGGTGGGCAGGTATAATTCGGCCCCGGCGCTTGCCGCCACTTGCCTGCTTTTTTCAGCTTCCGCTCCGGCGCTCCTACCATGCCCCAAATCCTCAAGCTGCGCGGCACCGCCGCCTTTTCCGCTTCCCGTCTTTCCCGTCTCCTTGAACAGGCCCGCAGCGCGGCATCCGCCCTGGCCGGTCTGCATGCCGAGCACTGGTATTTCATCGAGACGGAAGGCGCTCTGGCCGACGGCGAGGTGGCGCGGCTGAAGGATCTGCTGGGCATTCCCGCCACGCTGCCGGCCGAGGCCGACGGCGAGCTGTTGTTGGTGACGCCGCGCATCGGCACCATTTCGCCCTGGGCTTCCAAGGCCACCGACATCGCCAACAATTGCGGCTTCGTCGGCATCAAGCGCATCGAGCGCGGCATCGCCTACCGCCTGGCCGGCAAGGGCGTGGACAAGGCAGTCGTGGCTGCCAAGCTCCATGACCGCATGACCGAATCGGTGCTCGCCACCATCGACGAAGCCGAGCAACTCTTCCGCCATTTCGCTCCCCAGCCTTTGACGACGGTGGACGTGGTGGGTGGTGGCCGCGCGGCCCTGGAACAGGCCAACGGCGAACTGGGCCTGGCCCTGTCCGAGGACGAAATCGATTACCTGGTGAGCAACTTCACCAAGCTGGGCCGTAACCCCACCGACGTGGAGTTGATGATGTTCGCCCAGGCCAACTCCGAACATTGCCGCCACAAGATTTTCAACGCCAGCTGGACCGTGGATGGTCAGGACCAGTCCCACTCTCTCTTCGGCATGATCCGCGAGACCCACAAGGCCCATCCCGAGGGCACGGTGGTGGCTTACTCCGACAACGCCGCCGTGGTGGAAGGGGCCGAGATCCAGCGCTTCTTCCCCCGTGCGGATGGCAGCTACGCCTACTCCACGGAAAAGACCCACATCCTGGCCAAGGTGGAAACCCACAACCACCCCACCGCCATCGCTCCCTTCGCCGGTGCCGCCACTGGTTCCGGCGGTGAAATTCGCGATGAAGGTGCCACCGGCCGGGGCTCCAAGCCCAAGGCCGGCCTTTGCGGTTTCTCCGTGTCCGATCTGAAGATTCCCGGCTATGTGCAGCCCTGGGAGTCTGGCTACGGCAAGCCCGAACGCATCGCCTCGGCGCTGGACATCATGATCGACGGCCCTCTGGGGGCCGCTGCCTTCAACAACGAATTCGGCCGTCCCAACCTGACCGGCTACTTCCGTACCTTCGAGCAGGAATTCAACGGCGAGATGCGGGGCTATCACAAGCCCATCATGATCGCCGGCGGCGTGGGCAACATCGCCGACCGGGATTCCTTCAAGATCAAGTTCGGCCCCGGCTCCCTGCTGATCCAACTCGGTGGCCCCGGCATGCTGATCGGCCTCGGCGGTGGTGCCGCTTCCTCCATGGCCACCGGCACCAACACCGCCGACCTGGACTTCGCTTCCGTGCAACGGGGCAACCCGGAAATCCAGCGCCGCGCCCAGGAAGTGATCGACCGCTGCTGGCAGATGGGTGAGAACAATCCCATCCTCGCCATCCACGACGTGGGCGCCGGCGGTATCTCCAACGCCATGCCCGAACTGGCCCACGATGCCGGTTGCGGTGCCAAGTTCGACCTGCGGGCGCTGCCCTCCGAAGAACCCGGCATGTCCCCCCGGGAAATCTGGAGCAATGAATCCCAGGAGCGTTACGTCCTCGCCATCGCGCCGGAGCGCCTCGACGAATTCCGCGCCCTGTGCGAGCGGGAACGCTGCCCCTTCGCCGTGCTCGGCGTCGCCACCGACGACGACCATCTGGAAGTGAAGGACGATGTCTTCGGCAACAAGCCCGTCGATATGCCCATGGAAGTGCTGCTGGGCAAACCGCCCAAAATGCACCGCAACGCCAGCCACGGTACCGTGACTCCCGCCGGTTTCGACACCACCGGCCTTGATCTCAAGGAAGCCGCCGAGCGCGTGCTGCGCCTGCCGTCCGTGGCTTCCAAGAGCTTCCTCATCACCATTGGTGACCGTACCGTGGGCGGCTTTACCGCCCGCGACCAGTTCGTTGGTCCCTGGCAGGTGCCCGTGGCCGATGTGGCCGTCACCGCCATGGGTTATGACACCACGCTGGGCGAATGTTTCGCCATGGGTGAGCGCACCCCCATCGCCCTGGTGGACGCCGCTGCCTCCGGCCGCATGGCCGTGGGCGAGGCCATCACCAATCTGGCCGCCGCCTCCGTCAAGGACCTGGGCGACATCAAGCTCTCCGCCAACTGGATGGCCGCCGCCGGCCACGGCTGTGAAGATGCCGCCTTGTTCGACACGGTGAAAGCCGTGGGCCTGGAATTCTGTCCCCAACTGGGCGTCTCCATTCCTGTGGGCAAGGACTCCCTGTCCATGCGCACCCGCTGGGAAGACCAGGGCGAGGCCAAGCAAGTAGCTGCGCCCCTGTCCCTGATCGTGACCTCCTTTGCCCCCTGCACCGACGTGCGCAAGACCCTGACGCCCCAACTGCGGGCCGATGCCGAGGTGGGTGAAACTGAACTGCTGTTGATCGACCTGGGGCAGGGCAAGAACCGCCTGGGTGGCTCCGCCCTGGCGCAAGTCTTCGGCGAAGGCGGCAAGATGATCGGCGCCGCGGTGCCCGATGCCGAAGTGGAAAGCCTCAAGGCCTTCTTCAATGTCATCCAGAAACTCAACAACGAAGGCAAGCTGCTGGCCTATCACGACCGTTCCGACGGCGGCCTGTTCGCCACGGTCTGCGAAATGGCCTTCGCCTCGCGCGTCGGCGTTTCCCTGAACATGGACGCCCTTTGCTACGACGACCTGATGAACGACGTGGACGGCATCGAGCGCGGTCCTCGCGTCATTGAAGGTCGCTTCAACGACAAGCTGATTTCCGCCCTGTTCAACGAAGAACTGGGCGCCGTGGTACAAATCCGTCACGCTGACCGCAGTGCCGTCATGCAGGCCCTGCGCGATGCGGGCTTGGGCAAGTGCAGCCACCTGATCGGCAACACCAATACCGCCGATGAAGTGCGTGTCTGGCGTAACGCCAAGCAGGCCTTCAAGGCCACTCGTGCTGAACTTCAAAAGATCTGGAGCGAAGTCAGCTTCCAGATCGCCAGCCTGCGGGATGACCCCGCCTGCGCCAAGGAGGAGTTCGACGCCATCGCCGACGTGAATCCCGGCCTCACTGTGCAACTGACCTTTGATCCCACCCGTTTGGCGGGTGGCCAGCTAGAAGCCCCCGCCCGGGCGGGGGATGGGGGGCGGGGGGCTAATGGGCCTGCAATTTTGGGCCAGCGGCCCAAGATTGCGATTCTGCGGGAGCAGGGTGTGAACGGTCAGGTGGAAATGGCAGCTGCCTTCGACCGCGCCGGCTTCGCCAGCGTGGATGTGCACATGTCTGATCTGCAATCTGGCCGCGTCAAGCTGGCCGATTTCGCGGGCCTCGCCGCCTGCGGCGGCTTCTCTTACGGTGACGTGCTGGGGGCCGGTCAGGGTTGGGCCAAGTCCATCCTCTTCAATAGCCGCCTCAAGGACGAGTTCGCCGCCTTCTTCAACCGCGCTGACACCTTCGCGCTGGGCGTCTGCAACGGCTGCCAGATGATGAGCAACCTGGCGTCCATCATCCCCGGCGCCGAAGCCTGGCCTACTTTCCACCGCAACCGCAGCGAGCAGTTCGAGGCCCGCTTCGTCATGGTGGAAATCCCCGAGTCGCCCTCCGTCTTTTTCAAGGGCATGGGCGGCAGCAAGGTGCCTGTGGTGGTGTCCCACGGCGAAGGCCGTGCCGTGTTCGCCGGCGATCCCGCCAAGGCGATCACCGCCCTGCGCTATGTGGACAACAAGGGTGCGGTGGCCACCAGCTACCCCTACAACCCCAATGGCTCCCCCGACGGCATCACCGGTGTCACCACGGCCGACGGTCGTTTCACCATCATGATGCCCCACCCCGAGCGGGTCTTCCGCAGCGTGCAGATGTCCTGGCACCCCGAGGGCCTGGGCGAGGACAGCCCCTGGATGACCATGTTCCGCAACGCGCGGCACTGGGTGGGCTGAGGCGGGTTTTAAGCCCTGCGGGTCGGGTGGCGGTGAGGCATACCCCATGATTTTCAAATTTATGGGGTATGCCTGGGTTTGGTGTTAGAGTCGTATCCCCTCAACCGTGGGGGAACCTCCAGGGGGCGAATGTCGTGAGTTCACCGCTCTACCACTTGCATGAATTGGCTTTTCGTACCCAGTACGGCGAGTTGAAGGAGCGCACCCTGGCAGCCGGGGAGTTGCTGCCGGGAACGCCGGGCTCCTTGGCCCTGCGCAGTGGCAGTGGGCGGGGTTATTGGTACCGCGTGTTCTACAGCGTACCCCGCAAGGTCAGCGAAACCCTGGTGGCCAAAGAGGGAGACGAAGTCGCCTTGGGCGAGATGCGAGACCGTATCGCCTTCGCCGAATGGGCGGCCGATCAGGTTTCGGCCCTGCGCAAGCTGGGCTTCCAGGTGGCGGACAAAGCCACCGCAAGGGTGCTGGTGGAGTTGCATAACCGGGGCGCATTCGACGCGGGCTTGGTGTTGGTCGGTACCCTGGGTTACATGGCGTGGCTGAACGAACTGGGCGTCATGGCCGTTTCCGCGCGTACCCTTGACGTGGATTTGGCCCGGCGCCAAGCCTTGAAGCTGGCGACGCCCTTGTCTTTTCTTGACACCATGAAAGCGACAGGTCTGCCCTTTGTTGCCGTACCGGGTCTGCCTTCCACGGCGCCGTCCACTTCGGTCAAGTTGCCGGGGGTGGAAGGCTTGCGGGTAGACGTGCTGGCACCGGGGCCGCAACTGGGGGCGGCCATCGCCGTGCCCGAACTGGAATGGACCGCCCAAGCCATTCCTCATTACGACTATCTGCTGGCCGATGCCGAGTCCGGCCACCTGTTGGCCGGGGGGCATTGCATCCCCGTGCGCCTGCCTCAGGCGGCCCGGCTGGTATGGCACAAGCTCTATGCCGCCAGCCAGCGGCAAGGGGCGGCGGAAAAGGCGGCCAAGGACCAACATCAAGCCCTGGTGCTGGGGGCTGTGCTGGCTGACGAAGAGCCCCATCTTTTGGCCAGGGCCTTTGCCGAGGCCCCGGCTGCCATGACCCACCCGATTCATGCCTTGAAGGCACGCCTCTGCACCAAGGCGGCTGCCCATCCCGCCTTGGTGGACATCCTGGGCCAATATTTGAAAGATTGATTCGCCATGGTTTCCGTCGTTCACGCCGTTTCAGGAAGCGCCCAGGCCGCCGATGCCTTGTATCTGGCCGAGGTGGGCCTCGATGCCGCCGAGCAGGCACGGCTGCGGGCGGCCTTTGCCTTTGCCCGCGACACCTACGGCGAGCGCACCCTGGGCACCGGCGAGCCGGTATTGCTCCATGCCCTGGCGACCGCCGTGATCCTGGCCGGCCAGGGGCATGACCTGGACACCCGCATCGCGGCCTTGCTGTTCGATGTTTACGTCGACCTGCCGGACGGCGACGAGCGGATTGGCGCCGAGTTCGGCGCCGCCGTGGCCCATATGCTCAAGGGCCTGCAACGGCTCGCCCCCCTGCGCCTGCTGACCCGCGCCGACGACAGCAACCCGGTCAAGGAACAGACTGAGGTGTTGCGCAAGATGCTGTTGGCCATGGTGGAGGACATCCGCGTGGTCATGCTGCGTCTGGCCTCCCGCACCCAGACCCTGCGCTGGCTGTCGGAGCAGAAGGACGAACGCTACGAATCCGTCCGCCGCGAATTCGCCCGGGAAAGTCTCGACATCTACGCCCCCCTGGCCAACCGGCTCGGGGTGTGGAACTTCAAGTGGGAACTGGAGGATCTGTCCTTCCGCTTCCTCGAACCCGAGACCTATAAGCGCATCGCCAAGATGCTGGACGAGAAGCGCCTGGAGCGCGAGGCCTTCATCAACAACGCGGTCAAGCGCATCCGCGACGAGCTGGCGGCCCTTGGCATCAAGGCCGAGGTCTATGGCCGGCCCAAGCATATCTACAGCATCTGGAACAAGATGCGGGCCAAGCACCTGGACTTTTCCCAGGTGTATGACATTCGCGCCCTGCGGGTGATCGTGGACGAGGTCAAGGACTGCTACGCCGCCCTGGGCCTGGTGCACCAGCTGTGGCAGCCGGTGCACGGCGAGTTCGACGACTACATCGTGCAGCCCAAGGGCAACAACTACCGCTCCCTGCACACCGCCGTCATGGCCGAGGATGGCCGTTCCCTGGAGGTGCAGATCCGAACCCGGGAAATGCACCAGCACGCCGAGCTGGGTGTGGCCGCCCACTGGCGCTACAAGGAGTCCGGCGCGCCGACGGTGGCCGATTCCGACTACGACGAAAAGATCGCCCTGCTGCGCAGTCTGCTGTCGTGGCGCGATGAAGTGACCGATTCCAGCCAATGGCTGGAACGCTTCAAGCAAGCCTCCCTCGACGACACCATCTACGTGCTGACGCCCCAGGGCCAGGTGATCGACCTGCCCCGGGGCGCCACGCCCCTGGACTTCGCCTATCGTCTGCACACCGACCTGGGCCACCGCTGCCGGGGCGCCAAGGTGGACGGCCAACTGGTGTCCCTCAACCGGCCCCTGCTCAACGGCCAGCGGGTCGAGGTGGTGGCCGCCAAGAGCGGCGGGCCTTCCCGTGACTGGCTCAACCCCACCCAGGGCTACCTCGCCACCCCGGGCGCCAAGCGCAAGGTGAAGCAATGGTTCACCGCCCAGGACGAGGCGGAAGCCCTGGCCCAGGGGCGAACCTTTGTGCAGAAGGAGTTGCAACGGGAGGGGGTAGGTGGCAAATCCAGCCAGATCAATCTGGAAGAGTTGGCCCACAAGCTGGGGTTCAAGGATGCGGAGACCATGTTCCGCGTCGCCGGCCACGGCGAACTGGGGCAACGGGCCCTGCAAGTGGCCCTGCGCGGCGAATCCGCCGAGAGTCAGGAACTGCCCGAAATCGTCACCCGCCGCAGCAAGGCCGGCGACTCCAAGGTGCTCATCGTCGGCGTGGACAAGCTGCTCACCCAGTTGGGCCGCTGCTGCAAGCCGGCGCCGCCGGACGTGATCTCGGGCTTCGTCACCCGGGGCAAGGGTGTTTCCATCCATCGCCCGACCTGCGCCAACTTCCTCAACATGGCCAAGCAGAACCCCGAACGGGTGATCACCGCCGAATGGGGCCAGGGCCAGTTGGACGCCCTCTACGCGGTGGACATCATCGTCGAGTCCGGCGACCGCCAGGGCCTGCTGCGGGACATCTCGGAAGTCTTCTCGAAAGAGAAGCTCAACGTCACCGCCGTGAACACCCTGTCCAAGGGAAACACCGCCCGCATGTGCTTCACCGTGGAAATGCCGGGCACGGCCTCGCTCCAGCGGATTTTCGCCCTGCTCGGCGAAGTGCCGGGCGTGCTGGGCGTGACGCGGGGCTAGGCGATGAGGGGGAGCGCAAGGAAGGCTTCCTCTACAATCCGCCCGCACCCCTTCATTGCGTCAAGGCAACCATGACCGCTGCCGCTGATCTCCACGCCATCATCGCTGCGCTGCGCCCCCGCTTGCTCGGCTTTGCCCGCTTGCAACTGCGTTCGGCTGCGGCGGCCGAGGACGTGGTGCAGGATGCCCTGTTGGCGGCGATGGAGGGGGCTGCTCAGTTCAAGGGCGAGGCGGCTTTTTCCACCTGGGTGTTCGCCATCCTCAAGAACAAGATCATTGATGAATTACGCCGGGCCAGCCGCAACCGGGACGACGTGGATGCGGAGGCGGCCCTGGACGACGCCCTGGCGGGATTGTTCGATGAGCGCAACCATTGGATCGAGATGCCCTTCGCCTGGGGCGATCCGGAAGCCAGCCTGGAGCAGAAGCGGTTTTGGGAAACCATGGACGCCTGCCTGACCCAGCTCCCTGCATCGCCGGCCCGGGTATTCACCATGCGGGAATTCCTCGGCCTGGAGACGGACGAAATCTGTAAGGAATTGGCCATCAGTTCGTCCAACTGCTGGGTGCTGTTGCATCGGGCGCGCCTGGCGCTGCGGGAATGCCTGAGCCTGCGCTGGTTTGGAGAAATCGCATCGTGATCAGTTGCAAACACGCCACCGAACTCATTTCCCAGGGGCTGGATCGCCGCCTGACCCTGGCGGAACGCCTTCACCTGCGCCTGCACCTGCTGATTTGCAGCGGTTGCCGCAATACCCGCAAGCATTTCCGCTTTTTGCGCAAGGCCTTGTCGCAGCATCCCTGGCGGCTGTAAAAAAAATTCCATCCGGGTGTAAGGAATCCGGCAGGTCTCCGACTGAAGGGCAGAAGGTCAATCCGGCCTTCCCATTCCTTCAAGGAGAAATGCCATGCAAAACACCCGTACCCTGATCCAGACCACCGCTGCCGCCCTGCTGGCCGCCGGCTTCCTTTCCACCGCCGTGACCGCCCAGGCCGCCGACGAAGCCAAGGAAAAGTGCTTCGGCATCGCCAAGGCCGGGCAGAACGACTGCGGCAGCAAGACCAGCAAGCATTCCTGCGCCGGTCAGTCCAAGATGGACAACGACCCCAACGACTTCAAGCTGGTGCCCAAGGGCAGCTGCCTCAAGATGGGCGGCAAGATGACGCCCGCCGACGACGGCATGAAGAAGTAATCGTCATGGTCGCCGATTTGGTTCCTGCTCCGACGGATATTCCAGCCCCGGCGTCACGGGGCAAGGCGGCCCAGTCCCTGGCCGCCTTGCCCCTGGCGGCGGGGATCGGGCTGCGCTCTCCCCATCTGGCGCTGGTCCGGGAGCAAGGCCCCGCCTGTACCTGGTTTGAGGTGCACAGTGAAAACTGGTTTTCCGCTGGTGGGCCAGCCTTGGCGGTGCTGGACCGGATTCGCCGCGACTATCCCCTCAGCCTGCACGGCGTCGGCCTCTCCCTGGGCGGGGCCGACGACCCTTGCCCGCGCCACCTGGGCCAACTCAAGGCCCTGGTGGATCGGGTCCAACCGGCGGCGGTGTCGGAACACCTGTGCTGGTCGGCCATCGGCGGGCGCTGGCTCAACGATCTGCTGCCCTTGCCCTATAGCCGCGAAGCCCTGGACCGTGTCTGCGACCACGTGGACCAGGTGCAGGAAACCCTGGGCCGGCCGATCCTGGTGGAAAACGTCTCCAGCTATTTGCGGCTGCTGCCCGAGGACATGCCGGAATGGGTGTTCGTGGCTGAAGTGGCCCGCCGTACCGGCTGCGGTTTGCTGCTGGATGTGAACAACATTTACGTCAGCGCCTGCAACCACGGCTTCAGCGCCGATGAGTTCCTGGCCGGCATTCCCTTGGCGGCGGTGGCGGAAATCCACCTGGCCGGCTACGAGGAGACGGATGGCCTGCTGGTGGATACCCACTCGCGCCCGGTCTGGCCTGCGGTCTGGGACCTCTACGCCAGGGCCTTGGACCGGTTCGGCCCCGTGCCGACCTTGATCGAATGGGACCAGGACATTCCCGTGTTTTCCGTGCTGCAAGCCGAGGCGGCCGAAGCCCAGCGCCTGTTGAACCTGGCCGGGGAGGTGCGTCATGCCTACGCTGCGTGACATGCAGGCCGCCTTTGCCGCGGCGACGTTTGGTGACGGGGCCGACCATCGGTATTTTCTTGGCCGTTTTGTGCATCCGGCGTGCCAGCGCGCAGCACAGGGGCTGGCGGCGTATCGGACCAGCATTCTGGCCAATCTGTCGGCAGCCCTGACGGCCACCTATCCCTTGGTACAGGCCATCGTCGGGCCGGATTTCTTCGCGGCGGCGGCCCGCGCCTACGCCATGCAAGTGCCCAGCCGCAGCGGCGACTTGAATGACTATGGCGACGATTTCGACCGCCTCCTCGCGGCTTACGCGCCGGCAGCTTCCTTGGCCTATTTGCCCGACGTGGCGCGACTGGAATGGTGCATCCAACAAGTGCACACGGCCCCTGCTGCGCCCAAGCAGGACCTGGCGGCCCTCGCCACCATGGATGGCACCGACTGGGGCGGCGTGTGTTTTCGCCTGGACCCCGGCCACCGTTTGCTCGCATCCGCTTGGCCCTTGGCCCGCATCTGGGCAGTGAACCAGCCGGGCTATGCGGGTGACTTCACCGTGGACTTCACCCAGGGGCAGCCGGTGCTGCTCCAACGCCACGCCGAGGGCGTGCGGGTCGCTGCCCTGACCAGGAGCGAATACCGTTTCCTTGAGGTGCTGGGCCAGGGCAGGGTACTGGCCGATGCCGTCGCGGCCGCGCTCGAACACGACCCCGGTTTCGACCTGGGCGAAGTGCTGCACCGGCATCTGCGCAGCGGTCTCATCCTCGGCATCGCCGGCTTGCCACCCTTATGCGAGGTGTCACCATAAACCGTTCCCTGTCTCTTTTCTGCCGCCACAGCTACGCCCTGGCCTGCCGCTTGGTGGATCGGCTCCAGCACTACCTGACGCCCCTGTTCGACCTGGCCCTGCGACTCTACGTGGCGGAAGTATTTTTCCGTTCCGGCGTGCTCAAGATCAGCGATTGGTCGGGCACCCTGAATCTGTTCGACTACGTTTACGCAGTGCCCGTGCTGCCACCCCACCTGGCTGCAGTCATGGGCACAGCGGGCGAGTTGTGCCTGCCCGTGCTGCTCGTATTGGGCCTGGCCGGACGCTTCGCCGCCGCTGGCCTGTTCGTCACCAACCTGATGGCGGCCATTTCCTTTCCCGACATTTCCGACCTCGGCCTGCAAGACCATGTGCTGTGGGGCGCCTTGCTCTTGGTCACCCTATTCCACGGCCCAGGTCGCTGGTCCTTGGATGCCTGGTGCCGCCGTCGTTGGCCGGTGTAAGGAATGGACCACAGCCACGACTCAAGGTCATGCCCTGTCCTTTCCGGAGTCCGTCATGAGCTTCTTTGATTTCTTTCGCCACCGTCCCGCCGCCCGGGGCTCGCTAGATAGTCAGGACGAAAAGGTATTGGCCAGCTTGCTGGTCATGGCCTGGGTGGTGGAGGCTCGGGACCCCTACACCGGCGGCCACCTCTGGCGCGTTTCTCGTTTTTCCCGCCTGCTGGCGGACAAGGCTGGCCTGCCGGAGGAAGAGGCAGCCCGCATTGCCGTGGGGGGCTTTCTCCATGACCTGGGCAAGGTGGGCATTCCCGATGCCATCCTGAACAAGAAAGACAAACTCAGTGATGAGGAATACGCCGTGATCAAGACCCATCCCGACGTGGGGCGACGCATGCTGGCGGGCCATCCTTTTTCTGCGCTGGTCATGGATGCCGTCTTCGCCCACCATGAAACGCCCGACGGGCAGGGTTATCCCAGGGGGCTGCAGGGTGGGGCAATTCCTCCCGTGGCCCGCATCGTGGGCATTTGCGATGCTTTCGACGCCATGACCAGCAGCCGTCCCTACCGGCGCGGCATGACGGTGGAAAAGGCCCTGGGTATCCTGCGTGACAATCTGGGCCGTCAGTTCGATGGCGACTTCGGCGAATGCTTCATCGCGCTGGGCGAGGCTGGTGCCCTCGATCACATCGTCGGCCATAGTGACGAGGGAATTCCCCTGCGCGAGTGCCTTATGTGCGGCCCTACCGTGGTGGTACAGCGGGGCGCCCGGCCCGGCGACACCGTGCACTGCCCGGCCTGCTGCGGCGAGTACCGGCTCGAAGGGATCTCCCTGGCGCCGGTGGCCACCGGGGCCAAGGCTGGTCCCGGCACCCTGGCACCGCGCCCGGATGAAAACCTGATTCGCGGTCTGATCCAGGAATCGGCCCGGCTGCTGTCTCCCGCACTGATGGGGGGCTGAAACCATGGACGTCCTCATTGCTTTGTTCCGTCGTCTGCCGATTGGCCCCCGCCTGACTCTGGCGTTCTCCCTGCTGTTGGCCCTGCTCCTGGCTTTGGCGGGTTTCGCCCTGCTGCACATGCAGCGTCAGGCTGCAGTAGCCCGGCGCATCGTGGACGAACAATCTCTCAAGGTTGTCTTGGCGGAAACCCTGCAGCGCCAGGCCCAGGGGGCAGCACTGCCATTATTGCAACTGCTCGTCACGCCCGAGCGGGAGCAACGTGTACCCCTCTATGGCCAGATGGATGCCGCCAATGCCGCAGCCGACGAAGCCCTGGCCAAACTGCAGTCCGCCAGTAGCGGCGAAGACAAAGCGCAGTTGGAACAACTGGCGTCCCAACGGGACCGGTACGGTGATCTGTTTCGGGAAACCGTGGAGCAGATTGAAATAGGTGGTCCCCAGAGTGCTCGCCAGCATTTCGCCGGCAAGACACGGCCTGCCCTGGAGGCCCTGCTGCTAACCGGCGGGGATCTGGTGGCTCGTCAGCATGCCTCCATGCAGCAGGCCTTGGTGGAACAGGATGCCGCAGCCGGGCGCACACGGCAGTTCATGGCCTTGCTCACGGCTTCAGCGGTGATTCTTGGTCTGGTGCTGGCCTGGGTTGTGACCCGCAGCATCAGCGGCCCTCTGCTACGGGCAGTCGCTTTTGCCGATGGGGTGGCCCAGGGCGATTTGCGCGCATGGGGCAGTGGCGCCGGTGATGCGGCGGCAGGCAGCGACGAAACCGCCCGATTGGCCCGGGCGCTGGTGCTCATGCAGCAATCCCTGGCGAGTTTGATCGGTGCTGTGCAGGACTCGGCTCAGGATGTGCAGGGGGCTGCCCATTCCCTAAACGCACCGGTGGACAAGGTTCGTTCCGGTAGCACCGCCCAGCACGAGGCTGTGGCCCAGGTGGCTCAAGCCGTGGCCGGGCTGGTGCAGGATAGTCGCCAGATTTCCGCCAGTGCCGACACAAGCCGGTGTCAGGCTCAGACTGCACGAGACCTGGCACAGCAAGGCAACCGCCTGATTGGTGATGCTTCACGGGAGGTGGTGACCATTGCTGCCACCGTCAGCCAATCAGCCTCTGCGGTGGAGGCCCTGCGCAGTCGTGCCTTGGCAGTACGTACCCTGTTGGCTACGGTGAAGGAAATTGCTGAGCAGACCAATCTGCTGGCACTCAATGCATCCATCGAAGCAGCCCGCGCCGGCGAGTCTGGCCGGGGCTTCGCCGTGGTGGCCGATGAGGTGCGCAAGCTGGCGGATCGCACCGCCCAGGCCACTACCGAGATCAACACGGTGATGGATGCCATTGACCGGGAAACCGGCATTGCAGTGGACCGCATTGGCCATGGCAAGGCGGAAATGCAGCGGGGCGTGGCCTTGATCGAAGCTATCGTGCCGCCCCTCGACCAATTGGCTCAGGGAGCCCAACAATCCCTGGAAACTCTGGACGCTTTGAGCGCTAATCTGGACCGACAGGTCCGGCAGAGCGATGCCATTGCCGCGACGTTGGCGGATATCGGCACCATGGCTTCGGACAATCTGCGTGCCACCCAGCCGGTCGTGGGCACCACGGAAAGACTTACTCGTCTATCGGCGGATTTGGCCCAGCAATTGGGGCGCTTCCGTCTCGCTTGATGCAACAAAAAGAAAAGCCCCCGCAGCTTGTGGCTGCGGGGGCTTTTGCATACGCCGGTCTGCTTAGTGGTTGCTGGCAGCGGCGGCGCCGTAGCCGGTTTGGGCGCGGACGTATTGATCTTCGAAGGCGTCGATTTCTTCCTTGGCGCGGGCACTGGCGTCGCTCTTGGAGAAGATGACGGCCATCAAGAAGGCGATGGGCATGGCGAACAGGGCGGGCTGGGTGTAGGGGAAGAGGGCGGCCTTGTTGCCGAACACATCGACCCAGACGGACTTGGACAGCAGCACGAACATCACGGCGGACACCAGGCCGCTGTAGCCGCCGGCTAGGGCGCCCCGGGTGGTGAGGCCCTTCCAGTACATGGAAAGGATCAGCACGGGGAAGTTGGCGGCAGCGGCGATGCCGAAGGCCAGGCCCACCATGAAGGCGACGTTCTGCTTTTCGAACAGGATGCCGAGGCCGATGGCGATGAAGCCGAGGCAGATGGTGGCAATCTTGGAGACGCGGATTTCGTCGGCGGCGGAGGCTTGGCCCTTCTTGATCACCCGGGCGTAGAGGTCGTGGGACACGGCAGAGGCCCCCGCCAACGCCAGGCCGGAGACCACGGCGAGGATGGTGGCGAAGGCCACGGCGGCGAGGAAGCCGAGCAGCATGTTGCCGCCGACGGCCTTGGACAGGTGCATGGCGACCATGTTGCCGCCACCGATGAGCTTGGCACCGAGGGTGTTGCCTTCAAAGAACTCGGGGTTTTGGCCGACGATGATGATGGCAGCCAGGCCCATGATGAAGATCACGTTAAAGAAGTAGGCCACGAAGCCGGAGGCGTAGAGCACGGACTTGCGGGCTTCCTTGGCGTCGGTGACGGTGAAGAAGCGCATCAGGATGTGGGGCAGGCCGGCGGTGCCGAACATCAGGCCCATGGACAGGGAGATGGCGGTGACCGGGTCGGCCAGCAGGCCGCCGGGGGTCATGAGCTTGGCGCCCAGCTTGTGCACGGCGGTGGCCTTGCTCATCAGCTCCTCGAAGGAGAAACCGAACTGGCTGAAAGCCAGGATCATCACCAGGGTGCCGCCGCAGAGCAGCATGCAAGCCTTGATGATCTGCACCCAGGTGGTGGCGACCATGCCGCCGAAGGTCACATAGACCATCATCAGGATGCCCACGGCGAAGATGGCGATGTTGTAGTCCAGGCCGAACAGCAGCTTGATCAACTGACCCGCACCCACCATCTGGGCGATCAGGTAGAAGCAGACCACGGTCAGGGACGAAATCGCCGCCATGGTGCGCACCTTGCCCTGGTCCAGCCGGTAGGCGGTGATGTCGGAAAAGGTGAACTTGCCCAGATTGCGCAGGCGTTCGGCCATGAGGAAGAGGATCAGCGGCCAGCCGGCGAAGAAGGCCATCATGTACAGATAGCCGTCGAAGCCCTGGCCGTACACCATGGCGGTGAGGCCCAGCAGGGTGGCGGCAGACATGTAGTCGCCGGCAATGGCGAGGCCGTTCTGGAAGCCGGTGATGCCGCCGCCGGCGGTGTAGAAGTCGGCGGTGGACTTGGTGCGGCCGGACGCCCAGTAGGTGATGCCCATGGTCAGGGCCACGAACAGGCAGAACATGGAAATGGCGTACCAGTTGGTGGCCTGCTTTTCAGCAGTGCCTTCCATGGCGGGGCCGGCCCAGGCAATGGCGTTACAGGCGAAAAGGCCCAGGCCGAGGTTGAGGCGGGCGAAGAGGGTGGTCAGGCGACGCATTATTTCTGCTCCTTCCAGGCTTCTTGGACGATTTCCTGGGTCAGGGCATCGAATTCGGTGTTGGCGCGCTTGACGTAATAGGCGGTGAGTCCCCAGAAGAGGATGAACATGGCCAGTTCGGCCACGACGCCCAGGGTGAGCTGGGAGCCTTCGCTGATGGCGCTGCCAAGGGTGGCGGGGGCAAAGGCCACGGCCAGGACGAAACCGTAGAAGAGGGTGAGGACGATGGCGGCCAGGGTCCAGGCAAAACGCCCGCGTTTGGCCACCAGGGCTTGGAATTTGGGATTGACCCGCATCCGTTGATACATCGCGCTGCTCATGGTTGCTTTTCCTAATTAATAATTACAAAAGTTTCCGAATTCATTATCTCTTATATAAGACATTAATTACCTTACAAGCGAAGGGGAAATGTTCCAGGGTTGAAGAAATGGGGCGCGACGCGGCCCGGTCCGGCGCTGATGGGCCGATGGGGACGGTGGTAAGGCGGAGGGAGAAAGACGAGGCGGGCCGCCGTGGGCGGCCCGGAGAAGAAGAAAGCAGCGGGGAGGAACTGTAGGGAGAGGCTAAGTGTGGGGCCGGGCTGGGAGCGCCCGGCGCCTGCCGGGGTTAGCCGACCTGGTAGCGGCGGACTTCCTGTTGCAGGTGGATGGCCAGTTCTTCCAGTTCCCGGGCGGTGGCGGTGGAGCGGGCCACGTCGTTGCTGTTTTCGTCTGCCATGCGGGCGATCTGCTCGATGTTGGCAGCGATGGCGTTGCTGGCGGCGCTCTGTTCCTTGAGGGAAGCGGAAATATCGTTCACGAAGCGGACCATGCGGGCCGTGCCTTCCTTGATCTTGCCCATGGAGGCGCCGGCGTGGCTGGCCAGATCCACCCCCTGATCCACGCTGCCGACCCCTTGCTGCATGCTGCCGACGGCTTGTTGGATGCCCTGTTGGATGGCTTCGATCATGGCGGAAATGTCCTGGGTCGAATGGGTGGTGCGCTCCGCCAGCTTGCGCACTTCATCGGCCACCACGGCGAAACCCCGGCCCTGCTCGCCGGCCCGGGCCGCCTCGATGGCGGCGTTGAGGGCCAGCAGGTTGGTCTGCTCGGCGATTTCCTTGATCACGTCGATGATGGCTGAAATCTCGCTGGAGCGCTGACCCAGGGTTTCGATCAAGTTGGCGGCGTCGCGCACGGTGGCGGCGATTTGCTGCATTTCGCGCACGGTTTGCTGCACCTTGTCGCTGCCTTCATCGAGCAGGGCGCCGGACTCGTGGCAGATGGCCTGGGCCTGGCTGGCGAATTCGGCGACCTGGCCAATGCCGGCGGTGGTCTGCTCGATGCTAGCCGCCATGGCGGTGGCCGCTTCACTCTGCTGGCTGGAACTGGCCTGGATCTGGGTGGAGGAGCGGGTGAGCTGGATGGCGGCCTGGGTCACGTTGTCGGCGCTGCGCTGGATTTTGCCGATGAGGGCGCCCAGTTCCTGGGCCATGGTGTTGAAACCGGCGCCGACCTGGGCCAGCTCGTCCTTGGCGGCCAGGGGGACGCGGGCCGTCAGGTCGCCCTCGGCGATGCGGCGGGCACTGTTGGACAGGTTGCGCACGTCGCTGACGATGGCCCGGTAGAAGCCGATGGAGAGATAGCCGAAGCCCAGCAACAGGAGGACGGCGATGCCCAGGTTCACCGCCAGCAGCAGGCGTTGGCGGGCGATCCGGTCGCCGATCAGTTTGTCCACCGTGGGCAGCAGGGTATTGCCCAGTTCGGCGTAGCCGCTGTCGATGGCTTCCGCTGCCTGGGCGGTGAACTGGGCCGGAGTCGAGTCCAGCCGGCCGGAGGCAATTTCGTATTCGATGACGTGGGTGAGGGTGCTGATGCGGGCGGTGAACTTCTGTACGAACTCGTCCAGCTTGGGCTTGATCTCGGCGTTGTACTGGGCCGAGCGTTCCAGGCCGGCCAGCAGGTCGGCGCCGAGGGTGTTGAGGCTGCCCAGGTCGCGGGTGAAGGCGAAGCGCTGGTCGTCGGTGATCATGCGTCGGGCCAGCACGCTCATGCCGGCGGCGCTGATCTTGCCCAGGCGCTCGGCAAAGTCGGGCAGGGTGATGAAGGCAGTGTTCGCCAAGTAGTAGGAATCCAGGGCCGGATCCACCACCAGGCCGCTGGCGTCGTGCACCTTGTTGTTGATTTTCAGGGCGCGCTCGATCAAGTCGTCATGGGCGGCCAGGTTGGCCGACACGGTGAGTTCGCTCCATTCGGTGGCAAGGCTGTTCCATTCCTGCTTGATGCCCTCCCAGTCCTGGTCCACCTCCAGGGCCGCGCCGTGATTGGGCATCACCAAATCCGCCTCGCCGAAGGCGGCGGCCACGTCCTTTTCCACATCGGCAATCCGGTTTTTGGCGCCCTCGATATTGGTGAGGGCTTCGGCGCTGAGCATGCGGTGCTGCTGAAGGGCCTGGACGACGTGGAGTACCGGCTTGATGACGGCGACGCCATCCAGTTCCCGCTGGCCCTGCTTGATGGAGCCCATCAGGCTGACCGTCATGCTGGCGAGGGGAAAGCCCACGGCAATGGCCGAGAGCAGGCCGATCAGGGCAAATTTCTTGGGGTAGCTGAAACTGCGCATCAGCGCCACGGCGGGGGCGAGGAGCATGGTCATGGGGTTTCCTGGGGGGCGCGAAGGCCCGGTTGGGTTCTCGATGGGGAGGTGCCTCGGCTATCCAGATGCCATGGCTGCATGGCTATATAGGGTGGATGCTTTAGAAAAGAAATATCGGAAAACCGCAACAAGCCCCTGCGCCCGCGCCGTTACTGGGCGGGCGCAGGGGCGATGGCCCGTCCACCAGGGGTGCCGGGTAAGGCCGTGGGCAGCGCTTGGCGCCGCGACCGGGATTTATTCGGCGGGAACGGCCAGTTCCCGCAGCAGGAACTCCTGGGCGCAAATGCGAGCGCGGCGGGTGGCCTTGAGCTTGTATTCGCCCTGGCTGTCCATTTCCCAGGCCTGGCAGTTGTCCGCCAGATAGGGCCGCAGGCCTTCCTTGAACACCCGGCGCTTGAGCTTGGGGTCGAGGATGGGGAAGGCGGTTTCAATGCGGCGGAAGCAGTTGCGTTCCATCCAGTCGGCGCTGGAGAGGTAAAGGGTTTCCTTGCCGCCGGCAAGGAAATAGAAGATCCGGTGGTGTTCCAGGAAGCGGCCGATCACCGAGCGCACCCGGATGTTGTCCGACAGGCCCTTGACTCCGGGACGCAGGGCGCAGACGCCACGCACGATGAGGTCCACGGAAACGCCGGCCTGGGAAGCCCGGTACAGGGCCTCGATGATTTCCTGCTCGAGCAGGGAGTTCATTTTGGCGATGATGTGGCCCTTGCCGCCGGCCCGGGCGATTTCCGTTTCCTGTTCGATGGATTTGAGGATGTTGGGATGCAGGGTCAGGGGCGCCTGCCACAGGTGCTTGAGGGGGGCGGCCTTGCCCATGCCGGTGAGCTGCTTGAAGAGTTCGTTCACGTCCTCGCCGATCTCGGGATGGCAGGTCATCAGGCCGAAGTCGGTGTAGAAGCGGGTGGTGCGGGGGTGGTAGTTGCCGGTGCCCAGGTGCACGTAGCGGCGGTAGCCGATCTTCTTGCCCGAGTCTTCCTTGCGCAGCACCATCAGCATCTTGGCGTGGGTCTTGTAGCCGAAGATGCCATACACCACGTGGGCGCCCACTTCCTCCAGGCGACCGGCGATGTTGAGGTTGGCCTCCTCGTCGAAGCGGGCCATCAGTTCCACCACCACGGTCACTTCCTTGCCCTTGCGGGCGGCGCGGAGCAATTGCTCCAGCACCACGGATTCGGTGCCGGTGCGGTACAGGGTCATCTTGATGGCCACCACCGCCGGGTCGTCCGCCGCCTGTTGCAGCAGCTGGATCACCGGGGTGAAGGACTGGAAGGGGTGGTGCATCAGGATGTCCTGCTTGCGGATGCTGGCGAAGACGTCGTAGCGCTTGGTCAATACCTTGGGCAGGCCGGGCTGGAAGGGGGCGTACTTGAGGTGGGGCAGGTCCACCTGGTCGGGGATGGACATCAGCCGCACCAGGTTGACGATGCCGGGCACGCGGTAGAGGTCGGTGGCCCCCAGGCCGATCTGGTTGAGCAGGAAGTCGGTCATCACCTGGGGACAGTCGGCGGCCACTTCCAGCCGCACCGCGTCGCCCAGGTGGCGTTGCGGCAGTTCGCCCTGGAGGGCGGTGCGCAGGTTTTTGACCTCTTCGTCATCCACGAACAGGTCGGAGTTGCGGGTGACGCGGAACTGGTGGCAGCCCAGCACCGTCATGCCGGGGAACAGCTCGTCCACGTGCTCGTGCATGATGGAGGAGAGGAAGACGAAGCCGTGGTCCACACCTGACAATTCCTTGGGCAGGTGGATCACCCGGGGCAGGGCGCGGGGCGCCTGGACGATGGCGGCGCCGCCGCTGCGGCCGAAGTCGTCCATGCCTTGTAGTTCGATGGCGAAGTTGAGGCTCTTGTTCAACACCCGGGGGAAGGGGTGGGCCGGGTCGAGGCCGATGGGGGTCAATACCGGCATCACCTCGGTGAGGAAGTAGTCGCGGATCCAGCTGCGCTGTTCCGGCGTCCATTCGGCGCGGCGGAAGAACATGATGCCTTCCGAGCGCAGCTCGGGCAGGATGTCGTCGTTGAGCAGGGTGTATTGGTCGGCCACCAGGGCCTGGGCCTGGGCGCTGAGGCGGCGCATCAGGTCGGCGGGCAGCAGCCCGTCGGGGCCGGTGACCGTGCTGCCCAGCTTGATCTGTTCCTTGATGCCGGCCACCCGCACCTCGAAGAACTCGTCCAAGTTGCTGGAGACGATGCAGAGGAACTTGAGCCGTTCCAGCAGGGGAACGTTCTCGTCTTCCGCCTGGGCCAGGACGCGGCGGTTGAAGGCCAGCAGGGATAGTTCCCGGTTGATGAAGTGGTCGCTGGAAAGATGGACGACGGGATGATTCATGGGGTGCTTGCCCTTGCCCGGGCGTGAGTCTGAGGAGCGTGCCATGTTCTTTCAGTTAGGTTTCAGTTTGATGACCAGCGGCCGGGCTCACAGTTCAATCCTTCGCCGCCCAGCTGTCAAGGCCGCGGCGCGGGCGGCAGCGGCTGCTAGAATCGGCCATCCCTCCATGACACGCTTTTATGGCTTACGAACTCATCGCCGCGGTGGACCTGGGGTCCAATAGTTTCCGTCTCCAAGTGGGACGGGTGGTGGGCAACCAAATTTACCCCCTGGACGGGCTCAAGGAGTCGGTACGGCTCGCCGCCGGCCTCAAGGCCGACAAGACCCTGGATGGTGCCTCCCAGCTGCGCGGTCTGGCCGCCCTGTCCCGCTTCGGCGAGCGTTTGCGGGGGTTCGATCCCGGCGCGGTGCGGGCGGTGGCCACCAATACCCTGCGGGTGGCGAAGAACGCCGCCGAATTCCTGGCGGCCGCCGAGGCCGCCCTGGGCTTTCCCATCGAAGTCATTGCCGGGCGGGAAGAGGCCCGGCTGATCTATCTGGGGGTGGCCCACACCCTGCCTAATCCCCGCACCCAGCAACTGGTGGTGGACATCGGCGGCGGTTCCACGGAATTCATCATCGGTCGCAGCATCCAGCCCCTGCGTCTGGAATCCCTCTACATGGGCTGCGTCAGCTTCAGCCTGCGCTTTTTCCCCGGCGGCCGCATCGACAAGGCGCGCCTCAAGGAGGCCATGACGGCGGCACGCACCGAGCTGGCCACCATCGGCCAGCCCTACCGGGAAACCGGTTGGGAAGAGGCGGTGGGGTCCTCCGGCACGGCCAAGGCCATCACCGACCTGCTGGAATTGAACGGCCTCAATCCCGGCGGCGCCACCGGCATCACCCGGGAGGGCCTGGCCCGGCTGAGAGATCTGATGGCCAAGGCCGGCACCGTGGATAAGCTGAACCTGGATGGCCTGCGGCCTGATCGCATCCCCGTGATGCCTGGCGGCGTCGCCATCATGTCCGCCGTGTTCGAGGAATTCGGCCTGACGCGCATGGTGTTCTCCGACGGCGCCCTGCGCCTGGGAGTGCTCTACGATCTGCTCGGCCGCTACCACCACGACGACCTGCGCGAGGCCACCGTCAGCCAGTTCATGAACCGCTACGAGGTGGACCGCCGCCAGGCGGCCCGGGTCGGCCAGACCGCCCATACCCTGTTGTGCCAGCTCGATCCCGACTGTGCCGCCGCCGATCACCCCGACGCCCAGTACCTGGCCTGGGCGGCCCGCCTGCATGAGGTCGGCATCTCCGTGGCCCATGCCAGCTACCACAAGCACAGCGCCTACATCCTGGCCAACGCCGACATGCCGGGCTTTTCCAAGCGCGACCAGAAACGCCTGTCCCATCTGGTGCTGGCCCACCGGGGTAAGCTGGAACGCCTGCTGGAGGTGATCGACGACGCCCGGGAGTGGATGCTGATTTTCTGCCTGCGTACCGCCGCCGTGCTGCACCGGGCCCGACGCGACAGCGCCTTTCCCGAGGTGCGTGTCGGTGTCAGCGGCAACGGCTACCGCCTGGTGTTCGACAGCGCCTGGCTGGAGGAAGCGCCCCTGACCGCCGCCGCCCTGGGTGACGAGAAGGAGCAGTGGGCGGCCTTGGGCATGACCCTGCGGGTGCAGGAAAAACGCCGTCCATGAAACGGGTCCGCCCCCAGGCCAGGCTTGTCGTCAGCGACGGCCCGCCGCCGGGGGAGGGCAGCGTCCGCCTGAGTGGCCCCTGGACCCTGGTCGGCCTGCGCAACGGCGGTCCGCGCCTGGAACAGGCCCTGCTGGCCTTGGCAACGGCGCCACCCGCCGCCTGGGACGGTAGCGATATCGACACCCTGGACAGCGCCGGTGCCCTGCGGTTGTGGCACGCCTGGGGCCGCCGTCGCCCGGCCCGCCTGATCTTGCGTCCCGAGCACGAGCGCATCCTCGCCCGCGTTGCCGCCGTTCCCCACGAACCCTTGCCGCCGCCGCCCCGGACCGGTGGCCTTGACCGCATCGCCGCCCTGGGCCGGCCCCTGCTGGCCCTGCGCGGATTGCTGGCCGACGGCGTGGCCCTGCTCGGGCAGTTGGGCCTGGACCTGCTCCACGTCCTGCGCCATCCCGCCGACATGCCCTGGCGGGAGGTCTCGGCCCACCTCTACAAGAGCGGCGTGCGGGCCATGCCGGTGACTGCCCTGGTGGGCTTCCTCATCGGCGTGGTGCTGTCCTATCTGTCGGCCCTGCAATTGCGCCAGTTCGGCGCCGATGTGTTCATCATCAATATCCTCGGCATGGGCATCGTCCGCGAGTTGGGGCCGGTGCTTACCGCCGTGCTGGTGGCGGGCCGCTCCGGTTCGGCCATGACCGCCCAATTGGGGGTGATGCGGGTCACCGAGGAAATCGACGCCCTGGCCGCCCTGGGGGTTTCCCGCAGCCTGCGCCTGGTGTTCCCCAAAGTGATCGCCCTGGCCCTGGCGACGCCCTTGCTGGTGCTATGGACCAGCGCCCTGGCCATTGCCGGCGGCATGCTGTCGGCCTGGGCCCAACTGGACATGAGCCAGAGCTTCTTCCTCCAGATCCTGCCCCGGGTGGTGCCCCTGCAAAACCTCTGGATCGCCCAGGTCAAGGGCCTCGTCTTCGGCATCGCGGTGGCCCTGGTGGCCTGCTACTTCGGCCTCCGGGTGCGGCCCAACACGGAAAGCCTGTCGGCCAACACCACGGCCTCGGTGGTGACCGCGATTACCCTGGTCATTCTGCTCGACGCGGTGATCGCCATCGCCACCCGAGGTATCGGGGTGCCCAAGCTATGACGACGGTGGCCGCCGGGGAGCCGGTGATCGCCATTCGCGATCTGTCCACCCGCTTCGGCGATGCCTGGGTGCATCGCCATCTGAACCTGACGGTGGCCCGGGGCGAGGTGGTGGCCTTGGTGGGTGGTTCCGGCAGCGGCAAGACCACCTTGCTGCGCCAGGTGATCGGCCTGATGCGGCCCGCCGCCGGTGACATCCGCCTGTTCGGCGAGCCTTTGTTCGGCGGCGGCCAGGAAAGGGAACGGGCCCTGCGCCAGCGCTTTGGCGTGTTGTTCCAGCAGGGGGCGTTGTTTTCCGCCTTCAACGTGTTCGACAACATCGCCTTTCCCCTGCGGGAATTGAAGTGTCTCGACGAGGCGCTGATCCACGATCTGGTCATGCTCAAGCTGGCCATGGTGGAGTTGCTGCCGCGCCATGCCCGGCTGATGCCGGCCGAATTGTCCGGCGGCATGGTCAAGCGCGTCGCCCTGGCCCGGGCCCTGGCCCTGGAGCCGGAATTGCTGCTGCTCGACGAGCCCACCGCCGGCCTCGACCCGGACCGGGCGGACCGTTTCGTGCGCCTGTTGCGGCAACTGGACAAGGAGCTTGGGCTGACGGTGTTGCTGGTGACCCACGACCTGGAGACCCTCACCGCCCTGGAAAGCAAGGTGGCCGTGCTGGCGGAGCAACATATCGTGGCCTTGGGGGACATCGACGAGGTGGCGGCGATGGACCATCCCTTCATCCGCAATTTTTTCCACAGTGAACGCCGACGCGGCATCGTGACCGCGTCCGACGGAGTGTTTTGACATGGAGAACCGCGCCCACGCCTTGATGGCGGGCTTTTTCGTCTTGCTACTGGGCCTGGCCGTGGCCTTGGCGGCCTGGTGGCTGAGCGGTCGCGGCGAGGAAACCCGCGACTACTTGATCGTCAGCCGCAGCGCGGTGAGCGGGCTCAACCCCCAGGCCCAGGTGCGCTACCGGGGCATCCGCGCCGGCAAAGTGGCCGACGTCAGCCTCGATCCCCAGGACCCGCGCAACATCCTGATCCTGATCCGCATCGACGACGACATTCCCATCACCCGCGCCACCCAGGCCCAACTCCAGGCCCAGGGCCTGACCGGCCTGGCCTACGTGATGCTGGACGACGACGGTAGCGATCCCACCCCCCTGGCGGGGCGCAACGGCGAGCCGCCGCGCATCCTGCTCAAGGCGTCCACCATGGATGCCGTGGCCGAGGCGGCGCGGCGGGTGGCGGCGGTGTTCGACGAGCAGGGCGTGGCGCGGATCAAGCGCACTCTGGACAACGTGGCCGAAGCCAGCGAGGGCCTCAAGGAAATGCCGGCCATCCTGGCCTCGGTACGGCAGATCCTCAACGCCGACACGGTGCGTCGGGCCCAGGCCCTGCTGGGCCACCTGGAAAAAACCGCCGGCGAGGCGGCGCCCCTGACGGCGGAACTGCGCCAGCTAGTGGTTTCCCTCAACCAACTGAGCCAGCGTTTCGACCAGATCGGCCGCGAGGCCGGCGCCACCACCGTGCCCCGGCTCAATCGCCTGCTGGGGGAATTGGAACAGAACTCCCGCCAGCTCAACCGGGTGCTGGAGGAAGTGGAAGAGTCGCCCCAAGCCCTGCTGTTCGGCCGCAACCCGCCGCCGCCGGGACCCGGGGAAGGAGGTAGCAAGTGATCCCAGCGAAGAAAACCGTGGCCAACAAAACCGTTGCCGCCCTGTCCGTTGTGCTGCTCCTGGCCGCCTGTGCCGGCAGCGCACCGCGCAGCAATCCGGCGGTGTATGACCTGGGCAGCGTCGAGCCCGTGGCAAACACCGGCTTGGCGGCGGTGGATGTGGCGGCACCGAGCTGGCTCGACGGCCGTGCCATGCAATATCGCCAGGCGGACCAGCCGGCCCGGCGCCAGATCTTTAGCGAAAGCCGTTGGGCCGCGCCACCGGCGGAACTGCTGGCGGCGGCCTTGCGCCGCCAGTTGGCAGCGGACGGCGGCCAGGGCTGCCGCCTGCGCCTGGAGCTGGACGAGTGGATACAGCATTTCGATGCCCAGGGCGGCAGCCGCCTGCAACTGGCCTTGCGCGCCAGCCTGTTGGGCGCGAAGGGCGATGTGTTGGAACATCGCGGGTTCAACCTGGAGCAGCCCGCCGGTGGCAATGCCCGTCAGGGCGTCGAGGCGGCCGTGGTGCTGGAGCGGCAATTGGCCCAAGGTCTGGCCGAATGGTCGGCGCGCCTGGGTGCCGGGCCGCAGGGCGTCAATGCACGCTGCCGCGGAGGTGCGGCAGCGCAGGGGATGGGGGCGTCGGTCCGATAGACCCTGGTGGGCCTCAGCCCCGGGTCTTGTGGATTTCCACCAGATCCTCGCAGACGTCCTCGTAGAGGTTGGCCACGTCGTCCTCTTCCAGGTTGAGGAAATCCGTCGCCAGTTCGCCGTAGCGGTTCCATTCGGCTTCGTCGGCCACGCCGAGGAAACCGGCGATGTAGTGGTCCGCCAAGAGGGAAACGGCGGCGAGGTTTTGCACCGGGGAGGCTTTTTCCTCCTGGCCCGGATGCAGGGCTTCCAGGTCGTGGTGGGTGCGGATGGCTTCCACCACGGTCGGCGGCAATTGCCAGTTGCGGGCCAGCATGGCGCCCACGGCGGCATGGTCGGTGCCGTGGATTTCGTTTTCCAAGGCCAGCATGGAACGGTCGGAACTGTTGGCCAGGGCCAGGGTGTCCTTGTAATCGGGGAAACGCTGCATCAGGATGGGGATGCCGCAGTCGTGGAACAGGCCGAAGGCGTAGGCGTCATCCATGCTGACACCCAGCCGACGCTGGCGGACGATGCGGGAAGAGGCGGCGGCGTGGTAGTTGGAGCGGTCCCAGAAGCGGTCCATGCTGATGCCCTTGGGTGACAGGGCCTGTTGCAGGCAAAGACCGGTGACGATGTTGATGATGTTCTTCAGGCCGAGGACGGAAACCGCCTGTTGGACCGTGCTGGCTTTCTTTTGCAGGGCAAAGAAGGGGGAGTTGGCGGTTTTCATCATGGCCGCCGCCAGGCTCACGTCGCCGCTGATGAGGCGGTTGATGCGCATGAAGTCCACCTCTTCGCGGCGGGCTTCCTCCATCAACGCCGCCGCCACGGTGGGGCAGGGCGGGATGGAGACGCTTTTCAGGATATCGGCGGCGGTGTCGGCGGCGATCTCGGTGCGCACGGTTTCTCTTTGCATGGCAAATCCCCTGTCATTGCTGAAACGAGACAGGGTCGCCGGTGGCAACCACACTGCGGGCGCTGCTGTCCGGCGGCCCCAGAAAAATTATCCGGCGATGCTATCACGGCGAAACAAGGGTGTTGTTGCTGTGGATAAATTCTCGGTGGCTCGCCATCCGTGTTTGACAGCCTTACTGGGTTTCCACCCAGAGATCGAGGCCTTGGGCGTTGAGTTCGGTGTCCAGTCCCATCAATTCCATGAGGGCTTGCCCTTGCAGCCCCCACTGCTGGCGGGCGGCCTCCTCCTGGTAGAGGGCCTGCAAGCCCTGTTTGATCCGCGCCTGGCGGTCCGGGCCGCTGTCGCGCTCGCGGCGGGCGATGTCGGCGTAGGCGTCGATCAGGCGGTGCATGTCCGCCGCCAGCCGGGGTACGTCGGTGACCTGGGCGAAATGGGTGAGGTAAAGGGCTTCCGGCTTGAGTTCGGCGATCATGGTGACGGTTTGGTGCAGGGCCTCGGCGTCGAACTGGGAGGGGGAACTGGTGGGGAAGATGAACTGGCGGCCGTCCCGGTCCAGGTGCCGATAGGAAATGCCGAAGGTGTCGCCGGTGAAGACGTGGCCGGTCTTGCCATCGCGGATGGCGACGTGGTGCTTGGCATGTCCCGGCGTGTCATAGAAGTCCAGGGTACGTCCGCCCAGTTTCAGGGACAGGCCGTGCTGGGCCTCGATGACCCGGTCCGCCGGGGTGGGGACCAGCCGGCCGTAGATGCGCAGGGCCTCCTCCTTGCCGTACACCTCGTGCACCGCCGCTTCCAGCTTGGAGGGATCCACCATGTGGCGGGCGCCACGGGGATGGACGACCAGTTGCGCGTTGGGGAAGCGCTGCATGAAGGCCCCGGCGGCCCCGGCGTGGTCCAGGTGGACGTGGGTGAGAATCACGTAGTCCACGTTCTCGGCCCGCAGCCCGAGTTCGGCCATCTGCGCCAGGACGCGGGGCACGGCGTCGTTGTGGGCGGTGTCCACCAGGGCGACCCGGCCATCCTCTTCGATCAGGTGGATGGCGGCGATGCGGGGGGCGTAGTAGTCGGCGTCGATGGCGTGGATGCCGTTGCCGTAGGAGGTGAGGACGGGGGTCATGGGGCGGGTCTTGTCAGTTATTTTGCGGGGATCGGGTGCAGAATAAGGGAACGGTGATTTTGTTCCGTTTTCCATCCGGACCTGTTTCATTTTAACCATGAACTTTCCCGACCAGCTTTTCTCCTCCCCCTGGACCCTGCTCGGCAATAGCCTGTTCCTGGCCGCCCTGGTGGCGGCGGTCTGGCTGGCGCCCTGGCGGCGGTTGGCGGATTCGGCGCAGTTCAATGCCTGGCTCGGCAGCGTGGTGACCCTGTGTTTGGTGTGGAGCATGAAGGCCGGCATGCAGCCGGGGCTTAATCTGCATTTGCTGGGCGCCACGGTGCTGACCCTGATGTTCGGCCGCAGTCTGGCCATGCTGGCCCTGGCCTTGGTGCTGGCGGCGGTAACCTTCAACAGCGGCGGCAGTTGGCAGCATGTCGGCCTGGCCGGCCTGGTGACCATCGTTTTTCCGGTGTTGGTGAGCGAATTCCTGCGGCGGGCGACGGATCGCTACCTGCCGGCCAATTTTTTCGTCTACGTCTTCGTCGCCGCCTTTTTCGGCGCGGCGCTGACGGTGGTGGCCACCGGCGGCTTGTCGACCTTGCTGCTGTGGGGGGCGGGTATTTACTCCCTGGACAAGCTGCTGAACGACTATCTGCCCTATTTCCTGTTGCTGGGCTTCGCCGAGGCCTGGCTCAGCGGGGCGGTGATCACCGTGATGGTGGTGTACCTGCCGCACTGGGTGGGCAGTTTCGACGACCGCCATTACCTCTGGAAAAAATAAGCGCCCCCGCCTCAGCCGAAGTAAAGGTGGCACAGACAGCGTAGGGCGATGCCGGCCGCGGCCCCCAGGGCGGCGGGACGCCAAACGGTGGCCACCCGGGCACCGGCGGAAATCAGCACCGCGATGCCCGGCACGTCCAGCGGGTTGATCAGGAAGCCGGCGCTGGCGTTGAGCAGGCTGGCGGAAAAATGCCCTTCCTTGAGCATTTCCCCCACCACGCCCATCATGGCCGTGCCCCCCGCCAGGTATTTGCTGAAGGCCGGCAGCACCAGGGCCGGATCGACCGACAAGGCCGCCAGCAGCGGCGTCAGCAGCCGGGTCAGGGCGTCGATGGCGCCGGCCTGGCGCAGGGCGGTGACCACCACCAGGGACAGCACCAGCATGGGAATGGCGCCGATGGCGATCTTGAAGGCCTCGGCGCCGGCCCGGTTGATCACGTCCAGCACGCCCTTGGGGCTGTCGGCCAGGGGATGGCGCAGGGTTTCGTCGGCCAGGTGTTCTTCCGATGAGAGCTGGCGCCCGAGCAGGTAGTAGGTGATGGCCGCCGCCGCCAGTCCGCCGACCAGGGAGAACAGCAGCACGCGGCCCATGTGCAGGCCCATGGCTCCCATGGGGAAAAGGGCGTTGGCCTGGGACATGGCCATGACCATGGCCAGGGTGGCGGCCAGGTGGCGATTGGAGGTGCCGCGCTGTTCCATCATGGTCAGGGTGGCCACCGGGGCGGCGAAGCTGACGAAGTTGATTTGCAGGGCGGCGAACACACCCAGGCCGGTGAGGCCAATGGGGTGCAGTATCGGTGCCAGGCGGGCCACCAGCCAGTCGAGGATGCCACGGGCTTCCAACAGCCGCATCAGGGCCAGCATGACCACCATGATGGGCAGCAGGACGAACAGGGAAAGCTCGATGGCCGAGCGGCCGGCGCGCAGGATGATGTCGATCAGGATGTCCATGTCGGGGGAAGCGTCGTTTTTTTATTCGCCATCATAGGCCATGTGCGGCTGGGCAACGGCCCTGCCGCAAGGGCGGCGGCGTTGTTATACGTCGGGGAAGGCCGCCAGGTCGTGGCCGCCGAGCCAGGTTTCCAGGCCGCCGTGGAGCCGCAGGAATTGCTCGAACTCCGCCACGGGCAGCGGTTTGGAGAAGTAGAAACCCTGCATGTTGCTGCATCCCCGTTCGAGCAGGAACTCCATCTGGTCCTGGGTTTCCACGCCCTCCGCCACCACGTCCAGGCCCAGGTCGCGGGCCATGGACAGGGTGGCCACGGCGATGGCGGTGTCTTCCTGGTCGCCGGGCAGGTCGCGGATGAAGGAACGGTCCACCTTGAGCCGGGTGATGGGCAGACGCTTCAGGTAGCTGAGGGAGGAATAGCCGGTGCCGAAATCGTCCAGGGCCAGGGTGAAGCCCATGTGGCGCAGTTCGATCAGGCGGTTGATCAGGGCCTCGTCGGGCTCGAGCAGGGTGCTTTCGGTCAGTTCCAGTTCCAGCAGGCGGGGGTCGGCGCCGCTGGCGGCGAGGGCCCGTTGCACCAGGTCCACGAAGTCGGTCTTGAGGAATTGCAGGCCGGAGATGTTCACCGCCAGGCGCACCGGCGGCAGGCCGGCCTTGAGCCAGCGCTGCTGTTGCTTGCAGGTTTCCTGTAGCACCCATTCGCCGATGGGCATGATCATGCCGGTGTCCTCGGCCACGGTGATGAAGCTGCTGGGCAGCAGCAGGCCCTTTTCCGGGTGTTGCCAACGGATCAGGGCCTCGGCGCCGCTGACGTGGCCGCTGCGGGGCTCGATCTGGGGCTGGAAGTGGAGGATGAATTCGCCCCGCTCCAGGGCGCGGCGCAGGGCGGCTTCCAGGGTCAGCCGTTCCGAGGCGCGGGCGGTCATGTCCGGCACGAAGAACTGGTAGTTGTTGCGTCCCTTGGCCTTGGCCCCGTACATGGCCACGTCGGCCTGGAGCAGCAGGGTGTCGATGTTCTGCCCGTCCTGGGGATAGAGGGCGATGCCGATGCTGAAGGTGAGGGTCAGTTCATGCTCGTCCACCTTCACCGGTTCGGCCAGCACGTTCAGCATCTTGCGGGCCACGGCGCCGGCGTCCTCGGCGTTCTCCACCCGCTCCAGCAGCACCACGAACTCGTCGCCGCCGAGACGGGCGAGCAGGTCTTCGTCCCGCAGGCAGGTGCTCAGACGCTGGCTGACGGTGGCCAGCAGGCGGTCACCGATGGGGTGGCCGAGGGAATCGTTGATGTGCTTGAAACGGTCCAGATCGAGGAACAGCACCGCCAGTTTTTCGCCATGGCGCTGGGCGGCGGAAAGAGCGGTGCGGGCCCGGCTCAACCAGTGGCTGCGGTTGGGCAGGCCGGTCAGGATGTCGTAGTGGCCCAGGTAGTGGGCGTTGGCTTCCGCCGTGCGCAGGGCGGTGACGTCCTGTAGCGTGCCGCGCAGGCGCAGTAGCTTGTCGTCCTGCCAGAGGCTTTCGATCTGGAGGTGCAGCACCTCGATGCCGGCCGCCGGGAACTTGGGCTTGGCGTCCAGGATGCGGTTGTCGGGACTCTTCAGGGCGGCGACGATGGCGTCGTTGACCGCTTCCTGGTCGGCCTCCAGGAACAGATTGGGGAAGTCGCGCAGGGCCAGCTTGGGCAGGGCGCCGCCGAGCAGTTGGTGCATTTCGTCCGAACAACGCAGCAGGGCCTCGCCCGGCGCCCATTCCCAGCTGCCGAGGCGGGCGATGTGCTGGGCGTCCTTGAGGGCGTTTTGCTGTTCTTCCAGTTTTTGCGTGGCCCGGGTCAGTTGCAGGGTGCGTTCTTCCACTAGCCGGCTGATGCGTCGGCTGCTGCCGCTGGACACCAGGAGGAAGGCGCCGAGCAGGCCGATGGAGGCGAGGCCGACGGTAATGGTGGCTTCCACCGCGAGACTGCGCTGTTGGGCCGCGTAGTCCGCGGTGCCGCGCTGGCGGATTTCCCATTGGCGCCCGGCAAAGTTGATCAGGGTGGTCTTGTGCAGGGGCACGTTGAGCCAGCCGTCCTGGTCGCAGCCGCGGGGGCCGTAGAGCTGGCGCTTGTCCGCGGCGCCGTTGCGGTCCACCAGGCACAGTTCCAGGCCTGGCAAGGGCTTGTCGCCGAGGGTGGTGGCGATGATCTGTTCGGGGCGGAACACGCCGGAGAGGATGCCGCGCAGGGGATGCAGCCCCTCGTCGTTGGTTTTTTCCCGGTCGCTGTAGAGGGCCTGGTAGATCGCCACGGCCAATTCCCCCTGGCGCCCCTGGACCAGGAGGAAGGGTTCGCTGGCCTCCGGCTGGCCGGATTGCCAGGTCCGACGCACGGTGGTGGCGGTGCTGGGCAGGGCCAGGATGTTGAGGCCGAGGGCACGCCAGTTGGTGTCCAGGGGTTCGAGCAGGGTCAGCGGCAGGTAGTACGGGGCATCCGCCGCCGGACTCAGGTTGCCTTTGCGGTCCCGGTCCTGGATCAGGAAGTCGGGGTGTTCCTGGCGCCGCACGCTTTGTTCGAAGGCGTTGCGTTGCTTGTGGGACACCAGGGGCGACCAGCCGAAGTTCTGGGTGCCCGGATAGCGGTTGAGCCAGGCGCTGGTATAGCCGCGGAAGCTGGTGCCGCTGGGGTCGGGACCGATGTCCAGCCAGCGCTCGATGGCCAGCATCATGTCCAGCTGGGCTTCGAGCCGCGTCTTGACCAGGCCGGCCTTGTGGTCCGCTTCCCGCAGGAAGTGGGCCTCGATGCGGCTTTGATCCCAGCTCGACATGAGCAGGTAGACCACCGTGGTGAGGGCGCAGGCCACCAGCAGGGGCAGGGCCACGGTGCGCCGGCGGGGATGCCAGTCCTCCGCCGGACGGCCGAAAAACACCAGGAACAGGGGCACGGCGACGAGGATGCCCAGGGTGTCCCCGATCCACCAGTTCCAGCCGTTGTAGAGGGCATCCTTGAGCGGGACGATGCCGAGCAGGGTCAGGGTCGGGGCGGCGATGCCGGCGGAAATCAGGCAGCCGACGGGGGCGACGACGAAAAGGAAGCGGACGATGCTTTCCTGGCGATCCAGGGGGGTGGGCAGGCCGATCAGGCGCTCGCTCAACCAGCGGCCCGCCAGGGCTTGCAAGGTGGCGCCAATGGGAATCACCAGGACGCTGAGCCAGGCCGCGCCGGTGAGGTGGGCGTTCAGCCCGGCGCCCAGTTGCATCAGCAGGGAGCCGACGAACACCGCCGGCCAGTAGCCGCGACCGAAGGTCATCAGGGCGGCCAGGGCGATGCCGGCGGGCAGGAAGATGGGGGCCGTGTAGCCCGGTGGCACCGCCAGCAGCAGGGAGGCCCAGCCGACCACGGCATAGGCCAGGGCGATTGCGCTCAGGCGGGAAAGGGTGGGCGTCATGGCCTAGCGTGCTCCCGGGCGTCGACCAGCGGTGGCGGCGGGGCGGTCCGCGGCGATGGTCCAATGACGGGGGGCGTGGCTGACGGCGAGCGGCATGGGAACCCGGCGGGGAAGGATAACGGGCTTAGGGTAATGGTCCCCGCCGTCGCCGGTTTTGACGAAGAGGCGGGAAATGCCGCCTTTATTGTTTTTCCCCTCGGCCCCGGGCATTCGGTGCAGACCTCCCTATCCGGGGCCGAGGGGGATGCGTCAGGCGGCCGGCGTTTCGTTCAGGGTCAGCACGCCGTGGCGCAGCCCCGGGTCGTCCGGGTGGGGCTGGAGCTTGAAGCCGAGGTCGGCGACAAAGCGCAACATGCGGGCGTTCTCGGTCAGGAAGTCGCCGGTCATGTAGCGGAAGCCTTGCTGCCGTGCGGTGTCGATGATGCGTAGCATCAGCTTCTTGGCCAGGCCCGTGCCCTGCCAGCCGTCGGCCACGACGATGGCGAATTCGCAGGATTCCCCGTCCGGGTTGCTGGCGTAGCGCACCACGCCCACTTCCTGTTGCTCCCCTTCCACCTCGCTGAGGGCGATCAGGGCCATTTCCCGGTCGTAGTCGATCTGGGTCAGTCGCACCAACTGCACCGGCGAGAGCTCGCGGATGGTGTTCATGAAGCGGAAATAACGGGATTCCTGGGACAGGTGCTGGACGAAGTACTGGGACAGGTGGGCATCCTCCGGCTGGATCGGGCGGATATGCACCTGGCGGCCATCCTTGGCGACGAAATCCTCCTGGAGATAGGACGGATAGGGGTGGATCGCCATGTGGTCGTAAGGACCGGCGCGGCGCGGCAGGGGGGCGATGGTGATGCGGGCGTCCACCGCCACCGCGCCCTGGTCGTCCACGATCAGGGGGTTGATGTCCAGTTCCTGGATCCAGGGCAGTTCGCAGACCATTTCCGAAATGCGCAGCAGGATGCTTTCCAGGGCGGCTTCGTTCACCGGCGGCAGGTTGCGGAACTCGTTGAGGCGACGGCGCAGCTTTTCCGAGCGCAGCATGTCGGTGACCAGGAAGCTGTTGAGGGGCGGCAGGGCCACCACCCGTTCGCTGCGCTGTTCGATCACCGAGCCGCCCAGGGCGAGGGTGATGGCCGGGCCGAAGATGGGGTCGTGGATGATGCCCACCCGCAACTCGCGGCCCCGGGGCTTTTGCACCATGGGCTCGATGCTGACGCCCTGGATCAGGACGTTGGGGCTGTGGTCCTTGACCTCTTCCAGGATCTGTTCGTAGGCCAGGCGCACGGCGCTGAGGGAGTGCAGGTTGAGGCGCACGCCGCCGACGTCGGTCTTGTTCTCGATTTCCGGCGAGACCACCTTCATGGCCACCGGCAAGCCCAATTCCTCGGCGAGGAGCATGGCCTCGGTGGAGGAGCGGGCGATCACCGCCTGGGCGATGGGAATGTGGAAGGCCGCCAGCAGGGCCTTGGATTCCATTTCGTTAAGGTGGGTGCGGCCCTCCATCAGGGCGGTTTCGATCACCAGCCGGGCGCTGGGCCATTGCGGTTCCACATGGTCGGCCGTGGTGGCGCCGGGCACTTGCATCAGCAGCTGCTGGTTGCGGTAGTAGCTGGAAATGTTGGAGAACATGTCCACCGCCGGCTCCGGGGTGTTGAAGGTGGGAATGCCGGCGTTCTGGAACAGGTGGCGCGCTTCCCGCACCTGCTCTTCGCCCATCCAACAGGCCAGCAGTGGTTTTTTCGACTGGCGGGCCACGTCGGCCACGACCCGCGCCGCCTGGGTTGGGTCGGACATGGCCTGGGGCGTGAGGATGACCATCGCGCCGTCCACGCCCGGGTCGGCCAGGCAGGCCTCCACGGCGGCCTTGTAACGGCTGGGGCCGGCGTCGCCAATGATGTCCACCGGGTTATCGTGGGACCAGTTGAAGGGCAGTTCGGCGTCCAGCTTGGCCAGGGTGGCGTCGGACAGCTCCGCCAGGCCGACGCCGATGTCGTCGGCCCGGTCCGCTGCCATGGCGCCGGGGCCGCCGCCGTTGGTGATGATGGCGAGGCGGTTGCCGTGGGGATGGAAGTGCAGGAACAGGGCCGTGGCCGTGGCGTACATCTGGGCTACGGTGTGCAGCCGCACCACGCCGGACCGGCGCAGGGCGGCGTCGAATACGTCGTCGAAACCGGCGATGGCGCCGGTATGGGAAAAGGCCGCCTTGCCGCCGGCGGGGTTCTTGCCCACCTTGATCAGGAACACCGGCTTGACCCGGGCGGCAGCCCGCAGGGCGCTCATGAAGCGACGGGATTTGCGGATACCCTCGATGTACAAAAAGATGTGCTCGGTGCGGTGGTCCGACACCAGGAAGTCCAGGGCCTCGCCGAAGTCCACGTCGCTTTCGGTGCCGAGGGAAATGACCGTGGAAAAGCCCACGTGGTTGGGCAGCGCCCAGTCGAGGATGGCGGTGCACAGGGCGCCGGACTGGGACACCAGGCCGATGCTGCCGGGGATGGCGTTGCCCTTGGCGAAGGTCAGGTTGAGGCCGCTGAAGGGACGCATCACCCCCAGGCAATTGGGGCCCAGCAGGCGCACCTTGTAGCGGCGGGCGATCTCCAGGGTGCGGCGTTCCAGGTCGGCACCCACCGGGCCGATTTCGGCGAAGCCGGCACTGATCACCACCACCGCCTTGACCCCGGCCTTGCCGCAGCTTTCCACGATGTCCGGCACATGAACCGCACGGGTGCAGATGGCGGCCACGTCCACTTTCTGCGGCACCTTGTCGATGGTGGCGAAACAGGGCTGGCCGAACAGGGTCTTGTGGCGCGGATTGACGCAGAACACCTTGCCCTTGAAGTCGCCGTCCAGCATGTTGCGGGCGAGGGTGGCGCCAATGGAGTCGGCTTTTTCGGAAGCGCCGATGATGGCGACGGAACGGGGCTCGAAAAGGGCAGTGAGGTAGTGCTGTTCGCTATGCATGGTGGTTCTACCTTATTGTTGTGGCCGGTCACGAAATCCGTCCGCATTATCTCTTCCCTCGGCCCGGCGCGGTTGAGGGATATCAAGCCGGATTTCCGTTCAAGGACGGATTAAGCCCCATAATCCTGGCAGGTTTTGCCACCGTTCCCGTTACAGCGTGATTTACGGATGCCATGTCGATGAATTCCCCCTTCGCCCTTTCCCCTTCCCCCTGGATCGTGCGCTTCGCGCCGCTGATTCCCGCCGGTGGCCGGGTCCTCGACCTGGCCTGCGGCCGCGGCCGTCATGCTCGCTATCTGGCCGGTCGCGGCCACCAGGTGGAGGCGGTGGACTGGGACGAGGAAGCCCTGGCCTCCCTGGCCGGTATTGCCGGCATCACCCCGCGCCAGGTGGATCTGGAAGGGGGCGGTTGGCCCTACCTGAGCCAGGTTTTCGACGCCGTGGTGGTGACCAACTACCTGTACCGACCTTTGTTGCCCCAGTTGCAGGCCCTGTTGGGCGAAAACGGCGTGTTGCTCTATGAGACTTTCATGGTGGGCAACGAGCAGCTGGGCAAGCCGGAGAATCCGGCGTTTTTGTTGCGCCGGGGCGAGTTGCTGGAGGCCTTCAAGGGCCGTCTCAACGTCGTGGCCTTCGAGCAGGGGCGGGTGGAGCAGCCGAAGCCGGCCGTGATCCAGCGGCTGTGCGCCATGCGCGGCGGCCAGGGGCGGCTCGATTGAACGGGGCCGCCGTCCATCCGGGTGGGGTGGCGCCGGATGCCACTATGGCCGCCATGGTGCTGCGCCAGATCGGTCAGCCCCTGGTCGCCGAGCGTCTGCCCGTGCCCCAGGCCGCGCCCGGCACGCTGCTGATCCGGGTGGAGGCCTGCGGCATCTGTCGCACCGACCTGCACCTGGTGGACGGCGAATTGCCCGATCCCCGCCTGCCCATCGTGCCCGGCCATGAAATCGTCGGCCGCGTCAGCGCCCTCGGCGCCGGGGTGACGGGTTTCGTCATCGGCCAACGGGTGGGTGTGCCCTGGCTGGGCTGGACCTGCGGCCAATGTGCGTTCTGCCGGTCGGGCCGGGAAAACCTGTGCGATGCCGCCCGTTTTACCGGCTATCAACTGCACGGCGGCTACGCCGAATACACGGTGGCCGACGCCCGTTACTGTTTTCCCTTGCCCGAGGGGCCGTCGGCGGCGAGCCTGGCCCCTTTGCTCTGCGCCGGCCTGATCGGCTACCGGGCCCTGCGCCTGGCCGAGGAAAGCGCAGGAACAACGCTGCCCCTGGGCTTGTACGGCTTCGGCGCGGCCGCCCACATCGTCGCCCAGGTGTTGAAGCAGCGGGGGCGCCCTTTCTATGCCTTCACCCGTCCCGGCGACGTCGACAGCCAGGCCTTCGCCCGCCAGTTGGGCGCGGCCTGGGCCGGGGGCACCGACGCAACCCCGCCGGGGCAACTGGCGGCGGCGTTGATCTTTGCCCCCGCCGGCAACCTGGTGCCCCATGCCCTGGGCTTGCTGGAAAAGGGCGGCTGCGTGGTTTGCGCCGGCATCCACATGAGCGACATTCCTTCCTTTCCCTACGCCCAGTTGTGGGGTGAGCGCATGATCCGTTCCGTGGCCAACCTGACCCGCCGCGACGGAGAGGAATTCCTCGCCCTGGCGGCGACCTTTCCGTTGCACACCGAGGTCACGCCCTTTCCCCTGATCGAGGCCAACACCGCCCTGGCACGCTTGCGCAGCGGCGCCCTGCAAGGGGCCGCGGTGCTGACAATGGCTGGTTGAGGGGGAACTAAGCCACAGGCGTTGCGGGCGTTTTCGGGTAATGTCCCGGCCTTGTCCTTGAAGGGAGTCGCCATGAATCCGGCTGCGCTGATTTTTCCCGCCCTGCTGCTGTTGCTGCTGATCTACGGGTTGTTCACCTACAACCGCCTGGTGGCCTTGAAGCATGGCGTGGCCAAGGCCTGGGCCAATATCGACGTGCTGCTCAAGCAGCGCCACGACGAGCTGCCCAAGCTGGTGGAGGTGTGCAAGCAATACAAGCAGTTCGAGCAGGCCACCCTGCAACAAGTGATCGAGGCCCGCAACCGGGTGCAAAGCGCCCGGGAGAGCCAGGATGTGGCAGCCCTGGGCCGGGCGGAAGGCGCCCTGCGCGGCGGTCTGGACCGGATTTTCGCGGTGGCCGAGGCCTATCCGGAACTGCGCGCCAACGAGAGCTTCATGCAGTTGCAGGGGCGCATCAGCCAGTTGGAGGACGCCATCGCCGACCGCCGCGAGTTCTACAACGAGGCGGTGAACATCAACAACGTGCGGGTGGAGCAATTCCCCGATGCCCTGGTGGCCGGCTTGTTCCGTTTCGGCAGTCATCCCCTGCTGGAGTTTTCCGCCGCGGAAAAGGCCGACGTGGACGTGAAGTCGCTGTTCGGCTGAGCGTCTCCCCATGCTCGCCCGCCTGCGCCGGGGCTACGGCCAGTGGATCATGTCCGGCGGTCAGTTGCTGTTGGTGATGCTGGGTGTCCAGCTCGACACGCCCCAGGGCTGGCGTGCCTGCGCCCTGTTGATCGCTGCCCTGAGCCTGTTGGCCTGGGTCTCCCTGCTGCGCCGGTTGCGGGCGGTGGCCGATACGCCCACCGCGCGGATCGCCTCTGCCGCCCAGGGCTACGCCGAATTGCGCGGCCGCGGCGTGGCCCTGGCCGGCACGCCGCTGTTCTCGCCGCTACGCAGCCAGCCTTGTCTCTGGTATCGCTACGAGGTGGAGCGGCGCCAGGACGACAAGTGGGTGAACGAATCCGGCGGCGAGTCCGACGCTTCCTTCCTGGTGGACGACGGCAGCGGGCTCTGTCTGGTGGACCCCGCCGGCGCGGAAATCCTCACTGCCCAGGCCGACCGTTGGCAGGAGGGCGACCACCGCTATCGCCAGTGGCTGATTCTGCCCGGCGAGACGGTCACGGTGCTGGGCGAGTTCCGCACCTGGAGCGGCGCTACCCTGGACCTGGACGCGGCGGAGGACGTCAAGCACCTGCTGGCGGAATGGAAGAACGACATGCCGGCCCTGTTGCGCCGCTACGACCTGGACGGCGACGGTGAGTTGGGCCTGGACGAGTGGGAACTGGTCCGCGCCCAGGCCCGGCGCGAGGTGGAACGCAACCATCGCGAGCTACGCGCCACTCCCGATAGTCACGGCATGGCGGCCCCGGCCGACGGCCGTCTCTACCTGATCTCGACCCTGGCCGAGTCCCAGCTCCTGGGGCGCTATCGGCGCTGGGCGCTGTTCCAGTTGCTGATGTTCGGCGCTGCCCTTTATGCCCTGATCCGCATCAAAGCAGGGGCTTGAGCACCGGCCAGAGGTGGTCCAGCAGGCGCGGCTGGGCAGCCGCCACCGGGTGCATGCCGTCCGCCTGGAAGGACTCGGGCTCCCGCGCCACGGGTTCCAGCAGGAAAGGCAGCAGGGCGGTTTTCTCCTTTTTTGCCAGGGTCGGGAACGTTGCCTCGAAACGGCTGACATAATCGGGTCCGTAATTGGGCGGCAGGCGCATGCCCACCAGCAGCACCTTGGCGCCGGCGGCGCGGCCCATGCGGGCCATGGCCGTCAGGTTGTCCGCCATGGCGTCGAGGGACAAGCCGCGCAGGCCGTCGTTGGCGCCCAGTTCCAGGATCAACACGGCGGGGCGATGCTGTTTCAGCGCCGCCGCCAGTCGGGCCCGGCCACCGGCGGTGGTTTCGCCGCTGATGCTGGCGTTCACCACGGTATAGGGCCGTCCCTCCCGTTGCAGGCGCTGGTCGAGCAGTACCGGCCAGCTTTGTTCGCGGGGAATGCCGTAGCCGGCCGACAGGCTGTCGCCGAAAACCAGCAGGGTGGCGGCCTGGGACAGGCCGGACAGCAACAACAATGCAAGCAAGGACAGGGTTTTGAACATGGATCGCAAGCGAGAAGTGGAAACGGTGTTGGCCGTGACGGACCTGGGCAAGGACGTGCCCAGCGGCGAGGGCCGGCTCACGATTCTGCACGACATTTCCTTCAGCGTGGCTCCCGGCGAGTCGGTGGCCATCGTCGGTGCCTCGGGCTCGGGCAAATCCACCCTGCTCGGGCTGATGGCCGGCCTGGACGTGCCGAGCCGGGGCGAGGTGCGGCTGGACGGCGCGGCCTTCTCCGCCCTGGACGAGGATGCCCGGGCCGCCGTGCGCGGCCAGGTGCTGGGTTTCGTTTTCCAGTCCTTCCAACTGCTACCGGCTTTGACCGCCCTGGAGAACGTCATGTTGCCCCTGGAATTGGCGGGCCGCTCCCAGGCCAGGGAGGCCGCCGTGGCGCTACTGGAACGGGTGGGGCTGGGTCATCGGTTGCACCACTATCCCAAGCATTTGTCCGGCGGCGAGCAGCAGCGGGTGGCCCTGGCCCGGGCCTTCGCGCCCAAGCCCCGGCTGCTGCTGGCCGACGAACCCACCGGCAATCTCGACGCCGCGACGGGCGCCGACATCATCGATCTGATGTTCCGCATGAACGCGGAAGAGGGCACCACCCTGGTCCTGGTCACCCACGACGAGGCCCTGGCCGGGCGCTGCCGCCGGTCGATACGCCTGGCGGCGGGCCGGCTGGTCTAGCCGGCCCCGGCGGGATCAGCGATAGCCGCTCAGGTCGCCGCCGACGACGCTGCCCAGGGCGGCGCCGATGGCGGTGGCGGCAATGCGGCCGTTGCCCTGGCCGATGTTGCTGCCGATGACGCCGCCGGCGATGGCACCCATGGCTTGGCCGATGAAGCGGTTGCCGTCAGAACGGGGCGGCGGGGCGTAATAGCCGGTCGGTTGCGGATAGGGTTGGGCGTAATACACCGGCCGTTCCCGGTATTCGATCCGTTCCCGGACCAGGACGGGCGGAGCGGAGTAAACCACCACCGGCGGGTTGTAATAAGTCTCGTAGCGCACCACTTCCCGGTGATGATGACGGACGTAGGGACGATAACCGTCGTCCCATTCGGGGTGGGCGAGGGCGCTGCCGCTGAAGGCGGCGGCAGCGAGCAAGAGGGGTATCCAGATCTTTTTCATGGTTGTCTCCTTTGGCAGGCCTGGCGAGGTGATGGCCTGGAGCGAATAACGTCCGGACCCCCGCTGGAGAAGACGTGGGCTGTGTAAAAAATTGTGAGGTACCGACGTGGTCGGCCCTCTGGTCCGGCGGGCTTACTGGCCCAGGATCAGTCGTGCGGCGGCAATGCCGCTGCGGACCGCCCCTTCCAGGGTGGCCGGATAGTCGCTGGCGACGTGGTCGCCGGCGAGGAACAGGCCGGGCAGGGGCGTGACGGCGCCGAGGCGGGGCAGCTTGGGCACACAGGCAAAGGTGGCGCGTTTTTCGGTGATGGCCTGTTGCCACAGGGGCGGTGGCAGGCCCGGCAGCAGGCGGGCGGTTTCGGCGTGGATCGCGGCGGCCAACTGTGCCGGTGTCAGGGCATCCTGGGGGCCGCTGGCGCTGATGACGGCGGCCAGGAGACCGGGGGGGCCGAGCAGTTGCCCCCGGTCGAACAGCCATTGGCACAGGCCGTCCCCTTCGGCGAAGCCGCCGATCATGGGCTGGGGCAGGGCAACGTGGGCCGGATACTGGGAATAGACCGTGGCGATGGGCTCGTAGCGCAGGCCGCCAAGGCCCTTCAGCAGCTCGTCCAGGGCCGGGGTCTGCTGTTGCAATGGCGCCAGCAAGACGGACAGGTGGTGGGGGGCGGTGGCGAGGATGATCTGGCGGTAATCCACGGCAATGTCGTCCAGTCGCCAGCCAGTGCCGTTGCGGCTCAGGCGGGCGACACGGTGGCCGCGCAGCACCCGTCCGCCCCGGGCTTCGATGTGGCGGGCGGCCGGCTCGGGGAATAGCGTCGAGAGGTCGGTCCGGGGTAGCAGCAGCTGTGAGGCGGCTTTGTCGGCGCCCAGGGTGTCCCGCAGCACATGGGCGAACACCTGCGCGGACGCCGCGCTGGCCGGCGTGTTGAGGGTGGCGAGACAGAGGGGCTCCCACAGGTAGCGGCGCAGCTTGGCCGGTTGCCGCGCCTGGTCCAGCAGGGTGGTGACGGTGGTGTCCTCGGCCAGGCGGAAGCCCTGGGCCTTCAAGGTCTGCATGAAGCGGATCGCCGCCCATTTCTCCCGCCAGTTCAAGCCCTTGGCGCCGAGCAGGGCGGCGGCCAGATGGAGAGGGGCGGGCCAGTCGGGGGCGTGGATGCGCAGGGCGCCCGGGTATTCGAGATGGAGGTCGAGGCGCCGTAGGCAATGCTCGGGGTCGGCGCCGACCAGGGCCATGAGGCGCAGGGTTTCCCGATAGGCGCCCACCAGGATGTGTTGGCCGTTGTCGAGGTCGGCGGTTTTGACGTCCGCCCGCCGGGCCCGGCCGCCCAGGGTTCGGGAGGCTTCGTAGAGATGGACGGGGACGCCGGCCGCCGCCAGTTCGACACCGGCGGCAAAACCGGCATAGCCGCCGCCAACGATGGCGACGGGGGCTGCGTTCAGTGTTTGAGCCACGTCCTGGTGGCGATCCACAGCTTGCGCACCGGCGTCAGGGACAGGCGTTGGTCGAGCACCCGGTAGCCGTCGCGGACGATTTCATCCAACGTGGTGCGATAGATGGCGGCCATGATCAGGCCCGCCTTCTGGCTTTTCCGGTCGCCGGCGGGGAGTTGGGCCAGGGCCTTGTCGTAATACTCCTGGGCGCGCTGGACCTGAAAGGCCATCAGGGCGCGGAAGTTGTCGCTATAGCGGGCTTCCATCAGGTCGGCGGCGGGAACGTTGAACTGCTGCAACTCCGCCACCGGCAGGTAGATGCGGCCGCGGCGGGCGTCCTCGCCCACGTCGCGGATGATGTTGGTGAGCTGGAAGGCGAGGCCCAGGTCATGGGCGTACTTGAGGGTCTGGCGGTCCTGGTAGCCGAAAATCTCGGCCGCCAGCAGGCCCACCACGCTGGCCACCCGGTAGCAATAGAGGTGCAACTCCTTGAAGGTGGCGTAGCGGGCGACGTCCAGGTCCATTTCCATGCCGTCGATGATTTCCATCAACAGCTCCTGGTCGATGGCAAAGCGCTGAATGGCGGTGCCCAGGGCCTGGGTGACGGGGTGGCTGGCTTTGCCCGCAAACAGCCCGGCGATCTCGGTGCGCCACCAGGCCAGCTTGGCCCGGGCCAGGGTGGGGTCGCTGCATTCGTCCACCACGTCATCCACTTCCCGGCAAAAGGCGTAGAGGGCCATGATGGCCTGGCGCCGTTCCGGCGGCAGGAACAAAAAGCTGTAGTAAAAGCTGGAGCCGCTGGCTGCCGCCTTTTGCTGGCAGTAATCGTCGGCGGTACCGGCCTGGGTATTGTCGGTCATGGGGCGGTGAACAGGGCGTTGAACAGGATCAGCGGCCAGTCGAGGGCCTGGAGGGTGGGGCGGCGACGGAAGACGTCGTACTCCACCTTCTCGATTTTATCGAGAATGCGCAGGCCGCCGGCGACGATGGCGCGGATTTCCAGTCCAATCCGGCCCGGCAGCCGCCGCCCCAAGGGGGCGCCGCTGAGCATGAGGGCCCGGGCCCGGTCCACCTGGAATTTCATCAGGGCGCGAAAGCGCTCGTCGCAACGGCCCGCGCGCAGTTGGGCGATGTCCACGCCGAAGCGGGCCAGTTCGTCCTGGGGCAAGTAAATGCGGCCATCCCGGTTTTTGTCCAGGTCGATGGCCAGGTCCTGCCAGTGATTGATCAATTGCAGGGCGGTGCACACGGCGTCCGATTGGGCGAGATTGTCTTCCGTCGCCGCGTCGAACAGGTGCAACATCAGCCGGCCTACGGGGTTGGCGGAGCGGCGGCAGTAGTTCAGTAGTTCTACGTAGTCGGCGTAGCGGTCTTTGTCCACGTCCTGGATGAAGGCGTCGAGCAGGTCGCGGAAAAGTTGCAGCGGCAGCCCATATCGCCGGATCACCGGTGCCAGGCGTTGGAAGATGGGGTTGTCGCTGGGCACGTCCCGCTCGATGCGGTCCAGCTCCTCCTGGTAGCCGCGCAGCAGGGCAATCCGTTGCTCGGCCGGCAGCGCGCCTTCGTCGGAAAAGTCGTCCGCCGTGCGGGCAAAGCCGTAGATGGCCGCCACGGGCTCGCGCAGGGCCGCAGGCAGCAGGATCGAGGCGACGGGGAAGTTTTCGTAGTGTTCGACACTCATGGGGCGCGAAGGATAACCGTTGCCCGGTGGGAGCGGTTAAAATCCGCGCCTCACCTGCCCAGGTGGCGAAATTGGTAGACGCACCAGATTTAGGTTCTGGCGCAGCAATGCGTGGGGGTTCGAGTCCCTTCCTGGGCACCAAAGGGTTTTTGGGTTTTTCCCTGCGGTTTTTCCCTCTTGGGTCTTCCCGCCCAGGGAGTTCCCAACAGTCGCAACCGCCCGATGGCGACGGGCTTTGCCCTGCCTCGCCGGGTTTGTTATCCTGCCCCGGTTATCACGATCGTTAGATTTGCTGGCGTTGCCTTGGGCGCGACCGGCTGCGCGTCCCCATGAAACTAAGAACGGCATCAGCGACCCTTTCCATCGTCTTTCTATTGGTGTTGAGCGCCAATGCCCTGGTCATGATGCGGGTCAAGGGGGCCTACGATAGCGTGGTGGCGGCCCATGAGCACCGCCGCCAGGCCACCACCCTGACCGATGCCTTGCGCCAGGAGACCGAACAGTTGGCACGCCTGGTGCGCGCCTATACCGTCACCGGCGAACCGCGCTACCTGCTCTATTACTACGACATCTTGGCCATCCGCAACGGTGAGAAGCCGGTGCCGGCCAATTTCAACCCAGCCACCTATTGGGATGCGGCGATTGCCGGGCGGATCCAGCACGCGTTGCCCAGCGACGGGCCGCGCCATTCCTTGATGGAGCAGATGCGGGCATTGGGCTTCCATCAGCAGGAGTTGGTCGGCTTGAGTCGGGTCCTCGCTGCAACGGCGGCCATGAACAAGGTGGAGCAGGTGGCTTTCGCGGCCACCCAAGGGCTCTACGACCCGGTCCGGAAGGAGTTCGTCTCCGACGGCAAGCCCCACCTCGACTTTGCCAGCAAGCTCGTCCACGGCAACGAGTACAACCTGCTCAAGGCGGATCTGTCCGCCGCGGTCGAGAACTTGTCCACCATGGTGGACCAGCGCACCAGCGATGACGTTTCCCAGGCCACGGAACAGTTGCAGCGGCTGATCATCGAGTCCCTGGCCTTCATGGGCGGGACCCTGCTGCTGGTGCTGATCACCTACCAGGTGACCCATCACCAGGTCCTCAAGCCCATCCGCCGCCTCAGCGTGGCGGCCGATCATTTGGCGGTCGGTCAATACGACACCCGGGCCGACGTTCGCACCGGGGTCGAGGAACTGCTCGTCCTTGGCCGGACGCTGGACAGCATGGCCCAGTCCATCGAGGACGACATCCGGGCCCGGGCCACCGTGCAGAAGGAACTGGAAGCGGCCTGGCAGCAGGCGGAGAACGCCACCCGGGCCAAGTCCATGTTCCTGGCCAACATGAGCCATGAAATCCGCACGCCCATGAATGCCATCATCGGCATGGCCTATCTGGCCCTGAAGACCGAACTGACGCCGCGCCAGCAGGACTATGTGACCAACATCCACAACGCGGCCAAGTCCCTGCTGGGCATCATCAACGACATCCTCGACTTTTCCAAGGTCGAGGCGGGCAAGCTGGAACTGGAAAAGATCCGTTTCCGCGTTGAGGACGTGGTCGCCAACTCCCTTTCCCTGCTGCGGCAACGGGCCCAGGAAAAGGAGATCGAGCTGCTGCTGGACATTCCCGATCCCTTGTTGCTGGGGGATACCGGCGCCCTGCTGGGGGATCCCCTGCGCCTGGGCCAGGTGCTCAACAACCTGCTGTCGAACTCGGTCAAATTCACCCATCACGGCTATGTGCGCCTGGCGGTGGCCTTCGAGCAGCACGACGACGACAACGTGACCTTGCTGTTCACCGTGCAGGACACGGGGATCGGCATGAACGCCGGACAGATCGACTCCCTGTTCCAGGAGTTCACCCAGGCCGATGGTTCCACCACCCGTCAATACGGCGGTACCGGCCTCGGTTTGAGCATCTCCAAGCGACTCATCGACTTGATGGGAGGGCGCATCTGGGTGGAAAGCGAAGTCGACGTGGGGTCGCGCTTCATGTTTACTGCCCACTTCCCCATCGCCAAGCCCCTGCCTCCCGTCGCCGTGTTGCCTGGGGCGGACAGCCTGCGGGTGCTGGTGGTGGACGACCAGGCTGAGGCCCGCCAAGTACTGGCCGGCATGCTGAGCGCCCTGGGCGTGGGCACCCGGATCGGGACCGGGATCGAGGTGGCCGCCAGCGCCCTTGAGGCTCTGGTGATGGTGGATCGTGCCGTCGGCGACGGTCGTCCCTACGATTTGCTTCTCTTGGACTGGGTTATGCCGGACATGGATGGCGGCACCCTGCTCAAGGTGATCATGGGGCGCGGCAGCAGTCAGACCCAATTGGTGGTGGTCTCTGCTTACGATTCCGAGGTGATGCACGAGATCGCCAAGCGCTTTGGGGTCAATCACTTCCTGGCCAAGCCGGTGTTGCCCGATGCCTTGCGCCATCTGGTCAGTACCTTGACCGGCCATCCCATGGTCGAGGTCCCGGCCGATATCCAAACCTCGGCGGACAGCAATCTCCAGGGCATGCGGGTGCTGTTGGTGGAGGACAACCAGATCAACCAGCAGTTGGCGGTGGAGTTGATGAAAAACCGGGGCATTACCGTGGATGTGGTCAATCACGGTCAGGAGGCCCTGGACCGTCTGGCCGCGATGCCCGTCGATTACTACCACGTGGTTTTGATGGATCTGCAAATGCCGGTGATGGACGGCTACGAGGCCACCCGCCACCTGCGTTCGGATCCTCGTTATTACTCCCTGCCCATCGTCGCCATGACCGCCCATGCCATGGCCGACGAACGCGCCCGCTGTCTGGCCATTGGCATGAACGGCCACATCAGCAAGCCCATCGAGCCCGATTACCTGTATGCCACCCTGTCCCGCTTTTTCCGTGAGCCGGGGGGCAGCGTGGTCGACGGAGAGGCCGTCACCGTTGCCGAAACGACGGTCGGCACCCTGCCGGTGATCGATGGCCTGGATACCGCCGAGGGCCTGCGTCGCGCGGCCGGGATGCCGGATCTGTATTTGCAGGTGTTGTCCTATTTCGCCCAGGACTATGCCGGTTTCGGCGAGCGCATCTCCACCATGTTGGCCCAGGAGCGATGGACCGACTTGCAGCGGGACGTGCATACCCTGAAAGGCTTGGCGGGCACCATCGGCGCCCCCCGTCTCCAGGCCGAGGCGGTGGCCTTGGAGGCCGCCTGCGTCAAGCAGGACACCGCGGCGGTCACCGCCGCCCTACCGCAATTGCTCGGGCAGCTGCTGCCCTTGATCGAGGCCCTGCGGCAGCAGGAATTGCCCGAGGTGAAATTTACCTAAGACAATGAAGAAGAAAAGCTACCTCCCCTTGCTGCCGGCCCTGGCGGCGCTGACGCTGACGTCCCCCGTCCTGGCGGCGGACTTCTCCCTGTCGGGTTACGGCACCGTCGGCTACGCCCGCTCCAATCAGTCTTACTCCTACCAGCGGTTCATTGATGACAAGGGCACTTTCGACCGCGACAGTCTTTTTGCCGTGCAGGGGGATGTCCGCTTCGACCCCCGCTGGAGCGCGACCCTCCAGGTGAAGATGGCGCCCGCGCCCGCCAACGACAACCGCTGGCAGGCCACGACCACCTGGGCTTTCGTTTCCTGGCGGCCTGACAACGACTGGTTGCTGCGCTTCGGCAAGCTGCGGATTCCCGGCTATCTCAACGCGGAAAACATGGAGGTGGGGGCTACCTTCGATTTCGCGCGGGTACCCGCCGAGATTTCCTCCGTGTTGAAAACGGTGGACTTCACCGGTGCCTCCTTCAATCGGACCTGGGGAACGGATGATGGCGAGTGGAACCTGGACGGCTATTGGGGCAAGGCCACCACCGAGTGGCGCAATTATTACCGTGACAGCTTTCCCGGAGTGTCCTCCACGGGCCCGTTTGCCCGGGAAGTCGATGTGGTGGCCAAGGGCCTGGCCCTGACGTTCCGCGCCAATGACAACACCTACATCGCCAGTTTCCACGATGCCGAGGCGAAGCGTACCGATGGTCTGCCCTGGCCAATGGCACCAGTCAGGGTCAATCCCGGCGGCAATTACTATTACTCGGCCCAGGCCAGTGCCGGTGCCGCCACGACGGACATCGTGGGGATCCAGGTGGCCTATCTCGGCGCGGATATCGCCCTCGGCAACGATTTCCGGCTGATGGGCGAATACGCCCGGCGCAAGACCCACGGCGCGCAAAGCGGCATGAACAGCACGGGCAGCTACATTTCCCTGCTCAAGCGCGTGGAACGGTGGACGCCCTATGTCTACTACGCCAAATTGCGCTCCGACGATGACATGCTGGCCCTTTACCAGGACATCAACGGAAGGACCGTGCCGGCGGCGGTTCCCCAGTCGGCGCGTATCAATGCCAGCCAGCGCGCATTGGCGGACAGTTTTTCCGCCTTCGACCAATACACCTTCGCCCTGGGAACCTCCTACGTCCTTACCCCCACCAGCAAGGTCAAGGCGGAGTGGGCGCGTACCCATGTCGGCGTCGCGTCCAGCCTGGTCGATGCCCCCGCGGGCGGGAATGTCAGTCATCAGAGCATCGATGTGCTGTCTTTGTCCTACAGCTTCGTGTTCTAGGGAGCGTGATCATGGACAAAGTCATGTACAAGCTGCTCCCTTTCCTGTTCTTGCTGACGGCTGGCCTTGCTCGGGCCGAGGTGGTGGTGATCGGCAATCCCGCCTTGCCCAAGCTGGATCCGGCCACGATCCAGAAGGTGTTTACGGGACGACTCGTCGAAGTCGGCGATGTCGCCATCACGCCGGTCAACGCGGCGCCGGGCGGATTGCGCCGCCATTTCCTGGCGGCCTACCTGAACCAGGATGAGGAGCAATACCGCGCCTATTGGACGGTACGGCGCTTCATCGGCAAGGGCGCCCCGCCCCGAGACCTGGCAAGTCCGGGGGACATCATCGAGTACGTGCAATTGACCCCGGGTGCCGTGGGGTATATCGACTCCGCGGATCTGAAGCCGGGCCTGAACGTCCTGAGCCGCCGCTGATCCCTCTGGCGGCGGGGCGGCCTCGCAAGGAGGCCGCTTCCCGTCGCAGCCTTTCTTGTCCTGACGGCCGGGCCGATACGCGGTGCCCGCGTCTGTCCGGCATCCTTGGCATTTTCCTTTCCCAAATCAAGGAGCGGCCTGCCGGCTCAAGGCACCATGGCGGCCATGAACGCTGTCGCCGATACCCTTGCCGTGCCCGCCGACCATTCCCGTCATCCGCCGGGAGATTTGGCCATGTGGGTGTTCATCCTGGCCGAGTTGTCCGCTTTCGGTCTGTTGTTCATCCTCTACGGTGTCGCCCGCATGAAGCACCGGGAATTGTTCGATGCCATGCAACTCACCCTGGATCGCGGCGCCGGTGCCCTCAATACGGCCCTGTTGATCACCGCCAGTTGGTGCGTGGCCCGGGCAGTGGCCGCAATCAAGGCCGGCGGGCAGGCTGCCAGCGCGCGCTGGCTGGCGGCCGGCATCCTGGCGGGTGGTGGCTTCCTGGTGGTGAAGGTGGGGGAGTACGCCACCAAGTTCGCCGCCGGGGTCGGGCTGGGGACCAATCTGTTCTACATGTTCTATCTGTCCCTCACTTTTTTCCATTTCATGCACGTCATCCTCGGCCTGGTCATTCTGGTCTTCGTCTGGCACAAGACGCGGCAGGGGGGCTATGACGCCGCCGACCACCGGGGCATGGAAACCGGCGCCAGTTACTGGCACATGGTGGATCTGGTGTGGATCGTGCTGTTCCCCCTGGTGTATGTGATGCGATGAAAACCGACGGCAACACGGGCGCAACGAAAACGGCAGGTCCCCGTGCCCTGGATGGGATCTATCTGCTGCTCTTGCTGGGGACGGGATTGACCTGGTGGCTTGGCGAGGAGGGGCGGGCCGGGAGCGGTTTCGTCGCGGTGCTGCTGCTGATCGCCGCCGCCAAGGGGGGCTGGGTCATCGAGATCTTCATGGCCCTGCGCGGCGTCAAGGCCCTGTGGCAGGTGGCGGTGCTGGGTTGGCTGGCGATGGTGCTACTGGTGAACCTGGCCTGTTATTGGAAAGGAAGTTGATGGACGCGAAAACCGTTATCGCGGCGGCCCCCTATTACGAGGCTGCCGGCGACGAAGTGGCCCTGGTCGAGCATGCCTGGCGCAACCGCCTGCCGGTGTTGATCAAGGGCCCCACCGGCGTGGGCAAGACCCGTTTCGTCGCCCACATGGCGGCCCGGCTGGGCCTGCCCTTGTTCACCGTGGCTTGCCACGACGATCTGACCGCCGCCGACCTAGTGGGGCGCCATTTGATCCAGGACGGCCAGACCGTCTGGAGCGATGGCCCCCTGACCCGGGCCGTGCGCCAGGGGGGCATCTGCTACCTGGACGAGGTGGTGGAGGCGCGCAAGGACACCACGGTGGTGATCCATCCCCTGGCGGACCACCGCCGCAGCCTGCCCATCGACCGTACCGGCGAGGTGCTGACGGCGCCGGACAGCTTCATGCTGGTGGTGTCCTACAACCCCGGCTACCAGAACTTCCTCAAGGGCATGAAGCCCTCCACCCGCCAGCGTTTCGTCTCCCTGCGCTTCGATTTCCCCGCTGCGGAGCGGGAAGAGGCCATCCTCATCGGCGAAACCGGCTGCGATCCGCTCCTGGCGCGGCGCCTGGTGGCGCTGGGCAACAGCATCCGCGCCCTCAAGCATGTGGACCTGGAGGAAGTGGCCAGCACCCGCTTGCTGGTCTATGCCGCCATCCTCATCCGCGACGGCCTGGACCCGGTGGCCGCCTGTCGCGCCGCCCTGGCGGAAAGTCTCAGCGACGACGAAGAGGTCACCGCCGGGCTGATGGAGATCATCCTTGCCAGCTTCGGCCGTTGACGATCGGCGGCAGGTCCAGCGGCGGATCTGGCAGGTGGGATTTTTCCTGCTCTTCGCCCTGGCGCCGGTGCTCGACGTTTTTCGTTTCGACCTGTCGGCAGGTCATGCCTGGCTGATGGGCATGCCCTGGCGCCTGGGCATCGACGACTTTCTTGCCGGGCGCATCGGTCCATTGGAAGCGGGGCTCAATATCTTGCTGCGGCTCTTCCTGCCGCTGCTGGCCGGAGCGGGAGCCTTTCTCTATTGCGCCTGGCGCTGGGGGCGGCTCTACTGCGGCTGGTTGTGTCCCCACTTCTCGGCGGTGGAAACCATCAACCGGCTGATGCGCCGCGCCTCGGGACGGCAAAGTTTGTGGGACCGGCAGCCGATCCCGCCGCGTAATCCCGACGGCTCGCCCCAGCCTGCCCATGCCGCCTGGTGGCTGCCCACGGTGGCGTTCGCCTTGCTGTTCGCCGTACTCTGGGCCGTGGTGCTGCTGACCTATCTGCTGCCGCCCGCCGAGGTCTATGGTCGCTTGTGGCACTTGAATCCGACGCGCAACCAGAGGCTGTTTCTTGCCGCCGCCAGTACGGTGCTGACCTTGGAATTCCTCTTCGCCCGCCACCTGTTCTGCCGCTTCGGCTGCGCCGTGGGCTTGTTCCAGAGCCTGGCCTGGATGAGTAATCGTGACGCCCTGGTGGTGGGCTTCGAACGGGAACGGGCCGCCGATTGCGCAGCTTGCTATGACGCCGGCGGTCCCGGCCATGCCGCCTGCGAGGGGGTGTGCCCCATGCGCTTGCGGCCGCGCACGCCCAAGCACAAGATGTTCGCCTGTACCCAATGCACCCAATGCATCGAGGCCTGTGCCACGGTGCAGCAGGGACGGGGCCAGGTTCAATTGCTACGCTGGGTGGACAAGGATGCCGCCCGGCGCAACGAGGCGCAGGTCAGCCTGACCGGAAACCGGGACTGACATGGAAGAATGGGTCGGCGGTCTCTGGGACCGCTTCATTACCAAGGCCGCCAGTCAGGAGCACGAGGCGGCGGCAGTCTATTTGAAGGACATGGAAAAGACCCTGGGCATGATGTTCCGCGCCCTCGGTGGCGATCCCGGCTTGCGGGTGCAACAGGCTGTCGCCGCGCGCCACGGCGCCCGGCGCGGCTTCTTGCAACGCTTGGCCGGCACCGGGCAGCGCAGCGTCCAGGCGGGTCTCGATGGTGAGCGCCTCTGCTTGCCGGAGCGCATCGCCCTGTTTCCCGAGCGATCCCTCAACCGGGACCTGTATTGCTGGTTGGCAGCCCTGGCGGCCCATGACGTGCCCAGCGACGAGGAATGGATCGTGCGTAATCAGCGGGCAACGGTGGTGGCCTTGGCCCGTTTCCCCGGCCTACAGCCCCGCTATGAGCGGCTGGTCGCCGCGGTGCTGGCCCGGCGTCGCCGCCCTGACCAGATGCCGCCGGACGAGGCTGCCCAGGAACGGGCGGTCAGGGAGGCCTTGTGTAATCCCGGCCTGGTGGATGCCTTGCCCGCGTTAGAACGTGAGGGCAGCAAGTCCCTGCAACCGGTCCCCCTCTGGCTCTCTCCTCTGGTGGTCGTGCCCGGTGCGCCGCAGCGCCTCGAGCACCAGGATGCGGAGGAGGGCGCTCGTGCCCAGGACGCCGCAAGTCGCCATCGGGCGGAGCGGGTCGAAATGCCTACGGAAAAGAACGGCATCCTGCTCATGTTCCGCGCCGAAAGCCTGCTGTCCTGGGCCGAGTACGTGAAGGTGAACCGCAGCCAGGACGACGACCCCGAGGACGATGCCGCCAAGGCGGCGGCTGACATGGAGCAATTGAGCCTGGCCCAGGATGGTGAACGGGTGGCCTCCCGGGTCCGCTTCGACCTGGATTTGCCGGCCGCCGCCGAGGACGATCTGCCCCTGGGGCCGGGTATTCCCTTGCCGGAATGGGATTTCCGTCGGCAGGTTCTCCGGCCGGACTATTGCCGGCTGCAACCCATGGTGTCGCGTCAGGCGGCGGCCACGGAATTGCCGGAACGCCTGCGCGCCCACGCCCGCCGCCTGCGCAGCCAATTTGCCGCCCTGGCGCCGACCCGCCGGTGGCTCAAGGCCCAGCCCGAGGGCGTGGCGCCCGATATCGACGCCTGGGTGCGCCGCCAGGCGGATGCCCTGGCCGGCACAGTCAGTGGCGATGACGGTCTTTATCTGGCCCAGGTGCAGCAGGAGCGCGACCTGGCTTGCCTGGTACTGGCGGATCTGTCCTTGTCTACCGATGCCTGGGCCTCGGACGAGCAGAAGGTGATCGACGTGATCCGCGACAGCCTGATGCTGTTCGCCGAGGCCCTCAGCGCCACGGGTGACCGGTTTTCCCTGTGCGGTTTTTCTTCCCTCAAGCGCGGACAGGTGCGCTTCCATGAACTCAAGGCCTTCGACCGGCCCTACGACGCCGATGCCCGCGGCCGGGTCCAGGCCATCAAGCCCGGCTATTACACCCGGCTGGGGGCGGCCATTCGCCACGGCACGCAACAGCTGGTCCGCCAACCCAATCGCCAGCGGCTATTGCTGATCCTTTCCGACGGCAAGCCCCATGACCTGGACCTCTACGAGGGGCGCTACGGCATCGAGGACACCCGCATGAGCATTCTCGAAGCCCGGGAGCAGGGCGTCCGCGCCTTCTGCGTGACCATCGACAAGGAAGGGGCCAGCTACCTGCCCCACGTCTTTGGTGCTAGCGGTTACACCCTGCTGCGCCGGCCGGAGGAATTGACGACCCGTTTGCCCATGCTCTATGCCCAATTGACGCGGGAATAAGTTGGCTTTTTTCTTGCTAATGGCATATGACGTTTGTCAGGGTTTTGACAGGTTGTAAAAATTACAATTATTTACAAATAGATAGATAAATGGATCACGATTCATAGCAAAGGGCGCTTGCGCCCTTTTTTGTTGGGGTTTTCCCGGCGACGCGTGATCCATCCACCCAGATGGGAGTGTTGTGCGTTTTTTACCGACTTTGCTGGTGACCGGAGCCAGCGGCTTCATTGGCGGCGCCCTCGCCGCGCGACTGATTCATACCGACCGCTGGGACGAATGTCTGTTCCTCATCCGGGCCGAGCACCGCGAGGACGGCCTGGCCCGTATCGCCCATGTCCTGCGCCGCCATGGCGTGGATGAAGTGCATTTGGAACGTCTGCACCTGGAGCAGATCCTCTGCGGCGACTTGAACACGGTGGCGGACTGGCAGGACGATCCCCGTCTGCCGTCCATCCAGGATGTGGTCAGTTCCGCCGCTGTGGCTTCCTTCGGCAACCATCCCTCGATCTGGCCCACCAACGTGGACGGCGTGCTGGCCATGGCCCACGCCCTGTACCAGCGTTGCAAGTTGCGCCGTTTCTTGCACATCGGCACCGCCATGGCCTGCGGTCATCAGGCACCGATTCCCGTTCCCGAGGGCTACGACGCCGGGGAGGAAACCGACCACTTCCTCCAATACACCCATAGCAAGCACGAGGCTGAACGGCGGCTGCGGGAGGAATTGCCGGATCTTCCCCTGGTCGTGGCGCGGCCCTCCATCGTGGTCGGCCACAGCAAGCTGGGTTGTGAGCCCTCGGGCAGCATTTTCTGGGTGTTCCGCATGGCGCGGGCGCTGCGGGCCTTCCCCTGCGAACTGACGCAGCAGATCGACGTGATCCCGGTGGACTATTGTGCCGAGGCGCTGCACCTACTGCTGGACAAGCCCGATCTCCAGTTCGACCGCTACCACATCACGGCTGGTGCCAGTCGCGCCTGCACTTTCGGCGAGATCGACAGCGCCATTGCCCGCGACACGGGGCAAGCGCCCATGGACGATTACCAGGTCAAGGAATTTGCCGAGCTGGCCCAGATGCAGGACTCTTTCAAGGACCGGCTGGGGCACTGCAACAAGCGCATCGTGTTGCGGGCCATTCGCGCCTATGGCAATTTTGCCGCCCTGGGCATGGTGTTCGACAACACCCGCTTGTTGGCGGAGGGCATGCCCTTGCCGACGCCCCTGGCGGCTTACGCGGGACGCTGCGAGGTGACCAGCGCGGGGATTTCCATCGCCGAACAGATGCGTTTCGACTACAAGTAGGCGCGGCATGCCCCGATGAGGTCCGTCAGGGATCGGGGCATTCCCATGGGGCGCCCCGCACGGCTGGCGGCTAGTCGGGTGTTTTTTTGTCCGGCGGCGGGGTTTCCGGGACGAAGTCCCAATCACCGAAGGTGTACCAGTCCTCGCCGAGCATTTCCGCCGGGTGCATGGTTCGTCCCGAGCCGTTGCCGCAGCCTAGGGCATCCGCCGGACAGTATTTGTCGCATCCCCAGCAAATGCGCTCGGGATGCTTGGGGTTGAGGGGAAACTTCTTGGCCATGGCGCTGGGAGCGGACCGAGGTGGCGAGCAGCTTAGTGGCTGGTGCCCTCGGAGCGGCTGATCTTGTTCCAGACGTTGTATTTGCCCACCGGCTTGTTCATGGGAATGCGCTTCACTTCCTCCAGGGTACGGGCGTCGAAGACGATCAGGGCGCCGTCGTTTTCCCATAGGCTGGCCAGGGCGTAGCGGCCGTCTTTGGTGAATTCCACGTGGGCCAGGGTCTTTCCCGGCACGGGACGCAGTTCCTTCACCACGTCGAGGCTGTCCTTGTCGATCACCTGCAAGGTGTCCTTGAAGTCCTTGCTCATCATGGAATCGACGAAGGCGTAGCGGCTATTCTCGTGGCTACGCAGGAAGAAGCCGGGGCCGCGGGTGGGAATAGTCTTCACCGTCTGCCATGTGGCAAGATCCACCACCGTCACCGCAGCCGCCTTGAGGTCGGTGGTGGCCATGACGGTGTGTCCTTGTCGTTGCCAGGTGATACCGGAACCCAAGTGGGGCATGCCGGGCAGGTCCAGATCGGCGATCTTGCGCCGGGCGTCCAGGTTCACCACCTGGCCCTTGCCTTCCCGGGAGGTGCCCATCACGTTGCGATAGGACTGGTCGAAGAAAAAGTCATCCAGTACATCCTCCAGGGGCGTGCGGCGGGCATTGAGGAAGCCGGGCTTGGCGATGGCTTCGCCCATCTTGTAGTCATGCACGTAGCCGTCGTGAATGGGGGCCGCCTTTTCGTCGTAGCTGATCTCCCACAGTTCGGGCATGTCCTTCATGGCGGCGACGAAGCTGTGGCGCGGCTCGGCGGTGTAGACGGCAGATACCCGCGACAGCGTCTTGCCGTCCAGGCTGCGGGCTTCCAGGGTCTTGACCAGTTTCAGGTCGCTGTCCAGCAGCACCAGGTTGCGGGGTAGGTAGTTGGCGGCGATGACATAACGGCCGTCACCGGACACGGCGGCGTTGCGGGTGTTGATGCCCACCCGCACCTCGGCGATGATCTTGAGGTTCCACAGGTCGAACTTGGTGACCCAGCCGTCGCGGGAAGCGAAGTACACGTAATGGCCGTCCGGGGAAAACTTGGGTCCGCCATGGAGGGCGTAGTGGGAGGCGAAGCGGTAAATGGGTTCCAGCTTGTCGCCGTCCACGATGGAGACGTGGTGGTCGCCCCCTTCCACCACGACGAAGAGGTTGAGCGGGTCGGCCTTGAATACCGGTCGCTGGGACAGGGTCTTGGGATCGCTGACTTGGACGCGGGAGGCGACGATGTCGGCATCGGTCCAGCGGGGCGGTGGCCTCACCGGGCTATAGATCCAATCCACCAGGGCCGCGATTTCAGCGGGCTTCAGCGTGTCCTTGAAGGACGGCATCTGAGTGGCGACGCGGCCCTCGCTGACGGTGCGGATGGCCTCGGCCTTGCGCAGCCGTTCCAGGTTTTCCGGGAACAGGGCCGGACCCATGGCGCCCATTCTGTCGGCACCGTGGCATTGGGCGCAGTGGGCGGCGAACAGGGCCGGTGCCGCGGGCGCGGCATCGCTGCTGGCGGCTTGGGTTGAAACAGGGGGGACGGTAGTGGGGGCTGTGCTCTGGGCCTGGGCCGTCAGGGCCATGGCCGCAACGAGGACCAGCAAAATTTTCGGCATGGAAGTTCGGGTCGATGTCATTGGACGATTTCCTCGTCTGTCAGGTAGCAGGCCGGATCTTCACCCCAGACATCGCCCCCGGCCTGTTCCGCCCGTACCCGCGAGCTGCCGTTGCAGATGGAGAGGTAGCGGCAGTCGCCGCAACGGCCGCCCACGGCGCGCGGATGCTGGCGCAAGCCCGCCAGCAGCGGGTTGGACAGGTCGCTCCAGATGGCGGAGAAGGGCCGTTCCCGTACATTGCCCAGGGGCACGTGCCACCACATGGTGTCCGGGTGTACGGTGCCCAGATTGTCGATGTTGGCCACGTTCACGCCGCTGGCATTGCCGCCCCATTGTTGCAACTTGGCGGCGATGTGTGCGGCCCGGTCGGGGAAGCGGCGCTGGACCCAGTGGAGGAAATAGGGACCATCGGCATCCTGGTTGCCCGTGGTGAAGTCTCGCTCCAGGCCAGCCTGGTGGTCTTGCCAGCAGTGCTCGAACAGGCGGTCCATGGCGTTGCGGGTGGTCAGGTGAGCCGCATCGGTCTTGCGGTTCTTGTTGCCCCGGCCGGCGTAGTTGAGGTGGGAGAAATAGAAGCGCTGGATGCCTTCCCTGCGGACCAGTCGCAACAGCGGGTCCAGGTCCTGGGCATTCTCCCCAGTCATGGTGTAGCGCACGCCCACCTTCAGGCCTCGTTCCTGGCACAGCCGCAGGCCGATCATGGAAGCGGCGAAGGCGCCTTCCTTGCGGCGGAAGCGGTCATGGGTGGCTTCGATACCGTCCAGGCTGATGCCCACGTAGTCGAAGCCGATGTCGGCGATGGCGTCGATGTTGTGCTCGTCGATCAGGGTGCCGTTGGAGGACAGGGCCGTGTAGAAGCCCATTGCCTTGGCGCGGCGGGCGATGTCGAAGATGTCCGGCCGCAGCAAGGGTTCGCCACCGGAGAGAATGAGCACCGGCACGCGAAAGGACTTGAGATCATCCATCACCGTGTAGACCTCGTCGGTGGATAGCTCGCCCTTGAAGTCGGTATCTGCGGAAATGGAATAGCAGTGGCGGCAGGTCAGGTTGCAGCGACGGATCAGGTTCCAGATCACCACCGGGCCAGGGGCATTGCGACGGGGGGCGACCGGGGTGGGGTCGGTGATTTCTCGGATGAATTGGGAGATGCGGAACATGGCGGGGAAACGAATGGGAATGGGGGAGAGGGATTTTTATCCGGCAATGCGCAGGCCGGTTTTTTTCAGGATACGGGTGGAATAGAGAATGTCCCGGGCACGGCAGGCGCCGGGGAAAAGACTTTCCAGCTGAGTGGCAATGGCGTCCACTTGCGCACTGACTTCGTTGCGATCATGGCCGTGCACCATGGCGAACAGGTTGTAGGGCCAGTGGGGCAGGTGGCGTGGCCGGCGGTAGCAATGGGTGATGGCTTCCAGGCGTCCCAGGGCTTCGCCCACCGCATCGGCCACGCTGTTGTCGATGTCCCACACGCTCATGCCGTTGGCGACGTAGCCGATGGCGTAGTGGTTGGGCACGGCGCCGATACGCCGGATGGCACCCCGAGCCAGCATGGCCTTGAGCCGTTGCAATACTTCCTCGACGGGGATGCTCAGTTGTTCGGCAATCTGGTGGTAGGGCCGGGGCACCAGGGGCAGGCCGGCCTGGGTTGCAACGATCAAGGCCCGGTCGATATCCTCAGTGGGGGGCAATGGGGCGTTCATGCCTTGAGCCTCATGTCCACGAAGAACTCTTTCTCCTTGGGAAACAGATAAACCGGTAAACCTGTCACCGCTTCGATTGCTTGTGCGGCAGCCTCGATGCCTTCGGGGCTTTCGGTGGCAAGGACGAACCACATATTGAGTTCGTGCTCGCGCCGGTAGTTGTGTGCTACCTGGGGCAGGGCATTCACGGCAGCCGCGACTTCCTCGTAGCGGGATTCGGGCACCGCCATGGCGGACAGACAAAACTTTCCACCCAGGCGCTCGATCTGGAACATGGGGCCGAAGCGGGTCAGCACGCCATCGGCCAGCAGGCTTTCCAGTCGGGCCAGCAAGGTGTTCTCGTCCAGACCCAGGGGTTCGGCGGCGGCGGCGTAGGGCCGCTCACAGAGAGGGAACCCGCCCTGTAGGGCATTGATGATGGCCCGGTCCATGTCGTCGATGGAGCGAGATTTGGTTTCACGCATCCCGGCCTCCGATGGGCGTGGTCGCGTAGCGGGCGCCGCACTGCTTGAAGCAGCGGCGGCTGAACAGGACCTGGTGAGGATAGGCGTCCAGTCCCAACTGCTGGGCGGCCTGGTCGCGCAGGGCCTGAACGGTGTCGCGGTCCTTGCCGTGGATCATGCAGTAGAGGTTGTAGGGCCAGTGGGGTAGGGAGCGTTCGCGCCGGTAACAGAGGGTGACGCCGGGCACGGCGGCCAGTTGCCGGCCAAGGATGCTGACCTGATCGTCGGGAATGTTCCAGACGCACATGGCGTTGGCGGTGTAACCCAGGGCCCGGTGCCGCACCACGACGCCGAAGCGCTTGAGCAGGCCATCCCGCAGCCAGCCTTCCAGCATTTCCAGGGTCATGGCTTCGCTGAGGCCGGCCTTGGCGCCCAACTCGGCGTAGGGATGGGCGCTCAGGGGCAGGCCGTCTTGCAGGGTCGCCAGCAGCGCCTGTTCCAGGGAGGGGAGGGCACAGGGGGCGCGGCTGTCCACATTGTGCGAGGGAACTGCCGGCCTGCGGATCGTCTCAGCCGTGGCGGCGCAGGATGCAGTCGTGGCGGCATCGTGGCGGGCGTCGTAGCCCCGCAGGTCGAAGCCCAGGTCGATGTGATATTCCTCGCTCAGGGGCAGGGACAGCACTGACAATCCGGTGTCGGCGGCGATGGCTTGCAGGGTTTGGCTGCGCTCTGCTTCGCTAGGGGCGGTGACCACGAACCACAGGTTCCAGTCACCTTCCCGTTCGTAGTTGTGGTTCACGGCGGCGTGGCGATTCACCTGGGCGGCGACGGCCTCGAGTCGCTCCTTGGGCACGGCCAGGGCGGCCAAGGTGCTGGCACCCAGGCGACGCGGGGCCACCACGGCGCCGATGCGGCTGACAGCGCCGCTGGTCAGACCTTCCTCATAGGCGGCCATGACCGTGGCTTCGTCCAGGCCCAGTTGCTCGGCGATGGCGAGGAAGGGCCGGGGCACCAGGGGAAAGTCCCGCTGGTAGTCATTGAGTAGGCGCAGGCCGATGTGGTGGCGGTCGTTCATGTCAGAACCCCGTCCGGGCGGCGCGGGAGGAGAACAGGATGCCGCTCGGGCTGTCGCTTTCCAGGGTGCGCAGTACCTTGTGGCTGGCGGTGTCGTAGATGTTGACCTTGTTGTCGTCCCGGGCGGAAATCCACACCGCTTCGCCCCGGGGGGTGAATTCCATGTGCAGCACGGCCTTGCCCGGTTCCAGGGTGTCGCTGACGGTATTGCGCAGGGTGTCGATGACCTGCACCCAGCCGTTGTCGGGGAAGGCGAAATTGACCCAGACCTCGCGGCCGTCGGGGCGGGCCATGACGAACACGGGCTGGCTCTTGACCGGGATGCGGCCGACTTCTTGCCAGGTGCGGGCGTCCACCACCAGCACTTCGTGGCGGCCGATGGCGGGCAGATAGGCGCGGCCATTGGCCACGGACCAGCCGCGCAGATGGGGCATCTTGTACACCGGCAGCGGCGCCTCGCCCTTGCCGTAGCCGGCCATCACCTTGCGCACGCCCTGTTCCGGCTGCCAGGTGTCGAGCAGGGCCAAGCCGTCCTCGCCGAACAGACCGGCCACGTAGTAGCGACCGTCGGGGGTGGCGAGGCCATCGTAGGGCTGCTTGCCGGCCGGGTAGGTGACGGTTTTCGGATGGGTAGGGTCGGACAGGTCGGTGATGCGGATTTCACCGGCATCGAACAGGGCATAGGCGAAGCGCTGGCCGGGCAGGTCGCTGAGGCCCACGACCTTGGAGCGCTTGCCCTCGTTGCCGTAGGTGGCGGGTACGTCGGCCACCAGGGTCAGGGTATTGGCGTCGAAGGCCTTGATGCCGCCTGGCTCATAGTTCTGGGCCACCACCAGCTTGCCGTCCTGGGAGATGGCGCCGCCGATGGCGTTGCCGGCCTGGACGATGCGCTTGACCAGGGTGGCGGTGAGCAGGTCCACCTTGGAGATGCCGCCATCGCGGCCGAAGACGTAGGCGTAGCGCTGATCCCGGGAGAACACGGCGGAGGCGTGGGACAGGTCGCCCAAGCCATCCACTTGGCCGATGACTTTTTGCTGCGTGGTATCCACGATCTGCACGCGGCCGCTGGCCCGTTCGATGACGATACCCAGGTCGCCGGTACCGCGCAGGGTTTCCGCCAAGGCGGGCGAGGTTGTCGTGCAGAGAACGGCGAGGGACAGGGTCGCCAAGATCGATGCGATCCGCGCGAGATAAGGTTTCATGTCAGTGTCCCGGGGGGAATCCGGCCAGTAACTGGCGGGCGATCCAGCGGGCTTCGTCGTCGTCCAGAATGCCCTTGAAGGGCGGCATGGGCGTACCGGGGCGGCCGTGGATGATGGTGGCAATCAGGGTTTCTTCACTGCGGCCAGCGAGGGCTGCCGGCGTCAGGGCCGGACCGAGGCCGCCCTTGAGGGTCAGGCCGTGGCAGGAGCCGCAGTCCTGGCGCACCAGGTGCACCAGGGCTTGTTGGCGCGGGACGGCGGGTTCCGTCGCCCCGACTTGGAAGGAGGCCCCAGCGAGCAGCGCCAGGACCAGCCGATATGGCATCAGGCGGCGCCCTTCAGAATCCAGGCGATGACCGTCTTCAGGTCGCCGTCGGAAATCTTGTCGGGACCGTTGGGCGACATGGGAATGGCGCCCCAATTGCCGGCACCGCCCTTGCGTACCTTGTCGATCAGCTTGGCTTCGGCATCCTTCTGGTCCTTGTACTTGGCCGCCACGTCCTTGAAGGCGGGACCCACCAGTTTCTTGTCCTTGGCGTGACAGGCCATGCAGCCGGCCTTGCCGGCCAGGGCTTCGTTGGCCTGGGCCGCCGGGGCGAGGCTGATGGCGAGCAGGGCGGAGATCAGCAGTGCGATTTTCATGATGTTCCTTTCGATGGGGGCCGGGCCGGCGCATGGTGCGCCGCCCCGGTGGTGGCATCAATAGATGTCGTTCTGAGTGTTGTAGACGTTGAACTTGCCGGTAGGCGTGACCAGACGGGAATCCTTGATCACGGTCTTCAGCTTGCGGGTCTTGTCATCCACCACGACGATGGCGGACTGCTGGTTCTTGGCGGACCAGACGGAGAACCACACCTCGTCGCCAGCCTTGTTGTACTCGGGCTGAACCACGCGCTTGGCACCTTCGCCCAAGCCGGACCACTCGGCGATGGGCAGTACTTCATAGCCCTTGTCCAGGTTGTTGATGTCGTATACCGCGATGGACTGGCTGATCTTGGCGTCCGGATTGAGGGCGGTGTCCACCCACAGGTTCTTGGACTTGGGATGGGTCTTGATGAACAAGGATCCGCCGCCCTGGCCCTTGAGGGTATCCACCACCTTCCAGGCCTGGGCCTTGTGCTTGACCGGGTCGGTGCCGATCAGGCTGATGGTTTCGTCGCCCAGGTGGCCGGTGGCCCAGACGGGACCGAACTTGGGATGGACGAAGTTGGCACCGCGACCGGGGTGAGGAATCTTGCCCACGTCGATGATGGCGGCCATCTTGTCGTCCTTGGTGTCCACCACGGCGATCTTGTTGGAGGCGTTGGCGGCCACCATGAAGTAACGGCCGGTGGAGTCGAAGCCGCCGTCGTGGAGGAACTTGGCCGCATCCAGGGTGGTGATCTTCAGGTTGCTCAGATCCTTGTAGTTCACCATCATGATCTTGCCGGTTTCCTTGGCGTTGATCACGAACTCGGGGTGGTAATGGGAGGCGACGATGGAGGCCACGCGGGGTTCCGGATGGTATTCGTTATCCACAGTCATGCCACGGGTGGACACGATCTTCAACGGCTTCAGGGTGTCGCCGTCCATGATCACGAATTGGGGCGGCCAATAGGTGCCGGCCACGGCGATCTTGTCCTCGAAGCCCTTGAACTTGGAGGTTTCGACGGAACGGGCTTCCAGGCCGACCTTGATCTCGGCGACGTTGTCCGGTTTTTCCATCCACAGGTCGATCAGGTTGATGCGGGCATCGCGGCCGATCACGTACAGATAGCGGCCGGAGGCGGACAGGCGGGAGATGTGCACCGCGTAGCCGGTCTTGATGATGTTGATGATCTTCTTGGTGTCGCCGTCGATCAGGGCCACTTCGCCCGCGTCACGCAGAGTGGTGGAGAAGATATTGGCGATGTTGTAGCTGTTCATCTTCTTCGTCGGCCGTTGGGCGACGGGGATGATGTCCTTCCAGGTCGCTTCCATGTCCTTCAGGCTGAACTCGGGCGGCTGGGGCGGGGTTTGCTGCACGTAGCGGGCCATCAGGTCCACTTCGGCATCGGTGAGTTCACCGGAGGTACCCCAGTTGGGCATGCCGGCGGGGGAACCGTATTTGATGAAGACCTTGAGGTATTCGGTGCCGTTGGCCAGGGTTTTGTCCGGTGTCAGGGGTTTGCCGGTGGCGCCCTTGCGCAGCACGCCGTGACAGCCGGCACAACGTTCAAAGTAGATCTGGCGGGCCTTGTCGAACTCGGCCTTGCTCATGGCCGGTGCCTTGGGGTTGATGTCCTGGTACATCTCAACCCCGGCCAGCGGAGAGCCACCCGCGCCCTGGTAGGCGGTTTCGGCGGCGGGCATGTTCTTGTGCTGCGTTTTCGCATCATCCGCAAAGGCGTTGCTGACTGCCAGCGGCATCAATGCGAATGCACTGATGATGACTCCGGTCTTTCTCATGAGAATCTCCCCTCAAGTAGTGAATGCGCTCCCCGGATAGAGAGCGCCTGCAACAAGCACAGCGCAGTCTCCTGATCTACAGAAGACAATTCATTGATTGGGGTCAAGCAAATCCGAGCCGGCGCACAGTGTTCCACTTTTCTTGAAATGGATCAATTTTTTGTCATAAACCATTACGGCAGAATGTCTCCATGGACATCCAACGAAACTGCGTTTATCTGGTGGGCGCCGGTCCCGGCGATCCCGATCTGCTGACGGTCAAGGCCGCGCGCGTATTAGCCTCTGCCGATGTGGTGGTGTATGACCACTTGGTGGGCAGGGGTGTTCTTGATCTGATGCCCGCCCGAGCGGAAAAAATTTATGTGGGCAAAGAAGCGGGCAACCACACCTTGCCCCAGGAGCAAATCAGCCAGCTATTGGTGGACCTGGGGCGCAAGGGTGGCGTGGTGGTGCGACTCAAGGGCGGCGATCCCTACATCTTCGGTCGTGGCGGCGAGGAAATCGCCGCGCTGGCGAGCGAAGGACTGGCCTTCCAGGTGGTGCCCGGCGTGACGGCGGCATCGGGCATGGCGGCTTATGCCGGCATCCCGTTGACCCATCGCGATCATGCCCAGTCCTGCCTATTCGTCACGGGCCATCTCAAGGACGGCAGCATCGACCTGGATTGGCCCGCATTGGCACGTCCCCACCAAACGGTGGTGATCTACATGGGGGTCGGCGGCTTGGGGGAAATCTGTCGTCAGCTCGTCGCGCACGGATTGCCATCCTCGACGCCGGCTGCCGTGGTTGCCAAGGCGACCCTGCCCGAACAGCATGTGGTCAGCGGCAACTTGGCCACCTTGGAGCAACGCTGTAATGACGTTGGTATCCGTCCGCCCGCCTTGATCGTGATCGGTTCCGTTGCCGCGTTGACGGACCAGTTGAACTGGTTCTCCGCTCTACAGAATCGTTCCATGAAATATGCATTGAAGGTCGTTGCGTCTGGAAATCCTTGACCGCTGTCAAGGTGCCAGGGTGGTGCTTTCCCTTAACTTTCGCGGCTACTGCGGGACTTCGCCGGCAGTGATTTTCGAAAGGGGGAACCATGAGTGCCTTATTCTCAACCTCGGCGGCGAGGAACATCTTTTTCGGGGGGACGGTGTTCTTTCTCCTGATGTTCCTGGCCTTGACCTACGACACCGAGCAGCAACTACCGCAGCGTGACCAACGGGCGCAATTGGCCAATCCGGCCGTCGCCGCCGGCAAGCGCATCTGGGAAAACAACAATTGCATCGGCTGCCACACGCTGCTGGGTGAAGGTGCTTATTTCGCGCCGGAACTGGGCAACGTCTACAAGCGTCGCGGGCCCGAGTTCATCAAGGCCTGGATCAAGTCCCAGCCCAGCGGTGCGCCCGGTCGTCGGCAGATGCCCGATTTCCATCTCAGCGACAAGGAGTTGGACGATCTCGTGGCTTTCCTGAAGTACGCGTCCGAGATCAATACCGCCAACTGGCCGCCCAACATCGAAGGCTGAGGAGAAGACCATCATGCAATACAAATCCCAAGCGGTGGCCAAGCCCTATTTCATCGGTGCCCTGGTCCTGTTCGTCGCCCAGATCCTGTTCGGTCTGATCATGGGGCTGCAATACGTGGTGGGGGATTTCCTGTTTCCCCACATTCCCTTCAACGTTGCCCGCATGGTGCACACCAACGCCCTGATCGTCTGGCTGTTGATGGGTTTCATGGGCTCCGCCTACTACCTGGTGCCGGAAGAGTCCGAGCGTGAGCTGTACAGTCCGAAGTTGGCACTGGTCATGTTCTGGATTTTCCTCGTGGCTGCCGCCCTCACTGTCATCGGCTATCTGTCCGTGCCCTATGCCACCCTGGCGAAGATCACCGGCAACGATCTGTTGCCCACCATGGGCCGGGAATTCCTTGAGCAACCCACGATCACCAAGATAGGCATCGTGGTGGTGGCCCTGGCCTTCCTGTTCAACATCTCCATGACCTTCCTCAAGGGCCGCAAGACCGCCATCACCACGGTGATGCTGCTGGGCCTGTGGGGGCTGGCGATCATGTTCCTGTTCTCCTTCGTCAATCCCGACAACCTGGTACGCGACAAGTTCTACTGGTGGTGGGTGGTTCATCTCTGGGTGGAAGGCGTTTGGGAACTGATCCTCGGTGCGATCCTTGCCTTCGTGCTGATCAAGATCACCGGCGTGGACCGGGAAGTGATCGAGAAATGGTTGTACGTGATCATCACCCTGACCCTGGTCACGGGCATCATCGGCACCGGTCACCACTACTTCTGGATCGGTACGCCCGAGTACTGGCAATGGTTCGGTTCCGTGTTCTCCGCCCTGGAGCCCATCCCTTTCTTTGCCATGACCCTGTTCGCCTTCAACATGGTGAACCGTCGTCGTCGCGAGCATCCCAACCGGGCGGCGACCCTGTGGGCACTGGGCACTGGTGTGATGGCCTTCCTCGGCGCAGGCGTGTGGGGCTTCCTGCATACCCTGGCCCCGGTGAACTACTACACCCACGGTACCCAGATCACGGCGGCTCACGGCCACATGGCTTTCTACGGCGCCTACGTGATGGTGGTGATCACCATGATCTCCTACGCCATGCCCCTGATGCGCGGCCGCATTGCCAACAGCAATGCCGCCCAGGTCATCGAAATGTGGGGCTTCTGGCTGATGACCATTGCCATGGTGTTCATCACCCTGTTCCTTACCGCCGCCGGCATCTTGCAGGTGTGGCTGCAACGGGTGAGCCCGACGCCCATGGGCTTCATGGCGGCGCAGGATCAGGTCGCCCTGTTCTACTGGCTGCGGGAAGGTACCGGTGTGGTGTTCCTGATCGGTCTGCTGCTCTACCTGTTCAGTTTCTTCAAGAGTGACAAGGCAACAGCGTGATTCCTTCGGCAAGGATCACGGTTTCGGCTCCCGCTTCGCGGGAGCCGTTTTTTCTTGTACGAGGCCCGTATCCTTGGGCGTCGGACTGTCCTCGCTGGCGAGGGTGCCAGGGCCAACTGCCTTGCCGGGTGCCGGGAATGGAGGTTCGTTATGGAAAACGCTCATGTTCCTTTAATCCTCGCCCGTCATCCGCTTTTCCGTGAATTGACGGAGGCGCAGCAGGACCAGGTACTGGCCGAGGTCAGCGAACAGCGGTTTGACAAGGGCGAGCCGATTTTCGCCAAGGGCGATGCCGTCGAGGGTTTCCATGTAGTGGTCTACGGGCAGGTCAAACTGTTTCTGCCGGTGTCCCTGGGCCACGAAAAAGTGGTGGAGATCATCGGTCCCCAGCAGAGCTTCGGTGAGGCGGTGATGTTCCTCGGCCGTCCTTATCCGGTATCGGCCCAGGCCCTGGCCGACTGCCTGCTCCTGCACGTGTCCCGCAAGGGCGTTCTGGAGTTGGTGGAGTCCGACCCCAACTTTGCCCGCCGGCTATTGGCCGGCCTTTCCCTACGGCTCCATTCCCTGTTGTTGGATGTGGAGTCCTATTCCCTGCGGTCCAGTACCCAGCGGGTCATCGGCTATCTTTTGCAACATTGCGAAAAGGGCGCTGCCGGTGGCGGCGAGGGAGTCGTGCTGCCTACCTCCAAGCAGGTGATTGCCTCCCGGCTCAACTTGACTCCTGAAACCCTGTCGAGGATATTGGGCGAACTGAGCGCCAAGGGCTTGATCGCGATGCGCGGGCGGGTCATCCGCATCCCGGACGTCCAGCGTCTCTGCAACTTCGAACCCTAGGTTTTCCGGAAGCGCTGAAGCAGGCAGGTGTCGCGCCCGGCGCGACCATCCTCGCTACGGTCCCGCGAGGGAATCGATTAGGATAAGAACATCAACCAAGCGCCGCCTGTGCCAGACGGACGCAGGGGAGGAGAATCAATGTGAGCGTGACACAAAAAATCTTGTTCGTTTGCATGGGCAACATCTGCCGATCGCCTACGGCGGAAGGCGTCATGCGGGCCGTGGTGAAACAGGCGGGGCTGGGCGATGCCTTTTATCTGGACTCCGCCGGCACCCATGATTACCACATCGGGGCACCGCCTGATTTGCGTGCCCAGCAAGCGGCGGCTCGGCGCGGTTACGACTTGTCCGACTTGCGGGCACGACAGGTATGTGTCGAGGATTTCCACGTATTCGACCGCATCCTCGCCATGGACCTGCGCAACCTGGCGGATTTGCGTCGGCAATGCCCCAGGGAACTGCGCTTCAAGCTGGCCTTGCTGCTGGACTATGCGGCCGGCAGGGAGGGGCAGGAAGTACCGGATCCCTATTACGGCGGTGCCATGGGCTTTGAACAGGTGCTGGACATGGCGGAGGCGGCTGCATCGGGCCTGATGCGTGCCTATCCCTTCTGAATTCAGATCGACGATGTCCTGGTCGCTGCATGTGCCACGATTCCCCATGGATGCCAGGAATGGAGCAGGGGGACTGGGCTGAGGCAAGCCGGGCGTGACGGCGTTCATTACGTCATGTCCAACAAAAAGGGCACCCTCGGGTGCCCTTTTTGCTGATCGCCGTTGCGTCTTATTCCCGGCGTGTCTCCACGATTTGCAGGGGCTCGTCGATGAGCACCGGCGCGGGCTTAGGCTTGCGGCCCAGGGGCTGGCTGGGGACAACGATCTGAGGCGCCGACTGTGCCTTGTCCGGGGCGGTTTCGATCAGCACCAGACCGGCCTGTTCCAGGTTTTGGCTCAGGTCCACAACAGGGGCTGCGAAGACCGGGGTTTCCACGGGGGCTACGGCTGCCGGAGCAGGTGTCACTTCCACAGCGGCTTCGACCACGGGCGGCGTTGCCACGTCAGCGACCACCATCACCGGGGCCGGCTCGATCGCCGCAGCGATGGGTTGAGCCATGGGTTGCTCAGTGGGTTGCTCAATGGCCTGGACGATGGGGGCAACGACAGGTGCGACATCCACCGCGACCGTTTCCTGGGCGGGGACAAGTTCGGGTGCAACTGAAGCGGCTTCCTGCGTAGTCACTGTGGTGCTATCCGTGGCGATGGTTTCACCTTCGTTCACGGCCTGGATTTCACGCCGTTCGCCACGTTCGCCGCGACCACGACCGCCGCGACGACCACGGCGGCGCTCCTGGCCACCTTCGCCTTCAACAGCGGCGACGGCGGCGTCCTGGGGCAGCAGGGTGACATCAGTCTCGGATTCGCGGGGGGCTTCCTGGCGGGGCTGACGGGGTTCGCGCGGCTCCCGGGCTTCCTTCGGTTCCCGGGGTTCCCGCGGCTGGCGCGGTTCCCGTTCGGCTCCCTCACGGGCTTGGCGGTCGCCGCGTTCATTGCGGGGACGGCGTTCGCGGTTTTCGCGGGCCTCCCCGTTTTGTTCCTGGCGCGGCTGACGGGGCTCGCGGGCCTCTTTTTCCTTGCCTTCGCGGGGCTCACGGCCTTCCTTGCGCTCGTTGCCTTCCCGGTTGCCGTCGCGGCCATCGCGGCGGTTGCGATTGCGGCCATTGCGGTCGCCCCGCTCATTGCGGTCATTCCGGTCGCGGCCATCGCGGCGGCCTGGCTTGCTACCGCGCGCGCTGGCGGCGGGCTGGGCCTCGGGCTTGTCGCCGCTGAACCAGGCCAGGATCTTGCCGAAGAAACCAGGTTCGCTCTTGACCTTGGTCTTGCTTGCGACCGCCTTGGGTTCCACCACCGGTGCGGGCTGGTCGGGGGTGATGCCCTTGACGGCGGCTTCGGCCTTGGCGGGCTTGGCTTCGTTCTGGGCGGAAGGGGGCTGGTAGCTGGCGGCCTCGGCGGGCTGTTCGGCCATCTGGTAGCTGGCCAGGGCAATGCCTTCGGCGTTCAATTGGTCGTGGCGCAGGCGCACGATTTCGTGGGCCGGGGTTTCCAGGTGACGGTTGGGCACGATCACCAGGTTGACGCGGTGGCGCACTTCGATGCGGGCGATATCCACGCGCTTTTCGTTGAGCAGGAAGGTGCCCACATCCACGGGGACCTGCACGTGCAGGGCGCCGGTGTTTTCCTTCATGGCTTCCTCTTCGAGGATGCGCAGGATGTGCAGGGCGGCGGACTCGGTAGAACGGATGTGGCCGGTGCCGGTACAGCGCGGGCAGGTGATGTAGCTGGTCTCGGCCAGGGCGGGGCGCAGGCGCTGGCGGGACAGTTCCAACAGGCCGAAGCGGGAGATCTTGCCGGTCTGGACGCGGGCGCGGTCATGGTGCAGGGCATCGCGCAGGCGGTTTTCCACTTCGCGCTGGTTCTTGCTGGACTCCATGTCGATGAAGTCGATGACGATCAGGCCGCCCAAGTCGCGCAGGCGCAGTTGGCGGGCGATTTCGTCGGCCGCTTCGCAGTTGGTGCGGAAAGCGGTTTCCTCGATGTCGCTACCCTTGGTGGCGCGGCCGGAGTTCACGTCCACGGACACCAGGGCTTCGGTGTGGTCGATGACGATGGCGCCGCCGGAAGGCAGGTTCACCTGGCGGGAGTAGGCCGACTCGATCTGGTGCTCGATCTGGAAGCGGGAGAACAGGGGCACGTCGTCGTGATAACGCTTCACCCGGTTCACGTTGTTCGGCATCACGTGGGCCATGAACTGCTGGGCCTGTTCGAAGATGTCGTCGGTGTCGATCAGGATCTCACCGATGTCGGGCTGGAAGTAGTCGCGGATGGCGCGGATGACCAGGCTGGATTCCTGGTAGATCAGGAAGGCGCCGGTCTGGCCCTGGGCGGCACCGGAAATGGCGCCCCACAGTTGCAGCAGATAGTTCAAGTCCCATTGCAGTTCTTCGGCGTTGCGGCCGATGCCGGCGGTACGGGCGATCAGGCTCATGCCGTTGGGCACTTCGAGCTGATCCATGACTTCGCGCAGTTCCTGGCGTTCCTCGCCCTCGACGCGACGGGATACGCCGCCACCACGGGGGTTGTTGGGCATCAGCACCAGATAACGGCCGGCCAGGGAGACGAAGGTGGTGAGGGCAGCGCCCTTGTTGCCGCGCTCGTCCTTTTCCACCTGGACGATCAGTTCCTGGCCGACCTTGAGGGCGTCCTGGATCTTGGCGCGACCGGGTTCGAGGTCGGGTTGGAAGTAGGTGCGGGCGACTTCCTTGAAGGGCAGGAAGCCGTGGCGCTCGGCGCCGTAATCGACGAAGGCGGCTTCGAGGCTGGGCTCGATGCGGGTGATGACAGCCTTGTAGATGTTGCTCTTGCGTTGTTCCTTGGCGGCTGATTCGATGTCGAGGTCGATGAGTTTCTGACCATCCACAATCGCGACGCGGAGTTCCTCAGCCTGCGTCGCATTGAAAAGCATGCGTTTCATTTTGTGCTCCCGCACGCGGGCAGGGCACGACGCACCCCCTGGGAATCAGGAGGTGAGCGACTTGGTTTGCAGTGATAGGGTTTGAATCATTGAAGGTTGGTTGAGCAAACGGTCGGTTTTTCTTGTGTGGCTCAGGTTTTCATCCCACTTGATGGGCAGAAGAACCGGAGCTTCGCAATCGTCGGTGCCTGTTAAGCGTGCAAATTAAAGTAGACTCGCTGCTTCGGGTGAGCGAGATACCCCGTGGTTGCGGGTGCCGGGTGTGTTGCAACCGTAATGTCATGCAACGAAACCGCGGCGCCCATGCCTGCCTCAACCTTTGATCCGTATGACTGAACGGTCAATCAGGGATGCAGGCAACACCCCGGGAGCAGTGCCACCGATGCCGCTTCGGGCCATCGGGCACACCGTCGCGGGACGGCAAACCGAGGCGCATTGTATTTCAAAATGAACGATTTAAGCAAAGCATCCGTGACCCTGCTTGAGGTGGGGGATGAGGCCGAAGGGCAGCGCATCGACAATTTCCTGCTCAAGATCGCCAAAGGGGTGCCTAAAAGCCATGTTTACCGCATCCTGCGCAGCGGCGAGGTGCGGGTTAACAAGGGGCGGGTAGGGGCCGACTACCGATTGCAGCGGGGGGATGTGGTGCGGATTCCGCCGGTGCGGATTGCGGCCCGCGCCGAATCCGCCGCCCCGGTCCCCGCCCGGGAATTCGCCGTCGTCTACGAGGACGATGCCCTGATCGTGCTGGACAAGCCCGCCGGGACCGCGGTGCACGGGGGCAGTGGCGTCAGTTTCGGTGTGATCGAACAATTGCGCCAGGCACGCCCCCAGGCCAAGTTCCTCGAATTGGCCCATCGCCTCGACCGGGAAACCTCCGGGCTGCTGCTGGTGGGGAAAAAGCGCTCGGCCCTGACCAAGCTGCACGACATGTTCCGCGATGGGGGGATTGCCAAGCGCTATTACGCCCTGGTGAAGGGGCGCTGGATGAATCCGACCCAACACGTGCGCCTGGCCCTGCACAAATACCTGACCCCGGAAGGGGAGCGCCGGGTCAGCGTGTCCCCGGAAGGGAAAGAGGCCCATTCCATCGTTCGCTTGGTGGCCCGCTGGCAGAATTTCAGCCTGGTGGAAGTGGAATTGAAGACGGGGCGCACCCATCAGATTCGCGTTCACTTGGCCCATTTGGGTTTCCCCCTGGCCGGCGACGACAAATACGGCGATTTTTCCCTGAACAAGGACTTGCAAAAGGCCGGTTTGAAACGCATGTTCCTTCATGCGGCGAAACTGGCGTTCAAGCATCCTCTGAGCGGGGAGGCCATCGCCCTGGAAGCACCGTTGCCACCGGAATTGGCGGCCTTCGTGGCGAAATTGGACCAGAACGAAAAGAGGGATTATGGCCAGGCAGTATGAGTTGATCGTCTTCGATTGGGACGGCACCTTGATGGATTCGGCGGCGACCATCGCCGGTTCGGTCCAGGCGGCCGCCCGCGACCTGGGGCTGGAGCCGCCCTCCGACGCCCGGGCGCGGCACATCATCGGCCTCGGCCTGGACGACGCGCTGCGCTACGCCTTGCCCGACCTGCCCGGCGAGCGCTACGGCGAGTTGGCCAACCGTTATCGTCACCATTACCTGTCCCAGGACCATGAGTTGAGTCTGTTCGCGGGGGTTGATGGATTGTTGGAACAATTGCTCGCCGCCGGCCATCTGCTGGCGGTGGCCACCGGCAAGAGCCGCGTCGGCCTGGACCGGGCCCTTGACGTCAGCGGTTTGGGGCCACGGTTTCATGCCACCCGCTGTGCCGACGAGTGTTTTTCCAAGCCTCATCCGCAAATGCTGGAGGAACTGATGGCCGAGTTTGGCGTTGCGCCGGAGGCCACCTTGATGATCGGCGACACCAGTCACGACGTGCAAATGGCCCATAACGCCAGGGTTCCCGCCATTGCCGTCAGCTACGGCGCCCATCCCCGCAGCGGCTTGGAGGCCTTGGCCCCCCTCCACTGTGTGGACTCGGTGGAGGAGTTGGCCGCGTGGCTGAAGGCGAACGGCTGATCTGCGCCGCCGCCGATCTGGTGGATGCCGGGCCCGGTGTCCGGTTTCGGCTGCTGCGGCAAGGCGAGGAGGCGCCGGCCTTCGCCATCCGTTTCCGGGGGCGGGTTTACGGCTACCTGAATCGCTGTAGCCACGTTCCCATCGAGATCGACTGGCAGGAAGGCAAGTTCTTCGATTACAGCGGTTTATACTTGGTTTGCGCCACCCACGGCGCCCTCTACGACCCGGAAACCGGGGCTTGTCTTGGCGGGCGTTGCAACGGCAGGGGCCTGACCCCCTTGTCCCTGGCGGAGCGCGATGGTCAGGTGTTTTGCCTAGAACAAGAAAGTTGATGATGTCCGACCCCAACTCCGCTTCCGGCGACCAGCCCAACTGGGAACGCCAGGTCCTCGAAAAAATCGCCCTGGATGGCTTGATTGAGCAGCGCCGTCGTCGTCGCTGGGGCATATTTTTCAAATTGCTCGGGTTTGCCTATCTGGCCATCGTCCTCGGCGCCGCCTTTGAATGGGGCGGCGGTTCCGACAAACTGGCCGATGGTCATCGCCATACCGCCCTGGTGCAGTTGGAGGGGGTGATCGGGCCGAAATCCGACGCCAGTGCCGAGAACATCCTCGGCGCCCTGCAATCGGCCTTCGAGGACAAGGGCACGGTGGGCGTGGTGCTGCGCATCAACAGCCCCGGCGGCAGTCCGGTCCAATCGGGCATGATCAACGACGAAATCCGCCGCTTGCGCAAGAAGCATCCCGATATTCCGCTCTATGCCGTGGTGGAGGATATCTGTGCCTCCGGCGGCTACTACGTGGCGGCGGCGGCCGACAACATCTATGTGGACAAGGCCAGCATCGTCGGATCCATCGGTGTGCTGATGGATGGTTTTGGTTTCACCGGCACCATGGACAAGCTGGGGGTTGAACGACGCCTAGTGACTGCCGGCGAGAACAAGGCCTTCCTCGACCCGTTCTCCCCCCAGAGCGCCGCCCAGAAGAAGTACGCCCAGTCCATGTTGGACGAGGTGCACCAGCAGTTCATCGCTGTGGTCAAGCAGGGACGCGGCAAGCGCTTGAAGGAAAGTCCAGACCTGTTCTCCGGCCTGGTCTGGTCCGGTGCCAAGAGCGTGGAACTGGGGCTGGCGGACGGCTATGGCACGGTGGAGTCCGTGGCCCGGGACGTGCTCAAGGCCGAGGACATCCGCGATTACACGGTGAAGCCCAATTTTGCTGAGAAGTTTGCCCAGAAATTCGGCGCCAACATGGGCACCAGTTTTTCCAAGGGCTTGGTCGACACCTTCTCCCGGTTCAGCCTGAACTAATTACCTAGGCCAGCAATAGGAATACGGTGGGCCGCTTGTCCAATGGTGGGACGGCGGCCTTTTTCCATTGGGCCACGGTCTTGGTGGTGATGGTTTCCCCGGGCAGGGTCAGGTCGGTGGCGACGCAAAGCCGGGTTCCCCCTTGGCAGGCGGCCAGCAGGGCCTGGAATAGGGCGGTGTTGCGGTAGGGCGTCTCGATGAACAACTGGGTTTGGCCCAGGCGGCGGGATTCTTTTTCCAAGGCGACGATGCGCTGGCTGCGCTCCGGCTCCCGTGCCGGCAGATAGCCGTGAAAGGCGAACTGCTGGCCATCCAGGCCGGAGGCCATCAGGGATAGCAGCAAGGAAGAGGGGCCCACCAGGGGCTTGACCCGGATGCCGAGCTCGTGGGCGCGGCGCACCAGCAGGGCGCCCGGGTCGGCGACGCCGGGGCAACCCGCCTCGGACATGATCCCCAGGTCGTGGCCCGCCAGCAGCGGGGCCAGCAGGCGATCGGCGTCGGCGCCGTTGAGTTTTTCCGGGAGTTGCTCGATGGCCAGTTCCCGCAAGGGCGTTGGATGTTCAAGGCGTTTCAGCTCGGCCCGGGCGGTCTTGGCGTTTTCCACGACGAAGTACCCCAGTCGGCAAGCCGCTTCCCGGGTGGCCGCGGGCAGGAACAGGGACCAGGGTACGTCGCCCAGGGCCACTGGTATCAGGTAAAGCGTGCCGTTCACGGTCATGGCGGTATCGCCCTAGGGCAGGGCAAGTCCCTCGGCCCGCAGCATGTCGCACAGTGCGATCAGGGGCAGGCCCACCAGTGCATTGGGGTCGTCGCCCCGCAGGTATTCGAGCAGGGAAATGCCGAGACCCTCGGATTTGGCGCTGCCGGCACAGTTGAGGGCGTCTTCCTTGTCCAGATAGCGCTGGATTTCCCCGTCGGAAAGCTCCCGGAAGCGGACTTCGGTGGGAATGCCGCGCAGGTGGCTGCGGCCGGTTGCCGTGTTGTGGAGACACAAGCCCGTATGGAAAATCACCGTTTTTCCACTCATTGCCCGCAATTGTTCGATGGCATTCTCCCGGGTTCCCGGTTTGCCGAAGCGGCGCTGTTCATGGTCGGCCAGGTAGGCCACCTGATCGGAGCCAATGATCAGGGCATTGGGAAAACGGTCGGCGACGGCCTTGGCCTTGGCTTCCGCCAGTCGTTCGGCGGTGCTGGCCGGGGATTCTCCGGCGATGGGCGATTCGTCCGTGTCCGGGGCGGCGGTTTCGAAGGGGATTTGCAGCCGGGAGAGCAGTTCCCGGCGAAAAGTCGAGGTCGAGGCCAGAATTAGGCGGGGAGCGGCGGCTTCAGTCGGCATGTTTTTGTTTTGACTGGATAGTTTCGTTGAAATCGGCTTTGACGGCAGCGGGGCGGCATGATAGCATTCGCGCCCTTTATGTCTGACCAACCCCTACAAGACTTGGCCGGCGTCGTGATCGATCCGCTGGATTTCGCCCGGGATGGCCGCCGCAAGGCGGGTGCCATTGCCCTGGCGGCCCTGGAACGATTGGCCGACAGCCTGCTGACGCGGGACGGTCAGTTGCAGTATGAACTGGTGGGGGAGCGCGATCCGCAAGGCGCGCGGTTCTTGCGTTTTGGCGTGAGCGGCGTGTTGACCTTGCGTTGCCAGCGCTGCCTGGAGCCGATGCAGTACGAGTTGCGGGTGGACAACCGCCTGCGCTTGGTCCCTCCGGGGGCCGAGTGGCCGGAAGATGAGCTGGAGGACGATAGTGCTGACGCCATCGAGGCCCAACAGGAGTTAGCCCTGTTGCCGTTGATCGAGGAAGAAGTGCTGTTGGCGTTGCCCATCGCGCCCACTCACGAGTCCTGCGAGTTGCCGGTGACGGATAAGAATCAGGAGCCTTCGCCCTTTGCGGTTTTGGCGAAGTTGAAAAACAGAGTTTGAAGCAAGGAGTCTCATCATGGCCGTTCAACAGAACAAGAAATCCCCGTCCAAGCGTGGCATGCATCGTTCCCACGACTTTCTGACCAACCCGCCCACCGCCGTGGAACCCACCACCGGCGAAGTGCATCTGCGTCACCACATCTCCCCCTCCGGCGTGTATCGCGGCAAGAAGGTCCTGAAGGCCAAGGGCGAGTAATTCGTCAGGAATCCACGGCCGGATGCGTTTGGCGCATCCGGCCTTTTTCTTGATCAGTTCCAGCATCTGATGGCGATCACCCTGGCGGTAGATTGCATGGGCGGCGACCACGGTCCGTCGGTCACGCTGCCCGCCACCTTCGAATTCCTGCGTCGGGATCCCGATTGCGCCGCCATTCTGGTGGGCCGGGAGGAGGCCTTGCAGCCTTTGCTCGGCGGTGCCCAGGCGGAGTTCGGGGATCGCTTGCGCATTCAGCACGCCAGCGAGGTGGTGGCCATGGACGACCCCGTCGCTGTGGCCCTGCGCAACAAGAAGGACTCGTCGATGCGGGTCATGGCCGATCTGGTCAAGGAAGGCGCCGCCGACGCGGCCGTCTCCGCCGGCAATACCGGCGCCCTGATGGCGGTTTCCCGTTTCGTGCTGAAGACCCTGCCTGGCATCGACCGTCCCGCCATTGCCTCCATCCTGCCCACGGTCAAGGGTCGCACCTACGTCCTGGACCTCGGCGCCAATGTGGATTGCCAGCCAGAGCACCTGTTGCAGTTTGGTATCATGGGCGCCATGCTGGTTTCCGCCCTGGATCACATCGATCGACCCACCGTCGGCCTGCTCAATATTGGCGAGGAAGACATCAAGGGTAACGACATCGTCAAGCGTGCCGCCGACCTGCTCAGGGATTCCGGCCTCAATTTCTACGGCAACGTGGAAGGCAACGACATCTACAAGGGCACCACCGACGTGGTGGTCTGCGACGGTTTCGTCGGCAATGTCGTGCTCAAGGCCTCCGAGGGCCTGGCGACCATGATCGCCGGTGGTTTGCGCGAGGAGTTTTCCCGCAACTGGCTGACCAAGTTGTGCGCCTTGCTGTCCCTGCCCGTGCTCAAAGCCTTCAAGGCCCGTTTCGACCATCGTGCCTACAACGGCGCCAGCCTGTTGGGGCTCAGGGGCATCGTCTTCAAGAGTCACGGCGCCGCGGACGCCTTTGCTTTCCGTAATGCCTTGGAGCGGGCGGCGGAAGCAGCCCGCAACCGCCTGCCAGAAAAGATCGCCACCCGCATGGCGGCCATGGCCCCCGCAGAAACTTCTCCCCAAGCCGCATGACCTACGCCAAGATCACCGGGACCGGCAGCTACCTGCCCGGGGCTCCCGTCACCAATGCCGAACTGATCGCCCAGCATCAGCTCGAGTCCAACGACGAGTGGATCATCGAGCGTACCGGCATCCGTTCCCGCCACATCGCCCCGGCCAGCGTCACCTCCAGCGACCTCGCCTTCGAGGCCTGCAAGAAGGCCCTGGAGGCTGCCGGACGGAGCAAGGACGACGTAGATCTGATCATCGTCGCCACTTCCACGCCCGATTACGTTTTCCCCAGCACCGCCGCCCTGTTGCAGGCCAAGCTGGGCATTGGCAACGGTTCCCCGGCCTTCGATCTTCAGGCCGTCTGTAGCGGCTTCGCCTACGCCCTGACCGTGGCGGATAAATTCATCCGCAGCGGCGCCAGCAAGTGCGCCTTGGTGGTGGGGGCCGAAGTCTTCTCCCGCATCATGGACTGGTCCGATCGCGGCACCTGCGTCCTGTTCGGCGACGGCGCCGGGGCGGTGGTGCTGGAAGCTTCCGAGCAGCCCGGCATCCTGGCCTCCGCCATCCACGCTGACGGTTCCCATAGCGGCATCCTGTCCGTGCCTGGCCAGGTCTGCGGCGGCCAGGTGATCGGCGACCCCTTCCTGCGCATGGATGGCCAGGCCGTGTTCAAGTTCGCCGTGCGCGTCCTCAGCGAAGTGGCCCAGGAGGTGCTCGCCGCCGCCGGGCTCGGCGTGGATGCTGTCGACTTCCTGATTCCGCACCAGGCCAACGTCCGCATCATGCAGGCCACCGGCAAGAAGCTGGGCCTGCCCATGGACAAGTGCATCGTCACCGTGGACCACCACGGCAACACCTCCGCCGCCTCCATTCCCCTGGCCCTGGACGAATCCATCCGCGCCGGCAAGATCAAGGCCGGTGACACCCTGCTGATGGAAGGGGTTGGTGGCGGCTTCACCTGGGGCGCGGCCCTGCTTACCCTCTGATTTTCGACTCTAAAGCCATTCCATGACTTTTGCTCTCGTGTTTCCCGGCCAGGGTTCCCAATCCCTGGGCATGATGAACGCCTACGGCGACAGCGCCGTGGTGCGCAAGACCTTTGACGAGGCCTCCGCCGCCCTCGGTCGCGATCTGTGGCAACTGGTGGCCGAAGGCCCCGCCGAGGCCCTGAACCAGACCGTGAACACCCAGCCCCTGATGCTGACGGCTGGCATCGCCGTCTATCGTCTGTGGCAGGAAAAGGGCGGCCCCGTGCCGGCCATGGTGGCGGGCCACAGCCTGGGTGAGTATTCCGCCCTGGTGGCCGCCGAGGTGCTGTCCCTGGCCGACGCCGTGCCCCTGGTGGAACTGCGCGCCAAGGCCATGCAGGAAGCCGTGCCGGCGGGCGAGGGCGCCATGGCCGCCATCCTCGGCCTGGATCCCGAGGTCATCAAGGCCGTCTGTGCCGAGTCGGCCCAGGGCCAGGTGGTGGAGGCCGTGAATTTCAACGCCCCCGAGCAGACCGTGATCGCTGGCCACGCCGCCGCTGTGCAGCGCGCCGCCGATGGTTGCAAGGCCAAGGGCGCCAAGCGGGCCGTGATGCTGCCCGTGTCCGCCCCCTTCCACTGTGCCCTGATGCAGCCGGCCGCCGAGAAGCTCAAGGCCCGCCTGGCGGAGCTGACTTTCAATGCGCCCAAGATCGCCGTGGTGAACAACATCGACGTGGCCGTGGAAAACGATCCCGCCCGGATCAAGGATGCCCTGGCCCGCCAGGCGGCCGGACCGGTGCGTTGGGTGGAAATCATGCGTCACATGCAGGCCGCGGGCATTACCCAAGTGCTGGAATGTGGCCCCGGCAAGGTGCTGTCCGGCGTCGCCAAGCGTTGCGCCGACGGCATCGTCGGCCTGGCCATGGCTGACCTGGCCGGTCTGGAGGCGGGTATTGCCGCCGTCAAGGGATAAGGACAAGAAATGAGCAATGAACTGAACGGGCAAGTCGCCCTGGTCACCGGCGCCTCCCGCGGCATCGGTCGTGCCATCGCCCTGGCCCTGGCGGCGCAGGGCGCCACCGTGGTCGGCACGGCAACCTCCGAGGGCGGTGCCGCCGACATCCAGAAATACCTGGACGAGGCCGGTGCCAAGGGTTGGGGCGCCGTGCTCAACGTGACCGATGCGGCTTCCAGCGAAGCCCTGATCGGCGAGATCGAGAAGAAATTCGGTGCCGTGGCGATCCTGGTGAACAATGCCGGCATCACCAAGGACAACCTGGCCATGCGCATGAAGGACGAGGAATGGGATTCCGTGCTGGATACCAACCTCAAGTCCATCTACCGCATGAGCAAGCTGGTCATGCGCGGCATGATGAAGGCCCGTGGTGGCCGCATCATCAACATCACCTCAGTGGTGGGCGCCGCCGGCAATCCTGGCCAAGCCAATTACGCCGCCGCCAAGGCAGGCGTTGCCGGCCTGAGCCGCGCCCTGGCCCAGGAACTGGGCAGCCGCAATATCACCGTCAACTGCGTGGCCCCCGGTTTCATCGACACCGACATGACCAAGGCCCTGCCGGATGCCCAAAAAGAAGCCCTGTTGGGGAAAATTCCCCTCGGCCGCCTGGGCCAAGCCGACGAAATCGCCGCTGCCGTGGCCTTTCTGGCCGGTCCCAAGGCCGGTTACATCACCGGCACGGAACTCCATGTCAACGGCGGTATGTACATGATTTAACCCCTCTTAACTGTCATTCGGCAGTCAAGGGGATTTTGCTAAACTAAGGAAGTTTTTTACACCCACACCCGATAATCAGGGAAGGAGATTGAGAAATGGAAAACGTTGAACAGCGCGTTAAGAAGATCGTTGCCGAACAGCTTGGCGTGAACGAGGCCGACATCAAGAACGAGTCCTCTTTCGTGGACGATCTGGGCGCTGATTCCCTGGACACCGTTGAACTGGTGATGGCCCTCGAAGAAGAATTCGAGTGCGAAATCCCCGATGAGGAAGCTGAAAAGATCACCACCGTTCAGCAAGCCATCGACTACGTCAACAAGAACGTCAAGTAATTCTTGACGTTGCCCCTCGCAGTTTCGCCGGTGCGATTTCCCTGATCGCCCGTTGAAACTGCGGCCATCCCCCGATATTCAGGAGTCTGCCCTTGTCGCGTCGTAGAGTCGTCGTGACCGGCCTTGGCATCATTTCGCCGGTTGGTAACACCGTATCCGAAACCTGGGACAACATCGTTGCCGGCAAAAGCGGCATCGGTGCCATTACCCGTTTCGATGCTTCCGCCTTTTCCGCCCGCATTGCCGGGGAGGTGAAGGGCTTCGATGTTTCCGCCTACTTGTCGCCCAAGGAAGCCCGCCGCATGGATGTCTTCATCCACTACGGCATGGCGGCCGGCATCCAGGCCATCAAGGATTCGGGCATCGAGGTGACGGAGGCCAACGCCGACCGTATCGGCGTGAATATCGGCTCCGGCATCGGCGGCCTGCCCATGATCGAGGAAACCCACAACGATTTCCTCGGCGGCGGTGCCCGCAAGATTTCGCCCTTCTTCATTCCGGGCACCATCATCAACATGATCTCGGGCAACCTGTCCATCATGTTCGGTCTGAAGGGGCCTAACTTGGCCGTCGTCACGGCTTGCACCACCGGCTTGCACGCCATCGGCACCAGTTTCCGCATGATCGAGTACGGTGATGCCGACGTGATGGTCTGCGGCGGCGCCGAGTCCACCGTGACGCCCCTGGCCATCGGCGGCTTCGCTTCGGCCAAGGCCCTGTCCACCCGCAACGACGATCCGGCCACGGCCAGCCGTCCCTGGGACAAGGACCGGGATGGTTTCGTCCTGGGCGAGGGTGCCGGGGTGTTGGTGCTGGAAGAGTATGAACACGCCAAGAAGCGCGGCGCCAAGATCTACGCCGAGTTGGCCGGTTTCGGCATGAGCGGCGACGCCTACCACATGACCGCGCCCGATACGGACGGTCCCCGCCGCAGCATGGTCAATGCCCTGCGCAATGCCGGCGTCAATGCCGACCAGGTGCAGTATCTCAACGCCCATGGCACCTCGACCCCCCTCGGCGACAAGAACGAGACCGAGGCGGTGAAGCTGGCCTTTGGCGATGCGGCGAAGAAACTGGTGGTCAATTCCACCAAGTCCATGACCGGTCACCTGCTGGGTGGCGCTGGCGGTCTGGAATCCGCCCTGACGGTGCTGGCGGTGCACAACCAGGTTTCCCCGCCCACCATCAACATCTTCGAGCAGGATTCGGAGTGCGATCTCGACTACTGTGCCAATACGGCACGGCCCATGGCCATCGACGTGGCGGTCAAGAACAACTTCGGCTTCGGCGGTACCAACGGTACCCTGGTGTTCAAGAAGGTCTAAGCCGGCACGACGCCATGGGCCCCGTTGCCCCATTCCGTTTTGCCATCAGGCCGTCAGCATCGCTGACGGCCTTTTTGTTTTTCGGTCACGCGCTTGCCTTGGCGGTGGCGGTGCTATTGCCCCTCTCCGCCCTTTCCCACGCCGGGCTGGCCGCCGCGGTGCTGGTCTCCTTGGGCTGGCAGGTACGGCAGGGGCGGCGGCCGGTCGTGATCGGCCTGGAGATCGGTCCGGGGGCGGCCTTGTCCTGGCAAGGCGTGGATGGTGCATGGCAGACGGGCAGTTTGCGGGGGCAAAGCCTCGTGCTGCCCTATCTGGTCCTGCTGCGGGTGGGGGCGCCGGAGGGTGGCCGCACCGTGAGCCTAGTCCTGCCGCCGGATGCCGTCGGGGAGGATGCCCATCGGCAATTGCGGCGCTGGCTGCTATGGGCCGGCAGCCGCTTGCCGCAGCAACGAACGCCGGCGTCGGACTAAGAGCCCCGGACTAAGGCTGGAGGACGGTGTCCTTGGCCTTGGGTAGCAGGTCGGGGTAATCCCGGCTGTAGTGCAGGCCCCGGCTTTCCTTGCGCTGTTGGGCACAGCGGATGATCAGGTGGGCGGACAACACCAGGTTGCGCAGTTCGATCAAGTCGTTGCTGACGCGGAAATTGGCGTAGTACTCGTCGATTTCCCGCTCCAGCAGGTGAATCCGGTGCAGGGCCCGTTCCAGGCGCTTGTTGGTGCGGACGATGCCCACGTAGTCCCACATGAAGCGGCGCAACTCGTCCCAGTTGTGGGAGATCACCACTTCCTCGTCGGCGTCGGTGACCCGGCTGTCGTCCCAGGGGCGCAGGGCCGGGCGTTCCTGCACCGGGTCGGCCGCGATGTGCCGAGCCGCTGCCTCGGAAAACACCAGGCATTCCAGCAGGGAATTGCTGGCCAGCCGGTTGGCGCCATGGAGACCGGTACAGGCCGTTTCGCCGACCGCGTAGAGGCCGTCCAGGTCGGTGCGGGCATTCAGGTCGGTGACCACGCCACCACAGGTGAAGTGGGCGGCGGGCACCACGGGAATCCAGTCCTTGCTGATGTCGATGCCCAGTTCCAGGCAATGGGCGTGGATGTTGGGGAAGTGCTCCTTGAGGAAGCTTTCCGGCTTGTGGGTGATGTCCAGATAGACGCAATCGACGCCGTGGCGCTTCATTTCGAAGTCGATGGCCCGGGCCACGATGTCCCGGGTCGCCAGTTCGGCCCGGGGGTCGTGGGCGGGCATGAAGCGGGTGCCGTCGGGCAGGCGCAGCAGCGCACCCTCGCCGCGTACGGCCTCGGAAATCAGGAAGGATTTGGCCTTCGGGTGGTACAGGCAGGTGGGGTGGAACTGGACGAATTCCAGGTTCGCCACCCGGCAGCCGGCGCGCCAGGCCATGGCGATGCCGTCGCCGGTGGAGGTGTCCGGGTTGGTGGTGTACAGGTAGGCCTTGCCCGCGCCGCCGGTGGCCAGCACCGTGTGGCGGGCGCCGATGGTCATCACCGCGTCCTTTTCGATATCCAGGACGTAGGCGCCCCAGCAGCGGTTCTGGGCCAGACCCAGCTTGGCGCCGGTGATCAGGTCCACCGTGATGTGCTGTTCCAGCACGGTGATGTTGGGGTGCTTGCGTACTTTTTCCGTCAGGGTGGCCTGCACGGCGGCGCCAGTGGCGTCGGCGGCGTGGATGATGCGACGCTGGCTGTGGCCGCCTTCCCGGGTCAGGTGGAAGCCGAAGGGAGTCTCGTCCCGGGTGAAGGGGACGCCCTGTTCGATCAGCCATTGCACGGCGCGGCTGCTGTTTTCGACCACGAAGCGGGTGGCGGCCGGATCGCACAGCCCGGCACCGGCGGTGTAGGTGTCGGCGATGTGGGTTTCCACCGAATCCGCCGTTTCATCGAGGACGGCGGCGATGCCGCCCTGGGCCCAGGCCGAGGCGGAAACCTCTAGGCCGCGTTTGGTGACCAGGACGACCCGGTGATTGTCCGCCAGGCGCAAGGCCAGGGACTGGCCGGCCAGGCCGCTGCCGAGGATCAGGACGTCCGTGGTAAGACTGGATTGAGAACTCATGGTGGCTCGGGACTATACCACCCGTGGCGGAGGCCTCCTTGTAGGAATCGGAACTAATCCGTACTGGGTCGGTCCATCAAGCAGGAATAAAGGCGCTATGCCCCGCTGCCAGGGAAGGACTGGCAAAGGGGGGGCGGAGGCTTCCGTTATACTCGCGCCCCGTCCGATCGGGCTTGACTGCCCGGTGCATGATGGGTGCCGCATCAACAACAACAGGGATAAAAGCCCATGGGAGAACGCGACGCGGACCAGTTGCTGGTCGAGCGCGTGCAATCAGGTGATCGGCAGGCTTTTGGCCTGCTGGTGGAGAAGTATCAGCGCAAGTTGCTGAGGCTGGTGTCACGTCTGGTGCGGGACCCGGCGGAGGCGGAAGACGTGGTGCAGGAGTCCTTCATCAAGGCCTACCGCGCGTTGCCCAATTTCCGTGGGGACAGCGCGTTCTACACCTGGCTTTACCGCATCGGGGTGAATACGGCCAAGAATTGGCTGTCGTCCCGGGGGCGGCGGGCCACGGCCTTGGCGTCGGCGGACAATGAGGAAGCGGAAGGTTTTGATGAAGCCGACCTGCTGAGGGACGCGGACACCCCGGAACGGGTGCTGATGTCCAAGCAGATCGCGGAAACGGTGAACCGGGCCATGGAAGCCCTGCCGGAGGAACTGAGGACGGCCATCACCCTGCGGGAAATCGAGGGTTTGTCCTATGAGGAAATTTCCGGCGTGATGGGCTGTCCCATCGGTACGGTGCGGTCGCGGATTTTCCGCGCCCGTGAGGCGGTGGCGAAGGAATTGCGTCCCTTGTTGGACACGGCGCCGGACAAGCGTTGGTAGCGGGTCCAGGGATGAAACAGGCAACAATGATGGTTAAGCAGAGGTGGCTGGCATGAACTCGAAACTCTCCGCATTGCTCGACGGCGAATTGGAACAGGACGAAGTCGCGACCCTGTGCGACGCTTTGCGCCGGAACCGCGAGCTGGCCCGGGAAGCCCGGGCCTATGCCGTGATCGGTGCCAGTCTGCGCGGCGAGCCCGCCGCCGGCGATTTGACCGACCGCATCATGGCGGCCATCGCCGACGAGCCGACGGTGCTGGCTCCGCGTCGTCCCCTGCTGGGCCGCTGGCAGCGCCCCCTATTGGCCATGGCGGCTTCCGTGGCGGGGGTTCTGGTGGTCAGCGCCGTGGTGCTGGCGCCCCAGGAGAACAAGGTGGGCGAGGTGATTCCGAGCCTGGCCCAACGCGGCGTGCCCGCCAATGCCAAGACAGACAAGGCGCCGCCGCGCCAGTTGGCCGCGGCCGACATGCAGGAATACCTGATCGCCCACCAGGCCCACAGCCTGGGAGCAACCCTGGGTGCCGGTTCCCAGCAAATCCGGACCGTTTCCCTGGTGGATGAGGGCGCGGCACGATGAGCGGACGCTGGCCTCGCATGATCGGCAAGGGCTGCTGGGGCCGTGCCCTACTGGCTTCCTTCTGTTCTTCTTTGCTGCCCGCGACCGTCGAGGCCGAGCCTGCGGTCCCGCCTGCGGCGGTCAGCGGCATGCCGGCGACCGCCGATGCCCTGCAATGGCTGCAACGGGTCAATGGCTCCGCCAGCAAGCTCAACTACAGCGGCGTTTTCGTCTATCGCAGCGGCAACAATACCGAAACCTCGCGCATCGCCCATGCCGCCGACGGCAACCGGGAATTGGAGCGTATCGAAGTGCTCGACGGCAGCCCCCGGGAAGTGATCCGGGAAAACGACGAAACCAAGTGCTATCTCTCGGAAAGCCGGCTGGTGGTGGTGGAAAAGCGCAGCAACCGGCGCAGCTTCCCCGCCTTGCTGCCCGAGGGCCTGGGCGGCCTGACCGACTATTACCAGTTCCGCAAGGGCACGCCGGCCCGGGTGGCCGGTTACGAGGCCCAGTTGATCGTGGTGGAACCCCGGGACGATTTGCGCTACTCCCGCCAATATTGGATAGAGAACAACACGGGGCTGCTACTGAAGGCAGTCCTGCTTAACGACAAGGGTGAAACCCGGGAAAGCTTTGCCTTTACCGAGTTGAAGATCGGCGGTCCAGTCGACAAGGAGGCCCTGCGGGGACACTTGAAGGCCACCGGTGCCGATTGGCGGGTGCATACCGTCAAGACCACCGAAACCGGTGCCGAGGGGATCGCCTGGGGGCTGCGGGCACCCGTGCCCGGTTTCCGTCTGGTGTCGGGCATGAAGCGGCAAAACCGGGCCGATGGCCCTGAAACCAGCCATCTAGTGTTTACCGACGGCCTGGCGGCGATTTCCGTGTTCATCGAGCCGGCATCCCCGGTCAAGCGGAGCGAGGTGACGTCCTTCTCCATGGGGGCCGTCAATGTCTATCGCCGCGCGCTGGGGGATTACCAATTGATGGCCATGGGCGACGTGCCCCTGAATACCCTCAAACGCCTGGTGGACGCCATCGAGCCGAAGGGAACGAAATAATGACCAAGGTGCAAGGGACTGTCCTCCGCGTGGAGGACGGACAGGCGATCGTCGAAGTGATCCGCAGCAGCGGTTGCGGGCGTTGCCATGAACCCGGGGGATGCGGTGGCACCACCCTGGCCACCGGCGGCGCGGCCTGCCCGCGCAGTTATTCCCTGGCCAACGACATCGACGCCCGCCCCGGCGACAAGGTCTGGGTGGCCGTGCGCGAGGGGTCCGTGCTGCGGGCCGCGGCCTGGGCCTACGGCCTGCCCGGTGCGTTGATGGTGGCTTCGGCGGCCCTGGCGGCATCCCTGACCGGTTCCGACCTGGCGGCCTTTGGCGGTGCCCTGGCGGGCTTGGCGATCGGCTACGGGTTGTTGCGCGTCAGCGGCGTCGACCGGGCCGGCGGCGGTGAGCATGCCCTGTCGATCCATCCCTACCACTGATTTTTTTCTGTTTGCATAAGGAAATTCGCCCATGATCCAGCGACTCTTTGTGTTGGTTTTTTCCCTGTTGATGACGCTTCAGACGGCCACCGTGTCTGCCCAGGGCAAGGATCTGCCCGACTTTGCCGACTTGGTGGAAAAACAGGGCGCCGCGGTGGTCAACATCAGCACCACCCAGATCGTCAAAGCCGGACGGGGCAACGTGCAGTTGCCCTTCGACGAAGACGATCCCATGTACGAGTTCTTCAAGCGTTTCGGTCAGCGTGCGTTGCCCAACATGCCCCGGGAATACGAAAACAAGGGGCTCGGTTCCGGTTTCATCGTCAGCGCCGACGGCTACATCCTGACCAATGCCCACGTGGTGGCCGATGCCGACGAGGTGGTGGTCCGCCTCACCGACAAGCGGGAATTCAAGGCCCGGGTGCTGGGCGCCGACCGGCGTACCGACGTGGCCCTGATCAAGATTGAGGCCAACGGCCTGCCCACGGTCAAGCTGGGTGACCCGTCCAAGCTGCGGGTGGGGGAATGGGTGCTCGCCATCGGTTCGCCCTTCGGCCTGGAAAACACCGTCACCGCCGGCATCGTCAGCGCCAAGGGCCGTTCCCTGCCCCAGGAGAATTACGTCCCCTTCATCCAGACCGATGCTGCGGTGAATCCGGGCAATTCCGGCGGCCCCCTGTTCAACATGAAGGGGGAAGTGGTCGGCATCAATTCCCAGATCTATTCCCGTTCCGGCGGCTACATGGGGCTCTCCTTTGCCATTCCCATCGACATCGCCATGGAAGTGCGAGCCCAGCTCCAGGCCAGCGGCAAGGTCAGCCGGGGCCGGATCGGCGTGGTGATTCAGGAAGTGAGCAAGGAACTGGCCGACAGCTTCGGCCTGGCCAAGGCCCAGGGCGCCCTGGTGGCCAAGGTGGAAAAGGGCGGACCCGCCGACAAGGCCGGCGTGGAGGAGGGCGACATCATCCTCAAGTTCGACGGGAAGCCCATCGCTCAGTCCAGCGACCTGCCGCGCATCGTGGCCATGACCAAGCCTGGCAGCCGCTCTGCCCTTCAAGTCTGGCGCAAGGGCGGCCTGCGCGACCTGGCCGTGACCGTGGCTGAACTGAGCGAAGACGACAGGGGGGCTGGCAAGGCCCGGTCGTCCGCCAAGAAGGCCGAGCCCACGGTGAATCGCCTGGGATTGCTGTTGTCCGACCTGACGCCCGAACAGCGCAAGCAGTTGGGCAGCAACGGTGTGCTGGTGGAGGAGGTGCGCAATGGCCGCGTGGATCTGCGGCCCGGCGACGTGATCCTGGCCCTGATCGATCGGGGCATCCAGACCGAGATCAAGTCGGTGGATCAGTTCAGTGCCCTGGTGGCCAAGCTGGACAAGTCCGCCAGCGTTACCCTGCTGGTCCGTCGCGGCGACAACCAGACCTTCATTACCCTCAAGGGCCAGGGAGATAAATAGGCCGCGGGGACGTAAAATGCGGCCGTGAGCGAAAACAAGCAACTGATCCTCTACGGCCGCAGCTACTGCCACCTTTGCGAAGACATGCTCGCTGCGCTGGAATCCCTGCGCGGCGAGTTTGTTTTTGACGTGACCGTGGTGGACGTGGACAGCGACGCGGAACTCGAAGCCCGCTACGACGAACTGGTGCCCGTCCTCGTCGCCGAGGGGCGGGAACTCTGCCATTACCATCTGGATGCCACGGCGGTGCGGGATTACCTCGCCGCCCCTGTCCGCTAATGCCTTCCCCGTCCGGCGGGGAGACTTCATGACCGAAAAGTACGACATCCGCCCCGAGCAGTCGGTGGAACTGCTCAAGGAGCTGCATATCCTGACCCGGGACGGCAAGCTCAACCAGGACAGCCGGCGCAAGCTGAAGCAGGTCTATCACCTGTTCCAGTTCATCGAGCCACTGCTGGCCGACGTGCAGCAACAGGGCGGCGGCATCACCCTGGCCGACCACGGCGCGGGCAAGTCCTATCTGGGCTTCATCCTCTACGACCTGTTCTTCAAACAGCAAAAGGGGCTGGATTTCCGCCTCTACGGCATCGAGACCCGGGACGAACTGGTCTCCCGTTCCCAGGCCCTGGCGTCCCGTCTGGGCTTCACGGGCATGACCTTCCTCAATTTGTCGGTGGCCGATTCCATCGTCTCGGACCGCTTGCCGCCCAAGGTGGACGTGGTCACCGCCCTGCACGCCTGCGACACCGCCACCGACGACGCCATCCGCTTCGCCCTGGCCAAGGGGGCGCGGCACATCGTCCTGGTGCCCTGTTGCCAGGCCGAGGTGGCCGCCGTGCTGCGCAAGCACAAGGGCCAGGCCCTGGTCGAGCCCTTGGCCGAAGTCTGGCGTCACCCGATCCATACCCGGGAGTTCGGCAGCCACCTGACCAACGTGTTGCGCTGCCTGCAACTGGAAGCCCATGGCTACCAGCTCAACGTCACCGAGCTGGTGGGCTGGGAGCATTCCATGAAAAACGAACTGATCATCGCCAGCGACAAAAAGCTCCCCGGACGCAAGGCTGCCGAGCGGCTGCAAACCTTGTTGCACACCTTCGGCCTGGAGGATCTGGCCGAGCGTTTCTTCGTGCCGGAGAGCCGCGATGGAAGACATTGAATTTCCCTTGGTGGGGGAATACATCGAGGTGAACAACCTGCTCAAGCTGGTGGGCCTCGCCGGTAGCGGCGGCCAGGGCAAGCACTTGGTGGCCTGCGGCGAAGTGAGGGTGGACGGCGAGCCGGAAAGCCGTAAAACGGCGAAAATCCGTGCCGGCCAAGTGGTCGAGTGTTTCGATACCCGCATCCGCGTGACGGCTGCACCGGACAACGAAAGCGAATAATGGCAATCCAGTGGTTCCCCGGACACATGACCTCGGCGCGCAAAAAGGCCGCCGAAACCATGGCCCGCATCGACGTGGTGATCGAGGTGGTGGATGCCCGCCTGCCCGAGGCAAGCAGCAATCCCATGATCAAGGAGTTGCGCCTGCACCGCCAGCGGCCCTGTCTCAAGGTGCTGAACAAGGCCGACCTGGCCGACCCGGCCGTGACCCAGGCCTGGCTGGAGTATTACAACCGCCAGCCGGGCATGAAGGCCATCGCCATCGCCAGCAAGAAGCCCGGCGAGGCGAACAAGATCATCGCCCAATGCCAGACCCTGGCGCCCCACCGCAATGACAACCTGAAGCCCTTGCGCATGATGATCATGGGCATTCCCAACGTGGGCAAGTCCACGATCATGAACGCCCTACTCAAGCGCAAGGTGGCCGCCGTCGGTGACGAGCCGGCGGTGACCAAGACCCAGCAAAGCCTGGATATTTCCCCTGGCAAGCAGATCACCGACACGCCCGGCATGCTCTGGCCCAAGATCGAGCACGACAGCGACGGCTACATGCTGGCCGCCAGCCATGCCGTGGGGGTGAACGCGGTGATCGAGGACGAGGTGGCGATTTTCCTGGCGGACATCCTGCTGGGCCGTTATCCCCAACTGCTGGCGGCCCGCTACGGCTTCGCCACCGAGGGCATGGACGGCATTGCCGTGGTGGAGGCGGTGGCCCGCAAGCGGGGCTGTTTCCTCAAGGGCAAGCATGCCGGCGAACTGGACATGGAAAAGGCCTCCATCATCCTGCTCACGGACTACCGGGGGGGCATCCTCGGCCGTATCAGCCTGGAGACGCCATCCAGCCGCGAGGCCATGCTGGCGGCGGCAAAGGAAGCCGCCTTGGCCCGGGCCCAGGCAAAGGCGCCGACCGCCGCCGAGTAGGACTTACTTGTTCTTGTCGCTGTCCAGGCCGAGAAAACTCAGCATCAACTTGATCTGGAAACCGAAGGCGTAATTGAAGCCCGAGGTCCAGGCCGCCATGGGGGACGGCAATGGGGTTTCCTCGTTGGGGGTGGGCGATGGGGATTGCATGATGGACTCCTCTGTCGGGTGGACGGGTCCGGTGCCCGTTCCTTGATAACTGGTTAACGGCGGCGGCGATGGGATTCTTTACCGACCTTGGCGGTTTTGGGGGCCAGACCGAAAATGCTTCGGGCCAGAGCGTCGGCCCGGGGGTTGCGGTGACGGGGAATCCAATCTAGCTCGACGGCAGCAAAGACGGCCAGGGCCTGCCGGGCCTGGGTCAGCAGGGGGGTCAGGCGCGGCACCGTGCTGCGGGTCGCGTCCCGGACGTGGCTCACCACGAAATCGCTGTCGCTGCGTATGTGCAGGTACTGGGCGCCGGCTTCCCGGGCCAGTTCCAGGCCGGCAATCAGGGCCCGCAGTTCCGCTTCGTTGTTGCAGCCGTTGCGGTTCAGGGCCTGGGCCAGTTCCCGATCGGCCCCCTGGGGCGGGGCGAGCACCAGGCCGATGCTCATCCGCCCGGGGTTGGGTAACGCGGTGCCGTCCACCCACAATTGCCACCAGGGACTGGGCAGACCGGCGCCGGCTTGATTATCATCGCCGCCCATGTTGGTGGATTTCGTTGCGGATTTCGAATCGTTTGATTTTCATATGAACAAGGCTTTTACCAAAGAAACCGACCAGGAAGAAGACGATCTGGAGATCGGCGCCCCGGCCCTGCCGGCGGGCACCCGCAACTACATGACGCGCAACGGCCACCGCCAGATGCGGGAGGAGTTCGAGCGTCTGGTCAAGGTGGAGCGTCCCGAACTGGTGAAGGTGGTGTCCTGGGCCGCCGGCAACGGCGACCGCTCCGAGAACGGCGACTACATCTACGGCAAGAAGAAACTGCGGGAAATGGACAAGCGCATCCGTTTCCTCACCAAGCGCCTGGAGAACGCCGTGGTGGTGGATCCCGCCGAGCAGGAAAACGTGGAGCAGGTGTTCTTTGGCGCCACCGTCTGCATTTGCGACGGTGACGGCACGGAGGCCACCTACCAGATCGTCGGTATCGACGAAGCCAACGCTTCCGTCGGTCGCATCAGCTGGATATCGCCCCTGGCCAAGGCCCTGATGAAGGCCCGCGAGGGGGATCTGGTGCGCTTCCAGAGTCCGGCCGGACTGCGGGAAATCGAGATCGTCGAGATCCGCTACGAGTAATGTTGTCCAAGGCCGATCAGCATTTTTACGCTGATCGGCCTGTCAGTTAGTTTCCAGCGATAAGCTTGGTTTCGTTTACGCCTTTTTTGCCTTCCTCGTCATCGACTAGATGCAATTTGGTCCGTGCGTAAAGGATGCCCATTTTGACTTCTTGCCAAATGTAGTAGAGCTTGCCCGGCAGCGTGTTGATTTCCAAAGAGTCATCGTTTTCAGATTTAGAAACGATCATGTGTTTCCCTGGTGGGAGTTCTTTGTACACGTAAGATTTGGCAACCGTTTGGCCGACGGGTTTACCATCAATTTCGACATCCATTTTGACGGCTGCACCAAGTGACTCATTACGGTAGATATAAACACCAGATACCCCGGCTTGCGGTGTGAAATTTTTCAAGGCCGCATCTTTTGCAGGGTCCCCCATGGGGACGGATGCGCAGCCGGCAATGGTCAGGCAGATGGAGGAAATCAATAAATATTTATTAATCAATTTGTTACTCCCTTTGGTTGTTTATTTGTTTGGCATTTGTGAATGCCGGATGGGAGCATAAGCGAGTTTTCGGACGTCGGCGGCTAATGTTGGTATTTATAGGGTGCTACTGAGATAGATCAATTATTGCGTTCAGCTGCCTCAGATTGCTCCATCCGCATGAGCCTAGAAATCACCAGGGGAAACAGGCCCGAGCCGATCAGGGCGACGGCGGAAACCAGGAGGGCAATGCCGGTGCCGGTATCCGCCAGGAGCGGATGCAGGCGGGCGCCGACACCGGTCAGGGCGGCCAGGCCGGGTAGGGCGGTGAGCAGGCCCAGGGCGGTCAGAATGAGGAAACTCAGGGGATAGCGGCGCATGGCGGGGCGGGGATGGCAAAACCCCATTTTAGGGGCTTGAAATTCCGCCGGGTGCCCCCATAACCGCGCTTATCGTTCAACCCCTTTCATCTTCAGGAAGCATCGTCATGACCACCGCTACCGCCAACAAGGAAACCCTGGGCTTTCAGACCGAAGTGAAGCAACTGCTTCACCTGATGATCCACTCCCTCTATTCCAACCGCGAAATCTTCCTGCGGGAACTGGTTTCCAACGCTTCCGATGCCTGCGACAAGCTGCGCTTCGAGGCCCTGCACAACGGCGCCCTGTTTGAGAACGATCCCGATCTGAAGATTCGCATCAGCTTCGACAAGGATGCCCGTACCCTCACCGTCAGCGACAACGGCATCGGCATGAGCCGGGACGAGGTGATTGCCAACCTGGGCACCATCGCCAAGTCCGGCACCAAGGAATTCTTCGGCAAGCTCACCGGCGACCAACAGAAGGATGCCCATCTGATCGGTCAATTCGGCGTCGGTTTCTACTCTTCCTTCATCGTCGCCGACCGGGTCACGGTGATTACCCGCCGCGCCGGCGAACAAGCGGGCCAGGGCGTGCGCTGGGAGTCCGAAGGGGCTGGCGAATTCAGCATCGAGATGGTGGAAAAGGCCGCCCGCGGCACGGACATCATCCTGCATCTGCGGGAAGACCAGGACGACCTGCTGTCCGCCTGGAAGCTCCGTTCCATCGTGCGCAAGTACTCCGACCATATCGTCCAGCCCATCGTGATGAAAAAGGAGGAATGGAACGAGGAGAAGAAGGAACAGGTCCTGACCGACGAGGACGAGACCGTGAACAAGGCCTCTGCCCTGTGGACCCGCGCCAAGAGCGACATCACGGAAGACGAGTACAAGGAGTTCTACAAGCACGTCGGCCATGACTACGACGATCCCCTGGCCTGGAGCCATGCCCGCGTGGAGGGCCGCCAGGAATACACCCAGCTGCTCTACATCCCCAAGCATGCCCCCTTCGATTTGTGGGACCGCAACGCTCGCCACGGCGTGAAGCTCTATGTGCGTCGCGTGTTCATCATGGACGACGCCGAGCAGTTGCTGCCCGCCTATCTGCGCTTCGTGCGCGGCGTGGTGGACTCCAGCGACCTGCCGCTGAACGTTTCCCGCGAAATCCTGCAAGAGTCCAAGGACATCGAGGCCATCCGCAAGGGCTGCACCAGCAAGGTCCTGGCCCTGCTGGCCGACCTGGCCAACAGCGAGGATCAGGCCGACAAGGACAAGTACGCCGACTTCTGGAAGGAATTCGGCAAGCTGCTCAAGGAAGGCGTCGGTGAGGATTTTGCCAACAAGGACAAGATCGCCGGCTTGCTGCGCTTCGCCTCCACCCAGGCCGACAGCAGCGATGAAACCGTGTCCCTGGCCGACTACATCGCCCGCATGAAGGAGGGCCAGGACAAGATCTACTACGTCACCGCCGATACCTTCAATGCCGCCAAGAACAGCCCCCACCTGGAAATCTTCCGCAAGAAGGGCATCGAGGTGCTGTTGCTCTCCGATCGCGTGGACGAGTGGGTGGTCAGCCATCTGACCGAGTTCGAGGGCAAGCAACTGGTGTCCGTGGCCAAGGGCGGCCTGGACCTGGGCAAGCTGGAGGACGAGGCCGAGAAGAAGGAGCAGGAATCCGCCGCCGGCGAGTTCAAGGACCTCACCGACAAGATCAAGAAGGCCCTGGACGAGCGGGTCAAGGAAGTGCGCGTCACCCACCGTCTCACCGACAGCCCCGCCTGCCTGGTGGCCGATGAGCACGATATGAGCGGCAACCTGGCCCGCATCCTCAAGGCCGCCGGCCAGCAGGCGCCCATCAGCAAGCCCATCCTGGAAATCAATCCCAAGCATCCGGTGGTGCTGCGCCTCAAGTACGAAGCGGACAAGTTTGACGACTGGGCCGCCGTGTTGTTCGACCAGGCCTTGTTGGCGGAAGGCGGCCAATTGGACGATCCCGCCACCTTCGTCAAACGCATCAATGACCTGATGCTGGCCATGTCCGGCAAGTGAGCATCGGGCCATGGCAAGGCTGAGCTGTCTTGCCCCCATCGTCGATGAAAGAGCCCAGGTGTTGATCCTGGGCTCTTTTCCTTCGGCGGCTTCCCTGGCCGCCCAGCGCTATTACGCCCACAAGCAGAACCAGTTCTGGTCCATCCTGGCGGCGCTGTTGGCAAAGCCTTTGCCCGACCTGGACTATGCCGACCGGCAGACCGCCCTCAAGGCGGCCGGGATTGCCGTGTGGGATGTGTTCTCCGCCTGTGAGCGGCAAGGTAGCCTGGACTCGGCCATCCGCCGCGGCGAAGCCAACGACTTCGCCAGCTTGCTGGCCCGGGCACCCCTGATTCGTCGGGCTTGCTTCAACGGCCGGGCGGCGGGCAAGTTCGCCCCCATCCTGGCGGGGTTCGGGTTGGAAACCGTGGTCCTGCCTTCCACCAGTCCGGCCAACGCGGGGCAGTCCTTCGACGCCAAGCTCGCCCAGTGGCGGCAGGCCTTGGGGCCCTTGCTGCGGCCCGTGTCCTAGGCCCGGGTCAGCGGGGTTTGCGCTTGGGCTGGACCGCCTTGGGCGGCGTTCTCAGGGGTTTGGCCAGATAGCGGCGCTGGCAGTTGCGATAGTCCTTGCCCACTTTTCCCTGGCAGTTCTGACGGACCTTGAGCAGGGCCTGACAGCGTTTGGGGTCCTTGGTCTTGTTGCAATTGGGGGGCGGCAGCAACTGCTGCATGCATTGCCGCCGCTCGCTGGGGATCTTGCCTTGGCAGGCTTCCCGGGCCTTGCGCGCGGCCATGCAGCGTTCCGGGTTGGCGGTTTGCCGGCAGTCGATGGGATTGCTCTCGGCAACGGGCTGGGCGACGGCGAAGAGGGGGAAGTATAGGCTGGCCGTCAGGACCAGCAGGTGTAGGGGTTGGCGCATGAAGGTCTCCAGTGTTCCGGGGCGTTCGCGGCCCGCCATCTTAGTGTATGGATCGGGACGCCACCATGACGTAATGCCCGAATCGGCCACCATCCGCCATTGAGCGGCCTCGGCGCCTCGGCTATAGTCGGCCCCGTCATCCAGGGAGTCGCCATGAACCAAGCCCTTGCCGTAGAAAACAAAGAACACCGCCTGACCCTGGCGGAGGTGGTGGATGCCCTGATCCAGGACGGCCTGTTGGACCGGGAGGAAGGGGAGCGGTTCAAGCAGGAGCGGCGCTATTTCATGGGGGACGTCCATCCCCTGACCCTGATTGCCGGCCAGCGCTGGAAGTCGGCGAAGACCGGGGCGCTGTTGGACCTGGCGGCCTTGACCCAGTGGCTGGCGACTTGGTCGGGCCTGGATTATTTCCACATCGACCCCCTCAAGATCAATTTTTCCGTGGTGACGGAGGTGATGAGCAACGCCTACGCCACGCGCTTTCGCATCCTGCCCGTGGCGGTGCGGGCCGATGAGGTGATCGTGGCCACCGCCGAGCCCTTCGAGCGGGCCTGGGAAGCCGAGTTGAAGCCCATCCTGCGCAAGGAAATCCGCCGCGTGGTGGCCAATCCCGAGGATATTGCCCGTTTCCAGGTGGAGTTCTACAACCTGGCCAAGTCGGTGAAGGGGGCCATGGCCAAGGGCGGCAATGGCGGCGCGTCCAATTTCGAGCAGCTGGTGGAATTGGGCCAGAAGAACAAGCAACTGGATGCCAACGACCAACACGTGGTGCTGATCGTAGACTGGCTCTGGCAGTACGCCTTCGAGCAGCGCGCCTCGGACATCCACGTGGAGCCCCGGCGCGACTTCGGCGTGGTGCGCTTCCGCATCGATGGGGTGATGCATCAGGTGTACCAGATCCCCATGGCCGTGCTCAACGCCATGACCAGCCGCATCAAGATCCTGGGACGCATGGACGTGGTGGAAAAGCGCCGTCCCCAGGATGGCCGCATCAAGACCCGCACCCCGGATGGGCAGGAAGTGGAACTGCGGCTATCCACCCTGCCGACGGCCTTCGGCGAAAAACTGGTGATGCGGATTTTCGATCCCGACGTGCTGGTGCGGGACTTCGCCGAGTTGGGCTTTTCCAGCGAGGATTCCGTCCGCTGGAACGCCATGACCAGCCAACCCGGGGGCATCATCCTGGTCACCGGCCCCACGGGCTCGGGCAAGACCACGACCCTCTATTCCACCCTCAAGCAATTGGCCACCCCCGAGGTGAACCTGTGCACCCTGGAGGACCCGATCGAAATGATCGAGCCCGCCTTCAACCAGGTCCAGGTGCAGACCGAAATCGGCATGGGCTTCGCCGAAGGGGTCCGGGCCCTGATGCGGCAGGATCCGGACATCATCATGGTCGGCGAAATCCGCGATCTGGCCACCGCCGACATGGCCATCCAGGCCGCCCTGACCGGCCACCTGGTGCTGTCCACCCTGCACACCAATGACGCCCCCACCGCGGTCACCCGCCTGCTGGACCTGGGCGTGCCTTCCTACCTGATCCAGTCCACCCTGCTTGGCGTCATGGCCCAGCGCCTGGTGCGCACCCTGTGCCCCCATTGCAAGCGGGCCGAGCCCCTCCGGCCCGAGGACGAGGCGGCCTGGCGCAACCTGGTCCGTCCCTGGAAGACCACGGCGCCGACCACCCTCTACCATCCCCAGGGTTGCCTTGAGTGCCGCCGTACCGGCTACCAGGGGCGGGTGGGCCTGTATGAAGTAATGTTGGTTAGCGAGGGCGTCAAGGGATTGATCGGCGACCGGACCGATATTTCCCGCCTGAGGGAGCAGTCCCTGCGGGAAGGCATGCAGCCGTTGCGGATCTCCGGGGCGAGAAAGATCGCCGCCGGAATCACCACCCTCGAGGAAGTCTTGAAAGTGGCACCGCCGCCACCGCTTGATTGATTACGCATAAAACATATTGCTTTAGTCATACTTTAAGCTTTATACTTGCACTAACTATTCGATATCGGTAATTAGTACTAAGGTCATATCGATAGGAGGTGCATCAATATCGCCGTATCCCTTTGCACACAGGGCAATGGCGAAGATGCCCAGGTTTGATTGGTTTCGACGGTAGTCGCCAGTGGGCAAGAATCCTTTTTCCGTTTTGCACGATGCGCAGCGCGTCCCGGCCTGGGGCGTCGCCGCCTTGGCCGTGGTCTATGTCGTGACCGGATGGCTGGGCTTGCGACTGCCCTATGTAGGGGTCAACATCACCCTGGTCTGGCTGCCGACCGGAGTAGCGGTGGCCGCCCTGCTGCGGGGGGGCAGCCGCTTTATTCCCGGCATCTATCTCGGCGCCTTTGCCGTCAATCTCGTCATTGGTTCCTCACCATGGCTGGCGCTCGCCATTGCCGTGGGCAATACCCTGGCCCCGCTGCTGACGGTCCATTGGCTGTTGCGTTGGGGTTTCCATCCCACCTTTGATCGGCAGCGGGATGTCTTCCTGTTCTGTTTGGCCGCCGCCGCTGGCATGGCCTTGTCAGCCAGCGGCGGTGTGTTGAGTTTGCATCTGGCGGGGGTGTTGGCTGGCGCAGATACCCTGGCCGCGTGGTGGACCTGGTGGTTGGGCGACACCGTGGGTGTGTTGCTGGGGGCCCCTCTGTTGCTCTCTTTCAGCCGGGCCAATCTGCAACGGGTCAGACGTCTGGGGCCGGAATTCCTGGTCTGGCTATGGGTCACCTGCATCGTCGTTTGGGGCGTATTCCTGCGGGATTTCCATAACGACGGCAAGACGCTATCCCTGGCTTTCCTCACCTTGCCCCTGTTCGTTTGGCCGGCCATGCGCTTCGGCGTGGCCGGAGCCTCCTTCGCCTCCCTGGGCATTTCGGTCGTGGCCGCCTGGGGCACGGCCACGGGCCATGGCACTTTCGCCCAGGCGGATCGCCACCTCGGCTTGCTGCTGCTGTGGGCCTACATGGTCATCGCCGTTCTGACCGGCCTGTTGATCACGGCCTTGACCGCCGAACGGGAGCGTTTCCTGGCCCGCTTGCAAAGGGAGCGGGACGAAAAGCAGGAGTATTTCGAAATTGCCAGTTCCATCATCGTCGTCATCGATGGGGATGAGCGGGTGAAGGACATCAATCGGGCCGGGTGCGAATTGCTGGGCCGGGAAAAGGCCGACATCCTCGGCGGCAACTGGTTCGATACCTTCCTCCCGACCGCCGCCAGAGAGGAAGTGCGCGGAATTTTCGCCCAACTGATGGCAGGACGGCTTGAGGGGGCCAGACGGATTGAGGGCCCAGTGCTGAACAGCCGAGGGGAGGTACGAACCATCGTCTGGCATAACGCCCTGCTGCGGGACGATCAGGGGCGGGTTATCGGCACCCTTTCCTCGGGGCAGGACATCACCGAGCGCAAACGCTACGAAGCCAATCTGGAGCGTAGCCGCCAGGAGTTGCGGGCCATCCTTGACGGCGCCACGGACAGCATCGTCCTGGCCGACAAGCATGGCATCATCCAGTCGATCAATGATGCGGCCGCACAGCGTCTGGGGCAGACCGCGGCAACCATGATCGGCAAGGACGTCTTTTCCTTTTTCCCCGCCGACGTGGCCGCGCGGCGCCGGGCGGTGGCCGATGAAGTGCTGCGCACCGGCCAGGCCCAAACCCTGGAGGATGAACGCGCTGGCCTATCCTTCCTATCCAGTTATTGCCCAGTATTTAATGGCACCGAGCTCTCCGGCATCGTGGCCTTCGGTGTCGATATCACGGCGCGCAAGCAGGCCGAACTGCGTACCCAGGCATTGCTGCAACGTAGTCAGCTGCTGATGGAAACCGCCACCGACGGCATCCACATCCTGAATCGACAGGGCCGGCTGGTGGAAGCCAATGACGCCTTTTGCGCCATGCTCGGCTACGACAAGCATGAAGCGTCGGGTCTGCATTTCTCCGACTGGGATGCGCGTGAGCCGAAGGAAATGGTGCAGGCCGCTTTCGACGAGTTGATGGCATCGGAAAAGCCCTTCCAATTCGAAACCACTCATCGGCGCAAGGACGGCACGATCATCGAGGTCGAGGTCAATGCGCGCAGCGTGATGCTGCAAGGGGAGCTCTTGCTTTATGCCTCCAGTCGCGACATCACGGCGCGCAAGGCCACCGAGCGGCGTTTGGCGGAAAGCGAGCGACGCTATCGCCTGACCCTGGATGCCATCAATGAAGGCATGTGGGCATGGGACTTGGCTTCCGGCGTCATGAGTTTCGATGCCCGCTGGCATGAGATCCTGGGGCTGGATGGGAGCGAGGTGGGCATGAGTCGCGAGGACTTTCTCTGGCGGGTCCATCCTGACGACGAGGCTCTGGTCGTGAAGAAATTGGAAGAGGTGAGCGCCTGCCGGGATACGGTGGTGTTCGAGTTCCGCTTCCGTGATAGTTTGGACGCTTGGCGCTGGCTGCAATGCCGGGCCAAGGTGGTTTCCTGGGATGAAGAAGGGAAGGCACGCCAGATCGTGGGCACCCATGCCGATATCTCCCGCAGAAAGTCGGCGGAGTTGGAACTGCAAGCCAACAAGGATCGCTTGCAGCTGCTGCTGAGCTCCATGCAGGACCGGGTGCTGGTGTTCGATACCGTCGGCTACGTCACCGAATCCTTTGACACGGGGGATGAACGTAGTCCCTTCCTGCCGCCGGAATTGTTCATGGGCCGTTGTTACGAGGAAGTGTTTCCCGCCGACGTGTCCGCTAGTTTCAGCGAAGCCATTGCCGGCATCCTCACGGACGGCAAGCCGCGCACCTTCCAATATTCCTTGTTGATGGAGGATGGCGCTGAACAGGTGTCCATGGCGACCCTGAGTCCCTTGATGGGGGATTCCCCTTATCCCCTGGGCTACATCGCGGTCATCCGGGACATCACCGCCATGTATCGCGTGCAGGAAGAGGTGCAGCACCTGGCGGAAACGAATGCGCGCCTGCTGGAAAGTCTCGGGGAAGGGGTGTACGGGGTTGATCCCCGGGGTAACACCACCTTCTTCAACAGTACTGCCACCGCCATGCTGGGCATGACGGCCGAGGAAGTAGTGGGCAAGTCCTCCCATGGCCTTTTCCACCACCATCGCCAGGATGGTTCCCCCTATCCCCTGGAGGAGTGCCCGATTGCCCAGACCCTGCGCGACGGACGTGCCCGCCACAGCGAGAACGAGTGGTATTGGCACAAGAACGGTCATGGCTTTCCCGTTTCCATGACCGTGACGCCCCTCATGGAGGATGGCCGCAGCATGGGGGCCGTGGTGGCTTTCCAGGACATTTCGGAGCGCAAGAAGAGCGAAGAGGAAATCTACCAACTGGCCTTCTTCGATCCGCTGACCCGGCTGCCCAACCGACGCCTGTTGATGGACCGTTTTGCCCAGGCTTTTTCCGCCAGCGAGCGCCATGGACATTGTGGCGCGGTGTTGTTCATCGATTTGGACAGATTCAAGGAACTCAACGACAGCGTGGGCCACGAGGCCGGCGATCAGATGCTGCAACTGGTGGCGCAGCGCCTGTTGAATAGCGTGCGTAGCGAGGACACCGTGGCCCGCCTTGGAGGGGATGAATTCGTGGTCCTGTTAAGGAATTTGGACGATGACCCCACCGCTGCCGCCGAGCAGGCGGGGCTGGTTGCCGAAAAGATCCGTGGCGAGTTGGATCAACCCTATGCCTTGAATGCCGGCTCTCATCTGAGCACGCCCAGCATCGGCGTTATGCTGTTCAAGGGCCGCGATGTTGCCGCCGACGAATTGCTGAAGCGTGCCGACGCGGCCATGTACCAAGCCAAGGCGGCGGGGCGCAACGTGGTGCGTTTCTGGTCGGCGCAGTCCTGACCGGCGTTTCCGGCTAGCGTCCGTCCGCCGGCGGCCAGGGATGGGCCTGGAAACGGAATAGCTGAGGATCCGTGGCATCCACGCTGCCCTCAATCCAGCCCATGAAGGGCGCACCGTAGGTTTCCACCCGGACGAAATTGGCGACGGTCCGTCCCGTCGCCTTGTCCCGCAGCGGTCGATTGATCTGCATATTGTGGGTGTCGCCATGGACCAGGGCCACCTGGCCGGGGAAGGCCTCGGTTTCCGCCCGCAGCAGGTCGAGAAAATCCTTGAACCCGGCATGGGTGGCGCCGGCGTTGTCATCCTCGATGAAGGGATTGGCCTGGGTCACCAGCAGCAAGCCCGGCAGGCCGGCCGCCTTGGCCTGGGCAAAGCTCTCCCGCAGCCAGGCCAGATTGGTCCGGTTGCGGGCCGCGTATTCCTTGGTCCGGCTGACGTTGTTGTCGTGGCCGGGCATGTTGAGGCTGACGAACAGGACCGGACCGGCGCGCCAGCGCAGGTTTTCCGGTGTACCCGGCTGCTGTTCAAGGGCGATGGTGGTTTTGCCCAGGCTGCGGCCCCCGGCAAAAAAGACGCGACGCAAAAAATCCAAACGTTCCAGCGGATCGAAACCGCCGCAGGCCGCGCGCGAGCAGTCGGACCATTCGTTGTCGCCGGGGACGTATACCAGGGGCAGGGCCGAGTCGTCGAACACGCCGCGAATGTCCCGGTAGACCGCATCGTCGCAGCGGCTGCCGCCGCTCTTGATGTCGCCGTCGTGGACGATGAAGGCCAATCCGGCCTGGGCCATGTCCGCCAGTAGCAAGGGCAGTTGGCGGCGTTCGTAGGCGGAGTAGGGCGTGTCGCCGAACAGGCCGAAACGTAGCACGGGTAGCACTGGCTCGGCATGGGCGAGGCAGGTCAGCAGGGCCAGGCCGAACAAGGTCGCCAGGCGACCGGGTGCGGACTTCATCCGGGTCATCACAACAGGCTTTTCAGGGCGTAGAGCCGTTCCAGGGCTTCCCGGGGCGTCAGGCTGTCCGGGTCCAGGTCGGCCAGGGCGTCCACCACCGGATGGGGCTCGGGCTCCACCTGGGTTTCCGGCGGGGGCGGGGCGAACAGGTCGGGCTGCTGGGTGGTGGAAACCTGGGCGTTTTCCAGTTGCACCAGGCGGCGCTTGGCTTCCCGCACCACGGCGGCGGGAATGCCGGCCAGGGCGGCCACCTGGATACCGTAGCTCTGGGAGGCAGGGCCTTCTTCCACGGCATGCATGAAGACGATGCGCTGGCCGTGCTCCACGGCGTCGAGGTGCACATTGGCGCAGTCGGCGTAGTCGAGGGAAAGCCGGGTCAGCTCAAAGTAGTGGGTGGCGAACAGGGTCAGGGCCCGGTTCTTTTCGATCAGGTGGCGGGCGATGGCGAAGGCCAAAGCCAGGCCGTCGAAGGTGGAGGTGCCGCGGCCGATTTCGTCCATCAGCACCAGGGACTTGTCCGTGGCGCCGTTGAGGATGGCGGCGGCTTCGGTCATTTCCACCATGAAGGTGGAACGGCCCGAGGCCAGGTCGTCCGAGGCGCCAATGCGGGTGTAGATGGCGTCCAGCGGCCCCAGCACGCAACGCCGGGCGGGGACGAAGGCGCCGCAGTGGGCGAGCAGGGCGATCAGCGCCGTCTGCCGCATGTAGGTGGACTTACCGCCCATGTTGGGGCCGGTGATCAGTAACAGGCGACGACCGTTCTGCAATTGACTGTCGTTGGCGATGAAGCTTTCGCCGTTGGCCTGGACCTGGGCTTCCACCACCGGATGGCGGCCCCCTTCGATCAGGACGCCGTGTTCGCTCCGAAACTCGGGGCGGCAGTAGTCATGGCGTCGCGCGGCTTGGGCAAAGGCACAGAGGCCGTCCAACTGGGCCAGGGCGCGGGCGATGATCTGCAATGGGGGAATCCACTGGGCGAGGTCCGCCAGCAACGTGTCGTACAGCTGCTTTTCCAGGGCCAGGGCACGGTCGTTGGCGGACAGGGCCTTGTCCTCGAAAGCTTTCAACTCCGGCGTGATGTAGCGCTCGGCATTCTTCAGGGTCTGGCGGCGGCGGTAGTCGTCGGGGATTTTTTCGCTGTGGGCGTGGGTGACCTCGATGTAGAAACCGTGTACCCGGTTGTATTCCACCTTGAGGGTGGGAATGCCGGTGCGTTCCTTTTCCCGCGCTTCCAGATCCAGCAGGAACTGGCCGCAATTGGCCTGGATGCCCCGCAGTTCGTCCAGGTCCGCATGGAAACCGGTGGCGATGACGCCGCCTTCCCGCAACACGGTGGACGGTTCCTCCATCACGGCGCGGCGCAGCAGATCCAGGCAGTCCTCCGGCGTGGCCAGGTCGGCCAGGGTCTGGTGCAGCAGGGGGGACATGCTGCCCGTCAGGGTGTCCCGTAGTTCCCCCAGCTTGGCGAGGGAGTCCCGCAGGGAGGACAAGTCCCGGGGCCGGGCGCTCTTCAGGGCGATACGGGCGGTAATGCGCTCCACGTCGGCAATGCCGCGTAATGCCGTGCGCAGATTGCTTGCCCGGTCCAGCAGTTCCCCCACCGCCTCGTGGCGTGCTGCTGCCTGGCGGTTGTCGGCCAGGGGGTGGTGCAGACAGTGGCGCAGCCAGCGCGAGCCCATGCTGGTGGCGCAGTCGTCCAGCAGGGAAAGCAGGGTGGGGGCGGGTTCGCCGCGCAGGGTTTCGGTGAGTTCCAGATTGCGCCGGGTGGCGGCGTCCAGGCGCAGGTACTCGCTTTCCCGCTCCAGGGCCAAGCCGGTGATGTGGGCCAGGCTCTGCATCTGGGTCGCCCGGGCATACTGGAACAACGCGCCGGCGGCGGCCAGGGCCAGGCGCCCGTCCTCGTCGTTGCCCAGGCCGAAACCCGCCAGGTCGCGGGTGGCGAAGTGTTCGCAGAGTTGGCGTTGGGCCGATTCCACGTCGAAGTGCCAATCCGGCAGGCGTTTCAGGCTGGCACGATGGTCCGGCAGCGCCAGGCCCAGGCTATCCGGCACCAGCAGTTCGGCCGGGCGCAGGCGCTCGAACTGGCCGGGCAGGGCGAGGGCCTGGGTTTCCAGCAGGCGGAAGTCGCCGTTGGCCAGGTTGAGCCAGGCCAGTCCGATCCGTTGTTTGTCGGCGCAAAGGGCCAGCAGCAGGTTGTCGGTCTTGTCGTTGAGCAGGGCCGCATCGGTCAGGGTGCCGGGGGTGACGATGCGCGCCACCGCCCGTTCCACGGGGCCCTTGCTGGTGGCCGGGTCGCCGATCTGCTCGCAGATGGCGACGGATTCGCCCAGCTTGACCAGCTTGGCCAGATAGCCTTCCACCGCGTGGTAGGGAATGCCGGCCATGGGAATGGGCTTACCGGCGGACTGGCCCCGGGCGGTCAGGGTGATGTCCAGCAGCCGGGCGGCTTTTTCCGCATCCTCGTAGAACAGCTCGTAAAAGTCCCCCATCCGGTAGAAGAGCAGCATGTCCTGATGCTGGGCCTTGAGGCGCAGGTACTGCTGCATCATGGGGGTATGGCCTTCAGCCGCTTTGTTCTTCGGGGTGTTTTCCATGGGTCCGCTGGGGTCGTTGAAACATGGCCGCGCCTGGCGACGGCGAAGGCGCGATTATCTTTCAGGACGGCGACCCAGGCGAGTGCAATTTGGTCCCCGGCGTCATTGGCCGGGGAGGGTATGCGAAAATGCATAGCTGGTCGGCATGGCGACGGGGTGGGATGACCGTTCCTGCGGATGGAATACTGATTGGCACCAGGGTGGGAGGCCTTGATGAGCAAAAAAACAAAGTCGGCATCGCTGTGGTTGGGACTGTTGTTGGCATTCGGCCTGAGTCTGGCCGCCAGGGCGGACACCTTGACCATCGGCGGCACGGGCTCCTCCGAGCCCCTGGTGCGCCTGTTGTACGAGGAATTCCGCAAGCAGGCCAAGGATGTCAGCCTGAATCTGGTGACGCCCCCCCTGGGGACTGGCGGCGGGCTCAAGGCCCTGGCGGAAGGCCGGCTCGACCTGGCCATCGCCGGTCGGCCCCTGAAGCCCGAGGAGGCTGCCCGCTTCGGGCGCAGCTTCGAACTGGCCGATACGCCCTTCGTGCTGGCCTCTTCCGGTGGACAGCGCCGTAACGGCTTTTCCCTCGACGAACTGGCCGCCGTCTATGACGGCAGCCTGCGGAAATGGGACGGCGGCAGTCCAATCCGCCTGATCCTGCGCGCGACCTTCGAATCCGATACCCTGTTGCTGAAATCCATGTCGCCGGCCATGGCCAAGGCCCTGGACCAGGCAGCCCAGCGCCCGGGCATGGTCACCGGCAAGGACGACATGGAAACCCTGGCCCTGATCACCCAGACCCCGGGTTCCTTCGGTCCCACCACCCTGGGGCTGATCACCACGGCCAAGGAAAAGCTCACCATTTTCCCCATCAACGGCGTTACCCCCTCGGTCACCACCTTGAAGAACGGCAGCTATCCCTGGAGCAAGTCCCTGATCGTGGTGCTGCCCCCGTCGCCGTCCCCCGCGGCCGAGCGTTTTGCCCAGTTCCTGCGTAGCGGCAAGGTGCGGGCCTTGTTGCAGCGCTACGACTACCGACCTGCCGAATGAGCAATCGCGCCTACGCCCGGCTATCCCGCCTGCTGGCCTGGCTGACGGCCAGCCTGGCGCTGGGGGTGGCCCTGGTGCCCGTGACCTTTTACGGCACCTATACCTATCTCGACAAAAAACGCTTCCTCGACGAAAACCTGCGGGTTCAGGCCATCGCCATCGAACGCTTCGTCGGTGCCCATCCCGACTTTTGGGAAAGCAACGGCGATCGGCTACAGGTGGTGTTGGAGCCCTATCTGTTGCCAGAGCAACACTACCGGGTGGCTGGCAAGGAAGATCGCACCGTGCTTGAAGGGGGCGCAGCGCCCGCCTGGCACTTCGTCAGCCGTGGCCGCATTCTCTACGCCTTCGGCGATGCCGTCGGCAGCGTCGAGGCCGGTATTTCCCTGTTGTGGAACTACCTGATCGGGGTGGCCATCCTCGCCGTCGGTCTGGTTGCCGCCTGGGTGATCTGGGGGCCCCTGCGCCGCCTGCCCCTGGCGGCGCTCTACAACGCCGAAAGCCAACTGGCGGAACGGGAACATTACCAACGGGCCCTGCTCGACAATTTCCCCTTCATGGTTTGGCTGGCCGACCATGAAAACCGCTTGTTGGCGGTGAACCAACGCTTCGCCCAGTACTACGGCAGCAATGACGTTTCCTCCTTCGTCGGCAAGTCCCTGGCCAATTTGTTCACCGAGGAAGAGCGGGAGATCTACGAGCGGAACAAGCAGAACATGCTCGCCAACGGCCAACCCTTGCAGACCGAGGAGCAGATCGAGGCCTTGGACATGTGGGTGGAAATCGGCCTGGCGCCGGTGCGCTTCGATGATGAAGCCGCCCAGCGCGGCATGGTGGGCTACATCCGCAACATCACCGCGCGCAAGGTGGTGGAGCAGGAACTGGCCCACTATCGCCTGCACCTGGAGGAGCTGGTGCAGGAGCGCACCGACGAGTTGACCAAGGCCAAGCAGGTGGCCGAGGCGGCCACCCATGCCAAGGGCGAGTTCCTGGCCAACATGAGCCACGAAATTCGTACCCCCATGAACGGCATCATCGGCATGACCGATCTGCTGCTCGATACCCCCCTCAACGCTGAACAGCGGGACTTCACCCATACCGTGCGGGATTCGGCGGCGGCGCTGCTGACCATCATCAACGACATCCTCGACTTCTCCAAGATCGAGGCCGGCAAACTGGAAATCGAGGTCACCGATTTTTCCCTGGTGCGGGTGGTGGAAGGGGTGACCGAACTCCTCGCCGCCAAGGCCCACGAGAAAAAGATTTCCATGATGAGCTACATCGCCCCGGCCCTGCCCAGCCGGATGCGGGGCGACCCGACTCGGTTGCGCCAGGTGCTGGTGAACCTGATCGGCAACGCCGTCAAATTCACCGAGTGCGGCGACATCGAAATCAACGTGTTGCAGGAACAGCATGCCATCCAGTTCCGGGTGCGGTTTGAAGTCCGGGATACCGGCGTCGGCATGACGCCCGAGGTCCAGGCCCGGCTGTTCCAGTCCTTCAGCCAGGCCGATGCGTCCACCACCCGCAAATACGGTGGCACCGGCCTCGGCCTGGCCATCTGCAAGCGCCTGGTGGAATTGATGGGGGGCGAGATCGGCGCCATCAGCGAGCCCGGCGCGGGTTCCACCTTCTGGTTCTCCATTCCCCTGGCGCCCGCCGGCGTGCCGGGGCCGGAAACGGTGGAACTGGCCCAACTGCTGCCTAACCTCAAGGGCTTGAAGGTGCTGGTGGTGGACGACAAAATGTCCGACCGCAACATCCTGCGTCGCTACCTGGGGTCCTGGGGCATGCAAAGCGAAAACGCCTGCAACGGCGCCGAGGCCCTGAAGCTCCTGACCGAGGCCGCCGACGCGGGCAAGCCCTATGCCGTTGCCCTGGTGGACTACGCCATGCCGGGCATGGACGGCATCGAATTGGCGCGTATTATCCGAACCGATCGCCGTTTCGACGGCCTGCGCCTGGTCCTGCTGACTGCCTACGATCAGCGCGACCTGTTCGAGCAGGCCCGGGCGGCGGGATTCTCCCGATGCTTGACCAAGCCGGTGCGGCAGTCCCAACTGCTCGATTGCATCGGCAACAGCATGGCGGATGCGAACAATGGTGTTCCCCTTGAAGACACGGTACCGACTATGCAAGTAACCGCGCCTGAACTGCACGACGCCCTGGAAAAAGGCCGCCTGATCCTGCTGGCGGAGGACAACCCCATCAACCAGAAGGTCGCCCAGTTGATGATCAACAAGATGGGTTACGCCGTGCATGTGGTCAACAACGGCCAGGAGGCCGTCGAGGCGGCCCTGGCGCTGCCCTTCGCCGCCATCCTGATGGACTGTCAGATGCCGGTGATGGACGGTTTCGAGGCTACCGCCGCGATCCGCAAGGCGGAGCGGGCCGGCGCCCGGCGCACGCCCATCATCGCCATGACCGCCAACACCATGCAGGGCGACCGGGAACACTGCCTGGCCGCCGGCATGGACGATTACGTCGGCAAGCCGGTGGACCGGGACCAGTTGGAACACGCCCTCAACCGCTGGATCCGCGTGCGGGACAGTTCCGCCATGGACATGATCAATGCCGTTTCCGGTGACGAAGCCCGGGCCAGCCTGATCGATTTCGCCCGACTCAAGGAAATCCTGGGGGACGATCCCCAATTGCTCGCCGACCTGCTCGAGGCGTTCAATACCTCCACCACTGCCTTGCTCGGTCGACTGGAAACCGCGGTGGAGCAGCGCAAGGGCGAGGTGGTCAAGGCCATCGCCCACGAAGCCAAGGGCGTGTTCGGCAACCTGTCGATCCTGCCCCTGGTGCGCACGGTGGCCAATATGGAAGGCGCCGCCGTGGAAGCCAACTGGTCCCGGGTTGCCGAACTCCACCAGGAACTCAAGGACGGTTTCGGCCAGGTCCAGCAGGACGTGGCCGTTTTCATCAAGTCCGCCAAGGCCTGAGGTTGATCGTCGTCCCGTCCGGGACGACCCCTTTCCTATCGTAAAAAAACGGAGTCCCCGCGTAAGCGAGGACTCCGTTCACCCACAGGCTTATGCCCGAAGACGCTGGATTCCCGCTTGCGCGGGAATGCCGGTGCCGTGGTTTCAGTAGCGTCGTTCCGCCTTAGGGCGCCATGTTCCCTTCCCAGCCGCCGCCCAGGGCGCGTACCAAACCCACCACCGAGCGGGCGCGCTCGCCGTCCAGTTGCACCGCCACGCGCTGCTGCTGGAGGGCGCTGCGTTCCGCGTCGAGCACGTTCAGGTAGGCCAGGGCGCCTTCCCGGTACTGGATGCGGGCCAGTTGCGCGGCCCGGTTCGCGGCGCCGACGGCGGTGTCCTGCTGGGTGTTCTGCTGGTCCAGCAGGCGCAGGTTGACCAGGTTGTCCTCCACTTCCTTGAAGGCCCGCAGCACGGTCTGGCGGTAGTTGGCCACGTCCTCGTCGTAGGCCGCATTGGCCCGGTTCACGCCGGCCTCCCGAGCGCCACCATCGAACACCGGCAGCGTCAGCAGAGTGCCCACCAGGGGGCCGAACACCGCCGCCCGGCTGGCGTGCTTGAACAGGTCTCCCAGTTCGTTGGACTCGTAGCCGAGGGCGCCGGTGAGGGACAGACGCGGGAAGTAGGCCGCCTTGGCCGAGCCGATGCGGGCATTGGCTGCCGCCATGGCCCGTTCGGCGGCGGCGATGTCGGGACGCCGCTCCAGCAGGGCCGACGGCAGGCCCACCGGCACCTTGGCCTCCAGGCGCCCCAGGGGCGCGGCGGCCAGGCTGAAGTCCGCCGGCGCCTTGCCCAGCAGGATGGCCAGGGCGTGCTCGGCCACGGCCCGTTGGCGGCTGATGCCGAGGGATTCGGATTCCGCCGAGGCCAGCTCGGTGCGGACCCGGGCCAGTTCGAACTCGCCGATGTCACCGGCATCGTAACGACGCTGGAACAGTTGCAGGGTTTCCTTGCGGCTGCGTACCGTGTCGGCGTAGAGGGCCAGGGAGGCGTCCAGCTCCCGCACCAGGAAATAGGCCTGGGCCACGTCGGCCTGAAGGGCCAGCAGGGTGGACTGGAACAGGGCCGCGTTCCTTTCCGCGTCGAAGCGGGCGGCGTCGGCCACGCTGCTCACCCGGCCGAACAGGTCGGCCTCGTAGGACACCGTGGCCTGGGCCCGCCACAGGGTGACGGGCTTGGTGTCGGCATCCGGCGCCAGGCCCTGGGCGGCAGCGGACTGCAACTGCCGGGTGGGGCCGAAGCCTATGCCCACCTGGGGAAACAGGGCGGCGCGGGCGTTCTGCTCCAGTGCCCGGGCCTGGCCGAGGCGGGCTGCGGCGGCCCGCAGGTCCTGGTTGGCGGCCAGAGCCTGGTTTTCCAGCTCGTCCAAGGTAGCGTCGCGGAAAATCTTCCACCACTCGCCACGGGGAATCTCCTCGGCGGGTTGGGCGGTTTTCCAGGCGCCGTCCGTCGTCGTCGGCGCTTCCTTGAAGCTCTCGGGTACGGCCGCGTCGGGCCGCTGGTAGGTGGGGGCCACCGAGCAGCCGGCCAGGATCAGCAGCGAGGCGAGCAGGGTGAGGGATGTGCTTGTCTGGGTTCGCATGGGATTACTCCGTTTCCGTGTGGGCGCCGGGACCGGCCACCAGGGGGGCGTCGTGGTGGGCGGCGGAATGCAGCTGGCGACCATGGGCCAGCTTGCGCAGCAGGACGTAGAACACCGGCGTGAGGAAGAGGCCGAACAGGGTCACGCCGAGCATGCCGAAGAACACGGCAATGCCCATGGCGTGGCGCATTTCCGAACCGGCGCCGCTGGAGGTGACGAGGGGAATGACGCCCATGATGAAGGCGATGGAGGTCATCAGGATGGGCCGCAGCCGCAGGCGGCTGGCGTTGATGGCGGCTTCCACCGGCGTGGCGCCCTGCATCTCCAGTTCCCGGGCGAACTCGACGATGAGGATGGCGTTTTTGCACGCCAGCCCCACCAGCACCATGAGGCCGATCTGGGTGAAGATGTTGTTGTCGCCGCCGGTGAGAAAGACGCCGGTCAAGGCGGCCAGGATGCTCATGGGCACGATCAGGATCACCGCCAGGGGCAGGGTCAGGCTCTCGTACTGGGCGGCCAGCACCAGGAACACCAGCAGCACGCTGATGGGGAAGACCCAGATGCCCGCGTTGCCGGCGAGAATCTTCTGGTAGGTAAGGTCGGTCCATTCGAACTTCACGCCGCGAGGCAGGGTTTCCGCCGCCACCCGTTCCGCCGCCGCTTCGGCTTGGGCGGAAGAGTAGCCGGGGGCCGGGCCGCCGTTGATGTCGGCGGCGGTGTAGCCGTTGTAGCGCACCACCATCTCGGGGCCGAAGCTTTCCTTCACCTTGACCAGGGACGACAGGGGCACCATCTCGCCGCTGACGCTGCGGGTCTTCAACTGGCCGATGTCTTCCGGGTGGGCGCGGTAGGGCGCGTCCGCCTGGGCCCGCACCTGATAGACCCGACCGAAACGGTTGAAGTCATTCACGTAGAGGGAGCCCAGGTAGATCTGCATGGTGTCGAACACGTCGGTCACCGACACGCCCTGTTGCTTGGCCTTGGTGCGGTCCAGGTCCACGTCCAGTTGGGGCACGTTGATCTGGTAGCTGGAGAACATCGGGCCCAGTTCCGGCGTCTTGCTGGCAGCACCCATGAAGGCTTTGGCGGCGGCATCCAGTTCGGCGTAGCCCAGGGCACCCCGGTCCTCGATCTGCATCTTGAAACCGCCCACGGTGCCCAGGCCCATCACCGGCGGTGGCGGGAACACCGCGATGAAGGCATCCTGAATGGCCGCGTACTGCTGGTTCAAGGCCCCGGCAATGGCGCCGGCGGACAGTTCCTTGCTCTTGCGCTCGTCAAAGGGCTTGAGGGTGACGAAGACGATGCCGGCGCTGGAACTGTTGGTGAAGCCGTTGATGGACAGGCCGGGGAAGGCCACGGCGCTTTCCACCCCAGGTTGCTTGAGGGCAATGTCGCCCATGCGGCGAATCACCGCCTCGGTACGGTCGAGGGAAGCGCCGTTGGGCAACTGGGTGAAGCTGATCAGGTACTGCTTGTCTTGGGCCGGCACGAAGCCGCCGGGCACCAGATAGGACACACCCAGGGTGAGGCCTAGCAGCACCGCATAGACGCCCATGGAGGAAGCCTTGCGGGCGATCACGCCGCTGACGCCGCTGCCGTAACGTTCCGCCGAGCGGTGGAAGAAACGGTTGAAGGCAGCGAAGAAACCGCCCAGGTAGCGGTTCATCTGCCGCGTCAGCCAGTCGGGCTTGGCGTCGTGGCTCCGCAGCAGTAGGGCGGACAGGGCCGGTGACAGGGTCAGGGAGTTGAAGGCCGAGATCACCGTGGAGATGGCGATGGTCATGGCGAACTGCTTGTAGAACTGGCCGGTGAGGCCGGTCATGAAGGCCAGGGGCACGAACACCGCCACCAGCGTCAAGGCGATGGCGATGATGGGGCCCGACACTTCGCGCATGGCCCGGTAGGTGGCCTCTCGCGGCGAGAGCCCGGCTTCGATGTTGCGCTCCACGTTCTCCACCACCACGATGGCGTCATCCACCACGATGCCGATGGCGAGCACCATGCCGAACAGCGACAGGGCGTTGATGGAGTAGCCGAAGCCCAGCATCAGGGAGAAGGTGCCGACGATGGACACGGGCACCGCCAGCAGGGGAATGATGGACGCGCGCCAGGTCTGGAGGAAGACGATCACCACCAGCACCACCAGGGCAATGGCTTCGAGCAGGGTATGTACTACCGCCTTGATGCTGGCCCGGACGAACTGGGTGGGGTCATAGACGATGCTGTAGCTCACCGAGGAGGGAAAGTCCTTGGACAACTCGGCCATGGTTTCGCGCACCTTGGCCGATACGTCGAGGGCGTTGGCGCCAGGGGCCTGGAAGATGGGAATGGCGACGGCGGGCTTGTTGTCGAGCAGAGAGCGCAGACCGTATTCCGACGCGGCCAGTTCAATGCGCGCCACGTCGCCGAGGCGGGTGACGGCGCCGTCGCCGGCGGTCTTGACGATGATGTCGGCGAACTCGCCCTCGGTCTTCAAACGGCCCTGGGCGTTGACGTTGAGTTGCAGGGGCACGTCGGGCCCGGCGGGGGTGGCGCCGATGACACCGGCGGCCACTTGCACGTTCTGTTCGCGGATGGCGCGCACCACTTCACTGGCGGTGAGGTTGCGCTGGGCCACCTTCTGCGGATCAAGCCAGACCCGCATGGCGTAGTTGCCGGAACCGAACAGGCCCACTTCGCCCACGCCCTGAATCCGGGCCAGCCGGTCCTTGACGTTGAGCACCGCGTAGTTGCGCAGGTAGGTCATGTCGTAGCGGTTGTCGGGCGAGGTGAGGTGCACCACCATGGTCAGGGTGGGGGAGCTTTTTAGGGTGGTCACCCCCAGGCGCTGCACGTCCTCGGGCAGGCGCGGCAGGGCCTGGGAGACGCGGTTCTGCACCAGTTGCTGGGCTTTGTCCGGGTCCACACCCAACTGGAAGTTCACCGTCACCGTGAGGTTGCCGTCGCTGTTGGCCTGCGACTGCATGTAGAGCATGTTCTCCACACCGTTGATGGATTCCTCCAGGGGCGAGGCCACCGTCTCGGCGATCACCTTGGGGTTGGCGCCCGGGTACTGGGCCCGCACCACCACGGAGGGCGGCACCACCTCGGGATATTCCGAGATGGGCAGCTTGAACAGGGAGAGCACGCCTCCCAGCAAGAGCAGGATCGACAGCACCCCGGCGAAGATGGGGCGGTCGATGAAGAATTTTGAAATGTTCATGTCGGGGTGTCCTGAAGTCGGCGCGAGAATTGACGCTTAGGGGTCACTTGGTGGCTGCGCCATCTTTTGCGTTGGCGTCGGCGGACGTGGCGGCGTTCTTGTTACCGGCCATGGCCACGGTTTGCGGCACGATGGTGTCGCCGGGGTGAACCCGTTGCAGGCCGTTCACCACGATGCGCTCGCCAGCCTTGAGGCCGCTGTCCACGATCTGCAAACCGTCCTGGCTGGCGCCGAGGTGGATTTCCCGGTAGGCGGTCTTGTTGTCGGCGCCGACGACGAGGACGAAGCGCTTGTCCTGGTCGGTGCCCACGGCCTTGCCGTCGATCAGGATGGTGTTTCTTTCCTGGCTGCCGCCAAGGCGGATGCGGGCGTAGAGGCCGGGGACCAGTTGTCCGTCGGGGTTGTCGAACACGGCGCGGACGCGAATGGTGCCGGAGCGGTTGTCGAGGTGGTTATCCACCGACTGGATGCCGCCCTGGCGGGAATAGCCGTCCTCGTTGGCCAGGCCCAGATGCACCGGCAGGCTGACGCCCTTGGCGCTACGGGCCGGATTGACGTACTTGAGGAAGGTCTGCTCGTCCACGTCGAAGCCGGCATAGATGCGGCCCGAGGACACCAGGGTGGTCAGGGCCGGGCCGCTGTTGGCGGTGATCAGGTTGCCCACGGTGATTTCGGCACGGGAGACGCGGCCGTCGAAGGGCGCGGTAATGCGGGTGTATTCGAGGTTGAGCTTGGCGATGCGCAGGGCGGCCTGGGCCACCTGGGCGGCGTTTTTCTTTTCCTCGAAGTCGCGCTTGGCGATGGCGTTTTCCGCCAGCAGGCGCTCGGCCCGGGCGAACTCGGACGCGGCATAGTCAGCCCGGGCCTCGGCGGCGGACACCTCCGCCGCGTAGGGACGCGGGTCGATGGTGAACAGGGGATCGCCCTTCTTCACCAGGGCGCCGTCCTTGAAGTGCACGGCGGTCAGCACGCCCGACACCTGGGCGCGGATGTCCGCCCGGTCCGGGGTTTCCAGGCGACCGGAAAATTCCTTCCAATCGACGATGGCGCGATTGATCACCTCGGCCACCTCCACCGTGGGGCCCGACGGGGCAGGGGCGACCGGGGCATTGTTGGCCCGGGCCTGGATCACGGCGATGCCGCCCCAGGCCAGCAACAGGCCGGCGAGGGTGGTAACGACGAGGCGTTTTTGACGTGGGTTCATGACTATTCCTCTCGAAGGGTGGCAATGGGGAAGGGCTGGTTTTTTTCTGGACGCAGCGCGCCGCCGCGCGCGATGCGGGGGAAGGGCGGTAATCCTAGGAAATGGGTGGCCGGGGGCGAATACCTATTCATCTGAGCTTCTTGCCTATTTCTCTAAAACTGCGCTTCCAGGGCCGGGGCGGCCGGCACCAGACGGCGGCGCAGGAACTCGGCCACCTCGTTCAACAGCGGCGGGTAGGTGGGCAGCTCGCCGTGCTTGACCGGAAAACGCGTGACCTGGGTCGGCACGCCGGCGGCGATCAGGGCGGCGGCGTACTGCTCGGATTCCCGGTGCAGCACGTCGCATTCGGCCGTGGCGATCAGGGCCGGCGGCAAGCCGCGCAGGCGGCTCGACTCCAGGGGCGCGGCGTAGGGGTGCAGGCGCTGCATGGGCTTGGGCAGGTATTGGGCGTAGCACTGGTTGCAGGTTTCGGCGCTGAGGTCGGAACCGAGTTGGCGGGCGTCCCCCTGGCGGGTCATGCTTGGGTCCAGCATCGCGCCGACCAGCACCTGGGCCAGGGCCGGCGGGGCATTGCGGTCCTTGAGCATCAGACCGAGGGCGGCGGCCAGATTGCCGCCGGCATCGTCGCCAGCCAGGGCCAGGCGCTGACCGTCGATGCCGTGCTCCCGGCCCTGGCGACGCAACCAGTCGGCGGCGGCGAAGCCATCCTCCGGCGCGGCGGGGAAGGGATGTGCCGGCGCCAGGGAATAGGCCACGGCAACCACGGCCAGGGCGGCGTAGCGGGCGATGAACAGGGCCGGCAGATGGGCATCGTCGAGGCTGCCGCCGACGAAGCCGCCGCCGTGGAAATACAGCACCACCGGCATCGGCCCGGCTATCCCGACCGGCCGGTAAAGGCGCGCGGCCAGCGGGGCAGCGAAGCCGGGAATGGCGAGTTTCTCCACGGCCACACGGCGCACGTTGTCCTGCATGGTGTCGAGAAGGGAGGTGAGGGCATCCATCGCGGTGTTTTTTTCTCGGGCGAAAAAATGAAGAAGACGGATGGATTCTGGGTGTTACGTTGATCTAAATAAATACATAAATCAAAACAACACTATTCGGAATTAATTAACAATTAAGTCTGTGCGAGCTGGAGGATTGGCGCCGAGACCCAATGCCAAGAGATTGAATAAGAAGGGGAATAGAGCGATTTCAAGCCATGCGGAGGCATGGCCGTGGTGGACGCCTACCGCCATTGCAAAGGCTGCTTGCCGCCGGCATCTGGCAAGCCAGGGTATTGCTTGGGACGGCGGTACTAGCGGTCGAGCGGCTCGTCACCGCCGCCGGCTTCGGTTCAGCTAGGCAGGGACAAGCCGCAACAGGGTGATTTCGGAGGGCGCGCCGAAGCGTTTGGGCGGTCCCCAATAACCGGTGCCGCGGCTGGTATAGACCCAGAGCCGGTCTTGTCGATGCAGCCCGGCGGTGTAGGGCTGTTGCAGGCCGACGAACAGGTTCCAGGGCCAGAACTGTCCGCCGTGGGTGTGGCCGGACAGTTGCAGGTCGAAGCCCGCTGCGGCGGCGGCTGGCGCAGTGCGCGGTTGATGGGCGAGCAATATCCTGGGGATGCCCTGCGGACTGCCGGCCAGGGCGGCAAGGGGATCGCTGCGTTGCGTAGGGTCGAAGGCTGCGGCGCTGTAATCGGTGACGCCGGCCAGGAGCAGGCGTTCGCCGCCATGTTCGATGACGACATGTTCGTTCATCAGGCCGCGCAGGCCCAGACGTTGGAACTCCGCCCTCCATTCCGCGACGCCCGAGTAGTACTCGTGATTGCCGGTAACCCAATAGGCGCCATGCCGTGCCCGGAGTTTCGCCAAGGGGGCGGTATGGCTTGAAAGCTGCGAAACGCTGCCGTCCACCACGTCGCCGGTGATGGCGATAAGGTCGGCGCCGAGGCCGTTAACGCGGTGGACGATGGCGCTGACGTAGTCGCCTTTGATGGTCGGCCCGACATGGATGTCGCTGATCTGGGCGATGGTGAAGCCGTTCAATTCTGGCGGAAGCCCCGCCAAGGGAATGTCGACACGAACCACCTGCGCCACCCGCCGTGCATTGACGAAGCCGATGGCCGTTGCCACCACCGCCGCCAGGAGCACGGCCTGCGCCGTGATGCCGGCCAGGGCCGGCGTTCCTGCCGCCAGTAGCACCAGATCGCGCAACAGCGTCAGCACCAGCACCGAAGAGAACAGTCCCATGATCAGGGAGCCGATCCAGACGATGCGGTCGGCCAGGACCTGGGGAGAGACGATGAAACGGGCCAGCATGCCGAGGGGGATCAACAGTGTGGACAGGACCAGCAGGGTTCCGCCGATGGCCGTGCCGGGAACGCCGATAGGGAGCGCCGGCAGCAGGCGCCAGCCGATGTAGGCGTGAAGCCCGGTCAGGATGGGCATGACCGTCAGGGTAAAACCCCGGAGTTGTCTTCGCAGCTTGGCCGGCGTCGGCGCGGGCGGCGTGGTGTGTTCATTCGTCATGGGAGCTCGAACCGTTTGTAGATTTTTTACGTTTGCGGGATGGGCACCCGTTGCCCCGGCAGGGGGGCTCATATTCCTTGTAGACGGCGCATCGATCTGAATATTGTGGGGGGTGGCCATTTTTCCTTGAGTCCCATGCCCGGAAGTTCACCGTTCCGGGAATGGGGAGGCGTGTCCCAGCGAGGCCGTGACGCGCTCACGCAACCATTGATGATGCGCGGCGCTGGACCGGGTTGTTCGGCTTTGCCACCCATCGGGCTGCCCAAGCAGGAGTGGTCAGAGTTAATCCGGCAGGCGGACGGTCAATTCGAGTTCGACTTGCAGGTCGGGCGCGGCCAAGGCCGCGACGCCGACGCCGGTAATGCAGGGCTGCGCACCGTCGAACATTGTCAGCAACGGGGGAAATATTTGGTTCAGCCTCTCGGGGGTCAGATCGATCACGAAGCAACGCGCGATCACGATGTCCCCGGGCGTCGCGCCAAGGGCGTGCAGAGCGGCTTTGGCGTTGTCCGCCACGATCTTCATTTGCTCCCCCAGATCGGCGGGCACGGGTTCTCCGTTGGGGCGCCAGGCCACTTGCCCGGATACATAAGCCATGCGACCCGGTTCAACGACGGATATTTGCGAATACCCCATTGCGCCGGCGTTCGGCAAAGAGGGCGGGTTCATGCGGGTGATGTTCTTTGTCATGGGTTTTCCTGTTGTGTTGACTTGAGGGAGGGCGAAGGTTTTTGTAGGAGGGAGATTCTTGGTGTTATTTATTGGCGGATAAAGGTGTATGTTCTGACAATACTGTTCAGTAAATATCAACAATGGCATCCGCCAAGAAGGGATAACAATGGATAGGTTTCAAGCCATGAAGGTGTTCATGGCCGTGGTGGATGCCAACAGCTTCACCCGGGCGGCGGACAACCTGAGCCTGCCCCGGGCCACGGTGACAACCACGGTGCAGGGCCTGGAAAACCTGCTCAAGGTGCGCCTGCTCAACCGCACCACCCGCAGCGTCAGCCTGACGCCGGACGGCGCGGCCTACTACGAGCGTTGCGCCCGCATCCTGGCCGACCTGGAGGAGACCGAGGCGGCCTTCCGCGACGTGGCCAAGCGGCCCCAGGGGCGGCTACGCATCGACGTGCCGTCCACCATCGGCCGCCTGATTCTGATTCCCAAGCTTTGCGAGTTCCATAGCCGCTACCCCGACATAGAACTCATGATCGGCATGAGCGACCGGTTGGTGAACCTGGTGCAGGAGGGCGTGGATTGCGTGATCCGCGCCGGCGAGTTGGTGGACTCGACCCTGGTGGCGCGCCGCATCGGCAGCTTCAGCTTCATGACCTGCGCCGCCCCGGCGTACCTGGAGCGGTACGGCGAGCCCAAGACCGTGGAAGACCTGGCCCAGCACAAGGCCGTGCAATATTTTTCCAGCCGCACCGGTCGCAACATCGACTGGGAGTTCATCGTGGACGGCACCAGCCGGGAATTCGAGATGCAGGGCAGCATCTCGGTGAACGACGCCGACGCCTACATGGCCTGCGGCCTGCAAGGCTTCGGCATGATCCAGGCCCCCCGCTTCATGGCCTTGCCCCACCTGGAAAGCGGCGCCCTGGTGGAAGTGCTCAAACACCTCAAGCCCTCGCCCCTCGCCATCTCCGTGCTCTACCCGCAAAACCGCCACCTGTCGCCCAAGGTGCGCGCCTTCGCCGATTGGGTGGCGGAGTTGTTCGGCGGCTGCCCGCTCCTCAACGGGCGCGACAGCGAGGCGGACTACGACGGGGCTTGTACGCTGGGTAGCAAGACCAGCGGTAATACGCTACGGGAGGTGCTGGAGCAGAATAATTTGGCGGAGAGTACGTTTTGAAAATATGCGTCTATTAAACAAATTATTTAGGTGAAAATTAGCTGAATGTGCTTTGCTTCAGTCTAGAGCTACGTAGTTTTCTATTAAATTGCGCTGTGAGAAATTTCTATAGCTGATATTCAGTGCTTTGGGAGCATGTTTGTGAATGAAAAAATAGCTAATGATGATCGTTATGAGTCATTGTTTAACGAAATGCATTCGGAGTCAGATCGTGGATGCATTTTGGTCGGCGCAAGCGTGATGGATGATCTTTTACTTGCATTGATTAGAAAATTTTTATCACGAGATTCACATGTAAAAAAACATGCAGTCGAACCTCTTTTTGTCGGAATGGGGCCGCTTTCAACATTTTCAGCCAGAATAAGAATTGCGTACTGCCTGGGACTTATTGAGAAGTGGGAGTTTGAAGATTTGCAGCGAATTAGGAAAATCAGAAATATGGCTGCTCATGAGTATTCCTCAAAGTCGTTTGAGGATCCTGAGATCATAAAGGAAAGTAGCTTATTGAAAGCAGCAGATCAGGCTGTGCTTTGGATGAAGGCCCCAGTGTTACCAACTGTTACTCTTAATAGTGGCACTGGAGAAGAACAATCTAAGCGGCGTTCAAAGGAAAGATTGCGGTTTAGTTGTTCCGTAGCATTTATTGCTGGTCGGATTGATACTACTTTGATTGAAATGAATGCTATTCCTAAATGGTCTCTTTTTTTCGAAAAGGTATTGCCGAGGGGCGGGGTAAGTTGAGATTATTTATTTGCGTAAATTGGTAAATCAGTGTTGTGTATGGGGTGTTGAGTTAAAATATCATTTTCATTGGTGAGTTTCTGTCTTATTTTTAATTTTTCAAAGATACTTTGGCGGTTTTATTCACAGTTTTACCCACTTCACAAAAGCCTCAACCATCTCCTCCGTCATCTCATGCCGCGCCTGAAACTTGTGCAGGCTGAACGGCACCTGATGGGCTTTCAATAGTTCAGCGCTGCGGTCGGCCCAGGTAATGGGTAGGGTGCCGTCGGCTTCGCCGTGGAGGATTAGGGCTTTCAAGTGGCGGAGTTTTTCCTGCGCGGGAATGAGGGGTTCGATTTCCGGGAGGATGCGACCAGAGAGGATGGCGAAGCCGGCAACCAATTCGGGTTGGGTCAGGGCCAGGCCGGCGGACATGATGCCGCCTTGGCTGAAGCCGGCAATCAGGGTGTGTTCGGGGGCGACGCCGACGCGTTGCTGCAATTCGCCGACGAAGCGAATCAGCGCCAGTCGGCTGGCCTCGGCTTCGGTCTTGTCGATGATGGGCCCCTGGGGCGTGAAGTTCACGGCAAAGGCGCTGAAGGCGTTGGGACCCATGGTGTAGGCGGAGCGGACCAGGGCGATGCTGTGGTCCTTGGGCAGGTGAGGCCCTAGCCCGGCTAGTGAAGTTTCATTGTTGCCGATGCCATGGAGTAGCAGGATCAACCCTTGGGGCGTGCCGTTGGCCGGGTAAAGGCGATAGGGCAGGCTCAGGTCGGTGACGAGGTCGGGCAGGGGCAGGGGGCGTGTCATGGTGGCATTCACGGGAAGGAAAAAAGCGCCGCCCCGGCACGGGCCGGGGCGGTAGGCTGGAATGACAAGCCCGGCGTGGGCTTGCTGCGCGCCTTACTGCTTGATGGCTTCGACGGCGATGTCGATGGTCACGTCGTCGCCCACGTAGGGGACGTACTTGCTCATGTTGAAGTCGCTACGCTTGACCTTGACGCTGGCGTTGGCGCCGATGGCGTCCTTCTTCATCATGGGGTGGGGCATCAGTTGGAAGGAGCTGACGGTGAGGGTCACGGGCTTGGTGACGCCCTTGATGGTCAGGTTGCCTTCCACGGTGCTGGGCTTGTCGCCGTCGAAGTTCACCTTGGTGGACTTGAAGGTGGCGGTGGGGTACTTCTCGGTGTTGAAGAAGTCTTCGCCCTGGATGTGGCCGTTGAACACGTCGAAGCCGGTGTCCACGGACTTGGTGTCGATGGTTACATCAACGGAGCCGGTCTTGGCTTCCTTGTCGAGCACGATCTTGCCGGTGGTCTTGTTGAAGCGGGAGAGCTGGGTGGAGTAGCCGAAGTGGCTGTAGGAGAAACGGGGGAAGCTGTGGGTGCTGTCCAGCACGAAGGTTTCGGGGGCGGCCAGGGCGGCGCTGCCGAAGGCGGCGAGGGAAGCGAAGGCGGCGGCTGCCAGGGAGAGACGGGTCGTTTTTTTCATGGTGTTGCTCCTTGTTGAGATGGGGTGAAACGTTGGAAAAGGAAAGGGTGTGACTAGGGTGAGGCGGGGGCGTCCTTGCCTTTACTTACCGTTGGCGAGGACGTGGAACTTGATCTGGATTTCGTTGGCCACGGTGCCGAAGTCGGCCCAGGGGCCTTCGCCGATGGCGAAGTCGGCCCGTTTGAGGGTGAAGGTGCCGTCGAAGCTGGCGGCCTTGCCCTGTACGGTGACAGTGGTGGGGGCGGTCACGGTTTGTGTGCGGCCCTTGATGGTGAGCTGGCCGGCCACTTCGTAGCGGTTGCCGCCCAGGGCCTTGACGCTGCTGGAGGCGAAGTGGGCGGTGGGATAGGCCTTGGTGTTGAACCATTGCTTGCCGGCGACTTCGTCGTTGGCTTCGGCGGAGCCGGTGTCGATGCTGGCGAGATCCACGTCCAGCACGGCCTTGGCGGCGGTGGGCTTGGCCGGGTCGAAAGCCAGTTGGGCGCTGAATTTCTTGAAGTGGCCTTCCATGCCGACGCCCATTTGCTTGTAGGCGAAGGTGATGGCGCTCTTGTCGGCTTGCACGGCGTTGAATTCGACGGCGTGGCCGAGGGCGGGCAGGGTCAGCGCGCCGGCAAGGGCGAGGGTGGCGAGCAGGCGTTGTTTGTTCATGGTGGTTTCTCCTTGGGGGGTCAGGATTGCTTGCCGTGGTGGGGCAGCATGCGGGTGAGGACGTCGTCCTTGTCGAGGAAGTGGTGCTTGAGGGCGGCGGCGGCATGGCCGACGACCACGGCGGCGAGCAGCAGGTTGAGACCCCAGTGCAGGGTGGCGAGTTGTTCGCCCAGTTCCTTGTTTTTTTCCAGCAGGTCGGGGATGGGCAGCACGCCGAACAGCACGGTCTGGAAACCCTTGGCGGAACTCATGAGCCAGCCGGAGAGGGGAATGCCGAACATCAGCAGGTAGAGCAGGCCGTGGCCGGCGTGGGCGACGAATTGCTCGGTCTTCTTCATGTGGGCGGGCAGGGCCGGGGGGCGGTGGGCAATGCGCCAGGCAAGACGCACGGCGGCCAGGGCAAAGATCGTGACGCCGGCCCATTTGTGCCAGGAGTAGAGCTTGAGCTTCTGGGGCGACAGGGGCAGGTCGTGCATGTAAAAGCCCAGGGCGAACAGGCTGATGATGCCCAGGGCCATGAGCCAGTGCAGGGCCTTGGCGGTGACGGTGTATTCCTTGTTGTTGTGCATGGCAAACCTCTCTGGGGTTGGGAGTGCTGCGTTGGTTTAGTGGGTGGATTGGAAGGCGAAGGCGTCCATGGCAATGACGTATTCGTCGATGCCGGCGTGCAGGCGGTGGGGCTCGGCGTTGTCACCCCCTGCCCCGAGGGCCACGTAAAGGGGCAGCAGATGCTCGTCGCGGGGGTGGGCGCGGACGGCTTCCGGGGCTTGCCGGCGGTAGTCGAGCAGGGCCGGCAGGTCGTGGGCCTGGAGCTTTTCCCAGAACCAATCGGAGAAGGCGCGCACGTAGGCCGGAGTCTGTCCGCCGTTGCGGTGCGCCATCTGGAAGTCCGACAGGTTGTGGGTCAGGTTGCCCGAGGCGACCACGAGGAAGCCCTGATGGGTCAGGGGCGCCAGGGCCTGGCCGACCCGGTAATGGTGCTCGGGACCCAGGTGGCTTTGGATGGACAGGGGCAGCACCGGCACGTCGGCATCGGGGTACATGAAGCGCAGGGGCAGCCAGGCGCCATGGTCGAGGCCTTGGCGGGTGTCGGCCTGGGCGGGGAAACCGGCGGCGGCGAGGGCGTTCTGCACTTCCTGGCTGGCTTCGCGGCAGCCGGTGGCGGGGTAGCGCAGGGTGTAGAGCACGTCGGGGAAGCCCCAGAAGTCGTGGATGGTTTCCGGCCGCTCGGCAAAGCCGACGGTGGGCTGGGCGGTGGTCCAGTGGGCGCTGACGATGATGATGGCCCGGGGCTGGGGCAGGGCACGGGCTGCTGCCGTCAGGGCGGCCCCGGCGGCGCCGGGGCGCAGGGCGAAGGTGGGCGAGCCGTGGGGGACGAAGAGGCTGGGCAGGGCGGTGGTTTCGGTCGGCATGGCAGCGGTTCCTGATGACATGGCCGCACTTTAGTTCTTTCCTTTGAGGCTAAATAGGCCACAATGTGGAAATGATTGTTACCATTTGTGCAACAAATGCCGATGGAGGAGTGGGACCGTGGATAGACTCGACGCCATGCGTTTGTTCGTGCGGGTGGCCGAACTGGGCAGCTTTTCCGCCGTGGCCCAGCAGATGGACGTGGCCCGTTCGGTGGTGACCCGCCAGGTGGCGGCCCTGGAGGCCCATTTGGGGGTGAAGCTGCTGGCCCGTAGCACCCGGCGCCTGTCATTGAGCTCGGGCGGGGCGGCCTACCTGGAAAAGTGCCGGGTGATCCTGAACCTGGTGGAAATGGCGGAAACGGGGCTGGCGGAAGAGCGCCAGACGCCCCGGGGGCTGATCCGCCTGAGCCTGCCCTTGGTGTACAGCCTGCGCCATCTGGCGCCGCTGCTATTGGAGTTTGCCAACCGCTACCCGGAGGTGGAGCTGGACATGGATTTTTCCGACCGGCGCTCCAACCTGATCCAGGAAGGCATCGATTTGGCGGTGCGGATCACCACCCGGCTGGAACCGGGGGACGTGGCGCGGCGTCTGGGCAGCGGCCGCATCGTGCCGGTGGCGTCGCCGGACTACCTGGCCCGCCATGGCGAGCCGCGCCACCCCTCGGAGTTGATCCACCACCAGTGCCTGGGCTACACGGCCTCGGCCAACAGCCATCGTTGGGGCTTCATGGTGGACGGCAAGTTGGAGCTGTTTCCGATCCGTTCGCGCTTGCAGGCCAACAACGGCGACGTGCTGCTGAAGGCGGCGGCGGCGGGGCTAGGCATTGCCTGTGAGCCGATATTCAGTGCCGGGGAGGCGTTGGCGAGCGGGGCCCTGGTGGAAATCCTCAAGGACTTTCCCATGCCCGAGCTGGGCATTTACGCGGTGCTACCCGGCAACCGGCACGTGCCGCACCGTTTGCGGGTGTTGATGGACTTTCTGGTGGAACGGCTGGGGAGCGGCGCGGTGCCGGCACCCCAGCCGGGCGGCTAATGGACGGCTGAGGGGCCTGGTGCTCAGGCCTTCAGTTGGGGCGTGAGGTGGGGCGCGACGACTTGCAGCAACTGGGCGAACACCTTGGGGTTGCCGCCGATGATGTTGCCGTGGTTCATGTAGGTGGGCTCGCCGCTCAGGTCGCCGCAAAGGCCGCCCGCTTCGGTGATGAGCAGGGTACCGGCGGCCATGTCCCAGGGGGCGAGGCCCAGCTCGAAGAAGCCGTCGAGGCGGCCACAGGCCACATAGGCCAGGTCGAGGGAGGCGGCGCCGGGACGGCGCAGACCGGCGGTCTTTTGCATCATGTCGCGGAACATGCCGAGATAGGCGTCGGCATGGTCGAACACGCGGTAGGGGAAACCGGTGCCGATCAGGGCTTCGGCCAGCTTGGCGCGGGGGGAGACGCGGATGCGCTTTTCGTTGAGGAAGGCGCCGCCGCCCTTGCTGGCGGTGAACAGTTCATTGCGGTTGGGGTCGTACACCACGGCGTGCTGCATCACGCCCTTCTGGGCGATGCCGATGGACACGGCGTACTGGGGGAAGCCGTGGATGAAGTTGGTGGTGCCGTCCAGGGGGTCGATGATCCACTGGAAGTCCTCGCCCTCGGCGGGGTCGAGGATGCCGGACTCTTCTGCTAGTATCCCGTGCCCCGGATAGGCGTCGCGCACGATGTCGATGATGGCGGCCTCGGCGACCTTGTCCACTTCGGTGACGAAATCGCTCTGTTGCTTGGTGCTGACCTTGAGCTGGGTCAGGTCGAGGCTGGCGCGGTTGATGAGCGAACCCGCCCGGCGGGCGGCCTTAACGGCGATGTTGAGTATGGGATGCATGGAATCCGGGTGACGCAAAAATGAGGGCGGATTCTAGCAGGCCCGTCCCCGCCCCGGTTCCTTCCTCCTTTCTGATTCCTTTTCCCCCTTTCCGATGACGCCAGCCGATTCTTCCGTTCCCGCGCCCGACTTGCTGGGTCGCATCCGCATCGTCCTTTCCCATACCAGCCACCCGGGCAATATCGGCTCCGTCGCCCGGGCCATGAAAACCATGGGCCTGAGCCAGTTGGTGCTGGTCAATCCCAAGAGCTTCCCCGATCCCCAGGCCGATGTGATGGCGGTATCCGCCACCGACGTGCTGGAAAACGCCCGGGTCTGCGCCTCCCTGCCCGAGGCTCTGGCCGGCACCGTGTTCGCCACTGCGGTCACCGGCCGCCGCCGGGAACTGGCGGTGGAGCCGGTCTGGGCCCGGGACGGCGCCCGGGAACTGGTGGCCAAGGCCGCCCAGGGCGTCGGCGACGTGGCCCTGGTGTTCGGCCACGAGACTTCCGGCCTGTCCAACGAGGAAGTGGCCCAGTGCCAGCGCTGGACCATGATTCCCACCAACCCGGACTTCCGTTCCCTCAACCTGGCCCAGGCCGTGCAGGTGCTTTGCTACGAGCTGCGCCTGGCGGCCCTGGACCCCGGGGCACTGCCCGCCATTGCCGACGCCGGCCTGCCGGCCACCCACGACGAGATCGAGGGCTTTCTCAACCACTTGGAGCGAGCCGCCGTGGTATCGGGCTTTCTCGACCCCGAGCAGCCCAAGCGCCTGATGCTGCGCATGCGCCGTCTGTTCAGCCGGGCCGGGATGGAAAAGGAAGAAGTCGCCATCCTGCGCGGCATGCTGGCGGCCCTGGAAAAAGGACCCCATCGGCCCTGAGCGTGCCAGGGGCAAGGCGCCACTGTTTGGTGACCGCTGTCATCGCACGGAAAACAAAAAGGCCCGCAGCAGCGGGCCTTTTTGTTTGGAGCGGGCAGTCCTCAGGCGGCGGCCTGGGAAGGAATCTTCTTTTTCTGGTTGGTGATGCGGTTCTTGGCATCCACATAGACCAGTTCGGGCTCGAACTTTTGCAGTTCGATTTCGTTGTAGCTGGCGAAGGTGGCGATGATCAGCAGGTCACCGGGGGCGGCTTGGCGGGCGGCGGCGCCGTTCACGGAAATGGTGCCGCTACCGCGTTCGGCCTTGATGGCGTAGGTGGTGAAACGTGCGCCATTGTTCACATTCCAAATGTCGATCTGCTGGTACTCTTTGATGTCTGCGGCATCGAGCAGGTCTTCGTCGATGGCACAGGAACCCTCGTAATGCAGTTCGGACTGGGTAACGGTAACGCGATGCAGCTTGGACTTCAGCATGGTTCGTTGCATTTCTGCTCCTTCTCAGGCAAAGGATAGTCGTCGAGCGTGGGGTTGGGGCGCGGGGTGAGCCGCATTACCCTATCGTTCTCCGCTTCTGGATTCACCGCCGGCCTGAGCGCATCGCGGTGTCCTAAACTTCCAAATTGTCGATCAAGCGTGTACTGCCGAGACGGGCAGCCGCGAGAACAACCAACTCGAAATCGTGAGCGGACGCGGATTGTAAATCACTTTTTTTGCATATCGCAACATAATCGGGTGACCAATTGTTGCAACGGAGCATTTCGCTGGCATCCCGCTCCAGTGCTGGGAAATCGCGGGATCCTTGGCGGATTTTCTCTACTACTTTTGTTAAAACCTCAAACAAGCGAGGGGCTTCTTTTCGTTCAATATCACTGAGATAGCCGTTACGAGAAGAAAGTGCGAGTCCGTCCTCGGCCCGAACGGTGTCGCCGCCGACGATGGCGATGGGCAGATTGAGATCCTGCACCATGTTGCGGATCACCATCAGTTGCTGATAGTCCTTTTTTCCGAACAGGGCGGTCTGGGGTTGGACGATCTGGAACAGCTTCATCACCACGGTGGCCACGCCGGTGAAAAAACCCGGGCGGAACTGGCCTTCGAGGATGTCGGCAAGGGCCGGATCGGGCACCACGCGGAAGGTCTGGGGGCGGGGATAGATTTCCGTTTCGTTCGGCGCGAACAGGTGGTCCACGCCGGCCGCCGCCAGTTTTTCGCAATCGGCCTCGAAGGTGCGCGGGTAGCTGTCGAAATCCTCGCCGGGGCGGAATTGCAGGCGGTTGACGAAAATGCTGGTGGCCACGACGTCGCCGTGGTCCCGGGCCTGACGCATCAGGGAAATGTGGCCGTCGTGGAGATTGCCCATGGTGGGGGCGAAGGCGACCTTGCCGGCCTTGGCCAATGCGGCGCGCAGGCTGGCGATGGTGGTATGGATGTGCATGGGGAGTCTTTCGCAGGGGCCCGGCGTCGGGCGGAAAGTCAGTAGCAGTGGTCCTGGGTGGGGAAGCTGCCGTTCTTGACGGCGGCCACGTAGGCGGCCACGGCGGCATCGATGGAGTCGGCCCCGGCCATGAAGTTGCGGACGAAGCGGGCGGTCTTGCCCGGATAGATGCCCAGCATGTCGTGCAGCACCAGGACCTGGCCCGAACACTCGGGACCGGCGCCGATGCCGATGGTGGGGATGGATAGCAGCCGGGTCAGTTCGGCGCCGAGAATGGCGGGAATCATCTCGATCAGCAGCATGGCCGCGCCGGCCTGTTGCAGGGCCAGGGCGTCGTCCTTCATGCGCTGGGCGGCGGCTTCGTCCTTGCCCTGGACGCGGTAGCCGCCTAGGGCGTGCACCGATTGGGGCGTGAGGCCGATGTGGGCCCAGACCGGGATGCCGCGCTCCACCAGGAAATGCACGGTCTCGGCCATGACGGCGCCGCCTTCGAGCTTGACCATCTGGGCGCCGGCGGCCATCAGGCGGGAGGCGTTGCGCAGGGCCTGTTCGGGGCTTTCCTGGTAGCTGCCCCAGGGCATGTCGGCGGCGACGAAGGCACGCTTGCTGCCGCGCACCACGCATTCGGTGTGATAGATCATGTGTTCCATGGTCACCGGCAGGGTGGAGCTTTGGCCTTGCAGCACGTTGCCCAGGGAGTCGCCGACGAGGATGACCTCGACGCCGTTGCGGTCGAGCAGGGCGGCGAAGCTGGCGTCGTAGCCGGTCAGGGTGGCGATCTTCTCGCCAGCGCTGTAAAGGCGGCGCAGCTCGTGCAGGGTGATGGGTTTGCTGCTGTTTTCCAGATAGCTCACGGCGATCCTCGGAAACGGAAGGGAGTGGTCAGCGGAAGATGAAATATACCGCCCCGAGCAGGCAAAGTCCGGCCCAGAGGTAGTCCAATTTCAGGGGCTGCTGCATGTAGAAGACGGCGAAGGGGACGAACACCGAGAGGGTGATGACCTCCTGCAAGACCTTGAGCTGACCCAGGTTGAGTTCGGTGCTGCCGATGCGGTTGGCCGGCACCTGGATCAGGTATTCGAACAGGGCGATGCCCCAGGACACCAGGGCGGCGATCCACCAGGGCCGCTCGCTCAGGTTCTTCAGGTGGGCGTACCAGGCGAAGGTCATGAAGATGTTGGAAGCCGCCAGCAGCAGGGCGGTTTGCAGCATGACCGGCAGGGTGCTGAAAAAGCCCATGGCGGTCAGTGGGACAGGGCCTCGATGCCCTGGTCGGCGCAATGGGCCAGCAGCTCGGCGACCGGGCCGAGGCCGGGAATGGTGAGGTCCGGGACGATTTCCGCCAGGGGGGCGAGGACAAAGGCCCGCTCGTGCATGCGCGGATGGGGCAGGGTCACCGCGGGGTGGTCGGAACGCAGGTCGCCGTGGAGCAGGAGGTCCAGATCCAGGGTACGGGGCGCGTTGCGTACCGTGCGGCGACGACCGAAACGGGCCTCGATGGCGAACAGTTCGTCGAGCAGGGCGGCGGGGCCCAGTTCCGTGTCCAGGACGGCGACGGCGTTAATGAAGTCGGGTTGATCCTTGAGCCCCACCGGTTTGGTCCGGTACAGCGACGAGGCCGCCCGCAGCCTGCTCCGGGGCAGGGTTCTCAGGGCTTCCAGCGCGGCTTCGACGGTGGCAATCGGGTCCCCCAGGTTGGCGCCGAGGGCGACGTAGGCCAGGGTCAAGACGTTTCCCCTCCGCCCTCGCTGCCTCCGCCGGTTTTTTTGCGGGGGCTGCGGCGGCGGCGCTTTTTCGGGCCGGTGTCGGGCATCAGCATCTCCTCCCGGCGGTCCAGGTCGGCATCCTGGAACTCGGTCCACCAGTCGGCCAGTTCCTGGGGCACTTCGCCGCTGGCGGCACGCAGCAGCAGGAAGTCGTAGCCGGCGCGGAAGCGCTGCTGTTCCAGCAGGCGTTGGGGCGATTTGCCGGAACGCTTGTCGAAGCGGGGTTGCAGGGCCCAGATGTCCTTGATGTCGCCGGCGATGCGGCGAGTGATGGCCAGTTTTTCGGCCTGCACCTGGAGCACCTCGTCCATGGCGTCGTAGAGGGCGGGGATGGCCAGTTGCTTGGCCTTCTTGCGGACTTCCCAGTTGGCCAGTACTTCGTGCCAGAGCAGGGTGGCGAAGAGGAAGCCGGGGGAGGTGGGCTTGCCGGCGCGAATGCGCTCGTCGGTGTTGGCCAGGGCCAGCAGGACGAACTTCTCGCCCAGGGGCTGTTCCAGAATCACGTCCAGCAAGGGCAGCAGGCCGTGATGCAAGCCGGCGCCACGCAGGCGTTTCAGGCATTCCACGGCGTGGCCGGAGAACAGCAGCTTGAGCATTTCGTCGAACAGCCGCGCCGCGGGCACGTTTTCGATCAGCTCGGCCATGGACTTGATGGGGGCGCTGACGGCGGGGTCCAGGGTCAGGCCCAGCTTGGCGGACAGGCGGATGGCGCGCAGCATGCGCACCGGATCTTCGCGGTAGCGGGCCTTGGGCTCGCCGATCATGCGCAGCGTCTTCTGCTTCAGGTCGGCCACGCCGTTGTGATAGTCCAGCACCGTTTCGGTGTGGGGATCGTAGTAGAGGGCATTCACCGTGAAGTCGCGGCGGGCGGCGTCCTCCTCGATGGTGCCCCAGTCGTTGTCGCGCAGCACGCGGCCGTGTTCGTCCTTGAGGGTGTCCTCGTTGTGGGCGGCGCGGAAGGTGGAGACTTCGATGGTCTCGGCACCGAACATGACGTGCACGATCTGGAAGCGGCGGCCGATGATGCGGGAGCGGCGGAACACGTTGCGCACCTGCTCCGGCGTGGCATTGGTGGCCACGTCGTAGTCCTTGGGCTTGATGCCGGCGATCAGGTCGCGCACCGCGCCGCCCACCACGTAGGCCTTGAAACCGGCGTGCTGCAAGCCGTCACAGGTGCGGCGGGCCGCGACGGAGACGTGCTCGCGGCGGATGCCGTGGCGGGAAACCGGAATGGCGGAATGTTTGGAGGATGGGGGTTCGCGGCGGAAGACGCGGCGCAACAGCTTGCGAATCATGCAGTTAGGGTGTGCATCCAGTGGCGGCAAAAGGCCGGAAAGGGGGCGTCATCATACCGGAAATCCTCGCTCGTCCGGCCTTGGGACGTGCGCCGCCAGCCGTGTCGGGCGCTTCTTGCCGTTTTTCGGGGCGGTTTTACCCCGGGTGATTCGCTGCGCTGCGGCATCGGCCCGGGAGAAAAAAGCCCGAGTGCTGGCGTGGGGTTTCTCCATCACCGCTAGGCATGACGTCTGCGGGGCGATTCTGCCGGACTTTGGTCATATGGCCTTTGTCCAATTGTCGAAAAAACTGGTTCTTCTAGAATGAATCCCGTGCGTTTTGCAGCACCGCAGCAGACACCACAGGGAGCTTTCCACATGACAACAAAACAAGAACTCCTCGGCAAGATTGCCCAAGTCAGCCGCAGCTACGCGGAGGATGAAGGGACCACAAAGCCGCGCCAGGTGGTGTTCCGCGCGATTCACGACATCGTCAGCGACATGGAAAAAAATCGGCAGACCCATCGTTTCGATTACACGGGTGCCGTGGAAAGCATGTTCCGCTCGGCCTGTAGGCAGACGTTGGGATTGGCCTGCGACTGTCATAGCCGCGGCGTCGTCAATTGCCAGTTGTTGAGCCTGGAGCCCCAGCCGGACGCTTGATGGTTTGGCAGGGCCGGCATCCAGCACAGCCCCGTCCCGCTCCGCGTGATCTACCCCGCCACGCTGCCCAAAACCCGGTACATCATCATGCCCAGGCCTGCCAGGGCCAGGGAAACGGCGGGGTTGATGGTGGACGGACGCAACCATTGCCCCAGGGGGAACAGCACGGGGGCGGGTTGCCAGGTTTCCAGGCTGCTATCGATATGTTCCGGCAGGGCCAGCCAGAGCGCCCGGGCCATCGCCGGAGAAGCGCAATTGAGCACGGCATGCCAGTGCCGACGCGAAGAGAGGGGAACGGTGAAATACACGGTTTTCCCTTTCATCCGCGCATTGCAGACCGAGGCCAGGGGAAAAAACTCACGTCCAGGGCGCAGTCGGCGATAGCGTTGACCATGAACGACAAGAATGCCCTGGGCGGGATGCACCGCGATCTCTCCCTTGCCCCGGTAGCGGTCGTCCTGGTGTTCCGTCGTGGCGAAGGTGGCCGATAGTTTCAAGGACTCGCCGCGAACCTCTTCCTGTAGCACCAGGAAGGCCGACCGTAAATCCTGCAAGCGTTGGCGCAGGGCCTCGGCTCCTTCCTGGCCCAGGCGCTGGCGCAAGCGGGCGAGGCGGTCCCGATAGGCGGGTTCCAGTTGGTCACGACAACAATCGGGCGCTAGGCCGAGCAGGGCAAGGGCTTGGGCTCTTTCCATGGGCGGCGCAACCATGGTCAGCCGTTCCCCGCTGACAGGTTTCGGTGTTCCCCCTGGGGCAGGCGGCTGGATTGGGGGGATGTCGCTAGGGCGTGATGGAAAGGTTTTCCGCGGGTGTCGCAGCGGATCAGGCGGAAGCAGAGGCTGTCGGCAAGGGGGCGCATCGTCCATGCGTCTGGCGCAGCCAGGTGGCTATTCGGATTCCCCCACGTTGCGACCGTCGGCATTCTGTGAGCACGTCCCCGCTGTTTGGCGATTTGCCGTCCACCGCTGTTCCATGGCTTGGAACAGGCAGTCCACGGAGCCGCAGCTTAACAACTTTGGACCCGGTTGTGCATCCGTCATGATGCCTTTGTCCTCATTTCACGCCAGGGGCGTGAAATGGTTCAACGGACGCTGATCATCGGCCAGGCATGTTGGGTGGCGTGGGCGCGCAGGGTGTCGTCCGGGTCCACCGCCACGGGGTTGCTCACTTTTTGCAGCAGGGGCAGGTCGTTGTGGGAGTCGCTGTAGAAGTAGCTGTTGTCGAAGCTGCTCCACCACAGGCCCAGGGATTCGAGCCAGGCTTCCACCCGGGCTATCTTGCCTTCCTTGAAGGAGGGCGTGCCCCGGGGCTTGCCGGTGAAGCGGCCATTTTCGCAGGCGGGCACGGTGCCGATCAGGTGCTCGACGCCGAATTCCCGGGCGATGGGGCCGGTGACGAAGCTGTTGGTGGCGGTGACGATGGCGGTCAGGGCGCCTTCGGCCAGGTGCTTTTGCACCAGGGCCCGGGCCGGGGCCTGGATCATGGGCAGGACGTGGCGGGCCATGTATTCCTTGTGCCAGGCATCCAGCTCCTCCCGGCTGTGGCGGGCCAGGGGGGCAAGCTGGAAGTCGAGGAAGGCGTGGATGTCCAGGGTGCCGGCCTTGTAGTGCTCGTAGAACTCCTGGTTCTTGGCTTCCTGGACTTCCTTGTCCACTACGCCCTTGCTGATCAGGAACTGGGCCCATTCAAAGTCGGAATCGCCGATGAGCAGGGTGTTGTCGAGGTCGAAAAGGGCGAGGTTCATGGCGTGACGGGAGGCAGGGGTGAAAAGGAAAGGGGCAGTGTAGCGGCCATGGCGGTACCTGGTTCAGGGCGCGGTCCGGGCATCGGCCATGATCTCCCGCAGCAGGGGCAGGGTGGCAGGGCGTTTCAGTTCCAGGGAGGCCCGGTCCAGGGCGTCCACCGTCGCCAGCAGGCTGGGCAGGTCGCGGCGGCCGTGGCGCAGCAGGTACTGGACGATGGCGTCCTCCAGCTTCATGCCCTTGCCGCTGGCGTGCTGTTGCAGGGCGGCGGCCTTCTCCTCGTCGCTGAGGGGCTTGATCTCGTAGATCAGGCACTGGCCGACCCGGGTGCGCAGGTCTTCCCGTTCTTTCGCCAGGGCCAGCGTCAGGGGCGGCGTGGTGCCCGACAGCAGCAGGGCCAGCCGGTCCGGGCGGGCGGCGATGAAGGCGCGGAAAAGGGCCACCTGGGCCTCGGCGGAAAGCTGTTCCAGGTCGTCCACGATCAGCAGGGTGTCCGGCGGCACGTCGAGGCGTTCGCCTACCGTGGCGGCTTGGGTGATGTACACCGGGCGCTTTTCAGCGGCGGCGGTAGCCACGGCCCGCAGCAGATGGCTCTTGCCGCAGCCCTGGGGGCCCCACAGATAGAGGGTTTCGGTGCAGTCCACGGCGGCGAGGCCATGCAGGTGCTGCATCAGTTCCTGGTTGCCGCCGGCGACGAAGTTGTCCAGGGTGGGCGTTTGCGGGCGATGGATGTCCAGCAGTAGCTGGCGGTAGTTCGGGGAAGACATCAAGTTCCTGTGTAGAAGCGGCTTTCCAGGTAGGTGGCGCGCAGGCGGCGCAGGCCCACCAGCAGGGCGGCGGAGGCGGGCAGGGCCAGCAGCACGCCGAAAAAGCCGAAAAGCTGGCCAAAGGCCAGCAAGGCGAAGATCACGGCCAAGGGATGCAGGCCGATGCGGTCCCCCACCAGGTAGGGCGTGAGGACAAAACCTTCCAGCAGTTGGCCGACGCCGTACACCGCCAGCATGGCGACAATGGGCGTCCAGCCCTCGAACTGGAGCAGGGCCACCAACAGGGCCAGCAGGAAGCCGGTGGCAAACCCCAGATAGGGGATGAAGATCAATACCCCCGTCAGCAGGCCCAGGGGCAGGGCGAAGTCCACGCCGGCCAGGGCCAGGACGGTACTGTAGTAAAGGGCCAGCAGCGCCATCACTAGCAATTGGCCGCGCAGGAACTGGGCCAGCACCGAATCCACGTCCCGGGCCAGGGCCACGGTGCGTGCGTGCCAGCGGCGCGGGATCAGGTGTTCGAGCCGGTCCAGCAGGCCTTGCCAGTCCCGTAGCAGGTAGAACAGGGCCACCGGCATCAGCAGCAGGGTGGACACCAGTTGCAGCAGGATCTGTCCACCGCTGGCGGCGGAGTCCAGCAGGTTGGCGAGCACGCCCTGGACGCTGTCCCAGTTGCTGCTGAGGAGTTGGCGCAGGGCCGTGGGGGTCAGGTAGAGCTTGAGGCGGAGACCGAATTTTTCCTTCAGCCACGGGGCTACCTGGTCGTTGATCAGGCCCAGCAGGTCCGGCAGGCGTTCCATCAACTGGCGGGTTTCCTCCCGCACCAGGGGCAGCAGGGTCAGGGCCAGCAGCACCGGCAGGGCCAGGGCCGCCGTCATCACCAGCAGGATCGCCGCCAGGGGGGGCAGGCCCCGCCGGCAAAGCCGGGTCACCAGGGGGTTGAGCATGTAGGCGAGGATGCCCGCCAGCAGGAAGGGCGCCAGCACCGGGCCGAGCAGGGACAACAGCCACAGCAGGCCCACGCCCAAGGCCGCCCAGAGGGCGGTTTGCGGCGTGAACTTCGGTAGCCCCTGGGGTCGGTCGGCAGTCATGTAAAATCGCGGCTCTTCAAATCAGCAGCCCGCAACTTTAGCCGACTTTTGCCGTGCCATGCCGGCCAAGGATCGCGCGGGTCCCAACTAGGAACGCCATCTTGACCAATCCGCAGAACACCTCCCTCACCTACCGCGATGCCGGTGTTGATATCGATGCCGGCGATGCCCTGGTGGACCGCATCAAGCCCTTCGCCAAGCGCACCATGCGTCCCGAGGTGATGGGCGGCATCGGCGGTTTCGGCGCCCTGTTCGAGATTTCCAAGAAGTACAAGGAACCCGTGCTGGTGTCCGGCACCGACGGCGTGGGCACCAAGCTCAAGCTGGCCTTCCATCTGAACAAGCACGACACCGTGGGCCAGGATCTGGTGGCCATGAGCGTGAACGACATTCTGGTGCAGGGCGCCGAGCCCCTGTTCTTCCTCGACTACTTCGCCTGCGGCAAGCTGGACGTGGATACCGCCGCCGATGTGATCAAGGGCATCGCCCAGGGTTGCGAACTGGCCGGCTGTGCCCTGATCGGCGGCGAAACCGCCGAAATGCCCAGCATGTACCCCGACGGTGAATACGACCTGGCCGGTTTCGCCGTGGGCGCCGTGGAAAAGTCCAAGATCATCGACGGCACCACCATCGTTCCCGGCGACGTGGTGCTGGGCCTGGCCTCCAGCGGTGCCCATTCCAACGGCTATTCCCTGGTGCGCAAGATCATCGAACGCGCCAATCCCGACATGGATGCCGATTTCCACGGCAAGCCCCTGCGCGACGTGCTGATGGCCCCCACCCGCATCTACGTGAAGCCCCTGCTCAAGCTGATGGACACCCTGGCGGTGAAGGGCATGGCCCACATTACCGGCGGCGGTCTGGTGGAAAACGTGCCCCGCGTGCTGCCCGAGAGCGTCACCGCCATCCTCGAACAAAAGGCCTGGCCCCTGCCGCCCCTGTTCCAGTGGCTGCAAAAGGAAGGCAATGTGGCTGACGGCGAAATGCACCGCGTCTTCAATTGCGGCATCGGTATGGTGGTGGTGGTTTCCGCTGCCGACGCCGACCAGGCCGAAGCCCTGCTCAAGGCCGAGGGCGAGACCGTTTATCGCGTCGGTCGCATCGAGGCCCGCCAGGAAGGCCAGGCCCAGACCATCGTGGTTTGAGCGGGACCGGTGGTCTGAAAAGCAGAAGGGGCGGATTTCCGCCCCTTTTTGTTTGCCTTCCCGCTTCCCTTAGAAGGGGATTTCAAAAATCGCCTTCACCGTGGTCTTGTCCGCCGCATGGGTGAGGCCCTTGCCGATGCCGAAGTTGAAGACCCAGGGCTTGCGGTCCACGTCGATCACGTAGAACAGCTTGTTGTCCTGCTCTTCCCAGGGCAGGGTGCGACCGATCTGGCCCTTGTCGCTGTAGTATTCCAGGCCCAGGGCCAATCCCTCCGCCACCCGTCGCGTGCCCTTGGCGGCGTAGCCGTAGCCAGGCTTGCCGACCGCCTGGTCGGACAGCTCCCAATTGACCACCGGGTTGAAGCCGAGCAGCCAGTCCTCGTCGTGCCATCCGCTCATCAGGCGCAGCTCGGCATTGCTGCGCACGGCGTTGAAGCGGCGCGCCACCCGGCCCACTTCCAGGTTGCCGCCCAGATACCAGCCGCCGTGATCCTCGCCGCGCAGGGGCAGCCACTTGATGCGCCCCTTCAGGCCGGCCAGGGAAATGTCGCCGTTGCTGCTGTCCCGGGCCATGGGCAGGTAGAGGCCCACATCCACCGTCTTGGTCAGGCCGTAGGAGGGCTCCAGGGTGACGAACAGGCTGTGGCCGGGCACCACCTCGCCGGGGTAGTCCCGGGTCTGGCGCCCGCGGGGAAAGGTGATGGTGTGAACCTCCAGGCCGACTTCGCCGGGTTCGTTGATTTCATCGGTATAGACCTGGATTTCATCCGCCAGCGCACCCTGGGCGGCGGGGGCGGACAACAGCCCCGAGAGGGGCAGCAATAATGGCAACAGGCGGGACAGGTGCATGGTGACAGGGACGACGTGTCCCCCGGAGTTTTCAGGTCCGCCAGCTTAGCCCGGGAAGGCTGTCATTACGGTAACAACAGGGCTTCCGGGCGGTCCTTGTTCAGGGGGCTGTCCCCTTCACCGTGTAAGGCTTGCCTTCCAGGCCCAGCCAGGTCACTAGCAGCACCACCGGTTCGCTGCCCAGGTTCCTGCCGTTGTGCAGGGTGTCCACCGTTTCGGTGAAGGCCTGGCCCGGCGTCAGTTCAAAGCGTCGACCGCCGTCCACCATCAGGGTCAGCTTGCCGCTGAGGATGTAGCCGGCGCCGGGTACGGGGTGGCGGTGCCAGCCGGTTTCCGCGCCGGGCGGGATGGTCACCTTGAGGAAGGTCAGTTGCGCCTGGCCGTCCTTGGGATATTGGATGGGCTGGCCGATGGTGGTGGTCGTGGTTTGCAGCAGCGGGTCCACCTTCACCGCGGCGGTGTAGACGTCGTTGTCATGGGCGTGGGCCGCCCAGGCGATCAGGGCCAGGAACAGCAGGGGCAGGGACTTCAGGTGCATGGGGCTTACCTCGTGGCGATGGGCGTTACTTGAAATTTTCAATTTGCTCCAGGGACAAGTCCTGGGTTTCGATGGACTGTTTCAGCCGGTCGAAGGCCGCTTCGGACAGCGTGCTTTTGCTCGGGACGAGGCGGACGGAAACGGTTGCATGGGTTGGCGGCAGGTCGACTTCACCGCCCTTGAGACAACTCACTCCCTTGGGACAGGCCGGGCCTTTTCTCGGAATGTCCTTCGTCACCACTTTGAGACTCTCGTCGAACTTGATGTCGATCATGGGCGTGATGGCCTTGGCGTAGGTGTCGACCTTGGCGATGGGCAGGGTGGTTGTGCTGACTTCCAGCGGCCAGCGCGGGCCGAAGTGATAGACCGCCGCATACATGATCTTCGCTTTTTTGCCGTCCACGTTCGAGGCCAGCATGGCGTCGTAGAACACCCGATGCACCGCTTGCCAGGGACGGTCTTTTTCGTCGCAGGCGACGTCGTGGATGACCGAGGCCTCGCGGTACTTGCCCTCGTAGGGGCCGCCGATGAGGGACCAGGCGACCTGGGGGATCGACGCGCCGTCCACCACCCAGCCGGCGGGGGCGTCCCAGCGCACGCCGGCAGGATCGATGAAGGCGAAGGGTTCCAGTAGTCGCATCTTGCGGCCTTCGGGATCGTCCTTGAGCCATTCCGTGACCACGCGGCCGATGAACTTGCCGGGCTCATCGGCGGACGCCGGTGTGGCGAGGCCGGCGCTGAGGGCGACAAACAGCAAACAGAAATAAAAAAGCCGTTTCATCCGGGGGCCTCCCTATGGCGGTGGACGTCATGCCGATGGTCTGGCTAACTTACCACCAGTCGCGGCCCTAGCGGAGGGAAAACACCACCCGGCCCTCGGGCTTTTCCTTGTTGTCTTCCAGCCGGGCCGAGCGCAGGAACATGCGGTCCTGGGGCACGTCGCCCTTTTCCACCAGCCAGGTTTGCACCCGCTGGCCCCGGTCCTCGGCCAAGGCGAGCAGGTCGGCGTCGCTGGCGGGCAGGTTGGCGAGGAGCAAGGCTTCCATGTCGGCCACGGGCAGGGTTTTTTGCAGCCCCACCAAGTTGCGCGGCTTGCCCTTGAAGTCCTCGGCCTTGTACACCCGCTCCAGGTAGGCGGGGTATTCGTCCTTGCCGATCTGCACTTCGGACAGCTTGCCGCCGGCCTTGCCCTTGGCGGCCTGGTCGGCCAGCTTGAGGCTGCGCATTTTGCGGTCGATCAGGGCACGGCGCAGGCCGTCCCGGTCCACGGCGGGATCGGCTCCGCCGGTGATCTCCAGCTTGAGGGCCGGGCGGTCGATCATGGCCTTGGCCAGGGACTGGAGCTTGGGCTCCATGTCGGGACCGATGCGGTCCAGGCCCGGGGCGAAAGTGAGCTGGGACAAGTCCTCGCCGCCGCCGAACAGTGAGCCGAGCAGGGCAAAGGGGGAAGTGACGGCCTTCACCAGCAGGTTGCCGATCACCTTGAGGATGATGCCGCCCACGCTGAACTGCGGATCGTTGAGGGAACCGCTGATGGGCAGGTTGATGTCGATTTCGCCCCGGCCGTTGCGCAGCAGGGCCACGGCTAGGTGTACCGGCACGCTCAGGGCGGATTTTTCCGTCACCTTGTTTTCGGTGAACGTGAGTTGGTCGAGGAAGACGTGGTTGTCGGCCGTGAGTTCCCCCTTGTTGACGCGGTAGTTCACGTCCATGGAAAGCTTGCCCTTTTCGATGCCGTAGCCCACGTAGCGGGCGGAGTAGGCGGTGAGGGGCGGCAGGTCCACGCCCCGGGCCGAGGCCCGCAGTTCCAGGCTCAGTTGGGGCGAAAGGGGATCGACCTTGCCGGCGATGTCCAGGGGGGCGGTGCGTTCCACCTTGCCGTGGAATTCCACGGGGCTCAGGGTGCCGGCCTTGAGGGCGCCGATGCTGCCGCTGAGGCCGGTGATGCGGGCCGAATAGTTGGGCTTGACGAAACGGTCGGTGAAGTTGGCGGCACCGCCGCTGACGGTGATCTTGCCGATGCGGATGTCCGGCGCCGGCGCGGCCTGGGTGGGGGCTGCCTGCGCCTGGGGCGGTGTGGCGCCTATCCCGTCCTTGCCTGGGGCCGGCGGTTCGCTGCGCTTGACGAGGTCCTTCAGGTTGAGCTGGCCCTGGGCGTTGATCAGCACCTTGGCAAAGACGTCCTTGAGGGCCACGTCGCCCACGTCCAGGGCGAGGGGGCGGCTGGCGTTGGGGGTCTTGATGTTGAGGCCGCTGAGCTTGAGGCTCTTCCAGCGCAACAGGTCTTCGGCGTTGAGCCGGTCAAGAACGTTGAAGTCGGCCAGGGTCAGGTCGCCGCCCACCTCGCCGCTGCCGTCCTGCCAATGGACCTTGCCCTTGAAGCTGACGTCGCCCTTGGTCAACACGGCGTTCAGGTGTTCCGCCGCCCAGCCTTGCAGGGCCACCAGTTCCAACTGCTGGATGTCCAGGTCGAGGTCGGCGTCGCCCTTGAGGCTGGCCTTGCCATCCACGGCGATGCTGCCGCGCTTGTTGATTTCCGCCTTCAGCTTGAGCGGGATCGGCTCGCCGACCTGGTCGGCGGCCACCGCGCCGATGTCTGCCGTCAGCTTGCCGATGGCGAGGGGTAGGGCCTTGGGCAGGGTGCTGTCCTCGAAACGGATGCTGCCGTCGGCGAGGACGATCTTGCCCACGGCCCATTGCCAGGGTAGGGCGGCGGTCTTGGTAGGGGCAGGGGCGGGCGGTTTGCTGGCTCCCTTCCCGCTGGCGGCGGGGGCGCTATTGCCCTTGCCCAGGCTGGCGAAGTCCAGGCTGCCGGGACCGCTACGCAACAGGGCGACGTCGGGCTGGCTGAGGACGATCTGGCCCACCTTGGCCTGGTGCTTGAAGACATCCACCGCGATGTCCTTCAGGGCCAGGCTGGCGAGTTTGGCCTTGGCGTGGTTGTCCAGCAGGGCGACGTCCAGGTTCTTGAGGGCCAGTTCGCCGGCCACTTTGAGAGCGGGCGCGCCTTCGCCGGGTTTTTCGAAATGTACTTGCAGGCGGGAGGAGAGCTTGAGGGAGGCCAGCTTGAGGGGCAGCTTGGCGTAGGCCATGAGGGGGGTGAGGTCGAGGTTGTCCAGATCGAGATTGACCTGGGCGTCGTGGCCCTGGGCGAAGGGGCGCAGCTTGCCGTCCACACTCAGGGGGGCGCCGTTGATCTTGGCGGCGAACCTGGGCTCGACAAAGACATCCACCTTGGACGGCACGTTGGCAACGAAGGGCACGCCCAGGGCGATGTCGCTGACGGTCTGCTTGCCGCCGGCAACCTTGTCGTTCCAGTCGATCAGGCCGCCTTCCACCTGGATGTTGCTGACGGAAAACTCCGGGGTGGGTTCGTCGTCCTTGGGCTTGTTGAGCCATTCATCCAGCAGGTCGGAAATGTTCAATCGGTCGGCGGATTCACGCACCAGATGGATTTCGGGCTGTACCAGCTTGACCTCGCTGATCACGGGAATGCCGCGGACGAGGGAGGTGGAGGAGAGGTTGACGTAGAGGGACTGGAAGGCCAGCACGTCGCCGATCTTGAAGCCTTGCACCGTGGCCGAGAGGGTGTAGGGGGAGACGGAAATCTTCTCCACGCTGACCGGGCGATGGAGCTTTTCGGAAAGCAGGGTTTCCAGCTGGGTCTTGGCGAAGCCCGGCAGCCAGAAGTAACCCACCAGGCCGAAGATCACCAGAAAAACCCCGAGGGCGATGCCGCCGACGCGCAGGCGGCGCTGCCAGGGGGCGGGAAGGGAGGAGAAGGCGGGCAGGCTGGGTTTCATGCGGTGTTGCTCCGGGGCTTGCGGCAAAGGCACTGGGAACGGTTACTTTACGTCATCGGCTCCGGACTGGCGTTGATGGCGGACACGCTGTCACGAATCGGCGGATTTCGGGCAGTTCAATGCGAGAATCTGCCGGTTATCTTTTTTACGCTTTTGACCTCCGCGATTTCATGCAACCCGTTTCCTTGCATCGCTACGCCTGGCTGTCCATTGCCGCCGCCATCGCCACCATCCTGCTCAAGGGCGTCGCCTGGTGGCTGACCGGCTCGGTGGGGCTGTTTTCCGACGCCATCGAATCCTTCGTCAACCTGGCTGGTGCGCTGATGGCCCTGGCCATGCTGTCCCTGGCCGCCCAGCCCGCCGACGACAACCATGCTTACGGCCACGGCAAGGCGGAATACTTTTCCAGCGCCTTCGAGGGTCTGCTGATCTTCCTGGCGGCCCTGAGCATCGCTTATGCCGCCGTGCAACGGCTGCTCCATCCCCAGCCCCTCGAGGCCCTGGGCGTCGGTCTGGCGGTCTCGGTGCTGGCCTCGGTGATCAACGGTCTGACCGCCAAGATCCTGATGGACGTGGGCCGACGCTACCATTCGATCACCCTGGAGGCGGACGCCCACCATTTGCTGACCGACGTGTGGACCTCCGCCGGCGTCATCGTCGGCCTGTTGTTGGTGCAATGGACCGGCTGGCTATGGCTGGATCCGGTGCTGGCCCTGGTGGTGGCGGGCAATATCGTCTGGACCGGCTGGCGCTTGTTGCAGCGCTCGGCGGCGGGCCTGATGGACGTCTCCCTGCCGGCCGACGAGGTGGCCGCCATCGAGGCGGCGCTGGATGGTTACCGGAGCCAAGGCTTGGACTTCCATGCCTTGCGCACCCGCCAGGCCGGCAGCCGGGCCTTCGTTTCCTTCCATGTGTTGGCCCCCGGCGAATGGACCGTGCAACTGGCCCACGATTGGTCCGAGCGCATCGAGGCCGACGTGCGGCGCGCGGTGCCCCGCGCCCACGTCACCACCCACCTGGAACCTCACGATGATCCGGTTTCGCTGGCGGACGTCGGCCTCGATCGGCCTTTGCGCTAAATCCCGCAAGCCGCGCGGGAAGCGGTTCTCCGGCCTATGGCAAAGGGTATAGGAGCACCGCTTTTTTGTTATTGCCAATGCATAGACTGTCATTGACAAGCCACTTTCTTATGGCATGATGGTGCGGCGCAACAGTGTAGTTGCGCCGTCTGCGCGGCGGGGCTGAACGCCGTCGCCGAGCGCATCAACCGATGCCCTGTGCGGGTGTCGCAGCGTATCCCTCGGTATCCACATGCTTGCACAATTGAAGATTCGTCATCGCCTCGCACTCCTGGTGGCGGGCGCCCTGGTTGTCCTTTGCGTGGTCTCCGCCTACGGTCTGGCGGTGCTGCGCATGAACATCGTCGAAGCCAAGCGCGACAAGGCCTGGCAGGCCGTGGACATGGCCTATAGCGTGGCCGAGTACTACGGCCGGCTCAGCGACGCCGGCAAGCTCGAGCCGATCCAGGCCCGGGACGAGGCCGTGACGGCCATTGCCGCCCTGCGCTACGACGGCGACAACTACATCAGCCAGTACGACACCAGTTACCACATGGTCCGCCATCCGCTGAAGCCGGAAATGAACGGCAAGGACATGAGCGATTTGAAGGACAGCCAAGGCGTTGCCATCGTGGTGGCCTTGGTCGAGGCGGCCAAGCGCGGCAAGGGCGAGGCCGTCGAGTATCTCTGGCCCAAGGGCAGCGATCCCACGCCGCGGCCCAAGCTGGCCATGGCCAAGCTCTACGCGCCATGGGGATTGGTCGTCCAATCCGGCATCTACATGGACGACGTGAGGGAGGAGTTCATCAAGCAGGGGCTGATCATCGGCAGCGGCGTCGTGCTGGGCATGGCGGCCCTGGTGGCGTTTTCCTGGTGGATCGCCCTAAGCATCAGCCGGCCCTTAAGCGATCTGGAACAGTACGTGTCCACCGTGGCCGCCAGCGGCAACCTGCAATTGGCCGTGCCCCTCGACGGTGGCGGCGAAGTCGGCGCCATTACCCATGCCTTCAAGCATCTGGTGGAGCGCTTCGGCACCATCCTGCGTTCGGTTACCCAAACTGCGGAGCAGGTGCACGGGGCTGCGGAGCAGATGGTGGAATCCCTCTGGCGCATCGGCAACAGCACCACCATGCAGAGCGACGCCGCCACTGCGGCGTCCAGTTCGGTGGAGGAAGTAGCCACCAGCCAGGGCCAGACCACCGCCAACTTGCAGCAGTTGGCGAGCCTGGCCCAGACGTCACGGGATCTGACCCGGGAAGGGCGCGAGGTGGTGCATCAGGCCGCCGGGGAAATGGCCGCCATTGCCACCGCCGTGGGACACACGGCGGAGAAGGTGACCAGCCTGGGCAGCGAGTCCCAGAAGATTTCCGAGATCGTCGCGGTGATCCGCGAAATCGCCGACCAGACCAATTTGTTGGCCCTGAACGCCGCCATCGAGGCGGCCCGGGCCGGGGAGAGCGGTCGCGGTTTCGCCGTGGTGGCCGACGAGGTGCGCAAGCTGGCGGAGCGGACGTCTTCTTCCACCCAGCAGATCGGCACCATGATCAATGTCATCCAAAGCGGCACCACCGCCGCCGTGGAGCAGATCAATTCGGTGTCCTGCCAGGCCCAGGCCGGGGCTGGCCTGGCCCGTCAGGCAGGCGACGCGGTGGAAAAAATCGACGGCAGCGTGGCCGAGGTGACCACCTTGTTGGCGAGCGTGGCGGCGGCGTCGGAGCAGCAGTTGCGGGCCAACGACGGGATTTCCCGCAACGTCGAAAGCATTTCCCATCAGGCCCAGGAAAACGCCCAGGCGGTCAACGAGGCGGTGTCCGCCTCCCAGGCCTTGGCGGCGGTGGCCCAGCGTCTGTCCTCCGAGGTTGCCCAGTTCCAGGTCTGAGCTGCGTGAGGCGGGCGTCTAGAGCTCGCCGGTGAGCAGGGAGGCGCCCAGCAGGGCGCGCCGGCGCAGCCAGGGGCTGGGCCGGTAGCGGGGATCCCGATAGACGGTGAACAGGCAATCGAGAATATCGAGAATGCGCTTGGGGCCGATGGCATCCCCTAGGCCCAGCGGGCCATGGGGACAGCCCAGGCCCAGGGTCACGGCCCGGTCGATGTCGGTGGGCGTGGCGATGCCCTGCTGGGCGATGTCGCAGGCCACGTTCACCATGTGGGCCACCACCCGCTGGGCGACGAAGCCGGCACTGTCGCGGATCACCGTCACCTTGCTGCCGTCGGCGGCAAACAGGCCGTGGGCGGCCTGGCGGGTGGCGGCGGAAGTGACGGGGGTGGTCATCAGGGTACGACGTCGTCCCGGTTCCAGCCCGAACAGGACGTCCACGGCGATGGTGCGATGGGCGTCGAGACCTTCCCGGTCGGCGCAGCTGCTGGCGTCCAGTCCCCGTGGCGTGACGATGCAAAGGGCCTTGGCGCTGGGCCGCAGCCCGGTTTCCACGATGGCGCCCAAACGCGTTACCAGTTCGCTGACCGCGCGACCGAATTCAGGATGGGCTTGGCTGATCCAGAGCGGCGGCAGGGCGGCCAGGACCAGGGCCGGCGCCTTGCTTTCCTCCAGGGCGGCGGCGGGGCCGACCACCCGGTCGCCGTCGTAGCGATAGAAACCACGACCACTCTTGCGGCCGAGCAGGCCGGCGGCCAGGTATTGCCGCGTCAGGTGGGACGGACGGAAGCGTGGGTCCTGGAAATACTGTTGGTAGATGGATTCCTGGGCCGGCTGAAAGACATCGATGCCGATCAGGTCCAGCAGTTCCAGGGGGCCGTGGGGGAAGCCGGCGCTCTCGCGCATGATGCGGTCGATGGCGGGCACGTCGGCCACGTTTTCCCCGATCAGGCGCAGGCCTTCGGCGATGTAGGCGCGTCCGGCGTGGTTGACGATGAAGCCGGGGCTGTCCTTGGCCCGCACGGCGGTATGGCCCAGGCGTTGGCCCAGGGCGAGCAGGGCATCGCCGACGGCGGGGGCGGTGAGCAGACCGTCCACCACCTCGACGATTTTCATTGCCGGCGCCGGGTTGAAAAAGTGAAAGCCGGCCACTCGTTCCGGCCGCTGACAGGCGGCGGCGAGGGCGGTGATGGAGAGGGAAAAACTGTTGCTGGCCAGGATGCAGTCCGGCGTCACCACGGCTTCCAGGGCGGCGAAGAGTTGCTGCTTGCTTTCCAGGTGCTCGTCGATGGCCTCCACCACGACCTGGGCCGGCGCCAGGCCGGAAAGGGCCTCCACGCTGCGCAGCCGGGAACGGATGGCGGCGGCATCCTGCTCCGGCGTCGCGGCCAGTTGCCCGGTGATGGTGGCGATGGCGCTGTCCGCCGCGCCCGGGCGGGCATCGAACAAGAGCACCTGCATGCCGGCCTCGGCGGCCAAGCGGGCAATACCGCTGCCCATGGCGCCGGTGCCGACCAGGCCGAGGGTGGCGATGTCCATGGCGGCTTCCTTATTCCACGAAACGGACGAAGTTGGCCAGGGGCTCCCGCTCGGTGACCAGCCGATTGGCCGGTTCCGCCGGGTCTTCGTGGCCCAGGGCCATGCCGCAGATCAGCATCTGGTCGTCGGGGATGCCGAGGCGGGGACAGATGATGCCGTGGAAACGCTGGAATGCCTGCTGCGGGCAGGTGTGCAGGCCATGGCTGCGGGCGGCGGTCATGACGTTCTGCATGTACATGCCCAGGTCCATCCAGGCGCCGTATTCCATGTCCCGGTCCAGGGTGAAGAACAGGCCCACGGGAGCGCCGAAGAAATCGTAGTTGCGGCCCTGCTGGCGCACCATGGCTTCCTTGTCCTCCTTGCCGATGCCCAGCACGCCGTAGAGATCCTTGCCGATCTTGCGCCGGCGGGACAGGTAGGGCTCGCGCCATTGGCGCGGGTAGTACTGGTATTCGTCCTCGTGGCTGGCGTTGTCACTGGCGTAGGCGGCGAGGATGGCGTTGCTCAATTCGTGCCGCGCCGCGCCGGTGCAGACGTAGACGTGCCAGGGTTGGATGTTGGTGCCGCTGGGGGCGCGGGTGGCCAGGGTGAGGATATCCTCGATGGTGGCACGGGGCACCGGCGTGGGCAGAAAGCCGCGCACGGAGCGGCGGCTGGCGATGGCTTCGCGGGCGGACATGGCGGTATCGGTCATGGGGTTTCCTCGAAGGGGATGGGGCAGTCAGGGGGTGGATTCCCAGTGCACGCTGGCGGCCATCAGATAGCCGGCACCGTACACCGTCTTGATCAATTTGGGTTCGTGGGGGTCGTCGCCGAGCCGCTTGCGCAGGCGGGAGACGCGCACGTCGATGCTGCGGTCCAGGGGGGACAGGTCGCTGGTGCCGGCCAGTTGTTCCCGGGTCAGGATGCGGTTGGGTTTTTCCAGCAGCAGCAGGAGCAGCCGGGCCTCGGCGGTGCCGAGGAAATCCTCGCTGCCGTCGGGGGAGACCAGGGAAAAACTGGCGGGGTTGAAGCGCCAGCCGGCGAAGCTGGCCAGCTTGGGACTGTCGCTTTTTTCGCTGCGGTCGTAGCGGCGCAGGATGCTGCGTACCCGGGCCACCAATTCCCGTGGTTCGAAGGGTTTGACCATGTAGTCGTCGGCCCCCAGCTCCAGGCCCAGCACCTTGTCGGAGACGATGCCACGGCCGGTGAGGATGAGCACGCCGCAATCGTGGTGTTGCTGGATTTCCTTCACCACGTCGAGGCCGTCCCGGTCGGGCAGGCCCAGGTCCACGATGCACAGGGCGGGCTGGATCTGGGGAATGTGCCGCAGCAGGTCGGTGCCGGTGCGGAACCATTTGTGGCGGAAACCGAATTCCCCCAGTACCTGGCCCAGGGTGCGGGCCACCAGGGGATCGTCTTCGGCGAGGGCGATCAGACGCGGATCGAAAGTGTTTTCCATTGCGGGCGGCGGAACGAGCTCGTAGCCCCGCAAGTGTATAGCCAATCGGTGTTGGATCGCGCGTGACGGTCAGGGGCCGGGAAAAGGAACGCGTTACGATTGGTTACATTCCTTCTACGCTTGATTAAACTTCACCGGCCAAGATGAGGCAGCCCTGAAGGATTGAAGCGCTTGTTCGGAGGAGGAAGGCGTGTCACAAGATCCCTATGCAATCGGCCTGGAAAAAAACGCGGCCAACTATGTTCCCCTGTCGCCCCTGAGTTTTCTTGAGCGCAGCGCGGCGGTCTATCCGCGACGGCTCAGCGTGATTCACGGCGAGCGGTCGTTTACCTGGGGCGAGACCTACGCCCGCTGTCGTCGCCTGGCTTCCGCCCTGCGCAAGCTGGGCATCGGCAAGGGCGACACGGTGGCGGCCATGCTGCCCAATGTGCCCGCCATGTGCGAAATGCACTTCGGCGTGCCCATGTCCGGGGCGGTGCTCAATACCCTCAATACCCGTCTCGACGCCGAGGCCATCGCCTTCATGCTGGGCCACGGCGAAGCCAAGGTGCTGTTCGTGGACCCGGAGTACCAGCCGGTGGTGGCCAAGGCCCTGAAACTGTTGGAAGGGCCGCCGCCCCGTGTGATCGACGTGTTCGACAGCCAGTACGTGGCCGACAAGCGCATCGGCGACATTGAGTACGAGGACTTCATCGCCGCCGGCGACCCGGATTTCGCCTGGTCCCTGCCCGCGGACGAATGGGATCCGATCTGCCTCAACTACACCTCGGGCACCACGGGTAATCCCAAGGGGGTGGTCTACCACCACCGGGGCGCCTATCTGAACGCCGCCAGCAACATCATTTCCTGGGCCATGCCGCCCCACAGCGCGTATCTGTGGACCCTGCCGATGTTCCACTGCAACGGCTGGTGCTTCCCCTGGACCATGGCCGCCAACGCCGGGATCAACGTCTGCCTGCGGCGCATCGATCCGGCCCTGGTGTACGACCAGATCCGGCGCCACCAGGTCACTCACATGTGCGGCGCGCCCATCGTGTACGGCATGCTGATCAACGCCCCCGAGGCCTTGCGCCAGGGCATCGATTGGTCCATCAACGGCCTGATCGCCGGCGCCGCGCCGCCCCTGGCCATCATCGAGGGGGCGGCCAAGACCGGCTTCAACCTGACCCACGTCTATGGCCTGACCGAAACCTACGGCCCCGCCGCCGTCTGCGCCAAGCAGGAGGGCTGGGACGAGCTGCCCTTGGAGGAGCGGGCCGTGGTCAATGGTCGCCAGGGGGTGCCCTATCACATGCAGCAGGCCATCACGGTGCTGGACCCGGTGACCCTGGAACCGGTGCCGAAGGACGGCGAAACCATGGGCGAGGTGTTCTTCCGCGGCAACCTGACCATGAAGGGGTATTTGAAGAATCCCAAGGCCAGCGAGGAGGCCTTCGCCGGCGGCTGGTTCCACACCGGCGACTTGGCGGTGATGCAGCCCGACGGCTACGTGAAGATCAAGGACCGCTCCAAGGACATCATTATTTCCGGCGGCGAGAACATTTCCTCCCTGGAAGTGGAGGACGTGCTCTACAAGCATCCCGACGTGGTGACCGCCGCTGTGGTGGCCAAGCCCGATCCCAAGTGGGGCGAGGTGCCCTGCGCCTTCGTCGAGCTGCGGACCGGGGCGACGGTGACCGAGGCGGCCATGGTCGAGTACTGCCGCCAGCACCTGGCCCACTTCAAGGTGCCCAAGCAGGTGGTGTTCGGCACGGTGCCCAAGACCTCCACCGGCAAGATCCAGAAATTCATCCTGCGCCAGCGCATGGACTCCCAATCCGCCATCGAGTAGCCGTCCCATGACCCTGATCAACACGTCCCTGGCCGAGGGCGTGGGTTTCATCACCCTCGACAACGACGACAAGTACAACCTGCTGGGGGAACGCTTCGCCTACGAAATCGGCGTCGCCCTGGACGGCTTTGAGCGGGAAAACGCCCGGGCCGTGATCCTGCGGGCCAATCCCGGGGTCAAGGTGTGGTCCGCCGGCTACGACGTGGAAGCCTTGCCGGCGGTGGGGCACGACCCCTTGCAATGGGCCGATCCCCTGCGCAAGCTGGTGCGGGACATCCAGTCCTTTTCGGCGCCGGTGATCGCCCAGGTGACGGGCAGTGTCTGGGGCGGTGCCTGCGAGGCGGTGTTCGCCTGCGATCTGATCGTGGCCAGTCCCGCCTCCACCTTTGCCGTGACGCCGGCGCGCCTGGGCATTCCCTACAACCCCACCGGCCTCACCACCTTCCTCAATGCCGTGCCCCTGGCCGTCGTCAAGGAAATGCTGTTTTCCGCCCGGCCCTTGTCCGCCGCCCGTCTGGAGCGGCTGGGCGCGGTCAATCACGTGGTGGAAGAGGCGGAAATCGGCGCGTTTTGCGAACAGTTGGCGGCGGATATCGCCGCCAACGCCCCCCTCGCGGTGGCGGTGATGAAGGAGCAGTTGCGCCTGTTGTCCGCCGCGCCACCCTTGAGCGCCCAGGAGTTCGAGCGCATCCAGGGCCAGCGGCGGGTGGTCTACGGCAGCGAGGATTACGCCGAGGGTCGGCGCGCCCTGGTGGAAAAGCGCAAACCCGAGTTTCGCGGCGAATAGCTGCCGGGGCGTCAGTCGGCGGCCAGACCTTTTTGCAGCAGTTCGGCGACCAGTTCGTTAAGGGGCACGCCCCGGCTGGCCGCTTGTGCCTGCAAGGTGGCCACCAGATCTTGGTTCAGCTTGACGGCAAAGGGCACCAGGCCCAAGGCCTGGTCGCGGCGGCGCTGTTCCTTCTTGTCCAACGGGGATGCGCCTTGAGCGAAGCGCTCGGGGCTGGCGCTATTGCGCAGTTGGCCGTTGATCTTGAGGCCCAGGTTCTTGTGCAGGTCGGTGAATTTCATCGCCATGGCGGTTTCCTTGGAAAAAACGGTCAAACCCGCAGCAGGGCGACCTTGAGGGGGTGTTGTCCATCGTGGCTGGGGAAGTCGGCTTCGGGCGCGATCCATTCCATCGCGCGGATGGGGCGGCCCGCCTTGCGGGCGCTGCGCTCCAGTTGGTCCAGCCAGGCTTCCCGCTGCACTTGGGCCACGTTGTTGCAGCAGATCAGGGTGCCGCCTTCCTCGGTGCAGAGCAAGGCCGGCTTGAAGACGCCGGGATAATCGTGCACCAGGTCCACCACGCCGAAGGGGCTGCGGGCGTAACGGGGCGGATCGAGAAACACCAGGTCGAAGCGACGCGGCGCCAGCTTGGGGAAGGGCGGCATGGGTTTGCCCCGCACCCGGTCCGGCTGGCCGATGCCGGCGTATTGGCGGGCGGCGGCGAAGACGTCGCTTTTGATGAAGCGGGGGCGGTGGGGCAGGTCGTTGAGGCCGGCATTGCCCTTGCCCACTTGCAGGCTGGATTCGGCGAAGTCCACATTGACGACGAATTCAGCGCCGGCCTTGGCGGCGGCGATGCCGACGCCGCAGGTGTAGGCGAACAGATTGAGGACGGACTTGCCCGCGGCCTCGGCCATGACGCGGCGCCGGGCGGCTCGCAGGTCCAGGAACAGCCAGGGGTCCTGCCCCTGATGGCGGGCCTGGATCTGGTATTGGACGCCCATTTCGCTGGCGATCACGGGCTGCTGGGCAAAGGCCTTTTCCTCGGCACCGAGGGCATTGGCGATGCGCGAATTGCGTTGGCTGCGGTCGTTGTAAACGCGGGTCAGCCCGGGCTGGGCGGCGGCGTAAAAGCCATCGATGGCGGCCAGGGCGGCTTCGTCCAGGGTGTGGTGAAAGCTTTGCACCAGTAACAAATCGCCGTAGCGGTCCACCGTCAGGCCGGTATGGTCCGGCAGGCCCTCGACGCTGCCGTGGAACAGACGATAGCAGGTGGTGGCCTCCGCCTGCCACTGAGGCAGCAGTTCGCGCCGAGCTTGGAAGGCGCGGTCCAGGTGGTCGATCAGGGACGGTGCGGCAGCGGTCATGGCGGATGGGCAAGGGCGAGGGGGCGCCATGTTACCCCGCCCCGCCACGTCCGCCGGGCTTATTTGCCCTTAGCGCAGCCAGGCGGAGAAGAGGGGCAGCAGCAAGGGCAGCAACAGGGCCGTGAGCAGGCCGTTGAGGCCCATGGCCAGGGCGGAGAAGGCGCCCATCTGCTCGTTTTCCTGGAAGGCGCGGGCGGTACCGATGCCGTGGGCGGCGATACCCATGGCGAAGCCCTTCATGGCCGGATCGCGCACCCGCAGCAGGCGGTAGAGGCCGCTGCCACCCACGGCGCCGATGATGCCGGTGGTGAGCACCATCAGCGCGGCAAGGGACGGCAGGCCGCCGAGTTTTTCGGCGATGCCCATGGCGATGGGGGTGGTGACCGACTTGGGCGCCAGGGAAATCAAGGTGACCGGGCTGGCACCCAATAGCTTGCCGATGACCAGGGCCGAGACGATGGCCGTGGCGGAGCCGGCCAGCAGGGCCACGGCGAGGGGCAGGACCATCGCATGAAGGCGGCGGATCTGACCGTAGAGGGGCACGGCCAGGGCCACGGTGGCGGGGCCGAGGAGGAAGTGCACGAACTGGGCGCCGTCGAAATAGGTTTGGTAGGAGGTGCCGGTCAATTCCAGCAGGGGAACCAAGAACAACACCGACAGCAGCACCGGGTTGGCGGCGGGGTGGAACTTGGCCTTGCGGAACACCCAGTGGGCGGCCTGGTAGGCCAGCAGGGTGACGGTGAGGCCCAGCAATGGCGAGGCGGCCAGGTAAGCCCAGACTTCGGTGAAGTTGTGGCTCATGAGGGCTCTCCCGGTGTTTTCGGCGCCAGGGCCTTGAGCACCAGGACAGTGACGGCCATGGCGAGGAAGGTGCTGCCGATCAGGGCGGCGGTGATGGGCAGCCATTCGTCGGCCATGCGCTGGAAGTGCAGCATGACGCCGGTGCCGGCGGGGACGAACATCAGTGACAGGTGTTGCAGCAGGGTGTTGGCGCTGGTTTTGGTGCCTTCGTCGGGGCCGCCGCGCAGGACCAGGGCAAGGAACATCAGGGCCATGCCGATGACGGGGCCGGGAATGGGCAGGCCGAAACTGCGGGCGATGATTTCGCCGACGAGCTGGAAGAGGAGAAGTTGGGTCAGGGCGGCAAGCATGGGAAAACGGGGCGGGGACGAGGTCGCCAGTGTATTACCCCGTCGGAGAAAGCATAAGGCCCCGAAGAGGCTAGGCAGTTTGTACTGCTAGTCTTTAATCGATGGGCGGCCTGAAGGGATCAGGCGAGGACATCCACGTTGTTGCCGAGATGGGGCGGATTGCTGGGGGCCTGGGGCATGACCTGGGCGGCGGCTTCCAGGAGCTGCAACACGCCGGCGCCTTGGAGTTCCATAGCCTTTTTTTGCACCGAAATCTGGGCTTCGGCCAGGGTGCGGGTCTGGGCCAGGTCGGTGGCGAGGGATGCGATGGCACTGACGTCCATGGGATTCTCCTAGGGGCAACGTATCTATTATCGGCCGATTTTCGGGCTTCTTGAATGGAAAACGCCCCGGCCTTGTGGGCCGGGGCGTTGAGGTTGCCGGACAGGGTAAGTCCGGCGGCCTTTAAACGGGACGGATCAGACGGCGACGGTGTCGGCCACTTCCTTGAACTCGGCGATCTGGTCGAAGTTCATGTAGCGGTAGACGTCGGCGGCCTTGGCGTTAACCGCCTTGACCTGCTCCTGGTACTCGGCCACGGTGGGCAGCTTGCCCATCAGGGCGGCCACGGCGGACAGCTCGGCGGAGGCCAAATAGACGCGGGTGTCGATGCCCAGGCGGTTGGGGAAGTTACGGGTCGAGGTGGACACGGCCGTGGAACCCTTCTTGATCTGGGCTTGGTTGCCCATGCAGAGGGAGCAGCCGGGCATTTCCATGCGGGCGCCGGACTTGCCCAGCACCGAGTAGTAGCCTTCCTCGTTGAGGATCATGGCGTCCATCTTGGTGGGCGGGGCGATCCAGAGGCGGGTGGGGATGTCGGACTTGCCGTCCAGTACCTTGCCCGCGGCACGGAAGTGGCCGATGTTGGTCATGCAGGAGCCGATGAAGACCTCGTCGATCTTGTCGCCCTGGACGTCGGACAGCAGCTTCACGTCGTCCGGGTCGTTGGGGCAGGCCAGGATGGGCTCCTTGACGTCGGCCAGGTCGATTTCGATCACGGCAGCGTAGTCGGCGTCGGCGTCGGGGGCCAGCAGGGTGCCGTTGGCAATCCAGTCTTCCATGGACTTGATGCGGCGCTTCAGGGTGCGGGCATCTTCGTAGCCATTGGCGATCATCCACTTCATCAGGGTGATGTTGGAACGCATGTACTCGACGATGGGCTCCTTGTTCAGGCGCACGGTGCAACCGGCGGCGGAACGCTCGGCGGAGGCGTCAGTGAGTTCGAAGGCTTGTTCCACCTTGAGGTCGGGCAGGCCTTCGATTTCCAGGATGCGGCCGGAGAAGATGTTCTTCTTGCCTTGCTTGGCCACGGTCAGCAGGCCTTGCTTGATGGCGTAGTAGGGGATGGCGTTCACCAGGTCGCGCAGGGTGATGCCGCGCTTGCCGGCTTCTTCCATGGAACCCTTGAAGCGCACCAGCACGGATTCGGGCATGTCCAGGGGCATCACGCCGGTGGCGGCGGCGAAGGCCACCAGGCCGGAACCCGCGGGGAAGGAGATGCCGATGGGGAAGCGGGTGTGGCTGTCGCCGCCGGTACCCACGGTGTCGGGCAGCAGCAGGCGGTTGAGCCAGGAGTGGATCACGCCGTCACCGGGACGCAGGGAAACGCCGCCACGGGCAGTGATGAAGGAGGGCAGGGTGCGGTGCATCTTCACGTCCACCAGCTTGGGATAAGCGGCGGTGTGGCAGAAGGACTGCATCACTAGGTCGGCGGAGAAGCCCAGACAGGCCAGGTCCTTCAGCTCGTCGCGGGTCATGGGGCCGGTGGTGTCCTGGGAACCCACGGTGGTCATCTTGGGTTCGCAGTAGGTGCCGGGACGAACACCCTTGCCTTCGGGCAGGCCGCAGGCGCGACCAACCATCTTCTGCGCCAGGGAGAAGCCCTTGCCGGTGTCGGTGGGGGTGCCGGGCAGGCGGAACAGGGTGGAGGCGGGCAGCTTGAGGGCTTCCCGGGCCTTGGCGGTGAGGCCGCGGCCGATGATCAGGTTGATCCGGCCACCGGCGCGGACTTCGTCCAGGATCACCGGGGTCTTGAGCTGGGCTTCGGCGATCACGGCACCGTTCTTGAGGGCGGTGACCTTGGCGGTGGCTTGGTCGATCTTGAGCTCGATCTCGTCACCCATGTTCATCTGGGTCGCGTCGATTTCCACGGGCAGGGCGCCGGCATCTTCCATGGTGTTGAAGAAGATGGGGGCGATCTTGCTACCCAGGCAGACGCCGCCGAAGCGCTTGTTGGGCACGAAGGGGATGTCTTCGCCGGTGAACCAGAGCACGGAGTTGGTGGCGGACTTGCGGGAAGAGCCGGTACCGACCACGTCGCCCACGTAGGCGATCAGGTTGCCCTTCTTGGCCAGGGCTTCCAACTGCTTGACGGGGCCGCGGTTGCCCGGTTCGTCGGCTTCGATGCCGGGACGGGGGTTCTTCAGCATGGCCAGGGCATGCAGGGGGATGTCGGGACGGGACCAGGCATCGGGAGCGGGGGACAGGTCGTCGGTGTTGGTTTCGCCGGTCACCTTGAACACGGTCAGCTTCTGGCTGGCGGGCACTTCGGGGCGGGAGGTGAACCACTCGGCGTCGGCCCAGGATTGCAGCACGGCCTTGGCGTTGGCGTTGCCCTTGTCGGCCAGTTCCTTCACGTCGTGGAAGAAGTCGAACATCAGCAGGGTGTGCTTGAGGGCGTTGGCGGCCACGGCGCCCACTTCGGCGTCGCCGAGGACGTCGATCAGGGGCTTGACGTTGTAGCCGCCAAGCATGGTGCCCAGCAGTTCGGTGGCCTTGGCGCGGGAGATCAGGCCACAGGCTTCTTCGCCCTTGGCAACCTTGGCCAGGAATTCGGCCTTGACCTTGGCGGCGTCGTCCACGCCGGCGGGGACGCGGTAGGTGATCAATTCGACGAGGAAGGCCTCTTCACCTTTGGGCGGGTTCTTCAACAAGCCCACCAGTTCGGTGGTTTGTTGGGCGGACAGGGGCAGCGGGGGGATGCCCAGCGCGGCGCGCTCGGCTACATGCTGGCGGTAGGCTTCAAGCATGGCGGTTCCTCTCGTAGTGTGTGTTAGTAAGTTGAGGGTGAGTCGGATGTGTGCGTCAAACGGTACTGCTAAAAAAACGTTGTTCCACCGCGTCGGGCAAGGTCATGCCGGTGGCCTTGGCCCGTTGCAGCAATTCCCAGTAGTAGCGGTAGGAGGCCCGGTCGTGGAGCTTGCCCTGCCATTGGATCGGGCCCCAGTGGGCCTCCTGGGCGGCGCCGACAATGGCGGCCGCGTCGGCCACGGCATCGAAGTCGGGGCGCATCGCTTCCACGATGGGTTGAATCTGGTTGGGGTGGATGCTCCACATGCGCAGGAAACCGAATTCCTGTCGGGCACGCAGGGCGTCGTTGCGCACCACGTCGCTGTCGCGAATTTCGGTGGTGACGTTGTGGGCCGGCACCACGCCGTTGCCCAGGGCCGCGGCGGCGATTTCGCACTTGGCGCGAGCCACCAGGGGATGTTCGAATTGACCGGGAGAGCTCATGGCACTGCCCGGGATGGCGCCGTGGTGGGCGCTGACGAAATCCATGAGGCCGAAGTCGATGCTTTCCACGTGGGGCAGGGCGGCAATCTGCCAGGCCTCGCGCAGGGCCCCGTGGGTTTCGATCAGGACATGGACGGGAATCTCGCGCACGATGCCGTGCTGACGCCGCAGGTCGTCCAGGTGGCTGATCTGGGTCAGGGCGTCGTCGGCGGATTCCGGCTTGGGCAGCACGATATAGGCCAAGCGGTTGCCGGCCTTGCCGACGATGATGTCGAGGTCGTCCTGCCAATGGGGGTGCCGCACGTCATGGATGCGGGCGCCGACGCGGCCGAAGCGGTTGGCCTCGTCCAGGATGAGGTCGGCGACCAGTTGTGCGTGTTCGGTTTCCTGGCCAGCCTTGGCGCCATCTTCGCAATCGCAGGTGATGTCAAAGATGGGGCCCAATTCGGACTGGAGGGCCAGGGCCTTGCGAATCAGTTTTTCGCTGCCGGCGTAATGCTCACAGGCAGGAAGGAAGGGGAAAGGGGCTTCCCCTTCGTAAAGAATGTCGGCGGGATGGGCGTAGCCGTTCATGAATGTGCGCTCGTCCTGGCTTTCGTCATCCCGCCTTCGGCATCAGGCCAGCATGTCCTTGACGCCGTCCTGCTCTTCTTGCAGTTCCTTCAGGGTGAAGTCCATCTTCTCGCGGGAGAAGGCGTCGATTTCCAGGCCCTGAACGCGCTCGTACTTGCCGTTGGCGCAAGTGACGGGCACGCCGTACATGGTGCCGGCGGGAATGCCGTAGGAACCGTCGGAGGGAATACCCATGGTGACCCACTTGCCGTTGGTGCCCAGGGCCCAGTCACGCATGTGGTCGATGGCGGCGTTGGCAGCGGAAGCCGCGGAGGAAAGGCCACGGGCTTCGATGATGGCGGCACCGCGCTTGCCCACCTTGGGGATGTACTCGTTCTTGTACCAGGCTTCGTCGTTCACGACCTTGGGAGCGGGTTGGCCGCCGATGGTGGTGAAACGGATGTCGGGATACATGGTGGGGGAGTGGTTGCCCCAGACGATCATGCTGTCGATGTCGTTCACGGTCTTGCCGGTCTTGGCAGCCAGTTGGGACAGGGCGCGGTTGTGGTCCAGGCGCAGCATGGCGGTGAAGTTGCCGGCGGGCAGATCGGGCGCGGACTTCATGGCGATCCAGGCGTTGGTGTTGGCGGGGTTGCCGACCACCAGCACCTTGACGTTGCGGGAAGCGACTTTGTTTAGGGCCTTGCCTTGGGTGATGAAGATCTTGGCGTTTTCCAGCAGCAGGTCCTTGCGTTCCATGCCGGGGCCACGGGGACGGGCGCCCACGAGCAGGGCGTAGTCGGCGTCCTTGAAGGCCACTTCGGGATCATCGGTGCCCACCATACCGGCCAGCAGGGGGAAGGCACAGTCTTCCAGTTCCATCATCACGCCCTTCAGAGCGGCCTGGGCCTTCTCCATGGGCAGTTCCAGCATTTGCAGGATGACGGGCTGGTCCTTGCCCAGCATTTCGCCGGAGGCGATGCGGAACAGCAGGGCGTAACCGATTTGGCCGGCGGCGCCGGTGACAGCAACACGGACGGGGGCTTTTGCCATTTGGAGGACTCCTAGTGAGGCAGGTTGCGTGGGAAAAAGCGGGCGGGTGACGGCTGGGCCAAGGTGGCAACGGTGTATACGTCTTGCTGCTTTGTGTACTTGTTGCCAGGCGCTTGTGACTTGCCGGATCGGGATGCATGGTAGTTGCTGCACCCCAAAGTGTCAATAGCTATCTTATGTCTTATATAAGACATAAGATGTGATGTGGACGCATTGGCCTTTTTATGCTCCAATGCGCGCCATGGTCCAGGAGTCCCCAACCTTTAGCCCGTTGTACCGCCAGATCAAGAGCCTGATTATGCAGGGTCTTGAGAGCGGTGAGTGGCGTCCTGGCGAAGCGATTCCCAGCGAGTCGGATTTGGCGGTGCGCTTCAATGTCAGCCAAGGCACCGTGCGTAAGGCCATTGACGAGATGGCGGCGGAGAATCTGGTGGTTCGCCGTCAGGGCAAGGGCACCTATGTCGCCACCCACAACGACCCCAGGGCTTTTTTCCGCTTTCTGCGCCTCGTTCCTCTTTCCGGCGAGGTTGAGCCGTCTCACTCCATGCCGCTCGAGTGCTGGCGCGCCAAGGCGGGGCCCGAGGCGGCCCGTGCCCTGCAAATCAATATTGGCGAACCCATCATCATCGTCCGCCGTCTGCTCCAGTTCTCCGGCAAGCCGGTGGTGGTGGATGAAATCTATCTGTCGGGCGAAGTGTTTACCGGGCTTAGTCTCGATGTACTCAAGGATTACCAGGGTTCGCTGTACAGTCTTTTTGAAAGTCGTTTCGGCGTGCGGATGATCCGTGCCGAGGAACGGATTCGCGCCGTCGCCGCCGATCGGGTCAGCGCGGACCTGCTCGGCGTGGCCGAGGGGGCGCCGTTGCTGTCGGTGGAACGGATCAGTTTCACCTACGGCGACAAGCCGGTGGAGTGGCGGCGGGGGCTCTATTGCACCGCCGAGCATTGTTATCTGAACGAATTGAATTAATTTGTAGTAATCAGGTTTGTGGGTACCTGAACCACCCAGGTTCAGGAGGATTCGCAGCAGGGCCCCGCAAGGGGCGATTCAAAAACTGGGAGATTGATCGACATGCCAGAACTGACCAAACAGCGCCCGAAGTACTTGGCGATTCACGAAATCCGGTTGCCGGTGCCGGGCTTCGTTTCCATTCTGCACCGGGTAAGCGGTGCCGGCCTGTTCCTGGCCTTGCCCTTCCTGCTCTGTCTGTTGCAGTTGTCCCTGGGCTCCGCAGCGGATTTCGCCACCTTCAAGGTCATTACCGGCCATCCCCTCGCCAAGCTGGTGCTGTTCGGTCTGTGCTGGGCCTATCTGCACCACTTCTGCGCCGGCATCCGTTTCCTATTGCTGGACCTGCATGTCGGTATTGAAAAAGAGCAAGCCCGTGCTTCCGCCAAGGGCGTGCTGGTTGTGAGTCTGGGCCTGACCGTGGTCGTCGCCCTCAAGTTCCTGGGAGTGTTCTGATGAAGGCCCGCATCGTCGTAGGTGCCCATTACGGGTTGAAAGACTGGATCGCCCAGCGCGTGACCGCCGTGGTCATGGCGTTGTACACGCTGATCCTTGGCATTGCCATTCTCGCCGGTGGCGCGGACAACCAGGAAAGCTGGCGCGCCCTGATGGGGAATGGTTTCTTCCGCTTTGTTACCCCTTTGTTCGTGCTGTCCCTGATTTACCACGCCTGGATCGGCGTGCGTGACATCTGGATGGACTACGTCAAATGCACCGCCGTCCGTCTGACGCTGCATGTGGTGACGATTCTGGTTCTGGTCGGCTATGCCGTCTGGGCTGTGCAGATTATCTGGAGGCTGTAACAGTGAGCTATACCGTTCGCAAATTTGACGCGGTCATCGTCGGTGCCGGTGGCGCCGGCCTGCGTGCCGCCATCCAACTGTCCGAAGCCGGCTTCAAGACTGCCGTGCTGACCAAGGTTTTCCCCACCCGTTCCCACACCGTGGCTGCCCAGGGTGGTGTCGCCGCCTCCCTCGGCAACTCCGAGGAAGATCATTGGCACTGGCACATGTACGACACCGTCAAGGGCTCCGACTGGCTCGGCGACCAGGACGCGATCGAGTTCATGGTGCGCAAGGCCAATGAATGCGTGGTGGAATTGGAACACTACGGCATGCCCTTCGACCGGCTGGACAACGGCAAGATCTATCAGCGCCCCTTCGGCGGCCACATGTCCAACTTCGGCGAAAAGCCCGTGCGTCGTTCCTGTGCCGCGGCCGACCGTACCGGTCACGCCATGTTGCACGCCATGTACCAGCGCAACGTCAAGGTCAATACCCAGTTCTTCGTCGAATGGCAGGCCCTTGACCTGGTCCGTGACGCCGAAGGCGATGTGCAGGGCGTGACCGCCATGGACATGGAAACCGGCGAAGTCGTCGTGTTCCACGCCAAGGCCACCATCTTCGCCACCGGCGGTGCCGGTCGCATCTTCCATTCCTCCACCAACGCCTTCATCAACACCGGTGACGGCCTGGGCATGGCGGCCCGTGCCGGCATTCCCCTGGAAGACATGGAATTCTGGCAGTTCCACCCCACCGGCGTGGCCGGTGCCGGCGTGCTGATCACTGAAGGTGTTCGTGGCGAAGGCGGCATCCTGCGCAACGCCTCCGGCGAGCGCTTCATGGAGCGTTACGCGCCCAACGCCAAGGACTTGGCTTCCCGTGACGTGGTGTCCCGCGCCATGGTGACCGAAATCAACGAAGGCCGTGGCTGCGGTCCCAACAAGGACTACGTGCTGCTGGACATCACCCACCTGGACCCCGAAACCATCATGAAGCGCCTGCCCGGCATTCGTGAAATCGGTATCCAGTTCGCCGGCGTGGATGCCATCAAGGAACCTCTGCCCGTGGTGCCCACTTGCCACTACCAGATGGGCGGCATTCCCACCAACTACCTCGGTCAAGTGGTGATCCCCGGCAACGGCAACGCCAACAACGTGGTCAACGGCTTCTACGCCGCTGGCGAATGTGCCTGTGCCTCGGTGCACGGCGCCAACCGCCTGGGCACCAACTCCCTGCTGGATCTGCTGGTGTTCGGCAAGTCCGCTGGCGAGACCGCCGTCGAGGACCTGAAGAAGGCCGGCAGCCACAAGCCTCTGGCCACCGAGTCCGTGGAAAAGACCCTGGCCCGCCTGGATCGCCTGAACAACCAGAAGGACGGTGCCAACGTGTACGAAACCCGTCTGGCCATGCAGCGCACCATGCAGAAACATGCCGGCGTGTTCCGTTTCAACGACCTGCTCAAGGAAGGCGTCACCAAGATCATGGAAGTGGCCGATGCCGTGGCCAAGACCGAGATCAAGGACAAGTCCAAGGTGTGGAACACCGCCCGCCAAGAAGCCCTGGAACTGGACAACCTGATCGAAGTGGCCAAGGCCACCATGGTCTCTGCCGAGGCCCGCAAGGAGTCCCGTGGTGCCCACGTCCGCGACGACGCGGTGGATACCCCCGAGACTCCCGATGGCCGCGATGACAAGAACTGGCTGAAGCACACCATCTGGCACCGCGAAGGCAACCGCCTCGAATACAAGCCCGTGCAGATGAAGCCTCTGACCGTGGACACCATCGCCCTCAAGAAGCGCGCTTACTAAAAGGACACATGTAATGACGACCGTCCATTTCAAGATCTACCGCTACGATCCTGATAAAGATGCCAAGCCCTACTATCAGGAAATCTCCATCGAGACCGACTCCACGGACAAGAAGCTGCTGGATGCCCTGGTCAAGCTGAAGGCCAAGGACGACACCCTGTCCTTCCGCCGTTCCTGCCGTGAAGGCGTCTGCGGTTCCGACGCCATGAACATCAACGGCAAGAACGGTCTGGCCTGTCTGACCGACCTGGCTTCGCTGCCCCAGCCCATCGTGCTCAATCCGCTGCCCGGCCTGCCCGTGATCCGCGATCTGATCGTGGACATGACCCAGTTCTTCAAGCAGTACCACTCGATCAAGCCCTACCTGATCAACAACGATCCTCCTCCCGAGCGCGAGCGCCTGCAATCGCCCGAGGATCGCGAAGAGCTGAACGGCCTCTACGAGTGCATCCTGTGCGCCTGCTGCTCCACCTCCTGCCCGTCCTTCTGGTGGAATCCCGACAAGTTCGTCGGTCCCGCCGGTCTGCTCGCCGCCTATCGCTTCATCGCCGACACCCGCGATCAAGCCACCAGCGAGCGTCTGGATAACCTGGAGGATCCGTACCGGCTGTTCCGTTGTCACACCATCATGAACTGTGTCGATGTCTGCCCCAAGGGTCTGAACCCCACCAAGGCCATCGGCAAGATCAAGGACATGATGGTCCGCCGGGCCGTCTGATTGGAGCCTTTCATGGACGAAGCAAAGCGCGCCCGCATCGGTCGGCTCAAATGGCACTGCCGGCGTGCTTTGCTGGAACTGGACATCGTGTTCACCCGATTCTGGGAACTGAACGGCGATGATCTGGACGAAAAAACCGAGGCGGCCCTGACACGGCTGCTGGCGCTGGAAGACCACGATGTATGGGATCTGGTGAACGGTCGTGCTCGTATCGACGACCCGGAGTTGACCGCATTGGCCGAGATGCTGCGCACGCGCTGCATACCCGAGCCAGTGAAGCATTGAAGAACCGAACGTTTGAACGACTTAACAGGGGACAACCATGACGCAACGCAATGCCACCTTGACCGTTGACGGCAAGACCGTCGAATTTCCCGTGATGACCGGCACCCACGGTAACGATGTGATCGACATTCGTACCCTGGGCGGCAAGACCGGCCTGTTCACCTACGATTCCGGTTTCCTTTCCACCGCCAGCTGCCAGTCCAAGGTGACCTTCATCGACGGCGACAAGGGTGAACTGCTGTATCGCGGCTACCCCATCGAACAACTGGCCGACAAGTGCAACTTCCTCGAAGTGACCTACCTGCTGAAGAACGGCGAGCTGCCCAACGCCAAGCAGAAGAGCGACTTCGAAACCACCATCAAGAAGCACACCATGGTGCACGAGCAACTGGTGAAGTTCTACCAGGGCTTCCGCCGCGATGCCCACCCCATGGCCGTCATGGTCGGTGTGGTCGGTGCCCTGTCCGCCTTCTACCACGACGCGATGGACATGTCCGACAAGGAACATCGCAGCATCAGCTTCAACCGTCTGGTCGCCAAGCTGCCCACCATCGTCGCCATGGCCTACAAGTACAACACCGGCCAGCCCTTCATGTATCCCCGCAACGACCTGGACTACACCGCCAACTTCATGTCCATGATGTTCGGTACTCCCTGCGAGGAATACAAGCCCAACCCCGTGCTGGTGCGCGCCCTCGACGTGATCTTCACCCTGCACGCCGACCACGAGCAAAACGCTTCCACCTCCACCGTGCGTCTGGCCGGCTCCTCCGGTGCCAACCCCTTCGCCTGTATCGCTGCCGGCATCGCCTGCCTGTGGGGTCCCGCCCACGGTGGCGCCAATGAGGCCTGCCTGGAAATGCTGGAAGAAATCGGCGACGTGTCCCGCGTCGGCGAGTACATCAAGCGCGCCAAGGACAAGAACGACAGCTTCAAGCTGATGGGCTTCGGTCACCGCGTGTACAAGAACTTCGACCCCCGCGCCAAGCTGATGGGCAAGGTCTGCGCCGACGTGCTGGGCGAACTGGGCCTGGAAAACGACCGCCTGTTCAAGCTGGCCAAGGAACTGGAGAAGATCGCCCTGGAAGACGACTACTTCATCGAGAAGAAGCTCTACCCCAACGTGGACTTCTACTCCGGCATCGTGCAGAAGGCCCTGGGCATCCCCACGTCCATGTTCACCTGCATCTTCGCCCTGGCCCGTACCGTGGGCTGGATGACCCAGTGGGAAGAAATGCTGACCGATCCCGAATACAAGATCGGCCGTCCCCGCCAGCTGTACATCGGCGCCGCCCGCCGCGACGTTCCGTCCATCGACAAGCGTTGATCCGCAACACGGGGGCGGTAGCACGGAGGACGCCCCCGTTTCCATAACACTCACCGCAGAGGGTGAAAACCATGATGAAGCAGATGCTCTCGAACTCGTATCTCTTCGGTACCAATACCCCGTACATCGAAGAGCTCTACGAAGCGTACTTGGCCAACCCGGCCTCGGTTGAGCCCCAGTGGCGCGACTACTTTGACAAACTGTCCACCCTGCCCGGTGCCGGCAGTTACGTCGGTCCCGACGTGGCCCACGGTCCGGTGATCGCCTCCTTTGCCGAACGGGCCAAGGATGGCACCCTGCACACGCCGCCCAAGTCGGTGGTGGCCGACGAGAAACAGGCCAAGGTGACCCAGCTCATCAACGCCTATCGTTTCCTCGGCAACCGCTGGGCGCAGTTGGATCCCCTCAAGCGCATGGAACGTCCCAGCGTGCCCGAACTGGAGCCGTCCTACTACGGCTTCACCGAGGCCGACCTGGGCCAATCCTTTGCCACGGACTCCTTTGCCGTCGCCGTGGGTGCCGAACACGCCACCCTGCGTGAAATTCTTGAAGCCGCCCGCCAAACCTATTGCGGCAGCGTCGGCGCCGAGTACATGTACATCAGCGACACCAAGAAGAAGCTCTGGGTGCAATCGCGCCTGGAAGCCGGTCGCGCCTCTCCCAAGTACTCCGCCGAGGAAAAGAAGCGCTTCCTCGAGCGTTTGACGGCTGCTGAAACCCTTGAGCGCTACCTGCACACCAAGTACGTGGGCCAGAAGCGCTTCTCCCTGGAAGGCGGCGAATCCACTATCGTCGCCATGGACGAACTGGTGCGCGTGGGCGGTGGCCTGGGCGTGCAGGAAATCGTCATCGGCATGGCCCACCGTGGTCGCCTCAACGTGCTGGTGAACACCCTGGGCAAGTCGCCCTCCATGCTGTTCTCCGAGTTCGAAGGCAAGAAGGCCGAAGAGCTGACTGCCGGCGACGTGAAGTACCACATGGGCTTCTCCTCCAACGTCTCCACCCCGGGCGGCCCCGTTCACTTGAACCTGGCTTTCAACCCCTCCCACCTGGAAATCGTCAATCCCGTGGTGGAAGGCTCCGTGTATGCCCGTCAGCGTCGTCGCAACGACACGACCGGCGCCCAGGTGTTGCCGGTGCTGATCCACGGCGACTCCGCCGTGATCGGCCAGGGTGTGAACCAGGAAATGCTGAATTTCTCCCAGACCCGGGGTTACGGTACCGGCGGTACGGTGCACATCGTGGTGAACAACCAGATCGGTTTCACCACCTCCGACATGCGGGATTACCGCTCCACCCTGTATTGCACCGACATCTTCAAGATGATCGAAGTGCCGATCTTCCACGTGAATGGCGACGATCCCGACGCCGTGGCCTTCGTCACCAAGCTTGCCATGGAATTCCGTCAGGAGTTCAAGGAAGACGTGGTGATCGACCTGGTCTGCTTCCGCAAGCTCGGCCACAACGAGCAGGACGAACCCATGGTGACCCAGCCCCTGATGTACAAGAAGGTGCAGGCTCACCCCGGCACCCGCAAGGTGTATAGCGACAAGCTGGTGGCCCAGGGCGTGATCAACGCGGAAGATCCCGACCAGATGATCAAGGACTACCGTGCCGCGCTGGACAAGGGCGAACTGCTCTACAACCCGGTGCTGGCCAACCACGTGCGCCCCTTTGCCACCGACTGGACGCCTTTTGCCGGCCAGAAGTACACCGACAAGTGCGACACCACCGTGCCCGTGGCCGACCTGAAGAAGCTGGCCAAGGCTGTGACGGTGGTGCCCGAGGGCTTCAGCCTGCACTCCCGCGTCGCCAACATCATCGAGGCCCGCAAGCAGATGGGCGAGGGCAAGCTGCCCCTGGATTGGGGCATGGGCGAAACCCTGGCCTACGCCACCCTGGTGATGCAAGGCTACGGCGTGCGCGTGTCCGGCGAGGACTGCGGTCGCGGCACCTTCTTCCATCGCCATGCCGCCCTGCACGACCAGAACCGGGAAAGCTGGGATGAAGGCACTTACGTGCCCCTGCAACACATCGATCCCAAGCAGGCACCCTTCACCGTGATCGACTCGGTGTTGTCCGAAGAAGCCGTCATGGCCTTCGAATACGGCTACTCCACGGCAGAGCCCAACCAACTGACGATCTGGGAAGGCCAGTTCGGCGACTTCGCCAACGGCGCCCAAGTGGTGATCGACCAGTTCATCTCCTCCGGCGAAGCCAAGTGGGGCCGCCTTTCCGGCCTGACCCTGATGCTGCCCCACGGCTACGAAGGCCAGGGCCCTGAGCACTCCTCCGCCCGCATCGAGCGCTACATGCAGTTGTGCGCCGAGCAGAACTGGCAAGTGACGGTGCCCACCACGCCGGCCCAGATCTTCCACCTGCTGCGTCGCCAGATGCTGCGCAAGCTGCGCAAGCCCCTGGTCATTATCACGCCCAAGTCCCTGCTGCGTCACAAGGATGCCGTTTCCTCCCTGGACGACCTGTCCAAGGGCAGCTTCCAGACCGTGATCGGCGAGACCGAGAAGCTGGATCCCAAGAAGGTGACCCGCGTCGTGCTCTGCTCCGGCAAGATCTACTACGAGCTGGTGGCCCACCGCCGTGAGCACAAGATCGAGAACACCGCCATCCTTCGCATGGAACAGCTCTATCCCTTCCCGCAGGAAGCGCTGGAAGCCGAGATGAAGAAGTTCCCCAAGGTCAAGGAAGTGGTCTGGTGCCAGGAAGAACCCCGCAACCAGGGCATGTGGTACTACTTCGTGTCCCGCCAGTTCCTGGTCAATGCCGTGGGCAACGACCAAGAGTTGTTCCTGGTGGCGCGTCCCGCTTCCGCATCCCCGGCCGTCGGCTATTACACCAAGCACAACGCTCAACAAAAAGCGGTTGTTGAAGGCGCGTTCGGCGTCCTCAAAGTGCGCGCTTAATCAGAGGAGAGTCTTACATGCTGCTCGAAGTTAAAGTTCCCCAGTTGTCCGAATCCGTGGCCGAGGCCACCCTGGTCAGCTGGCACAAAAAGGAAGGCGAAGCCGTCGCCCGTGACGAAAACCTGATCGACATCGAAACCGACAAGGTCGTGCTCGAACTGCCGGCACCCGGTGCCGGTGTGATCGTCAAGATCATCAAGGGTAACGGCGAGTCCGTGGTGTCCGGTGAGGTGATCGCACAGATCGACACCGAAGCCGCTGCTGGCGCCGCAGCCCCTGCCGCCGAAGCGCCCAAGGCCGCCGCTGCCGCACCGGCTGCCGCCGCACCCGCTGCCAAGGCTGCCCCCGAAGCCATGCCTGCCGCGCGCAAGATCATGGAAGAAAAAGGCCTCAGCGCCGGCGATGTGACCGGTACCGGTCGCGGTGGTCGCGTCCTCAAGGAAGACGTGCTGGGTACCGGCGCGGCCAAGGCTGCCGCTCCCGCTGCTGCTGCTCCGGCCCCCGCCGTTGCCGCCCGTCCCGCCCTGGCCCAGCCCAGCGTGGTCAACGCCGACAACATCCAGGCCGGTCGTACCGAGCAGCGCGTACCCATGAGCCGCCTGCGTGCCCGGGTTGCCGAGCGTCTGCTGCAATCCCAGGCCACCAACGCCATCCTGACCACCTTCAACGAGGTGAACATGGCGCCGGTGATGGACCTGCGCAACAAGTACAAGGACAAGTTCGAGAAGGAACACGGCGTCAAGCTGGGTTTCATGTCCTTCTTCGTCAAGGCCGCCGTGGCTGCCCTGAAGAAGTATCCCGTGCTGAACGCCTCGGTTGACGGCAACGACATCGTCTATCACGGCTACTTCGACATCGGTATCGCCGTGGGCTCCCCCCGCGGTCTGGTGGTGCCCATCCTGCGCGACGCCGACCAGATGACCCTGGCCCAGATTGAGAAGAAGATCGCCGAGTTCGGCGCCAAGGCCAAGGACGGCAAGCTTTCCATCGAGGAAATGACCGGCGGTACCTTCTCCATTTCCAACGGTGGTGTGTTCGGCTCCATGCTGTCCACCCCCATCATCAACCCGCCCCAGTCCGCGATCCTCGGCATCCACGCCACCAAGGACCGCGCCGTGGTCGAGAACGGTCAAGTGGTGGTGCGTCCCATCAACTACCTGGCCATGTCCTACGACCACCGCATCATCGACGGCCGCGAAGCCGTGCTGGGCCTGGTGGCCATGAAGGACGCCCTGGAAGATCCCGCCCGCTTGCTGCTGGAACTGTGATTGGAACGGGACTAGCGGCTAGGGACTAGAGGCTGGGATTGGATTTGTGCGCCTTACTTGTTATCGGGCGCATCGAATTTCTCCCAGCCTCTAGGTCCTGAGCCCTGGCCCCTTAAAAAAGGGAAAACAAATGAGCAAACAATTCGATGTGGTGGTGATCGGCGCCGGTCCCGGCGGTTACGTGGCGGCCATCCGTGCGGCACAGCTGGGCTTTTCCACCGCTTGCGTGGAAGCCGAGTCCTACGCCGACCCCAAGGGTGAAGTGCGTCTGGGCGGTACTTGCCTGAACGTGGGCTGTATTCCTTCCAAGGCACTGCTGCGCTCTTCCGAACTGCTGGAGGAAGCTAATCACGGCTTCGTCATGCACGGCATTTCCGTGGAAAACGTCAAGATGGACGTGGGCACCATGGTCCGCCGCAAGGACAACATCGTGACCCAGTTGACCAGTGGCATCAAGGGCCTGTTCAAGAAGAACAAGGTCACCCTGCTGTCCGGTCACGGCAAGTTCGCCGGTCGCGATGACGACGTTTGGCTGCTGGATGTGGCCGGTGAGACCGTCAAGGCCAAGAATGTGATCGTGGCCACCGGCTCCAAACCCCGCCACCTGCCCGGCATCGAAGTGGACAACAAGATCGTCTGCGACAACGTGGGTGCCTTGTCCTTCGATTCCGTGCCCAAGCGCCTCGGCGTGATCGGCGCCGGTGTGATTGGCCTGGAACTGGGTTCGGTGTGGAAACGCCTGGGCTCCGAAGTGACCATCCTCGAAGCCGTGCCCGACTTCCTCGCCGCCGCTGACGCGGCCGTGGCCAAGGAAGCCTGGAAGGTGTTCACCCAGAAGCAGGGCCTGGACATCAATCTGGGAGTGAAGATCGGTAAGGTGACCGTGGGCAAGAAGGGCGTCACCGTCGAATACGAGACCGCCGAAGAGTCCAAGAAGCTGGAATGCGATCGTCTGATCGTTTCCGTGGGCCGCATTCCCAACACCGACAACCTCGGTGCCGAGAACGTGGGCCTCAAGATCGACGATCGTGGTCGCATCGAGGTGAACGACTACTGCGAAACCAACCTGCCCAACGTCTGGGCCGTGGGTGACGTGGTGCGCGGTCCCATGCTGGCCCACAAGGGCATGGAAGAAGGCGTCATGGTGGCCGAGCGCTTGGCCGGCCAGGCCGGTCACGTCAATTACGACGCGATTCCCTCTGTCATGTACACCCATCCGGAAATCGCCTGGGTGGGCAAGACCGAGCAGCAGCTCAAGAACGAGGGCATCGAATACCGTAGCGGCCAGATTCCCTTCCTGGCCAACGGCCGCGCCCTGGGTCAAGGCGATACCACCGGTTTCGTCAAGATGCTGGCCTGCGCCAAGACCGACCGTGTGCTCGGCGTGCACGTGATCGGCGCTTCCGCCTCCGAGCTGATTTCCGAGGCCGTGGTGGCCATGGAGTTCGGCGCGTCGTCGGAAGACATCGCCCGCATCTGCCACGCCCACCCGACCTTGTCGGAAGCGATGCACGAAGCCGCCTTGGCGGTGGATAAGCGTCCGCTGCATTTCTGACGCGGACGGTTGTCGATGATGAGGAGTGCGGGGCAACCCCACTCCTCATTTGCTTTTCTGGTGTCCCATGCGTGAAACCCTAAAAAAAATCTGCAAAGACCGGGGCATTACCCCCGACCCCGCCCAACAGGCGGCCGCCGACCGGCTGCAAGTGCTCTACGAGGAATTGCTGGAGTTCCGCCAGGCCCGTAGCAACGCCTTGAAGAAGCTGATTTCCCGTGCCACACCGCCTCGCGGCGTGTATTTCTGGGGCGGGGTCGGTCGTGGCAAAAGCTTCATCATGGATGCGTTTTACGAGTCCGTGCCCTATCGCCGCAAGCGGCGGGTGCATTTCCACGCCTTCATGCACGAAGTGCACGAGTCCCTTAAGCGGCACAAGAACGAAAACGATCCCCTGATGCAAGTCGCCGCCGAGATCGCCAAGACGACCCGGCTGCTGTGTTTCGACGAATTCCATGTGTCCGACATTGCCGACGCCATGATCCTGGGGCGGCTTTTTTCCAGCCTGTTCGAACGGGGCGTGGTGGTGGTGACTACCTCCAATTACCCGCCGGACAACCTTTACCCCAATGGTTTGCAGCGCCATTTGTTCCTGCCCACCATCGATCTGTTGAAGAAAAACCTGGATGTGCTGGAGGTGGATACCGGCGTTGACTACCGCCTGCGCACCCTGGAACGGATCGAAACCTTCCTGGTACCGGCGGACGCCGCTGCCTACAACAAGATGAAGGGGGACTTCCTCAAGATCGCGGGTTCGGAGGGCAAGGGCGGCACCTTGCGCATCCAGGATCGGGATATCCAGGTGGTGCGCCATGCGCCAGGGGTGGTCTGGTTCGACTTTGCCGCCCTGTGCGGCGGAGCCCGTTCCCAGAACGATTATCTGGAGCTGGCCCAGGAAAACCACACCCTGTTGCTCTCCAACATGCCCAAACTGAGCAAGGACCAGGCGTCTGAGGCCCGCCGCTTTACTTGGTTGATCGACGTGCTGTACGACTACCGGGTGAAGCTCATCATCAGCGCCGAGGTGGAGGCCGATGCCCTGTACACCCAGGGGCCCCAGGCTGAGGAATTCAAGCGGACGGTGAGCCGATTGACGGAGATGCGTAGCCGCGAGTACCTGGCCGAGGCCCATCGCTGCGAGGCCAATGGAGGGGATGGGGCGGGGGAAGGTTGACCAAGCGCAAACCCCTGCGGGTTTTGTTTTGTGACTTTTAGGCAGCCGGTGCAAAATGCGGACTGATCCCTGTCTTGTAAAACGAGGAGAGTAAGGTTCCATGGAAAAGAAAACCGCCAAGAAAACCGTTTCCACCGCTACGCCTCAACGGACGCGCTTGTCGGCAGCGTCCATTCCCAAGCCCGTTGCCGTGGTCAAGGCCCGCACCGCGCAAAAATCGGCGGCGCCCAAGCCATCCCGGCCGCGCCGGGTGTCGGCTGGCGATGTGAGTCCGGCCAGTTCCCCCGTCGGAGTCGAACGCTTTGTGGTGAACCAAGCCGTGGCGGCAGCGCAGAATTCCAAGGTGGTTGCCATCAACGATATCGTCAAGGCCGCCGGCAAGGACGGGGTGGAGGCCGTTGCCAAAACTCTGGAATCCATCATCGCCGGTGCCTCTTCCGACGATATCGCCATGTTGCGGGACACCCTGTTCAAGCGCGGGGAGGAAAAGTTGCCGGTCAGTGCCGACGAGGAGTTGGCGGAGGGTTGGCGTAACGGCGGTTATCCCTACAAGAACCTGATGTCCCGCAAGAACTACGAGAAGCAAAAATACCGGCTTCAAGTGGAGTTGCTCAAGCTGCAAGCCTGGGTCAAGGAAACGGGACAGAAGGTGGTGATCGTTTTCGAAGGCCGAGATGCGGCGGGGAAGGGCGGTGCGATCAAACGCTTCATGGAGCACCTGAATCCCCGGGGTGCCCGGGTGGTTGCCTTGGAAAAACCCTCCGAGGTCGAACGTGGGCAATGGTATTTCCAGCGCTATATCCAGAATTTGCCCACGGCGGGTGAAATCGTCCTGTTCGACCGTTCCTGGTACAACCGGGCCGGGGTCGAGCGGGTCATGGGCTTTTGCTCACCCGAGGAATACACCGAATTCATGCGCCAGACCCCGGAGTTTGAGCGGACCCTGGTGCGCAGCGGCATTCATCTGATCAAGTTCTGGTTCTCGGTGAGCCGGGAAGAGCAGCGGCGCCGTTTCAGGGAACGCAAGTCCCACCCGCTCAAGCAATGGAAGCTTTCCCCCATCGACCTCGCCTCCCTGGACAAGTGGGAGGACTACACCAAGGCGAAAGAGGCCATGTTCTTCCATACCGACACGGCGGATGCACCCTGGACGGTGGTGAAGTCGGACTGCAAGAAGCGCGCGCGACTGAATGCCATGCGCTATGTGCTCTACAAGCTGCCCTACGCCAACAAAAACGTCGAGCAGATCGGCCATTTGGACCCCCTCCTGGTGGGGCGCGCCAACGTGGTCTACGAGAAGGGCGAAAAGGAGGGCGAAGCCATCCTTTGAGGGTGTTTCTCCCTCAACGAAAAGGCCCGCAGGAATGCGGGCCTTTTTCATGGTGAAGCAGCAGTAGCTGGGGGCTGGCGCTTAGTGGGTTTCACCCTTGGGCGGGATGGGCAGGGGCAGGATGGGAATGCCTTCTTCCAGAAGCTCCAAGGTTTCCTTGTGGGTTGCATTGCCGCGGATGCTGCGTGGCTCGGCTTCGCCGTAATGGATTTTCCTGGCTTCTTCCGGGAACTTGTCGGCGACGTTTTCGCTGTTGGCGGCGACCTGGGCGACTGCCTGCATGACGGCAGCCAGCACCTGGCTGGCCTGGGGCGCTTCAGCGGTCTGGGCCGGCGCTTCGGTGTTTTTGCCGATGCGGGGATTGGAGGGCAGGCGGCTGATGCTCGTGGACGAACAAACGGCACAAGACACCAGGCCTTGTTGGCATTGGCTTTCAAAGGCCGCGGAGGAGGGGAACCAACCCTCGAATTGATGGCCTTCGGCGCAGTGGAGATTGAGAACGATCATGGGGCGAATGTTACCGTGAATCCGTCCCGTGATCCTCCGCCTGCCATGGCAGGTCTTGCCGGCGGCGTCAGCGGGCGGGTTTTAAGGCCTTGAGGCGGGTGAGAAAGGCAGGCATGGCTGGCCATTCGATGGCGTCCAGCATGTTCTTCACCGCCAAGCCGAGCTCGGTATCTCCTTCAATCGACAGTTCGCGGCGGAAAAACAGGGTATCGGGATCTTCCTGTCTTGCCAACAACTTGAGGAAGGCGGTCAGGTTGGCGCGAAGGATGAGGTCGGGACTGTCGGTTGGCGCGAAAATCGGCAGGAAGCGGCCCCTGCGGTAAGCAAAATGAGCACTGCTGCCGGTATCCAGGACTTCCACGAGGAAACTGCGATTTTCCAGCAACGCCAAACTATCCCGCGCCAATAGTTTCATTTTCGCTGCCGCATTGAGGCCTGTTGTCAGTCCCAGGGCGTGGGGCCATTGTGGCAAGGCACGACCGATGGACGCCACCATGGCGGGGAGCCGAACATCGGGAATGGTCAAGGATCGGGTCATGGTGCGACTCCTCGGGTAGCCGTGGTGGTGTTCGTCGGATGGGCAATACCGGCAGCACCGAGCCAGTAGCCGTTGACCAGGCCCACCGGGTTCCATGCGCTGTCCGCGACAATGGTTGTATTGCCACGCCTTGCCGCGTCGAAGGCGGACAGAATGGCCTCTGTGTGCTGGGGCTGGGGACTGACGCGGATGATGTCGATGCCCAGCCCGCGCAGCTCTTCCATGTGCGGCAACAAGTTGTAGCTCTGGGCCGACATGGTCTGAATGCCGTTGATGGTGAGAAAGGGTTGACCTTCTCGCGTGTTGAGGAGCATGCCTTCGGGGTGGTCGAGGCACTTGAACTGGCAGTCGTCCTTGTTCAGTCCGTAGTGGCGGGCGGTAAAGCAGCGCGCGGAAAAGGCCAGAGGAAGTTTGCCGAACACGAATACCTCGGTTTCAACCCCCGCCGGGCGACCCCGGTGCAGGATTTCCACCAGCGTCCGATCACCCTCCAGGGGCGGAATCCAGCGGCGCATGCCCAGGCGTGCGAAGGTGGCCAGGGTTTCCTCGTTATAGATGTTGAGATGGGGGCCGGCGACGAAGGGGCGTCCCTGACATAGGTTGATCGCCCCCAGATCGTTGGCCTCAATCATGCAGTCCGCTGCGTCAAGCAGGCGGCGCAAGGCTTTCAGGTCGCTTTCCGAGTCCATCAGGGTTTGTGCGGCGATGACCACTTCCTTGCCGCTCTCCGCCAGATCCCGTGCAAGACCGATCCAGTCGCCGTGGCGAAGTTGCTGCCGTCGCGAGCAGACCGTTTCGCCGAGATAGACGATATCCACGGCCAGGTTTTCCGCGATCAGCGCGTAGAACTCGAAAACCTCCTGCTTGGGCCAGAAGTATGGGAGCGGGGCCAAGGCCAGTTTCACGTCTGCAATCCTCCAGATGGTTCGTGCAAGGGGAATGTGCGCCAGATGATGGTGGGCGTTTATCGCCAGGGCCGGTTGTAGGCCCCCAGTGTGGCCTGATTGCCCTCGGACACTTTGGCCAGCTCGCTTTGCCAGTGGGACTTGACCTGGTAGCGCTGGCCGGCGTCAGCCAGGGTGTCCAAGGCGGCACGCAAGGTCCTGGTGACCTGAGCCACGTAGGTTGGACTGCGCTGGCGCCCCTCGACCTTGATCGCGGCGACGCCACTGCTGGCGATCTGCGGCAGGATCTCCAGGGTGTTGAGGCTGGTGGGCTCCTCAAGGGCGTAGTAGGTCTCCCCGGCAACCTCGAACCGCCCCTTGCAGAGGGTTGGGTAGCCGGCCGCTTCGTCGTCGTCGAACTGGTCGATGAGAATGCCGTTGAGCCGGGTGCTCATTCGTCCCGGTGATTTTTCCCACTTGACGTGTTTGGCCGGGGAGCAGGCGCCGACGGTATTGGGCGATTCGCCGGTGGCGTAGGAGGAAAGCCAGCAGCGGCCCTCGTTCATCACGCAGAGGCTGCCGAAGCCGAATACCTCGATTTCCACGGCGGTGTTCTGGATCACATGGGCCACTTGGGCCAGGGTTAATACCCGGGGCAACACTGCGCGACGCACGCCGAACGCCTGTTGGGCGAAATTCACCGCCTCATAGTTGGTCGCCGATCCCTGCACGGATAAATGCAAACGCAAATCGGGATGACGTCGGCTGGCATAGTCGAGCAAACCCACATCGGCCAGGATCACCGCGTCGACGCCCAGGTCGGCGGCCCCATCCACGGCGCGCTGCCAGTCCGCAGCACGGCCTGCTTGAGCAAAGGTGTTGATCGCCATCAGTACCTTGCGGCCACGACTCCGGGCGTAGTGCAGGCCGTCTTGCAGGGACTTGGCGTCAAAGTTCAGCCCGGCGAAATTGCGGGCGTTGGTGTCGTTCTTGTAGCCCAGATAAACCGCGTCAGCGCCATTGTCCACCGCCGCCTTCAGGGCCGGCAGACTGCCGGCGGGGCAAACGAGTTCGGGAATTTGCTGGCGCGACATGGTGGCGCTCACTCGGAAATACGAAGGCTGCGAGTATTCGATAGCGGTCAGGCGATGTCATTGATGCCCATCAACTTTTGCCTGTCGTGAGTAGGCGAGGTGGACGGCAGAAAGAGGAGGGGCGGCGCGAGCCGTCACGCCATAACGCGAGATGGACGTTGTTGGCTGGGGGGGGAAAGCAAAAGGGCCTAACCTTGCGGCTAGGCCCTTCAAATTTTGGCTCCCCGACCTGGGCTCGAACCAGGGACCTACGGATTAACAGTCCGGCGCTCTACCGACTGAGCTATCGGGGAATCGAGAGGCGCGCATTATAGCTGCACCTCTACGGTGGTGCAAGCGTTTCCGCGTTCTTTTTACTTACTTGAGAACGGCGGCAATGGCATCGGCCACGTAGTCGATGTTCTTGCTGTTCAGGGCAGCTACGCAAATGCGACCGGTGCCGACGGCGTAGATGCCGAACTCGGTCTTCAGACGCTCCACTTGTTCGGCGGAAAGGCCGGTGTAGGAGAACATACCCCGTTGCTTGTTGATGAAGCTCATGTCGCGGGCGACACCACGGGCTTGCAGCTTTTCCACCAGGGCGTTGCGCATCTGCTTGATGCGAACGCGCATGCCGGCCAGTTCGTCTTCCCACTGCTGGCGCAGCTCGGGGCTGGACAGCACGGTGGCGACGATGGCGCCGCCGTGGGTGGGCGGGTTGGAGTAGTTGGTGCGGACCACGCGCTTCACCTGGGACATGACGCGACCAGCTTCCTCGGCGCTGGCGGTCACGATGGACAAGGCGCCTACACGCTCGCCGTAGAGGGAGAAGGACTTGGAGAAGGAGCTGGAAACGAAGTATTGCAGGCCGGAGGCGGCGAACAGCTTGAGGGCCACGGCGTCGGCGTCGATGCCTTCGGCAAAGCCCTGGTAGGCCATGTCGATGAAAGCGATCAGGTTCTTGGCCTTGATCAGTTCAACCACTTCCTTCCACTGGGCTTCGGAGAGGTCGGCGCCGGTGGGGTTGTGGCAACAGGCGTGCAACACCAGGATGGTGTCGGCGGCGGCGGCGGACAGGCTGGCCTTCATGCCTTCGAAGTTAACGCCCTGGGTGGCAGCGTCGTAGTAGGCGTAGGTGCCCACTTCAAAACCGGCGGATTCGAACAGGGCGCGGTGGTTTTCCCAGCTGGGGTCGCTGATCAGTACCTTGGCGCTGGGCTTGAGGCGCTTGAGGAAGTCGGCGCCGATCTTGAGGGCACCGGTACCGCCCAGGGCTTCCACGGTGATGACGCGCTTTTCGGTGACCAGGGGGCTGCTGGCACCGAACACCAGGTTTTGCACGGCCTGGTTGTAGCTGACGGGGCCTTCGATGGGCTGGTAGCCGCGGGCAGGCATGGCTTCCAGGCGGGCTTTTTCGGCGGCCTTGACGGCGGTCAGCAGGGGGAGTTTGCCATTGTCATCGTAGTAGACGCCGACGCCGAGGTTCACCTTGGTGCTGCGGGTGTCGGCGTTAAAGGCTTCGTTCAGGCCCAGGATGGGGTCGCGGGGGGCCAGTTCTACGGATGCGAAAAGCGAGGAAGTCATCAGGTGCTCCAGAAAGCGTGTGATTGGCGATGAGGAACAGCAGTGGGATAGGGGCTGCTGCGATGAAAAGGGCCGTAATCATACCGCGATTAATCCCCTGATTTGTCGGCTTTTTAGTTGGGGTTTCAAGTAGCGGCGGGTGCTTGTCGCTGTGTTTGCCGTTGAGGAGTTGGGGGCATTTCCGGTATCATGCGGCTTTCCCGCTGCATCAAATTCCATGACCAAATTTGTATTCGTCACGGGCGGTGTCGTGTCCAGTCTGGGCAAAGGCATTGCTGCCGCATCGTTGGGTGCGATTCTTGAATCCCGCGGACTCAAGGTCACCCACCTCAAGTTAGATCCCTATATCAACGTCGATCCGGGCACCATGAGCCCCTTCCAGCACGGCGAAGTGTTCGTGACGGAAGATGGCGCCGAGACCGACCTGGACTTGGGCCATTACGAGCGCTTCACCAGCGCCAAGATGTCCAAGGCCAACAACTTCACCACCGGCCAGGTTTACGAGTCCGTCATCAAGAAGGAACGCCGCGGCGAATACCTCGGCAAGACGGTGCAGGTGATTCCTCACATCACCGACGAGATCAAGCTCAACATCAAGCGTGGCGCCGGCGATGCCGACGTGGCCATCGTCGAGGTGGGCGGCACCGTGGGCGACATCGAGTCCCTGCCGTTCCTGGAGGCCATCCGCCAGATGGGCATCGAGGAGGGCAAGGACAACGCCTGTTACATCCACCTGACCCTGTTGCCCTACATTCCTACTGCCGGCGAGCTGAAAACAAAGCCGACCCAGCACTCCGTCAAGGAACTGCGGGAAATCGGCATCCAGCCCGACGTGCTGTTGTGTCGCGCCGACCGGGAAGTGCCGGAAGACGAAAAGCGCAAGATCGCGCTGTTCACCAACGTCCAGCCCGAAGCCGTGATCTCGGTGGTGGACGCCGACAGCATCTACAAGATTCCCGCCATGTTGCACGGCCAGATGCTGGACCAGATCGTCTGCCACAAGCTGGATATCCTGGCCAAGGCGGCCGACCTGTCCATCTGGAACAAACTGGTGGATGCCCTCGAGCATCCCGACCACACCGTGGACATCGCCTTCGTCGGCAAGTACGTGGATCTGACCGAGTCCTACAAGTCGCTGATCGAGGCCCTCAACCACGCCGGCCTGCATACGCGTAGCAAGGTGGTCATTCACTACATCGACTCCGAGGAAATCGAGCAGAAGGGCGCCGAGTCCATCCTCAAGCACATGGACGCCATCCTGGTACCGGGGGGCTTCGGTCGTCGCGGCACCGAAGGCAAGATTGCCGCCATCCGTTACGCCCGGGAAAACAAGGTGCCCTATCTGGGTATCTGTCTGGGCATGCAGCTCGCCGTGGTGGAGTTCGCCCGCGACGTGGCCGGCATGGAAGGCGCCCATTCCACCGAGTTCGTCAAGGACACGCCCTTCCCCGTGATCGGTCTGATCACGGAATGGAAGGACCGTACCGGCAAGATCGAAAAGCGCGACGAGAACTCCGACCTGGGCGGCACCATGCGCCTGGGCGGCCAGGTCTGTCAGCTCAAGGACGGTAGCCTGGCGCGGCAAATCTACGGTGCGGCCGAGATCACCGAGCGTCACCGTCATCGTTATGAAGTGAACAACACCCTGTTGGCCCAGCTGGAAGAAAAGGGCCTCAAGGTAGCCGGGCGCGCACCCGTGACCGACCTTTGCGAAATGGTTGAGTTGCCCGATCACCCCTGGTTCGTGGGCTGTCAGTTCCACCCCGAGTTCACTAGCAATCCCCGCACCGGCCATCCCCTGTTCATCGCCTACGTGAAGGCGGCGCTGGTACAGCGGAGCAAGAAGGCGTGAAGCTTTGCGGCTTTGAAGTGGGGCTGGACAAGCCCTTCTTCCTGATTGCCGGGCCCTGCGTGATCGAGTCCAAGCAATTGGCCTTCGACACGGCAGGCCAGCTCAAGGAAATTTGCGATGAACTGGGCATCCCCTTCATCTACAAATCCTCCTACGACAAGGCCAACCGCAGTTCAGGCACCTCGCCCCGCGGCCCCGGCATGGATGCCGGACTGGCGATTTTGGCCGAGGTGAAAAAACAGATCGGCGTGCCGGTGCTGACCGATGTGCACACCGAACAGGAAGTGCCGGCGGTGGCAGCGGTCGTCGACGTGCTGCAAACCCCGGCCTTCCTTTGCCGCCAGACCGATTTCATCCATGCTTGCGCGGCTTCCGGCAAGCCGGTCAACATCAAGAAGGGCCAGTTTCTCGCCCCCGGTGACATGAAGCACGTGGTGGCCAAGGCCAAGGAAGCCAACGGTGGCGCAGACACCATCATGGTCTGCGAGCGCGGTGCTTCCTTCGGCTACAACAACCTGGTGTCCGACATGCGCAGTCTGTCCATCATGCGCGAAACCGCCTGCCCCGTGGTGTTCGACGCCACCCACTCGGTGCAGTTGCCGGGCGGGCAGGGCGCCAGTTCCGGCGGTCAGCGCGAGTTCGTGCCGGTGCTGTCCCGGGCTGCCGTGGCGGTCGGTATTGCCGGCCTGTTCATGGAAACCCATCCCGATCCGGCCAAGGCCTGGTCCGATGGCCCCAATGCCTGGCCCTTGGGTCAGATGAAGGACTTGCTGTCCACCTTGAAATCCATTGACGACCTGGTGAAGCAGCCGGGCATTCTCTAATTCCAACTTTCCATTCTGAGGTTTACTCATGAGCGCAATTGTTGACGTCATCGCCCGTGAAATTCTGGATTCGCGCGGCAATCCCACCGTTGAGGCCGATGTGCTGCTGGAATCCGGCGTCATGGGTCGTGCCGCCGTACCCTCCGGTGCTTCCACCGGTTCCCGCGAAGCCATCGAGCTGCGTGATGGCGATGCCGCCCGCTACCTGGGCAAGGGCGTGCTGCAAGCCGTGGAGAACGTGAACACCGAAATCTCCGAAGCCATCGTCGGCCTCGATGCCGAAGAGCAGGCCTTCATCGACAAGACCCTGCTCGACCTGGACGGCACCGAAAACAAGTCCCGTCTCGGCGCCAATGCCATGCTGGCCGTGTCCATGGCCGTGGCCAAGGCGGCTGCCGAAGAGGCCGGCCTGCCCCTGTACCGCTACTTCGGCGGTTCCGGTCCTATGACCATGCCCGTGCCGATGATGAACGTCATCAACGGCGGCGCCCACGCCAACAACAACCTGGACATCCAGGAGTTCATGATCATGCCCGTGGGTGCCAAGAGCTTCCGCGATGCCCTGCGCTGCGGCGCCGAAGTGTTCCACCACCTGAAGAAGCTGGTGGACAAGAAGGGTTATCCCACCACCGTTGGCGACGAAGGCGGCTTTGCCCCCAACGTGTCCGGCAACGACGAAGCCATCGAACTGATTCTCAAGGCCATCGAGACCGCCGGCTACACTGCTGGACAGGACGTGGTGCTGGCCCTGGACTGCGCCAGCTCCGAGTTCTACAAGGACGGCAAGTACGTGCTGGCTTCCGAGAAGCTGGAACTGTCCTCCGAAGGCTTCGCCGACTACCTGGCCACCCTGGCCGGCAAGTACCCCATCATCAGCATCGAGGACGGCATGGCCGAGGCCGACTGGAACGGTTGGAAGATCCTCACCGACAAGCTGGGCAAGAATGTGCAGATCGTCGGTGACGACCTGTTCGTGACCAATCCCAAGATCCTCAAGGAAGGCATCAGCAAGGGTATCGCCAATTCCATCCTGATCAAGATCAACCAGATCGGCACCCTGACCGAAACCTTTGCCGCCGTCGAGATGGCCAAGCGCGCCGGTTACACCAACGTGATTTCCCACCGTTCCGGCGAAACCGAGGACTCCACCATCGCCGATATCGCCGTGGGCCTCAACGCTGGCCAGATCAAGACCGGTTCCCTGTCCCGTTCCGACCGTATTTCCAAGTACAACCAACTGCTGCGTATCGAAGAGGATCTGGGCGACGCCGTCACCTACCCCGGCATCTCCACCTTCTACAACCTACGCAAGTAACTCATGCGTTGGCCCACCCTGGTGTTGGTCGCCATCATCGTTCTGCTCCAGTATCCCCTGTGGCTGGGCAAAGGCGGCTGGTACCGGGTGTGGGAGATGGACCAGCAACTCAAGGCTCAGCGTAGCGAAAACCAGAAGTTGGAACAGCGCAACGCTGGACTGGAGGCGGAAGTACGGGACTTGAAGTCCGGTTACGAGGCCATCGAGGAACGGGCCCGCTATGAGCTGGGGCTGATCAAGGACGGGGAGCTGTTCGTGCAGATTCCCCAGCGCCAGCCCTGAAAAACATTGCTTGCCTCTTGCCAAAAAAAATAGTTTCTCTATAATGCCGCTTCTCTTCAGCGCCCGTAGCTCATCTGGATAGAGTACTTGGCTACGAACCAAGGGGTAGGAGGTTCGAATCCTTCCGGGCGCGCCAAAGTAGAAAAGAGAGGGCACCTTCGGGTGCCCTCTCTTTTTTTGTTTTCAGTGCCCATGGTTGCCGATGGCAATAAAAAAGCCAGCCCGGTGGGGCTGGCTTGATGTGGCCGGCGGACACGCGCGATTAGAGCATTTTCCCGGTTTCCAGGTAGCGGGTGTGCCAGGCGAAGGCTTCTTGCAGCATGTGGGGGGTTTGCTTGCCGGGTGCCCGTTCCACGGCATGCTTGTAGTAGTCCATCAGCGGCCCGCGGAAGCTGGGGTGGGCGCAATTCTCGATGATCACCTTGGCCCGCTGTTTGGGCGACAGGCCGCGCAGGTCAGCCAGCCCCTGTTCGGTGACGATGATCTGCACGTCGTGCTCGGTGTGGTCCACGTGGGACACCATGGGCACGATGCTGGAGATGGCGCCCTTCTTGGCCTGGGACGGGGTGACAAAAATGGAGATATAGGCATTGCGGGCGAAGTCGCCGGAACCGCCGATGCCGTTCATGATCTGGCTGCCCATGATGTGAGTGGAGTTCACGTTGCCGTAGATGTCGGCTTCGATCAGACCGTTCATGGCGATCACGCCCAGGCGGCGAATGACTTCCGGGTGGTTGCTGATTTCCTGGGGGCGCAGGATGATTTTTTCGCGGAAACGACCGAGGTCCGCGTTGAGTTCGGTCAGGGCGTCGGGACTCAGGGAGAAGGCCGTGGCGGAGGCGCAGCTCATCTTGCCGGACTTGAGCAGTTCCAGCATGCCGTCCTGGATCACCTCGGTATAGGCGGTGAGGTTCTCGAAAGGCCCTTCGTTGAGGCCTGCCAGCACGGCGTTGGCGATGTTGCCCACGCCGGACTGGATGGGCAGCAGATTGCGCGGCAGGCGGCCCATCTTGACCTCGTGTTCAAGGAACTCAAGGATGTGTCCGGCAATCCGGCGCGAGTCCCCATCGGGGGGCGTGAAGGCGGAGTTACGGTCGCTGCTGTTGGTTTCCACCACGGCAATGACCTTGTTCGGATCGACCCGCAGGAAGGGTTCGCCGATGCGGTCGTCGGTCTTGATGATGGGAATCGGCTTGCGGTTCGGCGGCAACTGGGTGCCGTAATACACGTCGTGCATGCCTTCCAGCAGCGGATTTTGCCAGTTGTTGACTTCGAGGATGACCTTGTCCGCCTGGTCCAGCCACGTCTTGTTGTTGCCGATGGAGGAGGAGGGGATCAGACGGCCATCTTCGGTGATGCCGGTCACTTCCACCACGGCTACGTCGAGCTTACCGAGGAAGCCGAACCAGACGAACTGAGCCACGTGGGACAAGTGAATGTCGATGTATTCCATCTCGCCAGCGTTGATGCGCTTGCGGCAGGTGGGATCGGATTGGTAAGGCAGGCGCATCTCGATGCCGTCCACCATGGCGAGGGCGCCGTCGAGTTCGGGGGCGGTGGATGCGCCGGTCCAGACGCCGATGCGGAATTTCTTGCCGTGCAGGTTGGCATCCATGATGCGCTTGGCCAGGGCCGAGGGCACCGCCTTGGGATAACCGGCGCCGGTGAAGCCGCTCATGCCGACGTTGACGCCGAAGGGAATCAGGGCGGCCGCTTCTTCGGCGGACATGATTTTGCTGCGTAGGGCGGGGTTGAGAATGCGTGAGGCGTCCGACATTTTGTCTCCAGAATTTTTAAGTATGAAAACCCTCCGCGATCGCGTTCGCCATCGCTAGGAGCGCGCATTATCCGGGCCATAAATTACGGAAACTTGACGCCATAATTATGCATTACAACATTTGACAAGGAAAGCAAACCTTGCTGCAATGCAGCAGCCATGCGGCTTGGCGATTTATTAGGGATTGCTGAAGGAGACTGGGAAAAAGAAAAAGGGCAGTGCTTTTGCACTGCCCTTTGATGCTGGAGCGGCAGAAGAGTCTCGAACTCTCGACCTATACCTTGGCAAGGTATCGCTCTACCAACTGAGCTACTGCCGCTTGGAAACCTTCAATTTTGGAGGCGCGGGCCGGAGTCGAACCGACCTACACGGATTTGCAATCCGGTGCATAACCGCTTTGCTACCGCGCCAAAACTCGTCGAAACAAGTTCCTGAAACTAAGAGGGGGAAAGCTAGGCTTTCCCCCTATCAAACCTGGAGCGGCAGAAGAGTCTCGAACTCTCGACCTATACCTTGGCAAGGTATCGCTCTACCAACTGAGCTACTGCCGCAGGAGAGGTGCGCATTATAGCGATGTTTCCGTCAGCGTCAACGGCTGCGATCAGAAATTTCGGGCCATGCCTTGCGCAGATAGTAGACCATGGACCACAGGGTCAACACCGCGGCGATGTTCAACAGCCAGACGCCTGCCAGGTTCCAGAGGGGCGAGCCGTAATGGAGCAACAAGGTGATGGCAACCATCTGGGCGGTGGTTTTCAGTTTGCCGACGAAGGAGACAGCGACGCTCTTGGCGGCACCGATTTTCGCCATCCATTCCCGCAGAGCGGAGATGGTAATTTCCCGACCGATGATGATGAAGGCCACGATGGCGTCGGCGCGGTCCAGCTGGACCAGCAACACCAGGGCGGCGGCCACCATCAACTTGTCGGCCACAGGATCGAGGAAGGCACCGAAGGCCGAGGTTTGTTCGAGCTTGCGCGCCAGCCAGCCGTCGAACCAATCGGTGATGGCAGCCGCGACGAACAGCAGCGTAGCGTAGAAGTTTTGCTCACTGGCGGTGAGCATTCCCTTGGGCAGGTAGAAAACGCCGACGAAAAGGGGAATCAACAGGATGCGCGCCCAGGTGAGCAGGTTCGGGATGTTGAGGGGCATGACGTGTCGTTGGTTTAGTGAAGTTCCCGAAAAATGTCTTCCGCCAGTTTGCGGCTGATGCCTTCCACCCGGCACAGGTCTTCAACCGTGGCGGCGCGTACCCCGTCCAGTCCACCGAAGTGGGCCAGCAATTTGCGTCGGCGGGTGGGGCCGATGCCGGCCACGTCTTCCAGGGTGGAACGTCCTCGCGCCTTGGCCCGCCGCGCCCGGTGGCCCGCCACGGCAAAGCGGTGGGCTTCGTCGCGAACTTCCTGGATCAAGTGGAAACCGGCATGGTCCATGGGCAATTGTAGCGGCTCATCGCGCCCCCAGACGAACAGGGTTTCCAGACCGGGTTTGCGTTCTTCACCCTTGGCGATGCCGATGGTGAGCAGGTGGGCAAGATTGAGTTCCGCCAATACTTCCCGTGCGACCCGATGCTGGCCTTTGCCGCCATCGATCAGAATCAAGTCGGGGGCCGGGCTGTCGCCGCTGGCGACCTTGCTGTAGCGCCGCTCCAGGGCTTGGGCCATGGCGGCGTAGTCGTCACCGGGCGTAATGCCGGCAATATTGAAACGCCGGTACTCGCTGCTTTTCATGGCGCCGTCGATGCACACCACGCAGGAGGCAACGGTGCCTTCGCCCATGGTGTGGCTGATGTCGAAGCATTCAATGCGGGCCGGAGCCTCTTCCAGATCGAGGGCGAGGCGCAGGGCCTCCAAGCGTTCCCCGGAACGCGCCCTGGCCTGGCTGCGGGCGGTGATGGCGAGCTTGGCGTTGTTGTCGGCCATTTCCAGCCAGGCCCGTTCCTTCTCGTTGCGGGGGAGGCCGACGGCGACTTTTTTGCCTTCGAACACAGCATCGCATTCCTCGGCAATGTCCCAGGCCACGATCAAGCGGCTGGGGGGCGGGTGTTCCAAGTAGTGTTGGGCGACGAAGGCCGCCAGGGCCTCCACTGGGTCAGCCTCGGCGGTGACGGCGTTGCGCGGGAACAGGGCCTTGTCGCCCAGGTGCAAGCCGCCCCGAACCATGGCCAGGTTGATGCACAGTTCGCCCCGATCGGCCTGGACGGCGATGATGTCCGCGTCCTCCTCGCCAGTGGAACTGACGTATTGCCGGTGCAGTACCGCTTGCAGGGATTTGATTTGGTCACGCAGGGCGGCGGCCTGCTCGAAGTGCAGGGATTCAGCGGCAACCCGCATCTGCTCGGTCAGCCGTTCGATGACCTCCGAGTGGCGGCCCTTGAGGAACAACTCTGCCAGCCGCGCATCGGCGGCGTATTCCTCCTGGCTCACGAGGCCCACGCAGGGCGCCTTGCAGCGCTTGATCTGATGCATCAGGCAGGGCCGTGAACGATTGGCGAAAACCGAGTTTTCGCAAGTACGCAGGAGGAAGGTCTTTTGCAACAACTGGATGCTGTCCCGCACGGCCAAACCACTGGGGAAGGGGCCGAAGTAGCGGGAGCGCTTTTCAAAGCCACCGCGATGGAAGGCCAGTTGGGGGAATTCATCCCCCGAGAGCTTGATGTAGGCGTAGCTCTTATCGTCGCGGAAGAGGATGTTGTACTTGGGCGTGAGCTTCTTGATCAGGGTGTTTTCCAGGATCAAGGCTTCGGCCTCGGAGCGGGTGGCCGTGGTTTCCACATTGGCCACCTGCTGCACCATCAGGGCAATCCGGGGCGATAGGCCGGTGCGCAAAAAATAGCTGCTGACCCGGCGCTTGAGGTTCTTCGCCTTGCCCACATAGAGCACCTGTCCGTCGGCATCGAGCATCCGATACACCCCTGGCGCTTCCGTCAGGGTGGCGAGGAATGCCTTGGCATCGAACGGCGGTGGCGAACTGGCGGCCATGGTGTCAGGCATCGAGATGGCGGCGGATGGTGCGGAATACGTTGTGGAAGGCGGCTTCGGTGAGGCGACCCGTGTTGGTGTTGTAGCGACTGCAATGGTAACTATCCACCAGGGTTTGACCGCTGGGGAGGGCGTGAACGGCGCCATGGCCGAAGGTCAGGGCGCTCTGCTTCATGCCCAGGGCCGTGAGCACGGCCTTATGGGCGATCAGGCCCAAGGCCAGGATTACCCGCAGATCCGGCGCCGACTGGTCGAGTTCTTGGGCCAGCCAGGTGTTGCAGGTCTTGATCTCGCTGGTTTCCGGTTTGTTCTGCGGCGGCAGGCACTTGACCGCATTGGTGATGCGGCAGTCGCGCAGAGTGAGGTCATCGTCGGCAGCGTCCGACGTGGACTTGGAACCGAAACCGAAACGATGCAGGGTGTCGTAAAGCAGGATGCCGGCGTAGTCGCCGGTGAACGGCCGGCCGCTGGCATTGGCCCCGTGCATGCCGGGGGCGAGGCCCACGATCAGCAGCCGGGCCTTGGCATCGCCAAAGGGCAGGACGGGTTTGCAGTAGTAGTCGGGGTGGTCGGCTTTCACTTTGCCAAGGAAGCGGGAAAGGCGGGGACAGGCTGTGCAGTCCGATACGGCGGTGGGGGAAACGGCAGTCTTCATGGCAGCAAAAAACGCAATCCGGAGCGGCGGACCCGCGCCAGGGGAGGGTGAGGGACAAAGGATGGGGCGCGGAGCGGGTATTTCAAGGCGGTTTCCTTGGCGATCCTGTCCCGGCCCGCTAGGATACCGGCCCATGAAACGGGATTGGGACATTTTCTGTGCCGTGGTGGACAACTACGGCGACATTGGGGTCTGCTGGCGGTTGGCTCGGCAACTGGCGAACGAGCATGGGATCAAGGTGCGCTTATGGGTGGATGACCTTGTCCCCCTGGCCCGTCTTTGCCCCGAGGCCGACCCTTCCAGGGAATGCCAGGACGTGCAGGGGGTGACGGTGCGGCGCTGGCAAGCTCCCTTCCCCGACGTGGTTCCCGCAGCGGTGGTGATCGAGGCTTTCGCTTGCGAGTTGCCTGAAAGCTACCTGGTGGCCATGGCCGCCAAGGCCGAGCCCCCATGTTGGATCAACCTGGAGTACCTCTCGGCTGAGGCTTGGGTGGAGGATTGCCATCGCATGGCGTCTCCCCATCCGCGCCTGTCGCTGACCAAGCATTTCTTTTTCCCGGGGTTTACGGCGCGTACCGGAGGGCTGTTGCGGGAATCGGATTACGATCGCCGCCGCGCCGCCTTCGATGCCGAGGCCTTCCGCGCCGAACTCGGCCTGCCGGTACCAGGGGCCGGGGAACTGATCGTGTCCCTGTTCGGCTATGAGAATGATGGCGTGGCCGAATTGCTGGGGGCCTGGGCTGATGGGGAGCGACCGATACGTTGCCTGCTGCCCGAAGGGCGCTTGCTGCCCCAGGTGGCGGCCTTCTTCGGCGGCGGCAGTCGCCATTTCCAGCGTGGTAGCTTGGCCGTCCACGTCCTGCCTTTCCTGCCTCAGCCGGACTATGACCGCCTGCTGTGGCTGTGCGATGTGAATTTCGTCCGTGGCGAGGATTCCTTTGTCCGCGCCCAATGGGCAGCCAAGCCACTGGTTTGGCACATTTATCCCCAGCAGGACCAGCACCATCGCGTCAAGCTATCGGCTTTCCTCGCCCGTTACCAAGCCGGTCTTGACGCGGGGGCGGCCCGCGCCATGGCCGACTTGTGGCTGGCGTGGGAAAACGAGGCCGGTGCCGGCGCCTCTTGGCCGGCTTTCATGGCCGCGCTGCCGGCCTTGTCCGCCCATGCCGAAAGCTGGTCACGGGGGCTCCGGCAGCAGCCCGACTTGGTCACGCAATTGCTGTCTTTTTCAATGGAATCAAGGTAGAATCGCGGGCTTTACTTTTCCCGTCCAAGGCTCGTAAGCAATGAAAACCGCTCAGGAACTCCGCGCAGGCAACGTCGTGATGGTGGGTGCCGACCCCCTCGTCGTGCAAAAGACCGAATACAACAAGTCCGGCCGTAACGCTGCCGTGGTCAAGATCAAGTTCAAGAACTTGCTCTCCGGCGCCAATTCCGAGACCGTTTACAAGGCCGACGACAAGTTCGAGATCGTCCAGCTCGATCGCAAGGAAGTGACCTATTCCTACTTTGCCGATCCCCTCTATGTGTTCATGGACGCCGACTACAACCAGTTTGAAGTCGAAGGCGAAAACATGTCCGACGCCCTCAAGTACCTGGAAGACGGTCTGGCTTGTGAAGTGGTGTTCTACGACGGCAAGGCCATCTCCGTCGAACTGCCCACCACCGTGGTGCGCGAAGTGACCTACACCGAGCCCGCCGTCAAGGGCGACACCTCCGGCAAGGTGATGAAGCCCGCCAAGATCTCCACCGGTTTCGAGTTGCCCGTGCCCCTGTTCGTGGACATCGGCGACAAGATCGAAATCGACACCCGTACCGACGAGTACCGTAACCGGGTCAAATAAGCCGGAGATTTTTAGGCCCGTCGCAGGGCCGATGAACGACAAAGGGCAGCCAAGGCTGCCCTTTTCGTTTGGCACTAGGTGATCAGGCGGTGGCTTCCAGCAGGGAATCCACCACCGAATAGCCGACCCCATCCTCGGGGTCCAGTTCGCGCAGTTTGTCCACCAGGGCGATGGACAAGGCCCGGCCACCCCGTCGCAGTTCGATGAAGGCCAGGGCCTTGAGTGCCCGCAGGGTGTGGCTCCAGGGCGATTCGTTACGGCGGGTGAAGTGCTCAGGGTGCCATTGCTGCCAGTCGGCCGACAGGTTGCATTGGCGCGAGGCCTCGGCCAAGGCCCCGAGGGCGGCTTCGTGGGCGGCGTCGAACTGACGATAGCGGTTATGCAGCTTGATCAGGCAAAACCAGGCGGGCAGGGCGGTTGCCGAAATCGCCAGGGCTTCGCGGAACAGCCGCTCCGCCGTGGCGGGCTCGTCCTGATAGAGGGCGATGCCCTGTTGCAGCTTGGCGTTGACGACTTCTGGCAAGGGACCGAAATAAACCAGGTCCTCCATTTCCAGTTGCAGCATGTGGGTCATCCTTCGTTTGTGGGGTTGATGCCATGAAATGTGTTGTCGGACCAATGCTGCAAGTTGGATGCCAACGGATTCAGGGGGGAATGGCCACGATTCGGTTCTTGCCTTGGGCCTTGGCCTTGTATGTTCCTTCGTCGGCGCGATAGAGGAAGGATTTCATGGTGTCGTTGGGCAGCAATTCCGTGGCGCCGATGCTCACGGTGCAGCTGACGGCCACGTTGCTGGCGGGATGGAGCAGGGTCGAGGCAAAGTCGAGTCGGATGCGTTCGGCCAGAATCACCGCCTGGGACAAGGGCGTCTCGGGCAGCAGGACGACGAATTCCTCCCCACCGTAGCGGTAGCCGCCATCCGTTTTGCGCAGGTTGCGGCGGATGGTGGTGGCCATGGTCTTGAGGGCGTTATCGCCCTCAAGGTGTCCCCAGGTGTCGTTGTATTGTTTGAAGTTATCCACGTCGAGTAGCAGAACGGACAAAGGCGACGCGTAGCGGTTGCAGCGGTAGATCTCCCGTTCCAGGTGCTCGTAGCAACTGCGCAGATTGCCCAGGCCGGTGAGCTCGTCGGTGACGCTGAGCTGGCGATAGCGTTCCTCGCTTTTCATCAGGGCGATTTCCGCCTGCTTGCGCTCGGTGATGTCCTGCAAGGTCTCGATGACGCCGCTGACTTCGCCATGGTCATCCACCAGGGGAGCGGCCGTCAGATAGAGCCAGCGCCCGTTTGTGCCCAGATCGGGGAAGTGCCCCTCCGCTTCGATGGCGCCAGGGATCAGTTGGGAGGCGTGAAAGTGGCCGTCGTAGTATTTCGCCACTTCCGTTGGAGAGGCGCCGTCCAGCAATAGGTCGGCCAGGATCGGGCGGGGTTCCGGATAGGCGGGGAACCACTGGCGCTTGGTGCCGATCAAGTCCTTGGCCGAGACTTCGAACAAGGTTTCATAGGCCCGGTTCATGTGGACGATGGTGTGGTCGCGGTCGATGACGATGCTGGCAACCGAACTGCCGTTGATGATGGCTGCCATCAGGGCCCGTTCCCGTTGCAGGGCAATTTCCGCCTGGCGTCGTGCGGTGACGTCCTGTAGCGTTTCGATGGCGCCGATGATGTTGCCGGCGGTATCCCGCAGCAGGGCGGCGGTGAAGAACAGCCAGCGGCCCTCGGGAGGAAAGCCGGGAAAGAAGTCCTCGGCTTCAAAGGTTCCCTGGTTGAGTTCGGAGGGACGGAACTTGCCATGGTAGTAGCGATCCACCTCGGCTTCGTTGGCGCCCAGCAGCAGCAGGTCGGCCATGGCGGGCCGCTGGGTGGGATAAAAGGGCTGCCAATGGTTGCTGGTGCCCACCACCCGGGTGGCGGGGAAGCCGGTCAGGAGTTCGCAGGCGCGATTCCAGTGGATGACGACGTGGTTGCGATCAATGACGAAGGTCGGTATCGGGTTGAGGTCGACCACCTGCGCCGCCGTGGTTTCCTCAGTGCTGGGGGGACGGGGCTCGCTGCCATCGATGGGGGCTTCCATGACCTACTCCTGTGGAGGGAGGCATTACGCTGGGCGACCTGCTTTTTTTATAGGGTACTACGCAAATACCGATGTCATGTTTGAATTATTCGTGTCTATTATATTTTAGGTAGAAAATAGTTGTCGTGGTGGTCGGCCTTGCGCCCCGCCACCCTTAGCAGTACTGCTCGCCGCTCTTCTTCGCCCAGTTCGCCCCATTGGGCGATTTCCTCCAGGGTGCGGTGACAGCCTTGGCAGAGGTTCCGCTCGGGGTCCATGCGGCAAAGGCCGATACAGGGCGAGGGGGTGATCATGAAAAGCGTTGGGCAATGACGCGCAGGGCGGTCCGGTAGCGCTCGTCCGCTTGCAGGCTGGCCCAGTCGAGCGCCGCTTTAGCGGGCAGCAGCCGCTCGATGCGGCTGGAGACGGTGTCATTGATCTGGGGCTGCCAATCGCGGAGTAGGGTCGCCACGTCGTCCGGCGAGTTGCATACCAGCAGGGCATCGCAGCCGGCGGCGCGGGCCGCCTGGACCCGATGCAGGACATCGCCGGCCACGGCGGCACCGGCCATGGACAGGTCGTCGCTGAAGATCACGCCGCTGAAACCCAGGCTGCTCCTTAGTTTGCCGATCCAGACCGGGGAGAAACCGGCGGGACGTTGGTCCACCTTGGGGTAGATCACATGGGCCGGCATGACCGCGTCGAGGCGCAACAGTTGGTAGGGACGCATGTCTTCCTGGATGGCTTCCCAACTCCGTTCATCGACGGGAATGGCCACGTGGGAATCAGCCTCCACCCAGCCATGGCCGGGGAAGTGCTTGCCGCAGGCACCCATGCCGGCTTCCCTCAGACCCTCGATCAGGGCAGCGGCCAAGCGGGCCACCACGACGGGCTGGCGATGAAAGGAACGGTTGCCGATCACCGTGCTGCGGCCGTAATCCAAGTCCAGCACCGGCGTGAAAGAAAAGTCCACGCCACAGGCGCGCAACTCGGCAGCCAGGACGTAACCCACTTGCCGTGCCGCGCTTTCAGCGATTTCCGCGCCCTGTTCATCCCAGAGCCTGCCCAATTGGGCCATGGCCGGCAAGGCCGTAAAGCCTTCCCGGCAACGCTGTACCCGGCCGCCCTCGTGGTCGATGCTGATGGGCAGGCGCGGGCTGCGCAGGGCGTGGATCTCCGCGCAGAGACGGTCAAGCTGCTCCCGGTCCTGGTAGTTGCGGGAAAACAGGATGATGCCGCCCACCAGGGGGTGGGACAGGCGCTCGCGATCCAGCGCCGTGAGTTCGGTGCCGGCGATGTCGATGAAGAGGGGGCCCAGGGGTTGGCTAATGGGTTGGCTGATGGGCTGGCGGGGCGTATTCATGGGGCCTCGATGACGACGAAGGCGACGACGGTGTCCCGTTCGTCGGAAAGGGAAAGGTGGCAGCGCAGCTGGCGTTGGTCGATATAGGCCGCCAGTTCGCCATGGAAACGAAAGCCGGGTTTGCCGAGTGGGTCGTGGATGATCTCAATGGCAGGGAGCAGCACCGGCGCCCGGATGCCGGTGCCGAGGGCCTTGCCCAGGGCTTCCTTGGCGGCGAAGCGTTTGGTCAGGAAGCGGGCGGGATCATTGCTGGCGCGGCAGTCGTCCCGCTCCTGGGGGGCCAGGCATTTTTCCAAGGCCCGTTCGCCGTGACGTTGGTACAGATCGCCCAGGCGGGCAATCGCGGCGATGTCCGTGCCGATGCCGTGGATCACCGAGCTTGCTCCTCGTCCTGGATGCACTGCAAGTAACGCTTGACGGTGTCGCCGTAGCCGAACTCCAGGGCGTCACCGATCAGGGCGTGGCCGATGGAGACTTCCTGCACGCCGGGCACGGCACGGAGGAAGTCGGCCAGGTTGGCACGATTGAGGTCGTGGCCGGCATTGACGCCCAGGCCCGCATCCAGTGCCGCTTGGGCGGCGGCAGCGAAGCGGGCGAGTTGCGCTGCCTGCTGCGGGCCACCGTGGGCGGCGGCGTAGGGCTCGGTGTAAAGCTCGACCCGGTCGGCGCCCACCGCCTTGGCCAGGGCCATGGCGGCCGGATCGGCGTCCATGAACAGGCTGACCCGCACGCCGAGGGCGTGACACTCTTCGATCAGGGGGCGGACCCGTTCGCCATCGGCTGACAAGTTCCAGCCGTGGTCGGAAGTGAACTGGCCTTCGCTGTCGGGGACGAAGGTGCATTGGTGGGGGCGTACCTGGCGAATGAAATCCATCAGGTTGTGAAAGGGGTTGCCCTCGATGTTGAACTCGGCCTGGGGCCAGCGTTTCATCAGGTCCGCCAGGGCGAACACGTCGTTCTTGCGGATGTGGCGTTCGTCGGACCGGGGGTGGATGGTGATGCCCTGGGCGCCCGCCTCGAGGCAGAGGGTGGCGGCATGGACCACGTTGGGAATATCCAGGTGGCGGGAATTGCGCAGCAACGCAACCTTGTTCACATTGACCGATAGCGCGGTGATGGTCATCACAACTCCTGAAGTTCGACAAAAACCCGCCGCGATTGCAGGGATTGGCCGTTCAAATGATGGGTGATCAGTTGCCGCATCAATGCCTTGCTTTCGGCGCGGGTGCGGGCGTCAGTGTAGTCGTCGGCCGCCATGTCGAGCAGGGTTTTACCTGCCAGGGGCGGCACGCCCTCGTCGCCCCGGGCCTCGACGGCGCCGCGTTCCACCAGATAGAGATAGCGGCCGTCGGTGGTGATGGGCTTGCCTTCAGCGTCCTGGTCCAGGCTCAGGCCGTAGCCGATTTCCCGCAGCAGGATTTTCTCGAAGCGGCGCAGCTCCGGCGCGTCGGCGGCCCCCGTGGCAAGGGCGCCGAGGGCAGCCTCGTAGGCGTCGAACAGCACGGGATGGCCGTCTTCCCGGGGCAGCAGCTTCATCAGCAACTCGTTGAGGTAGTAGCCCAGCAACAGGCAGCGCCCTGACAGGAGCGGCACGCCCCCCAGCCATTCGGCCTTGGCCAAGGTCTTCACTTCCCCCGCGCCGAACCAGCCCAGTTCCAGGGGCTGGAAACCGATCAGCACGCCGCGCAAGGCCGCCCGGGGGCGCCGCGCGCCGCGCGCCAGCATGGGTACGCGGCCATGGTCCCGGGAAAAAACGTCCAGGATCAGGCTGGTTTCGCTGTAGGGATAAGTGTGGAGCAGGTAGGCCCGCTGGTCGTCCACACGCTGTTTGTGCGCCATGGCCGCCTGCCGGGCTTATTCGTAGCCGAGGGATTTCAGGGCGCGCTCGTCGTCGGCCCAGCCGCTCTTGATCTTGACCCAGGTCTCCAGCCAGACCTTGCCGCCGAACAGGTTTTCCATGTCCTTGCGGGCGTCGGTGGAAATGCGCTTGAGCAGTTCGCCGCGCTTGCCGATGACGATGCCCTTGTGGGCTTCCTTGTCCACGATGATGGCGGCGTGGATGCGGCGCAGGTTACCCTCGGTTTCGTATTTCTCGATTTCCACGGCGATGCCGTAGGGCAGCTCTTCGCCCAGGTTGCGGAACAGCTTTTCCCGGATCATCTCGGCGGCGAGGAAGCGCTCGGAACGGTCGGTGATGTCGTCGGCCTCGAACAGGGGCTCGGCTTCCGGCAGGTAGTTCGCTGCGGTCTTGAGCAGCTCCTCCACCGCCAGGCCTTTTTCGGCGCTGATGGGCACGATGTCGCTGAAGGGATATTCGCTGCTGACCTGTTCGATGAAGGGCAGCAGCACGCCTTTGTCCTCCAGCTTGTCCACCTTGTTGATGACCAGGATCACCGGATGGCCGGCGGGCAGCAGCTTGACGATTTCCTGCTCGCCAGGCCCCCAGCGGCCGGCCTCGATGACGAACAACACCACGTTCACGTCGGCCAGGGTTTGGGTGACGCTGCGGTTCATCAGACGGTTCAGGGCGTTCTTGTGCTTGGTCTGGAAGCCGGGGGTGTCCACGAAGATGAACTGGCAGTCGTCGGTGGTGAGAATGCCGTGGATGCGGTGCCGGGTGGTCTGGGCCTTCTTCGAGGTGATGCTCACCTTGGCGCCCACCAAGCGGTTGTTGAGGGTGGACTTGCCCACGTTGGGGCGGCCGACGATGGCGAGGAAGCCGGTCTTGAAGGGGGGGGCGTTTTTTGCGGTCATGGTTTATTTCTTCTTCTGGTGTTTGGCTTCGGCCAGGGGCAGGGCCAGGCGGGCGGCCTCCTGCTCGGCGATGCGGCGACTGCTGCCCAGGCCGCGGGTGGTGATGAACAACTCGGGGACCTCGCATTCCACTTCGAAAGTCTGCGCATGGGCCTCGCCCTGGGTGGCTACCAGGCGGTAGCGGGGCAGGTCCAGGTGCTTGCCTTGCAGGTATTCCTGAAGGGCGGTCTTGGCATCCTTGGCCGATACCTTGGGGTCGATGGCCTCCAACAGCGGCTGGTAGAGGCGGACGATGGCGCCGGCCGCGGTCTCGAAGCCGGCATCCAGATAGATCGCGCCAAAGATGGCCTCCAGGGCATCGGCCAGGATGGACGGGCGACGGAAGCCGCCGCTTTTCAACTCCCCTTCGCCGAGGCGGAGGATGTCCCCCAGGTGTAGCCGCTGGGCCAGTTCGGCCAGGGTGTCCTGCTTGACCAGGCCGGCCCGCAGGCGGGAGAGGTCGCCTTCCTTGGTTTGGGGAAAACGCTCAAACAGTTGGGCGGCGATGGTGCAGTTGAGAATGCTGTCGCCGAGAAATTCCAGCCGCTCGTTGTTGGGGGAGCCGAAACTGCGGTGCGTCAGGGCCTGGAGCAGCAGCTCGGAACGGCCAAAGTCATGGCCCAGCGACCGCTCCAGGTTCTTCGGCGTCATTGCTTGTTGCTGCTGCCCTCAAAGTCGATCAGCAAGCTGAGGTTGGCAACGAGGGGGATCTTCTTGCTGTAGGCGAAGGAAAGCACCACCTGCTCGCCTTCCTTGGTGATGTCCAGGTCCGTGGGGTCCACCGAATTGGCCCGTTCCAGGCCGGCGCGCTTGGCGAAGTTGTCGCGGATTTCCTTGACGCTGGCCGACTTGGTGGCGGGGTCGTTGACCACGGCCTTGATGATCTTGTTCAGGGTCAGGTATTCGATCACGTCCGGCGTGACTTTCATCACCAAAACCGCCGACAGGCCGATGATCACGGCCCAGACCAGCAGGCCGGAGAGGGTCAGGCCCCGTTGCGAAGCGCGGGTGGTGCGATTGCGGTCCATCGTAACTCCCTTACTTGAAGGAACCGATCCGTTTCAGATCGCCAAAGTTGAACCAGATGAAGAAGGCCTTGCCGACGATGTTTTCATCGGGAACGAAGCCCCAGAAGCGGCTGTCGGCGGAGTTGTCCCGGTTGTCGCCCATCATGAAGTAATGGCGGGGGGGGACTTCGCAGACCACGCCCTCGGTATTGTAGTGACATTTGTCCTGATGCTCGAAGGGGTGGGACTGGGCAATGAAGCCCGAGGCGTCCTTGTCGATCAGGATGGCGTGTTCGACGTTGCCAAGTTTCTCGGTGTAGCGGGGGGTATAGAACAGCTTGTCCTTGTCGAGGAATTCGCCATCGGGCTGGATGGGCACAGGCTGGCCGTTCACCGTCAGTTTCTTGTTCAGGTAGGCGATCTTGTCGCCGGGCAGACCCACCACCCGCTTGATGTAGTCCAGGGAGGGATCGACGGGATAGCGGAAGACCATGACGTCGCCACGTTGGGGCTGGCCCACGTCGATCACCTTCTTGTTGATCACCGGCAGGCGGATGCCGTAGGCGAACTTGTTCACCAGGATGAAATCGCCCACCAGCAGGGTGGGGATCATGGAACCGGAGGGAATTTTGTAGGGCTCGATCAGGAAGGAGCGGAGGAAGAACACCGCCAGGATCACCGGGAAGAAGCTGGCGCCGTACTCCACCCAGACCGGCTCCTTGGCGCCCGGTGCCCGGTGCTTGCGGAACACCCATTTGTCCAGGGCCCAGAGGATGCCGGTGGCGACGCAAAGCAGGAACAGGATCAGGGCGAAATTCATGGGGGGGCTTTCGGTGTGGGATTTGTTATTTGTCGTCGACGCGCAGCACGGCGAGGAAGGCTTCCTGGGGAATTTCCACCCGGCCCACTTGCTTCATGCGTTTCTTGCCGGCCTTCTGCTTTTCCAGCAGCTTCTTCTTCCGGGTGATGTCGCCGCCGTAACACTTGGCCAGCACGTCCTTGCGCATGGCCTTGACGTTTTCCCGGGCGACGATGGTGGAGCCGATGGCAGCCTGGATGGCCACTTCGTACATCTGGCGGGGGATAAGTTCCCGCATCTTGGCGGCCAGTTCCCGGCCCCGGTAGGCGGCGTTGGCCCGGTGCACGATGATGGACAGGGCGTCAACCTTCTCGCCGTTGATCAGGATGTCCAGCTTGACCACGTCGGCGGAGCGGTATTCCTTGAAATCGTAGTCCAGGGAGGCATAGCCCCGGGAGACGGATTTGAGCTTGTCGAAGAAGTCCATCACCACTTCGGCCATGGGAATATCGTAGGTGAGTTGCACCTGACGGCCGTGGTAGGCCAAGTTCACCTGGTTGCCGCGCTTGGCCTCGCAGAGGGTGATGACCGAGCCCAGGTATTCCTGGGGCACGAAAATCTTGGCGGTGATGATGGGTTCCCGTACCTCCTGCATCTTCTGGGTTTCGGGCAGCTTGGAGGGGTTTTCCACCTGGATCACGGTGCCGTCGTTGAGGACGACTTCGTAGACCACCGTCGGTGCGGTGGTGATGAGATCCATGTCGAATTCCCGCTCCAGACGCTCCTGCACGATTTCCATGTGCAGCAAGCCGAGGAAGCCGCAACGGAAGCCGAAGCCCAGGGCCTGGGAAACTTCCGGTTCGAACTGGAGGGAGGCGTCGTTGAGGTGCAGCTTTTCCAGGGAGTCGCGCAGGGCGTCGTACTGGTTGGATTCCACCGGGTAGAGCCCGGCGAACACCTGGGATTTGATTTCCTTGAAACCGGGCAGGGGCTCGGCGGCCACCTTGTCGGCGTGGGTCACGGTGTCGCCCACCTTGGCCGACTTGAGTTCCTTGATGCCGGAAATGATGAAGCCCACTTCGCCAGCGGAAAGGCTTTCCTTCGGCTTGGACTTGGGGGTGAACACGCCGACCTGTTCGCACAGATGCACGTCGCCGTTGGACATCAGCTTGATCTTTTCCTTGGCCTTGAGGGTGCCGTCTACCACGCGCACCAGCATCACCACGCCCACGTAGCTGTCGTACCAGGAATCCACGATCAGCGCCTTGAGGGGCGCGTCGGGGTCGCCTTCCGGGGGCGGCATGCGGGCGATCACCGCCTCGATCACGTCATCCACGCCCAGGCCGGTCTTGGCGGAGCAGGGGATGGCGTCGGTGGCGTCGATGCCGATCACGTCCTCGATTTCCTGGCGGGCGTTGTCCGGGTCGGCGGCGGGCAGGTCGATCTTGTTCAGCACCGGCACCACTTCCACACCCAGGTCCAGGGCGGTGTAACAGTTAGCCACGGTCTGGGCTTCCACGCCCTGGGAGGCATCCACCACCAGCAGGGCGCCTTCGCAGGCGGACAGGGAGCGGGAGACCTCGTAGGAAAAGTCCACGTGGCCCGGGGTGTCGATCAGGTTCAGGTTGTAGATCTGGCCGTCCTTGGCCTTGTAGTGCAGGGCCGCCGTCTGGGCCTTGATGGTGATGCCCCGTTCCTTCTCGATATCCATGGAGTCCAGCACCTGGGCTTCCATCTCCCGGTCCGAAAGGCCGCCGCAGCGTTGGATGATGCGGTCGGCCAGGGTGGATTTGCCGTGGTCGATGTGGGCGATGATGGAAAAGTTGCGGATGTGTTTCATGGGCATTCGGGAGGGTTGTACGGCCTAGGCAGGCAAGCGGTTGGTTGCACTGCAATAAAGGGCGCGGATTTTACCTTGAAGCACCGCGATCCGTGAGGGAAAAACCTGATAAATCAGCGCTTGTTACGCATCAATTGGGCTTTCTCGCGTTCCCAATCCCGCTGCTTCTCCGTTTCCCGCTTGTCGTACTGCTTCTTGCCCTTGGCCAGGCCTACTTCCAGCTTGATGCGGCCCTTGCTGAAATGCAGGTCCAGGGGCACCAGGGCGTAGCCGGCCCGTTCCACCTTGCCGATCAGCTTGTTGATCTCTTTTTCGTGCAGCAGCAGCTTGCGGGTCCGCACCGGGTCGGGGTGGACGTGGCTGGAGGCGGTGGACAGGGGACTGAAGTGGGCGCCGATGAGGAAAACCTCGCCGTCCTTGAGCACCACGTAGGCCTCCTTGATCTGGGCCCGGCCGCCCCGGATGGACTTGACCTCCCAACCCTCCAGCACCAGCCCGGCCTCGAAACGTTCTTCGATGAAGTAGTCGTGGAAGGCTTTCTTGTTGTCGACAATGCTCATAAGCTGCGGGAGACGGGGCTGCACGGTAGAATCCGAGGATTGTAAACCAGCAATCCAGCATGGCCGTCGTTGAAAAAACCGTATTGATCGAGCGGACCCCCGCCCAGATGTTCGACTTGGTGGACCGGGTGGAGGACTATCCCCAGTTTCTGCCCTGGTGCGGCGGAACGGAACTGCACGAGCGGACCGACACCACCACGGTGGCGACACTGCATATCAACTACCACGGACTCAAGTCCCACTTTTCCACCAGCAATGAGAAGGAAGCGCCCCACTGGATGACGATCCGCCTGAGGGACGGTCCCCTCAAACAGTTGGACGGTTCCTGGCGCTTCATCCCCCTGGGCGAGGTGGCCTGCAAGATCGAGTTCAAGCTCCGCTACGAGTTTTCCAACAAACTGTTGGAAAAGGCCCTGGGGCCGGTCTTCAACCACATTGCCAACACTTTTGTCGAATCCTTTGTGAAACGGGCCAATCAACGCTATGGCTGAAAACATCAACGTCGAAGTGATCTACGCCCTGTCCGGTCGGCAGGAGCTGGTCAAGGTCAAGCTGCCGGAAGGCAGCACCCTGCAACAGGCCGTGGAGGCTTCCGGCCTGCTGGCCAAATACCCGGAAATCGACCTGGCCAAGGGCAAGTTCGGCATTTTTGCCAAGCTGTCCAAGCTGGATACCCCGGTGCGGGACAAGGACCGGGTGGAAATCTATCGCCCCCTGATCGCCGATCCCAAGGAAGTCCGTAAGCAGCGGGCGGCCGAGGGCAAGGTCATGAAAAAGGGCGGCGGCGAGGAATAGCCCCGCCCGGGCGCGATTCATCCCCACTGCGCTCCGCACCGAACGGCGCAGGCTTGGTCGAACCGACGCTCCTGCGTATAATTGCGCTTTGTCAAAGAGGAAAATCCCATGCGACTCATCCAGAAGGCGCTGACGTTTGATGACGTCCTCCTGGTTCCCGCCCACTCCTCCGTGCTGCCCCGCGAAGTCAGTCTTGCCACGCAGCTCACCCGGAACATCCGCCTCAACATGCCCCTCGTGTCCGCCGCCATGGACACGGTCACCGAGTCTCGCCTGGCCATCGCCCTGGCCCAGGAAGGTGGCATGGGCATCGTGCACAAGAACCTGCCCCCCAAGGCCCAGGCGGCTGAGGTTTCCAAGGTCAAGCGTTACGAAACCGGCGTGCTCAAGGACCCGATCACCATCCCGCCCACCCTGACGGTGCGGGAAGTGCTGGCCCTGACCCGAACCCACCGCATTTCCGGCCTGCCCGTCGTGGACGGCAAGAAAGTGGTCGGCATCGTCACCAACCGCGACCTGCGCTTCGAGGACAACCTGGACCAGACCGTCGGCGCCATGATGACCCCCAAGGAACGCCTGATCACCGTCAAGGAGGGCGCTTCCCTGGAAGAGGCCAAGGCCCTGATGCACAAGCACCGTCTGGAACGGGTGCTGGTGGTCAACGACGCCTTCGAGTTGCGCGGCCTGATGACCGTCAAGGACATCCTCAAGTCCAGCGAACACCCCTATGCCGCCAAGGATGATTCCGGTCGCCTGCGCGTCGGCGCCGCCGTCGGCACCGGCGAAGGTACCGAGGAGCGCGTTGCCCTGTTGGCCGAAGCCGGCGTCGACGTGATCGTGGTCGATACCGCCCATGGCCACTCCGAAGGCGTGCTGCAACGGGTGCAATGGGTCAAGAAGAATTTCCCCCAGGTGGAGGTGATCGGCGGCAACATCGCTACCGCCGCCGCCGCCAAGGCCCTGGTGGACCACGGTGCCGATGCGGTCAAGGTCGGTATCGGCCCCGGCTCCATCTGCACCACCCGCATCGTCGCCGGTGTCGGCGTGCCCCAGATCAGCGCCGTGGATAACGTCGCCAACGCCCTGGCCCCCCTGGGCGTGCCCCTGATCGCCGATGGCGGCATCCGCTACTCCGGTGATATCTCCAAGGCCATCGCCGCCGGCGCCAACTGCGTCATGCTGGGCGGCCTGTTCGCCGGCACCGAGGAAGCGCCGGGCGAAACCGTGCTGTTCCAGGGCCGTTCCTACAAGTCCTACCGGGGCATGGGTTCTCTGGGCGCCATGAAGGACGGCGCTGCCGACCGTTACTTCCAGGATTCCGACGCCAACGTGGAAAAGCTGGTGCCCGAAGGCATCGAAGGTCGCGTGCCCTACAAGGGGCCGGTGACGGCGGTGATCCACCAGCTGATGGGCGGTCTGCGCTCTTCCATGGGTTACGTCGGTTGCCGCACCATCGACGAGATGCGCAGCAAGGCCGAGTTCGTGGAGATCACTTCCGCCGGTATCCGCGAGTCCCACGTGCACGACGTGCAGATCACCAAGGAAGCCCCCAACTACCACGTGGATTGAACCTCAATCCTCTGACGGAACAGCGGCCTGCGGGCCGCTGTTCCTTTTCCAGCAGCAGACTTTCGAGAGTTGCCATGTCCCACCAGAAAATTCTCATCCTCGATTTCGGTTCCCAGGTCACCCAGCTCATCGCCCGTCGCGTGCGGGAGGCCAAGGTTTTCTGCGAAATCCACCCCTACGACGTCTCGGAAGAATTCATCCGCAACTACGGCGCCAAGGGCATCATTCTTTCCGGTGGTCCCAGTTCCGTGACCGAAGGTGATACCCCCCGGGCTCCCGCGGTGGTGTTCGAATTGGGTATCCCCGTGTTGGGCATCTGCTACGGCATGCAGACCATGGCCCAGCAACTGGGCGGCAAGGTCATGACCGCCGAAGCCGCTGGCAAGGCGCGGGAATTCGGTTACTCCGAAGTGCGCGCCCATGGACATACTGCGCTGCTGAAGGACATCGCCGACTTCACCACGGCGGAAGGCCACGGCATGCTCAAGGTGTGGATGAGCCACGGCGATTCCGTCATGGAACTGCCGCCGGGCTTCAAGCTCATGGCGTCCACCCCTTCCTGTCCCATCGCCGGCATGGCGGATGAGGCGCGCAAGTTCTACGCCGTTCAGTTCCACCCGGAAGTGACCCACACCCTGAAGGGCCGCGCCATCCTGGAAAGCTTCGTGCACGGCATCTGCGGCTGCGGCACCGACTGGGTGATGGGCGACTACATCGCCGAAGCCGTGGCTGCCATTCGCGCCCAGGTGGGTAGCGAAGAAGTGATTCTGGGCCTCTCCGGCGGCGTCGATTCCAGCGTGGCCGCCGCGCTGATCCACAAGGCCATCGGCGACCAGCTCACCTGCGTGTTTGTGGACCATGGTCTGCTGCGCCTCAACGAAGGCGACATGGTGATGGACATGTTCGCCCGTAACCTGGGCGTCAAGGTCATCCGTGTGGATGCGGTGGACGACTTCATGGGCAAGCTGGCCGGTGTCTCCGACCCGGAACAGAAGCGCAAGATCATCGGCAAGGAATTCGTCGAAGTCTTCCAGGCCGAATCGAAGAAGCTCACCGCCGCCAAATGGCTGGCCCAGGGCACCATCTACCCGGACGTGATCGAGTCCGCCGGCAAGGGCAAGAAGGGCGCCCACACCATCAAGAGCCACCACAACGTGGGTGGTTTGCCGGAGGACATGCACCTCAAGCTGCTGGAGCCCCTGCGCGAATTGTTCAAGGACGAAGTCCGCGAACTGGGCGTGGCTCTGGGCTTGCCTCGTGAAATGGTCTATCGCCATCCCTTCCCTGGTCCTGGCCTGGGCGTGCGCATCCTGGGCGAAGTGAAGCAGGAATACGCCAAGCTGCTGCAACGGGCCGACGCCATCTTTATCGACGAACTGCGCGCCACCCTGGCCACCGAGCGCGACTTGGCCGCCGGCGCCTGCACCGAGGCCGACATCGGCAAGAGCTGGTACGACCTCACCAGCCAGGCCTTTGCCGTGTTCCTGCCGGTGAAGAGCGTGGGCGTCATGGGTGACGGCCGCACCTACGAAAACGTGGTGGCCCTGCGCGCCGTGGTCACCAGCGACTTCATGACCGCCCACTGGGCCCACTTGCCCTACGAGTTGCTGGGTAAGGTGAGCAACCGCATCATCAACGAAGTGCGCGGTTTGAACCGGGTGGTGTACGACGTTTCCGGCAAGCCGCCTGCCACCATCGAGTGGGAATGAGGCCGCTTGTCTCCACCATAAAAAAACCGGCAGTCTTGCCGGTTTTTTTATGGGCGCTGTTTATGGTGTCCCGTCAGCGGATAAGCCTTCCTAGGCTTGGGGTGGCCTGAAAAAGGAAAAGGGGTTGCGCAGGAAGCGGCGCAGCAGCAAGCCGGCCAGGCTGAGAATCTGATCCGCACCCTGGCGGCGGGATTTCATGGCCACATAAAGCGCCAGGGTGAAGCTGACCGCGAGGTTCACCAGGGCGATGCCGATCACGCCGGCCAAGGCCCAGGGCAGGGCCTGTAGCAGGAAAGGCCGCTCGCCCAGGGCGATGACGGTGCCCATGTTGGCGCTGGAAAAAGCCACGTGGCGAATGTCCACGGGAAGCCCGGTCAGGTTGCCCAGGGCGCCCATCAGGCCGAGATACATGCCGAAAAACAGATTGCCCAAGACGGCGCCATAGTGGGTGTCCACATAGTCGCCAAGACGGCGCGCCCGTTGGGGCTTCATGTGCTTTTCCGCCCAGGCGGCCACCCGTGGGGCAAGCTGGTGATAGCGGGCCTGGTTGTCGAAAAAGCCCGAAACAAGGCCGGAAAGGAACAGTCCCACCCCGGCCACGGCGGCGAAAAACAGGGCTCCGCTATGCAGGGGGTGGATCTCCGTCGTCATGTGGACCAGTTTTTCCGTCGGCGCCAGGGGAACGCCGAAGGCATGGGGCCAGAGCAGGGCGATCACTCCGGCGACGGGCAGGGCCAGTCCCACGTTGCCGAGCACGGCGATGAATTGGGTGCGGACGACGTTCTGAGCCAGATCGCCGAGTTTTTCCATTTCCCGGGGCCGGGATTCCTCCAGGGTGGCGGCGATGGCCGCTGCCGTCATGGCCGGTTGCTTGGTGGCCACGGTGAAGCCGAACAAGTGAATCAGGGCGAAACCGATCGCATAGTTCAAGCCAAAGGCGATGCCCTCGGTCAGCGGCGGCAGGTGCAGTAGCGCCAGCTTGATCTTGAGCATGGCCATGAGGGCGATGACAACTCCGCCGCCGGCCGCGCTGCGGGCCATGCCCCACCAGTCGGCGCGATTGTCGGTGATGTAGTGCTCGCCATGGCGGCTGGCATGGTCGGTGATGTTGCGGGCCAGCAGGCTGATATTCTCGCTGACGAAGCTACCGATCCGATGCCGGGTTTGTTCCGCCGCCAGCAACTGCTTGAAGAGGGGCACCGCCTGATCGGCCTGGGTGAGGGATTGCAGGTCGAGGAGAATTTTCAGGCGCTCGATCAACTGGCGTAGGCGGGCCAGGAGGTAGGTCAGGCGGATGCTGATACCGTTCTCGCCGGCCTTGCGGCGGACGCGATCCAGGGCGGCACCGCACTGGTCGAGCAGGACGTCCACGTCCCGCAGTTCGTCCTCGTCGAGGTGCTCGCCGCCTTCCCGCAATCGAGCCATCAGCGGTAGCAGGGTCGTGTTCTGGGCGAGAAAAGGGGACTCGTGTTGTTCCAGGCCGGGGTCTGCCCGCAGTAATTCACGATCCAGGGCGCCGCCGGCAATGCGGTAGGAGGTATCCCGTATTGCGTCGAGCAGGTTCCGGGTGGCGTCGCGGGCGGCCGGACTGTCGGGGTCCAGGCGCAGGGCCTCCACCAGGGCCAACCACGTGTTGTCGGTAACGGCACCGACCCAAAGATGATCGTCGGGGTGGTGGAAGATCCGTTGCGCCACGCCCTGCAAGGCCCCGTCGTCGGGGATCTCCGGCAGCAGGCGTTGGCTGAGGCGCTGGCCCAGGTCGAGCCAGAAGCCCTGGGCCGAATGGATGCCGGTCTCCCCGTAGAAACCACCCTGATGGGGCAGGGACAGGACCTCCAGCAGATCGACCCCCAACTGGGTCGCGGCGTCGGGATGGCTTTTGAGTTGGGCGACTTCGCGCCGGATATTGCGTTCCGCTTCGGCCGCATCCTCGGGGTCCTGGGGACGTAGTCGATCGATCAGGGCGGCCAGGTGGTCGATGTTGCGTTGTTTGTTTTCCATGTCTGGATGGACCTCCGGGCTGTCGCGGGAGTTCCGCGCGGGGTGAGGCGCCTCATTGTCACTGATTCCCTGGATTGGTGGGAATCGGCTGCCTGGGCTATCATTCGCCCCTTACTCTGATCACATTACAGGAGCGTCGGGGAGGCGCGATGTAGTGGAAATGCAAGGTTTCCCGGATTCTTTCGCCGCCCCGTGACTATTACATGGACGAACAAATCCGCGCAGCAGCCCTCGAATACCATCGTCATCCCAAGCCCGGCAAGATCGCCGTCACGCCCACCAAGTCCCTGGCGTCCCAGTACGATCTGTCCCTGGCCTATTCCCCCGGCGTGGCCGCTGCCTGCAACGAGATCGTGGATGATCCCGTCAATGCCTACCAATACACCTCCCGCGGCAACCTGGTGGCCGTGGTGACCAACGGTACTGCCGTGCTGGGCCTGGGCAATATCGGCGCGCTGGCCGGCAAGCCGGTGATGGAAGGCAAGGGCGTCCTGTTCAAGAAGTTTGCCGGCATCGACGTGTTCGACCTGGAAGTGAACGAGCTGGACCCCGACAAACTGGTGGATATCGTGGCCGCCCTGGAGCCCACCTTCGGCGGCATCAATCTCGAGGACATCAAGGCGCCCGAATGCTTCTACATCGAGAAGAAGCTGCGCGAGCGCATGAAGATTCCCGTCTTCCACGACGACCAGCACGGTACCGCCATCATTACCGGTTCCGCCGTTCTCAACGGCCTGCGGGTGGTGAACAAGGACATCGCCAAGGTCAAGCTGGTCTGCTCCGGCGCCGGTGCCGCCGCCATCGCCTGCCTGGATTTGCTGGTGCAGCTGGGCCTGGATCGCAAGAACGTTACCGTGGTGGATAGCAAGGGCGTCATCTTCGTCGGTCGCGACGAAAAGATGGACGAATCCAAGGCCCGTTACGCCCAGACCACCAATGCCCGTACCCTGGCCGATGCCATGGTAGGCGCCGACATTTTCCTCGGCTTGTCCGCCGGTGGCTTGCTCAAGGCCGAGGCCGTCAAGACCATGGCCGAGAACCCCCTGATCCTGGCCATGGCCAACCCCACGCCGGAAATCCTGCCGGAAGAAGCCAAGGCCGTGCGTCCCGACGCCATCATCGCCACGGGCCGTTCCGACTACCCGAACCAGGTGAACAACGTCCTCTGCTTCCCCTTCATCTTCCGCGGTGCCCTGGACGTGGGCGCCACTACCATCAACGACGAGATGAAGCTGGCCGCCGTGCGCGCCATCGCCGAACTGGCCCATGCCGAGCAGTCCGACGTGGTGTCCGCCGCCTACGGCAACGAAGAACTCAAGTTCGGCCCCGAGTACCTGATTCCCAAGCCCTTCGATCCCCGCCTGATCCTGGTGGTGGCTCCTGCCGTGGCCAAGGCCGCCATGGATTCCGGCGTCGCCGCCCGTCCCCTGGCCAACATCGATGCCTACCGGGAACAGCTCTCCGAGTTCGTCTATCACTCCGGCCTCGCCATGAAGCCGGTGTTCAACGCCGCCCGCAAGAACCCGGCCCGCATCGTCTTCAGCGAAGGCGAGGACGAGCGCGTGCTGCGCGCCGTGCAAACTGTGGTGGACGAAGGCCTGGCCAAGCCCATCCTGGTGGGCCGCCCCGACGTGGTGGAAATGCGCATCGCCCGCGCCGGACTGCGCATCCGTCCCGGCGAGCACTTCGAACTGATCAACCCCGGTTCCGATCCCCGCTACAAGGAACTGTGGGAGGCCTACTACGACATCATGCATCGCCAGGGCGTCAGCGTGGATTACGCCAAGCTGGAAGTGCGCCGCCGCACCACCCTGATCGGCTCTCTGCTGGTCCGCCTGGGCTACGCCGACGGTCTGCTTTGCGGCACCTTCGGCAAGCACGCCCTGCACCGGGAATTCGTGGAAAGCGTGCTGGACAAGCGTGCCGGCATTTCCAGCTACTACGCCATGAACATGCTGATCCTGCCGGAGCGCACCCTGTTCATCTGCGACACCTACGTGAACTACGATCCCACGGCGGAGCAGGTGGCGGAAATGGCCATCCTGGCGGCGGAGGAAATCCGCCGTTTCGGCATTGCGCCCAAGGCGGCCCTGCTGTCCCATTCCAGCTTCGGTACCGACAACACGCCGACCGCGACCAAAATGCGCAAGGCCCTGGAAATCCTCAAGGAGAAGGCCCCCGACCTGGAGGTGGAAGGCGAAATGCACGGCGACGCGGCCCTGTCCGAGTCCATCCGCAATACCGTCTTTCCCCGCTCCCGCCTCAAGGGCCAGGCCAATCTGCTGGTGATGCCCACCCTGGACGCCGCCAACATCGCCTTCAATCTGCTCAAGACCGCCGCCGGCGACGGCCTCACCGTCGGCCCGCTGCTGCTGGGTTCCGACAAGCCGGTGCACATCGTGACCCCCACCGCCACGGTGCGTCGCCTGGTGAACGTGGCGGCCCTGCTGTCGGTGGAAGCCGCCCAGCGTCGCTAGACCAGAACCTGCGTTGCGATAACGCCCCCCGGTCGACGACCGGGGGATGCCGCGAGAGAACAGAGGCGCCGCATGGATGATCGTCTGACCGAGTTGGAGATCAAACTCAGTTTCACCGAGGACCTGGTGGAGGAGTTGAATCGCACGGTTTTTCGCCAGCAGCAACAGATCGACGTGCTGGTGGAACAGGTTCGGGCCCTGCGCCAGCAGGTGAAAACCTCCTTGCCCGACGAGCAGCGCAGCTTGCGGGACGAACTGCCTCCCCACTATTGATGCTTGGCGCCACCGGCTGGCCGGCGCGGCACTTTGCTCAGGCAGCTAGACCCAGGCTGTTAGTGAGCCGCCTTCACCGGAATCAGCGAAATCGCCCGGTGCTTGCGCATCTTGCCCATGACGTGCATTTCGCACTTCTTGCAATCGAACTTCAGCGTCAGCTTGTCCTTGCCCTGATGTAGCGTCATGGGGTCGGGGCGGATGCCCTTCACTTCCTTGGGGCAGAGGTTGAAGCTGTAGCGCAGGCAGTGCTTGGTGATCATCAGCGACACCTCGCCCTTTTCCTCGTTGGCCTCGTAGGCGGCGTCGATCAGCCGCACACCATGCTTGGTGTAGAAGGCCCGTGCCTTGTCGTTGAATACATTGCCCAGATAGGAAAGCTCGGTTTCGGGATAAGCCACGGGCGGTTCCACGGCGGCGCTGCGGGCGGGGCGCTGGTAGGCGCTGGCGCGGGCGATATCCAGGGCTTCCACGGCTTCGCGGCGCAGGCCGTTGGCGGCGGAGGCGGGGATGAAGGGCACGGCCTCGGTGGGCAGGGTGATTTCCACCGCCTCGTAAATCGTGCTGCCCAGCTTGCCCAGGTTTTCCCGCAGGCTGGCGGCGGCCTTCTCGGTGTTTTGGGCGGTTTCATGGGCCAGGGGCAGGGTGGCTCGGGCGCTGATGCCGTCTTCGTCGGCGATGGTCAGTGCGTAGCCCTCATCGGTGGTTGCCAGTTGCAGCCACACACGGATGCGTCGCTCGGCGGATTTCTTTTCCAGCTGCCGCTCAAACTCCTGGTCCCGGTTGCGGTAGAGCACCGTGCCCACCTTGAGGGCCTCCGGTAGGGCAGAAGGAAACAGGCGCTGCACCTTGGCCCGGGCTTCCACCCGGTTCACCCGCAGGCCCACCAGATCTTGGTCGATGTCGAAGAAAGACAGACCGTCGCCGTTGTGGAGTTCTTCCGTGGCTTCCACGTCAAACCACTGGTGGCCGATGAACACCACGGAGCCCACCTCGGTGCCGGAAAACTTGGGCGTATCAAAGGCGCCGATGTCGGCCTTGCGGTCGTTCACAAAGTAATCGGTGGCGCCCCGGTTGAAGGTCTTTTCCGGCTGAGGCACAAAGGTGTAGGTGCTGCGGCCCGAAGAGGCGCGGCGGTATTCCGGCGCATCCTCCATGATCTCGTCCAGCAGTTGCCGGTAGTGGGCGGTGATGTTTTTGACGTAGCTGAGGTCTTTCAGTCGCCCCTCGATCTTGAAGGAGCTGATGCCCGCATCGGCCAGGGCCCGCAGATTGGTGCTCTGATCGTTGTCCTTCATGGAGAGCAGATGTTGCTCGTGGGCCACGATGGCGCCGGTGGGATCGGTCAGGGTGTAGGGCAGGCGGCAAGCCTGGGAACACTCGCCCCGGTTGGCGCTGCGGCCCGTATGGGCGTGGCTGATGTAGCACTGGCCGCTGTAGGCCACGCAGAGGGCACCGTGGATGAAGAACTCCAGGGTCAGGTCGGTCTGGGCGGCAATGGTGGAAATCTGCTTGAGGGTGAGTTCCCGCGCCAGCACGATCTGGGAAAAGCCCACGTCCTGAAGAAAGCGCGCCTTGTCGGCGTGGCGAATGTCGGTCTGGGTGCTGGCGTGAAGCTGGATCGGCGGCAGATCGATTTCCAGCAGCCCCATATCCTGCACGATCAGGGCATCGGCGCCCGCGTCGTAAAGCTGCCAGGCAATGCGCCGGGCGTCCTCCAGCTCGTCGTCCCGCAAAATGGTGTTGAGGGCCACGAATATCTTAGCGTTGTAACGGTGAGCATGGGCCGCCAGCTTGGCAATGTCCGCCACTCCGTTTTCCGCCGAGGTACGGGCGCCAAAGGCCGGACCGCCGATGTACACCGCGTCCGCCCCATGGTCGATGGCCGCCATGCCGAATTCGGCATTCTTGGCGGGGGACAGCAATTCCAGAACTTTGCGGGAAGCGGACATGGGGCAGGGCAGCCGTGGGGGCACAGCGGGGAAAAGCGAAGGGCGCGATTGTAAACCCGTTGGCAAAAAGGAAAAACCGGAGAGAATGGCGGGGCTTAGGCGGACAGGTGCTTGTCCGTCGCTTTTGACCATTCGGAGCCAGTCATGACCACCACCATGCCCCCCATCGTCGATACCGCTTGGCTTGCCGGCCAGTTGGGACAGCCGGACCTGGTGCTGTTCGATGCCTCGGCCTACATGCCCGCCGAGGGCAAGGACGGCAAGGCCGAATATCGCCGCGCCCACCTGCCCGGCGCGCGCTTTTTCGACGTGGACGAGGTGGCCGATCCCGATACCGATTTGCCCCACATGGTGCCCAGCCAGGGCCGTTTTTCCCGTCTGGTGGGCGCCTTGGGCGTGGATAACGCTTGCCGCGTGGTTTTTTACGACCAGAAAGGGCTGTTTTCCGCTGCTCGTGGGTGGTGGCTGTTCTGCCTGTTCGGCCATGACCGGGTGGCCGTGCTCGATGGTGGTCTGCCCAAGTGGCTGGCGGAGGGCAGGGCCATCGAGGCCGGCGAAGCGGCTGCCGCGACGGCCAAGGTGTTCCATCCCAACTTCCGCGCCGAATTGCTGCGAGGCTTGGGCGACATGCGCCGCAATGCCGAAAGCGGGCGGGAACTGGTGCTCGACGCCCGTTCCCGCGAGCGTTTCGACGGCACCGCCCCCGATCCCCGCGCCTGGCTGCCCAGTGGCCACATGCCCTTCAGCCGTAGCCTGCCCTATGGGGAATTACTCAATGAAGACAAGACATTGAAGTCGCCCGCCGAATTGCGGCGGATCTTCGCCGAGGTGGGGGCGGATGGTTCCCAGCCCCTGGTGTGCAGTTGCGGCAGCGGCTTGACGGCCACCATCCTGGCCCTGGGCCTCGCCATCGCCGGCTTGCCGGAGGGGGCGGTTTACGACGGTTCCTGGACCGAATGGGCCGGCCAGGACGACACGCCCGTCCTGCCCGGGCGAAAGTTATAGCGGCCCCAAACCCCTGTTTTCAAAAAAAGCTCAAAACAAATAAGGGAATCGGCTGAAAGCAAAGGGAAAATTTTCTTTCAAATTCCTGTCATCGCTGTCAACCTGACAGGGGGCTCTGCCGTTAATCGCTCCATGGTGGATGACCACCACGTACTTAACGGAGACATCAATGGGTAGCCTTAGCAACGAATCCTTCAACGAATTCCTGGATTCCCTCAAGCTGGCCGGTATTGAAATCACCAACGAAAAAGAACTGCGTGAGCGGCTGGCCGAAGTGCAACACTGGCGTTACGCCTTCCGTACCCTGGCCGCCAATGGCCGCCAACTGGGTATCCGCTTCCAGCAGGGTAATCAGGGCAGCGACGCCAACCGGATTCGCAACACCTTGAATCAGTTCCACTTTCCTCAAGGTACCGACGACATCCTGGCCGCCAGCATCAAGGCCGAATAAGCCGTCCGGCGCGATCAGTACAGAATTCCAAGGCCCGCTTTTGCGGGCCTTTTCTTTTGTCCTTTGCCAGTCTTCTCTTTGCCCATACCCCAGGAGGGGCTAGGCCGCTGCTTGTTGCGGCGCGGGCTGGATGCCGTGGCGGACCAGAATGGGGCTGATCTCGTCACCCAGGCGTGATTCCCGGATGTCCCGGTAGAGGGCTTCCGCCTGGGGGTAGTGGCGGCGCATCAGGCCCAGCCATTGTTTCAGCCGGCCCGGTGTGTGGCGGGGTTCCAGTTTTTGCTGCACCCGCTGCCAAAAATCGGCCACCAGGGGTTGCAACCTCGCCCAGTCCCGTTCCGGGCAGGGGGCCTCGCCGCTGCGCAGGCGCGTTGCCAGCAAGGGGTCGGTCACCGCGCCCCGGCCCAGCATCACGTCGGCACAGCCGCTTACCGCGCGAATGGCCCGGTAGTCCGCTTCATTCCAGACCTCGCCGTTGGCGATGACCGGCACAGGCACGGCTTCGCGGATGCGGGCGATCCATTCCCAGCGCACCTGGGGGCGGTAGCCGTCCTGCTTGGTCCGGCCGTGCACCACCAGCTCGTCCACCCCGCCGGCCACCAGGGCCTGGGCGCAGTCCAGGGCGTAGGCCGTGTCGCTGATGCCCAGCCGCATCTTGGCGCTGAAGGGCATGGTGGCCGGCACCACTTGGCGTACCGCCTGGGTGATTTGGTGCAGCAACTCGGGTTCTTCCAACAGGGCGGCGCCGCCCCGGTTGCGATTGACCAGGGGCGTGGGACAACCGAAATTAAGATCGATGCCCGCCGGGGCCAGCTTCACCAAATGGGCCGCGTTCTGGGCCATGCGGGCCGGGTCCGAGCCTAGCAATTGCACGCGGACGGGCGTCCCCGACAGGGTTTTCGCCCCCGTGCGCAATTCCGGGCTGACTCGGCGGAAATGGCTGTGGGGCAGCAGGGTGCTGGTCACCCGGACGAACTCGGTGACGCACCAGTCGTAGCCGCCGGTGCTGGTCAGCACCGCCCGCAGCACGTCGTCGGCGAGGCCTTCCATGGGGGCGAGGACGAGGCGGCTCATGGGCGGAGCGTTTCGGTATTTGACGAAAAACAATCTTCGGCAAACTGCGTCATTCCCGCGCAGGCGGGAATCCAGCGTCGTTCAGCCATCTCACAAGCCCCTGGATTCCCGCCTGCGCGGGAATGACGTCGGTTCATTGGCGGCAGGAGGTCATGCTGGCGGACGTTCATTGCTCATCAGGTTTCGGGAGGTGTCACAAAAAGGCCATCCCGCAGGATGGCCCCTCTAGGAGATGGGATGGGGATTTTACGGTCAGAACTTGTAGGCCACCCCCATGGTGTAGGTATTCAGGTCGGTACTGCCGGTCGTGGCGCTGTCGCCCAGGCCCTGGTAGCGGTTCCACTCCAGCTTGCCCACCACCCGGTTGCCGAAGTCGTAGCTGACCCCCAGGCCATAGGTGCCGTTGGTGGAACTGTGGCTACCGCCGGAAATGGCATTGGCACCAGTAGACGAGCCCAGGCTCAGCTTGGTGTCGGCGAGGACCACGCCGGCCTTGCCATAAACGGACAGGGCATTGTCGATGGGCAGGATGCCCACCCCCACGGCGGTCCAGCCCGTGGACTTCCAATCGCCCGAAGCCGTGTCGCCGGCCGGGGCGGTCACGTTGCTGTTGACCTTGTACTTGCCGAAATCGGTGTAGCCGCCTTCCACGGCGAAATTGCGGTTGAACTGGTAGCCCAGGTTGAGGCTGTAGGTCGTGTCCCGGCCATCGGTGGACGAGGTGCCGGTGAGGCCCTGGTTGCCCAGCACGCCGTCGATCTGGCTGCCGGAAACGCCGCCGTTGCTGCGGCCCAGGTTGATGCCGCCGTACCAGCCCGTGTCATTGGATTGGGCCTGGGCACCGCCCGCCATCAGGGTGCTGGTGGCGACGATGCCGGCCAGGGCCCAGGAGCGGTAGCGGTTGGCCCAGGACGTGGCGGCGGGCTTGAGTTGGGTTTTTTGTTGGGGTTGCATAAGGACTCCTCTTGGTTAGCGCAAAACGCCAACGCAGTATGGGGAGCCGATATGAACCAACTATTTGCGGAAGGCCGGTCTTGGTTACGGTGGGTAAACGAAACCGGCGCCGGTTTGCAATTGCTTACGCAATGCATCCCGGCGCTGGAGGGGTGTGCCGCCGATCAGCGGCTGATGGGCTTGTAGCGAATGCGCTTGGGCTTGGCGCCTTCCTCGCCCAGGCGCTTCTTCTTGTCGTCTTCGTATTCGCGGTAGTTGCCGGCAAAGAAGCTCCATTGGCTGTCGCCTTCCGCCGCCAGGATGTGGGTACAGATCCGGTCCAGGAACCAGCGGTCGTGGCTGATCACCATGGCGCAGCCGGAGAACTCCAGCAGGGCATCTTCCAGGGCGCGCAGGGTTTCCACGTCCAGGTCGTTGGAGGGTTCGTCCAGCAGCAGCACGTTGCCGCCGGCGATCAGGGTCTTGGCCAGGTGCAGGCGGCCCCGTTCGCCGCCGGACAACTGGCCGACGATCTTGCCCTGGTCGGCGCCCTTGAAGTTGAAGCGGCCGATGTAGGCGCGGCTGGGCATTTCGAACTTGCCCACGGTGAGCACGTCGGCGCCTTCGGCGATGGCGTCGAACACGGTCTTGTCGTCGGCCAGACCTTCCCGGCTTTGGTCCACGGAGGCGATCTTGACGGTGGAGCCGATTTCCACGCTGCCGCTGTCGGGCTGCTCCAGGCCCCGGATCAGCTTGAACAGGGTGGACTTACCGGCGCCGTTGGGGCCGATCACGCCGACGATGGCGCCGGGGGGCACAGTGAAGGACAGGTTGTCGATCAACAGGCGGTCGCCGAAGGACTTGGTGACGTTGTGGAACTCGATCACCTTGTCCCCCAGACGCTCGCCGGGGGGGATGAAGATTTCCTGGGTCTCGTTGCGCTTCTGGTATTCGACGCTGGACATTTCCTCGTAGCGTTGCAGACGGGCTTTGCTCTTGGCTTGGCGGGCCTTGGCGCCCTGACGGACCCATTCCAGTTCCTGCTTCATGGCCTTGCGGTGGGCGTCTTCCTGCTTTTGTTCCTGTTGCAGGCGGGCTTCCTTCTGCTCCAGCCAGGAGGAGTAGTTGCCCTTCCAGGGAATGCCCTGGCCCCGGTCGAGTTCGAGAATCCACTCGGCGGCGTTGTCGAGGAAGTAGCGGTCGTGGGTCACGGCCACCACGGTGCCGGGGAAGCGCACCAGGAACTGCTCCAGCCATTCCACCGACTCGGCGTCCAAGTGGTTGGTGGGTTCGTCCAGCAGCAGCATGTCGGGCTTTTGCAGCAGCAGCTTGCACAGGGCCACGCGGCGCTTCTCTCCGCCGGACAGGTGGCCGATCTTGGCCTCCCAGGGCGGCAGGCGCAGGGCATCGGCGGCGATTTCCAGCTGGTGTTCGGCGTCGGAGCCGCTGGCGGCGATGATGGCTTCCAGGCGGGCTTGTTCTTCCGCCAGCTTGTCGAAGTCGGCGCCTTCCTCGGCGTAGGCGGCGTACACCTCCTCCAGCTTCTGCTGGGCCTGCATTACCTCGCCGAGGGCGGATTCCACTTCCTCGCGCACGGTCTTGTCGGGGTCAAGGCGCGGCTCCTGGGGCAGGTAGCCGATGGAAATATTGGGCTGCCACTGCACCTCGCCGTCGTATTCCTTGTCCTCGCCGGCCATGATGCGCAGCACGGTGGACTTGCCGGCGCCGTTGAGGCCCAGCAGGCCGATCTTGGCGCCGGGGAAGAAGGAAAGGGAAATATCCTTGATGATCTGACGCTTGGGGGGAACGGTCTTGTTCACCCGCAGCATGGACATGACGTATTGGGCCACGGCGGTTTCCTGTGTCGACTGGAAGAAGGAGGGCGAGTTTACCCGAGCCCACCCCATCGGCAGTGACTAACTGGTTTGTCCCGACTCTCTCGCCGTCCAGTCACAAAAATGCTTCAATCCTGTACTATTAGCATCATCTAATACGCTGATGCAATCGAATAAACAGGGGAGAACAATGAAGTCGAGGAAGCTTGTCGTCGCGGCAATCGCCGCATGGGGTCTGGCTGCCGCGGGCGCCTGGGCGGCGGAACCCAAGGTCAATTTGCAACGGGCGGAGGAAATCGTCAGCGGTCGCTGCTTCCTTTGCCACGGGGTTGAAGGGGAGTCCTCCAGTCCGATCTTTCCCCGTTTGGCCGGTCAGCATGCGGAATACGTGGCCAAGCAATTGGCCGATTTCAAGAGCGGACGCCGCAAGAGCGACACCATGAAGCCCCAGGCCATGGAACTGACCCCCGACGAAATGAAGGCCCTGGGGGTGTATTTCCAGGCCAAGCAATCCACTTCCCATGAAATCGAGGACAAGGACCTGGCCGGTGTCGGTCGCTACATCTTCAACAAGGGCAACAAGTTCTCCGGCGTCGCCGCCTGCGCCAGCTGCCACGGCGCCAAGGGCCTGGGTACCGCCCAGTTGCCGCGTCTGGCGGGCCAGCACCCACAGTACATCGAAACCCAGCTCAAGCAGTTCAACAAGCGCGAGCGTACCAACGACAACAACGTGATGCACACCATCGCCTCCAAGCTCACCGAGCTGGAGATCAAGTCCGTTGCGGAATACATCGCCACCCTGGAGTAGGGGGGTAATAAGGCAGCTATAGGGCGGTAAGCGGGGCGGCAAGCGGTCAGGGGGCGAGGAGGTAGGACGCAGGCGGGCGCGGATGCCAAACCCGCAACCCGTTCGCCCTGAGGTATCGAAGGGCGAGTGATGGCACGGCGGCCCGTCCATGGTTCGATACCTCACCACGAACGGGAATGGCCTGGGGTGCCGCGCAGGGGGCATCGGGAGGCGGCAAGGCACACCTGACGTTCCGTTCGCTTGTGGTATCGACAGATGGGACAGTCGGCCGCCAGAAAAAGAAAGAAGCCCAAGCTTGGTTCTCTCTCCCCAGGCGCGATAGGGATAGGGACCGGGTGAGGGGGCACCCTCGCTGCCCGCCAAGCGATTACGGTACTATCCGCTTCCCCCAACCCCGCGTCTTTCCGGCGATTGCCCCATCGCCGACGGGCGCCAGTCCCCGCGCCACGCCATGAGTTCCCGTTCCTCCCGCCAACGCCTCACCCAGCAATTGGTAGACGCTGCCGCTGCCTATCAGGCCGAGGTCGTCATTCCCCATTGCCCGATCTGCGCCAAGCCCTGCTGCAAGCTCGACGCCCTGGTGCTGGAACTGGACTGGCGGGAGCTCAAGACCCTGTGGCAGCTCAAGGAGTCGCGCAAGGCCTTCGACCAGCGGCTGGCCAGCGGCAATGGACCGCAGGAAATCCGCCCCGCCAACGGGCTTTACTACGCCCACAAAAAAGTCTGTCCCGCCTACGTGCCGGGGCAGGGCTGCCGCGTTTACAACCAGGACGTGAAGCCCCCGGGCTGTTCCGACTTTCCCGTGTATGAGAATGGCGGCGAACTCATGGCTGATCTGCGCTGTGAGGCGGTGAACTTGGATGATCTGAAGGAACGCCTGGAGCAGGCGGTGGGGAAGGGTTGCCGGGTGGGGGCGACTGAGGATGAGCAGTTTCCGTTTTTGGTGACGATCTCGCTAAAGAAGGCGATCAGTCGAAAGTGACTGGTTTCGACCCTAACCGGAAGTCGCGGACGCGAGAAAGCTGACGTTCAACGTTGGGCTAACCGACCTTGCGCGGCTTTATGCGCAAGGTCCATGTTGGGCGAAAGGTTAGATGTCGCCTTCATTGATATGGTGTGCGCCCCAGTTGCCTAAGTTCCACGGTGAAGTCAGCCAGATCGTCCATGTCGATTGCGTTGCGCAATAGAAAGACCGTGTCGCCAGAGGAACTAAGCGTGCACTGGTTCAGAGGTGCCCCTAGGTTGTGCCCGGAGACGAGCATAGCCCAGAGAAAGCCACCGAACACGAAACGATATGCAGTGTGGCCGTTGAGGCGAACCCTTCCAGGTTGCATGATGACGCCAGTGAAGGCCTCTGAATCATGCTTGAGCCCAAACATAAAGCAACCATACCGTTCGGGAGAGCCGGGATTTCCAGCGAACAGTAGCCGTCGCAATTCTTCGGCATGCTTTCCAAGTTGGACCTTTTCAAAGAACTTGAGAGAGGAAATGCCGGCTCGCCACAGAATCGAAAGCTGGAACAGCTTGAACTGTTCGTAGTTAAGGCCAGAGACGTACACGATGTTGCCCTCTTGTCGGATCGTGAGAGGTACACCGCCCTTGAGCACCAAACTGGCGTAGCGCTCCCAGATCGAGAACTTCTGTTCGCATGTGTCGCATAGCAACGGTTCTCGTAGGCCCTTTTGCTCACGCCAGTTTCCCTTCTCCGGAATGGTCGATAGAACCTGAAGGCGGTGCTTTTCGTCATAGAGAGTCTCATACAGAAACTCCGGAATAACGTGTGACCGTCTCAGTTCGACATCTTGAAGGCAGAGTGCGCAGGGCATGCGACGTCTAACGTGGAGTTCAGCGGAGCGTACGCTTTAAAGCAGTGTTAGAACTTTTAGCGGGAAAACATAGAAGCCAATAACCTAAACGCTATTACTGCTTTTAATGACCGAGGGCCTTCAGTAGCCCGTTTACGGTCTCTGTCTTTAGAGCAATTGGATCAATACCAACAGACAAAACGGTTTTGCAATAAGGGCAAAGGTAGGAAATACCTCGCCATTTGCTTTGCATACCTACAACAACGTCAACATCTTCGATGGTTACACTCGATATTATTTTTTCGCACTTCGGGCATTTGCCTTGGGAAATCATTTGGTTCTCCTTTGGAGAATGAAAGTTCTAACAGTGTTTACACGGACCGTGGGGTCCGTATAACAATTAATATTGTTGACGTCAGATTTGTTGTTTATTACTCATGACTTTCAGTCACTTGGAATTTCGACGGTCAGTATAACAACACCAATATGCCGGTCTGGATCCGCTTGACATGTATGGCAGCCCGAAGGGCGGCTTTTGGCCCTTAGCCGCCAATAAAAAGCGCCCCGAAGGGCGCTCCCAAAGGACCAACGAGACACTCCTTCTCAGGTCAGCATGTCCGCCCAGATGTTGTGGGCCCAGCCCATGGCGGTCTTGGCTTCCAGTTCGTTGCGGGCGGCGGAGACGCCGCCGGCGCCCTTGACCGGTTGCATGGTCTTGGTGGCGGCGTCGTAGGTGTGCACCGAGGACACGTGGATCACGTTCTTCGGGTCCACGAAGCTGTAGCAGGTGTTCATCACCAGGGGCGCCGGGTTGGGCGCCTCGCCCGCCAGCAGGTTGATGATGGCGGCTGCCGCCAGCTTGGCGTGCTGGTTGGCCATGTGGCCGGACTTGGGCATGGTGGGGGCGGGGAACACCGCATCGCCCAGGACGTGGATGCCGGGGTGGGAGACGGATTCCATGGTCAGCCAGTTGATGTCCACCCAGCGGTTGTTCACCAGCTTGAGACCTGTTTGGGTGGCGATGGCGCCGGCACGGTGGGGCGGGATGACGTTGAGCACGTCGGCCTTCACCTTGTCGAACTCGAGCAGGGCGGTCCTGCTCGCCACGTCCACTTCCTTCAGCTCGCTGTTGTTCTTGTACTCCAGGTGGTTCTTGTAGAGGTCGCTCCAGGCCTTCATGAACAGGGCCTTCTTGGACTGCACGTCCTCGTTGGCGTCGAGCACCAACACCTTGGACTTGGGCTTCTTGGTCTTGAAGTAGTTGGCCACCAGGCAGGCCCGTTCGTAGGGTCCGGGGGGGCAGCGGTAGGGGGCCTTGGGGATGGCGATGGCGTAGACGCCGCCGTCCTTCATGTCCTCCAGTTGCTTGCGCAGGGCCACGGTTTGCGGGCCGGCCTTCCAGGCGTGGAGGATCTTGCCCTGGGCGTCGGCGTTGTTGAGGGTGGGCAGGTCGTTGTACATGAACTCGATGCCCGGCGACAGCACCAGGCGGTCGTAGGCGATTTCGTCGCCCTTGCCGAGCTTGACGGTGCGTTTGTCGGGATTGACCGATACCACTTCGTCTTGAATGACATTCACGCCCCAGGTGCCCTTGAGGCCGGCGTAGGACAGGGTGATGTCGGCCATGGTCTTTTCGCCGCCGATCACCAGGTTGGAAATGGGGCAGGAAACGAAGTCGGTGTTGCGTTCGATCAGGGTGACCTTGACGCCACCTTCGCTCCACATGCGCAGGTACTTGGCCACGGTGGCGCCACCGTAACCGCCACCGACCACGACCACGTGGCCGCCGGCCTTGCTGCCCATGCTGGCGCAGCCGTAAAGGGAGGCGAGGGCGGCACCGCTGGCACCGACCTTGAGGAATTCACGACGTTTCATCAGCATCATTTTTCATCTCCCCTTTTTATTTTTGCGCCGAGAAGTACTCGGCGATCATGGCCAGTTGTTCTTCGCTGTAGCCCTTGCTGATCTGATGCATGATCGTGGCGGGCTTGACGCCGGAACGGAAGTCCTTGAGCTTCTGCAAGAGCTTGTCCTTGGGCTCGCCGGCCAGGGCTTCCATGCCCGCGCCGGGAATGGCCTTGCCGTTGGTGCCGTGGCAGTTGGCGCAGGTGGCGGCCAGGCTGCGGACGACCACCGGGCTGGGCTCGGCCTGGGCGAGCAGGGCTCCCCCGGCCAGACAGGCCGTTGCGATCAGATGCGGTAGTTTCATGATTTGCCTCCTCTTTTTTGTGTGATGTAGGTGCGACGATGTTTTCTGTTGTACCAGCTAGTGCATAAGAAAAATCTTATGGTTTAATATTAAAATAAGAATATCGTTATTCCGTAAAGTTGTGTTGAAAGAAGTGTTGATCTTTTGATCCTGAAAGAGGGGCCCCAACAATGTCAGATCAAACAAGTCCGCGCGGCCGACTGAGGCCCGCCCCGGAAAACTTCCTCAGCGACGAGGATGTGAAACGGGTGGAAAGCGGTCGCCGGGATTTTTTGCGCAAGAGCTTCCTTGCCGCCAGCACCGCCATGGCCAGCGTCGCCAGCGCCCGCGCCCTGGCCGCACCGGCCGGCGAGGATGCCATTCTCAACCTGCCCAGTTGGTCCACGACCCTCGGCCAGGGGGTGGCGACCCGGCCCTACGGCCTGCCGTCACAATATGAAAAAGGGCTGGTACGGCGGGAAAGCCCCGGCCTGACCCGGGTGTCGGGCTCCTCGGTAGCCTTCACCCCCTTGCAGGGCCTGTTCGGCATCATCACGCCCTCCGGTCTGCATTTCGAGCGGCACCACCAGGGCTGGCACGACATAGATCCCTCCAAGCACCGGCTGATGATCAACGGCATGGTGAAGTCGCCCTCGGTGTTCACCATGGACGACATCATGCGCATGCCCTCGGTGTCGCGCATCCACTTCATCGAGTGCGGCGCCAATACCGGCATGGAGTGGGGCAACGTGGCGGTGCCGACGGTGCAATACAGCCACGGCATGCTGTCCTGTTCGGAATTCACCGGCGTGCCCTTGCGCGTGATCCTGGAAAACTGCGGCGCCGACTTCAAGAAGGGCAAGTACATCCTGGCGGAAGGGGCCGACGGTTCCTCCATGACCCGCACCATTCCCATGGAAATGGTGCTCAACGACGAAGTGCTGGTGGCCTACGGCCAGAACGGCGAAATGCTGCGGCCCGAGAACGGCTATCCCCTGCGCCTGGTGGTACCGGGCGTGCAGGGCGTGTCCTGGGTCAAGTGGCTGCGCCGCATCGAAGTGGGCGACATGCCCTGGGCGGCCAAGGACGAGGCGGTGCATTACATCGATTTGCTGCCCGGCGGCAAGCACCGCCAATACACCTCCGTGCAGGAAGCCAAGTCGGTCATCACCAGCCCGTCCGGCGGCCAGGTGCTGCTGGACAAGGGTTACTACAACGTCACCGGTCTAGCCTGGTCGGGCCGGGGCAAGATCAAACAGGTGGACGTGTCCTTCGACGGCGGCATCAACTGGAAGAGCGCCCGCATCGAAGGTCCGGTGCAGAACAAGGCCCTGACCCGCTTCAACATCGGCTGGGTGTGGGACGGCAAGCCCGCCATCCTGCAATCTCGCGCCATGGACGAAACCGGTTTCGTCCAGCCCAGCTACGGCCAGTTGCGTGCCGTGCGGGGTACCAAGTCGATTTATCACAACAATGCCATCCAGTCCTGGAAGGTCAGCGAGTCCGGGGAGGTGAGCAATGTCCAAGTTCTGTAAGTTCGCCACGCTGCTGGCTCTGCCCCTGTTGGCGGCATCGGCCTTCGCCTACGACAAGCTGCCCCAGGAACGCTACGCCGGCATCGGTCGGCCGGCCACCGAAGCGGAAATCAAGGCCTGGGACATCGACGTGCGTCCCGACTTCAAGGGCCTGCCCAAGGGTTCCGGCTCCGTTTCCCACGGCCAGGACTTGTGGGAAGCCAAGTGCGCCACCTGTCACGGCACCTTCGGCGAATCCAACGAGGTGTTCACGCCCCTGATCGGCGGCGTGACCAAGGACGACCAGAAGACCGGCCGGGTGGCTTCCCTGGCCAAGGGCGACGTGCCCCAGCGCACCACCTTCATGAAGGTGGCGACGGTGTCCACTCTGTTCGACTACATCCAGCGCGCCATGCCCTGGACGGCGCCGAAGTCCCTCAAACCCGACGACGTCTACGCCATCCTGGCCTATCTGCTGAACCTGGCCGACATCGTGCCCGAGGACTTCACCCTGTCCGACGCCAACATCCGCGAGGTGCAGAAGAAAATGCCCAACCGCAACGGCATGACCACCGACCACGGCATGTGGCCCGGCGTGCCGGCGAGCAAGGGCGGCATCGGTAACGGCGGCAAGCCCGACACCCACAACACGGCCTGCATGAAGAACTGCAAGACCGAGGTGAAGGTGGCGTCCACCCTGCCGGACTACGCGGAAACCGCCCACGGCAACCTGGCGGAGCAAAACCGCCTGGTGGGTCAGGTGCGGGGCAAGATGCCGGGCCAGTTCGCTGGCCAGAAGGCCGAGACGAAGCCCGATGCCCCATCCCCCGGCAAGGCGATGGCGGCCCTGGCGCAAAAGTCCGGTTGCATGGCTTGTCATGGTATTGGCAATAAGATTGTCGGACCGGCTTTTGCCGACGTGGCGAAGAAATACAAAGGTCAGGACGAGGCGGCCGGCAAGCTGGCCGCCAAGGTCAAGGCTGGCGGGCAGGGCGTTTGGGGCAACATTCCGATGCCACCCCATGCCCACTTGAAGGACGAGGACATCCAGTCCCTCGTCAACTGGGTTTTGTCTGGCTCACCTGCAAACTGAGCCGAAAACTGATTTTCCAAAAGGAGAGACGCAGCATGAACAAGCAAAGACGCGAAGTGCTCAAGGCCGGCGGCAGCCTCGGCCTGCTGAGCATCCTGGCCGGCATCGGCCTGCTCAAGCCCGAGTCGGCCATGGCGGCCTGGAACAAGGCCGCGTTCGAGGCCAAGACCTTCGAGGACACCCTCAAGGCCCTGGGCGTCGAAGGCAAGCCCGCCGACAGTAAGGACATCCTGCTCAACGCCCCGGACATCGCCGAAAACGGCGCCGTGGTGCCGGTGGCCGTGGTCAGCAACATCGCCAACAGCCAATCCATCGCCATCCTGATCGAGAAGAATCCCAACGCCCTGGGCGCCAGCTTCGTGATTCCCGAAGGGACCGAAGCCAACGTCACCACCCGGGTCAAGATGGGCCAGACTTCCAATGTCTATGCTCTGGTCAAGGCCGACGGCAAGTTCTTCATGACCATGAAGGAAGTCAAGGTCACTCTCGGCGGCTGCGGCGGCTGATCACAGGAAGGAGAAAAGAAAATGGGCAATCCGATGAAAATCCGCGCCAGCAGCAAAGAAGGCGTGACCGAAGTGAAGGTGTTGATGAGCCACGAGATGGAAACCGGCCAGCGCAAGGACGCCTCCGGCGCCACCGTGCCCGCCTGGTACATCACCGAGGTCAAGGCGACCTACAAGGACAAGGTGGTGTTGATGGCCGAGTTCGGCCCCGCCGTGTCCAAGAATCCCTACCTGGCCTTCAAGTTCAAGGGCGGCGACAAGGGCGAGAAAGTGGTCGTCAGCTGGACCGACAGCAAGGGTGACAGCCGTTCCGACGAAGGCGTGATCAGCTGATTCGTTGTTGATGATGGCGGCGATCCCGGCATAGAACCGGGCCGCCGCCAGTCGCTTCACCTTCAAGCCAAATCAACAGGAGAAGTCTTATGGTTCCCCTCAGAAAGATATGTCTGACCCTGGGGCTCGCCGCCGTTGCCGGCCTGGCCTGCGCCCAGGATGGCGGCGTCGAGAAGTACCGGGAAATGATCGCCGACGGCAACCCCGCCGACTTGCAGGAAATCCGTGGCGAGGAATTGTGGAAGACCCCGCGTGGGCCGAAGAACGTTTCCCTCGAAGCCTGTGACCTGGGCCTCGGCCCCGGCGTGGTGGACGGCGCCTACGCCCAGCTGCCGCGCTACTTCAAGGACACGGGCAAGGTGATGGACGTGGAGGCCCGGCTGGTTTACTGCATGGTGAACCTGCAAGGGCTCAAGTACGACGAAGTCACCCGCAACTGGTTCTCCAAGCCCGGCAAGGAATCCGACATCGAGGCCCTGGTGACCTTCGTTGGCGCCCGTTCCAATGGCAAGAAGATCCATGTGCCGGCCAAGCACCCCGAGGAAGCCCGGATGCGGGACGTGGGCGAATACATCTTCTATCGCCGCGCCGGTCCCCAGGACTTTTCCTGTGCCATCTGCCACGCCAATGACAACAAGCGCATCCGTCTCCAGGATCTGGGCAATCTGACCACCCGCGAAGGGGCGGGCGTTGCCATGAAATCCTGGCCTTCCTATCGTGTCTCCCAAGGCGCGGTGTGGACCATGCAGCGTCGCCTGATCGACTGCATGCGCCAAGCCCGCTGGCCCGAGCCCAAGTACCTGTCCGATGCCGTGATCGCCCTGGAGGTGTATCTGCAAAACAAGGCATCGGGAACGGTGATGGAAACCCCGGGCATCAAGCGCTAAGGAGAACCGAGATGAAGAAAAAACTGACCTTTGCCCTGGTGACCTTTTCCCTGGGGCTGGCCGCCGCGACGGCCTTTGCCGCCGACAAGGCGCCGATGACCGACAAGAAGGCCCAGGGCGCCGAAGAGGTGTTCATCAAGTCCTTCCGCGCGGACAACCCCTCCTACTGGATGCGCCGGCTTGACCAGGACAGCACCATGAAGCTGTGCAGCCAGTACAAGGACAATCCGCCGCCCAAGGTGCGGCAGAAAATCGAACTGACGGAAAAGGCCACCATCCGCTATCCCGTGGACGGCAAGCTGATGGGCGACTGGAAGGAAGGCGAGAAGCTGGCGTCGGTCGGTACTGGCGGCCACATCGGCTTCATCCAGCCCGATCCCTACGGCCGCCTGCGCGGCGGCAACTGCTATGCCTGCCACCAGTTGGACAAGAAGGAAGTGGCCTACGGCACCATCGGCCCCAGTCTGACCAACTTTGCCAAGCTGCGCGGCCAGAACGGCCAGGTGGATGAGGCGGTGGTGAAGTACGTCTACGACAAGATCTACAACTCCAACGCCTTCTCGGCCTGTACCAACATGCCCCGTTTCGGCCTGCACAACTGGCTGTCACCGGAGCAGATCACCCATCTGGTGGCCTATCTGGTCGATCCCAATTCTCCGGTGAACAAGGACTGAACCATGAGCATGAATCGTCGCGAGTTCCTCCAGGTGCTGGCCGCCGCCAGCGCGGGAGGGCTGGTGTTGAAGGCGGATGCGGCCCAGGCGGAAAAGGCCGCCGCCGCCTTTTACGACCTGCCCCGGTTCGGCAACGTCAGCCTGTTGCACATGACGGACTGCCACGCCCAGCTGCTGCCCATCTACTTCCGCGAGCCCAATGTCAATATCGGGCTCGGCGGCCAGTTGGGCCAGCCGCCTCACCTGGTAGGCGAGGCGCTGCTCAAGCACTTCGGCATGCGGCCGGCCACCCGGGAAAGCTACGCCTTCAGCTATCTGGACTTTGAAAAAGCCGCCAAGGTCTACGGCAAGGTGGGCGGCTTCGCCCATCTTTCCACCCTGGTCAAGCGCCTCAAGGCCAGCCGCCCCGGTTCGCTGCTGCTGGACGGCGGTGATACCTGGCAGGGTTCCGGCACGTCCCTGTGGACCAAGGCCCAGGACATGGTGGATACCTGCAAGCTGTTGGGCGTGGACATCATGACCCTGCACTGGGAATCCACCTACGGCGCCGAGCGGGTGAAGGAGATCGAGGAAAAGGATTTCCAGGGCAAGCTCGACATCGTGGCCCAGAACATCAAGACCGCCGACTTCGGCGACCCGGTGTTCAAGCCCTACGTGATGCGTAACATCAACGGCGTGCCGGTGGCCATCATCGGCCAAGCCTTCCCCTATACGCCCATCGCCAATCCCCGCTACTTCACCCCGGACTGGAACTTCGGCATCCAGGACGACAACATGCAGAAGGTGGTGGACGAGGCCCGTGGCAAGGGTGCCCAGGTGGTGGTGGTGCTGTCCCACAACGGCATGGACGTGGACATCAAGATGGCCTCCCGGGTGCGCGGCATCGACGCCATCCTCGGTGGTCATACCCACGACGGCATGCCGGCGCCGGTGAAGGTGAAGAATGCCGGAGGGCAGACCCTGGTGACCAATGCGGGCTCCAACGGCAAGTTCCTCGGCGTGCTGGATTTCGACGTGAAGAACGGCAAGGTCAGCGACTTCCGCTACAAGCTGCTGCCGGTGTTCGCCAACCTGATCCCGGCCGATCCGGCCATGGACAAGTTGATCGCCGACATCCGCAAGCCCTTCGAAGCCAAGCTGGGCGAGAAATTGGCGGTGACCGAGGGCCTGCTCTATCGGCGCGGAAATTTCAACGGCACCTTCGACCAGTTGATCCTGGATGCGTTGCTCAAGATGAAGAATGCGGAAATCGCCTTCTCCCCGGGGTTCCGCTGGGGCACGTCGCTGCTGCCCGGTCAGGCCATCACCATGGAAAACCTGCTGGACCAGACGGCCATCACCTATCCCTACACCACGGTCAGCAACATGACCGGCGAGCAGATCAAGACGGTGCTGGAAGACGTCTGCGACAACCTGTTCAATCCCGATCCCTACTATCAGCAGGGAGGCGACATGGTGCGGGTGGGCGGTCTGCAATACACCTGCGATCCCACGGCCAAGATGGGCAGCCGCATCCAGAACATGATGCTGGGTGGCAAGCCCATCGACGCTGGCAAGACCTACAAGGTGGCGGGTTGGGCGCCGGTATCGGAAGAAGCCCGCAACGCCGGTGGCGAGCCGATCTGGGACGTGGTTGCCAGCTATCTGCGCCAGGTCAAGACCGTGAAGCCGGTGGCCTTGAACCTGCCGCAACTCAAGGGCATCGCCGGCAACCCTGGCATCGCCTGAGCCGAGAAAGAGGAGGGCACCATGAAAAAAATACTGGCTGGCATCCTGATCGGTGTTTCATTCTGGTCGCCCTTGTCTTTGGCGGCGGACTGGTCGCCCGACAGTCGGGACTGGGCGAATCTGCCCGTCCTCAAGCGGACCCCGTTCGGCCTTTACCTGACGCCCCGGGAAGCCTTCGAGATGAAGGAAAAACTTGGCGCCAAGGTGCTCTTCCTCGACGTGCGGACCCGGGCCGAGGTCATGTACGTGGGCATGGCTTCCGTTGCGGATGCCCTTGTGCCCTATGTCGAGCACCAGGAAATGATGGTGGATTGGGACGACAAACGGAATATCTACCTGTTGGAACCGAACCCGGAGTTCCCCCAGGAGGTCGCCCGTCGTCTCAAGGAAAAGGGCTTGAACAAGGCTTCCCCCATCATTTTGATGTGCCGCTCCGGGGACCGCAGTGCCAAGGCGGCGGACATCCTGAAGATGGAAGGGTATTCCCAAGTCTATAGCGTGGCCGAAGGATTCGAGGGCGACGTGGCCAAGGATGGTCCGAAGGCCGGACAGCGTGTGGTCAATGGCTGGAAGAATGCCGGGCTGCCCTGGAGCTACAAGCTCGACAAAGCAAAAATGTTTTTCCCCTCCCACTGAGGCCCCGGCACCGACCCCGCACGGGTGGGGTCTCGTGTCTGTCGTGGTCGGACGTCACTGGATTCCCGCTTTCGCAGGAATGACGGGGTTTTCCTGATGGCTTCCGCCAAGCTGGCGCGTCAGTACTAACACTAACGCACTAACGCGGCGTCTTGCCCCTCGTCTTTTTCTGCGTCACCGCCGTGGCCACGGTGACCTTGCTCTTGGCTTTCTGAGTTTTCTCGCCGGCCTTGAGGATGCGGATCAGGCGACGGCGGATTTCGTCAGAATCCATCCAGACGTCGCTGCCCTTAAGAATCTTGTTGATCTCCGCCGTGCTCAGGAATGGGCAGCAGATCCGCGTCATGACCTTTTCGAACCAATTGCCGAGGGCGATGACCTCGGCCAACTGCTCGTTGCCCTTGCCGGCGAAACTGCCCGAATAGATGTGGAACATGAGTTGGCAATTGTCGTGCACCACCAGCTCGTCGCCGGCCAGAAAAATGAAGGCCGCCATGGAATAGGCGCGGGCCTCCAGCACCGTGACCACGTGGGCCTCGGAGGCGAGCATGTTGTTGATGATCTGTAGCCCGGTGTCGAAATCCCCGCCCGGCGAATTGATGTGGAGGTAGATCAGGTCGGTTTCCGAGGCCGTGCGCAGGGTGTAGAACAGCTCGGTGTAGTACTGGGGCTCCTGGATTTCCCCGCACAGATAATAGGAAATCTGGTGGATCGGCATCTGCCGTTCGTAGCGGATCAGGCCCTGGAAGGGCGCGGCCTCGGCGATCAGGGGGAGTTCCGCGGGTTCCGGCTTGGTTTTTCTTTGCATGGCACGCCTTTCGAAAAGGCCCGCCAATCCGCCACGTGGGTTAGGGGCGGGCTATGCGTACTCTACTGCATCCAGGCGTTGTCGTGACGAACGCCGGTCAAGCCAAGGCGCATCAGTGGAAGGGTTCCGGCGTGATGCGGGCGGTGACGGTGCCCGATCGGCGCCGCTCGATGAACAGTCCGCTGCCATCGATTTTCTTCTTCGCTTGTTTCTTGGCCAGGGAGATAGCGGCGGAAACCTCGTGGTGGCTTTGCAGCAAGCCGGGCTCCACTTCCACCGCACCGATGGACAGGCTGGGCAGGGGATGGAATACGGGCTGGCCGCGGCGGTCCTCGCCCCAGTAGCCGCCCTGGTTGATGTGCTCGTCGGCGGTGAAGGCCTTGACCCCTTCGTCGAAGCGTTGGATGGCGTTGGTCAGGGCGTCCTTCCAGTTGAGGCTTTGCAGGATCAGGACGAAATCGTCGCCGCCGACGTGGCCGACGAAATCGCGCCGATGGTCGCAGGACTTGCGCAGGATTTCGCCGAGGAACTGGATCACCTGGTCACCCCGGCGGTAGCCGTAGGTGTCGTTGTAGGGCTTGAAGTGGTCCAGGTCGCAGTAGCAGGCGACAAAGCTGCGCTGGCCGGTGAGCAGCCGGTCGATGTGTTCGTTGATGGGCACGTTGCCCGGCAACTGGGTCAACGGATTGGCGTAGCGTGCGGCGCGGATCTGCATGTCGGTGATCAGGGACATCAAGGCCCGGGTGCCGCCCATGCCGACGTAGCGGCCCTGTTCGGTGATGACGAAGCCATCCAGCATGTGGTGGTGGGCCGAGGCGCTGAGGATTTGCCCGGCTTCCTGCACCGTGGTGGTGTGGTCGATCACCAGGGGTTCCGGGTCCATCAGCACGGAGCAGGGCTTGCGACCGTAGATCTCTCGCCGGAAGGGGCGGGCGAAGCGGTCGATCATGTTGTGACGGTTGATGGTGCCGACCGGGGCGCCGCTTTCGTCCACGACGGGCTGGACGAACAGCTCGTTGTTGGCCTCGAAGCGGGAAAAGATTTCGTCGTTGGTCGTCGTCGGCAGGACGGGGGGCGTGGTCGTCATGACGTTACGCACCGTGGCCGTTTCGACACTGATGGAAGAGGCCTGGGGGAAGACGATCAGCGTGCTGTTGGAGAGCAGGCGGATGCTTTCGGCCTGGGGGCTGCGCTCCGGCTGGAACTGGGGGCGGGAGATCAGGAAGCCCTGGCCGAATTCGATGCCCAGGTCGCGCACGGTGGTGAATTCGGCCTCGGTCTCGATGCCCTCGGCGATGATGCGGGCGTGGCTGGCTTCGGACAGTTCCTGCATGGCCTTGACCAACTGGAACTTGAGGGCGTCGTCGGCGATGCCGTTGATGAAGTGGCGGTCGATCTTGACGAACTCGGGCCGCACTTCAGACCACATGCGCAGATTGGAGAAACCCTCGCCCAGGTCGTCCACGGCGATCTGGTAGCCGATCTTGCGATAGGTGGCCAGTTGGTCCCGCAACAGGGAAAAGTCGTTGACGTGCTGGTTCTCGGTGATCTCGATGACGATCTGCTGGGCGCGCAGGCCGATCTCCTGGAGCAGGCGGGCGGTTTCCCCATTGAGGAAAAAGGGATCGGCCAGGCAGGTGGCACTGACGTTGATGAACAGGCGCCCCGGTAGCTTTTGCGCGGCGAACTCGCGGAAGGTGACCTCGCGGCAGAGACGTTCGAGAATTTCGGTCTGGCCGCTGACCCGGGCCAGTTCGAACAGCATCAGGGGACTGAATAGGTCGGTGCCTTCCGGCCCCCGGATCAGGCCCTCGTAGCCGAGATAGCTGCGGGTGCGGAAGTCCAGGATGGGTTGGAAGGCCGGGCGCAGTTGGCGGCGGTCAATGACTTCCTGAAGGCGCCGGATGTTCTCCGGCGTGATGCGAAGCGATTGGCTGCTGGCGATGGTGTTGCTGGCGCCCGCGGCCGGGGAAAGGGCAGAGTGATCCACGGTGGATTCCGGGACTGTGGGGAAGCTGCAAGGCTAATGCCCCTTTGTTACGCCCGTATGACTTTGGCTATAAGCGAGCGCTTATCCTGCGCTTATTCCGTCTTGTAACCGATGCGGACGCCGCCCCAATGCTGGCCCTGGATGTAAACCGGCGCCGAGATGTCGTGCATGATTTCGCCGGTGTCGCGGCGATAGGTCTGGATCAGGAAAGGTTGTTCGTGGCTGCCGCTGCGCTTGCCGACGATGTCGGAGAAGATGCGCTTGGTCCGGTTGCCCACCATGTCCTTGGCCTTGTCGCCGGTCAGGGGCTGGCAGAAACGGTTGTTGTGGGTCGGCACGTAGCCGTTGCGATCGATGGCGATGGCGTAGGCAATGGCGCTGTTGCGGCCGAAGAAGGGCTCCTGGATGTTGGGCAGGAGGCGATCCATCAGGGCATCGTACTTGGTGTGGAACTTTTGCGGATCGGTTTCGGGGATGGGGGCGTAGTTGGTGTCGAACAAGTCCTCGAGGCTGATCTGCTTGCGCCGCACCGCGTCGGTCAGCAGTTCGCTGACGGTGTTGGCCAGTTCTTTGACCTGTTCCGGCATCGCATTGTGGATTTGTCTTGCCGCCTCGCCACTGGGGCCCAGCTTGAACACCGTGCCGATTTCCGCCAGGTTGGTGGCCAGGTAGTTGAGGTGGTTGGCCTCGGTGAGGGTGCTGCGGGCACCTTCGGAATTGCGCTTGGCATGTTCGATGATATCGCCGGCCTGCTCGGCGATGTGCTGGGCCTGGGCCCGCTGTTCCATCATGGTGGTGGCGATCAGGCGGTTCTTTTCCAGGGTGTCGGCGGCGCCCGTGTTGATGAGGATCAGGGCCTCCGCCGCCTGGTTGGCCAGGCTGGAGCCGTTGCGGGCCTGGTCGGTGCCGGCACGGATGGAGTCGATGGCGCTTTGAATCTCGCTCTGGATGGCGTTGATCAAGGTGCTGATCTCGGCGGTGGCCGAGGTGGTGCGTTCGGCGAGCTTGCGCACTTCGTCGGCCACGACGGCGAAGCCCCGACCCTGTTCGCCGGCCCGGGCGGCCTCGATGGCGGCATTCAAGGCCAGCAGATTGGTCTGGTCGGCAATTTCGTGGATGGTCTGGACGATGGCGGAAATGTCCAGGGAACGCTGACCCAGGGCGGAGACGACGGAGGCGGAGTTTTCCACCGTCTGGGTCAGGAGGCCGATTTCCTCGGAGGCTTGGCGGACGATGGTGGCGCCATGTTGGGAGTGCTCCCGAGCGGCCTGGGCAATGCGGGTCGCTTCCTCGGTGATTTCCGCCAAGTGGGCGATGCTGCCGGCCATGGACTCGGCGGCTTCCACCGCGGAGGCCGCGGCCTGGTGTTGCTGCTCCGAGCCCTGGACGGTGATGTCGGCGTCGGCGATGAGTTTTTTGGCGGCGGCGTCCACTTGCTCGGAGTTGAACACCACCCGGCCCACGATGCTCTGGAAGCTGGCCATGAGGGCATTGAAGTCCCCGGCGACGGGACCGGTGGGGCCGATTTGGGCCGCGCGCCGGGACAGGTCGCCGTCGGCCACCGTTTCACGGATGGTTTTGCGCAGTTGGTCGCGGGGGCGCTGGATGGAGATCCGGTAGTGGATCTCGATGGCAACGCCGATCGTGATCGCCGCGACGACGCTGAAGGCGATGCCCCAGATTCCCAGGGTGCCGCCGCTGATGGCAATGGCCGCCAAGCAGGCGCCACCGCAGGCGATACCGGTCAAGAACGGGTAGGTCCATCGCGCCGGTGTGGAGACTGGAGTGGGAATGGTGCTCACGATCTACCTCCTCGTTGCCATCCTTGGGGATGGTTATTGGTTTTATGTGTCTGTCCGATCATGCTGTGTTTTTTATCCAATCGGTCACGGCAGGGATCAGGCAGCGCCATTATCGTATCTTTTCAAGCCTAAGGTAATCGGCGATGAAAAGGGCGATTTGCTCCACGTTGTTTAGATCAAGCAGCGGCAGGTGAGTGTCGATGGGGGCGTCGGTGGCAACCGCCACCACGGCCGGATTGTTGGGCCAGACGGGGGGATTCTCCAGGCTGGGGCGGTGTACCTCGATCTTGGGTAGCGGGTCGCGCTTGTAGCCTTCCACCAGCACCAGGTCGCAGGGCTGGAGGCGGGAAATCAACTCCGCCGCCGATGGTTCTGCTTCCCCCCGGAATTCCTGCATCAAGACAAGGCGTTGGTTGCTGACCAGGAAAACCTCCTGGGCGCCGGCCTGGCGCATGCGCCAGGAGTCCTTGCCGGGGCTATCGAGGTCGAAACCGTGATGGGTGTGCTTGAGGGTGGAAACCTTGAGCCCGCGCTGGACGAACCAATCCACCAGCTGGGTGATCAGGGTGGTCTTGCCGCTGCCGGAAAGCCCGGTAAGACCGAAAACATTCGGTTGCATGGCGCGTAACGGTAATGGACAACGGCCGCATGCTACCCCGCCGGCACGGGGGGTAACCCTTATTTACGCAGGGATTCCTGCTCCATTTGGATATAAACGTTGTAGGCGTTGAGGCGGTTGGCTGCCTCGAAAGCCCGTTGTCCGGCAAAGCGGGACCAGTCGGTGCGCTGGTAGACCTCGTCGAAGGGGACCAGGTCGGCAACCGCGTCCCCCATCGTTTTGCGTAGGAAAACCAGGTATTCCCTGGTGGCGGCAATGTCTGGCAACGGATCGGCGGAAGCGTTGCCATGGCCGGGAATCACCACGGCGGGCTTGCTTTCCAGCATGTGATCCAAGGCCGTCAGCCAGCGGGCCGTGTTGGCATCGCCGACGAAGGGCAGACGGCCGGAGAAAAACAGGTCACCGGCAAAAAGCACTTTTTCCCCGGGCAGGAACAGCATGACGTCGTCCGGCGCGTGGGAGCCATGGACGTCGATCAGGCGCAACTCGACGCCGCCCCGTGTCAAGGCCTGGTCGCCGCTGAACAAGTGGTCCGGCGCAATCAGACGGGTGCGTTCGTCCACCCAGGGGGCCAGGTCACGGCGGCGCTGCGCGAGCCGTTCCTTCGCAATATCCGATGCCAGATATTCCTTCGCACCGACATGAGCCCAGACCTGGGCGCCCAGCGCCTTGAAGGCTTGCAGGCCGTAGAAGTGGTCGGCGTGATAGTGGCTGACGATGACCAGCTTGATGGGAAGCGGGGTGATGTTGCGGATAGCCCGGATCATGCCCTCGCCCAGGGCAGGCGAGCCCAGGCTGTCGAAGACGACGACCTGATCCTTGGTCACGACGAAGCCGGCATTGGACATGTAGCCCTTGTTTTCCTGGGAGGCTGCTCCCGATTCGCCGCGGAAGTACCAGACATGGGGACTGACTTGCTCGGGCCTCAAGTCGATTTTTTCCCCGGCATGACTCAGCCCGGCAGCGACCAAGCCAAGCAGCCAGAGCGCTTGTAGGCTACGCATAAACATTCGGGGCAGGGCGATGGCAGTCATGGTTTTCCTCCTGGTATTGGCTTTATCATCGACGCGCGTTAAAAGCGCCATCTACATTAGCAGATACTGATTTTCCTGCATACCCAAAGGAGTCCGGGTGGATTTTTGGCAAAAATTGCGTGCCTTGCTGGGGCCGACGCCGCCGATGAACGAAGCGATCGTCCATGGCATCACCCATGCGATCGAAGTGGTTGATCCGGTGCTGAACGTGGTTGGCGGCGTGGTTAAGACCCTGGAGCCAGCCGTGGCTACGGCCATGGCCTATTGCGCCGAACTGGTGGCCCAGCTTCCCCCCGCGATCTCGATCAACCGCAGTCATTTTGCGACGGACCCGATGGTTCACGCCATGTTCGCCTCGGCGGACGATATCGATGTGATGTTGGGTCGCAGTACCGCCATGCGGGAATTCCTCGCCGAGGGCGACAATGCTTTTGCCGACGATTGCTATGCCCTGGTCGGCATGCGGCAGAACCAGAAAACCGTGCTGGGCATGGTGCAGCAGGGGGATGTCATCCAGTCCGATGTGCCGCGCCAGTATCTTTACTTTTCCGACCACACCTTGCGGGAGTTGAGTTCCAGCGAGGAAATCACCCGGCACCGACTGCAATTGGCGGCTTTCGACAGCCTGGTTCACCAGTTTGCCGACCAAATGGTGGAAAAGCGGAAGTGCCGCGATGAGCTTCATGCTGCATGGAATGGAGCGCGGGCCAACGGTGGCGGCGAGACCACGGACGAACGCATGGCCCGGCTGCATGAATTGGAGGTCCAGTACCAGGAGAGCACGGCCTCCCTGGCGCCGGAGCGGGTGGTGGAACAGTTGGCGGCTTGGTTGTCGTCCCCCGCCGAGCACATCCGCCTGGAACCCTGGACGGCTACGGTGGATCGGATGGGCGCCTTGGTGGATGCCGACGACGGCAGCGACAGCGAGGTTTGCACCCTGCAATGTCCGCTCTTGGTCGGTCGTGACCGACGGCGCTGGTTGGTCATGCTGGTACGAATCTCCCGCGCGGAAGCGCTGGAGGCCGTGGCGGCGCAAATGAAGTTGCAGGAAGCCAGCCGTTACCTGCTGGTTTAGCCGTTTCCGGCGCACTTCAGAAGAGTTCGAGTTCTCCCGTCGAGGCCTCGGCCACGTCGAAACGATTCACGTGGAAGTCCAGCGTGGCGTTCTTGGCGATGCAGACGAAGATCGCAATCTTGAAACGGGTCGCCTCGTTCACCGTGACGTCGAAGCGCATGGTTTGCGCGGGTTTCAGGATGTCGGCGTAGCTGGCGCATTCGGTGTCGAGGAAAAGGGGCGTCGACATCCCGACATGGCGGAATTCGCTGCTGAGCTGCCGATTTACCGTGCCGCAAATCATGTTGACGAATTCTGCGTAGGCATCCAGCAATGATTGGCCTTTCAGGTCGCCCTTGGGGCTGCGCAGTACTTTCGCCAAGTGCTCGGTGGTGACGTCGTTCAGGTCGAAGTCGAACAGGGCGACAACGCGGAAGGTGTAGGACGAGATGTTCAGCACGATCAGTTTCCGGTTCTTGCCTTCGACCGTCCCACCGGGGGCGTTCAATCGCGTCACGGCACAGTTGTCGTCGGTGCTGGTAACGCTGTTTTCCTTGATGGACTTTTCGAAAAGCCATTCCAGGGCTGCGACTGAGTTCGGGGTGATGGCCATCATGCACTCGCCTGGACGATGAGGTTTTCCACCTTCTCGCTGGTGGCCTTGAGACCGAACACGGCGGTCCGGATCATGTTGCCGCTGGCCTGCATGTCCTGGAAGGTGGTGGTGGTCACCAAGTCATTCTTCAGCAGATTGGTGCGGTAGTTCTGCGACAGCTTTTCCGAAAGCAGGGCCAGGTCGCGGACGCCGTCGGCGACGACGGCAAAGCCGCGCCCCTGCTCGCCGGCCCGGGCGGCTTCGATGGCGGCGTTGAGGGCCAGCATCACCACGTTCTTGACGATGCGCCCGAACTCCTCGTTTTGTTCCTTCAGTTCCTTGTTGTTAACCAGGATGGTCTGCATCTCGTCGTGCCAGCGCTCGATGGTCTTCACCATGTCCAGCAGGAGGTCGATATCGTGCTTGAGGGCCGCATGATCGGCGGCCAGACTGCGGCACAACTCGGTGATTTTTTCGTTGTACTCGCTATGGGTCTGGGACAGATGCTCATCCTTTTCGGCCTGGAGCTTTTTTTCCGTTTCCCTCAGTTCCTGCTCGAAGGTTTCCTGCTGGTGGCCAAGCCGGATTTCGAGGGAGGATATTTCCTTCCGCAACTCGCCGAGTTTGTCATTGACCTCGTCCAGGGGCATCCGAACGGAAAGATCCTGGATCACCTGGTCGTTTTCCTGGATCCGGGCGATCAGGCGTTTTTTATCCTCTCTGTATTTCCACGTGGCCGCGCCGACGCCGAGAGCGGCACCGAGCAACAAAAAAAGAACCGAACCGATACTGACTTCCATTTCAATGCCTTTGACTGATGGGTGCCTGGGCCGCTTCTGGATTGGTCGCCAGGCATTGAAGGAAAATCCTCAAGGCGATGGCGACTCCTTCTTATGCCTCTCCGCAGGGGAGAAGGGCGGCGGGCAACGGGGGCTGCATGTCCTGCGGTCGATCAGCTGACCAGTTTCTTGACCGAGCCAATGACCGCGGCGCCGTTGAAGGGCTTGACGATCCACCCCTTGATGCCGGCTGCCTTGCCGCGATCCTTCATGGCCGGGCTGTTTTCCGTGGTCAGCATGATGATGTTTACGGCGGCGTTCTTGAGTTCGCTACGGATCTTCTCCGCCATGGTCAGACCATCCATATTGGGCATGTTGACGTCGCTGATGACGAGCTTGATGGCGGAGTCCGCCTTCAGCTTGTCCAGGCCATCCTTGCCGTCCACCGCAGCGGTGACGGTCAGGCTGTTGGCCTTGAGAAAGTCGCAAACTTCGTTGCGGACGGTGCTGGAGTCGTCGACGACAAGAATTTGTGCCATTGTTTTTTCCTTGCTTGCAGAGAGGTCAGAAGAGTTCGAGTTCGCCTGCGTCAAACAGGGACTCGACGGTCGGGTTTTCCTTGAACTCGTCGGGGGACCAGTTCAGGTTGAAGACGAAGCGCTGAAAAATGGGTACCGGCGTGCCGTCCTGATTTCCCCGCTCCCGTAGGGTGTACTTGAGGCAGAGTTGGGGATCTTCGGAGCCGAAGGAAATGAAGCGCCGATGGTGATTGATGATGATCGGCACCTGGGTTTGCAAGGAGGTACTCTTGTGATCCTCGTGGCCCACGTAGCGGTTCTTGAAGGATCCCCAGATCATGTTGGTGGCTTCGCCAAGGACGTTGTTCAATTCGCGGAAGGTCATCTCGTCGCCTTCATCCCCGGCATCGCGGCGGATCAGGTTGAGAACTTCCTCCTCCTCGGCTTGCAGCATCATGTAACCCCGGCACCAGCTGCTTTCGATGGCGATCATCGTGAAGACCTCGCCGTAGATGATGCGGTCCTTGACGAGATAGGGGGTTTCGACGTCGATGTCGCAGTTGTGGAACAGGGTTTGCAACGAGGCACTGGTCATTTCGGTGATACCGCGCACCAGGTCGTTCGGGTAGATCCGGTTGAAAATCGAGGCGTCCAGGGTCGCCCGCAGGGTTTGCAGATCGCTGAGGGTATAGGCGCAGCGGAACATTGCCGCGTCCTTTTCATTCAGGCCGGCGACGCTGGCCAATCGATCGCGGCGCAGGAAAATGGGCAGTTCCGGCCGGGAGGCATGGATCTCTCGGGCGAGGGCGATGCCCCGGTCCGGGCGGCCGCCGTAGTGTTCGTGGAGCATGATGCCGCCAAGGTCCACATTGGACTTGAGGATCGCCATGACGGCATCCAGCCCACCCTGTTGGGGCTTGATGGCGACCAGGCCGCACTCCTCGCAGAACATCTTGAGGTTTTCCGAGTGGGCCAGGTCGTTGTCCAGGACGAGGACTTTGCTGATTAGGACGTTGTTGCTGCTCATCGTTCGGGTCGGCTAATGATCAAGCCAGTTTGGAGGCTTCTTGTTGGTCGATCTCGACGTCGACGCTCAATTCGTCCTGGTCAATTTCCTCATGACGACTGGCGGCAATGTCGAAGCCATCGGCGAATTCGGCCAGGTGTTCGGGCAGCGTGACGACGGTTTCGAATTGACGGAAATCGGCGCCCTGGTTTTCATCGGTGAAGCGGATGGTGATCTGTCCGTTCTCCTTCTTGATGAAATCCTGTACCGCATCCATGCCGACGCCGCGGCCAGAGACTTCCGTGACCTTTTCCGCCGTGGAGAAGCCCGGATGGAAGATCAGCCTTGCGGTTTCCTCGTCGCTGAGGGCTGTTGCCGTGTCGATGATGCCCTTCTCCTCAGCCAGTTTGCGGATGCGGGCCAAGGCCAGGCCGCGGCCATCATCCTTGAGGACTAGCTGCAAGTGACCATCGGCCACGTGAACCGAGAGTTCGATGGTGCCGGCGGCGGGCTTGTTCTTTTCGGCGCGTTCTTCCGGCGTCTCCAGGCCGTGGTCCATGGAGTTTCTGACCAGATGCATGAAGGTGTTCTTGAGCACGCCGCTGATTTCGCTGCGGAGGACGTAACCGTGATCCTCGATGTCGATGATCGGGGGCAGTTTGTGCAGTTCCTTGGCCAGGGAGGGGAGGGAGCCGAACACGCCTTCCAGGGTCTCGACGATGCGCTCGGTGCCCAGCAGTCGGAGTGTCTTGCGTACGGCATCGCGGGCGGCGATCAGTTCATGGATGTTGCCGGTGTTGACGTTTTCCAGGCGATTCAGGGTGGCCCGCACCTGTTCCTTGTCGATCATGACGTAGTGTTCGATGCCGCCCTTGCGGCCGGATCCCTTGCGGCCGAGGCTGACTTCGTTGATCCGGGCATAGTGCTCGATGGACTTCTTGACGGTATTCAGTTCTTCCATCAGCGTGGCCTGGTCCCAGGCGATGGTGGGCAGGGGTTTTCTCAGTTCTTCGTAGCGTTGCTCCACCTCGTGGACAACGTTGGTCAGGTTCTGCAAGCCGTATGTCCGGGCGTTGCCCTTGATGGTGTGCATGTTGCGGAACAGCTGGGTGACCGTCGCCGGGTTGTGTTCCGGGTTGTCGCGGATCAGCAGTTCGTTCTCATCCACGAACTTGGTGGAAGAGGTGATGAAGTCGTGGAATTTCTCTTGAGGAACGGACAGAATTTCGCCGATGATTTCCAGTTCGCGCTTCTGTTCGTTGGCTTCGGCGGCGAGCTTGCGCAGTTCGGTCACGTCGCGCACGCACAGCATGATGCGGACGATGATGTCTTCGTCGTTGGTGATCGGGGACCAGCTCAGGTCGAGAACCTTGACCCGGCCATCGGCCATGGTCTTTTCGATTTCCCCCACCATCAGGTGCTGGTTGAATTCGAAATTCATCACGTCCTCGCCGACGCAGGCACCGGCGACAGCCTCGATCTGGGACAGGATGTCGGCGCCCAGGTTGCTGTTGGCGAATAGCAGGTCCATCACGTCGCGGCCGACGATGTCCTGGGTTTCCAGAATGGTTTCCAGATAGGCGGAGTATTCCGGGTGCACCTTGTTGCCCTCGACGATGGTCAGGATGCCCTGGGGCATGTTCTGCAACATGGTGTTGATGTCGGTGGTCTTCTGCTTGAGCTGAGCCGAGCTTTCCTGGATCTTGCCGATCATCAGGTTGAAGGCGACCACGGAATGGCCGATTTCATCCATGCGTTCCACGGGGACCTGGTGGGAAAAGTCCTGGCTGGTGGCGATGTGGCTCATGCCTTCCTGCATCTTGGTGATGGGGATGATGATCTGGCGATACAGCATCATGCCGAAGGCGCTCAGGATCGCCACGATGATCACGGTGACGATGGAGATGCCGGTGGCGGTGGCGGAGAGGTTGTCGTTGAGCGCCGTGATGGCGCTGTCCTTGCTGCGATTCTTCTCAACCCGCAAGGTCTCGACGATTTGCTCCAATTCGCTTTGGAACTGACCGACGCTGGCGAACAAATTGGCTTCCGCCAGGGCCGCCTGACCAGCCAGCTTGAACTGCGCGGTGGTGTTGATGGCGTCGAAGTAGTTGTTCAGACTTTCCTTCGCCTGCTCCACCAGCCCCTTCTGGGCCGTGTCGGTGGCGTATTTGGCTTGCAGTTCGAGGCTTTCTTGCAGCAGCGTCTTTTTCGCCGTCAGCTTGTCGTTGGCCTGGGCGGTGAGGTTGCCGCTGGGGGCCGACACCAGGGCCATGGTGGCCAGCTGTACTTCCTTCAATTGGGAAACCAGGTCGGCGGAGGCCAAGGCGCTGGGAACGACGCCTTCGGTGACGCTCCTCACTTCGGTGGCGTTCATCCGGGCTTGGAAGATCGCGTAGCCGCCAATGGAAAAAATGGCGACAAAAGTCAGGACGATCAATAGGGTGATGCGTTGTCGGATGTTCATTGGCATTAATCCGTAGGAGCTGTGCGGCAAGATGGAGGGAGGGGGTGACAGCGATGGTCACCCTCAATTCATTCTCGCAAAGCAATATGAATTTTCTGTGACTACGGAATATTCCAAAGGTATGAAGCGGGCCATTCTTTGTATATAGAGGCCACTTCGATGCCGGCAGGCAGCGTGCTGGGCGACGACCGCAGTCAGTGCTTTGTGCTCGCGCGACGGCGGCGGCACTGCTCATCATCATTGAGTGACGAAAGCACGGTTTTTCGACAAGGTGCAGGCGGGAGAGGGCTTGCAAGTACGACCTGCATGCTGTTGGATGCTGCGGGAAGGCAAAGACGGGAAATAAAAAAGCCATCCCGGAGGATGGCTTTTTTATTTGATCTGGCGGAGTGGACGGGACTCGAACCCGCGACCCCCGGCGTGACAGGCCGGTATTCTAACCAACTGAACTACCACTCCAATGCGCTGACCTTGGTGGGTGCTGACGGGGTCGAACCGCCGACATTCGCCTTGTAAGGGCGACGCTCTACCAACTGAGCTAAGCACCCGTTCCGTTCAACGGGGCGCGAATTGTACCAGCATTCGCAAATTTTTGGCTGGAGTGTCCTCAGTGCTTGACCAGGGCGGAAGCGGCCGCCTCGGTGCTTTCCGGTTCCTTGGCCGTTACCGGCTCAGCCGGTTCGGGCAAGGGCTCGGGCATGCGCTCGAGGGCCAGTTCCAGCACCTTGTCGATCCACTTGACCGGGATGATTTCGATCCGGTTCTTGATGGTGTCCGGAATCTCGGTCAGGTCCTTGACGTTTTCCTCGGGGATCAGGGCCAAGCGGATGCCGCCACGGACGGCCGCCAGCAGTTTTTCCTTGAGACCACCAATGGGCAACACTTCGCCGCGCAGGGTGATTTCACCGGTCATGGCCACGTCGGCCCGCACCGGAATGCCCGTCAGCACGGACACCAGGGCCGTCGTGATGGCGATGCCGGCGGACGGGCCGTCCTTGGGCGTGGCGCCTTCCGGCAAGTGGATGTGGATGTCGCTGTTCTGATAGAAGTCTTCCTTGATCCCCAGGGCCTTGGCGCGCTTGCGCACCACGCTGAGGGCGGCCTGGATGGACTCCTGCATCACGTCGCCGAGCTTGCCGGTGGTCATGGTCTTGCCCTTGCCAGGCAGGGCCACGGATTCGATGGTCAGCAATTCGCCACCCACCTCGGTCCAGGCCAAACCGGTGACCTGGCCGATCTGGTTTTCCTTCTCGGCCATACCGAAGGTGTAGCGGCGTACGCCCAAGTACTTGTCCAGGGACTTGGCGTTGACCACGATCTTGTTCTTGCGCGGGCGCAGCACCAGGGTCTTGATGACCTTGCGGCAGATCTTGGAGATTTCCCGCTCCAGGGAGCGCACGCCGGCTTCGCGGGTGTAGTAGCGCACGATGTCGCGCAGGGCGTCTTCGGTGACGGTCAATTCATCCTTCTTCACGCCGTTGTTCTTCATCTGCTTGGGCAGCAGATAACGCTGGGCGATGTTGACCTTCTCATCCTCGGTGTAGCCGGAGAGACGGATCACTTCCATCCGGTCCAGCAGGGGCGCGGGGATGTGCAGGGAGTTGGCCGTGGCGACGAACATCACGTCGGACAGGTCGAAGTCCACCTCGATGTAGTGATCCTGGAAGGTGTGGTTCTGCTCGGGATCGAGCACTTCCAGCAGGGCGGAAGAGGGATCGCCACGGAAGTCCTGGCCCAGCTTGTCCACTTCGTCCAGCAGGAACAGGGGATTCTTGACGCCGACCTTGTTCATGCTCTGCAAGATCTTGCCGGGCATGGAACCGATATAGGTGCGACGGTGGCCGCGGATTTCGGCTTCGTCACGGACGCCGCCCAGGGCCATACGGATGAACTTGCGGTTGGTGGCCTTGGCGATGGACTGACCCAGGGAGGTCTTGCCCACGCCGGGAGGGCCGACGAGGCAGAGGATGGGAGCCTTCACCTTGTCCACGCGTTGTTGCACGGCCAGGTATTCGACGATGCGTTCCTTGACCTTCTCCAGGCCGTAGTGGTCCTTGTCGAGAATCTTCTCGGCACCGGCCAGGTCCTTGGAAATGCGGGACTTCTTCTTCCAGGGCAGACCCACCAGGGTTTCGATGTAGTTGCGCACCACGGTGGCTTCCGCCGACATGGGAGACATCAGCTTGAGCTTCTTGAATTCGGACTGGGCCTTGGCCAGGGCTTCCTTGGGCATGCCGGCCAGCTTGATCTTCTTGTCCATCTCCTCGAGGTCGGCACCTTCTTCGCCTTCGCCGAGTTCCTTCTGGATGGCCTTCACTTGTTCGTTCAGGTAGTACTCGCGCTGGCTCTTCTCCATCTGGCGCTTGACGCGGCCACGGATACGCTTTTCCACCTGAAGGATGTCCAGTTCGGTTTCCAGTTGGCCCAGCAGCTTTTCCAGACGATCGCCCACGTCGAACAGTTCCAGTACTTCCTGCTTCAGCTCGAGCTTCAGGGGCAGATGGGCGGCAATGGTGTCGGCTAGGCGACCGGCTTCCTCGATGCCCGCCAGGGAAGTCAGGATTTCCGGCGGGATCTTCTTGTTCAGTTTCACGTACTGGTCGAACTGGGCCAGGATGGCGCGGCGCATGGCCTCGATCTCGTGGTTGCCCACCTCATCGGTGACGATGGGGGTCACGTCGGCGGTGAACACGTTCTTCAGGTCTTCCACATGCTCAACCTTGGCCCGTTGGGCGCCTTCCACCAGCACCTTGACGGTGCCGTCAGGCAGTTTGAGCATTTGCAGCACGTTGGCGATGCAGCCGATGTCGTAGAGGTCGCTGGCATCGGGCTCATCCTTGGCGGCCGACTTCTGGGCCACCAACAGAATGCTCTTGCCGCTTTCCATGGCCATTTCCAGGGCCTTGATGGACTTCGGCCTTCCCACGAAGAGGGGAATGACCATATGGGGGAAAACCACCACGTCGCGCAGGGGCAACAGGGGCAGTTGCAGTTTCTCTTGGGGTAGGTCGAGTTCGCCAGACATGGCTTGTCCTTTAAGTTGATGCCTTGAAACGGATATGGGGGCGACCCCAGTCCGTTTCAAGATTACTACACCCCATTGCAGGGTGCCGAGGGTTTACCCGCAGATATCGACTCAGTTCGCGCCGGAAACCTTGGGTTGCTCGGCGTAAATCAGGATGGGCTGGGCGTTGCCTTCGATCATGTTCTCGTCGATGACCACCTTGGTGACGTTTTCCATGGTGGGCAGCTCGTACATGGTGTCAAGCAGCACGTTTTCAAGGATGGAACGCAGGCCACGGGCGCCAGTCTTGCGCTTGAGGGCGCGGCGGGCAATGGCCTGGATAGCGGTAGGGCGAATTTCCAGTTCGACGCCTTCCATGCCGAACAGCTTCTGATACTGCTTGATCAGGGCATTCTTGGGCTCGATCAGAATCTGCACCAAGGCGGCTTCGTCCAGCTCCTGCAAGGTAGCGATCACCGGCAGGCGACCGACGAATTCGGGAATCAGGCCGAACTTGACCAGATCCTCGGGTTCCACCTGCTTGAGCGTCGTGGTGACGTCCTTGGTGTCCTTGCTCTTCACTTCGGCGCCGAAACCGATGCCGGACTTTTCAGAACGGTTGCGGATCACCTTGTCCAGGCCGTCGAAAGCGCCGCCGCAGATGAACAGGATGTTGGTGGTATCCACCTGGACGAAATCCTGGTTCGGGTGCTTGCGGCCACCTTGCGGAGGCACGGAGGCGGTGGTGCCCTCGATCAGTTTGAGCAGGGCCTGCTGCACGCCTTCACCGGAGACGTCGCGGGTGATGGAGGGATTGTCCGACTTGCGGGAAATCTTGTCGATTTCGTCGATGTAGACGATGCCCTGCTGGGCCTTTTCCACTTCGTAGTCGCACTTTTGCAGCAGCTTCTGGATGATGTTTTCCACGTCCTCGCCCACGTAACCGGCTTCGGTCAGCGTGGTGGCGTCGGCCATGACGAAGGGCACGTTGAGCATGCGGGCCAGGGTCTGGGCCAGCAGGGTCTTGCCGGAGCCCGTGGGGCCCACCAGCAGGATGTTGCTCTTGGCCAGTTCCACGTCCTCGTTGCCCTTGTCGCGATGACGCAGGCGCTTGTAGTGGTTGTACACCGCCACGGCAAGAATCCGCTTGGCGGCGGCCTGGCCGATCACGTACTGGTCGAGGTTGGCGTTGATTTCCCGGGGCGTGGGCAGGTTGGTGCTGCTGCCGCCGTCGTGTTCAGCGGCGACTTCGTCGCGGATGATGTCGTTGCACAACTCGATGCATTCATCGCAGATGAAGACGGAGGGGCCGGCAATCAGCTTTTTGACTTCATGCTGGCTCTTGCCGCAGAAGGAGCAGTAGAGCAGTTTTTCTGTGCCCGTTTTTTTGTCCGTCATGATGATCTCCGTGGGTTGTGCGCTGGGTCAGGCGGGGCTTACTCGGCGCCTTCGGCGCGACGGGTCAGCACCTGGTCCACCAGACCGTATTCCGCTGCCGCAGCGGCGGACAGGAAGTTGTCCCGGTCGGTGTCCTGCTCGATCTTCTCGATGGACTGGCCTGTATGCTCGGCCAGCATGCGGTTGAGCTTGTCCTTGAGGTAGAGGATTTCCTTGGCGTGGATTTCGATATCCGAAGCCTGGCCCTGGAAACCGCCCAGGGGCTGGTGGATCATCACGCGGGAATTGGGCAGGGCGAAACGCTTGCCCTTGGCGCCGGCGGCCAGCAGGAAGGCGCCCATACTGGCGGCTTGGCCGATGCATAGGGTGGATACGTCGGGCTTGATGAACTGCATGGTGTCGTAGATCGCCATGCCCGCCGTGACGGAACCGCCGGGGGAGTTGATGTAGAAGTGGATGTCCTTGTCCGGGTTTTCCGATTCAAGGAACAGCAACTGGGCGACCACCAGATTGGCGGTGGCGTCATTGACCGGGCCCACCAGGAACACGACCCGTTCCCGCAGCAGACGGGAGTAGATGTCGTAGGCCCGTTCGCCGCGACCGCTGGTTTCGATCACCATGGGCACCAGGCCCAGAGCTTGAGGATCCCACTGTTGCTGGTTCATGTCGCTTTCCCTACATCCAGTTGGCAGCATCATGCCGCATTGCCCATCAGCTCGTCAAAATCGACGGCCTTCTCGCTCACTTTTGCCACCGACAGCACCCACTCCACCACATTGTTCTCGGTGGCAAGGGATTCCGCTTCTTGCAGGCGCTGGGGCTGAGAGTAGTACCAGCGTACCACTTCCTGCGGATCCTCGAAGGTTGCTGCAAATTCGTCGATCACGGCACGGACTTGTTCGGGTTTGGCCTTTAGGTCCTGTGCCTTCACCACTTCAGCAAGAAGCAGGCCCAGTTTTACGCGGCGGGTGGCCTGGGGCGTGAACCAGGCGGGTTCGAAGGGCAGGTTGTCGGTGGGCATGCCGCGGGACTTGAAGTCCTGCTTGGTGCCTTCGACCATGTACTGGGCTTCCAGATCCACCAGGGCCTTGGGCACGTCGATGGGGTTGGCGTTGAGCAGGGCTTCCATGACCTGGTTCTTGACCTGGGACTGGAGGCGCTTTTTGACTTCGCGCTCCAGGTTGGCGCGCACTTCGCTGCGCATCTTGGCGAGGTCGCCGTCGGCGATGCCCAGCTGCTTGGCGAACTCAGCATCCACGGCGGGCAGCACGGGGGCTTCCACCTTCTTGCAGGTCAGGTCGAACTGAGCGGTCTTGCCAGCCAGGTTGGGGGCTTGATAGCCCTCGGGGAAGGCGACGTCGATGGTCTTGGTGTCGCCAGCCTTCATGCCTTCCAAGCCCTTGTCGAAGTCGGGCAGCATTTGGCCGCCGCCGACGATCACGGGGAAGTCATTGCCCTTGCCACCTTCGAATTCGACACCGTCCAGGCGGCCAAGGAAGTCGATGGTGATGCGGTCATCTTTTTGAGCGGCGCGGTCGGCGTCCTCGTAGTTCACCCGTTGCTTGCGCAGGGCGTCGAGGGTCTTGTCCACTTCGGCGTCGGTCACGGTGAACACGACTTTCTCGACGGCGGTGGCGGACAGGTCGGCCAGCTTGATTTCGGGGAAAACTTCGAAAACGGCCGTGAATTCGAGCTTCTCGGCATTGGCTTCACCGGCGGCGGCCTTGGGCTCGAAGCGGGGATAGCCGGCCACTTTCAGGTTCTGCTTCTGGGCTTCTTCGCCGAACGCCTTTTCCACGGCGGCGCCGATGGCTTCGGAGCGGGCTTGGTAGCCGTAGTTCTGGGCCACGAGCTTGAAGGGGACCTTGCCCGGACGGAAACCGGCCATCTTGACGGTCTTGGACATCTGCTTGAGACGCTTTTCCACATCGGCTTCAATGGCGGCCATGGCCACGGTCATGTCGATACGGCGCTCCAGCGGGCTGGTTTGGGCTTGTTCCTGAGTCATGTCAAAGGCTTTCTAAAAAATCCAGGGCATTAAATAAACGAATTCCCCGGCGGCAGCGGCCACCGGGGAGAAAAAGTGGCGTCGATTCTACCATTGGCCGCCCATCCCCTTGACGTCCATCTCTGATGGGCCTTTGCCGGTCAATTCTCGGTTTGTTGTGTTTCCGACAATCACGTTCCCGTGGGTTGCTTGCTACGCTAGGTGTTCTATTTATTTCATTGAAAATAAAGGAATTCGTGCTGGGCATCGGATTTGCTCAAGGAAGCGTGGAGGTAATTTCCGTGCAGACACCCAGCCGCAAGATCATCATCAACGACACCACCCTGCGGGACGGCGAGCAATCGGCCGGCGTGGCGTTCACGCTGGACGAAAAACTGGACATTGCCCGCCAATTGGACGCGTTGGGGGTGCCCGAACTGGAAGTAGGCATTCCCGCCATGGGGGAGGTGGAACGGGACAGCATCCGGGCCGTCGCCTCCCTCGGCTTGCGCGCCCGCTTGATGGTCTGGTGCCGCATGCACCAGGCCGACATTCTGCAAGGCGCGGCCCTCGGGGCCCAAATGATGGACATCTCCATCCCCGCTTCCGACCAGCATCTGGCCTATAAGTTGCGGCAGACCCGGGACTGGCTGTTGGCCCAGATCGCCGTGCACGTGCCCTTGGCCCGGGATGCCGGCCTGGAGGTCTGCATCGGCATGGAGGATGCCTCCCGCGCCGATCCCGACTTCCTCGCCCAGATCGCCGAGACTGCGCAAAAGGCCGGGGCCAGCCGTCTGCGCTTTGCCGATACCCTGGGCGTGCTCGAACCTTTCGGCGTTTATGAGCGGATTTCCCATCTGCGGGCTGTTACCGACCTGGATATCGAAATGCACGCCCACGACGACCTCGGCTTGGCCACTGCCAACACCCTGGCGGCCGCCCGGGCCGGGGCGACCCACTTGAACACTACGGTGAATGGCCTGGGAGAACGGGCTGGCAATGCGCCGCTGGAAGAGGTGGTGCTGGGGCTGCACCAGTGCTACGGCTTTGAAACCGGGGTGTCCCTGGATCGTTTTCTTGGTTTGTCCCACGCGGTGGCGGTTGCTTCCGGTCGGCCGATCCATTGGCAGAAGAGCCTGGTGGGCGAGGGCGTATTCACCCACGAAGCCGGCATCCACGTGGATGGCCTGCTCAAGGATCCCAACAACTACCAAGGATTTGATCCCTGTCTGGTGGGGCGCAGCCATCGCATCGTGCTGGGCAAGCATTCCGGTTCCCGCGCCGTGCAACTGGTGATGGCAGGCCTGGGCTACGACCTGAACGAATCCCAGGCCCAGGCCTTGTTGGCGCGGGTGCGCGATTTCGTGGTCTCGGCCAAGCGGCCGCCCGCCGATCATGAACTACTTGCCATGTTCCGGGAGGAACACCATGGACATGTCTGAACTGAATGTGGCGGAACTGACGGTGAGCCAGGCCAAGCCGGGGTTGTTGGCGCTGCTGCGGGAGGATTTGCGTTGCGTCTTCGAGCGCGACCCGGCCGCCCGGTCCACCTTCGAGGTATTGACCACCTATCCTGGTCTGCACGCCATCCTGGCCCAGCGCATCGCCCATGCCCTATGGCGCCGGGGCTGGCGCTACCTGGCCCGGCTGTTGTCCTTCATGGCGCGGATGGTCACCAATATCGACATCCATCCGGGCGCCACCCTGGGCCGCCGCTTTTTCATCGACCACGGTGCTGGCGTCGTGATCGGCGAGACCGCCGAAATCGGCGACGACGTGACCCTCTATCACGGCGTCACCCTGGGCGGCACCACCTGGAACAAGGGCAAGCGCCATCCCACCCTGGGGAACGGCGTAGTGGTGGGCGCCGGCGCCAAGATCCTCGGTGCCATCACCATCCACGACAACGCCCGGGTCGGCGCCAACTCGGTGGTGGTCAAGGATGTCCCCATGGGACGCACCATCGTCGGCATTCCCGGTCGGTTGGTGGGGGAACGCAGCGTCCCCGCTGTCAGCGTCGGCGCCGCCGGCATGGCGATCAATCTCGACCATCACCTGATTCCCGATCCCGTCGGCAAGGCCATGCAATGCCTGCTGGACCGGATCGACCTGCTGGAAGCGGAAGTCCGCGCCCTCAAGGGCCTGCCCGCCGTTGAGGACAAGGAGAATTGCGTCGTCTGTTCCGCCGGCGACCTGTGCTGCGAGGAAAAGCATCGTGACTGAGTCCGACGACATGCCCACGGTTTCCACCGACTTCCTCGACATCGGCGACGAGAGCCTCTATTTCGACGAGACGCCGGTGGCCGAGACGGAAGCCCTGATCGCCGCCGCATCGGAGTTGTACGGCGAGCCCGAGGCCGAGGCCAAGCTGTTGCGGGCCTATTTTCTGGCGCCCGAACAGCTCTCGGTGTTGGTGGCCTTGTATCGTTATTACTTCTACCAGCACCGGTTGGACGACACCCTGGTCGTGGCCGACCGGGCCTTGGCCGTGTCCGCCCGGCGCTTGGATATTTCCCCCGACTGGCAGTCCCTGACGCCCTTCGCCGTGTCCCAGGCAGGCGGCCGCAACATGGGTTTGCTGCGCTTCTACCTGCTGGCGCTAAAGGGCACCGCCGTCGTGCTGCTGCGCCTGGGGCGCATCGTCGAGGCCCGCGCCCGGTTGGAAAAACTGCTTTCCCTTGACGACAAGGACCACCTCGGGGCCGCCGCCCTGTTGGCCGTGGTGAAAGAAGCCCAGGCCGAATCCTTGTTGCGTCCCTCCCTCACCCTTGTAGCCGCCTAGGAGTCCACCATGAGTGCCGAAGAACGCGATTTTGAATCCGACCTGGAAGACCTGGCCTCGGCCGAGGATTTTCTCAATTACTTCGAGGTGCCCTACGACCAGAGCGTGGTCCATGTGAACCGTCTGCACATCCTGCAACGCTTCCACGACTACCTGGCCAAGCAGGAAGCCGGCAAGGCCCCTGAATACGAGGCCTATCGCAAGTGGCTGGTGCTGGCCTACCAGGACTTCGTCAAGTCCGACGCCCTCACCGAGCGGGTGTTCTCCGTACTGCAAAAGGCCGGTGGCACTTCCTTCATGCCAGCCGGCGATATCTTCAAATAAGCGAGTACGCGACCATGCAGCCCCGTTGGGATTATGGCGACGCCGTGCGGGTCACCCGCAACGTGCGCAATGACGGCACCTACCCCGGTCTTGATCCCGGGGCTTTCCTGGTTCGGCGTGGCAGCATCGGTTACGTCATCAACGTCGGCACCTTTCTTCAGGACCAGATCATCTACTCGGTGAACTTCCTGGAGGAGGGCAAGGTGGTCGGTTGCCGCGAGGAGGAGTTGATCGGCCGCGATGAGGAATGGTTGCCCAGCCGCTTTGAGTTCCGCGAAAAGGTGAAGGCGGCCAAGGCCCTGTCCATCCGCGGCGAGGTCAAGGTACCCCTCGACAGCGTGGGCGAGGTGATCAAGGTGATCCGCAGCGAGGGCGCCAGCAGCGTCATTTACCACATCCATTTCAGCTGTCTGCCCGGCGAGCCCCTGATGGTGCCCGAATCCGCGCTGGCGCCGGCGGAAGCCAAGCCCGAGGAGGCCGACGAATGAATGCTCCCGTCAGCGCCTATCTGACCCTGAAGCTGGCCCAGCAGCTTTTCCAAAAGAATCCCGACGTGCTGGCGCCGGAAGAGCGGCAGCGGGTGGACAAGGTGGCCGCCAAGCAGCGGGAACTGGAAGCCCTGATCCTGGCGACGCCCGAGGCTGCCCAGGTGGCCTTGCCGGAATCCTCGGTCAAGACCAGCCTCAAGGAAATCCGCCAGCGTTACGAGAACGATGACGACTTCCACGCCGACCTGGACCGCATCGGCCTCAGCGAGGCCACCCTGCGTGAAGCGGTGGAGCGGGACCTGACCGTGGAGGCCGTGCTGGAGAAAGTGGCGGCCCGCGCCGCCAAGGTGAGCGACACCGACGTGGAAATCTTCTACTTCATGCACAAGGACCGCTTTACCAAGCCCGCCAGCCGAACCCTGCGCCACATCCTGATCACCATCAATCCCGAGTACAAGGAAAACGACCGGGAAACCGCCCTGGCCAGGCTGGAAGCCGTGCGCAAACGTCTGCTCAAGGAACCCCAGCGTTTCGAGGAGCAGGCCCTCAAGCATTCCGAATGCCCCACCGCCATGAATGGCGGCCTGTTGGGTAACGTCACCCCCGGCCAGCTTTACCCGGAGTTGGAGCCGGCGGCTTTCGCGCTACAGGCGGGAGAGATATCGGAAGTATTGGAGTCGCCGGTGGGCTTTCACATCATCTATTGCGAAGCCGTCAACGACGCCGCCATCATGCCCCTGGCCGAAGCCCGGGAGCGGGTGCATCGGCACTTGCTGGGTCAGCGGCAGAAGATTTGCCAGAAGTCGTGGATCAACAGCCTGATCCAGGCGGGGAAAGATCAGGAGCCGGAGGCGGCTTAGAAAAAAATTATCTCCTCCGCAGCAGAGTCGATCTGTGATGTTGATATCTGCGGTGATATTGATCAGTTTTTAGATTTTTAACTTCGATTCGGAGTTTTTCGAGCTCAAGTTCCAGTTTGTCTTGCTGAAGTTTGGCGAGGCTGTCGTCTCGGAGTTGAATTTTCTTGTACCAAGCAAATGCGCCAAAAAAACTAAGAGCGATTCCAATACCAAGAGTTGAGCCAATGACGGTGTTAGCGGTTTTCTCATTCTCTTTGGTGACGTTAAGCAACTTCTTGTGCATTTGTAGCAAGTCTTCTTCGGCCTTGTTTCTCTGTGTGTTTGCTTCTAGCGGAATGACTATTTCTGCGTACCTTACTTTTCTGTCGAGAGAGGACGTGTACGTAGACACTAACGAGAATATTGAAGTGATGATGAGTGCCAATCCGAACAGGCAAGTGAACTTGTAAATGTTGTCAGTGGCGATTGGAAAGGAGGGCGTCATTATTCAGAAATCCTCTTAATCATCCTTGGCAGCCAGCGGAGCATCATGCGCCTCTCCGCCAAAGGCCATCTGCTTCAAACGGAACAGTTCATCCCGTGCGGCGGCAGCTTCCTCGAACTCCAGGTTTTTGGCGTGCTCCTGCATGGCCTTTTCCAGGCGCTTGATTTCCTTCGCCATCGCCTTTTCGCTCATGGCTTCGTACTTGGCTTGCTGCTGGGCGACCTTCAAATCCTGGTTGGCGATTTCGTGGTCGTACACGCCGTCGATGATGTCCTTGATGCGCTTGCTGACCCCCTTGGGGGTGATGCCGTGTGCGGCGTTGTGGGCGAGCTGCTTGTCACGACGGCGCTCGGTTTCCTTCATGGCCCGGGCCATGGAGTCCGTCACTCGGTCGGCGTAGAGGATGGCGGTGCCGTTCAGATGGCGGGCGGCGCGGCCGATGGTCTGGATCAGGCTGCGCTCGGAACGGAGGAAGCCTTCCTTGTCGGCATCGAGAATGGCCACCAGGGACACCTCGGGAATGTCCAGGCCTTCCCGTAGCAGGTTGATGCCGATCAGCACGTCGAACACCCCCAGGCGCAGGTCGCGGATGATTTCCACCCGCTCCACGGTGTCGATGTCCGAGTGCAGGTAGCGCACCTTGATGCCGTTGTCGCCCAGGTATTCGGTGAGCTGTTCCGCCAGGCGCTTGGTCAGCACGGTGACCAGTACGCGCTCTTCCCTGGCGGTGCGTTTTTTGATTTCTCCCAGCAGGTCGTCCACCTGGGTGAGGGCGGGGCGGACGATCACTTCCGGGTCCACCAGGCCGGTGGGGCGCACCACCTGTTCCACCACCTGGCCCTGGTGCTGGGCCTCGTAGTCCGCCGGGGTGGCGGAAACGAAAATGGTCTGGGGCATCAGGCGTTCGAATTCCTCGAACTTAAGGGGGCGGTTGTCCAGTGCCGAGGGCAGGCGGAAGCCGTAGCCCACCAGGTTTTCCTTGCGTGAACGGTCGCCCTTGTACATGGCGCCCACCTGGGACACGGCCACGTGGGATTCGTCGATGAAGAACAGGGCATCCGCGGGCAGGTAGTCGATCAACGTCGGTGGTGCTTCGCCGGCCTTGCGGCCCGACAGATGGCGGGAGTAGTTTTCGATGCCCTTGCAGAAACCCAGTTGTTCCAGCATTTCCAGGTCGAAGCGGGTGCGCTGCTCGATGCGCTGGCACTCCACCAGCTTCTGCTCTTTCTGGAAGAACTCGATGCGTTCCCGCAGTTCGGTCTTGATGTTCTCGATGGCCTTCAGCACCGTGGCCCGGGGGGTGACGTAGTGGCTGGAGGGATAGACAGTGAAGCGCCCCAGCTTCTGCCGGACGTGACCGGTGAGGGGATCGAACAGGGCGATGGTCTCGACCTCGTCGTCGAACAGGGTGACCCGCACCGCATGCTCGGCGTTTTCCGCCGGGAAAATATCGATCACGTCGCCCCGCACCCGGTAAACGCCGCGCTTGAAGTCCATCTCGTTGCGTTCGTACTGCATTTCCGACAGGCGGCGAATGATGTCCCGCTGGCCCATTTTCTCGCCCTGGCGCAGGTGCAGGATCATGGAGTGGTAATCCACCGGGTCGCCGATACCGTAGATGCAGGACACGGTGGCCACGATCACCACGTCGCGCCGTTCCAGCAGGCTTTTGGTGGCCGAGAGCCGCATCTGCTCGATGTGCTCGTTGATGGACGAGTCCTTCTCGATGAATAAATCCCGGGCCGGCACGTAGGCTTCCGGCTGGTAGTAGTCGTAGTAGGAGACGAAGTACTCCACCGCGTTCTCGGGGAAGAATTCGCGGAACTCCGAGTAGAGCTGGGCGGCCAGGGTCTTGTTGGGTGCCAGTATCAGGGCCGGGCGGCCCATCTGGGCGATCACGTTGGCCATGGTGTAGGTCTTGCCCGAACCGGTCACGCCGAGCAGGGTCTGGAAGGCGAGGCCGTCCTCCAGCCCTTCCACCAGCTTGGCGATGGCGGTGGGCTGGTCCCCGGCAGGGGGGAAGGGTTGGTGCAGCTTGAATACCCGGTTGGGGAATTCGATGATCTCGGCCAAAACGGTATCTCCAGACGGGGCGGGCGCGGTAGGCGCCATTCTAGGCGGTCGCTCGTGCCGGCGGGGTGGCGCGGCTGGCTTCTATGACCTTGTAGATAGGGCCTGGCACGGAATTCGCCAATAGATCATCAGACGCCGGAAAAGCGGCGTGTTCTTCCCCGTAATCTTGCTTTAAAGCCAATTATTGCCGCCGCCGTCATGAAAAACGGCAGGGTTTGCCGGAAAAGCAAGCAGCGGGGATCGAGGAGCGGTCCCTGGGACCGTTCCACCCTGAAAGGAGAGTGTTCCATGCGTAAATCTGCTCAACGTCGTTCCGCCGTGCTGCCCATGAATGCCAAGAACCGGGTCAAGACCGAACTGCCCGCCTTGCTGGCCTTGGAGGCCATAGGCGAAACTTGGTTTTCGCCCCAGCACCAAATGGACTTGCTGGCCGTTGCCTTGGTGGTGACCGAACTGGCCGAGCCCGATTCGGTTCAGGCGATCTGCGCCGCCGAACTGCAACGCTTGTGCAGCGCCCCCATCACCCTGGAGGAAAAGGTGGACGTCGCCATGAAACTGGCCGAATGCCTGCCTTGGCTCCAACTCCAGCAGAACGTCCGGGTACAAGCCGCGCTGGAAAAAATGATCGCCGGCTGCGGGCCGACGGCTGAAACGCAAGCTCAGGCGCTGAGCGCGTAAACAAAAGCCCCGAGCTTCGTTCGGGGCTTTTGTCACAGGCGGTGCAGGTGGGCTTGTGTCCATCTGGGCGTAGGTCAATCCCGCCATCCGCTGCGCGGACCGTCTTGTGCCTCCATGGGGTGTAAGCCGGCGCGATTTTTGGCACTGTTTTGCGCTGCTTTTGGCACTGCCAAGATCAAAAAAAGCGCCCGGCGGGCGCTTGTCGTTACCGGGAGGCTGCGGCTGCTAAGGTGGCCTTTAGCTTCTC